>CBDBZW010000003.1:1247500-3040300 GCA_965213665.1 Longimicrobiales bacterium
GGCGCAACCCGGGGTCGCCCTCGTTCTATGCCGGGATGGACTACGCGGCCGCCGATCTCGTCTCGATTCGCGCCGGTTACGTCGCCGGCCGGTACGACCAGACGAACGGCGCCTCGGTGGGGGTGGGATTCGGTCTCGAACGCTTCCACATCAACCTTGCCAAGTCGCTGACGCGTTCGGTCGTAACCGGCGAGACCGAACCGGTTCACATCACCCTCTCGGCCACCTTCGAGTAAGGGTCCGGGGCCATGCACTCCCGACCGTCGTTTGCCGCGCAACGAGTCCCCCTCGCGGCCACCCTGCTGGCCGCAACCGGCCTCCTCGTCCTCCCGGCCCCCCTCCCCGCCACCCCCCAAACCCCCGGAACGGCCACCTTCTCCCTCCCCCTTCCGCTCTCCCCCCCCCAGGACGGCGGCGCTCCGGGCCCTGCGACCTCCTTCGTCGCGTCCCTTGCGGTCCCCGGCCTGGGCCAGTACCGGCAGGGACAGCGTCGCTGGCTGGCCTACGCCGCGGTGGAGGCGGCCACGATCCTCGCGTTTCTTGGCGCGCGCTCCGATGCGCACGACTTCCGCCGCGACTACCGGGATTTCGCCTGGAGCGCCGCCCGCGCCGGCCTCAGCGCCGCCCCGCGCACCGATGGCGACTTCGACTACTTCGAGCGCCTCTCGCGCTGGCACGCCTCCGGCCGCTGGGACGCGAACCCGCTACGCGCCGGCCTTCAGCCCGAAACCGACCCGGCCACCTGGAACGGCTCCGTCTGGGCGCTCGCGCTGGAGATCTACAATGTGGACGCCGCGACTCCGGAGGGATCCCCGGGCCATGCCCGTGCCCTTGCCTACTACCACGAGAGGGGGTACGGCCCGCCCTTCCTCTGGGCCTGGGGGTCGGCCGCCGACCGGGAGCGCTACGGTGGCATCATCGCCGCGAGCGACAACCGCTTCCGCGATGCCCGGCTGGCGCTGGGGCTCCTGGCCGCGAACCACATCTTCAGCGCGCTCGACGCCTTTGTCACCGCCCGCCTGCGCGCCCTGCCCGGCGGCGAAGGGGTCGCGCTGGTCTTCGCGGTCGCGGTTCCCTGATCCCGCTCCGAACCACGCCGCGCGCGTAACGTTATCTTTGGGGCTGTCCGTGCCCGCCCAGGGCCGGTTGCATCCCGTTTCTCTCACGCCGCGCCCGCCGCTCAATGACTCCCATGGCGTCACTACAGGAACAGAACCAACGTCTCGCAGCCTCCCGCCGCCGGATCGACGATCTCCGGGGGTATCTTTGACCTCGCCGCCCGCAGCGAGCGCCTGGACGCCCTTGAAGAAGAGATGTCCGGCCAGGACTTCTGGGACGACCCTGAGGCCGCGCGCGCCTGCATTGGCCAGGCCAACGAGCTCAAGGAATGGGTGCGTCCCTGGACCGCGCTGGATGCGAAAGCCGCCGAGCTGGCCGAACTCGCGGAGTTGATCGCCGAGGAGGCCGACCCGGAGATGGAGGCGGAGTGGAACGACGAGGTACGCGCGCTGGATGAGGCAATCGCCCGGCTGGAGCTGCGGGGGATGCTGGGAGGAGCCGACGACCACCGCGACGCAATGCTGACCATTCACCCAGGGGCCGGAGGCCTCGAATCGCAGGACTGGGCCGAGATGCTCTCGCGCATGTACCAGCGCTGGGCCGAACGCCGCGGCTGCGAGATCAAGGTCCTCGATCTGCACACCGCCGAGGAGGCCGGCATCAAGAGCGTCACGCTGGAGATCCGGGGCGACCACGCCTACGGCTACCTCCGCGCGGAAAAGGGGATCCACCGCCTGGTCCGCATCTCTCCCTTCGATTCGCAGGCGCGCCGCCACACATCCTTCGCCTCGGTTTTCGTCTACCCGGTCGTGGACGACGAGATCGAGATCGAAATCGACGAATCCGACCTCCGCATCGACACCTTCCGGGCATCCGGAGCGGGGGGGCAGCACGTCAACAAGACCGACTCGGCGATCCGCATCACGCACCGGCCCACCGGCATTGTGGTGTCGTGCCAGCAGGAGCGGTCGCAGCACAAGAACCGCTCGACGGCCATGAAGATGCTCAAGGCCGCGCTCTACGAACGGGCCCGCGAGGAGAAGGAGCGCGAAAAGCAGGCGCTGGAGTCGTCAAAGACCGGGATTTCGTGGGGGAATCAGATTCGTTCCTATGTGCTGGCCCCCTACACGATGGTCAACGACCACCGCACCGACCTGAAAAAAGGAGACGTAAACGCCGTGATGGACGGAGCGCTGGACCCATTCATCGAGGCATGGCTGAAGCGGTTCGGCCGGGCGGAGCTGCAATGACCGGAGAGCGCAGGCCGGAATCGTCGCGGGTGGAAAAGATCCGGCGGGAAAAGCTGGAAGCGCTGAAGGAGAAGGGAATCCAGCCCTTCGCGTGGTCCTTCGACGTAACGCAGCGGGCCGAGTCGGCAACCGCCCGCTTCGAGGAGACGGAAGCCGCGGGCGCCCTGGACGGGGGGTACGGGACGGCCGGGCGGTGGGGGGGACGGCTGGTGGGATTTCGGTCGCACGGCAAGAGCGCCTTCGGGGATCTGGAAGACCACACCGGGCGCATCCAGTGCTATTTCCGCAGGAGCGCGCTGCCGGCCGGGGCGTGGTCGCTCCTGGAACTCCTGGATCTGGGGGACTGGATCGGGGTGGAGGGAAGGCTCTTCCGTACCCGTGCGGGACAGGTCACGGTGCTGGCCGGGAGCGTCGAACTGCTCGCCAAGTCGCTCCGGCCCCTTCCGCTCGGCAAGGTGGAGGTGGACCGCGCGACCGGCGAACGCATCGCCCACGCCGGTTTCGCCGACCGCGAGGCCCGCTATCGGCAGCGCTACGCCGATCTGGCGGTGAATCCCCCGGTGCGGGAGGTCTTTCGCGCCCGCGCCCGCATCGTCGCGACGGCTCGGCGGTTCCTCGACGATCTGGGCTTCCTCGAGGTCGAGACCCCGGTCCTGCAGCCTCTCTACGGCGGCGCCTCGGCCCGTCCCTTCGTCACGCACCACATGGCGCTGAACCGCAGACTCTACCTGCGCATCGCCGACGAGCTCTATCTCAAGCGCCTGATCGTGGGCGGACTGGACCGCGTCTACGAGATCTCCAAGGACTTCCGCAACGAGGGGATCGACCGCTTCCACAATCCCGAATTCACGATGCTGGAGTTCTACCAGGCCTTCGCGGACTACGAGACCATGATGGATGTGGTCGAACGGCTCATGGCCAAGCTGGCCCGGGCGGCGACGGGCCGAACCGGTTGCGACTTTCAGGGACTCAAGATCGACCTCTCGCCCCCCTTCACGCGGCTCTCCTTCACCGATGCGCTCGGGGACCGTCTGGATGCGGATCCGCTGGCGCTGGGGGTCCGGGAGCTGCGCTCGCGCGCCAGGGCGCTGGGAATCGACGATCTGGAGGGGGCCGGAAAGGGCAAGCTTCTCGACAAGCTCTTCGGCACGCTCGTGCAACCCGGGCTGGTTCAGCCGACCTTCGTCCTCGACTACCCCCGCGAGCTCAGTCCCCTGGCCAAGCCCCGGCGGGGAAGACCCGAAGTGGCCGAACGCTTCGAGTTGTTCATGGCCGGAGAGGAGATCGCCAACGCCTTCAGCGAACTCAACGATCCCCTCGAACAGCGCTCCCGCTTCGAGGAGCAGGCTGCGCTGGGGGCGGCCGGAGACCCCGAGGCCCAACAGGTGGACGAAGACTACATCCGCGCCCTCGAGTACGGACTCCCTCCCACCGGCGGCTGCGGAATCGGGATCGATCGCGTCGTGATGATGCTGACCGACCAGGCCTCGATCCGCGACGTCATCCTCTTTCCCACCCTGCGTGCCGAAGAATCGCGCGCGCCGGGAGCACATCGGCGAAGCGAGCGTTCCCAGGAGTCCGAGCGCACAGGGGGATCGCGCGCACCGCACGCGGGCCAACGCAGCGAGCCCGGCGCGGAATGAGATTCGCCTCCTCACCCACCTCGCGCACCCGGCTCGCCTGGTTCCTGGCCGGACGCCTTCTGGCTTCGCGCAAACGGGGCAAGCTGCTCTCCTTCATTACCTGGATCGCGCTGGGCGGAGTGACGGTGGGGGTCACCGCGCTGATCGTGGTGATCGGGGTGATGACGGGGATGCAGAATGAGCTGCGCGAGAAGATTCTGGGGTCGCATCCGCAGATCATGGTACGGCAGGCGGGAATGTCCCTGCGCCTGGAGGACCGCGGGCGCGTGGTGGAGGCGACGCGCGGCGTGGATGGCGTTGTTGCGGCCTCGGCGGCCGGCTTCACCCGGGTGGGGATCGTGATCCACGACTTCGCCGATGTGCTGGATCTCTACGGCGTCGATCTGGCGCCCGGGGCCGCGGCGGTAACGCCCATGCAGGACAGCCTGAGGTCCGGCCGTCTCGCCCTGGCCGATGAGGAAGGCGGGCTGCCCCCGCTCGCGATCGGCGTGGAGATGGCGCGGCGCATGAACCTCTTCGAAGGCGACACCGTCAGCGTCGTGGCGCTGGAGAACATCGACTGGGGACCGAATGGCGAACCGATCATCCAGTCCGAGGAGTGGGTCGTTTCGGGAATCTTCTCCACCGGCATGCACGACTTCGACCGCACTCAGGGCTACGCCAGCCTCGAAGCGGTGCAGCGACTCCTGAAGCTGGAACCGGAGATGGCCTCCTTCGTCGGCGCCCGCGCGGAGGATCCCTGGCAGGCCGACCGGGTGGCGGACTCGGTTGAGGCGGCGCTGGGAGGCTTCCCGTACATCGTCGATTCCTGGACCGAGACCAACCGCCAGCTCTTCGCCGCGCTCAAGCTCGAGAAGCTCGCCATGGCACTGATCCTCTCGCTGATCGTGCTTGTCGCCGCGCTCAACATCGTGGGAACGCTGGCGATGGTGGTCGTAAACCGCACCCGCGAGATCGGCATCCTCAGGGCGATGGGAATGACGGGAAGGGACACGCAGCGGGCCTTCGTCTTTCAGGGGCTCTGGATCGGGGTCGTGGGGACGATCGCCGGACTGGGACTCGGGCTGGCCGTCTCGCTGCTGATCGGCCGCACCGGCCTGATTCGCATCCCGCCCGACGTCTACTTCGTCGACCGGTTGCCCGTCGATCTCTCTCCCTGGGATGTGGCCTGGATCGCGGGAGTCTCGCTGCTGATCTCGGTTCTCGCCACCATCTACCCGGCGCGGCAGGCGTCGGCGCTGGCGCCCGTCGATGCCATCCGCCACGACTGAGCCGGTCCGGCCGGCCACCGGTCCGGGCGAGGCCGTGCTGGAAGCCCGCGGACTGACGCGCTCCTACCTCGGGCTGCCCGGGCGCGGAATCGAAGTGCTGCGGGGGCTGAATCTATCTCTTGCGGCGGGCGCAGCGGTCGCGATCGTGGGGGCAAGCGGATCGGGCAAGTCCACCCTCCTGCACCTGCTGGGGGCGCTCGACCGTCCCACCGCGGGCACCGTGCGGCTCGGAGGAGTCGACCTCGCGACACTTGACGACGACCGGGCAGCCGCGCTCCGGAACCGGAGCGTGGGATTCGTCTTTCAATTCCACCACCTTCTGGTGGATTTCACCGCCCTGGAGAACGCCATGATGCCGGGCCTGATTCGCGGCGACACCCCGGCCGAGGTGCGCGAACGGGCGGCGAAGCTGCTGGAACAGGTCGGGCTCGGGCACCGTCTCGGGCACCGGCCGGGACAGCTTTCCGGCGGGGAGCAGCAACGGGTGGCCGTGGCCAGGGCACTCGTCAACCAGCCGCTGGTGGTGCTCGCCGACGAACCCACCGGCAACCTCGACGCCCGGGCGAGCCGCCAGGTCCAGGATCTGCTCTTCGGACTGCGGAAGCGCCACCGGGTTGCACTGGTCGTGGCGACGCACAACCGTGAACTTGCCTCCAGGGCCGAACGCGTACTGAGGCTTCGCGAAGGGGTACTCGAAGATGCCTGACCCGAAGCGACCATGCGACGTGGATGGGTGCGAGCAACCGGCGGTGGTGCACCTGACCCAGGTCGTGAACAACAAGTCCTCCACGCACTACCTTTGCCGGAAGTGTGCGCGCGACAAGGGAATCCGGTCCGATTCCCCACAGGACCCGGCCGTCGAGTTGCTGGCGCAGATCTTCGGGCCCAGGTCGCCCCACGACGCCGAACCGGATGGAAGGGCCTGCGACTCCTGCGGCATGACGATGGCGACCTTTCGCGACGGGGGCCGGCTCGGGTGTTCGCGCTGCTACACGGTCTTTGAGGCCCGGCTGCGGCGCGTCCTGAGCCGCGTTCACGGATCAAGCCGTCACGCGGGCAAGGCGTACAATCCACCGGATCCTACCCGTGCGGCGCGTGGAGACCGGGTGGCGGAGCTGCGCCGAAGTCTGCAACGCGCAATCGAAGCGGAGGACTTTGAGCGGGCTGCGGTGTTGCGGGACCAGGTGCGGAGCCACGAACTGTCCGAACCGTCGTAGGACCCGAACCCATCGGGATCGAACCCACCCTGGAGGAGAGCGCAATACGATGACCGCCGGGCTTCCCGAGACGAATCCGGGGCTGGAATGGCTCGACGCCAGCGGCCCCCACGCCGACATCGCGATCGCGACGCGCGTGCGTCTTGCCCGCAACCTGGAGGGCCGCCGCTATGGATCGCTCGCCCGGGCCGGCGACCGCGAGCAGATCTTTGCCGAGGCCGCGCAAGCGGTGTACAGCGCCTGCCGTCCCCGCGAGGCCGCCGTCCTGGATCTGTTGGAGCTGCCCCGCCGCAGCCAGAGGATCCTCCTGGAACGCCGACTCGCATCGCAGGAGCTGATCGGCGGCCGCGCGCCCGAAGCGGGGGCCGGGGTGGCGATCTGTCCCGGCGGCGCGCTCTCCGTGATGATCAACGAGGAGGACCATCTGCGGATGCAGTGCATCAGGTCGGGGCTGCGTCTGGCCGACAGCCTGCGGCGGGTCAGCGGGCTCGACGACGAGCTGGGGGGCATGCTGCCGCTGGCCTGGCACCCCGAGTTCGGTTTCCTCACCTCCTGCCCGACCAACGCGGGAACCGGCCTGCGCGCGTCGGTGTTGCTGCACCTTCCCGGTCTCGTACTGACGCGCGAAATCACCGGCACGCTGCGGGCCATCACGCAGGTGGGGCTCACCACCCGGGGCCTCTTCGGCGAAGGATCGGAGTTCGTGGGGAACTTCTTCCAGATCTCCAACCAGACCACCCTGGGCAGGAGCGAGGAGGATCTGGTCGATCACCTGGACCGAACCGTTCTTACCGTGATCTCCAGGGAGAAGGAAGCGCGCAAGGTCCTGATGCGCGACGCCGGCACGATCACCGAGGACAAGGTCTGGCGCGCCTACGGGCTCCTCCGCTACGCCCACACCATTGACTACGAGGAGATGATGAACCTGCTCTCCGGAGTGCGGCTCGGCGTCTCGCTTCGGATTCTGCCCGCACCTTCGCTGTACGCGCTGAATCGCACCATGATCCTCACGCAGACGGCGCACCTCGAAGCGGCCGCCGAGAGCGCGATTTCGCCGGAGGAACGCAAGGTGAGCCGGGCCGCACGCATCCGTCGGATTCTGCGCGAGAAACGATGACCGGTACTCTGACAACCGCGCGGTCCCCGGGGAAGGTGATACATTATCCGCACGGGCCGGGGCATGGTTCCCACCGGGGCGCGGCAGCAGGGAGCGGCGCCGGGTTCGTCGGTCCGGGGCAACGAATGTGGAGCCGTGGCGAGGGCCATCAAGGATGAACTACAACTTCACGGAACGCGTGCGCAAGGTTCTTTCGATGGCTCGCCAGGAGGCCATCCGCCTTCAGCACGACTATGTGGGCACCGAGCACATCCTCCTGGGCCTCATTCGCGAGGGCGAAGGAGTGGCGGCCCACGTTCTGGGGAATCTGAATGTCGATCTCGACCAGGTCCACGAACGCATCGATGAATCGGTGCGCCGGGGCACCGCCACGATCGCGCTGGGCGATCTTCCCTATACGAATCCGGCCAAGAAGGTGCTCGAATTCGCGATGGTCGAGGCGCGCGAACTCAATCATTCGTATGTGGGCACCGAACATCTGCTCCTGGGACTGCTCCGGGAGCGCAAGGGAATCGCGGCGCAGGCGCTCAACGCCCTGGGGGTGACGATCGACGAAGCCCGGGCCGAGACGCTCAAGGTGCTCGGCTCCGATGTGGCCTCCCCGGGAAGCGCCCCGGTTCCGGGCAGCCCGGGACCGGCCGCCACCGCCGCCGAACCGGGCCGGCGCAAGGACCGCAAGTCCCGCACCCCCGCGCTCGACCACTTCTGCCGCGACCTCACCGGACTCGCGCGGCAGGGCGAGCTCGACCCGATCGTGGGCCGCGTGACCGAGATCGAGCGCGTGACCGAGATCCTCTGCCGACGGCGCAAGAACAACCCGGTCCTGATCGGTGAGCCCGGCGTGGGCAAGACCGCCATCGTGGAAGGTCTCGCGCAGATGATCGCGCGGGGCGAAGTCACCGAGACGCTGGTCGACAACAGGGTCCTCGCGCTCGACATGGCGGCCGTGGTGGCGGGCACCAAGTACCGCGGCCAGTTCGAGGAACGGCTCAAGGCGGTCGTCAACGAGATCTCGAAGAGCCGCACCGTGGTGCTCTTCATCGACGAGTTGCACACGATGGTGGGGGCGGGGGCGGCGGAGGGTGCGATCGACGCCTCAAACATGCTCAAGCCCGCGCTCGCACGGGGCGAACTCCGCTGCATCGGCGCCTCGACGCTGAACGAGTACCGCCGCTACGTCGAGAAGGACGGTGCCCTCGAACGGCGCTTCCAGCCGGTGATGGTGGATCCGCCGACCGTGGAAGAGACGGTCGACATCCTCGCGGGGCTGCGCGGCCACTACGAGGATCACCACAAGATCACCATTCCGGATGAAGCGCTGGCCTCCGCATCCAGGCTCGCGGACCGCTACATCACCGACCGCTTCCTGCCCGACAAGGCCATCGACGTCATCGACGAGGCCGGGGCCCGCGCACAGATCGCCAGCCAGGTTCCCCCGGCGGTCGTAGACGACCTCAAGGACAAGCTCTCCGAGGTTGCCGCCGCCAAGGAAAACGCGATCCGCGACCAGGACTTCGAGCGGGCCGCGCAGCTTCGCGACGAGGAGCGCGAGATCCAGCGCCGGATCGGCGAAGCCAGGGTCGAGTGGGAGGAGGAGCGCCGCCGCTTTCGCCCCGAGATCACTACCGACGACGTGGCCTTCATCGTGAGCCGCTGGACGGGGATTCCGCTGACCCGCATTCGCCAGGCCGAGACCGCGCGCCTGGTCAACATGGAAACCGAGTTGCACCGTCGCATCGTGGGCCAGGACGAGGCCGTGGCCGCGATCTCTCGCGCAATTCGCCGCAGCCGGGCGGGACTCAAGGACCCGGACCGGCCGATCGGTTCCTTTATCTTCTCCGGACCGACCGGGGTGGGGAAGACCGAACTCGCGCGCACCCTGGCCGAGTTTCTCTTCGCGGACCGCGAGGCGCTGATCCGCGTGGACATGAGCGAATTCATGGAACGATTCTCGGTCTCGCGCCTTATCGGGGCTCCGCCCGGATACGTCGGTTACCACGACTCCGGAACGCTCACCAAGTCGGTCCGCGAGCGCCCCTACGCAGTCGTGCTCCTGGACGAAATCGAGAAGGCGCACCCGGATGTCTTCAACATTCTCCTGCAGGTGCTCGACGAGGGCCGTCTCACCGACAACTACGGCCGCAAGGTCGATTTCCGAAACACGGTTCTCATCATGACCTCCAACCTGGGCGCGCGGAACATCGCGCGGGGCGGTCTCGGATTCCAGCAACAGGACGCGGCCTCCAGCTACGGCGCCATGCGGGACAAGGTCACCGAGGCGATCAACCGTACCTTCAACCCCGAGTTCCTCAACCGGATCGACGACACCATCGTCTTCCATCCCCTCTCTCTCACCGACATCGCCCGCATCGTCCACATCATGCTGCGCGACCTCAGGGAACGACTCGGCGAGTCGGGGCTGGAGTTCCGGCTTACCCCGGAGGCGGTGGACTTTCTGGTCGCCGAGGGCCACGACGACCGCTACGGCGCCCGGCCGCTCCGGCGTGCAATCCGCCGCTACATCGAGGACCCCCTTTCGGAGAAGATCCTCATGGCTGAATTCGGCGAAGGCGACGAACTCGAAATCGGGGTTGCGGAGGACGGCGAGGCGCTTTCCATCGGCGTCAGGGCGCCCACGAAGACATGACTGCGCGAACCGGGACGGGACTGCGGGCGCGTCTTATTTGCCTCTGCGCCCTGGTGGCGGCGGGTGCGTCCGTGGTCGAGGGAGCGGCGGCCCAGGATCCGAGCGCTTCGCTGGTGCGGATCGACACGATCGTGGCGCGCGGCAATGTGCGCATCGCCGAGCAGGCCATCGTCGGGGTCGCAGGCATCCAGCCGGGAACGCTCAACAGCGGCTTCGACGTCCAGCGGGCCATCAAGAATCTGTGGGCCACGGGCCAGTACGCCGACATCTCCGCCATGATTGACGGCTCCTCGGGCCGCAACACCCTGATCCTGGAGGTGGAGGAGCGCCCGATCGCCCGCCTGGTGCGCATCACCGGTCTGGAATCGCTCTCCTCCGGCGATGTGATCGAGAACTCGGGCCTGGAGGAGGATGCGCCCCTGTCGCGCAACGCCGTGGCGAGGGCCGAATCGTGGATCCGCGAGGAGCTGCGCCGCAACGGAATTCCCTTCGCCCTGATCGAACGCCGCGAAGAGCCGGTCCCGGGCGACCCGGGCGCCGTTGACGTAGTGATTGAAGTCGATGAGGGACAACGTGTTACCATTGCTCAGGTCACCTTTTCCGGCAACGAGCACTTTAGCGGCGACGAGCTGCGCGGCGCGATGGGCACCAGGCAGGAGGGGTTCTTCTGGTTCCGCACCGGCCGCTACAACGACCTCGACTTCGAGCTCGACCTTCTCGACGCGCTCCCACGCCGCTATCACCGGGACGGCTACCTGGACTTCGAGGTGCTCGGCGACACCCTGATCGTGGACCCGGCCACCGGCAAGGCCCGTCTGGAGATCCGGGTGGACGAAGGTTCCCAGTACCGTCTGGCCGACTTCGCGGTCGAGGGCGCCAGCGCCTTCGAGGAGGAGGATCTGAAGGGGTATTTCGAGGAGGAAACGGGGGGCATTCTCGACGCGCTGGGGCTCGGCGACGACGAGGACGCGGACGAGGCGGGGGTGATCTTCAATGCGGTGCGCTTCGAGGAGGCGGCGCAGAGCGTACGCGAGCTCTATCACAATGAGGGCTACCTCTACGCGCAACTTGAACCGTACTGGGAGCGGACCGGAGAGGTCGTCGCGGGTCATCCGACGGTGCGCGCGAGCTGGCGGATCCTCGAGCAAAGCCAGGCCTACGTCAATCGCGTCATCATCTCCGGCAACGACTTCACCTACGATCGCATCATCCGCGAGAAGATCTATCTGCTGCCCGGCGATGTATACAGCCAGCAGCTCCTCATCCAGTCCTACCAGAACATCGGGTCGCTGGGCTTCTTCGACACGCCGCTACCCAACCCCGACATCCTCACCAACGACGAAACCGGCGACGTTGACATCGTATTCAATGTGGCCGAGAAATCGACGGGATCGCTTCAGTTCGGCACGGCGGTGGGCGGGGGCGTGGGCCTCTCCGGTTTCCTGGGGTACGATCAGCCCAACCTCTTCGGACAGGCCAAGATCGGCAGCGTTCGCTGGGATTTCGGGCGCTACATCCGGAGCTTCACCCTGAGCTTCACCGATCCGGCGCTCTTCCAGACAACCACCAGTGGCTCGATTTCGCTCTTTAACTCGACCGACCGCTTCTTTCAATTCGCGACCGGCAGACGGAGAAGGGCGGGATTCACCACGCGCTTCGGGGTGCCCTTTCCGGGATCGCTGCGCACGCGCGTCTTTGCCGGATACTCGCTCTCGCGCACCAGCTACGAATCCTTCAGCAGCGCCGACGATACCTCACTCTTCGGACTTCCACCCGGTACGCTCAGCACCGTGTCGCTGGGAATCACCCGGCAGACGCTGAACCACCCGATCTTCGCGACCGCCGGCTCAATGCAGACGATGAATCTGGAGCTGAACGGCGGCCCTCTGGGAGGCGCGGGGGACTTTGTGAAGCAGACCGCCCAGGCCCAGTGGCTGATTCCCGTGGGCCAGCTCGGGGGCGATGGCACGAGTCCGGGGAATGTGCAGTTCGCGCTGGGACTGTCCTTGCGCGGCGGCGCCCTCTTCGGCGATGCCTCCCGGTTCCCCTTCGAGTCCTTCTGGATGGGCGGGGTGCAGTTCGGCCAGCCGCTGCGCGGATACGACGAAACCTCGATCACGCCGCAGGGATACTTCCCCGAACGCGGCGGCGGCATTCAGCAGATCGACCGGCTCGGCAACGCATTCTTCCTGAGCACCGCCGAGTTCAAGACGGTCATCGGCTCCAACATCGGGCTCTCCGCATTCTTCGACGCGGGCAACAACTGGACCGACCCGGGTCATCTCAACACCTCCAGGCTCTTCCGGGGCGCGGGATTCGGCGTTCAGATCGTCACCCCCTTCGGCCCGATCGGCCTGGATTACGCATACGGATTCGACAAGACCGAGCCGGGGTGGCAACTGCACTTCCGGATGGGCCCCAACTTCTGACCAAACCAGTCACACCGCGCTCGTCCCGGGGCAGGCGGGGGACGGAATCATTTCCGAAATGGAGAATCAACGCAAATGAGCGTATCGCGTTTGACAATCGCCCTGGCGCTGTCGGCCTTGGGCACGACGCCGCTCGCGGCCCAGGGGGCCAGGGTGGGATATGTGGACTCCAACGCCGTGCTCGCCGAGTACGCACCCGCACAGGATGCGCGCGCGCAGCTCGAGACCGCCCAGCAGGAGGCAACCTCCGAACTCCAGCTCCTGGAATCGGGGCTGAACGCTGCAATCACCGAATTCCAGCAACAGGCGATGTCGATGACGCCCGAGGCGCGCCAAGGCCGGGAGGCCGAGCTGACCAATCAGCAGCAGGCCCTCGTCCGGCGGCGCGGAGAGCTGGAGCTTCAGTTCCAACAGCGCCAGGCCGAGCTCCTGCAGCCGGTCATGGACCGGATTACCGCGACCATCGAGGAGATCCGCGTGGAGGGGAGCTTCGCGATCATCCTGGACCGGGCGTCCCAGGTCATTCTCGCGGCGGATCCCTCTCTGGACCTGACTCAGGAGGTGGTGTCCCGTTTGCAAGCCGATGCCGATCCCGGAGGGGGATGACGGAACCGGAGCCGTGCGCGCCGCCTGGCTCACGCTTGCCCGGGTGGCGGAAGCAACGGGGGGAAGGGTGGTCGGCGATGGCGCCTCCCTGGTGCGGAGAATTTCCACGCTGCGAGACGGCGGACCCGGCGACCTTGCGTTCCTGGCGGACCGGCGCTACACCGGCAACCTGGACGGCTGCAGGGCCGGTGCCCTCCTTGTGTCGGAGGCGCTGAGCGGGTGCCAGGGAGGACCGCGCGACCGCGTCGTGGTGGATGACGCCCGGCAAGCGCTGGTCACCCTGCTCGGAGTCTTCCATCCGCCGCCGCCGCAAAGCTGGACGCGGCACCCTTCGGCGGTCGTTCACCCTGCGGCGAACCTCCCGGACCGTGCGGAGATCGGCGCGGGCGCAGTCATCGGCGCGGGTGTGGTAATCGGGGACCGCGCGCGCATCGGCGCCCACTGCGTCGTCGGCGAACAATCGCGCATCGGCGACGACACCGTGCTGCACCCGCACGTCACTCTCTACCCGGGGGTCCGGCTTGGGCGGCGCGTGATCGTGCACGCAGGAAGCCGCATCGGGGTGGACGGCTTCGGCTACATCCAGGAGGACGGCAGCCACATCAAGGTCCCCCAGGTGGGCGGGTGCATCGTCGGAGACGACGTCGAGATCGGGGCCAACTGCACGATCGACCGCGGTTCGCTCGGCAACACCCGGATCGGAGCCGGAGCCAAGCTCGACAACCTGGTGCACCTCGGCCACAACGTCGAGATCGGCGCGCGCGCCATGATCGTCGCTCAAGTGGGGATCGCCGGCTCAACCCGGGTCGGCGAGGGTGCCGCGCTCGGGGGGCAGGCCGGGCTGGTGGGTCACCTGACGATCGGAGCCGGGGCCCGGATCGGCGCCCAGGCCGGAGTGATCTCCGATATCGCGCCGGGACAGGTCGTCTCCGGGTATCCCGCCCGCGACCACCGCCGCTACCTGCGCGCCATGGCCCGCCTGATGCGTCTGTCCAGGCTGGCCGCGCGGGTCGGAAGCCTCGAACGGCGCGTTGCCGCGACGGAACCGCACTCAAAGGAAGGGGTTCAAGAGGGATGAGGGAGCTTCAGCGAACGGTCGCCCGCGAGGTCGGGGCCTCCGGAATCGGCGTCCACACCGGCGAGCCCTGTACGCTCTTCATCCGGCCGGCGGCGGCGGACAGCGGAATCGTCTTCGTCCGGTGCGATCTGCCCGGTTCTCCACAGGTCGCGGCGCGGGCGGGCACGGTGGTGCGCACCGAACTGGGAACCAAGATCGGAAGAGGACGGGTTGCCGTCGATACCGTCGAGCACCTCATGGCCGCCTTTGCGGCGCTCGGCATCGACAATGCGGAGGTGCGGGTGGAGGGCGCGGAGATTCCCATCCTCGACGGAAGCTTCGCACCCTGGATTCAGCTCTTGCGCGACGCGGGCACCGCAACCCAGGAAGAACCGGCGCGGGTGATCGTGCTCGCCGAGCCGGTCACGGTGATGGGTCCCGGCGGGGGTTCCTATGTGGCGCTTCCGTACGAGGGCTTGCGCATCTCCGCCACGATCGATTTCGACCATCCCGCGATCGGGCGGCAGTACGGAGATTTTCGCATCGAATCCGGCCGCTTCGTCCAGGAGATCGCCGGTGCGCGCACCTTCGGCTTCCACTCCGAGGTCGATGCCCTGCGCTCCCGCGGATTCGCCCAGGGCGCCTCACTGGAAAACACGGTGGTGCTGGACCGGAAAGCGGTGCTGAACGACTCGCTGCGCTACGCGGACGAGTTCCTTCGCCACAAGGTGGGCGACATCGTCGGCGATCTATGGCTGACCGGTGGACGGGTGCGGGCCCATATCGTCGCCGACCGTCCCAGCCACGCCGGGAACGTGGCGCTCGTTCGGGCCATCCTGGAGCAGGACCGGCGGCGGCGGTCCCGGCAGATCGACATCCGGCGGATCATGCGCCACCTGCCGCACCGCTATCCTCTTCTCCTCGTCGACCGAATCCTCGAGTTCGAATCCCGCAAGCGCATCGTCGGTCTGAAGAACGTCACCATCAACGAACCGTTCTTCCGCGGCCACTTCCCCGAACACCCGATCATGCCGGGCGTCCTCGTGATCGAGGCAATGGCGCAGGTCGGCGGACTTCTCCTCATGGACGCGGTGAACAATCCGCAAGACAAGGTTGTCTATTTCATGTCTCTGAACAACGTGAAGTGGCGGCGGCCGGTCACGCCCGGCGATCAACTCCGCTTCGAACTCGAAATGGTGAATCTTCGGCGCAGCACTTGCAAGATGAGGGGGAGGGGGCTGGTGGAGGGCAAGGTCGTGGCCCAGGCCGAGATGACGGCGAGAATCGTCGACCGGTGATCGGCGCGCGGACGGAGGAGCGGACCCGGACGAGGGTTCACGCGACCGCGATCGTGGATCCGGCCGCCGTCATCGGCGCGGGCGTGGAGATCGGTCCCTTTGCGATCGTGGGCCCGGGAGTGACGATCGGCGCCAACACCGTGGTCGGGCCCAGGGCTCTGATCGAACGAGACACCGAGGTGGGGCACAACTGCCGCATCGCCAACGGGGCCGTGCTGGGGACCGATCCCCAAGACCTCAAGTACGAGGGCGAACGCACCTTCCTCCGGGTGGGCGACCGCACCGTGATCCGCGAGTTCGCCACCCTGAACCGGGGCACGGCCGCCTCCGGAAGGACCGCGGTGGGCTCCGACTGTCTGGTGATGGCCTACTGCCACATCGCGCACGACTGCGAGATCGGCAACCACGTCATCATCTCCAACGCAACCAACATGGCGGGGCACGTGGCCATCGAGGACTGGGCGATCGTAAGCGGGCTGGTCGCCATTCACCAGTTCGTTCGCATCGGGGCCCACGCCTTCATCGGCGGCAGTTCCCGAATTGCGAAGGATGTGCCGCCCTTCTGCCGCGCTGTGGGCAATCCCTCGCCAAGGCTTTACGGACTCAACGCGGTCGGGCTGGACCGCCGGGGATTTCCCGTGGAGGTGCGGCGGCGCTTGAGGCAAGTCTACCGGATTCTCTTCCAGTCGAATCTCAATCTCTCGCAGGCGCTGGCCAGGGTGGAAGCGGATCCCGCGCTGCGCACTCCCGAAATCGGATATGTCGTCGAATTCATCCGCAAGAGCGAACGCGGCGTTATCGTCTGAGTCCCGCGCCGGGAATCGTCCCCGCATCGGCGTGGCGGGCGTCGGAGCGCTCGGACGCCATCATGCGCGCGTGGCCGCTTCACTTCCCGGTGCACGCTGTTCCGGCGTCTTCGACATCGATTCGGCCCGGAGCGCGGCGATCGCGGACGGGCTCGACATTCCCTCGCAGGCCTCCTTGCGGGCGCTTCTCGACGCCAGCGACGCCATCGTGATTGCGGTGCCCTCGTCGGCGCACGCAGAGGTCGCCCTGGCGGCCATCGAGGCGGGCGTGCATGTCTTGGTCGAGAAACCCCTGGCTCCCGACCTCGCCGGAGCGGAGCGGATCGTGGAGGCGGCCCGGACGCGCGGCGTCGTCGTGCAGGTCGGCCATGTGGAGCGCTTCAACCCCGTGGTGCGCGCGGCGCTTCCCCTGATCGACCGTCCTCTTTTCTTGGAATCGCACCGCCTGGCGACCTTTTCGCCCCGCTCGCTCGACATCGCGGTGGTCCTCGACCTCATGATTCACGATGTGGATCTGCTCTGCACCCTGATCCGCCGTCCGGTCGAGTCCCTGGCCGCGGTGGGTGTGCCGGTCCTCTCCCCCCACGCCGATATCGCCAATGCCCGGCTGGATTTTCGCGGCGGAGCGGTTGCGAACCTCACGGCCAGCCGCATCTCGCGGCGCAAGGTGCGCACACTCCGGATCTGGCAGCGCTCCGGGTATCTGTCGCTGGATCTGGCGGCCGGCACCGGCGAATTTCATCGGTTGAAGGATGGGCTGCCGAGCCTGGAGACGTGGGGGTCGGCGGGCCAGGGCGCTCGGGAGAGCGGCGCGCTGGCGGCGGGACTGTCGTCCCTGGTGGAGCGAACGGCGGTGCGGGGAGACGGCCGGGAACCGCTGGCGGTCGAGCTCGAAGCCTTTCGCGATGCGGTCGCCGGGGTGGCGCCGCCGCCTGTTACGGGCGAGGATGGGGTGCGGGCGCTTCGCCTCTCACTCGCCATCGAAGAACGGATCCGGGACCATGTCGCTCATACGCGTTCGCCGCCGTCGTAAGCGGGAATGGATCGATACCCGCAAGGGCAAGCCTCCCGCAACTCTGGCCATCCTTCTTGTCGTCGTCATCGTCGTGATCTGGTTTCTCGGACGGGCCTTCTGAACCGGTGAACGACCGGGCCCCGAGCGACGCTTCGGCGTGGCCCCGAGCAATGATTCTGGCTGGGGAAGCGTCCGGAGACGCGCACGCCGCCGGGTTGGCCCGCGAGATCAGACGGCGCTGGCCGCGCGCCCGCATGACGGGGATCGGGGGTGACCGCATGTCCGGCGAGGGGGTGCGGTTGCTGGCGAAGCTGGACGAGCTCTCCTTCATGGGATTCGCCGAGGTCGCGGGGCGGATCGGGCACTTTCTGCGCCTCGAGAAGCGACTGCGCACGCTGCTGCGGGGGGGCGGCTTCGACATCGTTGTGCCGGTGGACTATCCCGGATTCAATCTTCGCATGACGCGCCACGCGCACCGTCTCGGCATTCCCGTCCTCTACTATATCGGTCCCCAGGTGTGGGCGTGGAAGGCGGGGCGTGCCCGAACGCTGGCCCAAATGGCTCGCGCCATCGCCCTGATTCTGCCCTTCGAGCCGGACTTGTACCGCGTGCACGGGGGAAACGCGGTCTTCGTGGGGCATCCGCTCCTGGATCGCGAGAGGGAGGGGGGGAAGGGAAACGGGGAGGGGGACCGGCGTTCCGAATGCGCGGATGCTCTGGCCGCACGGCTGGGGATCGATCGCGGGCAGCCGGTGCTGGCGCTCTTTCCGGGATCGCGCGCGCAGGAGCTGCGGCGGCACGCGAAGCCCTTTGCGGAGGCGGCGCTCGAGCTGCGGCGGCGAGTGCCCGCGCTCCAAGTCGTGGTGAGCCGCGTGTCCTTTCTGCCCTCCGCTTCCTACGATGACTTCCCCTTCCTCACCACCACCGATGGCGACTCGCTGCGAACGATCGCAACCGCCGGATTGGTGAAATCGGGCACCAGCACACTCGAGGCCGCGCTGGCGGGAATGCCCTTCGCGGCCACCTACATCGCGCACCCGGCGACGGTCTTTCTGGCGCGCCGGCTGGTGCGGGTACCGGCAATCGCGCTCCCCAATCTGGTCGCGGGAAGGCATGTGGTCCCCGAATTCGTTCAGGAGAAAGCCACGCCGGCGCGCATCGCCGACGCCCTGGAACCCCTCCTCCACACCGCCTCCCCCGCCCGGCTGCGAATGGTGCGCGCCCTCAGCGAGGTGCGCGCGGCGCTGGGAAGCCCCGGTGCGGCCCGGAGGGTCGTTGAGTTGATGGCCGGGATCCTGGAGCCCGCGGCGGATTCCGGCCACCTCCCCCAATTCCCTGCGGGAGCGGCATGAACGGCCCCGCCCAGCCGGATCGAGCCACCGAACCGGAGGCGCACGCCGGGGATCTCCCCGCGACGGCCACGAACGGATTCCGCCACCCGGGCGGTGCACCGGGAGCCCTGGCCACGCTGCGCCGCTGGGCCCCCGCCTACTGGTCCGGCCGCCATCGAGGCGCCGCCATCCACCTCCTGGACGCGGCGCTGGCCCCCGCCGAGGCGATCTTCCGGGGAGCCGTACGCACACGGAGCGCATGGCACGATCGCACGGCCGCGGGGCGGCTCCCGATCCCGGTGGCGTCGGTGGGCAACCTGACCGTCGGGGGAACGGGCAAGACGCCGGTGGTGCGCTGGCTGGGGGAATGGCTCCGGGCGCGGGGCGTGGCCACAGCGATCGTGACGCGCGGGTACGGCGGCGACGAAACCGAGCTGCACCGGGGCTGGTTCGGGGCGGATGCGGTGCGGGCGGGCCGCGACCGGCGCGGCTGCGTGCGCGAGGCGGCCGCGCTGGGGTTCGTGCTGGCCCTGGTCGACGACGGCTTTCAGCACCGCTCTCTCGCCCGCGACCTTGACGTTCTTCTGGTCGCTGCCGAGGACTCGCCGAACTATCGCATGTTGCCGCGGGGGCCGGGGCGGGAGCCGGTCGGGGCGGCGGCGCGCGCCGATTTCGTCCTGATCACGCGCCGGGCCGGGGCAGGCGACGACTACGGTCCCGCGTGGCGGCGCACACTCGGCCGCACCGCCCCCCGCACCCCCGTGCTGGAGGCCGCGCTGGAGATGGACGGGTGGCGCGATCTCGGTGGCCGCGCGATTCCGCCGCCCCGGGGCGACATCCTTGCGGTCTGCTCGGTGGCGCGCCCGGGTGCCTTTGGCCGCGGCCTTGCCCGCCGTCTGCCCACCGCCTCGATCGAGCTCCTCGACTTCCCCGATCACTACCGCTACCGCCGCCGCGACGCAGAAGCGCTCCTCGCCCATCTCGGCGGCCGCACGATCGTCTGCACCGGAAAGGACGCCGTGAAGCTGCGTGCCTTTTCCTCGCTGGAAGCCCGCTGCGCCGTGGTGGGGTTCGGGGTGCGGGGCGACCCTCCTTCCCCCTTGCGGGAGGCGCTCCTGGCGCTGGCCGGCGGTCCATGAAGCTCTCGGTCATCGTGGTGGGCAGGGCGGGCGGGACGATGGCTCCGGCAATCGCCGACTACGAGAGGCGCGCAGGAAGGTACTGGCGCATGGAGATTCGCGAAGTCCGGCGGGGCAGGGGGCCGGGGGGTGGGGAGGCGATGCGCCGCGAGGCCAGGTCGATCCGCACCGCTCTTCGTCCCCACTTTCTTCGGGTTGCGCTCACCCGCGAGGGCCGCCGCTTCTCCTCGGTCGAGCTGGCGCGCTGGCTGGAGCGACTCCTCGCCGGACCGGAGCGGGGAGTCCACTTCATCGTGGGCGGCGCCTTCGGTCTCGACCCGTCGCTCGTCCGGGAATGCGATCTTTCCCTCTCCCTTTCCTCCCTTACCTTCCCCCACGACCTGGCCCGCCTGGCGCTTGCGGAACAGCTCTACCGGGCCGGGACGATTCTGAGGAACGAACCCTATCACAAGGGGAACGAATGAAGGATTGCGGGAAACCGCCACCTCGAACGCGCCGCCCGGCGGATCCGGCCATGGCCGCGGTCTCCGGGGACGCCCCCTCCGACTGGTTTCGCCGCTGGTTCGGACGCGAGTACCTGGCGCTCTACCCCCACCGCAACCGGGTCGAGGCGCGTCAGGCGGTGGCGCTGCTGAAGGACGCGACCTCGGTGGCGCCCGGTGCGCACATTCTCGATCTCGCCTGCGGGGCCGGACGACACCTGGCCGAACTTCGCCGCGCGGGATATCGGACCGCCGGTCTCGATCTGTCGCTGCCCCTCCTCCAGGCCGCGCACGCAACCGCCTCCGAAGCCTCGCTCGTGCGAGCCGACATGCGCCGCATACCCTTCCGCACGGGCGCATTCCAGGTTGTTACCTCATACTTCACCTCCTTTGGTTATTTTGCCGACGAAGACGACGACCGCGGTGTCCTGGGAGAGGTTCGCAGAGTTCTGCGCACCGGCGGCTGGTTCCTCCTCGACTTCCTCAACGCCGATCAGGTTGCGGCCAATCTGCGCGCGCGCGACCGTCGCGTCGTCTCGGGGATGGAGGTCCTGCAGGAACGACGGCTGGCCGAGGGCGGAAGAATCGTGGAAAAGAGAATCACCATTGCCGGACCGGAAGGCGCCTCTTCTCGCAACTTTGTGGAACGGGTGCGGATGTACCGGCCCGCCGAACTGGCCGCGATGCTCTCCGAAGCCCGTCTGGAGCCCGGGCCGCGCTTCGGTGGATACGACCGCCGGGCGCTCTCGGCCGAATCGCCCCGCTGCGTCTTTCTGGCGAACGCCCGATAGCGGTGGACGAGCAGCGGTGAACAGGTAGCGGGGACGAGGTAGCGATGCATCTGGAGAGAAGGCCCCTGGGCGGTTCCCGGCTGGTCCGCGACTATCTGGCCGGCCGCGACGAAGCAGCATCCTTCTTTGCCGGATCGCCCTTTCAAATCGAGAGCTACAAGCGGCGGGCGAGGCAACTCGATGGCAGCGTCACGGAGGCGGCGCTGGCACGCCTTGAGCCGGTCATTCGGCCAACGGGCAAGTCCGCGCGGCAACTCCTCGCCCGGGCAATTGCCGGACGCGGTCTCTTCGTCACCACGGGGCAGCAGCCCGGCCTCTTCGGAGGTCCCCTCTACAGCCTCTACAAGGCGCTGACCGCGGTCCGTCTGGCGGATACGCTGTCCGCGCATCTGGGACGTCCGGTCATGCCGCTCTTCTGGGTCGCATCGGAGGACCACGACTGGCACGAGGCCAACCAGTCCCATCTGATCGACACCACCAACCAGCTCCGCAGGATTGCGCTGGACGCCGCGCCCCCCGGTCCGCCGCTGAGCCTGGCCCGAATTCCGCTCGGCCCCCCGGTGAACGACGCCCTGGACCATCTGGAGGCGTCCCTTCCGGCGAACGACTTTCGCGACCGCTGGATGGAGCTCGCGCGCACCTGCTACGCCCCGGACGCCACAATGGCATCCGCCTTTGGTGACTTTCTGGCCGCGCTGCTGCGGGATCTTCCGCTGGGAATCGTGGACGCCGCCAATCCGGGACTCAAACGGCTCTCGCGACCCCTTCTCCGCGCCGAGGCCGAGGATCCGCAAGCGTCGGCGGAGGCGCTACGGGAGTGCGGCGACCGGCTGGAACGACTCGGCTACGCGCATCAGGTTCCGCTGATTCCCGGTGCGGCCAATCTCTTCGTGGAATCGGGAACGGGCCGCGACCGGCTGCAGCACCAGGGCGGCAGGCTGACACTCCGCCGCTCCGGCGCCGCCATCGCGCAGAGAAGGGTCATCGAGATCATTGAGGGCACGGCGGCCAGGGATCCCCAACCGGCGTGGCAAGGAAACTCCCCCGGGAAGGGAAACCGTCACCCCGAAGGACGCCGCCCCCGGGACCAGGTCTCGCCGAATGTGCTGCTGCGCCCCGTGGTCGAGAGCTTCGTCTTCCCCAATCTGGCCTACGTCGGCGGACCCGGAGAGCTGGCCTACTTCGCCCAGACCGGCGGCCTCTTCGCGCGGCACGGTCTGGGGATGCCGGTGGTGGCCCCCCGCGCCTCGCTCGTCGCGCTCGAGACCAGGGTGGCGCGAATCCTGAACAAGCACGCCCTGGCGATCGACGAGATCAAGCCGGGCTCCGCGTCGCTGAGCCGCTTCGCACGGGACCAGGTGCCGGAAGCGGCGGCGGAAGCCATGACGCGGTGGCGGAATGCGGTGCACGAGCATGCCACCGAGCTGAAGGGGCTGGCCGTGGAGATCGACCCCGTCCTTGCGGGCGCCGTCACCCGGGCGCGCAACGGGGGACTGGGTGCGCTGGGCGTTCTGCAGAAAAAGCTCGTGCGGGCAGTCAAGCGGCGGCACGAAATCACATGGAGCCAGCTCTCCCGGGCGCAGCTTCACCTCTGGCCGGGGGGGAAGCCTCAGGACCGGATCGTCGGCCCCCTTCAGTACCTGGTGCGCTACGGCGACGACTTCATCGCCATGGCCCGCAACCAAACCCGGGTGGAACCGCTTCCGCCGAGACCGTAGGATACCTCCATGTGGATCACGATCATTGTTCTGGCGCTGCTGATTCCGATTCTTGCCATCTTCCTGGACTCCGACATGGGAAAGGCCCTCGCAAGACGCCTCGAGCGCGGCAAGCGCAACCTGGGCACGGAGGGATTCCACGAGCGGATGACCTTCCTGGAGGGCGAGGTGGAGCGACTCGGGCGCGATGTGCACCGGCTCGAGGACGAGAGCCAGTTCCTGCAGAAGCTCCTGGAGGAACGATCGGGCGCCGACGCACGGTCCGCCCGTGTCCGCAAAGACTCCTGATTCGCGGAGGAAGCGGCTGGCGGCGGTACGGGTCGCGGCCGGAATCCTCGTCAGCCGGGTTCTGGGGCTGGTTCGCGAAAACGCACTCGGATATTTCTTCGGGGCGGGAGTGCACGCCGATGCCTGGCGGGCCGGGCTCAAGATTCCCAATGTGATCCAGAATCTCCTGGGGGAAGGGGCGTTGAGCGCATCCTTCATTCCCGTCTATGTGCGGTTGCTGGAAGAGGGACGCGAGCAGGAGGCGGCTCGGGTGGCGGGGGCGATCCTGGGGATTCTCTGCCTCGTCGCGGGTGGACTCGCGGCGATCGGGGCCTGGATGGCTCCACTGATCGGCGGCCTCATCGCGCCGGGGTTCGCGGGCGACGGCAGTGCCGGGATCCTGGCGGCGATCCTCCCCGTTCTCTTCCCCATGACCGCGTTTCTGGTGATCTCGGCCTGGGCGCTCGGGATTCTCAACAGCCACCGCCGTTTCTTCGTCTCCTACGTGGCGCCGGCGCTCTGGAACGTGGCGATCGTGACCGCGCTGGCGGCGGCCGCATGGCGCGGATTGGCGGGCACCAGCCTTCTCATGGCGATGGCCTGGGGCGCGCTGGCCGGCGGCGCATTGCAGCTTCTTTTCCAGCTCCCCTTCGCGGCACCGCACCTTCGGGGGATGGTTCCCTCGCTGGGCCGCGGACTCGCGCCGGTACGCCGGGTGATCCGCAACTTCGTGCCGGTGGCGGCCGCGCGGGGAGCCGTGAATCTGAGCGCTCTGGCGGAAGGAATGATGGCGTCGTTCCTCGCCACCGGGGCGCTGTCCATCCTCGGCTACGCGCAGACGCTCTACCTGCTCCCGATCTCGCTCTTCGCGATGTCGATCGCGGCGGCCGAGCTCCCTGAGCTGGCGCGCGACGGGGCGGGGGAGGTGGGGGCCGTGCGCGGACGAACCCGGGACGCGGTGGCGCGGCTGCTCTTCTGGATGGTTCCCTCGGCGGTGGCCTACCTCGCCTTCGGGACCGAGATCACCGCCATACTGCGTTTGGCTCCAGCCGGCGAGTTTGACGCGGGGCTGGCGGCGGCGGTGGGGTTCGTGCTGGGCGCGTACGCCCTCGGGCTGCCGGCCTCGGGGAGCTCGCGTATCCTCGCTGCGGCCCTCCATGCCCTGGGCGACACCCGCACACCGGCCCGCGCCGCCTGGCTGCGAATCGCGCTCTCGCTGACCACGGGACTTGTTCTCATGCACCCGCTGGACCAGTGGACGACCGGGGGGCACCGCATGGGGGCGGTGGGGCTGGCGCTGGGAGCCACCGCGGGGGCCTGGCTGGAAATCACCCTCCTGGCGCGTGCGCTGGGCCGCAGGGTCGAAGGCGCGATGATCCCCTGGAGGACGGCCGTACGCACCGTAGTCGCGGCCGCCCCGGCGGTCCCGGCGGGAATCCTCGCCCGCGCTCTCGTCCCCACCCCCCACCCCCTCCTCGCCACCCTCTCGGCGCTGCTCCCATTCGGGGTCGCCTACATCGCCCTTGCCGAGGCGCTGGACGTCTCCCCGCTGCGGATCCGGGAGCGGCTCGCCCGGCGGCGCGACCGGCAACCCCGGGACCCCGGCGATGCCCCCTGACCACCGCCACCGCGGCGCCCGACGCGCACTGCGCAACGCGCTCCCCTTCGAGGCGGCGCGGGTGGGCGAACTTCCGACCGACCCGGGTGTCTATCTGCTGCGGAGCGCCAACGGCGAGATCCTCTATGTGGGGAAGGCCAAGTCGCTGCGCCACCGGGTCCGCTCCTACCTCTCGCAGGCGAAGGGAATCCCGCTACGGATCCGCGAACTCGTCCGCCGGACGATCGCGGTGGAGACGCTGGTGGTCGGTTCCGAGGCCGAAGCGCTCATCCTCGAGGCCAATCTCATCAAGGAGCACCAGCCCCGCTTCAACCTTCAACTCCGCGACGACAAGCGCTATCCGTGCATCCGCGTCACCGTGGCCGAACCCTTTCCGCGCATCCATCTCACGCGCCGGCTCCGCCAGGACGGATCGCGGTATTTCGGGCCCTACACCGGTGTGGGACGGGTGCGCGCCGCCCTCGAAATCCTTCTGCGCAACCACGGCATTCGGTCGTGCCGCTACCACCTCCCGCGGGAAAAGCCGGCGCGTCCCTGCCTGGATCATCATATTGGGCGGTGCGCGGCCCCCTGCGCCGGACTTCAGTCGGAAGAGGACTACAGGGAGCAGGTGAAGAGGGTGATCCGGGCCCTCTCCGGCGAGGTGGGCGCACTGCAGGCCGAAGCGGAGGAAGAGATGCGCAGCGCGGCCGCCGTCATGGATTTTGAGCGGGCCGCTTCCTGGCGCGACGTAATCGCCGGCCTGGACGGCATTGCGAAGCAACAGCGGGTTCAGCGCGTGGGCGGTGGCGACCAGGATGTGATCGGACTGGCCCGCGATGGCATGCTGGCGGTGGCCACCACCCTGCGGATCCGGGGCGGAGTGCTGATCGGGCGCGACCATCACACCATTACCGGAGCGGAAGAATCGCCCGCCCGCGAGCTCCTGGCGCGCGCCGTCGCCCACATCTGGCTCTCCGGGGGCCGCGACCCCGGCGACGCCCTCCCGCGCGAAATCCTCCTTCCGGGCGACTTTGCGGACCGCGCGCTGGTCGAGGAGATCCTCGCTGAACGGGCCGGACGCCGGGTGGCGCTGCACACTCCGCAGCGTGGAGCGAAGGTGCGTCTGGTCGAACTCGCGAACGCGAACGCACGCCGTGCCCTGGACGAGCAGGTGCGGCAGGGCGGGGGGCCGCGGCCCGGCGCCGACGACGCCCTTTACGAGATCCAGGAGCGGCTGCGGCTGAAGGTGGTGCCCCGCCTGATCGTCTGCTTCGACATCTCGCACACCCAGGGGACCGAAGTGGTTGCGGGCGCGGTCACCTTCCTGAATGGTGCGCCCGTCAAGAGCGGTTACCGGCACATGCGCATTCGCGGCGGCTGGGGAAACGACGACTACCGCTCGATGCAGGAGGCCGTCGGCCGTCATCTGGACCGTCTGGAGCGGGAAGGGGAGCGGCTTCCGGATCTGGTGGTGGTGGACGGGGGAAAGGGACAGCTCGGCGCCGCGGACGCGGCCGTGGGCGAGCTGGGAATCGACGGGATCGCCCTCGCCGCCCTGGCCAAGCGCGAGGAGACCGTCTTCGTTCCGGGGGACGGGGCCGGCATCCGCATTCCGCGCGCCGCGCCCGCTCTGCATCTCCTGCAGCGGATCCGCGACGAGGCCCACCGCTTCGCCCTGCGCTACAACCGGAAGCTGAGGTCGCGCCGAACCGTGCGTTCCCGGCTGGGCGAGATTCCCGGCATCGGGCCGAGGCGGCAGCAGACGCTCCTTTCGCGCTTCGGATCGGTGCGCGGCGTGCGCGAGGCCTCGGCCGCGGAGATCGGTCGCGTGCCCGGTTTCAGCGAGGCAATGGGGGCCCGCATCCTGGACTTCCTGAAGGGCCCACCGGGGTGAGTCTTGCGCCCCGGGGCGGGGGGGCGGGCGGCGGCGGCACACGGGGACTTTGACCGCGCTTCCCGCCGCCGATAGATTTGCAACTTGCCACAAGCGGGTCCTGCGGGGATCTTGCATTCCCCGGGGCCGCCCTTCAACCCGGAAAACACTCAAAGGAGTTAAGGTGCCGTGACCAGAACCAGCTTTGCACTCACGCTGTCCGCCGCCGGGATTCTCGCAGCCTCCGGATGCGCCTCGGGCGGAGGCGGAGGCGGAGCTCCGGGAGCGCCCGGCGAGAACGACCTCACGCGCAGCGCCGAGCTCTTCCTGACGCAGGCTCAGACGCTCGGGATGCCCGAGCGCTACAGCGAGGCGCTTGACGCCGCCCTCAACGCGATCGCCAACGACACGGCCAATGCTCTGGGCTACTTCCTGGCCGGGCGGGCTCAGATCGGCCTGGGGGACTACGCCGCAGCGGACACTCTCCTGAACCGCGCCCTCGATCTGTACCCGGCCTACGACCAGGACATCCGCGTGGAGCGCGAACAGGCCTGGGTCCTACTCTTCAACGAGGCGATCATCCCGCTGGACGCCGGCGACCACCAGACCGGGATCGCACTCCTGGAATCGGCCGAGATGATCTTCCCGCGGCAGCGCCCGGAAGCCCTGATCAACCTGGGCGTCAGCTACAACAACGCGGGCCGCGTAGACGACGCCATCGACGCCTACGCCCTGGCGCTGGAGGTTATCCGGGGCCCGGCCACCGCAATGGCCGACAGCGCGAACGCGGCTGACTGGAGCTCGCGCGAGGCAAGCGTGACCACCAACCGGGCCACGCTTCTCGCCACCGCGGAGCGCTTCGAAGAGGCCGAAGCCGCATGGCGCGAGTACCTCGCCGACAATCCGACCGACATTTCGGCGCGCTCCAACCTGGCAAGTGTCCTGTCCATGGCGGGCAAGCCCGAAGAGGCCCAGGCGATCTACGACGAACTCCTTGAGGCGGCCGAGCAGCTCGGTCTCCGCGAATACATGAACATCGGCATCGGACTCTACCAGGCCGAAGTCTTCGACCGCGCCGCCGAGGCCTTCAGCCAAATCGTCGAGATCGCGCCGGAGAACCGCGATGCGGTCTTCAATTGGGCGCAGTCGCTCTTCGAGGCGGAGGCGTGGGAAGAACTGGTACCGGTCGCGCGCCTGCTATTGGAGATCGACGAGTGGAACAAGGACAGCTACACCATCCTCGCCCGGGCGCTCATCGACGCCGGAACCAGCGATGAAGCCACAGACATCTACAACCGGGGCGAGAACCTGTCCTTCCATCTCGCGGGCAGCCAGCTTCAGCCGAGCAGCGGGGGTGCGTCGATCGTCGGCGAGTTGGTCAACGTCACCCTTTCCCCCGGCGAGAACATCACCATTCGGGTCCACTTCAATGGCATGGATGGCGCGGAGATCGGAACCACCGACATCCAGGTTACCGTTCCGGACCGGGATGTGGCGCAGGCCTTCCGCGGCGATTTCTCAAGCGACGAAGACGTGATCGGATATTACTACGAGGTGCTGAATCCTCCGCCCGGGGGTTGATCATCCTCCAGCGGGAGTAGCTCAGTTGGTAGAGCATCAGCTTCCCAAGCTGAGGGTCGCGGGTTCGAGTCCCGTCTCCCGCTCTGGGCCGCCCCCCGATTGGCGCCGGGGGGGCAGGGCGCCGTAGCTTGACGGGCATCAACCATTCACTTCAACCCGCGGAGGCAGCCATGCGTCGTTTCCTTCTTCTGTTCGCCCTTTTCTCTCTGGCGCTTCCGGCGATGGCCAACGGCCAGACGTCCGCCGCCGAACTCTCGCAACGCGTCCGGGAGGCCGAAGGGTCGGTTGATTTCGGCGTGTTGATGCGGGGCGCCTCCGCCGCGCGGCTCCTGGGAGACGACGCCGCCGCCGAGGATCTGCTGGCGCGGGCAACGGAGGCCCTCGAACAGGTCGACAACGCGTGGGTCACCGAGAAGATCTACCAGGCGTTGGCCTCGGGGCGCGGCGTCAACGGAATGCAGCGCGCCTTTCGCGACGCCCTCGGGCGCATTCGCATGAGTCCGCAGCAGATTGCCTCGGTCATCAGCAACTTTCCGGAGCTGCTGATCGGCGGCGAGTACGACGAGATGATCCTGAGCTTCCGCGAGGACCATCCCGACGAGGAATACCGCTGCGCCTGCCTGGCGGAGAAGGCGTGGGTCCACCGAGTGGCGGGGCGCCAGCACGAATCGCGCGTCCTCTGGGGCGAACTGGTCGCGGCGTGGGACCGGAATCCCCTGGAGTTGCCGAATCCCGACGCGCAGGCCAACTGGCACGGACAGTACGCGCGCAACCTGGCCCGGGCCGGACGCATGGCCGACGCCCGCGCCGCTCTTGAGACCGCAATGTCGATGTCGGTCAGCGACGACGAGCGCCCTTCGGTGCAACGCCGGTGGGCACAGACCTACGCCGAGCTCGGCGATGTGGAGAGCGCGGTGGAGCTCCTGGAGTCCCTGGTTCGGAGTTCGACGCTGGTCACCGTGAGCAGTTTGTCGACACGCTACACCTGGGAGTCGGTCCGCAATCACATTCTCTTCCAGGAGATGCTCTCCCGCCACCGCTGAGGGCGCGCGCGAAGGGCGGCCACGGCGGAAGGGGAAGGGCGTCCTGGGAGCGCGAGGAGCTACGGCGAAGTGGTGCGCATCGGAGAGATCGGCGCGGGCTCGATCGCGGAGGCGTTGGAACTCCGCATCGGTACGCGCATCCTCAAGGTGAATGGCGAGCGGGTCCGCGATTCGATCGACTTCCACTTCATGACCGCCGGCGAAGAGCTCGCGATTGAGGTGGTCGAACCCGATGGAACTCCCCTCCTCTGCGAGGTTTCGCGCGATCCCGCGGAGAGTCTGGGGATCGTTCCGGCGCGCGACACCGTGCGCGAGTGCGCCAACGAGTGCGTCTTCTGCTTCATCGACGGCAACCCGCCCGACGCCCGCGCACCCCTCTGGCTCCGCGACGACGACTTCCGCCTTTCCTTCACCTACGGTTCCTACGTCACCCTCACCAACCTGGGACCGCGCGGACTCCAGCGTCTCGTCGACCAGCGCATCTCGCCCCTCTACGTGAGTGTCCACACGACGAATCCAGGGCTGCGCGCGCGGATGCTGAAGAATGACCGGGCCGGGCTCATCCTCGACCAGCTCGCCACTCTGCTCGGGGCCGGCCTTGAGGTGCACACGCAGGTCGTCCTCTGCCCCGAATGGAACGACGGCGATGAGCTGGACCGCACGATTCGCGATCTGAAGGCGCTGGGGCCGGGGGTCCTCTCTCTCTCGGTGGTGCCGGTGGGACTGACCCGCTACAACCTGGGGCGTCCGGTGAGACTGTTGCTGCCGCACGAGGCCCGCCGCGCCATTCGCCAGACCGAGGGAATCCGCGCCGCCGCCATGCGCGAACGCGGCACCCACTGGTGCTATGCGGCCGATGAGCTCTTCCTGATCGCGGAAATGTATCTGCCTCCGGGGGATTACTACGACGATTGGCCGCTGCGCGAGAACGGGGTAGGGGCGGTGCGCACCCTCCTGGACTCCTTTGCGGCCCGTAGCGGACGGCTGGCGCCGCTGCCGGGTGTGGAACGGATCCGAATCGTGACCGGCGCCTCGATGACCCCCTGGTTCGAGGACTTCGCGCCCTGCATCGCGGAGCGGACCGGAAGCCGCGTCGAGGTCACGCCGGTGCAAAACCGCTACTTCGGGCCCACCGTGACGGTGGCGGGACTGCTTCCCGGCCGCGACATCGCTGCCAGCCTCCCCGATCCCCGCGGCGGCGACCTCATCCTCCTCCCGGCCACCGCCCTGAACGACGACGGCCTCTTCATCGACGGCTTCGCGCTCGGCGAACTGGCCGCGCGGCTGGCCCCCGCTCGGGTGCGCACCGGAGACGAGCTGGTCGAGACGATCATGGGCGGGGCGACCGCGAACCCGGCGGGTGTGGGCAACCGGGTCGCCGCCGGAGATGAGTGCGGGTAGGATGGCGCTCCCGGTCGTGGCCGTGGTGGGACGCCCCAATGTCGGAAAATCCACCTTTTTCAATCGCGCGGTCGGCCGCCGCATCGCGATCGTGGACGACTCGCCCGGGGTGACGCGCGACCGCAACTTCGGACAGGCCGAGTGGACGGGACGCCGCTTCCTGGTGGTAGACACCGGCGGCGTGGTCGAGGGCTCCGACCGCGAAATCGACCGCCTTATCCGGGAACAGGCCATGACCGCCGTGCAGGAGGCCGACGCAGTGGTCTTCCTGGTCGATTCCCGTACCGGCATCCACCCCCTCGACGAGCGGCTGGCGGAGGTGCTGCGGCGAAGCGCGCGACCGGTCCTCCTCGCCGTCAACAAGGTGGACAATCTCCCCAACGCGATCACACATCTGGATTTCTGGGCACTCGGCATGGGCGCTCCCCACCCGGTGAGCGCGATCTCGGGCCGCGGCTTCGGCGACCTCCTCGACGCCCTGCTCCCGCACCTTCCCGGCGAATCGGAGGAGCCGCGCGCGGGCGACATTCGCATCGCGGTGATCGGGAAGCCGAATGCGGGCAAGTCCACCCTTGTGAACCGTCTCTTCGGCGAGGACCGCGTGGTCGTCAGCGCCGAACCGGGAACCACGCGCGATCCGGTTGACCTCACCATGAACTATCATGGCCACGCGCTCACCTTCGTCGATACCGCCGGACTGCGCCGCCACGCCCGCATCCGCGATTCGGTCGAGTACTACAGCCGGCTCCGCACCGAGCGAGTGGTGCGCGAAGCCGATGTCTGCCTGGTGGTGGTGGACTCCGCCCAGGGACTCCATGTGCAGGACGTCAGGGTGGCCGAAGCCGCCTGGGAAGCGGGTTGCGGACTGGTCGTCATGTGCAACAAGTGGGATCTGGTAAAGAAGGAAACCGGTACCGCGGAGGACTTTCGGCGGCAGGCCGTGGCGCGGACCCCCTTCCTGGCGCACATTCCCTTCCTCTTCGCCTCGGCGCTCACCGGACTGCGGGCCCGCCGCACCCTTGACCTCGTGCTGGCCGTGCATGAACGGCGCAACCTTCGCATCAACACCGCGCGCGTCAACGAGGTGGTGGCCGAGATCGTTCGCCGCCTTCCCCCGCCGCACTCCCGCGGGCGCCCGGTGCGCATCAAGTACGCAACCCAGGCCGACACCCGTCCCCCCACCTTCGTCCTCTTCGCGAACCTTCCCGACGCGATTCCCACCCACTATCGCCGCTACCTCGCCAACGCGCTGCGCGACCGCTGGGACGTCACCGGCGTACCCCTTCGCATCCGCCTCCGCAAGAGCACACGCGACTCATGACCCAGGCGTTCCCGATTCTCGCATCTCTCGTCGTCGCCGCCTACCTGGCCGGATCGATTCCCGCTTCGCACTGGACCGCCCTGGTCTTCTACGGCAAGGATCTCCGCACCCTGGGAAGCGGCAACCTGGGCGCCACCAATGTGCAACGCAATCTGGGCTGGGGCGCGGCGATTCCGGTCGGTCTCTTCGATGTCCTCAAGGGGTTCGTTCCCGCCTTCTGGTTCCCCCAACTCGACGGCAGCGAGGCGGCCTCGTGGGGCGTCGTTTATGGAGCCGCGGCGATCCTGGGCCATTCCTTCTCGCTCTGGGTGCGCTTTCGCGGCGGGAAAGGGGTCGCCACCGGTGCCGGAGTTCTCCTCGCCGTTGCGCCCCTGGCCGCGGTTGTGGGGATCGTCTCCTGGATCGTCGTGCTGCTGGCTGCCCGCAAGGTCTCGGTGGCTTCGATGGCCGCCGCGCTCTCGGTTCCCCTGGCCGCGGTGGCGCTTCCCCGGCTCGCGGCCGGAAGCGTGGATCCGCCCCAGGGCCCGCTCCTGGTCTTCCTCACCGGGATGGCCGCCTTCGTGATCTGGACGCACCGCTCGAATATCCGGAGGCTCCGGACTGGAAGGGAGCCGTCGGTGGGCGGAAGAGACGGGGGTGAGGGATGACCGCACGGTCGCAGCGGCAGGGTACTCCCACGCGGGTCGGGGTCGTCGGCGCGGGAGCGTGGGGAACGACTCTGGCCAACCATCTGGCGCTGCGGGGCGCCCGGGTGCGGCTCTGGGCGCGCGAACGGCAGGTGGTGGATTCCTTCCGGCGGCGGGGCGAGAACGCGCTCTACCTGGAAGGGGTGGCGCTCGACCGCAAGAGGCTGTCGCTGACTACCTCGCTGCCCACCGCGCTGGCGGACGCCGAGGTCGTGGTCTGGGTCTGTCCGGTGCAGTACTCCGCCGCCGTGCTCGCCGGGGCCGCGCCTCACATTCCTCCGGATGCGACGGTGGTGAGCGCGTCAAAGGGAATCGAGATCGCAACGCTCCGCCGCATGGACGAGATTTTCGCCGGCGTTCTGTCCCCGGACCGGATGCGCCGCCTGTGCGTGCTCTCCGGTCCCAGTTTTGCCCGCGAGGTCGTCGCCGGCGCCCCGACCGCGGTGGTCGTCGCGAGCCGTTCCGAGCGGGCGCGGCTCCGGATGCAGAGGCTCTTCCAGACGGACCGCTTTCGCGTCTACACCAACGCGGACGTGATCGGGGTGGAGCTGGGGGGAGCACTGAAGAATGTGATCGCCCTGGCCGCGGGGGTGGCGGCGGGACTGGAGCTGGGATACAACGCGGTGGCGGCGCTGATGACGCGCGGCCTGGCCGAGATCAGCCGCCTGGGCGTGGCGATGGGGGCCGAGAGCGCCACCTTTGCCGGACTTGCCGGGATGGGCGATCTGGTCCTTACCTGCACGGGGGGACTGAGCCGGAACCGCACCGTCGGCTACGAGCTGGGGCGCGGCCGCACCATCGAGGAGATTCTGGGCGAGAAGCGCACGGTCGCCGAGGGGGTGGCGACGGCCCGCGCCGTCCACCGCCTGTCCGGGCGGCTCGGAGTGGAGATGCCGGTCTCGGCCGAGGTGCACCGGATCGTGGCCGGGAGAGCCGACCCCAACGAGGCGCTGCACCGTCTGATGACCCGCGAACCGAAGCCGGAGAACGCTGATACCTTTTCTGCCGGGAGCTGAGCCGCGCCGGGAGCACGTTGGCCATGCGGAGAGAGTCGCACGCGGCCCGGCAAGGAATGGATCCTCCCGCGGGCGAGCGCAGCCCGGGACAAGGAGCGTAACCCGCCGGGCGGAAGGCGAGGAGAGCCGTGGAACCGATCGTCCGCAAGACCTACTACTCGATCAGCGAGGCCGGCGACCTGACCGGTCTGAAGCCTCATGTGCTACGCTACTGGGAGAGCCAGTTCAGCGTCCTCTCGCCGAACAAGAACAGCGGCGGCAACCGGGTGTACCGCGCGCATGAAATCGAGACGATTCTCCTGATCAGGCGACTCCTCCACGAGAAGCGGTTCACGATCGCCGGTGCCCGCAAGGAGCTGGAGAAGATGCGCAGCGATGGAGAAATCGCCGACCGCCGCAAGGTGAATGCCGGGCCCGCGCTCATGGCGACGATTCGCGCAGAGCTGCGCGCCCTGCGCCGGGATCTGGCCGCGCCCGCAGCCGAGGCCGCTCCACACGCGTCCAAAGAGCCTTCGGCGCCGTAGTGCGAATCCTCTGCACCAACGACGACGGCTACCTCTCGCCGGGAATCCGGGTCCTGGCCGAAGCGGCGCACGAGATCGGTTCGGTGGACATCGTGGCGCCCGACCGGGAGCAGAGCGGGTCAAGCAATGCGCTCACCCTTCATCGCCCCCTCCGGACCCGCAAGACCTATGACGGCACGACCATCGTCGATGGAACCCCGACCGATTGCGTCATTCTGGCCGTCAACGAGCTACTGCGCCCGCCCCCCGATCTGGTGGTGTCGGGGATCAACGCCGGGGCCAACATGGGCGAAGATGTCCTCTATTCGGGGACGGTCGCCGCGGCAACGGAGGCTACGATTCTGGGGGTGCCGGCGGTCGCCTTTTCCTACACGGGACGGAGTGTGGAGGAGTTGGAGGGGTGGCAGCCGGTGGTCGCCGAACTGCTGCGGCAGATCGTGGCGCAGGGAATCCCCAACCATGAGCTGCTGAACATCAACCTCCCACCGCTCGCTCCGGCCGAGGTGCGGGGCGTCCGGGTTACGAACCTGGGAATGAGGCGTTACCGCGACTCGATCCAGCGCGCACCCGATCCCGCGGGACGCGAGTTCTACTGGATCGGCGGAGGAACCCTGCAATGGAAGGGGGGGGCCGAGTGCGACTATCGCGCGATCGAGGAGGGGTACATCTCGATCACACCGCTGCACCTGGATCTGACCAGCTACCGCCGGATGGAGGAGGTACGCGGATGGAACCTGCGGTTGGCGCCGGGACCGGGTGGCGGGGCGCGCGGAGAGGCGGCGGGGCGGGGTGAAGCGGGGGTGACGACGTCATGAAGCGCTGGCTCGGCAACGCCGCACGCGGCTTCCTGATGGGGATGGCCGATGTGGTTCCGGGGGTCTCCGGGGGGACGATCGCGCTGGTGCTGGGAATCTACGACCGTCTGGTGGACGCCGTGGCGAGCCTGGGCCCGCGGACGCCGAGGCTCCTGCGCAGCGGATCCTTCCTCCGCACGATGCTGGCCGGGCTGCGCCGCCCCGATCTCCTCGACGCCCATCCCGACGGACGCGACGCCCGCCGTCTCCTTCTTCTGATTGCGCTGGCCACCGGAATGCTCCCTGCGCTCCTGGTGGCCACACGGACCCTTCCGGAGCTCCTGTCCTCCCACCCGGCCGAGATGCGCGCCTTCTTCCTGGGATTGGTCCTCGCCTCCGTCTCGGTTCCCCTTCGCCGGATCGAACGACGCACGGCCTCCCGCTGGTTCCTCGCCCTGGCCGCGGCCGCCGCCACCGCCTGGTTCGTCGCGCTACCCGAGCCCTCCGGCGGCCATGCCCGCGGCACCGTCGCGCTGGAATTCGAGGCTCCCGCGCCCGCCGGCCTCGCCCTCACCCGCCAAACCCTCACCCTGGTCGCCCCCGGAAACGGGCTGCGCCCCGACATCGCCTTCGGCGCCGCCGCCGCAAACCCCATTCCGGCCGGCCGGATGCGCATGGAGCTCGAGATCGTCGCGCGGATGGCGGGTGCGGACGGCAACCTTACCCCCGGATCGCTCGTTGTCGGCGAATCCCCGCTGCCGGCAACCGTTTACCAGGACCGTGCTCTCGCGGGGGGCCGCGATCCGGCTCTGGTCTGGCTCTTCGCCGCCGGCCTGCTTGCCATCTCGGCCATGGTGCTGCCCGGCATCTCCGGATCGTTCGTGCTCCTGATCCTCGGGCTCTACCACTTCGTCCTCTACACGCTGGACGCGCTCGTCTTCTATCGCGATCCCGCCGCCGCCCTCCAGACCGGAGTCTTCGTTCTGGCGCTCGCCACCGGCCTCCTTACCTTCGTTCGCATCCTGAAACGCCTCTTCGCCCGCTGGCGCGACATCACCCTGGCCATCCTGGCCGGCCTGATGACCGGATCGCTACGCAAGCTGTGGCCCTTCGTGGAAATCGCCCCGTCGGGCGCGGAGGTGGTGCGCTGGCCGTTGCCGGGGGAGCCGGGAACGGTGGCGGCGGGGCTCCTTTTTGTGGCGGGGGCGGCGATTGTGATGGGGTTGGGGTGGTGTGGGAAGCGGGCGGGCACTACGCAGTGACAAGGCTCGCGTCGCATGGAGAAGCGGGCAGGGTCCGCGCTTTGCGATTTTCCTTCCGCACTCTTGATTTCCTTCCGTGCTGATTTCCTTCCGTGCACTCTTGATTTCCTTCCGCACACTTCGTTAGCCTTTTCGGATGGCGATGCCAATGTCAAGATGTTCCCGCTTCGGTGCTTTGGTCGCGCTCTCGGCCACGCACTTGTCGTGCGATCATGAGCCGGCGAAACAGCCGGTCGCGGGTGCGTCGAGGATCGATTCCGCGGGTGTGGAGATCGTGCGGATCCCCGATGTGCACGATCTCGATCTTCCCGAGGTCGAATTGCGGCTGATCCATTCCACGGCCGCTCTTTCCGACCTTTTTCTTGATCGGATCGCTGGAGCTGTATTCCTGCCGGACTCGGCCATGATCATCGCTGACGGAGGTTCGCGCGAGCTGGTCTTCCTCAACGGCGACGGGAGCATTCGCGCTCGCTCGGGCGGCGAGGGGGAAGGGCCGGGGGAATACGCCTGGATTGAGCGGATCGGGGTTGGTGTGGATGGCATGCCGTTTGCCTTCGATCGTCGCCAGCGGCGCTTTACGGTCTTGAACTCCAGGGGCGAAGTGACCCGCATTTGGCGGTTGGATCAGGGGGCCGGGTTGGGGGCGGCGGCGCCACTCGGTTTGCTGGGGAGCGGCGAAGTCCTCGCGGCTCTGGAGACGCGCCCGATTCTGCCCGCCAGGTTGCAGCGCGGCCCCGTCTTCCTCGTCCTAGGCAACGTAGCGGGGGAGATCGTTGATACTCTCGGGGAGTGGGCCGGAAAGGAGCGTTTTGTCGCGGCGGCGGACTGGGATCCGGTTGGTTTCGGTCTCACCGCGCTCTTCGCGGGCCGGGGGCGCCACGCGCTTGTGGGCACGAACGATTCCCTGGACCTTACCCTGTACCGGGACGCGGAGCCCGTCACCCGAATTCGCGGCGGAATCTCCGAACGCCGGGTTTCGTCGAATGAGAAGGACGAGTGGACGGAACGCTTCCTCGCGATGTTCCCGGAAGACTATCGGGCGGTCTGGCGCGAGAGGCTGGCGCGGTCCACGATCCGGGATACATATCCCGCCTTTGGTGCAATCAGCATTGATTCCGATGCAAGGATCTGGATCGGGGACTACCCAAAGCTGGCCGATCGATTGCGGCGGTGGACGATCCTCGATCCGGATGGTAGGCCGGTGGCACGCGTGCGTCTTCCGGTCTTGTCCCCCCGGTGGCTGGAGGAAACCGTCGCCGTAACGAGCCAGCCCCATGAGGTGCTCGATGTGGCGCACGGACGGATCGCGGTGCTGCGCCGGGACGATCTTGACGTGGAGTTCGTGGAGGTGTATGAAATGGGGAGTACTCCGCGACAATAGGCTTTGTCCGAACCACTCCTCGTCCGGTGCAATCGCCGCTCTCATTGCCAAGCGGACCGGCGCCCACCAGGAACGATAAGATCACCCGCCCGGCGACCCGGGAACCCCGAGACGTCAGGAATCCCCAATGTCCCCGCCAGGACTCGAACCTGGGGCCTACTGCTTAGGAGGCAGTCGCTCTATCCACCTGAGCTACGGGGACTGCTGTGCCGCGCCGCCCGAAAATCCCGCCCGCCATTCGGACTTGCGAACGGATCGTGGAAGCTCCGGGGCCAGCCGCGGCGACCGATAACTTCGTCGCGAGCGGAGGTCCGGGGCAAGGGGTGCCTGTTCGGCGTACATCATCCACCCCCGATTTGTCGCGCAGCCAATCCCCGCTAACTTGCACCGGGCGCTCGCCTCTACCGGGCCGCGGCGTGAAACACCCTGCCATCCACCTCACCTGCCGCGCCCACGCCCGAGCGCCATTCCCCACCCGCACCCCACCCCGCCACACCACCGGAGAATCCCCCCATGACCACAGGCGCACTCCTGATCGCGCTGGCCACCGCGCAGGCGCAGGCCGCACCCGGCCGCATCGAGATCGAGCCCTCGCGGCTCACGCTGGAGACCGGCGAGGCGGCCACCGTTGCCGCCACCGTCCTCGACGATGCCGGAACCGTCCTCGGGGACGCGCCGCTGCGCTGGCTCACCCTTACGCCGGAGGTCGTGGCGATCGCGCCGGACGGCACCGTTACCGCGGTCGCGCCGGGCGAGGGACGGATCGCGGCGCGCTCCGGGAATGTGATGAGCTTCGCCGCCGTGATCGTGAACGCTCTGCCGGTCGCCGCGCTGGAGGCCTCGCTTCCCGCCTCGGTCCTGGTGGCCGGAACCAGCGCCCCGGTCCGCGTAGTGGCCACCGACCAGAGCGGCGAGATCGTGGCCGCGCCCGCGCTCTCCTTCTCCTCCAGCGACGAGACGGTCGCCGGGGTGGACGGTACGGGACGCGTCTACGCACGCGCTCCCGGGCATGTCGGAATCACGGCGCGCTCCGGGCAGGCGCTCGCCATCGTCCCCCTCCAGGTCAGCGCCGGCGATCCCGGCCCGGTCGCCCTTGAGCCCGCAACCGCCCGCGCCCGCACCGGCGACGTCATCCGCTTCGAGGCGGTCGGCGGCGCCACCCTCTACCCCGAGTGGAGCGTCGGCGGGGCAGGGGCCCAGATCGAAGCCGAGGGCTCCCGGGGCGTCTTCGTGGCCGAGGAACCGGGCAGCTACCGCATCACCGCGCTCTATGGCGAAGGCAGGGCCGTGACGGGTTCGGTCGAGGTCACTCCCCGGATCGAGGAAGCCGAGCTGGTTCGGGTCGGGCGCGGCGCGGCGGCCGATCATCACTCCGGCGACACCTGGGTCTTCGAGGGCGTAAATGGGCGCGACTACGCCTACGTCGGCACCTTCATGTACGACTGGATGAAGGCGTGGGACGTCACCGATCCCGCGGCCCCCGTCCTCACCGATTCGGTGCAACTCGACGCCCGGCGCATCAACGACGTCAAGATTCATCCCAACAACCGCATCGGAATTCTCACCCGCGAGGGCGCTTCCGACCGGCGCAACGGCATCGTCATCCTCGACCTGTCCGATCCCGCGCATCCCGCCATCCTCTCCGAGTACAAGCGCACCGTTCCCGGCGGCGTGCACAATGTCTGGATCGAAGGCGATCTGGTCTACGCCGTCCACAACGGCACCAGCGACATTCACATCATCGACATCTCCGATCCCGCCAACCCCGACGAGGCCGGGCGCTGGGGACTGCCGCCGCACGCGGGCAAATCGCTGCACGACGTGATCGTTCAGGAGGGCTACGCCTACCTCTCCTACTGGGACGACGGCGTCGTCATGCTCGATGTGGGCGCGGGCACGCACGGGGGAACCCCCACCGAACCGGCCTTCGTTTCGCGCCTCAGCTATCCGGTCGGAAACACGCACACGGCCTGGCGCGCGGGGCGGTATCTCTTTGTGGGCGACGAAATCTTCCCCGACGACTGGGACGCCGACGCCCCGATCGAGGCCCGCGGATACATTCACGTGCTCGACATGGAAGACCCCGAAAACCCCCGCGAGGTGGCGCGCTACGAGGTTCCGGAGGCCGGGGCGCACAACATCTGGGTGGAGGGCGAACGGCTCTACATCGGCTACTACCAGGCGGGACTACGAGTGGTGGACATCTCGGGCGAGCTGCGCGGCGATCTCTACCGCCAAGGACGCGAGATCGCGATTCTCAAGACGATCGACGGCGCTTCGACGGTGCCCAACTGGGGCATGACATGGGGCGCGCAAATCCATAAGGGGCATATCTTTACCTCGGACTTGAACTCGGGGCTCTGGATCGTGAAGCTGATCGAGGGCCAGAGGATCATCTCGTAGCGCCGCCACCGTTCACAGCCAGGAGCGCACAGGGGTTGCGCGCGCGCCATCGCTCTGCCGCACGCATTCGGGCCGGCCCGCGCAGGGGCCGGAGGGTGCCTTTGTGCAGCCTCTCAACCCGATGATCCCCACCGGCAGACTCCCCACCCCCGATTTTGCCGCCGCCCGCCGCCGCCTGCGGGGAATCGCGTGGCGCACGCCGGTGATCGAGGCGCGCTTTGGCGAAGCGTCGAAGGGGAAGCCATCCCTTGGGGAAGCGCCCGCCGGCCCGGTTCGCGTCGCGCTCAAACTGGAATCCTTGCAGCGGACCGGATCCTTCAAGGTGAGAGGCGCCGCCAACCGCATCCTGGCGCTGAGCGCGGGGGAGCGGCGGCGGGGCGTGGTCGCGGCCTCGTCCGGCAACCATGGCCGCGCGGTGGCCGAGGTGGCCTCGCGGCTCGGGATCGCGGCCACCATCTGCGTCCCGGACTGGGCCGATCCCCTGAAGGTGCGCGCCATCGCCGGGGCGGGGGCGGCCGTGGTGCGCTGCACGGGCGGCTACGACGCCGCCGAGGAGCGGGCGGCCGGGATCGCGGCGGAGCGCGGCCGCGCCCTGGTTCACCCCTTCGACGACGCAGCCGTGATCGAGGGGCAGGGAACGGTCATGGCCGAGATCGCCGAACAGGTGGCCGGGGTGGAAGAGGTGATCGTCCCGCTCTCGGGGGGCGGACTGGCGGCGGGGATGGCGCTGGCGGCGCGCGAGCTGGACGTTCGCGTGGTGGCGGTTTCGGCGAGCCGCGCCCCGGTCATGGTCCGCAGCATCGAGGCGGGACGGCCGCTCTCGCTCCCGGACCGCGACACGATCGCATCGGCGCTGTCCGGTGGAATCGGCGCCCCGAACCGGTACACCTTCGCGGCCGTGAGCCGGCTCGTGGCCGGGCACGTGGTGGTGGAGGAGTGCCAGGTCCGGGCAGCCGTGAGGACGCTCTTCCATCGCTGCCGCCTTGTGGTGGAGGGCGGGGGCGCGGTCGGGGTGGCCGCGCTGAGGTCGGGGTACCGTCCCCGGGGCCGAGCGGCGGTCGTCATTTCGGGGGGAAACATCGACGCGGCGGCGCTGGCCGCTGTGGTCTGCTGAAGGCCATTGGCCCTGGCGCGTTGACCCCCTGGCCGGCGGGCGATTAGTCTTCATTCATTCAAGCCACGAGTCCCCATCACACTCCCAGGATCACTCATGTCCAAGTATCGCAAGCCGGGCACCGGAGAGCCGAAGCCCGAGGATCCACTCACCAAGGAAGACGTCTTCGTCGCCCGCACGGTCGAAGTCACGCACTGGGCGCAGCGGAACCGGCCCGTTCTCACCCTCTGCACGGTCGTTGTGGCCATCGCCGTGGCGGCGCTTATCTACTACCGCGACTATCGCGAGACGCTGAATGTGACGGCGGCGGCGCAGCTCGAGGAGCTTCAGCAGCGGCGCGAGATGGGCGACCAGGAGGGAGCGCAGGCCGACCTGGAGCTGTACTTGGAGCGCTTCTCCGGCACGCCCTTTGCGGACGAGGCCCGGGTGGCGCTCGCGCAAATCAGCGCCGACCAGGGCAACTACGACGCAGCCGCCGAGGTGCTGGAACCGATCGCGGGCGATGTGGGCGATCCTCTTGGCGCACAGGCAGCGGTGCTCCTGGCGGCGGTGTCCGAGGACGCGGGCCGCACCACGCTGGCCGAAGATCTCTACGAGCGTCTGGCCGACCGCGCCGAACTCGACTTCCAGGTTCGGGACGCGCTGGCGCAGGGGGCGCGTCTGCGAGAGGCCCGGGGCGATCTGGAGGGGGCGCTGGAGCTCTACGACCGCATTCTTGCCGAGATCGACGAGTTGGACCCCGGGCGCGGCTTGATCGAGATGCGGCGGGCGGAGGTGGCTGCGCGGGTGCGGTGAGCGGGCCCAAGCGCACCGGACGACCTGCGGCAACGCGTCCAGGTCTCCGGTGCAAATGCAGAAAAGATTGGCAAGATGAACGAGCCACGCGATTGTCGGCGCCACCCGGGTTTGCGGTGGCCGCGCACGCTCATTGCGGCCATCGCGCTGGGGGTTGCCGCCGCGTGCTCCTACGACATCGTCACCGAGCCCGGGTACGATGCCGTTGCCGAACCCGAACCGGATCCGTATCCCACCGATGCCATCAACGAGTTCATTGAGCGGTTGCAGGGGCACTTCGGTGGGTCGTGGACAAGTATCAACATCTCCGAACGCGATGGCACAATGGTCGTCACCCTGACGGGATTCGAGATGAAAAGCGAGTCCGACCGACCTGGCGACGCTGTTTGAGGACGCGCTGGAATCCGCCATCGAACCGTCTGATCGCTCCGGCCAGTTGGCATCCCCGGACAGTGCCGGCCCCGGTTCCCAGCCCTCCGGCAACGAGGTTCTGCCCGGACCCACGCTGATCCTCGAGGACAGCGTCGTCCTCCAGGAAAACGAGGAGTTTTTCGCGGGCGCGCCCGCGGAGCTCCTTCCCGGAGCGGACGATTCGTACTTCGTCTTCGACGCCCACGAGTCGCGCGTACTGCACTTCGACGGATCGGGCCGGCCGCTGCGGGCGTACGGGCGGCGGGGCAACGGGCCGGGCGAATTCAGGAACATGATGGGATTCGCCAGCTTCGTGCACGACGACATTCTGGCCGTGGCCGACGGGACGCCGCCGGTCAGGATGGAGCTCGAGGTCTTCCGGATCGGTACCGGCAGGCACCTGGGCCGGACGCTGCTGGCCGAGGATGGCGTCGTTTCCGCGCTTGTCCCGCATGGGGAACGGCTGTGGGCGGGGGGACTGGATCTCGATGACTGGAGGGCGCTCGGTTCGGCATCGCTGGATTCCATGTTTGACTTCGGCGGAAGCGACCGGCCCATCGTCGCGCTGAAGGATGTGGAGGTTCCGCGAATCTTCGTGGAGAACCGCGAAATTATGCTCATGGGGAGCTTCGCCGTTCTGGACGCGGGAGAGGACGATCTGCTGCTTTCCTTCCGAACGAATCGCCATATCCTGCGGGTCGGCCACGACGGCACGGTGCTGGACACGATCCCAATGCATCCGCGCGAGCGCCGCGGCGTACCCGACGACGAAACTTTCATCGAGATGGCACGGATTCCCGAGACGGCGTCGGGCGAGGAGCGCAACGAGTTGCACAAGACGCTGGATCGTTCGGTGTCGCATCTCCTTCATCTCTCGCGAGATTCCGAGGGGCGGATCTTTATGGTGCACACCGACATGGAACGCATCGGAGAGCGGGACTTCGCCGGGGTGCTGTATGTGAGCAGCATTGGCGGGGACGATTCCGTGCACTGCTCGGACACCCTGGTGCCGGCCTCCGATGTGGGCCTGGCGGTCGCAGCGTTGCGGGGCCGCGAGCTCCTGGTGCTGGATCAGAGGCTGGGACACGGCGGCGCGGGCGATCTGCGAACGGTTGTGCGGCGCTTCCGGGTTGATCCCGAGCGTTGCAGCGGCGAAGTGGAGATGGGGCGCGGGCAACGGGAGACATCAGACCGGCCGTGAACGCCAAGCAACCCGATGCGAGGCAATTTCCCCGGTGAACCATAGGCTTCGCTTTTGGGCGCAGGGGCGACTCGACGGTCTTGCGGTGGCGGGTATATGGAAAAGAAGTTCGTATAATGTATATTATGTCAAGTTATGACAAGCATCCCCTGGCTCGCCCATTCTTTTCGGGGCGGAGCTACCTCGTCAGCATACTCCGAATCACGAAACCGATATTGGCGGGCCGCTCGGCCAGGCGGCGCACATACCAGGGGAACCAGCGGTCGCCGTAGCTGATCAGGACGCGGATCTTCCCTCCGGCTTCGGCAATCCTCCGTTGTTCGTCCTCGGCGATTCCGTAGAGCATCTGGTATTCGTAGTCGCCCTTCCCCACCCCGTTGGCACCGGCCCAGGCGTCGATGCGGCGAATCAGACGCGCGTCGTGGGTGGCGAATCCGGCGCGCAGTCCGGCCCGGCGCGCTTCCGCAGACAGCATGCGCGTGGCCAGTTGGAAGAAGGCCTCGTCCACATCGTTCTTTTCCGGGAATGCGAGGGAAGGCGGTTCGGCGTAGGCTCCCTTGACCAGGCGGATGGCGGGGCCGGAGGGCAGCAGTGCCTCCAGGTCGGCGGGGGTGCGGCGCAGGTAGGATTGCAGGCAGATCCCGAAGCGGGGATGATCGGCGTGGATGGCGCGGTAGAGCTCCAGGGTGGGATCGACGTAGCGGCTGTACTCCATGTCGAGCCAGACCCAGTTGCCGCGGGATTCCGCCGCCTCCGCGATGCGGCGGATGTTCGCTTCGGCCACGCCCAGTCCCAGATCCAGCCCGAGATGCGTGGGCTTGACCGAGAGTTCGACGTCCAGTCCGGCGGCGGCGATCCCGGCGACGGCGTCGATGTAGTGACCGGCAACCGCGCTCGCCTCGGCCTCGTCCGCGACATTCTCTCCCAGGCAGGTGACCAAGGCGGGAATTCCCTGCCGGTTTGCAAGGGAGCGGGCCGCGACGAGGGCTTCGTCAAGGCGTTCGCCGGGCATGAAGCGACGCACCGCGCGGCGGACGAAGCCGTACCGGGGCAGCGTCCGGCTGCACCATTCGTTTTCCGATACCCAGAGGAGAACCGAGCGTACCATTTTCCTGTCCGAGCGGGTTTCTTGTCCGAGCGGATTCTTGTCCGAGTGGGCTACAGCTTTCCGAGCAGATCGAGCAAACGCAGCTTCCACACCCGCCACACCGCCTCGCGGATGATACTTCCCGACATCTTCGATTCGCCACTCTCGCGTTCGGTGAAGACGATGGGAACTTCGCCAAGCTTGGATCCGGTTCTCCAGGCGCGCATCTTCAGCTCGATCTGGAAGGCGTAGCCGTTGGATTCGATCCGGTCCAGCCCGACCACGCGCACCACCTCGCTACGAAAGGCGTTGAAGCCGCCGGTCGCGTCGCGAACCGGAAGCCGGGTGATGGCGCGGGCATACCACGAACCGAAGAGGCTGATGACGAGCCGGCTGAGCGGCCAGTTGACCACAGTGATGCGGCCGCCGACGTAGCGCGAACCCACGGCGACATCCACCCTGTCCAGAGCGGCCACGAGCTGCGGCAGCATGGCGGGCGGGTGCGAGAGATCGGCGTCCATCTCGATCAGAACCTCGAAGTCGCGCTCAAGTCCCCAGCGAAAGCCGGCGATGTAGGCCGATCCCAGCCCCAGCTTCCCGGCGCGATGAAGAACACTGACCCGGTCGTTCGCGGCGGCCAGGGCGTCGGCCACGCGGCCGGTTCCGTCGGGGGAGCCGTCGTCGACGACGAGGATGTGAAAGGCGCTTCCATGCTCCAGGATCTGCGGCACCAGCCGGGGCAGATTCTCGCGTTCATTGTAGGTGGGAACGACCACCAGCACGCGCCCGGGGCCACTCATGGGTTTCCTCCTCCGTGCAGGCGTCCGCCCCGGGCCAGCAGCACGATCCCCGCGGCGGCGGCGGCCAGTTCGACGGCGGTGATCCAGAGGCGTTGCGCGGCGGCCAGAAGGAAACTCGCTTCGTCGCCCAGGTGCGGCGTCAGCAGGAAGACAAGGGTGGATTCGCGAACTCCGATCCCGGCGGGCGCGAAGATCGACAGGTAACCGGCAAAGTAGGCCGCGGCGAAGGAGGTGGTGATCGTGCCGAAACCGGGGTCCAGTCCCAGACCGTGGGCCAACGCCAGCATCCCGGCGCCGTAGAAGCCCCAGATCAGCAGGTACCCCGGGAGGAGCGCCAACATTCGCCTTCCGTCCGTGCGGGGGAGCGTCCCGGTGTGGCCCCGGCGGCGCAGGAAGCGGCGGATCCCCCGCCCCGCCCCGCCCCACCCCAGAAAGATCACCAGCGCGGCCCCCACCCCAAGCCCCACCGCCACCCCGCCCCACGCTTGCGCGCCCGGCCACCGCATCAGTGCCCAGGCTCCGACAGCCGCCGCGGCCAGCAGGTTCAGCACCTGGGCCACCACTGCCGCCGCCCCCGCGCGAACCGCCGAGACCCCGTGCCGGCGCGCAAGAACCGCCACCCCGCCCAACTGCGCGACCTTGCCGGGCAGGTAGCGCCCCAGATTGGCCACGACGAGGATCGCCGAGGCGGCCGACGTTCCGATCCGCACCTCGCCGAACTCCTGCAGAATCCGCGACCAGAGCGCCGCCGCCACGACAAAGGTCGGCAGGCACAGCGCGATCGAGAGCGCGAGGAAGGGCCCGTCGGGGCGGACTGCGGTCCAGTCAAACCGCCAGGCATCTGCGAGCTGCACACCCGCGCCCCGCAGGATCAGCCAAGTGACGAGCGCGGTGAGAGCCAGCTTCGCCGCGGTGCGCGCCCAGCGCGGCACTCCCCAACGGTCGAGGTGCGAAGGCCGACGCGGCCTCTCCGTGGATGGCCCGCCCGAACCATCCTGCCGCGTCCGCTCCCCGGCCGGGTCCCGCGGTGTCCCGGCGGCCGGCCTTGCAGGGGGGGGCGTCATCCGCGCCGCAACCGGGAGAGCCAGGCCGGGGGCGCGCGCAACACCGAGACCGCAAGGAGCGCCAGGGTGATCAGGAGAGACGCCAGGGTAATGCGCAACGCACTTCGTACCGTTGGTGCCGTGAAGCGCAGCGTGACCCGATGCTCGCCCGCGCCGGGAATCTCCACCGCCTGCAAGGTCAGATTGGCGCGCCGCAGGGCCGCGCTCTCGCCATCAACCTCCGCCACCCAGCCCGGAAACCAGTTCTCGGAAACGACCAGGAGCGCCGGGCCATTCGTGATCGCGCGCAGCTCGCGGTGATCGGGATCGAAGCGCTCCCACGCCACTGTTCCCGGCCCCGCCCCCCCCTCCAGCGCGATACCCGGTGCGGCCGCCAGGATCGCTTCTTGCGCGGGATCGAAGTCCGGCGCCAGGATCCGCGCCAGCGCCGTTTCGTCGTCCTCCACCACCTGCGCCCGCTCCACCAGCCAGGCCCGTCCCAACCCCGGATAGCCGTAGACCGCCTGCATCCCGTTCGCCGTTCCCACCGAGCTCAACCGCTCCGCACCCGGGTAGGGCGGCCCGCCCGCGGCCTCCTCCGGCCAGAGCAGATACCGCACATTCATCATGCGGAGCACATTCGGATGCCGCGTGTTCGCCCCCGCGCGCCCGCTCCCCTGGAGCCCGAGCAGCGTCCGGTAGCGCGCCAGATCGTTGGGGTGGTGTCCCGCGACGAGGTCGATTCCGTGCATCGCCAAATCGACGCTCTGGTCGTTGCCGCGCAGATCCGCCACACGGAAGGGAGGGTCGGTCTCGCGGCGTTCCTGGAGGAAGCGGACATTCGCATCCGCCGCCGCCCAGGTGTGAAAGTCCAGGGTGCGGATGAAGGCGCCGTCGATGCGGCCGAGATCAATGGCCACGAGCAGCGCGATCGCCGCCAGCGCCGGCAGCGCCCGTATCTTTCCCTCTCGTGCCAGCCAGAGCGCCGCGATCACCAGTCCCGCGAGCAGGAAGGCAATCCCGAATCCGCGGGTAATGAAGGGCTCGGCGGCCGCCAGCGCCGCTTGGCTCCGTTGGCCGGCATCGCTGTAGACCATCGTCATCCAGATGCTCGAGAGCGTGCCCGAGGACTGGAGCAGGAGCCCAATCAGCAGTAGCGCGGCGAAGCCGAGGAGCGCGCGGCCACGACGCCCCGAGAGGAAGGCGCCCCGGGCGGGAGATGCGCGGACCAGGTCGTCGACTCCAAGAGCCAGGAGGGTCGTTGCGCCGAAGCTGACCAGGAAGGCGGCCAGCGAGGGAACCCGAAAGATCGATATCCCCGGGACCACCTCGTAGAAGATCCGCCAAACGGGAGTGTGCATCCCCAGCGCGAAGAGGAGCCAGCCCAGGCTCAGCGCCGCCATGAAGCGCCGCAGTCCGCGCCGCCCCGGCCCCAGGAGGCCGAAGAGGGCGAGCGCCGCCACCGTGACGCCCAGGTACTCGTGATTGAGCTTGAAGGCGTTGCGTCCCCAATAGCTGCCCCGGCCCCAATCGGCGTCGGCGGCCGTATTGCCCGCGAACTCGGGGACCACCAGCGAGACGACCTCCTCCGGGTGCAGCGACCAGGAGCTGGCGTAAGCGAGGCGTTCCTCCGGCGGCGCCTCTACCGTGGTGGCGATGCGCCGCGACGACTCGGTCACGTATTGGCCGGCCGGCAGAAGCTGGACCGCCGCGATTCCCCCTCCGAGCAGCGACGCACCCAGAAAGATGGCGTAGCGAAGAGCGGCCAGGCGCGCGCCCCCACTCCCCTTCCCCCGTTCGATTCCCTGCTGCACCACCCGGAAGAGCGCGTAGGCGCCGACCGATCCGAAGAGGAAATAGGCGGTCTGGAACTGGGTGACCAGGGAGGTCAGCGCGACGGCGCCCGCGAGACCCGCTACCGACCGCCCCGATGGCGATCGCAGAACTGCCTCCGCCGCCCAGAAGACGAGTGGCGCCAGCGATGCGACCATCAGCTTGCCGTCGTTGCCGGGGAGAACCAGCGTCACGATCACCGGCGCCATCAGCCAGGCGAGTCCTCCGATCGTTGCGGCGGCGCGGCCCAGCCCGAGACAGCGCGCCCAACCGTACATGAAGAAACCGCCGAGCAGGACGTGCAGGACGAGTTTCCAGCCGAGCGCGCGATAGGGTTCGGCGACGAAGTAGAGGAGGCTGGCGGGATGAATCGCGTCGCCGCCGGAGAGTGCCTCGAACATGGGGACGCCGCCTAGCAGACGCGGGGCCCAGAGCGGAAGATCGCCCGCTGCCAGACGGTCGGCCAGGAAGGCGCGCGCCATGTAGCCCAGGCCGAGGGTGTCCTCGCCGTAAAGCATCTGGTCGGAAAAGACGAAGGCGCGAAAGAGGATCGCCGTGACGACCAGGTAGAGGGCGGCCGGGAGCCAACGGGGAAGATCGCCGCCGCGTCCGTTCACCGTCCCGCCCCCAGCCCCTCGTAGACCTCCAGGTGCCGGTCCACGAGCCGTTCATTGCTCCACTTCAAGACGACGCGCTCTCTACCGGTTTCGCCGCGGGTACGCAGACCGCCGCCGGCCAGCAAGCGGGTCAGACACGCCGCCATCGCCTCCGGATCCCCCGCCGGAAACAACCCGCCCACCTCATCGTCGATGATCTCGGGCAGCCCCCCCACCGCCGACGCCGCCACCGGTAGTCCGCACGCCATGCATTCGAGCGCGGCCACCGAGGTCGCCTCCACCAGCGAGGGGAAGACCGCCAGATCGGCCGAGCGCAGCAGACCCGGCATCTCCGCGTGGGGCCGGGCACCCAGAAAGTCGATCCGGTCCCCCACGCCCAGCTCGCCCGCCAGCGCCTCCAGGCGGGCCCGCTCGGGTCCGTCGCCGATCACGACCGCCTCCGCGTCCACCGCTTGCGCAACCAGCGGCAGCGCCCGCACGAAGAACTCCACTCCGTTCTTGGGGAAGAGCCGCCGCGGCACAGCGAGCCGCCAGCGCCGGCCGCCCGGAGGCAGCGTTCCCGGGCCCGGACGGAAGACGCCGGTATCGACGCCGTTGACCAGAACCTCGACTTGGATTCCGGGACCGAGACTCTCGCCAACATCTGCTATCTCCTTGCTGGCCGCGAAGTTGTGATGACTGAACTCAACCAGTTTACCAAGGGGAAAAGCGGTGAAGGGACGGGCCGCAAGGCGGAGGAAGTGCGAGGTGTGCAGGGTGCAGACCAGGGGCGTGCCCGAACCGGCCAGGGCAATCGCGCAGGGGAGAAGCGAGGGAAAGGCCTGCGCGTGCACGAGATCGGCGCCGGCGACCGCGGCCCGGGTTCGGGGGGTGGACCCCAGGGCGTGCGCGAACCAGCCCCAGGGGGTGCGCGACGGGAGCGGGGTGCGGTGGATGCATATGCCGTCAATCTCTTCATGGGCGGGAAGGCCCGGCTTCGAGAGCGAGGTGACCACGGTAACCTGGTGGCCGCGCGCGACAAGTCCCCGGCAGAGGTAGTGAACATGGCTCTCCAGACCGCCGACCTCCGGCGGAAAGTAGACGCAGTGGACGACGATCTTCAATGCGGCTCCGGGTCGAAGTGCGGGAGGAAAATCAAGAGTTGCGACTCCAGCGTGCGCGTGGCAAGCGGACCAATCGCCGGACCGGAATCAGTGCGGGACTCCGTGCGGGATCCAGTCCCCGGTTTCTCGCGGCGCCCCGGTCAGCGCCGACATCAGGATATCGGCAATGCGCCCTCCCGCGCGACCGTCGCCATACGGATTGCGTATTCCGCGCGCGCCCGCGGCCCCTCGTTCAAGGTGCGCCGAGGCGGCCTCCAGGATGCGCCCCGGGTCGGTTCCCACCAGAGTTGCGGCCCCCGCCTCTACCCCTTCGGGTCGCTCCGTGACCTCGCGCAAGACCAGGGTGTGTACATTGAAGGCGGGCGCCTCTTCCTGGATTCCCCCCGAATCGGTGAGCACCAGACGAGCGCGGTCCAGCACGGCCACAAGATCGCCGTAGGGCAGCGGATCGAGAAGGTGAATGCGTGGCCGTCTCCCCAGGATGCGCCGGGCGGGAGCGCGAACGCGCGGATTGGGGTGAACGGGATAGACGATCTCGACTCCGGGAAAGCGCTCGGCCAGCTCCCGCACCGCGCCGAAGACGCCCTCCAGCGGGATGCCGAAGGACTCGCGGCGGTGGGCGGTCAGCAGCACCAGGGGGCGTCCTGAACGCAGCAGGCGGCCGACCCGCGGATCCTCTACGGCGAACGGTCGGGAGCGAATCGTGCGCAGCGCATCCACCACCGTGTTTCCGGTCACGAAGATGCGCTCCGCCCCCACCCCCTCCGCCGCCAGATTCGCGGCCGCGGCCCGGGTCGGCGCAAGGCAGAAATCCGACACGGTGTCGGTCATGCGCCTGAGCATCTCTTCCGGAAAGGGCGACCACTTCTCGTGGCTGCGCAGCCCGGCCTCCACATGCGCCAGCCGTCCGCGCTGGAAGTAGGTCACCACCGCCGCAAAGAAAACCGTCGCGGTGTCGCCCTGCACGATCGTCACGTCGGGCCGAAACTCCTCGGCGACCTCGCGCAGACCGTCCATGCAGGCGTGCCCGATGTCGTAGAGCGTCTGCCCCGGCTTCATCAGCTTCAGCTCGTAGTCGCCTTCGATCCCGAAGATCTCCAGAACCTGGTCGACCATGTCGGTGTGCTGTCCGGTGAGCGCCAACCGGTGATCGCACCCGCCATGCGCGCGCAGCGCCTCGATGACCGGCGCCATCTTGATCGCCTCCGGGCGGGTGCCGACGACCGAGAGGATGCGGGGCGGGTCCGCCTTCACCCTCGCCTCTCCCCTTTTCGCGAATCCCGGGGCAGGCGCCGGCGCAGGGCGTCGATCTCGTCGTGCAGCGCGGCAATCATCTCGCCCAGGAACCCGGCCACGAAGCAGAGCACGCCGACCGTCACCAGGAGCACCACCAGGTAGAGCAGCGGCCGGAATCCCTGCCCCAGCACGAAGCGTTGGAAGAGCGCGCCCAGGCCCGTCAGTCCCCCGGTGGCAATCAGCACGATCCCCGGCAGTCCAAAGGCCACCATCGGCTTGCGGGAAAAACGAAGCTGGAACCAGACCGCCAGCAGATCGAGCACGCCCCCTACGATCCTGCCCCTCCCCGAATACTTGGCTTCGCCGGCGCGGCGCGGGTGCAGCTCGATGTCGATCTCGGAGGCGCTGAAGCCCTTCTGGTGCGCGATGACGACGAAGAAGCGGTGCCAGTCGTGACGGAGCCGGACGGAATCGAGAACGTCGGCGCGAAAGGCCTTCATCGAGTTGAGGTCGGAGACCGGAACCGAGAAGATGCGGCGGCTGAGCGCATTGTAGATCGAGGAGACGGCGCGCTTGTTGTACCGTCCCACCTTGCGGCCGGTGACGATGTCCCAGCCCTCGTCGAGCCTGTCGAGGAAGCGGGGGATCTCGGCGGGCAGGTGCTGAAGGTCGGCGTCGAAGAGGACCAGGTGGGTGCGGCGGGTCGCGGCGGCCCCGGTGAGCAGCGCCTCGGTCTTGCCCTGGTTGACGCGGTGGCGCAGAACGCGCAGCGCTTCCCACCCCTTCCCTTCCGCCTCGGCCAGCGCGGCGGTCCCGTCGGTCGAGCCGTCGTCCACAAGGAGCACCTCGCCCTCCAGTCCGAACTCCTCGAAGGCGGCGCGCAGCTCGGGGATGAGATGGGGAATGTTGGGCGCTTCGTTGAAGGCGGGAACGACGAGGGCGAAATCGCGGCGCGCACGGAGCTTCCGGGACGCGGTCTTCCCGGCTCCGGACCGGCCCTCCCCGGCAACCACGGCCGCGCCCGTCACCGGAGGCGCTTTCTCATGCGGGCGGGCAGGATGCCGAGCTGGTCGCGGTACTTGGCCACTGTGCGGCGCGCGATGCGGATGCCCTCGGCCCGCAGCAACCGGACCATCGCCGAGTCGGTCAGAGGTGTGTGTGGATCTTCGTTGTCGACCAGGCTCTTCACCTTCGCCTGCACCCCCCGCGTCGAGACCTCGTCCCCCGTAGCGGTTCGGAGTCCCCCGGAGAAGAAAAACTTGAGCGGATAGACCCCGGTCGGCGTCTGTACGTACTTCTCGTTGGTTACCCGCGACACGGTCGATTCGGCCATCTCGATGTGGTCGGCGACCTCTCGCAAGGTGAGGGGTTTCATGTGTTGCACCCCCTTCTCGAAGAAGTCGCGCTGGCGGTCCACAATGAAACGCATGACCCCGATCATCGTCTGGCGGCGCTGTTCGATGACCTGGATGAGCCAATTGGCCGCATTGAGCTTGTTGGAGATAAACTCGCGGTTTTCGCCGACGAACTTGTCGCGGTCGGCCGCCACCTCGCGGTAGGCTCGCGCCAGACGCAGCCGCGGCAACCCGGTGTCGTTCACAAAAACCAGGTATTCTCCGTGGACGCGGTCCACGATCAGGTCGGGGGTTACGTAGTGCTCCGGATCGCCCGAGTGGCGGCGGCCCGGCTTCGGATCGAGCGCTCCGATCTCGTCGGCCGCGTCCTGCACCTCGCGGGGCGAAACTCCGAGCGAGCGCGCGATCTCGGTCCAGCGGTGGGCGCCCAGATCGTCGAAATGGTCGCGTACGACCGTCCCGGCCAGCGAGTCCATTCGTTTCGTCCTCCGCAGTTGAATCTCCAGACACTCGTGCAGCGACCGGGCCCCGACGCCCGCCGGATCAAGCTCCTGCACCCTGGGCAGCACATCGGCGACCCCTTCGGGAGTGTGCGGCGCGAAGAGCCGTTCGAGTTCGGCGAGCTCCGCCTCGCGCTCGTCCTCGTCCTCGAGTTCCCGGGCGCGGGCCGCCGCCGCATCGTGCACCTCCTCGCGCGACGCGTTCAGACCGTCCGCCACCGCCTGCAACGAGCAGGAAAGGTACCCGTCGTCGTCGATGTTGCCCACGATCTCGGTCGCGATCCAGCGCTCCCGTTCGTCGAGCGGCAGGAGGCCAAGCTGGTCGGTGAGGTGGTCGTGCAGATGGCGCACGCCCACGATCGGCAACTCGAACTCTTCCCTGTGCTCGTAGCGTTCGCGGGTGCCGCCGGCGTCGAAGCCGTCGCGCAGCACCTCCTCCCAGTCGATCTCGTCCTCGTCCTCGTCCCCCTCTTCGCTCTCCCGCTCGTCCTCGGCGGTCTCGAAGTCATCGGGCTCCGAGAGCTCCAGGAAGGGATTTTCCGACATCTCCAGCTCCAGCCGGGTTTGCAGCTCCTGGAGCGGCATGTAGAGCATGTCCATCGCCTGGTAGAGGCGCGGATTGGCCCTGATCTCCTGACGAGTCGCGGGCGTCTGGTGCAGCCCCTGGCGCATGGCCGGCATCTCGGCAAGGCCTCAGTCGGGGGGACCGGGGAAGCGCGAGCGCATGCGGGCGGTCAGGGTGGGACCCAGGTAGAGCTCGGCGACCTCGTCGTTCCAGACCAGCTCGGAAACGGTGCCCTGCACCCGGATCCGGCCCTCGTACATGATGTAGGCGCGATCGACGATCTCCAGCGTCTGCTCCACATTGTGATCCGAGATGATGACTCCGATGGCGCGCTTGCGGAGCTCGCCGACGATCTCCTGGATGTCGTGCAGCGCGATCGGATCGATGCCGGCGAAGGGCTCGTCGAGGAGCATGAAGCGCGGCCGCTGCACCAGGGCGCGGGTGATCTCCAGGCGGCGGCGCTCGCCTCCCGAGAGCGAAAAGGCGCGGGCCTTGCGGAGATGGCCGAGCGAGAGTTCGGCGAGCAGCTCCTCCAGACGGCGGGCGCGTTCGGCGCGGCGGAGCCCCAGCGTCTCCAGGATGGCAAGGATGTTCTGTTCCACCGTCAGCCGCCGGAAGACCGAGGGCTCCTGGGCCAGGTAGCCGACTCCCATGCGCGCGCGCCGATACATGGCCACCCCGGTGAGCTCGGAGTCGTCCAGGAAGACGCGTCCCCCATCCGGCGCGATCAGCCCCACCAGCATGTAGAAGGTGGTGGTCTTGCCGGCTCCGTTGGGACCCAGAAGACCGACGATTTCGCCTTGGCGCACCTCGATCTCCACATCGTCCACCACGCGCCGCTTGCGGTAGATCTTGGTGAGGCCGCGGCCGATCAGGGTGGCGGGGTCTGCGGTCGCGGGAGTGGCAGTGGGGGCGGTGAGCCCTGCGGTCGCGATGGGTTCAGGGGCGGCATCGGAGGAGGGATCCAGGAGCGCCGTGGTCGCGGTGGGTTCAGGGGCCGGATCGGAGACGGGACCTGCGGCCGCGGCGGGTTCGGGGGCGGTCGGCTCGCTCGCGGCGAGATTGGCGACGGAGGTTTCGTCCGCCGGGTGGATCCGGGTCTCTGCGGTCATGGGGAAGGATCTCTCCTTGCGGGCGCTGGAAGGGGGGCGGGGGCGGGGGAATGGCGGTCGAATCGGCGCGCACCGAGGCCGAATCCGAAACCTCGCCGGGCGGTCGTGGCTCGAGGTGGTAGCCGACCGTCTGGCCCTCCACATCCATCCGGACGACCTCGCGGCCCTCCAGATAGACGATGATCCGCTGGCCCTCGACCCAGTGCAGCGCGGGGGGTGGCGGGGATGGGGCGGCGGCCGAATCGGCAATTGCTTCCTCCGCTCCGGCTTCCGGCGCGCCGGCGCCCTCCGGCTGCGCATCTTCTTCATCGGCCGGCGTTGGCGTAGCCGCAGAGGCAGTATCCGCTGTGGAACCTTCGGTCGCCGCGCTGTCGGCGTCGATCATGCGGTAGAGGCTGCGCGCGGTTCCGGCGGCCGTGAGCGTCTCCAGCCGGGAGCGCGGTCCGGAGCCGGACCCCGGGGGATTCGCGGCCGAATCGGGGCCCGCGAAGTGCGCGAAGACGGTGTCGCCTTCCATCCAGTCCCGCCGGGCCACCTCCGGCAGATCCAGGTGGGAGAGGGTGTCGTCCGGGATTCCCTCAGCGCGCGCCGACCCCACGGCGGTGACGAGCTCAAGGAGCTGCCCCGGCGACAGGATATCGATCGAGTCCCCCGACAGGTTGAAGCGATCGGCGGAGACCGCGGGCTGCGGCCGGATGGAATCGGTGGCGGCGCTATCGGCCGCAAGACCGGGAAGATCCTGGCGGGCCGCGAGTGCGCGCGCCAGGTCGCCGGGGGAGAGTCCACTCGGATCGAAGGACTGTTCCTCTCCGGGAAGCTCGGGAACCTCGGCGGTCGCGACGAGCCGGTCCACCACGCCATTCTCCAGGAACATGCGGATGGCGGGCGCGACCACCCGGACATCATCGCCGGTGAGGGTGGCCTCGTCCCGGGCCAGCAGCACCTCGCGCAGACCCGCGACGGGGGTCAGCGAAACCGATTCGCCGCGCAGGAGATAGCTGGCGTTTTCCACCCGCGCGCCCTCGAAGATCGACATTGCGCCCGATTCCTGGTCGTAGTCGAGCGAATCGCCGAAGGCCAGGAGGGAATCACGCGTGACGATCACATTGCCCCCGGCCCGGAAGTGGATACGGCCTTCGAGAGTGAAGTGGTCGGCCTCGATCTCCCACGGAGGAAGGGTGTCGGTGGCGGGGACCGTGTCGGCGGGAGGAAGGGTGTCCGCGACGGAAGCGGTGTCGGTTGCGGAAACCGTGTCGGCGGGAGTGGCGTCGGCCGAGTCGGTGGCGGCAACCGTTTCTGCAAGAAGAAGCGCGTCTGCAGGCGGGATCGAATCGGTGACCGGGGTCGTGTCGGAGGCAGGGCCGGCCGCGGCGGAATCCGGGGACTGGCCCCCTTCCACGACGGGACCCGTGATCGTGTCGGCTGGCTCTTCCACCTTCGGATCCGCCTCCGCCGAATCCGCGGGAGTCTCTTCCCCCACCCCTTCAACCGCTTGGGCTGCCGTGGAATCACCAGTGGGCTCGGGGATGGCATCGGCAGGCTCGGTTACAGCGGTGGAATCGGAAACCTGCGCTTCGCCCGTCCCGGTCGTGTCGGTTGCGGTGGGCGCCTGGGCCCGCACCACCGGATATATCGTCGCGCGCGGCTGCCCCTCGTGGACGAACATTCGGTCGAGGGCGCGGACATCGCTCGCCTGGTCGTAGGTCAGCCGGCGACCCCGTATCACGGCGCCGCTCCCGAGATCGGTCACAATCACCCGCGACCAGGCATTCAGCCGGTTGACTTGTCCGAAGTACTGCGCGGAATCGGCGCGGAGCTCGGTGGTGGGATCCTCGAGGAAGACGCGGCCGAAGAGGTGAACCTGTTCGTTCGACTCGAAGACCACCGCCGAATCCGCCAGGAGACGCGTGCCGTCGCTGCAGCGGTAGTCGATCCCGCCCGTGGCGTGGTGGACGAAGCTGGCCGAATCGAAGCGCGTCCGCTGGGTATAGCCGCCGACCCGCACCAGTTCGCAGTCGGGTGGAGACTCCTGCAGGGCCGCCCCTGGAGACGGCGCCGGCAGAGCCGCCCACAGACCCGCGCAGACCGCGATCCAGCGCGCGCCGCCCGCCCGCAACGTCCCCGCACGCCCATCCCTCATCGGTTGGCGCACGCCCCCTCTCGGGTGCCCCAGATCCGCAGATCGTCAAAGGCCATATCCGCCTGAAAGCGGTCGCCCTCCACCTCGCACCCGGCCTCCCGCATCACCACCGGCAGATCCGACCAGATGCGGTCGTCGTCCTGGGAGAAGTGGAGCTCTTCGGTGCGGATCTCCTGTCCCGTCGTCATGACCGAAAGAATGGCATTCCCCGTGGCGGTGAGCTCGTTGGTGCCCTGGCTGAGGCGGCCTGCGTTGGCGTTGATGGTGGCGCGCCGGCGTCCGCGTTCGTCGAAGACGATGAGCGTCAGGCCCATCACGCGGGCGTGGGAGGAGTCTCGCCAGAGGAAGAGGCTGTCGGCGATGAGCGTTGCCTCGTGCACCCCGTCGCGGGTCAGGCGGCGTTCCACTCCGTAGGCGATCTCGTCGGCGCTGACCGCTTCCAGCTCTTCGCCCGTTTCCTGTTCGGTGCCGGTTGTGCAGGAGGAGGCCAGGGCCAGGACCAGAACCGCAGGCAGGGTGCGACGCGCCAGCCGCGCGAGCTCGTGCAGGGGAGACGGGTCGCGCAGGAGGGGCAAGCGCAGGGGAATGGCGCCCGGGAGAGGGCCGGGAGCCTGCCGGCAGGCGAAGTGGTGCAAGGAGTTCATCCGCTGGTTCCCTCCGGGTGAAGAGCGCCCGCGCGCAGCAGGTCGTGAAGGTGAACGATGCCGGCCAGAATGCGTCCGTCGAGCACCGGAAGCGCCATGACGCCGTGCCGTTCCATGCGACGAATGGCGGCGATCCCGCTCTCGCCGGGGAAGGCGATGCGCGGCGAGGTGGTCATGAAGGCCGAAACCGGAAGATCGAGGAAATCGGCCTCGCGTTCCATGAGCCGGGCCAGATCGCCCGCGGTCACCACTCCGGCAAGGGCGCCGCCCGCGTCGATGACCGGGACCGTGCCCCGCATCCGCGCCAGCGGCAGAATGACTTCGCGAACGGTGGCAGAAGCGGTCACGGCGGGATAGTCGGCGGCGATCATCGCGTCGCGGACCCGCACCGAGAGATGCTGGCCCAAGGCGCCGCCGGGATGGAGCCGGGCAAAGTCGTTGGCGCCGAAGCCGCGCAACCGGGCCACCGCGACGGCCAGGGCGTCTCCCATCGCGAGCGCGGCGGTGGTGGAGGTGGTGGGGGAAAGTCCCAGGGCGCACGCCTCGCCGCTCACCGCGCAATCGAGCACCACGTCGGCGCGGCGCGCCAGAGGGGAATCGAGATCGCCGACGAGCGCCACCAGGGTGGTCCGCCGCGCCGCGTCCGAGGCCAGGAGGCCGAGCAGCTCGGTGGTGGCGCCGCTGCGGGAGAAGACCAGGACGACCGCGCCCCGGGCGATGATCCCCAGGTCGCCGTGCAGCGCATCCACCGGGTGCAGAAAGGTGGCGGCCGTGCCGGTGGAGGTCATCGTTGCGGCCACCTTGCGCGCGACCAATCCCGACTTGCCGACCCCGGCGAGAACGATCGTCTCGCGGCTCGCGGCCACCAGTTGGGCCGCCCGCGCAAAGGACTCGCCAAGACGACCGGCCAGGGCGTCCACCGCCTTCGCCTCGGCGCGGAGCACCCGCCGCCCCTCGTCCACCAGCGCCAGGCGGTCCCTGGCGGCGGGCGCCTCAGCCGTCACGCTCGCGACAGTACTCATCGACCAGACTCGTCCATTGGTTGCGGGCCCGCAGCAGGGCCTCGGCGAACTCGCGCACCGCCCCCCCGCCCCCCTCCCTCTTCCCCTGCCACACGGCCACCTCGCGGACCTCCGGCACCCCGTTCGCGACCGTCGCGGGCAACCCCACGCGTCGCAGCGCCGGCAGGTCGGCCAAGTCGTCGCCCAGGAGCGCCACCTCCTCCCAGCGTATCCCCCGGGCCTCCATGAGGCGCGCGATGACCGGGATCTTGCGAGCGCCGCCGTCCTGGTGGACCTCGGCGACGCCAAGCTCGGCCGCGCGCAGACGGGTCGCCTCCGATACCCGCCCCGAGACGATCGCGAGGTGCAGTCCGGCCTGCGCCATCAGACGGATACCGAGACCGTCGCGCACATCGAAGCGCTTGAGTTCCACGGATTCGCCACTCGCCGTCGCTCCCATGTACACGCCGCCATCGGTCATTACCCCGTCCACATCCAGTACGACCATGCGAATTCGGCGCGCGGTTGCCCCGCAAAGGGTCGCACGCAGGGAGGACGGCGTGGACGGCGAAGGCGTGGCGGTCATCGGGCCAACGCACCTTTCAGGGCCGCGCGAATGTCCGAGACCTCGCTGAGCACCCCGGCGAGATCTTCCAGCGGGAGCATATTGGAGCCGTCGGAGGGGGCGGCGGAGGGGTTGGGATGAACCTCGAGGAATAGCCCGTCGCAACCGGCCGCCACCGCCGCGCGCACCAGCGGACGAATGAACTCGGGGGCGCCGCCGGTCGATCCGTCTCCGGTCGCTCCCGGACGCTGCACCGAGTGGGTTCCGTCGAAGATCGCCGCCGCACCGGCCGCCTCGCGGATGCGCGCAAAGTTTCGCATGTCGACGACCAGGTCCCCGTACCCGAACGACGCCCCGCGCTCGGTCACTGCCACCTGCGCGCTCCCTCCGCTCCGCACCTTCTCCACCGCGCCGGCCATCGCCTGGGGCGGCATCCACTGCCCCTTCTTGACATTGACCGCCCGTCCGGTCCGGCCCGCCGCCACCAGGAGTGAGGTCTGGCGGCAGAGGAAGGCGGGAATCTGGAGCACATCGGCGACCTCCGCGACCGGCGCCGCCTGGTGCGCCTCGTGAATGTCGGTCAGGACCGGAAGCCCGGACTCCGCGCGCACCCTGGCCAGCCGTTCGAGCCCGCCCTCGAGTCCGGGTCCGCGGGCAGAACCCAGCCGCGAGCGATTCGCCTTGTCGAAGGAGGCTTTGAAGATCGCCCGCATCCCCGCCGCCCGCGCCGCCTCGCGCACACCCCGGGCCACCTCCAGATTCAGGTCGTCGTCCTCGAGCACGCAGGGACCCGCGATGAGAGTGAAGTGTCCGGCGAAGAATGCCTGTTCATCCGTCTGCCGCTCCATCCGGTCTTCGGCCTTCTCCATCGTGGCGCTCTCCATTCCTCCAGCTCCTCGCCTTATTCTTCCGGGCCTGCGTCTTCCCGCTCATTCCCCTGGGTCCGGTCCTTCCCCCCGAACCCGCCGGGGCGCTTCAGCCTCGGGAAGCCGTCGCCGCGCGGGCCTCGATTCCCCCCGCCCGAACGGCCGCCGCTTCGACGAAGGAGGCGAAGAGCGGGTGCGCACGGGTGGGCCGGCTCTTCAGCTCGGGGTGCGACTGGCTGGCCACGAACCAGGGATGGTCCTCCAGCTCGATCATCTCGACGAGCTTGCCGTCGGTCGTCGTGGCCGAAAAGACCAGCCCCGCAACCGAGAGAAGTTCGCGGTAGTCATTGTTGACCTCGTAGCGGTGCCGGTGCCGCTCGGTGATCTCGTCAGCGCCGTAGCTGCCCCGGGCGGCCGTGCCCGGCAGAAGGCGCGCGCGGTACGAGCCCAGGCGCATGGTGCCGCCCTTCGTCGTAACCTTGCGCTGTTCGTCCATCAGGCAGATGACCGGATGCGGCGAGGCGCGGTCGAACTCGAAGGAGTGGGCTCCCTCCAGGCCCGCCACGCTGCGCGCAAACTCGATCACGGCGCACTGGAGCCCCAGGCAGATCCCCAGGAAGGGAAGGCCGTTGGTGCGCGCCCAGCCGATCGCGCGAATCATCCCCTCGATTCCCCGCGACCCGAAGCCCCCCGGAACCAGGAGCCCGTCGTAGGCGGCCAGGAATCCGGGATCGCGTCCCTCTTCCACCTCCTCGCTCGCGATCCAGTCTATATGCACATCGAGGTCGTGCCGGATCCCTCCGTGAAAGAGCGCCTGTTCCACCGATTTGTAGGCGTCCACGAGCTCGGTGTACTTCCCCACCACCGCAATTCGCACGCTGCCCGACGAAGGCCCCTTGATCCCCCGAACCATTCGCTTCCAGACGGTGAGATCGGGGGCGGGAGCGTCCAGCCCAAGCCGCGCGAGAACGAAGTCGTCCAGACGCTGCCGCCGGAACTGCAGCGGAACCTCGTAGATCGTCTCCACATCGATGGCCTCGATCACACCCGCGGGATCCACATTGGTGAAGCCGGCGATCTTGCCGCGAATCTCGTCCCCCAGAGGATGCTCGGTCCGGCAAACGAGCGCGGCAGGCTGAATTCCGGTCTGCATCAGTTCGCGCACCGAGTGCTGCGTGGGCTTGGTCTTCAGCTCGCCCACCGCCTGGATGTAGGGGACCAGCGTGAGGTGAATATGAAATGCGCGCGCGCCGACCTCCTGGCGGAACTGGCGGATGGCCTCGAGGAAGGGGAGGCCCTCGATGTCGCCCACGGTGCCGCCGACCTCGCTGATCACCACGTCGTGGCCCTTCGCGAGGACGCGGATCGAGCGCTTGATCTCGTCGGTGATGTGGGGAATGACCTGGACGGTGCGGCCGAGATAGTCGCCGCGGCGTTCGCGCTCGATGACGGTTCGGTAGATCCGCCCGGTCGTGGTGTTGTTGTCCTGCGAGAGGTTGTAGTCGATAAAGCGCTCGTAGTGGCCGAGATCCAGATCGGTCTCGGCGCCGTCCTCGGTGACGAAGACCTCGCCGTGCTGAAGGGGCGAGAGGGTGCCCGGATCCACGTTGATGTAGGGGTCCAGCTTCTGGAGGGTGACCCGCAGCCCGCGCTCCTTGAGCAGGACGCCCAGCGAGGCGGCGGCGATTCCCTTCCCCAGCGAGGAGACGACCCCCCCGGTCACGAAGACATACCGGGTCTCGCCGGACCGATTCGCTCTGCCGGATGGGCTAGTCTTGCCGGATGGGCTCGTTCTGCCAGATGGGCTTGGCGTCATTTTCCTGCCCCCGCTCCTTTCAGACGGCGTTCGAGGCGCGCCAGATCCGCGGGCGTATCGACTCCGGGCGGCGCGGCGGGCACCAGGGCCATACCGATCCGCATTCCGTTCTCCAGAGCCCGCAACTGTTCCAGGCGCTCCTCGCGTTCAAGTCCGGAGGGGCCGAAGGCGACCCAGCGCCGCAGCGCATCCCGGCGGTAGGCGTAGATCCCCACATGATGCAAGGGCCGGACCGCCGCCGGACCGGAGGGCGAAGGCGGAGCCTGGCGAAAGGGGATCGGCGCTCTTGAGAAGTATAACGCACCGCCGTCGCGGGCCCGGACGACCTTGACCACCGAGGGATCGCGAAAGTCGGCCGCGGAGGCGATCGGGGCGGCGCAGCTCCCCACATCGAAGCCGCGCTCGACCATGGCCACCGCGGCGCGGACGCTGGCCGCATCGAGGAGGGGTTCGTCCCCCTGGAGGTTGATCACGATCTCGAATGCGGGACTGGAGCGCCGGGCGACCTCCCAGACGCGGTCGCTCCCCGAGGGGTGGTCGGCGGCGGTCATCTCGGCCTCGGCGCCGTCGTCGCGGCAGACCCGCGCGACCTCCTCGCAATCGGTGGCGACGACCAGGCGGTCGATGAAATCCATCTCGCGCGCGCGCCGCCAGCTCCACAGCACAAGGGGGGTGCCGAGGAGGGGCCGGAGTGGTTTGGCGGGAAGGCGCGTCGATCCGATCCGGGCCGGAATCACACCGAGAATTCGCGGACGCGTCATCGGTGGTCGGCGGCGGAAGACGGGTTCATGCATTCCGTCCTGATGCGTTCCCGTCCATCGCCAGGAAGTTGGCCAGCAGCCTCTTCCCTCCGGGTGTGAACCACGATTCGGGATGAAACTGGACCCCCCACACCGGATGACTGCGGTGGCGCATGGCCTGGATCTCGCGGCCGTCGCCGGGGTCGTCGCTCCAGGCGATGGCGCGGAGCGGAGAGGGAAGCCCGGGACCGGTCACCAGCGAGTGATAGCGCGCAACCTCCATCGGCGAGGGGATGCCCGCGAAGAGCGGATCGCCGTCGTGGACCACCCGCGAAGTCTTTCCGTGGACGATGCGGGATGCGCGAATGGTGCGTCCTCCGTAGGCTTCTCCAATCGCCTGATGTCCCAGACAGACCCCCAGCACCGGCACCTCCGGCCCCAGCTCACGGATGGCGGCGATGCTGACCCCGGCCTCGGCGGGCGTCTTCGGCCCGGGGGAGATCACCAGCCGGGTAACGCCCATGCGCCGCAGCGCCGGGGGGGTAACCGCATCGTTGCGATGAACGCGCGGCTCCTCTCCCAGCTCGCCCAGAATTTGCACAAGGTTCCAGGTGAAGGAATCGTAGTTGTCGATCACGACCAGCATGAACGCTCCGCGGGCGGGGACGGGACCGGGGACGGGACCGAGATGCCGAAGCACCCTGGGATCCCTGCGAGACCGGGTCCACGGGGTAGGCTGAATCAATTGAAGAACCGACCCCTGGGAAAGTAGCGCCGATGACGGTGACGCTGTACCGCGCCTGCCTGGTGTGCAACGAACCCTTCCCCCCGAACGAGGCCCTGGAGCACGTCGATCTGGGGAGCCGGGTGGCGTTCGATCCCGGCCGCGGCCGACTCTGGCAGATCTGCGCGGCCTGCAAGCGGTGGTCGCTGGTTCCGATCGAGTCGCGGTGGGAGGCGCTGGAGGAGCTGGAGAAGATCGTGACCGACCGGGCGCGGCTTCTGCACCGGACCGACAACATCGCGCTCTTCCAGGCGGGACCCCTCGAGATCGTGCGGGTGGGAAGCGCCAAGCTGCGGGAACAGGCGTGGTGGCGATTCGGCCGCGAGTTCCGGGACCGGCGCGAACGGCACCGGCGTCTTGCGGTCGCGGGGGCGGCCGCGGCGGGCGGGGTCATCGCCGGATCGGCGGCGACCGGAGGAATCAGCTTCGTGGCCGCGTGGCTGCTCTGGCGGCGGATGCCGGGGGTCGTCACCGGCGGGGCCCGGTGGCTACGCTTTCGCGGGGCGGCGCTGAAGGATCCAGGAACGTGCGTCCGGTGCGATTTGCCGCTGCCAACGGTGCACTATCGTTCCCGCGAGGATCTGGTGGTGACGGGTGACCAGGGATTCGCGGGGGTGCGGCTTCCCTGCCCGCGCTGTCTCGGCCGGGTCCGCCCGGAGGAGGAGGAGGGGGGGCGGCGGCTGGAGGCCCACGAGGCATCGCGCGTGCTGCGGCGCATCCTGGCCTATCATCACTTCGCGGGATCGTCCCAGAAACGGGTGGAGGAGGCCGTCCGCCTGATTGACTTCGCCGGAGGAACCGAACGGCTGCCGCAACAGGTCCTGGGCGGAGGCGCGCCTCTGGGCAGCCTGAGCGACGCGGGCCAGGTTGCGCTTGAGATCGCGGTACACGAGGAGAGCGAGCGGACGCTGCTGGAGATGGAGCTGCGGGAGCTGGAAGCGCACTGGCAACGGGAAGAGGAGCTTGCCGCGATCATCGACCGGGAGCTGACGCCAGGGGCAGGTTGACGGGGCAGATTGACAGGCAACGGAGTCCGCCGCCTACCGCTCCATGGGCCGCTCACCACTTGCTGGACCGTTCGCCGTGGGCGTGGTCGGGCAGCCGGTAGCCGAGACCGGCGTCGTCACAGGCCGGCGCCCTTTCCCGATCGCGTCGATGACCGGATCGCCGAAATGGGTGTAGGCGACGTGGTTGTCCGCAGTTACCCGGCGGTCGGCTGCACCGGACGGCGCCGCGGGGCGAATCGTGCTCCTCCACGATGCGAACGACGACACCTGCGAGGCATATCCGGACTCAATAGTCCACCGGCCGCAGGTACGACGCCCCGATCGAGCTCTCCGAGAGGGTGGCCACCGTCGCCAGTTCGCGCTTCCAGTGGGTGGAGGAGAGACGGCGCCAGACGATCCCGACCTCCTTCGGGTCGAAGCCGCGCCGCACCAGCGCATCCGCGCTGTAGCCCCGCAGGAGCCAGTCCAGGATGGGGTCGGCGCGGTGGTATCCGATCCCGAGTTCGTCCTCGTCGTCCACGCCCTGCACCAGGTCCGCGCTGGCCGGCTTCTCCACGATCTCGGGAGGGATGTCCAGATGGCGGGCAAGCTGCCAGAGCTGCGTCTTGAAGAGATCGCCCAGGGGGTTGATCGGGGGGGAATCGTCGCCGTGCCAGGTGTAGTATCCCAGGAGCCGCTCGCTCTTGTTGCCGGTTCCGAGGGGAAGCGCCCGCAAGCGGCCCGACTGGTCGAAGAGGATGGCGGCGCGGATGCGGGCGGCCAGGTTGCCGCGGCGCTCCGGCGTGATTTCGGGGTCGCAGGCGCGGGCGCAGGCATCGACGGTGGCGGTGATGTCGATGGTGGCGGAGCGGGCGCCGACCCCTTCCATGACAAGCGCGGCGTGGGTCAGGCTGGCGGGACTCGATGTCGCGTACGGAAGACGGAAGCCGAAGACGTTCTCGGGTCCCAGGGCGCGGGCCGCAAGCGCCAGCGACACCGCCGAGTCCACCCCGCCCGACACCCCCACCACCACCCTTCCAAACCCTCTGCGCCGGACCACCTCTTCGCGAATGAACTCGATCAGCGCGGCCTCGACCAGGGGCGCGTCGACTTCGAGCGCCGCCCGGTCCGCTTCACCGGGACGGTGCGGAACCCCTCCCTCCCCCTTCCCTTCCCCGGTCCCGGCCACCGCCGTGTCCACCGCGGCCACCGTCCCGCGCTGCGCCGAACTTCCCTCCCAGGCCCGGTCCAGCGAACGGCGCAATCTGGGAAGTGCCGTGCTCAGATCGGCCAGGAAGGGCGAAGCGGTCCGCACCCTGGGGATTTCGTCGAAATCGACCTCCACCGGCGCGCTTGCTTCCCCGAAGAGCGGGGCCCGTTCCAGGAGCGCGCCATCCGGCCCCCACGCCGACGAGCCGCCTGGAAAGATCTTCCCCCCCTCCGACCCGGCCAGTTGCGAGACCAGCATGAAGACCCCGTGTTCGCGCGCGGTGCGGGCCGCGATCCGGTCCCATTCGGCAAGGTTCTCGGGGCGTACCGAGCGGGCGCGAAAGCCGCGGGCCGGAGAGGCGCACCCGGCCAGGATCAGCTCGGCGCCGTCAAGCGCGAGAATCGAGGGCGTGATTGCGTGCCACAGATCTTCGCAGATGAGCATTCCGAAGCGGCCGAAGCGGGTGTCGAAGGCGGCAACCTCGCGGCCCGGCTCGATGAAGCGCCCCTCCTCGAAGAGGCCGTAGGTGGGCAGGAAGATCTTGCGGTGCAGATGGAGGATTTCGTAGCGGTCTCCCGCCACGGCCGGCGTCAGGTAGGCCATGCTGTTGTAGACGCCCCGCCGTCCCCGCTCGTAGAATCCCAGCGCGAGATCGCAGTCGCGCCCATCGGGCGGGGAGCCCAGCGCCGCCACCAGACCGGCCCTCGAGAGCGCCACCTCGTGCGCGGCCCCCTCGACGAAATATCCCGAGAGAACGGCTTCCGGGAAGATCGCGAGACCGGCGTCGGCGGGCAGAGCCTCGCGGACCCGGGCGACATTCGCGCCCACCGCCCCCTTGCGCGGCTTGATCTGACAGAGGGTCGCCCGCAGGCGGTGGCTCTTGGCCATGAGGGGCGGCCTTCCTGGGTGCGGAGCTGGACGGGGGGTGGCATCAGGGGGCGTCCTTTGACCATTATCCTATGTTGCATCGTCCGCGCCCGGAAGTGTCCGGAGGCGGCCGCAGGTTCCAGGAGGCGAATACTCATCCCTCGCACGTTCCGCCAGCGAAAGATTCGGTTCCGTCTGCGAAAAGACTCCGTTCCGCCAGCGAAAGACTCGGTTCCGTCTGCGAAAGACTCCGTTCCGCCAGCGAAAGACAATCATGCAAATCCGGTTTCGAACCATCCCGCTTCTCGGCCTCTTCCTTCTCGCGTCCCTGTCCTGGGTTTCCTCACTCGCCGCCCAGGGCCCGCCGCGCGGCAATGGCACGACCGTGGATCTCCAGTCCGAAGAGGCCCGCATCTTTCTGGGAGCGCTCTCGACGATTTCGCGCTATCACAACTCGGCGCTCGCCGACAGCGTCCTCTGGGAACGCGCGCTGGACGGCCTGCTCGAGCAGCTCGACGACCCCTACGCCACCATTTACACCCCCGACGAGTACGGCCGCTTTCAGGAGACCAACACCGGCAACTACGCGGGAATCGGCGTGCAAATCACCCTGATGGGTGGACGCGTCACCGTTACGGCGGTCTTCCGCGAGACCCCGGCTGAGGGCGTGGGAATGCTGGTGGGGGACCGGATCGTGTGGGTTGAGGGTCATGACGCGCGAGACTGGACGCTGGACCAGGCGCGTGATTCGATCCGCGGCGAGCCCGGGACGGTGGTGCGCGTCCGGGTGGCCCGCGATGGTTTCGCCGAACCGATTCCGTTGAACATCGTGCGCGACAATGTGCATGTGGAGGCGGTGGCGGCGACCTGGGTGGAGGAAGGAATCGCCTACTTCGGAATCGACCGGATTGCGCGTGGAGTCGCCGAGGAGCTGGACGCGGCGCTGCGCGGGTACGGCGAGGCCCGGGCGATCGTGCTGGACCTGCGCGGCAATCCCGGCGGTTACCTCGACGAGTCGCTGCGGGTGGCGGACATGCTCCTGGCTCCGGGGCAGAAGCTGGCGAGCGTCGATTCGCGCGTACCGGCCGGAGAGATGGCCAACCAGGAGTGGGAGGCCCGCAGCCCCGCGCGCGCCGCCGAGGTGCCGATCGTCGTGCTGGTGGACGCCTTTACCGCCTCCGCCGCCGAGATCATCTCGGGCGCCCTGCAGGACCACGACCGCGCCGTGGTGATCGGGCGGCGCACCTTCGGGAAGGGGGCCGTGCAGACGCATTACGAGCTTCCGGCCGGCCGGCGGATCAGCATCACAACCGGATCCTGGTACACGCCTCTGGGACGTTCGCTGCAACGGGCGCGCCACCGCGACGGATCGCTCAGGCCCGAGGACGCCGGGATGTCCGCGCCGGTTCGGACCGCGGCGGGGCGGGAACTTCCCACCGGCGGCGGCATCTTTCCCGACCTCGAGGTTCAGTCGCTCATTCGCGACGAGGAGCTGCGGCTGCTGAATCACGCGAACGAAGTCCAGGTGCCCTTTGCGGTCCGCGTCCAGGAGTACGCCTTCGAGCTGGCCAAGCAGGCGCTGGCCTCCGGCGAGGTGCGGCGTCTACCTGCGTCGGCCTTCAACGATCTGGCCCAGGAACTGATCGAGGCGGGAATGGACCGGGAGATCGTGCAGGATCCGGTCGCGCGCGAATACCTCGACCGGCAGGCCCAATTGCACTATCTCTACCGCGCCGACGCGCCCTCCCTGCGGCTCCTGGTGCAGGCCGAGCGGGACGAGGCGCTGGCGCTGGCGCTGAAGCTGGCGCGCCAGGCGGAGAGCCCGGGCGAACTCTTTACCCTGGTGGAGCGGGAGAGGGCCGCAACCGAGGGGCCGGCGAACGAACGGTAGCGACCGACCGCACCGGGGCACGGGGGGACACATCCCCCATTCCGCGGGCGGATTTCAGGTCACCTGCCGCTCGACACCGCGGAAGGGCGTCCGGGCGGTACCGCCCACTCGGACGACGGGTCCGTCCTGCTCCGCCACCTGGTCATTGGAGACGACCGCGAGCCGCTACCTGGAGCTGCATCACGTCGATCACCTGCTTGCCACGGCGCGCGCCCCGGTCCAAATGGATGAGTGCCGCATTGGATCGCATCGAAGACGCTCCGATGTGATCGCCACCGGGGATGCCCCCGAATGCAGGGGTGAGCTCGTCGGCGCGGACCGGGTGGCGATTCGCCGGGACCGAACCCCGGGCGAGTCCGTGCAGCCGCCGTTCGCGACGCCCATTCGCCGTCCGGTTTGCAGCACGGCACACGCGGCGCTCACTCCGCGCCGGCCACGCTGCGAGGATGGCAGCGGCGGTGGACCTCGCGCAGATACTCGCGGTCCAGGTGGGTGTAGATCTGCGTCGTGGAGATGTCCGCGTGGCCGAGTAGCTCCTGCACCGCGACCAGGTCGGCGCCGCCTTCGAGCAGGTGGGTCGCGAAGGAGTGGCGCAGGGTGTGCGGCGAGATCGACCGCGCGATGCCCACGCGTGCGGCCGCCCGCTTCACGATCGTCCAGACCGTCATGCGGCTGAGTTGCGTTCCCCGCCGATTGAGGAAGACCGCCCCCGCCCCCCCACCCCGCACCAGCACGGGCCGCACCGTGTTCAGATACCGCCGCGTTGCCTCGGCGGCCGCCGCCCCGACCGGCACGATGCGTTCCCGTCCACCCTTTCCCCGCACCAGGGCGGCCGCGTTCCCACGCCCCGCATCGCGCCCCTTTGACGGGCCGAGCTCCAGGTCGGTCAGTTGCATGCGCGTCAGCTCGCTGACGCGCATGCCAGTTGCGTAGAGGAGCTCCAGCACGGCCCGGTCGCGCCACAGCACCGGCGAATCCGGATCCACCGCTTCCACCAAACGCGCGGCCTCCTCCTGGCTCAGAAACTCCGGCAGCGGTCTCCCGGCGACCGGCCTCTCCATCCGGTCCGAGGGATCCGCCCCGATCACGCCCTCCGCCTCCAGGAAGGCGAAGTAGGCGCGCAGCGCGGATTGGGCGCGCCGGATCGAGGCGGGCGACAATCCCCTGCGGTGAAGGTGGCCGGCGTACGCCGCCAGGAGCGCGTGGTCCACCTGGCTGGGCCCCCCGGTGAGTTCGCGGTCCCGAACAAAGGCCAGGAAGCGGCGCAGATCGCTGCGGTAGGCGGTGCAGCTTCGCGGTCGTAGCCCTCGTTCCAGCGCGAGAAAATCCAGGAAGGGCTCCAGGTGGAAGCGGCGCTCCAGCGCCCGTGCCGCCGTTTCGCGCCCCTTCCCTTCCACGTTCACCGCCGCGCTTCGCTCGTCCGGGGCGTCCCCTTCCGCCCCTGCCGCCACCAGCCCGCCGCCAGGAACAGCGCCAGGAGCGCCGCCAGGCACAGCAATCCCCGGTTGGTCCGGGCCAACGCGTCCACAACTTCATCCAGGTTGTCGCCGGCCAGGTATCCGAGTCGCACGAGCGCCCCGTACCAGATCGCCGACGCCACGACGAGCGGCGGAATCACCCGCGCCGGACCCAGCGCCGAGACCCCCGCGAAGACGGGCACCAGGGCGCGAAATCCCGGGAGAAAGCGCGCGGTGAAGATCGCCAGAACGCCCCAGCGCGCGTAGAACGACTCCATGCGCCCGAGTTTGTCCGGCGGGACGAGGCGCTTCCCGGCGCCAGTGCGAAAGAAGGCGCGCCCGTAGCGGCGCCCGAGCAGGTACACGCCCACCGCGCCCGCGACATTGAAGAGCCAGACCGCCAGAAAGACGATCGCCGGTTCGGCCGGTCCCAGAGCGCTGACGAATCCGCCGAGCACGACGAAGGTGTCCGCGGGCACGACCGGGAGGATGTTCTCCAGAGCCGCGCCGGCGCCGAGCAGAGGATAGAGGAGCGCGGGCGGAAGACCAAAGAGCGCGTCGAGTGCCCGCTCCATGGCGGCGTCAGCCGGAAGGGGAAGGAACCGGCGCCAGAAGAGCCACGGCGTGAACGGCCATCCCTTCCCCCCGCCCGATCCACCCCATCCCCTCGTTGCTCTTGCCCTTGACCGAGACCGACGCGGGTTCGATCCCGGCACAACTGGCCAGCCGCGCGCGCATCTCGGTCGCCCGTGGCCCGATCCGGGGGCGCTCGCAGACCACCGTCACATCGACATTCACCACCCGCCATCCCGCATCCGCCACCATCGCGGCCACCCGTTCGAGGAGCATCAGCGAGTCCGCGCCGCGCCACTCCTCCACGCCCGGGGGGAAGTGCGCGCCGATGTCTCCGAGCGAGGCCGCGCCCAGCAGGGCATCGATGACCGCGTGCGCCACCGCATCGCCGTCGGAGAAGCCGCTGAGACCCGGAGAGCCGGGAAAGTGGACCCCGCCCAGAATCAGCGGTCGGCCAGGATCGAAGCGGTGCGAATCGTAGCCGGTCCCCACGCGCGGCCAAGCTCTTCCGGGAACTCCGCCCGGCAACCCGGCCATCTCCCGCACCGCGGTCAGTCCTCGTGCCTGCGCAGCACCAGGCAGGCGTTGTGGCCGCCGAATCCGAAGGAGTTGCTGAGCGCCGCCCGCACCGGCCGTTCGATCAAGCCGCCATGGGCGTACTCCAGGTCGCACGCCTCGTCCCGAACCGAGAAGTTGATCGTGGGGGGGATCTTTCCGGTGCGGCAGGCAAGAACGCAGACCGCCGCCTCCACCGCGCCCGCCGCCCCGAGGAGGTGGCCGGTCATCGATTTCGTCGATCCCACCACGATCTCGTAGGCGCGCGATCCCAGCAGCGCCTTGATCGCGCGCGTCTCGGAGCGGTCGTTGTGCGGCGTGGAGGTCCCGTGCGCATTGATGTAGTCGATATCGCCGGGTTCCAGGCCCGCATCCTCGATCGCCAGCCGCATCGCGGTGCGGGCGCCCTGTGCATCCGGTGGGGGCGCGGTGATGTGGTGGGCATCGCCCGAGGCACCGTAGCCGGCAACCTCCGCAAGGATCTCGGCCCCGCGCTCGCGCGCCCGATCCATCGCCTCAAGCACGAAGACGCCCGCCCCCTCGCCGATCACGAAACCGTCGCGGGTGGCGTCGAATGGACGGCTGGCTCCCTGCGGATCGTCGTTGCGCGTCGACAGCGCCTTCATCGCGGCAAACCCGGACAGCGTGATGGGTGTGACCGCCGCCTCCGCCCCACCGGCAAGCATCAGCTCGGCGTCCCCCCGCTCAATCAGCCGCGCGGCGTCGCCAATGGCGTGCGCGCTCGATGCACAGGCCGATACGGTGGCGTAGTTGGGACCCTGCAAACCGTAGCGGATCGAGACCAGCCCGGAGGCCATGTCCGGAATGAACATGGGGATGAAGAAGGGACTGACCCGGGTCGGCCCTCTTTGGAAGAGAGTCTTGCAGTTTGCCTCGAGGGTTGCGATGCCTCCGACCCCGCTGCCGATGATCGCTCCGAAGGCATGCGGACGGCACCCCGGCGGCGGACCCGAGAGACCGGCCATCTTCATTGCCTCGGCGGCGGCGGCGATGGCGAACTGCAGGAAGCGGTCGTAGCGGCGGACCTCCTTGCGGCTCATCCAGTCGAGCGGATCGAATCCCTTCACTTCGCAGGCGATCCGCGCCGTGAAACCCTCCGGATCGAACTGGGTGACGAGGCCTCCGCCCGGCGTCCCCGCCAGGAGCGCCTCCCAGCTTTCGCGCACGTTCAGGCCCACCGGCGTCACCAAACCCATGCCGGTAATCGCAACCCGGCGCCTGCTCGTGCCGTTTCCGGTCATCGGTACCATCCTCCGGCTCGCCAGCGGCCGCCCTCGGGATCCCCGTCCGTCACCCGGTCCGCGAATCGATGCACCGCCCGGCGGGGTCAGTCCGAGTTTTTCTCGATGTAGGCGACCGCATCGCCCACCGTCCGCATCTCCTCGGCGTCCTCGTCGGGGATGTCGATCTCGAACTCTTCCTCGAAGGCCATGATGAGCTCGACGGTGTCAAGGGAATCGGCCCCGAGATCCTCGACGAACGACGCCTCGGCGGTAACCTTGTCGGCCTCGACGCCGAGCTCTTCGGTGATGATCTCGATGACCCTGCCTTGCACAGTGTCGGACATGGTGCAGCTCCTCCGTGGGGAAATGGGAGTGTAGAATGGTGGATTGACTACATCGTCATGCCGCCGTCGACGGCAATGATCTGGCCGGTAATGTAACGCGCATCGGAGCCCGCGAGGAACCGCACGACGCACGCCACATCGGCGGGGTCGCCCAGGCGGGCCAGAGGAATGCGCCGCTTCAGCTCGTCGACCACGCCCTCCTTCAGCCCCGCGGTCATGTCGGTGCGGATGAAGCCCGGGGCCACGGCGTTGCAGCGAATGTTTCGCGAGGCGAGCTCCCGCGCCACCGATTTGGTGAGTCCGTGCAGACCGGCCTTGGAGGCGGCGTAGTTGGCCTGTCCGGGATTGCCCATCAGTCCGATCACGGAGGTGACGTTGACGATCGATCCCGCCCGGCGCTTCATCATCGGGCGGACGACGGCCCGGATCATGTTGAAGCCGCCGCCGAGATTGGTGGAGATCACATCGTTCCAGTCATTGTCGCCGAGGCGCAGCAGGATGTTGTCACGGGTGATGCCGGCGTTGTTGACGAGTACCGCCACCGGGCCCTGGCCGGACTCGATCGCCTTCACGGTGCGCTTGCAGGCAACCGGGTCGGCGACGTCGCAGGAATACGACGCGTGCCCCTTGCCGGGGAGCGAGTCCAGCGCAGCCGCAGCCCTTTCGGCGTTGCGCGCGACCACCGCGATGCAAGCCCCGGCCTCGGCCAGCGCGTCCGCCACGGCCAGGCCGATTCCGCGCGATCCGCCGGTGACGATCGCCACCGAACCGGCGAACTCTGGGGACGGGTTTTCGGATTGGGTCATCGTTCTCGTTCTCCTTCTGCGTCGATGGCTGCGGGGGTTCCGATGGCAACGGTGGGCACGCCGCGCGCATTGCGGCGGTTGAGGCCCGCGAGGACCGAGCCCGCACCCAGTTCGGCAAAGCGGCGAACCCCCAGGCGTCCCATCCGCGCCACGCACTCGGTCCAGCGGACCGGCGCCGTGAGCTGCCGCACCAGGAGGGACCGGATCCGCTCCGGATCGGCACCGGTCTGGTCGGCGGTCACATTGGAGACGACCGGGAAGGCGGGCGGACGAAAGTCGATCCCTGCGAGAAAGGTCCCGAACTCGGTCGCCGCAGGGGCCATCAGCGGCGAATGAAAGGCCGCCGACACCGCCAGCCGGACCACCCGCCTGGCACCCTGCTTGCGAGCGGCCTCCAGCACCCACTGAATCGCGGCCTCCTCCCCGCTCACCACCACCTGGCCCCGCGCATTCAGGTTGGCCGCGACCAGCGTCATTCCCCGAGAGCGCGCATCGGCGCAGAGGGCCTCCACCCCGGCCTCGCCGATCCCCAGGAGCGCCGCCATCGATCCGGGAGCACTCCTGTTCGCGGCCGCCATCAGCTCGCCCCGGCGCCGCACCGCCCGCAGTCCGTCGCCAAAGGAAAAGGTGCCGGCCGCGGCGTGCGCGGAGAGCTCGCCAAGCGAATGTCCGGCGGCCGCGGCGACCGGCCCGATCCGGCCGACCATGATTCGGTAGACCGCCAGCGAGTGGACGAAGAGCGCCGGCTGGGCGTTCTCGGTTCGGACCAGCCGCTCGGCCGGGCCCTCCCAGGCGATGCGCGAGAGCGGGAAGCCGAGCAGATCGTCGGCCTCTTCGAAGGTTCGGCGGGCAACGGCAAAACGATCCGCGAGGGCACGGCCCATTCCGGCATGCTGCGAGCCCTGGCCCGGGAAGAGAAGTCCGGCGCTCATCTGTGGCCGGGGCTACCAGCGCATCGCCACGGCGCCCCAGGTGAGCCCGGCGCCGAAGGCGGTCATGAGGAGATTCGTTCCCGGCACGATGCACCCTTCCTCCACCGCCTCGTCGAGCCCAACGGGGATCGTCGCCGACGAGATGTTGCCGTAGCGGTGCAGGTTGACGAAAACCCGGTCCATCGGCACGCGCGCGTACTTCGCCGTGGCCTCGATGATCCGCGCATTCGCCTGATGGGGAACCAGAATGTCGATGTCGTCCGCACTCCAACCGGCCTCCCGAACCACCAGGCGACCAGCGCGCGACATGGCCCGCACGGCCGATTTGAAGACCGCCTGACCCGCCATCTGCACCATGTGCTCGCGGTTGCGGAGGCGCTCCGGCGTCAGTGGGAGCCTCGCCCCCCCCGCCTGCCGCGTAATCAGCTCGGCGAGATCGCCATCCGACCGGTGGTGACTCGAAAGGATGCCCTGGCCATTGGTGGATGGCTGCACGACCACCGCCCCCGCCCCGTCCCCGAAAAGGATGCAGGTCGCGCGATCGTCCCAGTCGATGATCGTGGACATCTTCTCGGTCGATACGATCAGGATGTTCTCGGCCCGTCCGGCGGCGATCTGGCCCTCGGCCATGGTGAGCGCGTAGAGGAAGCCGGTGCACGCGGCCTGCAGGTCGAATGCGAAGCAGCGGCGGGAGGCGCCGATCGCGGCCTGGATCTCGCACGAGGTGATGGGGAGAAAGCGATCCGGGGTTGCAGTGGTCACGATGATCGCGTCCAGATCGCGGGCCCGGACCCCGGCCTTCTCCAGGGCGGCCCGAGCCGCACGCGCTCCCATGACGGTTGCGTCGATGTCGTCGTCACCGATGCGGCGTTCGTGGATTCCGGTGCGTTCGCGAATCCAGGCATCGTTGGTGTCGACCATCCGTTCGAGATCGGCGTTGGTCAGCACCCGGTCCGGCAGGTAGCGCCCGGTGCCGGTAATCCTCGCCAGAGGTAGCGGCGGACTCATGACGCCGCCCTTTGCGCCGACAGCTCGCGCGCCATGTGACCGACCACGCCCGTCCGCACGGCGCGGGCCGCGACTCCGATTGCCGTCTCGATCGCGCGCGGCGACGACCGGCCATGGCAGACCACGCTGACGCCATTCAGCCCGAGCAGGGGAACGCCCCCGTACTCCGCGTAGTCGAAGGTGCGAAAGAGCTCCTCCGGGCCTGACTTCCACGCCTCCCGGTCGAGGAGGGACCGCAGGCTGTCTCGGAGGAAGCGCGCCAGGGACTCGAAGAACTTCAGCAGTACATTTCCGCTAAGGCCATCGCAGACCAGCACGTCGCAGACCCCCTTAACGATGTCGCGGCCCTCGACATTGCCGACGAAGTTGAGTTCGCTGTCCGCCAGCAGGCGGTGGGTGCGCTGTAGCACGCCCGTTCCCTTCACCTCTTCCGCCCCCACGTTCAGCAGCCCCACCCGCGGATTCGCGATCCCTTCGACGTCCTGCATGTACACCATGGCCAGATACGCGAAGGTCACGAGGTGACGAGGCTTGCACTGGAGATTGGCGCCGACGTCCAGAACCAGCGTCTTTCCCGTGGAGGTTGGGAAGGGAGCCGCAAGCGCCGGACGTTCGATTCCCGCAAGCGGCCGCAACCCGAGCAACGACGCGGCCATGACCGCACCAGTGGAGCCGGCGGAAACGAAGGCATCGGCCTCTCCTGAACGGGTGAGCTCGATCCCGACCGAGATCGAGGAGCGGGGATTGCGGCGCAGCGCGGCGATGGGAAGATCATTCGAGCTGATGCTCTGAGGGGTATGGATCACCCGTAGACGCCCACCTCGGGGGCTATCCTTGCGGGGAGTCCCGCCGAGTGCGCAACCGATGGCGTCCTCGTCGCCGATGAGAAGAACCTCCAGGCCGGGATCGGCTTCCAGCGCGGCCACCGCCCCGGCAACCTCCGGTCCGGGCGCGCCGTCCGACCCCATGGCGTCGATAGAGATGCGCATGCGCTAAGGCGTGGCGAGCGGTGCCGCGGCCCGCCCTACTCGTCGTCGACTTCGTAGACGACCTTGCCCCGGTACATTCCCGAAGTCGGACAGATCCGGTGGCGGAGCGCCGGATCGCCGGTCCGCGAACAGGTGCCCAGAGTCGCTTCCGTGGCCTTGTAGTGGGTGCGGCGCTTCCGTTTGCGCTGCTTCGACACCCTTTTCTTCGGCACTGCCATGTCAATGTCTTCCTGGGTTTGAGCTTCCTGGGTTGGAGCCCCCTGCATGGGAGCTCCCTGACTTCGAGCTTCCTGCTATTCGAGCTTCCCGGTTCCGGGCTTTCCTGCCTCCGACTGGAGAGTGGCCAGCGCCGCCCACCTCGGGTCGACGCTTTCGCTGGAGGGCACCGCCGCCCGGGCGAATCGCTCCACACTCTTGCCGCAGGCCACGCACCGGCCACCATCTTCGCCGGGACAGTGGTACCGCGGCAACTCCAGCAGGACCTCCTCCCGAATCGCTTCGTCCAGCTCCAGATGGCCATCTCGCGCGTCCAGCACCCGCAGATCGGGATCGTCCGCGCCGTCTTCCGTTTCCCCGGGTTGAAAGACAACCACCAACGGACGCTTGACGGCCAGCTCCACCGCCCCCAGGCAGCGTCCGCATTCGTAGACCGGCCGCGCCCGCCAGAAACCGCGCACCACGACGCCGCCCTCGGGCGTCATGGCGGCCGTCGCCGTGACCTCGACCGGGTCCGCGAACTTCAGCTCCGAACCGCCCCACACCCCCGCATCCGGGGCAATCAATCCCCTCAGGGAGTGGGTGGCGGAGCGGCGCAGCTTCCACAGATCAATTCGCAACATGGCGTGCAAGCTAACCCGGCGCACCGCGGACAGTCAATCGCGCTTCAACGCTGCCGCCGGACCCTTATGTCGCACCCGCGCTCCCCGGCCCCGCGCCCATTTCCGGCAGATCGGCCTCGGCGAAGAAGAACGAGATCTCGCGCCGGGCATTCTCGTCCGAATCGGAGGCGTGGATGGCGTTGCGCTCCTTCGACTCGGCGTACAGCCGGCGGACCGTGCCCGCGGCGGCCTCGGCGGGGTCGGTGGCGCCGATCGCCTCGCGCAGCCGCGTTACCGCGCCGGGGGCCTCGAGCACCAGGGGAATGCACGGCCCGGAGGTCATGAAGTCGACCAATGAATTGTAGAAGGGGCGTTCCCGGTGCACGGCGTAGAAGGCCCGCGCCCGGGATCGCGCCAGCGTCGTCATGCGCAGCGCCCGGATACGGAAGCCGGCCTCTTCGAGGTGCGCGAGGATCTTGCCGGCCAGGGCGTTTCCGGTTGCATCGGGTTTGATGATGGCAAGTGTGAGCGTGGCCGGTGGGGGTGTCGCGGGTGTGGCGCTCATGGCGCTTCTGGCTCCTGTGATGTTGGCGTTTCCAGGTGTCATAATGGTATCGGGGTTGCGGGCGCGGATAGGGATTCAGCCCAGCTCCAGGCGCACCGGCGCGCGCGATGCGACGAAGGTCTCGGAGAAGGCCCTGATCACCGCCTCTCCGGTGAGAAAGCCCGTCAGACGGCCGTCGGCGAAGACCGGGAGCCGCGAGATCCCGCGCGAGGCCAGATGGCGGCTGGCCGCGGCGAGCTCTTCGTTTTCGGAGAGGCACATCACCGAGCGCGTCATCAGATCGCGAGCCAGGAGATCGCGCTGTCTGCCCCGGTGGCCCTTCTCGCGGCCGGGCAGGATCCGCGCCAGCAGCCGATCCGCCATGATGAGGCCGAGCATCTCGTGGCGTTCGCCCACCACGGGGAGCGCCCTGAGATCGCGCCGGACCATGAGGTGCTGGATTTCGGCGATGGGGGTGTCGGGGTAGACCCGGTAGGTGAGAGGTTCGATAAGGTGGCCGACCCGAACCGTGGCCGGAATCGCGCAGTCGCGCAGCTCGGCCAACTCCAGAAGCCGCGCCAGCGCCTCCCCTTCCGGCGGCAGCGCGGGGGGCTGCGAGTGGCGCAGGAGCGCGGGAGCGAGAAAGAGGTTGACCGAGGGGCGGGAGAGTCCCCAGACGAACCAGGTCACCCGGGGGCGCGATCCGGGACGCTCGCGCAGGGAGGCGGCCAGACCGGGAGCGGGAGCGCTGTCGCGGCCGAGATTGACGAAATCGATCGTGTCGGTGAAGGGCGAGCGCCACAGGGCGCGGTCTGCCGAACGGGCCCGCTGGGTGGCGACGGCGAGGGGGTGGGTGGGGGGGAGGGGGCGATTGGCCAGACGGAAGGCGAAGGGATCTTCGTCGGAGGCCAGGACGATACCGGGCCGGGCAAGGAGCGCTCCCAGGGTCAAAGCCACGGTTCAATGTCCCTCGTGGAGGCGCTACCCGCCGAGGGCGGCCGCAACCAGGGCGGAGATCTCCGATGGACGAAGCGCGACCCGGATGCCGTTCTCCTCGAAGGCGCGGGTTTTTTCCTCGGCCGTTCCCGCCGAACCGCTGATGATCGCCCCCGCGTGCCCCATGCGCTTGCCCGGCGGCGCTGTCCGCCCGGCGATGAAGCCCACCACCGGAATGTCCAGGTTCTCGCCCGCCCACGCCGCCGCCTCCTGCTCGGCGGTGCCGCCGATCTCCCCGATCATGACCACGGCCTCGGTGCCCGGATCCGCCGCGAAGGCCTCAAGACAGTCCACGAAGCTCGTGCCGATCAGCGGATCGCCGCCGATTCCCACGCAGGTCGTCTGTCCCAGGCCGTCGCTCGTCAGATGATGCACCGCCTCGTAGGTCAGGGTGCCGGAGCGCGAGATCAGCCCCACCGGACCCGGCGTCACGATTCGCCCGGGAATAATCCCCAGCGTGGTCTTGCCCGGAGAGATGATCCCCGGACAGTTCGGGCCGAGCACCCGGCATCCGCGGTCGCGGGCCAGAGCGTGCGCACGAGTCATGTCCAGGACGGGAATCCCCTCGGTCACGCAAACGACGAAGGGAATGCGCGCATCGGCGGCCTCCATGATCGCGCTCGCGGCAAAGGCTGGCGGCACATAGACGACGCTGGCATCGGCCCCGGTCTCGGCCACCGCCTCCGCCACCGTGTCGAAGACCGGCACGGCCATACCCCCGGGTCCATCAAACGCCCGCCCTCCCTTCCCCGGCGTCACTCCGGCGACGACCCGGGTGCCATACGCCATCATCTGGCGGGAGTGGAAGGAGCCGTCGCGGCCGGTGATTCCCTGCACCACCACGCGGGTCTTCTCATCAACGAATATCGACATTCAAACCTCTCATCGAGCTCTCATCCGGATCTCATCCAGCTCTCATTCCAGGCTCTTTCGGCCAACTCTCATCCTGGCTCCTCAGCCTGCGAGCCTGACCGCCTCCTGCACGACCGCGTCCATGGAGTTTCCGGCCGCAAATCCCGCGTCGGCCAGGATTTCGCGCGCGAGCCTCTCGTTCGTTCCCGTCAACCGAATCACGACCGGCACCTCGATCTCGATCCTGCGCGTCGCCTCCACGATTCCGCGCGCCACATCGTCGCAACGTGTAATTCCCCCGAAGATGTTGAAGAGGATCACGCGAACGGCCGGATCGGAGGTGATGATCTCCAGCGCGGCCACCACCTTGTCCGGATTTGACGATCCCCCGATATCGAGGAAGTTGGCCGGTTCGCCGCCGCAGTACTTGACCAGATCCATCGTGGCCATCGCGAGGCCGGCGCCATTCACGCAGCACCCCACGTTGCCCTCGAGGCGGACGAAGCTCAGCCCGGCCTCGCGCGCCCTGCGTTCGGCCCCGTCCTCCGACCCGGGATCGCGGAGCGCGGCCAGCGCGGGACGGCGGAAGAGTTCGTTGTCGTCGAGGCTGACCTTGGCGTCGATCGCCCTGACCTCGCCCGCGGCGGTCGCAATCAGCGGATTGATCTCGGCCATCGAGGCCCCGTTTTCCACGAAGACCTCGTAGAGCCGGGCGATGATGCGGGCCCCCTGGCGCTGCTGCGCCGGATCGCGGTAGAGATTTCCAGCAAGCCCCAACGCCTGGTGCGGCATCAATCCGTAGCGCGGATCAACCAGCAAGCGGTGGATGGCGCCGGGATTGTCGCGCGCCACCTCCTCGATGTCCACGCCGCCCTGGGCCGAGACCATGAAGACCGGGCACTGGGATTCGCGATCCACCAGCACCCCCACATAGGCTTCGCTCGCGATCTCCTCCAACGGCGAGACCAGTACCCGCTCAACCGTCAGGCCATTGATTTCCATCCCGAGGATCGCCGCCGCGCAGGACTCCGCCTCCTCGGCCGTCCGTGCCAGCCTGACCCCGCCCGCCTTCCCCCGCCCGCCCGAATGGACCTGCGCCTTCACCACCACCCGTCCGTCCCACTGCTCCGCGATCCTCCGCGCGGTGGGCGCATCCCCGGCCACCTCGCCGGGATTGACCGCCATACCTGCCGCGCGAAAGAGTTCCTTGGCCTGGTATTCGTGAAGGTTCATGGCGCTCGAGGCATGGGTGCGTTTGAGGAGACGGCGGTGCGGTTTTTTTTTCGGCGAAGCGGAGATGCGTTTTTTCCAACGAAGCGTGGCTGCCGCCGGGGCCAGGCGCGCGTGTCATCGCGGCCGGGCGTGCGTGCATCCGGGACCGGGCAACCGCAGCGCCATCCGCGAGCGGCGTCGAATATACCATATTACCGATGGCTGGCGTACCGTGCGGCCCGTGCGGCGCCCGCTCCACCCTGGTCCTTCGCCCGCTTTGGCCGCCTTGCCGCCCGCGACGCCACCGCGCCAAATCCGCCACGCGCCACGCCAAATCCGCCAAGACCCCATGCCCTCCTCCCCCGCCCCGATCTACCTCGACCACGCGGCCACCACCCCGCTCCGTCCCGAGGTCGCCCACGAGATGGCGGAGTGTGCCCGGCGCGATTTCGGCAACCCGTCGAGCGCGCATCGCTGGGGCCGTGCGGCGCGGTCCCGCCTGGAGGCGGCCCGGCGTTCGGTCGCGGCGTCGCTGGGGGATCCGTCGGCGCGGGTCGTCTTTACCCGTGGCGGCACCGAATCCGACAACCTGGCGGTGCTGGGTGTGGCGAGACGGCGGCTGGCGGAGGGGGGCGAGGCACATCTCGTCCTCTCGGCGATCGAGCATCCGGCGGTGCGCGAGGCCGCGGAGCAGGCGGCGAGCGAGGGAGCGCGCGTCACGACCGTGGGCTTTGCCGGGGGCGCCTTCGCTCTCGACGAACTGCGCGCCGCGCTGGGCACCGGTCCCTGCGTGGCGTCGTGCATGTGGGTCAACAACGAGACGGGAACGCTGCTTCCCATGGTCCGGATCGCCGAACTCTGCCGCGCGCGGGGGGTGCCTCTGCACAGCGACGCCGTGCAGGCCGTGGGCAAGGTTGGGGTGTCGCTCGCCGACGCGCCGGTGGATCTCCTCACCGTGACCGGGCACAAGATCGGGGGGCCGCGGGGAACGGGGGCGCTGGTCATGCGTGGCCGGACCGGGATCGCGCCGCTGCACTTCGGAGGGGGTCAAGAGGGAGGAATCCGCCCCGGCACCGAGGATGTCGCAGGGGCCGCGGGGCTGGCCATGGCCCTCGAGCTCGCCATCGCCGAGCGGGACAGCGAGGCCGCGCGCCTGGCCTCCATGAGAGACGCAGTGGAGCGCCGGCTGCTCGCGGGACAGCGACGACTTCGGGTCAACGGCGCTTCCCTGCCGCGCGCGCCGCACATTCTGTCGCTGGGCATCCCCGGCGCCGACCCCGATACGCTGCTCGCCGCCCTGGACGGACTCGGGATCGCCGCTTCGGCGGGATCGGCCTGCGCGAGCGGCTCCCACGCGCCGAGTCCCGCGTTGGCCGCGCTGCACCCGCACGACGGCGCCGCCTCGCTGCGGTTGAGCTTCGGCCGCACCAACGCGCCGGACCAGGTGGACCGGATCGTGGAGGCGGTGACGGTGGCGGTTCGCCGCGCCCGCGCCCTGGCCCGGCCATGACCGCCGTTTCGCGCCGCCGCATCCTGGTCGCCATGTCGGGCGGGTGGACTCCTCGGTCGCGGCCGCCCTCCTGGCCGAGGCCGGACACGAGGTGATCGGCGCCACCATGAAGACCTTCTGCTACGGCGACGAGGAGGAGGCCGGACGCTCGCGCACCTGCTGCGGCCTCGACGGCATCCGCGACGCCCGCGCCGTCGCCGACGCCCTGGGGATTGCGCACTACGTCTTCGATGTGGAGCGCGAGTTCACCCGCGACGTGATCGACGACTTCGTGAGCGAGTACAGCCGCGGGCGCACCCCGAACCCCTGCGTGCGCTGCAACTCCAACACCAAGTTTCGCGACCTCATGCGGCGCGGGCGGGTCCTGGACTGCGACGGGATCGCCTCGGGGCACTATGTGCGGATGGAGCGCGGCGCCGGCCAGGTGCGGCTGCTGCGCGGCGTGGACCGCGCCAAGGACCAGTCCTACTTCCTGTGGGGTCTGCCGCGCGAACTCCTCGACCGCCTTCACTTTCCCCTGGGCGGCCTCGCCAAGAGCGAGGTGCGGGAGAGGGCCCGGGCGCTGGGACTCGTGACCGCGGCCAAACCCGAATCTCAGGAGATCTGCTTCGTTCCCACCGGCAACTACCGCGACCTCCTCGCGCGGCGGCTCCTTCCTACCCACGCCTCTCTCTCGCCCGGCCCGATCGTGGACGCGCGCGGACGGGTGCTCGGCCGCCACGACGGATATGCCGGTTTCACCGTGGGGCAGCGGCGCGGCTTCGGCGGCGGACTCGCCGAGCCGCACTACGTGATCGAGATCCGGCCCGGCACACGCGAGGTCGTGATCGGCCCCCGGCGCCTTCTCGAAGCGAACGGGCTGGAGCTGGAGGAGCTCAACTGGCTCGCCGGTCCCCCCTCTCCCGGCGCGTTCCTCGAGGTTCAGATCCGCTACCGGGCCCCGCCGCTGCGCTGCCGCCTCGAATCGGTCGCGTCCGGGTCCGCCCGGTTGTCATTCCCGGAATCGGCGTACGCGGTGACCCCGGGACAGTCCGGCGTTCTCTTCGCCGGCGACCACCTCCTGGGGGGCGGCCGCATCCGGCGCGTCACCAGCGCAGACCGGCCGCCTCGGCAAAGTCGCGCAGCTTCCGTTCCTGCTCCGTCCCCAGCGACTCCGGAACCTCGACCCTCACCTTCACGAACTGGTCGCCGCGCTTCCCTTCCCGGCTGATCCCCTGGCCGCGAATCCGGAAGAGCGTGCCCGGCTGGGTCCCCGGCGGAATCCGCAACACGACCCTGCGTCCCGATATCGTGTTAACCCGGATCCGCGATCCCAGCATGGCCTGCGCCAGATTGATCGCGACATCGACGTGGATGTCGTGGCCCTCACGCCGGAAGAACCGGTGGGGCAAGACCTTGAAGACGATGACCAGGTCGCCGGGTGCGCCGCCGGACGATCCGCGCTCCCCCTGCCCCGTCAGCCGTACCTTCGATCCGGTGTCCACGCCGGCCGGCACCGTAACCTGCAGGTTGCGGCTCTGGTGGACTCGCCCGTCGCCGCCGCATGCGTCGCAGAGCTTTTCGGCCTTTCGGCCCCGGCCGGCGCAGGCGGGACAGGGACGGCTGACCGCAAATCCCCCCTGCCCGAAGGAGACGGTCCCCGAGCCGCGGCATTCGTCGCACTTCTTCCAGGTCGTGCCGGGCGCGCCCCCCGATCCTGCGCAGGCAGCGCACTCCTCGCTCACCGGAATCGAGACCGGGAGCTTTCCGCCGGTGGCGGCCACCATGAAGGGAACCTCCAGGGTGTAGTCGATGTTGCTGCCCCGCGCGGGTCCGGAGCGTGCGCGGGAGTCTTCCTTGCGGCCGCGGTCGAAGAGCGACGAAAAGATGTCGCTGAAGCCGCCGAGTCCCCCCAGGTCGTCGAAGGAGAAGTTGGTGGAGCGCTGCTGCGGGTCGGGGCGCTTGCCCGGGCCTCCCGCCGCGCCACCGCGCATGCCGAAGGCTCCCAGACGGCGCATCCGGTCGTAGCGGGCGCGCCGCGCGGGATCCGAGAGGACCGCATTGGCCTCGCCGATTTCGCGGAAGCGCTCGGCCGCGGCCGGGTTGCCGGGGTTGGCATCGGGGTGGTTTCGCTTGGCGAGCTTGCGGTAGGCGGACTTGATCGCCGCCTCGTCGGCCCCGGGCGCCACCCCCAGGATGGCGTAGTAGTCCTTGTCGGTCTTTGTCATCTGCGCCGCACCGCTACTGGCATTTGAAGACGCTCACGCGCGCGGGCCGGATGAGCAGTCCGCGCAGTGTGTAACCCCGCTGGAAGACCTGGGCCACGGTGTCGTCCATTTCGTCGGAATCGGCCGGAACCCTCATCATCGCCTCCATGGTGTTCGGATCGAAGGGCTCGTCCTCCGGATCCACCGTCTCAACCCCGGCCTCTCGCAGCGCGTGCATGAACTTGCGCTCGACAAGATCGATTCCCTCCACGATCGAATCCACGCTGGCCTCGCTGCCGGGCTCCAGCGCGGTCACGCGGAGCAGGTCGTCCAGCGGATCCAGGAACTTTCCCACCAGATCGGCCTGTGCGCTGTCCCACCGCCGCCGCACCCGCTCCTCGGTTCGCTTGCGAAAGTTGTCGAAGTCGGCCGCAAGCCGCAGGTGGCGGTCCCTCAGACGGTCGTGCTCGGCTTCGAGTTCCGCGGTCCGGTCCGGGGCGTCGTCGTCCGGGTCCGAATTCTTGTCCTCGTCGTCGCGGGCGTCCTCGTCGCCAGTGGGGGACTCCGTCTCGGCGCGGGAACCAGGGCCTGAGGCGGCCACCTCTTCCGTTGCTGCGGTGGCCAGGGGTTCTTCCGGTTCCGGCGGGGCGCTCCCGGGGGCTTCCGCCGCGGCGTCGTCCTCGCCTTGGGGATTCGCGCTGGCGTGGTCCAGGGTGTCGGGATCGTGAGTTGTCATCGCAGGCTGTGCTTCCTGTCGGTCGGTTGTTTGAGGGGTTTGCCGCGGCCGCATCGACTGTCGGCAACCGCGGGGTGGGGCGGGTTCGTCCGAAATCTACGCCGGCAGGGCCCGAATGCGTCAGCGCGCCAGCATTTCCAGCGCCAGATCCAGCGCCGCGGCCACACTCGCCCGTCTCACCTGGGCGCGTCCGCCCCCGAACCGCTCGCACCTCGCAACCTCTCTTCCCGGTTTCAGCGCAACCGCGATCCAGACCGTGCCGGCCGGCTTCTCCGGAGTCCCTCCCGAGGGGCCCGCGATCCCCGTGACCGCCATCGCCAGTCCGGCCCCGAAGCTCTGCCGGGCGCCGTGCGCCATCCGCAGGGCCACCGCTTCCGAGACCGCGCCCTGGGCCTCCAGGACGCGCGCCGGAACCCCGAGGTGGCGAATCTTGATCTCGTTCGCGTAGGCCACCAGTCCCCCCGCAAAGCTGGCCGACGCACCGGGAACACCGGTGATGATCCCGGCCAGAAGTCCACCCGTGCAGCTCTCCGCCGTGGCCAGGCGGACGGAGGCGGATTCGGCCCGGTCAAGGAGCCGCCGGGCCCGCGCGTGCAGCGCTTCTTCCTTCACCGGCCCCGGCCCGCCCTCACGCAATGCCCGTCCCGCCCGCACCCTTGCATCGCCTTCAAAGGCGCGGCTGTCACGATTCGGTCTCGTCTTTCCGGCCGCCCTCGGTGGCCAGCGAGCGATAGCGCCAGAGATAGTCCGCCAGCGAGAAGAGGGTGAGGAAGACGGCCAGCGCGAGGGTCGTGGCCGCCAGCAGGGAATGGAAGATCGACCACGCCTGCCAGATGGCGCCGGACCAGCCCGACGCCGCGGCGGTCTGCAGGAGCGGGAACCACATCAGGAGCGACGCGCCGAAGACGTAGGTGAAGAAGGATTTGTACTTTCCGGACTTGCCCGCTGCGATCACGATTCCCCGGCGCACCGCGTAGCCGCGAAAGAGGGTGACCGCCAGCTCGCGCCCGAAGATTACGATGAGAACCCAGAGGGGCAGCGGACCTCCGAAGAGCGGAAGGTCGCTGAAACCGTCGTCGCGGCGGGTAATCGCGAAGAGGGGAATCAGGGCGCTGGCGACGAGGAGCTTGTCGGCGATAGGGTCGAGGAGCTTGCCGGTGTTGGAGGTCCAGCCGTGCTTGCGGGCGATGTGACCATCCCACAAGTCCGAGAGGGCGGCCAGGAGGAATACGACGAAGGCGGCGTAGCGCAGGCGGAGATCGGCCGACAGCGCCAGAACCGCGATGACCGGACAAAGCGCGATTCTGCCAGTCGTGATCGCGTTGGGAATGTTCATCGCTCTTCCTCGCGGACGCGGAGCCCGTCCTCCATGCGCGCCAGGACGGTCCCCGCACGGCGGCGCAGCAACGAGTTTTCCTCCCATTCGCGGAAGTCGCGCAACAGGGTGACGGCGCCCACCGTCGCCGTGCCCCGGCCCAGGTGGCCGAGCGCCGCCAGTCTGCGCAGTGGATTGGGGCTGAAGAGATCGCGGCGGTTGCGCGTGAGTTGGTCGCGCAGGACCAGCGCCGAGACGCCGAGCACCACCGAAGCGCCCAGGAGGAAGTAGCCGGCTCGCCGCACACGCGTATTCATCGCTCTTCTACATTTCCTTCCTGCCCGCCAGGGCCTCGGCGATCGTGGTGCCATCGACGTATTCGAGATCGCTTCCCACCGGAATGCCGCGCGCCAGCCGGGTCACGCGAAGTCCCCGCGGACGCAGCAGTCCCTCCAGGAAGACGGCTGTGGCCTCGCCCTCGACGCTCGCGTTGGTCGCCAGGATCACTTCGCTCGTCTCTTCCCCCGCATCCTCCAGCCGGTCGAGGAGGCCTTCGATGTTGAGGCTCTCGGGACCGATTCCGTCCAGGGGCGAGAGGCGTCCCCCCAGCACGTGGAAGAGTCCCCGGTAGCGCCCGGCGCGCTCGATCGCGCCAACCTCCCAGGCCTCCTCCACCACGCAGATCACGCCCGGATCGCGGCGGGGATCCTCGCACACCGCACAGAGATCGGCTTCGCAGTAGTTGCCGCAGCGGGGACAGGGATGAACCCGGTCGGCCATCTCGTTCAGCGCGCGGGCCAGGCGGCGCACAGCGGCCTTGTCTCCCTTGACGAGATGGTAGGCCAGCCGCAGAGCGGTACGGGTTCCCACTCCGGGAAGCCGGCTCAGTTCGCGCGTCAGATTCCGGATCGCCGACACCGAATCGGCCCGGGATCAGAAGATTCCGGGGAGCTGCATCGGGAGTCCGCCCGCGGCGTTGCGCATACGCTCCTCCGAGTACTCGCGAGCGCGTTTTTGCGCTTCCCCGACCGCCGCCACAACCAGGTCCTCGAGCATCTCCACATCTTGGGGATTAACCACCTCCGGTTCGATCGACACTCCGACCAGATCGCCCTTTCCCGTCACGCGGGCGCGCACCATGCCCCCACCGGCCGAGGCCTCGATCTCGGTGGACTCCAGGCTGTCCTGCAGCTCCTTCACCTTCGCCTGGATCTGCTGTCCCATCTTCATCAACTGCTGAATGTTCGTCATGATTCGACTCCATTGACGTTCCTGGCGGGCTGCGCTCGAAGGGGCGTTCCCGTCACTCCACCAACTCCAGATCCAGCTCCCGGACGGCCTGCTCCAGAAATGGCGCCCGCGCGGCGAGATCGCGCAGCCGCCCGCGGCGCACCGAGGCCGCCGTTACACGGGAATTCGCCTCCGGCGCCGGCGAGGGCTCCACTTCGACCCGGATACGAACTTCGTCGCGGCCGGCCTGGCGCGCGAGGGCCGACCGCAACTCGTTCAGCACGGTTGGGTCGGCGAGCCGTTCCACGAGAAGTCCCTCGACCTGGTTCAGGACCAGGGCATCGTCCTGCTCGGTCGCCGAGGCGGTGCGCAACAGGTTCGCGAGCCCCGGAGGCAGATTCGACCTTTCGCCCAGCAACAGCCGCCACGCCTCGGTCAGACTCGCCGGGGAGGAGGGTGCGGATTGAGGACTCGGCGCCGGGGCGGGAGAGGACTGAGGACGGGGTGCCGAAGCGGGAGAGGACTGAGGACTCGGTGCCGGCGCGGACGTGGCCTGAGGCCTGGGCTCCCGAGCGGGAGACGTCGATGCGGCGCGGGGAGACGGCCCTGGAGACGGCTTCGCGGCCGCCTTCGGGCGGACGGGCGTGACACCGGTTCGCGGGGCGGGTTTTGGCTCCGGGGCGCCGCCGAGAGCGCGCACAACTTCCTCGAGTTCGACGGTGCGGTCCAGGTAGCTCAACCGTAGCAGGAGCACCTCGATCAAGACCCGTGGACGTCCTGTGCGCCGCAGGCTCCCGTCGGCCTCCAAATCCGCGCACATCGACAGCATCCGCACCAGGTCGCCGGGAACGAAGGCGCGGGCCCGCTCGCCGTAGGCTCGGTCCAGCCGCTCCCCAATCGCATCCGGATCGCCCCGGTCCGATACTGCCAGCCGGAGGAGCAGCCGCAGCCGCTCGGCCAGACCATGATAGAACTCAACCAGATCGTAGCCCTCGTCGATCAGCGTCTCGACGAAATCGAAGACATCTCCGTGGCGGCGGTCGATAATAACGTCCAGAATCTCCAGGTAGCGCTCCTCGGAGACGACCCCAAGCACCTGCACCACCGTCTCGACCGTGACCTTGCGGTCCGAGAGCGCCAGCACCTGGTCGAGCAGCGAGAGGCCGTCGCGCATGCCCCCGTTCGCCTTGCGGGCGATGGCAAGGAGGGCTTCATCCTCGAAGGCGATTTCTTCCGCCGAGAGCACTTCGCGGAGTCGGTGCACGATGTCGGAGGTTCCGATGCGGCGGAAGTCGAAGCGCTGGCACCGCGACAGAATCGGCGCGGCGGTCTGCTGAATCTTGCGGACCTCGGTGGTCGCGAAGCAGAAGACGACCCGCTCGGGAGGCTCCTCCAGGACCTTCAGCAGCGCATTCCACGCCTCGCGGGTAAGCATGTGCGCCTCGTCGAGGATATAGACCTTGAACCGGTCCGCCTCGGAGGGCGCGTACTGGACCCGTTCCCGAAGGGCGCGCGCATCTTCGACCCCGCGGTTCGAGGCGGCGTCGATCTCCACGACATCGAGCGAAGTGTGCCCGGCCCAGATCCGCTCGCAGTCCTCGCAACGGCCGCAGGGCTCGCCGTCGGAAAGGCGATCGGGGCAGTTGAGCGACATCGCCAGGATGCGGGCGATGGTCGTCTTCCCCACACCGCGGGGCCCGCAGAGAAGATAGGCATGCCCGACCCGGTCACCCGCTACGGCATTCCGGAGGGTGCCGGACACATGTTCCTGCGTCGAGACCTCTTCGAAACGGCGGGGCCGGTACTTGCGTGCGAGTGCGAGGTAGGACAAGGCGACGGGATTCGAGGGAGGGGGCGGGATGTGCCCCAGGCACTCCGCGACGACGTTCGCCACACGTACCGCTGCTACCTGCGGGGTCCTGACGGGATTCGGCGGGCTCGCGACTCGCGGACCTGGGGCACAGGAGCAAAGCTACCGGGAGCGGGGAGGGCAGGTCAACCGGGGGCGACGGGCGGAACCGGAGGCGCCCGGCCGATCGAAGGCGTGGGCCAATCGGGGGCGGCGGGTCAGACAGGTCCACCGGGACGCCATGCATCGGGGATGTGCTCGATTTCGGCCTCGCCGCCGTGTAGCCGCACACCGATGGCGTCGAAGCGGTAGTTGGTGCCGGGACGTCCCCTCTCGTAGATCCAGCGCCGCGCCGCGCCCACCACCCCCCGCCGCTTCCCCCGCCGAATCGGATCCAGCGGGCCGCCCCCGGTCGCGGTCGAGCGCGTCTTCACCTCCACGAAGGCCACAACGTCTTCCTTCCGGGCCACCAGATCGATCTCCAGCGGACCCGCGCGGTAGTTGCGGTCGAGCACTTCCCAGCCCCGCGCCTCCAGGTGCGCCGCGGCCAGCGCCTCGCCCCGGCGGCCGAGATCGTGGCGCTTCATCCTCACCCGGGGTCCCCTGCGCCCTCCCCTCCCCGCCCCGCTCCTCACCCGCCCACTGCAGCCGGCGCGGCCTCCGGAACGCGCGCCAGGGAACGATCGATCGCGCCGAGGATCGATTCGCACTGCCGGACAAGCTGTTCGAACTGGTTGGGGTACAGGCTCTGCGCGCCATCGGACATCGCCGAGGGAGGATCCGGATGCACCTCGACAATCAATCCATCGGCGCCCGCCGCCACCGCCGCCCGCGCCATCGGCGTCACCTTGCTGCGCACCCCGGTTCCGTGGCTGGGATCGGCGATCACCGGCAGATGGGTGAGCGACTGGGTCACCGGTACCGCAGTCAGGTCGAAGAGATTGCGCGTCTGGGGGTCGAAGCTGCGCACCCCGCGCTCGCAGAGGATCACATTCGGGTTCCCCTCGTTCAGCAGATACTCGGCGGCGAGGAGCATCTCGGTAATCGTCGCGGACATGCCCCGCTTAAGCAGGACCGGCTTCCCCGAACGGCCCGCGCGCTTGAGGAGCGGGTAGTTCTGCATGTTGCGGGCCCCGATCTGGATCACGTCGGCGTACTCGGCCACGAGCCCCACCCCCTCCGGTTCCACCGCCTCGGTAACCACCGCCAGACCGGTCTCGGCCCGCGCCTCGGCCAGAAGCTCCAGTCCCTTCGGACCCAGTCCCTGGAAGGAATAGGGGGATGTTCGCGGTTTGAAGGCCCCGCCGCGGAGTGCGCTCGCCCCGGCGGCCCGGACCCGGCGGGCGATGTCGAGGATCCGGGAGCGGCTCTCGACGGCGCAGGGACCGGCGATGATCGCGACTTCGCTTCCTCCCAGCGCAACGCCGTTGCCGAGATCGACCACGGTGTTCTCTTCGCGCCACTCGCGCGACACCTGCTTGTAGGGCTTGCTGACCTTGATGATTTCGCGGACGCCGGGCAGCCCCGAGAGCCGCGCCGATTCGACCCTGCCGTCGTTGCCGACGAGGCCGATTGCGGTGCGCTGGTGGCCGGGCATGGGCTTGGCGCCGTATCCCATGTCGGTGATCGCCTCGACGACGCTCTGAATCTGGTTGGGGGTGGCCCGGTGGTCCATGACGATGAGCACGGGAGCGGTCTCCGGTTGGGGGCTGGAGGGATGTGACGGCAGTGGCGGATGCGCGTGGATGCGAATTGCCGGGAGGGCGGTGCAACGCAGTTGATGGTGGCGGGTGATGGTGGCGGGTGATGGTGGCGGGCATCGCGATACCCATCGGCGATCAGGTCGCAGGTGTCGCGGCGTGCGCCCGGAACGTCATCCTCGCGGACTGAATCTATACCAACGCGAGCCGGCGGAAGCGGACCCGGCAGGACCGGGGCGGGGAACCCGACCTCGGCACGGGAATCCGGTGGCCCCTTCTCGCCCGTCCCAAGGGTGTTGGAAGCTGGACCGATGTGCGCGAAGCCGTCCCGGCCGGCGCAACCGCCTGAGAGGAGTTGAGCGCGATGGCCGCCGCGTTGGCCGCCGGCCCCGGACGGGACTCAGCTCAGGGCGGCAGCGGAGATCGTGCGGCGCGGGAGCGAGGCCGAATGCGGAAGCTCTGCCCGTCGTGGGCACAGATCACGCTGCCGTCGTATCCGGCGGCGCGCACCAGAGAAGGAACCGCGCCAGGGTCCAGAGGGGGCTGGATGTGGGTGAGCGCCAGGGTGCGTGGCCGGGCCCGGATCGCCAGCTCCGCCACCGTGCGCGGGGTGAGGTGGCCGGCGGCGGGAGGGGGATCGGGCCAGGCACACTCGCTGATCAGAAGATCGACCTGCGCGAAGAAGTCGCCGAGCTCCGGAGCCGGACCGGTGTCACCGGTGTAGCCTGCCGACAGGGCGCCGCCGCCGGCCGGACAGCGCGCATCGATGCGGACCGCGAGGGAGTGGTCGGCGTGGGGGGTGGGGGCGAAGCGCAGGACCGCGCCGCCCCGGTCGCCGGCCGGGAAGGGCTCCGGGCCGATCTCGTGCAGCGTGACGGGGAAGCCGGGGCGGACGATGAACTCGCCGTGCGCGGCGCGGAGGGCCTGCATGCGGTCGCGGAGTCCGGGCGGGCCGAGGATGCGCAGGGGGAGGCGGCGGGGGGCGGGGGCGGCGTGCCGGAGGGCGAAGATGAGGTGGGGAAGATCGCCGAAGTGGTCGGTGTGATAGTGGCTGAAGACGACATGCGTGAGCGCCCACCACGGTTTTCCGTGACGCGCCAGACCGTGCACCGCGCCGGGACCCGCATCGAGGAGCAGCGCGAGGTCGTCGTGTTCGATGAGGTGGCAGGGGCTGGCCCGGTCCGGCGAGGGCGCCAGCGTTCCCGAACCGATCACGGTAGCCCTCATGACGGGCTTCCGGCGGCAGCGGAAGATCCAGCCTCCGAATCCAGCCGCACACCCACGATCGACGACACGCCCGGCTCCTCCATGGTGACTCCGTAGATCCAGTCGGCGGCGGCGATGGTGCGCGGATTGTGGGTGATGACCACAAACTGCGTCCCGGTCTTGAAGGATTGCAGCATGGCGATGAAGCGGCCGATGTTGGCGTCGTCGAGCGGCGCGTCCACCTCGTCGAGCACACAGAAGGGACTTGGCTTGACCAGGTAGATGCCGAAGAGGAGCGCGAGTGCGGTCAGCGCCCGTTCGCCCCCGGAGAGCTGGTCGATGCGCTGGGCACGCTTGCCCCGGGGCGAAGCGTGGATCTCGATCGGACACTCCAGAGGATTGCCGGCATCGGCAAGGCGAAGATCGGCCTGGCCCCCGCGGAAGAGTCTCCGGAAGGTGGAGCGGAAGTGCTCCTGAATCTGCTCGAAGGTCCGCGTGAAGCGCTCCGACGCGGTCGCGTTGATGTTGCGGATTGCGCGCCGCAGATCGTCGCGTGCGGATGCGAGATCGTCGCGCTGGCCGGTCAGGAAATCGAGGCGCGCGCGTTCCTCCGCGTGTTCCTCCACCGCCAGCATGTTCACCGGCCCGATCTTCTCCAGCGCCGGTACGACCTCCTTGAGCTCGGAGCGCAGCGCCCCGGGCTCGCCCTCGACCGTCTCGGTGTCGCGCAGCAGACTTGCGGCCGGTCTTCCCCACTCGGCCTCGAGGCGTTCGCCCATGCGCGTGGCGCGGTTGCGGATCTCGAGTTCGCGAAGCTCCAGCTCGTGACGATGGTCGGCGCATTCGCGCTCCCGGTCCCGCAACTGGCGGATTCCGCGCTCCCGGGCCGCAACCGCTTCCTCGGCCGCCTCCAGGCGCCGGTCCTCGCCCGCCAGCCGCTGCCGCGCCTCGTCCCGGCGGCTGAAGAGATCCTGTAGCGCTCCCGCCCCCTCCCCCCGCACCGCTTCGGCCTCCGCGACCGCCGACCGAATCCCCTTCTCTTCGGCGGCCAGCGCCTCAAGACCCTCCCGGGCTCCCCGCCGGGCGGAGCGGGCGTCCCGCAACCGGTCCCTGGCCCGTTCGACCCGGCTCTCCATGCGCGCGGCCCGGATGGTCACCTCGGAGGCGGCGTCGCGGACCCGTTCCCACTCGGCTTCGGCCACCGCCAGATCCTCCCGGCCCGCCCGGGTGCGCCGAACCAGTCCCTCTTCGCGGACGACCAGCTCGCCGCGCGCCTCCTGAGCCTCGCCCACCCCCTTTCTGGCCCCCTCCAGGGCGCGCCGGAGCCCGCTCAGACGACCGCGGGCATCTTCCCGGTGCCGCGCCAGCCGCGTCTTCAACTCCCGCTGCGACGACGCCCTCGCCGCGGCTGCCCGGGCGCTGTCGCGAGCCGCCAGAAGGCTTTCCGACGCGGCTTCCTTCGCGGCCTCGAGCTCCCCGCATTCGGCGTCCAGCGCCACCCGGCCGTCGCGCCGCACCCGTAACCGCTTGCGCGCGGCGGCCAGCTTCTCTTCCAGGATCCGAATGCGCGCGCGCCGCTGCAGATGGCCCTCCGCGCCCGAATCCGGCACGAGATGCACCACGCCCCGCCCATCCACCCACCCACCCCCTTCCCCGCGTGCTGCCCCGCGCAGCAGCGTTTCTATCCAGCGGCCTCCCTCGCCAAAGACATCGACGCCGTCCGGCAACGGCTGCTTCGCGGAGTCCGCGTGGTCGAGCGGGAGGAGGAGGAGAGGAGCCGCGCGCGTGTCGCCGCCGTGATACCAGCGGGCGATCGCCGCTGCCTCTGCGCTCGTGCCCACCACCAGAGCCGACGCAAGGGGCCCCAGGATCCCGTCGAGATCACGGGCGGCCGCCCCCGATGCGTGCACGAAGTCCGACAGCAGACCCCGCACGGCCTCGGGGAAGGCCTCGCGCACGGCCTCCACCAGAGCGCCGAACCCCTCGCCCGCGAGGGCAATCCGGTCCAGCCCGGCCATCTCGGCCGCCAGCGAAGATACGCGCGCTCCGGCATCAATCTCGCCGGCCCGCGCCCTCCCGAGACGCTCGCGTGCCTTCGCCAGGCGCGCGCGCGCCGCCTCGAACTCCGACTCGGCCCGCTGGGCCGATCGCGCGGCGGCGGTCTCGCGCCCCGCGAAGAGATCCCCCTGGTTTTCGATCTCGCTGAGCGCTACCCCTTCGCGTTCGGCGTCGGCCGCAAGCCGTGCAACTCTCTCCTCCAGCTCGCTCACGCGGCGGCGGGCAGCCTCCCGGTCCCCCTCCAGCCGCGCGATCCGGCGGGCGGTGGCGCGGCGCTCCCTCTCGATCTTGCGTAACTCCCGGCGAGCGGCATCCCGATTTGTCCGGGCTTCCTTCGCGGCCTTCTGGCGGGCGGCTCGTTCATCGGCGAAGGCGGCCAGCCCGGCGGCCGTCCGGTCGCGAAGATCGCTCAGCTCCCGCACCTCGTCCTCCTTGCGCGCTTCGAGCTTTCGCAGAGTCTCCCGTTCGACCCCGATCCGCTCCAGACGCCGCAATCCGTTCGCGATCCGCTCCTCCGCCACGGCCACGGCGGTCTCTCTTCGCGCGAGTTCGGCCGCTACCTCGTCCAGCTCGGCCTTGCAGACGCCGCGCGCCCTTCCCGCTTCCAGGCGCTCCACCCGGCTCGCCTCCAGCGCGGCCTCGCCCGTCGCGAGCGCTGCCGCCCGTCCGGCTTCGTCCTCGCGATCCTTCCGCAGCGCATCCTGCACCTCGCGCAGACCGGACTCCATTTCCGCAAGCTCAATCCGCGCCAGCGTCACCTCGATCGCCAACCGCCGTTCGCGCAGACCGGCATAACGCTGCGCCTTCCCCCTCTGGCGGGCCAGCGACCGCACCTTGGTGCGAACCTCGCCGATCACATCCTCGACCCGCTGCAGATCCAGCTCGGAATCCTCCAGACGCCGCAGCGCCGCCCGCCGCCGATCCTTGTACCTGCCCACGCCCGCGGCCTCCTCGAAGAGCCGTCTGCGCTCGTCGGGACGCTCGGAGAGAATTCCGTCGATCATCCGGATTTCGATAATCGAATAGGCATTCGCGCCCAGGCCGGTGTCGCGGCAGAGATCCACCACATCGCGCAGCCGGCAGGTGGAGCGGTTGAGGGTGTAGTCGCTGCCGCCGTCGCGATAGACCGCCCGCCCGATCTCGACCTCGCTCCAGGGAACCGGCAGGACGCCGTCTTCGTTGGAGACCACCATCGCGACCGCTCCCCGGTTCATCCGCCTGCGCGTGGCGGTGCCCTGGAAGATGACCTCGTCCATCTTTGCGCCGCGCACCTGGGTGGGCCGCTGCTCGCCGAGCACCCAGCGAATCGCGTCGCCGATATTGGACTTGCCGCAGCCATTCGGCCCCACGATCGCCGTCACGCCGGCGTGGAAGCGGATGCGGGTGGGATCGGGGAAGGATTTGAATCCCTGCAGACGCAGCGACCGGAGCCTCACGGCCCAACCGGGTTCTCGTCCACCGCCGGGTCGTCCGCCGTGGACCGATCCTCCGTACGCTCGTCTTGCCCGGAACCCTCCGACTCAAGGACCGGCGCATCGCCCCAGAGCGTCTCGAGACGGTAGAAGTCGCGCAGCTCTGGATGGAATACGTGGACGATGTGGTCGATGTAGTCGATCAGCACCCAGCGTCCGTCGTCGAGCCCCTCGATGTGGGCGGGACGGAGCTCCGGCGCGCGCGTGGCCTGCAGGATGTGGTCGGCGATCGCCCGCACATGGATGTCGGAGCGTCCGGTCGCGATGACGAAGAAATCGGTCGCGTCGGAGAGGCCGCGCAGATCGAGCACCCGCAGATCGATCGCCTTGCGGCCGCGGGCGCACTCCACCACGCGGCGAACGCTGCGGGGGAGGCGGGACTTCGACGCCGCCGGGGCCGGTTCCTCCCCGGGCGGGGTCCGGTCCCGGGAGCGCACATCCATCGGCTGGTCCTTCAGCGACTGGTCCTTCAAACGATTTGCGGCTCCTAGTCGGTCTCCGCCTCCACAACAACCCGGATCTCGGTCTCAACGCCGGTATGGAGGCGAATGGGGACGACATGTTCTCCGATCGCCTTGATCGGTTCCTCCAGGACGATCGCGCGGCGGTCGACCTCGAATCCGAAATCGGCTGTCTCCAGCCGCTCCAGGATGTCGCGGATATTGACCGACCCGAAGAGAGTGCCCTCCTCGCTGGCCCGGGCCTGAAATTCGAGCGTCAGCCCCTCCAGGCGCGAAGCCCTCCGGTTGGCCTCCAGGTAGGCGCGACGGGCCTTCTCCTCGCGGATCCGCCGTTCGTCCTCGATGCGCAGCACATTGGCCTCCGTCGCGGGATAGGCGAGCCTCTGCGGCAAGAGGTAGTTGCGGGCGTACCCCGGCTTGACGTTGACGAGATCGCCGGTCTCGCCCAGATGCTCAACCGCCTGGCGCAGTATCAGTCTCATCGGATCTCCCGAGTCGCGGGTGGTGCGTGAATCGAGTCGCGTGCCCTCATGATCAGCCTCCGTGATCGCGGACGTAGGGCAGGAGCGCGAGATGACGGGCGCGCTTGACGGCGGTGCCGAGCATCCTCTGGAAACGGGCGGTCACCTTGGTGGTGCGCTTCGGCAGGATCCTGCCCTGTTCGGTCAGGAAGCGCGAGAGGGTGGCCACATCCTTGTAGTTCAGCAGTACGACCGGCGGGCCCTCATGACGGCGCCGGCGTCCGCGCGCACCGGTAAAGACCGGCGGGCCGGAGGTGGCGGTGCGACGGCCGGAGGGAGACGCCTGGTCGTCGTTCACTTCCTTTTTCGCGTCCGCTTTCTCCGCGTTTTCCGCCTGGTCTTCCTCTCCAGCGGCGGCGCTGTCGTCATCGTTGCCGCCCGCCGAATCCCCGGAACCGGCGTCGTCCTTCTCCCCGCCCCCGTCGTCCTGCGGCCTGGCATCCTGCAACCGCTCCGCGAGCACCGAGGCGCCGGAGGTGGGATGCCCCTCGTTGAGGACGACCAGGTAGCGCATCGCCTCTTCGTCCAGCTTGACGAGCCGCTCGAACTCGGGCAGCCCGGCGGGATCGGCGGTGACCTGGACCACGACATAGTAGCCGGTCGCAGCCTTGCGGATCGGGTAGGCGAGCTGTCGCACTCCCCAGTGATCGACGGCGGTGACGCGTCCGCCGAGCGCCGTGTGGAAGACCTCCAGCCTGGCGTCGACGGCATCCTGGCTCAGGGCGGCGTCGAAGATATGGACGATTTCGTAGTCTCTCATGCGCGGGAACTCCCATGGACCGCGTGTGAACGGGCTCCGCTTCCCCGTGCGGAGCGGGCTTTTCAGGGGGAGAAATGTAGCACCTTGCCAACGAACACGGGAAGCCGGGCTTACATTATTGCGCGCCCGGGATGGCGCGCCCGCGGAAATCCGCGCATCCGCGGCAAGCTCTCCAACCCATTCCGACGAGGATCGCAAGCACCATGGACTTTCGCTTCGCCGGCACACCCACGAGCAGCGACTTCGGCTGGTTCAGCCGGGGGTTGCGGGAGGTCATGGAGTCCCACGGCCACCGCTATGCAGAGGACATCGACTCCGCCAGGCTGATCCTGAACTTCTTTCCCGCGGGCCGGCCGAGACCGGTAAGGCGGCACGCCAGCGCGATCTTCGTCTGCTCCGTCACCGAGTTTCCCACACCCTTCACCAATCACCTGTCCCAGGGCTATCCGATCCTGCTGCGCTCGCTGGCCAATCTCGTCGCAGGGCTGGTTCCCACCGGAAAGGGCCATCCCGACGTCCACTTCCTGACCCCCGAGCAGGGCAACTACCGCGTCTCCGGCTCCCTCCCGCGCCAACGCTACTTCGAGGAGATCTTCGAGCGCATCCGGCCTCTGGCGACCTCTACCCTGGTGATCGACAACTTCTACGAAGACGACCTTCCGGAGGCGCTCCGGGAGGGTGACGAACACACCGCGTCGATTCACCGGGCGGGCAGGCGCCTGGAAGGTCTCAATCTCCTGCCCGCTCCCTTTCGCGTGGAAGACCACCTCTCGCCGCGCGACATTCGCCACATCAAGCGCCTCTACGGAATCGGCGGCCTCAGCTACGGCAACATCTCGGCGCGCTACGACGACGAGTGGTTCTGGATGAGCGCCAGCGGGGTGGACAAGTCGAATCTGTGGGAGATCGGCCGCCACATCCTGATGGTGAAGGGCTACGACGCCGAGCGAAATGGAATGGTCGTCGGCCACCCCCGGGGCGTGGAGCCGAACCGGGTCTCGGTGGATGCGATCGAGCACTGGATGGTCTACCGCGAACACCCCTCGGTGGGGGCGATCATGCATGTGCACGGCTGGCTCGACGGGGTGCCTTCGACCGAATTCAACTACCCCTGCGGAACCCGCGAGCTCGGCCAGGCCGTCGCCGACATCGTGCGCGAAGCCAGGAATCCGGCGCGGTGCGTGGTCGGACTCAAGAACCACGGACTGACGATCACCGGAGAAAGCCTCGACGAGATCTTCGACCGCGTGGGCGACCGGATCGTCCAGCATGTGCCGATGGGCTGAGGTTCCGATGGGCTGAGGTTAGGATGGACTGAGGGGTGAAGAGGCCGCCGATTCCGGGCGCGGCCCCCATCTCGCGACGACCGGAGAGGCATGGGCGGCGGCAAGCCTGCGCGATTCCGTGCGGCGGCAACTCCTGGCTGAAACAGTCGGCAGGCTTTGCGGGTTGCGAAACACCGCCGGTGTCCTGATCGATTCGAGTCCACCTCCGCTTCGGCGCCCGACGAACCGATCTACCTGCGGCTCGAGGACTTCGATCTCGTCAGCACGGATGTGTTGATCGGTCAGGAGCGCATCGATTTCCTGCGGGCAGAGGCCGAAAAAGACCTCGAGGCGACGGTGGCGGTGGATCCCAACCATCCGGGCATCGACCAGATTCGAAGGGCACTGGCCGATCTGGCCTGGGAGGAACGGCAGCTACACTGGCGCATCGAGCGAGGGTTCACGCGGCCGGACGGCCACCTCGGGTAGCGGTCTACAAGCCCCCGCCGGCATGTCCGCAGGGGCTCGGCGCGTCGGCAGTCCGGTTCCGGTCCCGTGTCCGTCGCGGCTACACTCCAGAGAGCGCGGCACCCTGCACCGCCCCAATCAGCTCCAGGTAGCGGCCGTAACCCCAGTGCGCCTCCTCCAGATCGAGCCGTTCGATGTTGGTGTGCGCGTACCGCTCCTCGCCCGGCGCAAAGCCGATCGTGGGAATTCCCCGCACTCCGCAGGTCCAGCCCCCATCGGTGGCGAAGACCCAGGGCCGCACCCGGGCGGGCGCGCCATTGCCGTCGCGTCGGCCTACCGCACGGGCGGCCGCAACCACGATCGGATGGCGGGGATCCATCAGGAATCCCGGGCTCAGGATGCGCCGCTCCTCCTCCGGGCCGGTCCAGGCGCGCTGACGCTGCGTGGCCAGGCGGAACTCGACCCCGGCGCCCCTGTTTCCCCCCTCTTCGCGGTCGAAGCGCTCAAGATGCGGCCGCGCGCAATCGCGCAGACGGGCGAGCAGCGTCTCCTCGGTATCCTGCGGCAGAATCCGCCAGTCGAGCGTGACGGTAACACGGTCCGGGATCACATTCAGGCTGGCGGGAACGGCGTCGATCCCGGTCGCGGCCACCGTCGAGGGGCCCAGGGTGGGATCCGTCTCCTGGCGGGCGGCAAGGTCGCGCACCCCGGCCATGAGCGGCGGCACCAGGTCAAGGGCGTTGCTTGCCCGGTCCGGCGCCGAGGCGTGTCCGGCGACGCCCCGCGCCACGATCTCCACCTCGGCGCGGCCCCGGTGGCCGATCGCGACATCGCCGTGGGTCGATTCCCCGATAATGACCGCGTCGGGCCTGAGACCTCCACCGGGCCGCATGAGGTGGTCCATTCCCCAACCGCCCCGCTCCTCGTAGACGGGGTGCGCCACAAGGATGTCTCCCACCGCCCGCCCCCGCAGCGCCGCCGCCGCATGCGTCTGGATCGCGAGCGGCCCCTTGATGTCCATCGCGCCACGGCCGTGCAGGCAGCCGCCGGCAATGACGCCGTCGAAGGGCGGATGCTCCCAGTCGCCGGCGTCGCCCTCGGCCACCATGTCCAGGTGCGCACTCAGCATGACGGTCGCGCCCGCCCCGCCCCGAATCACCCCGGCCACGCTGCCCAGATCGTCGATCCAGGCCTCGTCGTAGCCGAGCGCCTCCATCTCGGCGACCACGCGCCGCGCCAGCTCGCCCTCTTCGCCCGGAAGCGAGGGAATGCGGATCAGATCCTGCGCGAAGGCGATCGCGCCGTCAAAGGAGGCCTTCATCGATCGTACGCCCGTCCTGCATCGCAGGGCCGCCCCCGCTGCGCCGCCGCGGCGATTTTGCGCCCGCCCGTCATCCGCCGAACCTCAGGAACCAGGGAGCCAGCACCAGCGACACCACGCTCATCAGCTTGATGAGGATATTCAGCGAGGGACCGGAGGTGTCCTTGAAGGGATCGCCGACGGTGTCGCCGACCACCGCCGCCTTGTGGGCGTCCGATCCCTTGCCGCCGAGGTGGCCCTTTTCGATGTACTTCTTGGCGTTGTCCCAGGCGCCGCCGGCGTTGGCCATGAATAGCGCCATGAGAACGCCCGTCACGGTGGCCCCGGCCAGCAGTCCGCCCAGCGCCTCGACCCCCAGAAAGCGGCCCACGAGCACCGGTGCGAGAATCGCGGTCACCCCCGGCAGGAGCATCTCGCGCAGTGCCGCCCGGGTGGAGATGTCCACGCAACGCGCCGAATCGGGTTTGGCGGTGCCGGCCATGATCCCGGGAATCTCGCGGAACTGGCGACGCACCTCTTCAACCATCCCGGCGGCGGCGCGCCCCACCGCGGTCATGGTGAAGGCGCCAACCAGGAAGGGGAGCATTCCCCCGATGAAGAGCCCGACGACGACCGTGGGATTGACGATGTTGATCTGCGCGAGACCGACCGACGAGGAGTAGGCCGAGAAGAGCGCCAGCGCCGTCAGCGCTGCCGAACCGATCGCGAATCCCTTGCCGATGGCGGCGGTGGTGTTTCCGATCGCGTCCAGAGAATCGGTGACCTTGCGGGTCTCGGGCCCCAATCCGGCCATTTCGCTGATCCCGCCGGCGTTGTCGGCGACCGGTCCGTAGGCGTCGACCGACATGGTGGCCCCCACCGTGGCCAGCATGCCCACCGCCGCGATGCCGATCCCGTAGAGGCCGCAGGCCGCGTAGGAAACCCCGATCGCGCCGCAGATCAGGAGCAGGGGAATCGCGGTGGATTCCATGCCCACCGCCAGACCGGTGATGATGTTGGTCGCCGAGCCTGTTTCGGAGGCGGCGGCAATCTTTCGCACCGGGCCCGCACCGGTGTAGTACTCGGTCACGACTCCGATCAGGATGCCGACCAGGGTGCCGGCGAGGATCGCCCAGAAGGGGCCGAGGGGGGAGCGCGCCGCCGCGGTGACCGGATCGGCGATCTCCATGTCGAGCCACTGCACCACGAAGAACATGACGAAGAGGAAGAGCCCCGCCGCGATGAAGGTGACGTTGCGCAGGGCGGCGCCCGGTTCGGTGCGCTCCAGGAGCTTCATGGAAGCCACCGCAACGAGGGAGCAGACCAGGCCGACCAGAACCGTGATGATCGGGAGCGCGACCGCCTCGGCGGTGCTCGCCACGAGCGCCGCCGAGGTAGCGCCGATCGCGATCGTAGCGACCATCGACCCGACGTACGACTCGAAGATGTCGGCGCCCATCCCGGCGACATCGCCGACATTGTCTCCGACATTGTCAGCGATGGTGGCGGGATTGCGCGGGTCGTCCTCGGGGATCCCGGCCTCCAACTTCCCCACCAGGTCGGCCCCGACATCGGCTGCCTTGGTGAAGATGCCGCCGCCCACCCGGGCGAAGAGCGCGATCGACGAGGCTCCCATCGCGAATCCCGAGATGATCTCGGCGAAGCGCGGCAGGTCGCCGGTACCGGGAATCGCGTCCGCGGCGAGGGCGAGGTAGAGCACCCCGATCCCCAGGAGCCCCAGCGCCGCAACCGAGAGGCCCATGACCGCCCCCCCGAAGAAGGCGATGCGGAGCGCCTTCCCCTGCCCTTCGTCGTTGGCGGCGGCGGAGGTGCGGACATTCGCGCGCGTCGCTGCCTTCATTCCGAAGAATCCGGCCAGCACGCTGCTCGCCGCCCCGGCCACATAGGACACCGCCGAGGCGCCCCCGATCGCCAGATAGAGCAGAACAGCCACCACGGCCACGAAGCCCGCCAGCACCGTGTACTCGCGGCGCAGGAAGGTCATCGCGCCATCGTGAATCTGGTCGGCCAGCTCGGCCATCGCGTCGGTGCCCTGCGGCTGCCGCATCAGATAGCGGTAGACGACCAGAGCGGCCAGAAGTCCAATGGCCCCGAAGCTCCAGGCCCATTCGGTCCAGTCAAGGGGATTCATCACGTCGGAGTCGCTCCTGATTGTTGTTCAGATGATCGGGGTGAAGTCGTTTGCGAACAAGTGTTTACGGAAACTGATTTGCTTACGGAAACTGATTGTTTACGGAAACTGATTGTCTTACGGAAACTGATGGGAACCACCGGGACCGGCCCGAATCGCTCGGGGACCGACAGGCGTTGGGGAAGTACATGTTCGGAGCTCCGGGCATCCGGCCAGTCAGCGGTTGAAGCGGTTCATCGCGGCGTCGATTCCCTCGTCCACCCATACTGCGACCGCCCCGCTCAGTTCGGGGAGCAGCGCCACGATCCTCTCCTCGTCCTCCTCCGGCAACGGCGAGAGCACCCAGTCGGACAAGTCCTCTCCGGCGGGCGCAACGCCCACCCCGATTCGCAGGCGGGCGTACGAAGTCGTGCCGAGCACCGCATTCACCGACTTGAGCCCGTTGTGGCCACCGGCACCCCCGCCGCGGCGAAAGCGCACCCGGCCCACCTCGAGGTTGGCGTCGTCGGTCACAACCAGCAGATCGGTCTCCGCCCGAAAATCCTCTTCCTCGCGCCACAGCGTCGTCAAGGCCAGTCCGCTCCGGTTCATCCAGGTGCGCGGCTTCAGGAGGCGGATGCGCCGTCCCTTCACCCGGCCGGAGCTCTCGAAGCTGCGGCGGCCGCGCTCGAAGGGCCCGAAATCGTGGTCGAAGGCGAAGCGGTCGATGACCCACCATCCCACATTGTGACGGGTGTCGTCGTAGCGGGGTCCGGGATTGCCCAGTCCAACCACCACGCACGCGCACACTTCGGTTTCGCCGCTTGTGGGCCGTCCCCTTTCGGAGCCGGCGTCGGACCGGCGCGGTTCCACGGCCCCCGGGGCGGTCAACCGCCGCCGCGAGACGAAGGCGCCTGGCCAACGCGCAGGAAGTCCACATGCAGGAGTTGGGGCCGGACGGGATGAGCCTGAATCTCGCCGATCCGCGCTTCCTCCACCGTGCCTTCGTCGAGGACAAGACGCAAGATGGTGTTGTTGCGGTCGATCGATTCGAAGAGGCGGAGGGTATCGTGGGCCTCCATGGAGACCAGGACATTGTCGCCGCCCCCGCCGTAGATAATGCCGGGCACCCGGCCCGCGCGCCGCAACCTGCGGGCGACGCCCTTCCCCGCCTCGCGGCGAATCCGAAGCTTCAGTGTTGCTTCCATCTCTACTTCTTCCGTTATGGTGACTGTTTCCATTATGTGACCGTTCCACCCATGGATGACTGTTCCATCTATATGGTGACCGTTACCCGGGATCAGACGAGCTCGAAGAGCTGGCTGACCGAGGCGTTGGAGTGAATGCAGTGAATGGCCCGGGAGAGGAGATCGGCGACGGAGAGCACGGTCATGCGGTCGAAGCGCTTCTCGTCCGGGATGTCGATCGTGTTCGTGACCACAAGGCCGGCCATCGGGGTTGCGGCGAGGCGCTCGACGGCGTTGGCCGAGAGGAGTGCGTGGGTGGCGGCGACATAGACACGGCTCGCGCCCCGCGCCATTAGAGCCTGAACGCCCTCCGCGATCGTGCCGCCGGTGTCGATCATGTCGTCCACGACCAGGCAGGTGCGGTCCCTCACATCGCCGACCACATTGAGAACCTTCGACACATTGGGCGCCGGACGCCGCTTGTCGATGATTGCGAAGGTGCCGCCCAGCCGCCGGGCAAAGCCGCGCGCCATCTTGGCCGAACCGACATCGGGCGCCACCACGACCAGCTCGGCGAGTCCGGGAACGGAGCGCTGCAACGAGCGAAAATAGTGGGTGAAGACCGGGGCCGCGTAGAGGTGATCGACCGGGATGTCGAAGAATCCCTGAATCTGATGCTGGTGGAAGTCGATGCTCACCACCCGGTCGGCCCCCGCGGCCACAATGAGATTCGCAACCAGCTTGGCCCCGATCGCCACCCGCGGCTGGTCCTTGCGGTCCTGGCGGCCGTAGCCGAAGTAGGGAACCACGGCGGTGACCCGCGCCGCCGAGGCCCGCTTGGCCGCATCGATCAGGAGCAGCAGCTCCATGATGTTGTCGGCGTCGGGAGCGGTGGGCTGGAGGATGAAGACATCGCGGCCGCGCGCGTTGCGGTTGATGCGCACGAAGATCTCGCCGTCCGCGAAGTTGCGGATGGCGACGCCGTCGGGGCTGGTGTCGAGCAGCTCGCCGATCTCGCTCGCCAGGGGCCGGTTGGCGCGTCCCGCCAGCAGGAGAAGGGGATTGATCCCGAAGGGTTCGTCCATGGGGGCGTCCATTGGGGATGTGCGCGAGAGCGGTTCGGGTGGGGTTGCGGTGGCAGCCGCAGAAGGATTTCGGCGACAGCAAGGGAAGGTAGCGAATTTCAGCGATTTCCGGGGGTGTTGGCGTCCCGCGCGCCCTCGACCTGGAAGCCGCGCCGCACGGCGAGCGGAGGGCGGCCCGGCGCGCGGACCTCGACGGCAACCTCGTAGGAACCGGGATCCAGCGCCGGAAGCCGAATGGATAGCGAGCGGAAGAGGGGGCGGGGGCGGTCGGGTCCGGCCTCCTCCCAGGTCACCGCGACCTCCTCCCGGGGTCCCCCGAATCCCACCCACCGAACCACCCGTCGCAGGAAGCCGGTGCGGGTGCGCTCGACCCAGGCCGCCACTTCGATCACCTCCTCCTCGAACCCGAGTCCGTATACCTCAAAGGCCAGACTCAGCGCCGATCCGCCCGGGACCGTAGTCGAACCGCGCAGAAGCGGGAGCATCTCGGCGAAGGTGGCCGGCTCGGCGGCATCGTCGAGCAACACCACATCGGAGATTGCGAGCAGATTGCGGGGGAGCAACCGGAAACCCATCCCGGCCCGGCGGCGCCAGGCGCGGCGCAGATCCGGCGCGAAACCCTCCAGACTCACCACTGCCCAGGGGGCCGGGGGCGCGCGTCCGGACAGTCGAAAGGTGCCGTCTGGACCCGCGGCGGCCCGCGCATCCAGCGCGATCTCGCCATCCTGCTCCACGAAGAGGCCCGCCGCCCCCTCCCGCTCCACCCCGGCACTGTCCGCGAACGCGCCCGGAGGCGGCGTCCAGGCGGCGGCGACGATCACTCCGTTCGGCCTCCAGAAGCGCCCGATCTGGCCGTCAAGCGCGGCCAGGGTGTCCAGGAATGGGGGAAGGTGGGCGCTGCGCGTGTGTCCCTCGGGGATCTCCCAGGGAACGATGTCGCGTTCTCCGCGCCGGAGGATCTCGCGCGGTGGCACGGTGCGCACCGCGGCGGGCTGGTCGCGCCCGGTCACGACGAACGATCCCGCGCCACCCGAGCCCCACGACCGCTCCCACCCGGCGGGCCATCCGTAGCGAATCACGACTTCGGCGAGGTCGCGTCCCCAGCGCAACTGGTGTGGATTGCGCGCCTCTTCCGAGACCATGGCATGGACGCGCCGACTAAGGTGCGCGGCCCGGCGGTCGTTGCCCGCGGCCAGAAAGAGGGCGTCGGCAAGCATCCAGAGCCGGGCGGCCGCCGCCGCCGAGTCGTCCGCCGCCTCCAGCCAGTCCCGATGATCGCCCGCCAGCAACAGCGCCGGATCGAGCCACTCGGCACGCATCTCTTCCGGCACGAGGCCCAGCCCGCGATCGAAGGCGGCCTCCGCGGTCCGAATCTCGCCGCCGCGGTAGTGCGCGTACCCCAGGAGCAGATCGCAGCGCCAGCGCTCGGGCACACCGCAGCGGCGGGCCAGGAGACGGGCCCGGTCGAAGTCGCCCGCCTCGGCCAGGTAGCGGATGCGTTGGCCCAGAATCCAGTGATCGCCGGGAATCCGGGTCGCCGCCGAATCAAGCCCGGCAAGGAGGAGGTCGCGCGCGGTAACGATCTCCGGCGGATCCGGCGGGGGTCGCCATCCCTCGTGGCCTTCGTCGCGAATGCAGAGCCTCCCGATCACCTCGTCGCAACGGCCGCCCGATCCCCCGAGAGTGCGGGGCATTTCGCGCAGCCTGACTCGTTCGAACCGAACCTGAGCGTCGCGGGCGCGGTCGCGGATGGCGGCCGAATCGGCCCAGGAAGAACGGGCGGCGGCGGGCCCAGGTCCGGTCTGCGCGTGCGCAGGGTGGCAGGCGATGGCCACCCGCAAAAGGGCGATGGCCACAAGCGCCGCGTTGGCCCCCGGGAGGCTCGCCAAGCCCCCGTACACGCGGATCCCGGCGCGGAAAATACGACGAATGCGCGGTGGCTTCATGTGCGAACTCGCGGACGGCGGGCGAGTTGGCCCGGGTGGATTCGAACCACCACCGCCGGTTCCAAAGACCGGTGTCCTGCCATTAGACGACGGGCCAGGTGCGCCGCGGGATCCCTGCGATGCAGTCCTGGGAATAGTCGGAGTGGGCGGCGCACTGCGTCAAGCGGCCCGGGTGCCGGGCGTCCTGGAATCAGTCCGCTGGGACGTGCGGGGGCCGGTGGCCAAGGTGCGCATCGGCGACGTTCCGGCGGGCGCTCGGGTCAACCTGGCCAACGTCGCCAAGTTCCGGGTCACCGATGTCGGCACGATCAGAGTCCTTCCCCCACGATGAGGGTGAGCGAAGGGCGCTTGAGGCCGAGCTTATGGCTCCCTGAACAGGCCTGGAAGGAAGCGAAAGAGATCGCGGCGATCTCTGAACTCACTCCTCCTGCGCGCGCGGACGGACACCTTCCTTGAACGCCACGGGAAGCGCGGCAATGCGATCCAGTTTTCCTCCTACCACCTGTACGCTCTCAGGATCACGTAATCCAGTTCGTCGTGCGTGTCCATCACAAAGAGTCTCCGTTCGGTCGCGTGTAGCACCTCGGGTAGCCCTGGGCCTACATACACGCCAGCTCCAGTGCGCGCCGAAAGGATGTAACTATCGCGCCTGCGGACCTTCCGGATCCTTCGATCGTCCACGACCTCATAGAGCCCGAGCCGGTTGACTTGAACCAGAACCAGACCACCCGGGAGCGAGGTCAGCTTCTGAACTCTATCCTCCGGTGACTCGCCCGGACGCGACACTGCGAAGCGCCCGTCGCCGAGCGGTACACTTCGGACCTCCGGAGCTCGAAACCCGTCCAGATGTGCTACCCATTCGGGGGCTCCCGAGTAGTCGTACGCATGAATCAAGGGACCATCGTTGAAGGATGTCACGACCCTCTCCGGCTCGTGAGTACAGGCGATTTGTCCACGGGACAGATTGATTTGCACCGAGACGACATCGTGCTCTAACACCTCACCGAAAACGCCGACTTCGGTGCCATCCAGATTCATGGCTCGCACGGATGCTGGTTCGGGGAACGGCATGATCCTCGCAAAGAGCAGGGTGTCCCCCACGCATGCGTCTTCGATTCCCGGTATTTCTGGAAACCTCTCGGTCTCCGTAAGGTTCTGCGGCTCGCCCGCCGCGTACACGAACCCGAAAGGCGAGTAAACCACAAGCGTGTCACCGACGAACTCCAATCCCGCCGGGCCCCGAATCTCCATAGGGCCATCTCCGGCCCGAAAGGTTTCCGCAAGCAACTCGCCCGCCGGCGACAAAACGCGCACGATATTGAGCAGGCCGTCGACGGCGTAGACATTGCTGTCGACGTCCGTGGCAACATCGCGGATCCATCCCCAAAGCGTGTTGTCGGGACCGTCCAGCGTTCCGTAGCTCCACTCTTCGCGGATGCCGAGGAGCCGGGCACGGGCGGCCTCCAGGGCCCGGCCATCCTCGGTGGCGACATCGACCACCGTGTTCGTGGCAATCACCACCGCTCCTGGCGGAATGTCTTCCCAGCGGAAACCTGTTCCACCGCCGGCGTTGCTCTGTCCGCAAGCTCCAGTCATCACGATTGGAGACAGGACCAAGGCCAGCGAAAGGAACAGCGATCGCCAGTGGAGCAGCCTGCACGCCGGTCGGGGCTGGGGTGTGTGCCTGACCACTGGCGCGAACGCCGCGACCAGGCTACCGCCTTCCGCGTTGGGGGTCCATCGCACGGCCTCGGGCCATGCGCGATCCGCGGGCCATAGGTGGCGCCGCGAAGCCCACCGCCGGGCCGGGTGCTCGGACATGTTGCCAGGGTTCCGGAGCCGCCCGCCCGCGCTTCCACTCCCCGCCCGCCGCCTCGATCCACCGTTCAGGCGACCAGGTGAAGACGGAATCGCGTTGATCCGGGTGTGGTATCCCTTGCCCTGGGCCTTCAGCCACGCCAGCACATCTTTGTCCAGGCGGACGGTCAGCTGCTGCTTCCCCGGGGGGACCACCACGCGAGCGGTGGCGAAGAATGAAGCGTCGAGCTCGGGGATGTCCGAGTAGTCGATATCCTCATCCTTCATGCGGTCGATCCTCCTCAAGTCGCTTTTCGTAGGCTTTTTACTCACGGCTGTTCGCCTTTCTCATCGAGATGATCCGAGTGGTCTCGCCGCGCGGCGTGTGGGCGATCACCACGAGGCGCCCATCGAGGTGGCCCACCGTAATGTAGCCCCCCATCCGTCAACCCCTGATTTCTCGCCCTGCCCCTTTGCCCCCCATCGCGGCAGCCCTTGAGGTTTCCACGCTCGGTTCGGAGACACCCATCCCCGTGAGAGCACCGTCCCGACCACCGCAGGACGGAGTGCGCTGGGCATCGGGAGCTTGGTAGGGGGTCTACTGCTCGCTGGGTGCGAGGGAGGCGACCGGCCGGCGGACAATAGCCCCGGATCAACTGACCAAGATGCTGACCCACGCGAATCTGCCGGTCGCGCTCTTGTTGAATTGAGAGTTGAGATGGTCGTGGAGGACTCATCCCTGCTGGCAGTTGGCGTGCTCGGGCTGACCGATGACAGTCTGCAGAAGCACATATTCGCGGGCATCCAGGGAGCTAAACTCCTTTCGGACGGCGGCATCGTGATGGCCGACGCCGCGAGCAAACAGGTTCGCAGGTTCGACGCCGCTGGTAGGCACGTGTGGTCTGCGGGGCAATCTGGTGAAGGACCCGGAGACTTTCAGGATGTCCGGGTCCTTCGCGGATGTACCACCGACACCGTCATCACCATCTTCGATCTTCAATTGGATCGCATCACCGAACTGACTGGCGATGGGGAGTTCCGGCGAAGCTGGCGACCCCGCACCCCAGAAGGGGCACCGCCGTACTCCGATCTCGTTTGTGGTTCCGAGGGCGTTTCTGCGTTCACCCGTTTTGAGGATGTCTCTACCTACGACGCCAACGCAGGCGACCACTACAGGTGGGTCGTGGATTTGTACGGGCACCGCTCGGAGCCGGACACATCCTGGCTCGTGCGGACGGACATTCCGGGACCGGATCGCACTCGTTACAGGACCTCGGATGGACCGCGGACATGGGGAAGACGACCGGTTCTCAGCGCAGACGTGGATGGCATCTGGCTCGGTATCACGGACGATTACTCGGTCGAGCGTATGGACTGGTCGGGTAGAACGGTTCGAGTCATCCGCTGGCCCGGTCCCCCGTTGTCGGTAGAGCAGCACCACATCGATGCGTGGAAAGACCGGTATGTCGCCGGATTCGCGTCCGACCCGTATGGCCTCAAGGCGTTTATGGACTTGGACTGGCCCCGAATCCAGCGAGATATTCCGTCGCGGTTCCCTGCCTACTCGGATTTGGTCGCACTGGACGATGGTACGTTGTGGGTCAAGGTCTTTGAGCGGCCCGGCGAGGTCAAAGAGTGGCACGGTTTCAACCGGGACGGGGATTGGACACACCGGCTTGAAGAACCCCGACGTGAATGCCCCCGATCGGCGAGCTTGGCCAGGAGGAGGAGGTCGTCGCGGCGAGGGCTGGCAGTACTCCTCCCACCCCAGGAGGATGATCAATGCCGCGTGTGCGCGAACGCTCGGACGCGCTCGCGGGGTTCACGGATCGAGACGCCTCTCGAATGTTCGCAGGGGTTGCCAAGTGTGGGCATGACGTGGGAGTACACCCGGAAGAGTGCGGAAACAAGGTCGTCTTACCTGAACCGTTCGGCCTTGCCACCGCGAGTCGAGGTCGGACCAGGTTCGGGATCCGGCATGGCGGCCAGGGTGTCGACCCGCAGGACCGCCGGCGATGCTGGATGCTCCGCAATGCGGCGCGTGGCCCGGTCGGCGGCGCTTCCGTCCGCGAAGATCCCAAAGACCGCCGAACCGCTCCCGGTGAGACGCGCCTCCACCGCCCCCAGCCGCGCCAACCCGTCGCGGATCTCGCTCAACTGCGGCCAGCGCCCGAAGACAATCGGCTCGAAGTCGTTGCCCCGAACCAAACCGGGAATGCGCGGTTGCCCCGCATCCAGTCCGTCCAGCACGGCCGGGCCCGCGGGCAGATCCAGCCGGGACGAGGCCTCGCGGTAAGCGGTGGCGGTCGCCATCCGTTCGGCCGGGACCGCGATCACGACCGGCAAAGGCTCCGAGGGCGCCAGGGGGAGCATCCGGTCGCCGCGTCCCCAGGCGAGCGCCGCGCCCCGGCTTTGGCAGAAAAAGGCCACATCGGAGCCGATCCCGCGCCCGATCCGCATCATTCGGCCGGTGGCGAGCGGGTGCCCGTACAAGAAGTTGAGCGCATCCAGGGCGCCCGCCGCATCCGATGAAGCACCCCCGAGCCCGGTGCCCGCGGGAATCGCCTTGGCCAGAACGATCTCCACGGCGGGGTCGATGCCGGTGGCCTCGAAGAAGGCGGTCGCGGCGGTCCTGACGGTGTTGCGCGCGGGATCGCCCAGGTCGCCCAGGATATCGCCGGTTCCAGGACCCGATTCGCAGCGCCGCACCTCCAGCGCGATCCCTGCTTCGTCGCGCCTGCGCACCTCGAGCCGGTCGAAGAGTCCCACCCCCTGAAAGAGCGTCTCGATCTGGTGGTATCCGGAATCCTCCCGCGCCAGAATCCTCAGGTAGCGGTTGATCTTGGCCGGACAGCGAATCGCTGCGGCCCTCATGGCCCTCTTCCCTTCCCCGCGGGCGAATCCCCGAAGCCCCCTCCGTCCATGGCGCTCGCTCCCCGCGCGATTTCGCCGAGCGAGATTCCGATCCGCCGCGCGTACCAGAGTCCCATGAAGGTGATCGGGAAGAATCCCCCCAGGTGCCAGCCGAAGGCGAAGGCCTTGGTCGGTACGTCGGCGATGCCGTAGATATCGGCCAGCGAAACGGCCGCGCCCATGTGGAAGGTGCCGAAGAAGCCGGGAGCGGAGGGAATCGAGACCGCAATCGCGGTCGCCGCATTGGTGACCATCGCCGCCGTGAAGGGAAGTTCGATCCCGAAGGCGAGGAAGCCCAGCCAGAAGGAGAAGGATTGCAGGAGCCAGATGGCCAGACTCCACCCGGTCGCGGGCACGAGCAGACGCCATCCGCCGAGCGACCGCATCCCCATGACCGTCCTCCCGGCCAGCGCCGCCAGGCCGGCAGCCATGCGGCCCGGCAGCAGAGCGCGCGCGACTCGTTCGATTCCCCCCAGGACCGGACCGGGCCGTGCCAGCGCAGCGATCGCGCCCGCCAGGACCACCGCCAACACGATCGCCAGACCGCGCACCCCCTCCGCCAGCGCCGGCGGGAGCCCCTCGGAGGGAAAGTTCGGAGCGGCCAGCGCCACCAGCAACAGAAGAAGAATGACGAGGCCGTCCAGAACCCGCTCCACCACCAGGGTGCCGATCGCCGCCATCGCCGGGATCCCTTCCAGACGGCTGTAGGACCAGGCGCGGGCGAGCTCTCCGAGGCGGGCGGGCAGGAGATTGTTGGCCATGAATCCCACGCACACCGCCGCGAAGCGCGACCGAAAGGGGCTCTCGGACTGAACCGGGGCAAGCAGGTAGCGCCAGCGGATGGCGCGCAGTGGGAAGACGCAGGTCGTGGCCGCGACGGCCAGCGCCAGGTACCGGAAATCGGCCCCGCGGATGTTGGCCCAGATCTCGGCGGGATCCTCGCCGCGCAGGAGCCACCAGATCAGCAACGCGGCAATGACGAATCCGGCCCCCGACACCCACCGCGACGCCCCCCTCCCCACCCTTCGCGCCCTATCCGGCATGGCCCGATCCGGCCCTGGCCCGCCCGGCATCCGGCGCATTGCGACCGGGCCCGCGCCCCATTGGACCGGTGGCCGCGGGCGCGTTTCTCCGCCACCTGCTCAGCCCGGCGATCGTTGCAGTCATCGTCGCGTCCGGATTCCCGCCTAGAATCCCACCGGCGGTTCCCAAACACCCGGCTTGCGCACGCGCGCCGCCGCCCCCAGCACGATCGCCTTCATCTCGCGCACCGCCCGCTCCAATCCGGTGAAGAATGCGCGCGATACCACGCTGTGCCCGATGTTCAGCTCCTCGACCAGGGGAAGCGCGGCCACCGGCACCACATTCTCGTAGGTCAGCCCATGACCGGCGTGCACCGCTAATCCCGCCGCCGCCGCCCGACAGGTGGAGGCCTCCAGGCGACTGAGCTCGCGGGCCTTTTCTTTCGGGCGCACCGCATTCGCATACTCGCCGGTGTGGAACTCCACCGCGTCGGCGCCCAGCGACCGGGTCTGCTCGATCGAGCGCGCATCCGGGTCGATGAAGAGAGAGCTTCGGATCTCCGCCCGGCGCAGACGGGCGAGCGCGCGGGCCACCGACTCCCGCACCGATGGATTCGCGAGGTCGAGTCCCCCCTCGGTCGTTACCTCTTCGCGCTTTTCGGGGACCAGGGTGACCTGCATAGGCCGCGTTCGTTCGGCGAGTTCCACCATGGCGTCGCGCGACGAGATCTCGAGGTTGATTCCGGTCCGCACGGTGCGTTTCAGCAGCTCCACATCGCGTATCGAGATATGCCTCGCATCACGGCGGTGATGAATCGTGATTCCGTCCGCGCCCCCCAGTTCGGCGAGGACCGCCGCCCGCACGGGATCGGGTTCGTCGGTGCGGCGCGCCTGCCGCACGGTGGCCACGTGATCGATATTGATGTAAAGTCTCATGCGATGACTCCTTTGTTATTGTCATTCATCAACTTCCACGATCTCTACCCCGTCGATGCTCGCAAGCCGCCCGATTAGCGCCGACGAGACCCTCGCGACCACCCGCAAGGTACAGCCGTCTCGTTCGCGCGCGAGCACCTCGCCCTCTTCGTGCAGCGCCGCCAGCGCCTTCCCCTCCGAGACGGGCAGATGCACCGCTACGTGCCTTCGGCCGGCCCGGATTCGGCTGAGCAGCTCGCTCTTCAGAGGGTGCAGCGTCGCGGGAAAGATCGTCGAGACGAAGACGGAAGTGCAACGCGCAGAGGCGTCGGTCCTCTTTCTCAGCGCCAGGAGATCGTCCCTTCCCAGCAGGTCGATCTTGTTGTAGACGCGGATCTCGGGGCGGCCGGCCAGTCCCAGCTCGCCCAGTACCGATTCGACGACCTCTTCGTGCCCTGGGTGGTCCGGGTGCGAGGCATCGACGACATGCACGAGGAGATCGGCCTCCTTCGCTTCCTCCAGGGTTGAGCGGAAGGAGGCGACCAGATGGTGAGGAAGATTGCGGATGAAGCCCACGGTATCGGTGGCCAGCGCCTCGTAACCCTCGCCCAGCGGGACGGTGCGGGTGGCAGCATCCAGAGTCGCGAAGAGCCGGTCTTCAATGAATTGGCCGGATCCGGAGAGCGCCTGCAGGAGCGACGACTTGCCCGCGTTGGTGTAGCCGACCAGCGCGATGCGGAAGCTGCCCCGGCGTCCCTTCCGCTGCACCGCGCGAGCCCGCGCCGCCGAACCCAGCTTGCGCCGGAGCTCCGCGATCCGGGTCCCGATCAGCCGCCGGTCGGTTTCGAGTTGGGTCTCGCCGGGTCCGCGCAGTCCGATGCCGCCCCGGATGCGGGAGAGGTGAACCCACATGCGGCGCAACCTGGGGAGCAGGTACTGAAGCTGGGCGAGCTCCACCTGCAGGCGGGACTCGCGGGTCCGGGCCCGCGTGGCGAAGATGTCAAGGATCAGCTCGGTGCGATCCAGGACCCGCACCTTGCACTTCGCCTCCAGATTCCGCCCCTGCGCCGGCGTGAGTTCATCGTCGAAGATGACGAGATCGGCCTCTCGTTCGCGCACGCGTTCGGCCAGCTCCCGGGTCTTGCCGCGGCCCAGGAAATAGCGCGGATCCGGGGTGCGCAGACGCTGCACGATCTCGTCGGCGACGATCGCGCCGGCGGTATCGGCGAGGCGGGCGAGCTCGGAGAGACCGGTCCCGTCGTGGCTTGTTTCCGCCTTGCCCCGCGGGGTGCCCACGAGGATGGCCCGTTCGGCCGCAGCGTGGGCGTCGGTCATGGTTCCCGCGCCTGGCGCCGGGCCGGACCGGGTTCGCCGGCCAGCCGCAGCAGGGTGGCTCTCTCGTTCAGCGCCGGATCCTCCCAGACCGCCTCGAGGAGGGACTTGAGGGCGCGCCCGACGCGGGGACCGGGTGACCAGCCGAGAGCGAGGAGGTCACGGCCTGCGATCGCCAACTCGCCGACGGAGAAGGGAACTCCGCAGCGCTGGTCGCGCCGGACCGCGGCGATGACCTGGTGGACCGCTTCCCGAGGCGAAGGAGAGACGCCCGCGCGAAGGGCCGCGAGCCAGAGACGGAAGACGCCCCGCAGCTTGCGGCGGCCTGTCCGCGCCATCCAGCGCCGCCGCGCCGCCGGGTCCGCCGGGAGGGTGGGATCGGGGCCGGGGCCGGAGCTGGCGGCCGCGGCGATGCGGGCGGCCGCGGCGCGCGAGAAGCGCAGCCGCGTGAGGATGGGGGCGGGAGTTCCGCCGCCACCCAGGAGGAGGAGCGCGGCCATGCGCACCTCGGCTCGGTTTCCCCGCACGGCGTCCACCGTTGCCAGCGCGGCCGGGCCGAAGCCGCCCCTTAGCTCGGGCAGGATCCCGGCGCGGGCGCCGGACCGTTCATAGAGGGCCAGTGAGCGCGAAGGAACCGGCCCGGAGAGCACGCGCAGGAGCTCGTCCCGAATCCGTTCCCGCGACAGACGCGCGAGGCCCGGCACCGCCTCGACCATTCCGGTCCAGGTCCGGGGGTCGATCCGCAGCCCCAGCGCTCCGGCGAAGCGCACTCCCCGCAGAATGCGCAGATAGTCCTCTCGGAAGCGTTCGCGCGGATCGCCGACCGCCCGCAGCACACCGTCGCGGAGGTCGCGCGCGCCGCCGTGGGGATCGCGGAGTTCGCACCGCAGGGGATGCCAGGCCATGGCGTTGACCGTGAAGTCCCGCCGAGCGAGATCCTCCGCCAGGGTGCGCGCGAAGGCCACGACCGCCCGTCGTCCGAAGGTCGCCACATCGTGCCGGAAGGTGGTGACCTCATAAAGGACGCCGTCGTCGCCGAAGACCCCCACCGTGCCGTAGTCGAGGCCGAGGGGCACGGTGCGCCGGAAGAGGCGGCGTACCTGACGCGGTGTGGCCCGGGTCGCCAGATCCCAGTCCCCCGGTTCGCCGGCCTTCCCGCGCAGCGCGTCGCGGACGGCGCCTCCCACCGTCCAGGTCTCGAAGCCGGCACGCTCCAGACGCTCGACCAGTCGGATCACCGGCCCGGGAACCACCGGGACGCCACCGGAATCGTGGCTCCGCGAGGCCGCCGCATCCTCCTGCGGGGCGTAGGCGCGTGCGTTCACCCGACCAGTACCGCTCCCCCGTTGACATTCAGGATCTCGCCGGTGATGTGGCGCGCGAGGGGCGAACAGAGGAGGACGATCGGCCCGGCCACATCTTCGGCGGTCGCCACCCGGCCGATCGGAATAGCGGCCTCGATCGCCCCGCGTCCCGGACCCCCCAGCGCACTCCTGGACATCTCGGTGTCGATCCATCCGGGGGCAACCGCGTTCACGGTGATTCCCCTCCCCCCCACCTCCACGCACAGCCCCTTGACCAGCGAGATAATCGCGCCCTTGGTCGCCGCGTAATCGCAGTGGAAGGCCTCTCCGCGCTGGCCTGCGGTCGAGCTCACCAGCACCACCCTCCCGTCGTCGCCCATGCGCCGGAGCGCAGCCCGCGTCGTCAGGAAGATCGAGTCGAGATTCACCGCCACGGTCTCGCGCCAGCGCGCCTCTTGCATCTCGGCCAGCGGCACGTCGGGGACCGGCCACACCCCCGCATTCCCCACGAAGATGTCGAGTCCTCCGAACTCGGCGTCCACCCGCGCGAAGAGCGCCTCCACCGCGGACGAATGAGCAAGATCACCTCCTTCGGCCCACGCGCGCACACCGATCCGCTCCAGCTCGGCCACCACGCGCTCCGCCTCCCGGGTTCGGGTACGGAAGGAGATTCCCACATCGGCGCCCGCGCGGGCCAGCAGACGGGCGGTTGCTGCCCCCACCCCGCGCGAGCCTCCAGTAACGAGCGCCCGCTTTCCTTGCAGTTGGAGCAGCCCTTCATGGGCGATGGGCGGATTCCTCATGGACTGATTCGTGCCGGTCATTCGTCGTTTCCCCGGTTGGCGCGGCCGAAGAGTTGTTCCTCCACGGCTCGGCATACGATGTGTCCGATGGCAAGGTGGGTTTCCTGCGCACGCGCAACCGAATCGGTGGGCACCACGATGGCCGCGTCCACCCGGTCGCGCAGTCTGCCCCCGCCGCGAGCCAGGACGGCGACCGTGCCGATGCTCCGCGCCCGCGCCCGCCGCGCCGCCTCGAGCAGATTCCTGGAGTTGCCCGAGGTGGAATGCAGGACCAGAAGATCGCCGGGAAGCCCGAGCGCATCCACCTGGCGCGCGAAGATGCGATCGAAGCCGAAGTCGTTCCCGCACGCGGTGAGCACCGAGGAATCGGTCGTGAGCGCCATCGCCGCGAGGGCCGCCCGGTCTTGCGAGAGGCGAACCGCGTACTCGGCCGCCAGGTGTTGCGCATCGGCCGCCGACCCGCCATTGCCGCAGAACATGAGCTTTCCTCCCGCACGCAACGTCATGGCCGCCCGATCCGCATAGGCCCCGATTTCGTCGGCGCACTCCCGGGCCACCGCGAGCGCCAGTCCCGCCAGTTCGGCGAGTTCGGTTCGTACCCGCTCCCTGTTCATGTGAGCCATTTGTCCACGGGCTCCTTGCAGGGTTCGCGAAGTTCGAGGGACGGGACCGGAAGCGGAGGCTTCCCATCGAAGAGGCGGCCGGGATTCACGCTCCCCAGCAGTTCAAGTTGGCGCGGGCCACCCTGCCGCCGCACTTCGTCCCTGCCGGCGGCGATATAGAGGGTGTAACCGGGCTGCCCGTGAAAGTCGGAGCAGAGATAGTCGAGGAGTCCCTCCTTCAGGAGCCGCAGGATGATCGCCCGCGCCGGCTTTCCCTTCTGCCCGGCCAGCGAACCGTAATTGCCCTGGAGATGCGCTCCGATCGCCTTCCAGTGCCGCAGAACTTCCAGGTCGCGATCGATGCCGCGGTACCGCTCCGGATGGGCGACGACCGGCACGAGACCTGCCCGGACGATCTCGGCCAACAGGGCGGCAATGCCGGAATGCACGCGAAAGTGGGGGATTTCGACCAGTACGAAGCGCGTTCCGCCCAGGCGCAGGCGTTCGTCGTGAACCGGGAAGGGCGCGTCAAGCTTGACCTCGAAGCCGGAGCGCAGTTCGAGAGCGGGGAGGTCGGTCCGCGCCCGGTCCCGGATCCGGGACCACTGGCGATCGAAGTGGCGCATGAAGCCGTTCCGGCGGACCTGCTCCACCATCGAGGCGGAGAGGTGGGGTGTCGTGATGATTCGTGTGACTCCGACGTCGATCATTCGCCGGATCGAGTGCAGCGAGTCCCACAGCGTCTCCGAGCCGTCGTCGACCCCCGGCACGAGATGGCAATGGAAGTCGGCCAGCCGGCTCGCGGGAGTCATGAAGCCGCGTCCTCGCCGGTCCGCCTGGAGAGCTTCGCGATTCGGACCGCGATCGCTTCCAGCGTGGCTGCATCGCCGCCCTCGCGAAGCACCTGTTGGCAGGCCCGGGTAACGCGCACGTCGGCGGCGAGCAGCTCGAAGGCCATCCTGCGTTCGCGCGCGCCCTCGCCGGTGCAGCATTCAAGTCGTGCCAGGCCGGCGGCAAGCAGCGACTGGACGGTGGCGGGTTCATCGTCCGTGTCTCCCGCGAGGTGGGCGCGGGGCGAACCCGGAAGGGGACGCTCCCGGCAACGGTCGCGCTCGCGCGGCTCCATGCAGTCCCTTCACCCACGCAACAGGCGCTCGACAACGGCCGGAGCATCGCGCAGAGCATCGGCGACGCCATCGGCATTCCCCACCCCCGCCTGGGCCATGTGCGGCCGCCCCCCGCCCCGCCCCCCCACCCGCGCGGCAACCTCGCGCACGACCGCGTCGGCTCGTACCCCTGCCGCGATCGCGCTTTCGGTGGCGAAGGCGAAGAGGACGCAGCGCCCATTCGGCTGCAGGGCCGCGACGACCGCCGCCCCATGCGGGACTGATTCCCGGAAACGGTCGCCCCAACCGCGCGCATCTCCCGCGCCGCGCACCCGGATCCGCGCCGCGCGCACCGTCAGTGCCCGTTCTCCGGTCTCCAACCGCGCTTCGGCAAGGATCTCCTCGCCGCCCCCGCCCCCCTTCTGCAGCTCATCGACCAACCCCTCGAGGGCGGCCTTCTCCGCGATGAGCTCCCCGACGCGCCGTTCCAGGTTGGCGGGTACGGCCCGCATGGTCCCGGCCAGCGCCTCGATCCGCTTCCGGTAGTCCTCGAGTCGCCGCGCCGCGCCGCGCCCCGTCCGCGCCTCGATCCGGCGCACGCCCGCCGCAACCCCGCTCTCGGAGACGACGACGAAGGGGCCGATCTCGCCGGTGCGGCGAACGTGCGTGCCCCCGCAGAGCTCCATGCTCGTTTCCGGAATCTCCACCACGCGCACCTCGTCGCCGTACTTCTCGCCGAAGAGCGCCATCGCCCCCGCCCGCACCGCGTCGGTGTAGCGCTCGAAACGGATGCGCACCGGATCGCTGGCCCAGATTCCCGCCCGCACCTCGCCGACGATCCGCTCCAGCTCAGTGGCCGCCAAGGGGGAAGAGTGCGCGAAGTCGAAGCGAAGGCGGTCCGGCGCGACCAGGGAGCCGCGCTGGCGGACATGCGGACCCAGCACCGAACGCAGAGCCGCATGCAGCAGATGGGTGGCCGTGTGGTTGCGCTCGATGTCGCGCCGCCGGACGGAATCGACCGAAGCGGTGACGGCCGCGCCGAGGAGATCCTCCGCAGGCGGGGACGCATCCGGGATTCCGGTCGGAATGGAACCGAAGACGGCGAGCCGGCCACCCTCGCGGCGGACCTCTTCGACCTCCAGCGTCCACCCCGGCCCCGCCACCCGGCCCCGGTCCGAGACCTGGCCCCCGGCCTCGCCGTAGAAGGGGTTGTCGGCGAGGATCAGCGCCCACCCCTCCTGGCTCCGAAGGGCGCCGACCACGCGCGTCTCGACGACCAACTCGTCTTCATAGGCGGCAAAGCGCTGGACTTCGTCTCCGCCGGGCTCCCAGCGGGGCAGCCAATCCCACAGGGCCGGCACGACCTCAAGCGTACGCGTAATGCTCATTGTGACCTGATCCGATATCGTCACTCTTGCAAATCCCCGCGACCGCTCCCGCTGCTCCTCCAGCGCGGCCTCGAATCCCTCCATGTCGAGCTCGTAGCCTCTCTCCCGGGCCGCGATCCCCGTGAGATCGGCGGGGAAACCGAAGGTGTCGTAGAGCCGAAAGATCTCGCGCCCCTGAAGGACCGGACGCGGACTCGTCCCCGGCTCCAGCGCCGGCGCCACCCTGTCCAGCCGCGCCATCCCGCCATCGATCGTGGCCAGGAACCGCTCTTCCTCCCTGCGGGTCGTCTCCAGCACCGCCTCGCGCGCCGCCGCCAGCTCCGGATAGGCATCCTTCATCCCGTCAATGACGACATCGACCACCTGCGCCAGCGACGGGTCGCGCCGGCCAAGCAGCCAGGCATGACGGACGCCGCGCCGCAGAATCCGCCTCAGCACATAGCCGCGACCCTCGTTGGAGGGGTGGACGCCATCGCCGGCCAGGAAGGCCACAGCCCGCGCATGATCGGCGAGCACCCGGTAGGACACGCCGCCGGCCCCGCGCGCCTCATAGGGCCGCCCCACGACCTCGGCCACGCGATCGAGCAGGGGGCGAAACAGGTCGGTGTGGTAGTTCGAGTCCGCGCCCTGCATGACCGCGGCCAGCCGCTCCAGCCCCAGTCCGGTGTCGATGCTCGGCGCCGGAAGAGGGGTTTGAGTCCCCGCGGCGTCGCGATCGAACTGCATGAAGACCAGGTTCCAGAGCTCCAGGATCTCGCCGCGCTCGGCGGCGGCCTCGAACTCGCGCTTGCCGGGCAGCCGCTCCCCCAGGGCGGCCGGGCGCAGATCGTAGTGGATCTCGGAGCAGGGGCCGCAGGGCCCCGTGTCGGCCATCTGCCAGAAGTTGTCCCTGTCTCCGAGCGCGTGAATGCGCTCCGGCGCGACCCCGGCCACCTCGGTCCAGAGTCGCGCTGCGTCGGAGTCGGAGTGGTGCACGGTGACGAAGAGCCGTTCCCGATCCAGCCCCATCTCGCCGGTCAGGAACCCCCACGCGTAGTCGATGGCCTCGCGCTTGAAGTAGTCCCCGAAGGAGAAGTTGCCGAGCATCTCAAAGAAGGTGTGGTGGCGGGCGGTGCGTCCCACCTCCTCCAGGTCGTTGTGCTTGCCCCCGGCGCGAACACACTTCTGCGAGGTGGCCGCGCGGACGAAGGGCAACTCCTCCACTCCGAGAAAGGCCTCCTTGAACTGAACCATCCCCGCATTCGTGAAGAGGAGGGTCGGATCGCCGGCGGGAACCAGCGACGAGCTCGGACGCACTTCATGCCCTCGGTTCCGGAAGTACTCCAGAAACCTGCGGCGGATCTCAGCCGATTTCATTGGATCCGGTCGTTGTGCGGGGAAGGTCGGAAGCCCGGCCGGACGGAGCCGGAGCTCGGGGGTCGAAAGCTACACTACCTTGACCTGCGGCGTCCCTTCCGCGCCTTCCTTCGCCGCCGGTGTCTCCGGCTCGGCCATCCCCAGCGCCACGAGCAGCTTCGCCTCGATCTCCGCCGCCACGTCGGCGTTCTCGTGCAGGAAGGCGCGGACGTTTTCCTTGCCCTGGCCCAGCCGCAGATCTCCCATCGAGAACCACGAGCCCGATTTGGTCACGATTCCTTCGTCGACTCCCAGATCGATCAGCAGTCCCGTGTGACTGATCCCCTGTCCGTAGAGGATGTCGAACTCGGCCTGCTTGAAGGGGGGGGCGCACTTGTTCTTCACCACCTTCACCCGGGTCCGGTTGCCGATGATGTTCGTTCCCTCCTTGAGCGCCCCGATGCGGCGGATGTCCATCCTCAGGGAGGCGTAGAACTTGAGCGCGCGGCCGCCCGAGGTTGTCTCGGGACTGCCGAACATCACCCCGATCTTCTCGCGGATCTGGTTGGTGAAGATGATCGCCGCATTGGACCGGCTTACCGCTCCGGTCAGCTTGCGGAGCGCCTGGCTCATCAGCCGGGCCTGAAGCCCCACGTGCGAATCCCCCATCTCGCCCTCGATCTCCGCCCGGGGGACCAGCGCCGCCACCGAATCCACCACGATCACATCCACCGCGTTGCTGCGGATCAGGACCTCGGCGATCTCAAGCGCCTGCTCGCCGGTGTCGGGCTGCGCGACGAGGAGGTCGTCCACATCGATCCCGAGCTTGCGCGCATACTGGATGTCGAGGGCGTGTTCGGCGTCGATGAAGGCCGCCACCCCCCCACCGCGCTGCGCATTGGCGATCACATGGAGACAGAGGGTGGTCTTGCCTGAGGACTCGGGTCCGTAGACCTCGGTGATGCGTCCGCGCGGCACCCCCCCAATGCCAATCACGGCATCGAGGTTGATCGCGCCGGTGGAGATGCTGCGAATCCGGAGGCTCGGCTGCCCCGATCCCATCCGCATGATCGCGCCCTTCCCGTAGGACCGCTCAATTTGCGTGAGGGCGGTCTCCAGAGCCTTTCGCTTCAGCCTGGGATCCGCGGCGGCGGACTTCCCCCGTTTTCTTGTCGGCATTGCTCTTTCCCTTCCTGGTCCTTTCGACCTTGATTCGATTGAAAACCGCAGCTCGATTGAGCACCGAAGCGCGATTCGATTGAGAACCGAAAACCGAAGATAATACGAAATAGTACATCGTCAAGGAACCGCATACACCGGACGGCGCCGAACCGGCGCGAGCACCGCGACGATGACAACAAGCTATCGTTTCTGCGGGGCACATCCATGTTCAAACGCGCCAACCCGGCAAACGCCCCCGAACGGCCCGGCGCCAACGCTACGAGCAACCCTTGAAGAGAAGCTACGATCTGATTGCGGTCGGTGGCGGCACGGGCGGACTCGTCACCGCGGCGGGGGCGGCCTACCTGGGACTGAACGCCGCGATCGTGGAGAAGAACGCCCTCGGCGGCGACTGTCTCTGGACCGGCTGCGTCCCCTCCAAGGCGCTGATCGCCTCGGGACGCCTTGCCCACCAAATGGCCGGAGCCTCCGCGCTGGGACTCGCGACCCTCCCGGCCCGGCACGATTTTCGCAGGGTTATGCAGCGGATGCGCGCGGCGCGGGGCACGGTCGCCCACCACGACGACCCCGAGCGGTTCCGCAAGATGGGAGTCGCCGTGCACCTGGGTGCGGCCCGCTTTCGCGATGCGGGAACGATCGAGGTCGAGGGCGCCGGCACGCTCAGCGCGAAGCGGTTCGTGATCGCCACCGGAGCCGTCGCGGCCATTCCCCCGGTTCCCGGGCTGGCCGAGGCCGGATACTGGAGCTACGAAAACGTCTTCGACGAGAACGAGCTGCCCGCGTCGATCGCGATCCTGGGAGGCGGTCCGATCGGGACCGAGTTCGCGCAGATCTTCTCACGTCTGGGCGCCCGGGTGACGGTGATCGAGATGGCGCCGTCGATTCTGGTCGAGGAGGACCCCGATGTGAGCGCCTTCATGCGGGATCTGCTACGCGAAGAGGGAATTGAGGTGCGGACGGGGGAGGCGGTGGCGGCGGTCTCCGCGGAAGGGGGACGAAAGATCCTTCACACCGCCGATGGAAACCGGGTGGAGGCCGACGAAATTTTCGTGGCGACGGGGCGGCGTCCCTTCACCGACGGGCTCGGGCTGGAGGATGCGGGAGTGGAGACCTCGCGCGGGGCGATCCGGGTGGACGCGCAACTTCGCACCTCGGCGCGCTCGATCTGGGCGGTCGGCGATGTAACCGGAGCGATGCAGTTCACTCATGTGGCCGACCAGATGGCCCGGGTGGCGCTCCGCAACTCGGTGCTGCCCCTCAAGGCGCGGATCCGCTACGACAACGTTCCGCGCGTGACCTTCACCGATCCCGAGGTGGCCCGGGTGGGAATGGGCGAGGAGGAGGCCGCGGCCGCCGGGGGGAACACCTGGCGCTACCGTCTCGACGATCTCGACCGGGCGATCGTGGACGCCGCCGCGGTGGGGTTCGTCAAGATCTCCACCGGTCGCAAGGGCCGCATCCTGGGCGCCACCATCGTCGCACACGGCGCGGGCGACCTCATCATGCCGCTCGTCCTGGCGCGGGCCAATGGAATCCCGGCGAGCCGCGTCGCCGACGCTATCTTCCCCTACCCCACGATGGTCGAAGGGGTGAAGCGCGCCGCCTCCGAGTTCCGGCGCTCCCAGCTCGACTCCGCCTCCGGGCGCATCCTCAAGCGAGTCATCCAATGGCTGAAGTAGGTGTCCAATGGCCAAAGCAGGAGTCTCATGGCTGAGGTAGAGCCGTCCGGGACACGACCGGCTGAAGCCGGGCCGGTTGAAGGGGACCCGGCTCCGGCGCGGTCCCGGGGACCCCTTCTCAAGCTGGGCATCCTGGTGGCACTCCTGTTCGTTGCCTTTTTCGTCGCGCGGTCGACTCCGCTGGGCCGCTACCTTGCCGCCGAGGGCGTCTTCGAACTGGTCGCCTGGCTGCGAGGCCATCCCTGGGCTCCGGTGGTCTTCATCGGGCTCTACGCGACGGCGACCGCGCTGGCCATTCCCGGCACCATCCTTACCCTTGCGGGGGGCGCCGTCTTCGGATTCGCCTGGGGGACGGTCTTCAATCTGGCGGGGGCGAATCTCGGGGCCAACGCCGCTTTCCTCATTGCGCGCGCACTGGGGCGGGACGGGGTCGTCGCGCTGGCTGACCGAAGAACCAAACGGCCTCGCAGCAAACCCAAACGACCTGGCCGCAACTCGGCCGCACTCGAAAAGCTGGAGCAGGTGACGATGAAACACGGATTTCAGGGACTCCTCACCCTGCGTCTCATTCCCCTGGTGCCCTTCAATGTGCTGAACTTCGGATCGGGACTCCTTCCCATTCGGTGGCGCAGCTACGCACTCGCAACGCTGATCGGGATCGTGCCCGGGGCCGCGGTCTACACCTTCTTCGCCGACGCTCTGCTCCAGGGATCGCAGGAGGCGCGGGCCGACGCGCTGATCCGGGTGGCCATCGCGGGGGCGCTTCTTCTCCTGCTCAGCTTCCTGCCGACGCTGCTCCGCCATCTGGGGGTCCGCCTTCCCGGCGCGGAGGCGGGCAATCGTGCTGGTCTCCCGGCGGTCGCGCTCCTGCTGGGGCTGGCCGGAACGGTTGCGGGGACCGGGTCCGCCCGGGGGCAGGACGGCTTCCCCGACCACGCTTCCTTCTCGCGGGTGCTGGCCGCGGTGGTGCACGACGAAGGGGTGGACTATGCGCGTCTGGCCGCCGATTCCGACGCTCTGTACCGCTACATCGAAGCACTGGCCGCCACCGATCCGGCCGCCGTCTCCCGGGCCTCGAACGATGACCGGCTGGCCTTCTGGATCAACGCCTACAACGCCTGCATGCTGAAACGGGTGATCGAAAGCTATCCCATCGAGCCCGCGGGCGGATTGCACGGAGTCCGGAACCGGGTGGCCGGACGCCCCGCCAACTCGGTCTGGCAGATCTCCGACGTCTTCACCGGCGACCATTGCCCGGTTGCGGGGAGCGAACGCTCGCAGGACGAGATCGAGCACGAGATCATCCGGCCCATGGGGGATCCACGTATCCACTTCGCGGTCAACTGCGCCGCGGTGAGCTGTCCGCCGCTGATCCCCCGCGCCTACCTGGGAGCGACCCTCCAGACCCAACTCGACGAACGGGTGAAGGCCTTTGTCGGCAATGACTTCCACTTCAATGTCCCGGTGGAGGAGGGCGGGCGCCGGGTCGTGCACATCAACCAGGTCCTGAACTGGTTCAAGGAGGACTTCGGGGATATCGATGGGATTCGCCGCTTCCTGGCCGGCTACGCGACCGGCGACGCGCGCGCCGCCCTCGAGGATCCCGCTTCGGAGATTTCCTTCATGGAGTACGACTGGACGCTGAACGACGCGCCCATCCGCTGACGCGCCGCCGATTCCACGGACGGATCTGACCGGGGACGAAGCCATGCCGGACGCCGCCGGGTTGGGGGTGATCATTCCGGCGATCGACGAGGCCGAGACGCTTCCCGCTCTGCTGGGCGACCTGCGCGGGTTCCGTCCCGACGTGCGGGTTCTGGTCGTGGACGGGGGATCGCGCGACCGGACCGTGGCATTGGCGCGCGCGCACGGGGCGCTGGTGATGCGCTCGGAACCGGGGCGGGCGCGGCAGATGAACGCCGGCGCGGCCTTCCTGAAGTCTCCCTGGCTCCTGATGCTGCACGCCGATTCCCGCCTCGACGCGGCGGCGCTCCGGGCGATCGAGCGTCACATGGCATCTTCGGTGCGGGACGCCGCCTGTCTCGGCCTGGCCATCGACCACCCCGCCTTCTACTACCGGCTGATCGAGGGTGGCCAGCGGATCCGGGTGCGCCGCACGGGGCTGGTCTACGGCGACCAGGGGCTTCTGATCCCCCGCGATCTCTTCTTCCAGGAGGGACCCTACCCCGGCGAACCCGTGCTGGAGGATGTGATCCTTGCGCGGCGCCTCCTGCGCGCCGGCCGGCTCCGGCAACTGGACGCCACCATCTCTACCAGCGCGCGACGCTACGAAGAGGAAGGACGAATTCGCGGATGCGTGCGCAACGCCTGGCTGGTCTTCCGTTTCCTGCGCGGGGCCACACCCTCCGAACTCGCTCACCGCTATCCCGCGCGGCGGCGCCGGAGCAGTAGGGGGCCCGGACCCCGGCGGCGGAGATCGCTGCGAGGCGAACCGCGGTCCCCGTCCCGGGGCGCGGAGCGTTGGCGGCGGCCTGACAAGGGGCGGGGGGACGCCCGGATGGAAGGAGCGGGCGCGGCGGAGACGCCCCGCAAGATGGTGCTCGTCTTCGCGAAGGCGCCTCGTCCCGGCGCGGTGAAGACCCGGCTTGGGCGCGCCATCGGCGATGCCGCGGCATCCGAGCTGTACCGCCGCATGGGCCGCCTGGTGATCGATCAGTTGGCGGGAACGGACGCCATCGTCACCGTCTGCCACGATCCCCCCGATGCCGCCGGTCCGGTCCGCGACTGGCTCGGCGAGCTGCCCTCGCGCCTCTGGCCCCAGCCCGCCGGCGACCTCGGTGCGCGCCTCTCGGCGATGTTCGCACGCGCCTTTTCCCTGGCCGAACGGGTGGTGGTGGTCGGAACCGATGCCCTCGCGGTGGATCGCGCCCGCGTCGCACTGGCCTTTTCCGCGCTCGAAAGCGCCGATGCGGTGGTGGGACCGGCGACCGACGGCGGCTACTACCTGCTGGGTCTCCGCGCGCCCCGGCCAGAGCTCTTCGAGGGCGTGCGCTGGAGCACTTCCCGCGTGCTGGAGGACACCGTGCGCAGGGCCGAAGCTGCGGGCGCCCGCGTCACCTTTCTTCCGCCCGAGTCCGATATCGACCGCGTGGAGGACCTTACGCCGGAGGTGGCCGCGCGTCTGAAGGTGCGGGCTGCGACCGGGCCAGCTCCCTGAGGCTGCGCGAGATGCGCCAGACCCAGACCAGGATCAGGATCCAGGCCGCGCCGTAGGCCAGAAAGACGTGGATGTAGGGGCGGAGCGATGGCGCGCTTCCGCTCTGGACCGCGTGAGTCGCGTCGGCCGCGAGAGCTGGTATTGCACCGAACAGGACCGCGTCAATCATCGTCATTCTCCATGTTGCGCCCTTGCCCCCGCGGGAAGACCCGCCCGCCGTTTCAGCAGCTCGGCGCCGTAGCGAAGGAAGAAGAGTCCCAGAAAGAGCAGGGTGAAACCGCCCAGCGAGGTCAGCAGGGTAGTGAGCATGTCGGGATGCAGAGTGGGGCCCTCGGGTTTGATCACCACCGGTTCGGGGTGCAGCGAGCGGAACCAGGTAACGCTGACGTGGATCAGGGGAATGTTCAGCGAGCCCACGATCGCCAGGACCGCGGCGAAACGCCTTCCCTTGCGGGGATTGGCCACCGAACCGCGCAGCAGGAAATACCCCAGGTAGGTGAACCAGAGGAGCAGCGTCAGCGTCAGGCGGGGCTCCCAGGTCCAGTAGGTGCCCCAGGCGATCCGTCCCCAGAGCGGGCCGGAGACCAGCATGATCGCGCCGAAGACCAGTCCCCCCTCGGCGGCGGCGACGGCGGCCGCGTCGGCCCGTTCCTCCTCGAGCCAGAGGTAGGCCGCGCTGGCCAGCGCCACGATTCCAAAGGCCAGAAAGGTGACCCACGCGGCAGGCACGTGGATGTAGAAGATCCGCTGGACGATTCCCTGCGATGCCTCGGTCGGCACCCAGTCCACAACCATCCAGTGTACAAGCAGAATGACGGCGATCCCGGCCGCCGCCAGCGCGAGTCCGATCACGCCCGCGCGCCCTGCGCCGTTCGCGGTGTTCGCTGGCATCTCGGGAGTCGGCATCTCGGGAATCAGTCCTCCGTCAGGTGGCGAAAGAGTGCGGATCCGACGGTAACGAAACCGAGGGCGAAGGCCCAGAGCAACCGCGCCGATCCGGAGACTTCGGTCCAGGGCCGCTCCAGAAAGATGCGCGCCGAGGCGGTGGACCCGAAGAAGACGACCGGGACCAGGAGGGGAAAGGCAAGGGCGGGAAGGATGGAGTCGCCCAGGTCGCTGTGACGTGAAATCAGGCCGAAGAAGGTGCCCGAAGCGGCCAGCCCGATCGTGCCCGGAAGCAGGACGGCGGCGTGATGCCAGGCGGAGCCGGGTGCGCCGACCCCGAGAAAGACGGTGATGGCCGCGAATGCGAGGACCGTCACGATCCAGAGGAGGAACAGGTTGGCCGCCGACTTGCCCAGGAAGATGGCGTGGCGCGAGACCGGCGTCAGAAGCAGGTGCCGGAAGGCGCCGTCGTCCTCTTCGCCGTCGAAGGTGCGGCCCGCGCCCGCCGCGACCGCGAAGAGGAGGGTCAGCCAGAGGAGGGGCGCCGCAACTCCCCGGGGGGAAGTCTGGCCGCGGTCAATGGTGAAGGCGAAAAGGAAGGCGGCCAGCACCACGAAGGCGATCATCGCCGGCAACCGCCCCCCGCCCCGCAACTCGGCGCGGAGATCGCGCTGGGCTATGATCGCGACCCAGCGCAGCGTTTTCATGGGCCCGTCTCCCCCGCAGGCGCCGCCGAGGTGGAGCCTCCGCCGGACAGGGGCTCTGTCCACCCCCCGGCGCACCCACCCACCGCGGAATTCATGCGGCGGCCTCCTCGCCCGCGAAGTGGCCCAGGAGCCGATCGGGGGTAAGGCCCCGGGCATCGGCGTCGAGCGTCTTGCAGCCGCGGCGGAGTACCACCACCCGGTCCGAAAGGGCGAGTCCGCGCGCCAGATTGTGCGTCACCAGCACCACGATCCGCCCCTCGGCGCCCTCGCGCAGCATCGCTGCCAGACGCCGCGCACCCTCGGGATCGAGTCCGCTGAAGGGCTCGTCCAGGAAGAGGATTTCGGGAGCGTGCATGAGGCTGCGGGCCAGCGCGACCCGTTGCCGCTGTCCCCGCGAGAGGCCGTCCACCTGTCGGTCGGCCAGCGCCGCCGCCCCGACCCCCTCCAGCGCGTGCGCCAGAGATTCGCGGTCGCGCGGCAGGCCCCGCAATGCGGCGAAGAAGGCGAGGTTCTCGGCGGCGGTCAGCTTGTGATAGAGTCCGGTGCGGTGCGACACCACCCCCACCCTTCCCCACCACGCCCCCCCGGTCCTCCTCACGGCCACGCCGTCCAGCTCGACCCGGCCGCCATCGGCCCGGCGCTCCCCGCTCAACACGCGCAGCAGCGTCGTCTTACCGGCCCCGTTGGCCCCGAAGACGCCCAGCGTCGTGCCGCGGCCGACCGCGATCCCCACCCCGTCCAGCGCGCGCGTCGGGCCGTAGTCACAGACGAGATCCCGGGCCGTGAGCATCAGGGCCCGGCCTCCAGTGCATGGCCGCAGTGTGCGCAAAAGCGGGCCCCCGGACGGTTGAGGTGGGCGCACTGCGCGCACTCCAGCCCGGCCCTGAGCGCACTCCGAAGCTGGGCGATTTCCTCTTCCAGCGCGGCCGATGCCCGCTCCACCCGGGGATCGCGCCCCTTCCCGAGCTGCCGCAGCGCATCGTGCGAGAGCTCTGTCTTCAGCGTCTCGTAGTCGTGACCGTCGAGCTTGCCGGTGGCCCGGTCGTACTCAAGGTCGCGGAGCGCGGTCAGGGCGATGCGCCGTCGCGCGGCCGACTCGTCGTGGTCGTCGTCGTCATGTATGGGAGCCCCGCGCCGCGCCAGCACCGGCTCCACCACGTACAGGAGAACGCCCGCGGCCAGCAGAATCCCTCCGATCAGGGTGGCCACGGCCCCGTCAGCCCGCCGCTTCGGCCGGAACCGTCCGCCCCGGAGTCCGCCGTGCCGCCGCAACCCGGACGGGCGCCTTCGCCGCCGGCCAGAGTCCCACCAGCGCCCCCAGCGCCACCACCAGCCCACCGCACCAGATCCAGGGCACCAGCGGCAACGCCTTCACCTCGAAGACCACGCGCTCCTCGCCGGTGTCCAGATCCACATCGCGGGGAATCACATAGAGATCCTCGACCAGCGAACTCAGAATCCCCACCTCGGTGGACTGCTGATCCATGACCGGGTAGATGCGGCGTTCGGGGCGCAGAATCTTGACCTGTTCGCCATTGCGATAGACCGTCATCAGCGCGGTCCAGCGCCAGTCGTTTTCGGCCACATCCTCGGCCACCCGGGGGCGCGAGTGCGACAGACTTTCGTACACCAGCCGGTATTCGTTCCCGAAGGCCGAGCGGATCGTCATCGCTTCCCCCGGCGCCAGCTCCTGTTCCACCGCCACATCGAAGGCCGCGCCCGCCAGCCCGGTGAAGACCACCACCACCCCCGCGTGCACGATGTATCCGCCCCAGCGCCGCCGGTTCCTGCGCACCAGACTTGCGAATGCGCGCAACGCCCCTTCCCCCGCGATCCGGGCCCGCGCCCGGGTTCCCTTCCAGAATTCGGTCACCACGATCGTCATCACGAAGGCCGCGATCACAAAGGTCGCGAGCGCCATTGTGTGCCGGACGCCCGCCAGCAGGAGAGCCGACAGCGCCACCGCCATCACGCCCAGCGGCAGGACGAAGTTGCGGCGCAGGTTGCGCGGGGAGGCCCGCCGCCACGCGATCACCGGACCGATTCCCATCAGCATGAGCAGAATCAGCCCGATCGGAATGTTGACCCGGTTGTAGAAGGGCGGCCCGACATTGATCGTCTCGCCGAAGAACCCTTCGGTAATCAGCGGGAAGAGCGTTCCCCACGCCACGGCGAAGGTGATTCCCACCAGGAGCAGGTTGTTGAAGAGGAAGGCCGACTCGCGCGAGAGGAAGGACGAGATCCGGTTTTCGGAGCGCAGCAGCGGCAGCCGGTGGACGATCAGGAGCAGGGAGAAGACCGCCATCGACCCCATGAATCCAAGGAAGATGTACGCGATCGTGAGGTTCTCGGCGAAGCTGTGCACCGATTCGATCAGCCCCGAGCGCGTCAGGAAGGTGGCGAAGAGCGTCAGGAGGAAGGTGGTCGCGACGAGCCCCATGTTCCACACCTTCAGCATCCCCCGGTTTTCCTGGATCTGAATCGAGTGGAGGAAGGCGGTGGCGGTCAGCCAGGGCAGGAGCGAAGCGTTCTCCACCGGATCCCAGAACCAGTAGCCGCCCCAGCCCAGCTCCTCGTAGGCCCAGCGCATCCCGAAGATGACTCCGCAGGTAAGGAAGAACCAGCTCACCAGGATCCAGCGGCGGGTGATGGCGATCCAGCGCGAGTCAAGGCGTCCGGTCAGGAGCGCGGAGACGGCAAAGGCGAAGGGTACGGCGAAGGAGGTGAAGCCGAGGTAGAGCGTCGGCGGATGAATCGTCATCCAGTAGTTCTGGAGCTGCGGATTGAGGCCGCGGCCGTTGGCGGGGGTGAACCCCAGCCGCTCAAAGGGACTCACGTCGGCAAAGAGCAGAACCACGAGGAGGAAGCCGAGGATGCCGATGAGCGTTCCGGTCACGTACGGCATGAATTCGCGGTTGCGCCTGCGGTTGACGAAGACCGCCACCGAGGCGAAGACCGAGAGGAGGAGCGTCCAGAAGACGAGGGAGCCGCGCTGTCCCGCCCACAGTCCGGCGACCTTGAAGTAGGTGTCGAGCTCGCGGTTGGAGTAGTTGGCGACGTAGCTGTATTCGTAGCGTTCGCCGACGAAGGCGGCGATGATCCCGATCGAGGCCAGCAGGACCAGGCCGGTGACGGCGTGGACCGAGCGTTCGCCGCTCAGCACGAGATCGCCGCGGCGGACCCGGCCGCCGATAAAGGAGATGGCGGTGCCCCAGAGGGCGATCGGCAGGGCAATCCAGAGGGCGAGTTCGCCCAGTGCGGTCACGCCGCCAGCTCTTCCGCAGCGGCCTCGTAGCGGCTGCCGCACTTGGTGAGGACGGTGTGGGCGCGGAAGACGCCGTCGGTCCCGAAGGTGCCCTCGACGACCACCTCCGCCTCGTCGTTGAAGGTGTCGGGGAGCACGTCGTCGTAGTGGACCCGGAAGACGATGTCGGGGTGGTCCATGTCCGCCACGGCGAAGACGTGGCTGCCGGGGCCGCCGCTCCCGCGTTCCCAGGAATCCTCCACCACGCGGCCGCTCACCTTGACGCCGAGATCGTGGAAGGTGGGATCGGCCTCCACGCGCTCCATGAGCTCAAGTGGGGTCAGGTAGTACACCATGCTGTCCCGGATTCCGGTCCACATCAGGTATCCGACCACCGCCGCCACCCCGACCAGTCCCACGAAGAATCGTCCGTGTCTCATTCTGACCTCTCGCATTCTACCGGCTCGCGTGTCTCTAGATAATGTAATTTGTGCGCGGCCTCAGGGAACCGGCCCGGTCGCGGCGACCACCCCCGCCACCGCCCGCCGCCACCCCGCCAGGAGCTCCGCCCGCTCCACGGCGTCCATCTCCGGCGCGAAGGTTCGGCCCGCGCGCGACACCGCCGCGAAGTCCTCGGGCGCGCGCCAGACTCCGGCCTGCAGACCCGCCAGCCCCGCCGCCCCCAGCGCCGTCGATTCGACCATGTGCGGACGCGTCACCGGAATCTCCAGGATGCCGGCCAGGAAGCCCAGGAGCCAGTCGTTGCGTGCGGCTCCCCCATCCACGCGCAGCCGCGCGGCCGCCACGCCCCCGTCCTTCGCCATCGCGTCGAGGAGTTCGTGGGTTCCGAAGGCCATCGCCTCCAGCGCGGCCCTGGCCAGGTGTGCGCGGCCGGCGCCCCGGGTCAATCCCACGATCGCGCCCCGGGCCTGCGGCTGCCAGTGCGGTGCGCCCAGTCCGGCGAAGGCGGGAACCAGATAGACGCCGTCGTTGCCGGGGAGCGACCGCGCCATGGCCTCGCTTTCCTGCGCGCTCCCGAGGATACCGAGGCCGTCGCGCAGCCACTGGATCGCCGCGCCCGCCACGAAGATCGATCCCTCCAGGGCGAAGGCCGGACCGCCGCGGGCATCGCAGGCGGCCGTGGCCAGGAGTCCGTGGCCGGCGGTGGGACGCTCCCGCCCGGTGTGGAGGAGGAGGAAGGCGCCGGTCCCGTAGGTGCACTTGGCCTCGCCCGCACTCCAGCAGCGCTGGCCGTAGAGCGCGGCCTGCTGGTCGCCCGCCACGCCGGTGACCGGCAGCTCGGCGCCGAGGTGTTCGCCGCTCGCAACCCCGAAGTCGCCCGCGCTGGGGCGCACCTCGGGCAGGATCCGCCGCGGCACTCCCATGAGATCGGCCAGCGGATCGCTCCAGCCGCCCGCGTCCAGATCGAAGAGGAGGGTGCGCGAGGCATTGGTGGGATCGGTGGCGTGCACCCGCCCATCGGTCAGCCGCGCAATCAGCCAACTGTCGATGGTCCCGGCGGCCAGCTCCCCGGACTCGGCGCGGGCGGCGAGCGCGGGATCGTTCTCGAAGCGCCAGCGCAGCTTGGTGCCGGAGAAATAGGGATCGAGGAGGAGGCCGGTACGGCGGCGGATCTCGTCCTCGTGTCCGGCGCCCCTGAGCGCGTTGCAGATCGCGGCGGTGCGGCGGTCCTGCCAGACGATCGCGCGCCCCAGCGGTTCGAGCGTTTCCGGGTCCCAGAGGACGATCGTCTCGCGCTGATTGGCGATCCCGGCCGCCTCCACCCGGGCGCCTCGCCCCTTCGCCGCCGCCAGCGCCTCGCGGGCCACCGCGGCGGTCACTTGCCAGAGCTCCTCCGGGTCGTGCTCCACCCGGCCGGGCCGTGGAAAGTGCTGCGTGAACTCGGAGTAGGCGCGTCCCAGGACCTCGCCGCCGGCCGAAACTACCAGCGCCGCCGATCCGGTCGTGCCCTGGTCGATCGCCAGAACCGCTCGCTCGCTCACCGGCCGTTCTCCTTCACCGAGTCCTCCCCGCAACTGTCCTCCCGCAACTGGTCTCCCGAACCCGCGCCTCCCGAACCCGGGTCTCCCGACTTTCCCCCGGTCTCGCGCATCACGCCGCGGCCCGGTCGGAAGACGCAGCCAAGCGCCGGTAGCAGCTCCACGAAGGCGGCCACCGAGAGCCCCATGACCGCGTAGTAGTCCCCCTCGATGCGCCGTACCAGCGCCGATCCCAGCCCCTGAATGCCGTAGGCGCCGGCCTTGTCGAGCGGCTCGCCGGTGTCCGCGTAGCGGCGAATGAATGCGCGGCCGACGGGGCGGAAGAAGACCCGTGCGCTCGCCACTCGCGACACCGCCTTCGCCCGCCGAACCAGCGCCAGACCCGAGTGAACATCGTGGGCCCGGCCCGCGAGGGAGGCCAGCATTGCGCGTGCATCGTCCACGCCGCGCGGCTTCTCCAGGACCCGGTCCTCCAGAACGACAACCGTGTCGCCACCGATCGTGAGCGCGTCCGGATGCCGCGACGAAACCGCCAGCGCCTTCTCGCGCGCCAGCCGCTCCACATAGTCCGGGGGCGCTTCTCCCGCTGCGCGGCGCTCCTCGATGCCGGCCGGACAGACGGTGAAATCGAGCCCCAGCATGCTGAGCAGTTCGGCGCGCCGGGGCGAGGCCGAGGCCAGGACCAGGGAAGTCTTCACGAGCGTCTGGTGGATCCTGCCGCGTCGCGGTCAATGACCAGGGTGACGGGACCGTCGTTCAGGAGCGCGACCTGCATGGCGGCGCCGAACCTTCCGCGCTGCACCCGTCCCGGAAGGAGGGCGTCGAGTTTGCCCAGAAATTCGTCGTAGAGCGGTTCGGCCAGTCGCGGCGGCGCGGCCCGGACAAAGGAAGGTCTGCGTCCCTTCGCGGCATCGCCGTAGAGGGTGAACTGGCTCACGACCAGGAGCTCGCCCCCGGTCTCGGCCACGGAGAGGTTCATCCGTCCCCCGTCGTCGGCGAAGATGCGGAGGCCGACCAGCCTGGACGCCATCCAGTCGAGGGCCGCGCGGTCATCCCCCACCCGAAACCCCACCAGCACCAGCAATCCCGGCCCGGTCTTCCCCACCACCTCCCCGCCCACCGCCACCGACGCCCGGGCCACCCGTTGCACCACGATTCGCACCGATGCCCCCCTATTCCACCGTCACCGACTTGGCGAGGTTGCGCGGCTGGTCCACATCGCAGTCCCGCATGACGGCAATGTGATAGGCCAGAAGCTGGAGCGGCGCCGCAGTCAGCACCGGCATCAGCGCCGGCAGCGTGGACGGAACCTCGATCGCGTCGTCCACCCGGTCGATCACCGCGCTGGACCGGTCGTTCACCACGGCGATCACGCGCCCGCCCCGAGCCCGCACCTCTTCAATGTTCGACAGCGTCTTTTCGTAGACCGGATCGCGCGGCGCCAGAACCACGACCGGCATGGCTTCATCGATCAGCGCAATCGGTCCGTGCTTCATCTCGGCGGCGGGATAACCCTCTGCATGGATGTAACTTACTTCCTTCAGCTTCAAGGCTCCCTCGAGGGCCACAGGGAACTGGTATCCGCGGCCCAGGTAGAGGAAGTTGGGCGCGTCGCGATACTGCTCGGCGAGCGCCCTGATCTGCGCATCGACCGCAAGCGCTTCCTCGACGCGGGCCGGAAGTTCGGCGATCGCGCGGACCAGGGTGCGGCCCTCTGGAAGCGACATGTTGCGCCGGCGCGCCAGGTAGAGGGTGAAGAGGGCCAGCGCAACGACCTGGCTGGAGAAGGACTTGGTGGAGGCGACCCCGATCTCGGGCCCCGCGTGCAGATAGACGCCGAAATCCGTCTCGGCCGCGATCGACGACCCCACCACATTGACGATCCCCATGATGCGGCATCCCCGGCGGCGGGCCTCGCGCAGCGCGGCCAGGGTGTCGGCGGTTTCGCCCGACTGGCTGATCCCGATGACGAGCGTTCCCCGGTCGAGGACCGGATTGCGGTAGCGGAACTCGGAAGCGTATTCGGCGGCGACCGGAATCCGCGCCATCTCCTCGATCATGCGCGCGCCGATCAGACCCGCGTGCCAACTCGTGCCGCAGGCGGTAATGACGATCCGCCGCACCCCCTGCAGATCGGCGTCCGACACGGTAATGCCACCCAGCCGCGCGATCCCCTCTTCCTCCAGGAGTCGGCCGCGCGTCACGTCGCGAAGCGAGGAGGGCTGTTCGAGGATCTCCTTGTACATGAAGTGGTCGTGTCCGCCCTTGCCGATCGCCTCCACATCCCAGGCGACGGTCTGGAAGCCGCGCCGGACGGACCGGCGGGCGAGGTCGAAGGTGCGGTAGCCGCCGGGTGCGAGAACCGCCGAATCGCCATCGCGCAGCCGCACGACGCGTTGGGTGTGCGCCACGACGGCGGCCGGGTCGGAGGCCACCAGGAGGTCGCCCCTCTCGCCGAGTCCGAGAAGCACGGGGCTCCCCTTGCGCGCCGCGACGATCTTGCCGGGATCGCGCAGGCTGACGACCGCGATGCCGTAGGTGCCCTCGATCCGGGCCAGGGCGGCGGCCACCGCGTCCTCCAGGAGGGTGCATTCGCCAAAGGCGAGGTCGATGAGGTGGACGAGGACTTCGGTGTCGGTTTCGCTGCGGAAGCGGAAGCCTCGGTCGCGCAGCAGGGGACGCTGGCGCGCGGCGCTCTCGATGATCCCGTTGTGGACGAGGGCGATGTCGTTGGCGGCGGAGAGGTGGGGATGGGCGTTTGCCCGGTTCGGCGCGCCGTGCGTCGCCCAGCGGGTGTGCGCGATCCCGCAGGTGCCTGAAGGGAAGCCGTTGCCGATCGCGTCCTCCAGACCGGCGACCTTGCCCGGCCGCTTCTCCACGCGCAGCTCGTTCTTCGCGAAGACCGCCAGTCCCGCCGAATCGTAGCCGCGGTACTCCAGACGGCGCAGCCCCTCGACAAGGATCGGCGCGGCCGGCCGTTCCCCCAGGTAGCCGATGATCCCGCACATCAGGCGTTCCCGTCCACTCGGGCAAGGATCCGGCGCGCCCGGCCCACCAGCGAGCGCGCCTCCTCCTCCGTCCCGGCCTCGGCGATCAGCCGCACCACCGGTTCGGTCCCCGACGGGCGGACGTGCAGCCAGCTCCGGTTCGTTGTCCAGGCGATCCTCAGGCCATCGCTCTCGTCGTGTTCATCGCCGGCGAGATGCCCCTTCAGCGCGGCGAAGGCCCCGGCGAGCCGGTCCCGGGGAAACGACAGCTTTTCCTTGATGATCCGGTAGGAGGGCCACCGCGCCACCCGCTCCGAGAGGGAAACGCCGGGCTCGTCGGCCAGAAGTTGAAGGAGAAGCGCGGCCCCGAGCGGCGCGTCCCGGGTCAGGTGCAGCGCCGGAACGATGACCCCGCCATTCCCCTCCCCCCCCACCACCGCCCCTTCCCGCCTCATGCACTCCACCACATTGATCTCGCCGACCGGCGCGCGCATCACCCGGCATCCATGGCGCGCGGCCGCGTCCTCCACCACACGGCTCGTCGACAGATTCGTCACGACCGGACCCGGCCGGCGGCGCAGCACCACCTCGGCGGCGAGCGCCAGCGTGAGATCCTCGCCCAGCGCGCGTCCCCCCTCGTCCACCAGCGAGAGGCGGTCGGCGTCGGGATCCACCGCCATCCCGATCGCGGCGCCCTGCCCACGCACCCGTCTTCCCAGCGCCACAAGCGAGTCCGCGGTCGGTTCGGGGTTGCGGTGGAAGCGCCCGTGCGGCTCCATTCCGATCCCGCTCACCTCGCAGCCCAACCGCTCCAGGAGAGCCGGAAGGATCGTCCCCCCGGCCCCGTTCACGCAGTCGATCGCCACGGAAAGGCGGCGGGCCCGCACGGCGTCCACGTCCAGGAAGGGAAGACCGAGGATCCCTTGCAGGTGGCGCTCCAGGGCGCCCTCGTCGCGCTCGACCACGCGGATCTCGTCCCAGCGCGCGCGCACCGGGCCCGGCCCGGCCAGCCACTCGCGGTAGCCAGCCATGCCCTCGGGCGGCAGGAACGTTCCCCCCCGGACCGCGAACTTGAGCGCATTCCACTCGGCGGGATTGTGGCTCGCGGTGATCGCCAGTCCCCCGGCGGCATCCAGATCGCGCACCGCCAGCATCAGCGTCGGGGTCGGCGCCAGCCCGATCTCCACCACTCGGCGCCCGCTCGATACCAGCCCGGCCACCGCGGCCCGCATCAGCATCGGCCCCGAGGTGCGGGAATCGCGCGCGACCACGACCGGCCCGTCATCGCCCCCGGCCTGCAGGAAGGCGCCGTAGGACGCGGCGAGCGCAGCGATCAGCTCAGGGGTCAGGCAGTCGCCAACACGGCCGCGGAAGCCGGACACGCTGGTCATCAGGCCATCGGGAAGGTGGACGGTCATACGGGGCAAGATAACGCGACCCACAGGTTGCGGGAGCCGCCCGGCGGGGGAGCGGAGCCGGCTCCGACCAGGGCCGCGGTCATTGTCGCACGGGCCATGCGAGGTAGATTTCGCCCCCAACGCGGTCCCCGGCCGGAGCGCCGAGTCCCGGTAGCGTCAGCTCCTGCCCACCTGACGTCCTGACACAGCGAACCGGACGCCGCCGAATGGATGCCCGGATTGCGAGCGTCCCGTCCCGCCACACGGAAATACCGAGTCTGTCACACGGAGTCGGGTTCGCCGCACTGGAACCGGGTTCACCACACGGAACCGGGTCCACCACACGGAAACCGAGCCCACCCCACCGAACCGGGTTCACCCCACCGAATCGAGTGCATCCATGAACCACGACAACTTCGACACCTCCTTCGGCTCCGAGCTCCCCCCTGGTGGCTCCCGCGCCACCCGCACCCTCACCGGCATCTCGTCGCGCGCCTGGGAGCACCCCGCCGACCGCGCCGCTCTGGCCGCCCTGCGCAAGCTCCCCGCCTTCGACCAGGTTCTGCGCACCCTCTTCGGGATCTTCGGCGAGAAACCGGTCCGGCTCGCCTTCCAGGCCAACGCGGTGGAGGTGGGTCCGAATCAGTTTCCCCGCCTCTGGGATCTATACACCGAGATCTGCGCAACCCTCGACGCGCCCGAGACCTATCCCCTCTTCGTCTCGCAGAACCCGGTGGTGAACGCCGGCGCCTACGGGATGAAAAAACCCTTCATCATCCTCAACTCCGGTACCCTGGAGCTCCTCGACGACCGCCAGATCTCGTATGTGATGGGCCACGAGGTCGGACACGTCATGAGCGACCACGTCCTCTACCGGACGATGACCACGCTGTTGATCGCGCTGGCCGGACTCGGCTTTCCGATCGTGGGACTCGCGGCGCGCGCCATTCTCTTCGCACTCCTTGAATGGTCCCGCAAGGCCGAGCTGTCGGCGGACCGGGCGGGACTGCTGTCGGTGCAGGATCCCGATATCGCCATGGGCGCGATGCTGAAGATGGCGGGCGGTGGACGCGACGACGAGATGTCGCTCCCGGAGTTCGTTCGCCAGGCGGAGGCCTACCGCGAGTCGGGCGACATGGCCGACCAGATCTTCAAGGTCCTCAATCTCCTGGGCCAATCGCATCCCTTCTGGGTTCTGCGCCTTTCGGAGCTGCGCGGATGGCTCGAGTCGGGGGACTACGACCGGATCCTGCGGGGCGAGTACCCGCGCCGGGGCGACCCCGATCCGGCCTACGCCGAAGACATCTCCGAGGCGGCCAGCGGCTATTCCACGGGCGCGAGGGAGATGCTGGACCAGGTGACGGGCGCGGCGCGGCGGGCCGGCGAGAGCTTCTTCGACAACCTGCGCAGGCGTTAGCGGGCGGTGCGAATCCTGATCGTCGGAAATGGTGGACGCGAACACGCGCTCCTGTGGAAGTTGCGCCGCGATGCGCCGGAGGCGGAGTTCTGGGCGACGCTGCCGAATGGGGGAATGGCGCCCCTCTGCCGCGCCGTCGAGATCGCGCCCGGAGATGTGAGACACCTGCCGGAGTGGGCCGCGCGGAAGGGGATCGATCTGGCGGTGATCGGTCCCGAGGGACCGCTGGCTGCGGGCATGGCCGACCGAATGCGCGAGCGGGGCGTGTCGGTCTTCGGTCCGTCGGCGGCGGCGGCCCGAATCGAGTCGAGCAAGGCATTCGCGAAGGATCTGATGGCGGGCGCGGGCGTGCCGACGGCCCGCTACGAGGTGCACACCGAGCTGGACGGGGCGCGGGCCTTCATTGAGGAGCTGGGGGCCCCGGTGGTGGTGAAGGCATCGGGACTCGCGGCCGGAAAGGGCGCCATCGTCTGCGGTTCCAGGGAGGAAGCCGTGGGCGCGGCGCGCGCGATGCTCCAGGGCGCCTTCGGGGAGGCGGGGAGGCGGGTGGTGGTCGAGGAGTTCATGGAGGGCGAGGAGCTCTCGGTCTTCTGCCTGGCCGACGGCGAGGAGTTCGTGACGCTGCTTCCCTCGCAGGACCACAAGCGGATCGGCGAGGGCGACCGGGGCCCCAACACCGGAGGAATGGGGGCCTATGCGCCGGTGGGCTTTGCCGGGCCGGAGCTGGCCCGGCGGGTGGAACGCGAGATCGTGGCGCCAGTGCTGCGCGCGCTCGCCGAGGGGGGAAATCCCTTCCAGGGGCTGCTCTATGCCGGATTGATGATGACCGGCGCGGGCCCGAAGGTCGTCGAGTTCAACTGCCGCTTCGGCGACCCGGAGACCCAGGCGGTCCTTCCCCTGCTCTCCTCGTCGCTGCTCGAGCCGATGCTGGCGGTGGCCGGCGGTGCGGGACTCGGGGCCGTGCGGCCGGTCTTTCGGAGCGGCGCGGCGGTCGTGACGGTACTGGCCGCGGAGGGGTATCCCGGATCGTACCGGAAGGGGGGAAGGATCCGGATCCCGGCGGCGGCATCCGGCACGGTAGTCTTCCATGCGGGCACCACGCTCTCGGCGGGCGGAGAACCGAGGGTCTCCGGCGGACGGGTGCTGGCGGTTGCGGCCGTCGGCGAAGACTTCGCCCAGGCGCGTGCTCGAAGCCGGGCCGGGGCCGAGGCGATTCGATTTCCAGGCAAGCAGTTTCGCCGCGACATTGGCTGGCGCGAGGCCGAACGGCGGCGCGCAGAAACCCAGAGGAGGAAAGAACCTTGATCGTCTCGACCACACATACCCTCGACGGCCACCCCGTCCGGGAATATCTCGGCATCGTCACCGGCGAAGCGATTATCGGCGCCAACATCTTCAAGGACATCTTCGCGGGAATTCGCGACATCGTGGGCGGACGCGCCGGAGCCTACGAGAAGGCGCTGCGCGAGGCGCGGGAAGCCGCACTCCGCGAGATGGTGTCGCAGGCGCGGGCCCGCCGGGCCGACGCCGTGATCGGCGTGGATGTCGACTACGAGGTGCTCGGATCGTCGAATGGCATGCTGATGGTCTCGGCGAGCGGGACCGCTGTGGCGCTGGAGTAGCCCCGGTGCCCGAGCTCCCCGAGGCCGAAACGATCGCGCGGGGGCTCGATCGCGTGCTTCCCGGCCGCACCGTGTCCGCCATCACCGTTCTGCGCCCCGACGTGATGGAAACTCCCGCGGCGCCCTTTGCCCGGGCCGTGGTGGGAAGGCGGTTCGGCCGCGTCGGCCGGCGGGGCAAGAATGTCGTCCTGGAGATGGATGACGACGGGCGCATCGTGGTGAATCTGGGAATGACCGGCCGCCTCATTCCGGGAGGGGATCCCCGGCCCCCGCCCCCCTCCACCCACCCCGCCGTTCTCTTTGCCCTCGCCGACGGTGGCTCTCTCACCTTCGACGATGTGCGGCGCTTCGGGCGGGTCGCTCACATTCCGGCGGCGCGCTGGCGGGCCTGGTCGCGGCGGCTCGGCCCCGAACCACTGGGACGCTCCTTTACCGGCGCCGTCCTGCGCGGGATCCTCGCCCATTCGCGATCCCCCGTGCGCTCGCTCCTCCTCGACCAGCGCCGCGTCGCCGGAGTCGGCAACATCTACGCCATCGAGGCGCTCTGGTTCGCGCGCATCCACCCGGCCACGCCCTCCAACCGCATCGGCGCGGCCGCCGTAGCCCGTCTCCACCGTTCGCTGCGGCAGGTGCTCAGGCGCGCGGTCGCGGCCGGCGGCACCACGCTGCGCAACTACCGCACACCCGACGGCAACGAAGGTCGTTTCCGGCGCGCGCTCCACGCCTATGGCCGCGAGGGTCGTCCCTGCCCCCGTTGCCGCACCCCTATCGAGCGGGTCGTGTTCGGCGGTCGTTCGGCCTTCCTCTGCCCGCGCTGCCAGAGCGCGCCGGCCTCTCCCGGGGCGGCGTCATGAGCGGACCCCATGCGCGCCGCCGGCCCGGTGCAGGCAACCGATCCCTTCCCCACCCACCCTTCCCCACCCTTTTTGCGCTCCTGGCCACCGCTACCACCCTCCTCTTCCCCCTCCCCGCCGCGGCTCAACGCGATTCGCTTCCCGCCCCCGGCACCCAGCTCCCGGTCGTGCGCCACGTGCTCGGCAACGGCATGACCTTCCTCGTCCTCGAGCGCCGCCAGTCCCCCACCGCCGCGCTGGTCGTGCACTTCCCGGTCGGGTCGGTCAACGAGCGGCTGGGCAACACCGGGATCGCCCATGTCGCCGAACACCTCCTCTTCAAGGGCTCCGACGAGATCGGCACGACCGACCACGCCGCCGAGACCGTCCTCTTTGCGGCCATGGACGCCGTTCGCGATTCCTTCGTCGCCGAAACCGCCCGCCCCACCCCCGACTCCGCCGCCCTCGCCCGCTGGCGCACCCGGATCGAAGAGCTGGAGGACGAGGCGCGCGTCCATGTCGTTCCCAACGAGTACGACCGGCTCCTCGCGGCCCAGGGAGCCCGCGGACTCAACGCCACCACCTCGCACGAGGCCACCCGCTACTTCGTTGAGCTGCCTGCGCGGGCGATCGAGCTCTGGTTTGCCCTCGAATCGGACCGCATGCGAAACCCCGTCCTCCGCGAATTCTTCACCGAGCTGGATGTGGTGCGCGAGGAACGGCGGATGCGGCTGGAGACCAGTCCCGGGGGAATCCTGCAGAGCGCGCTCCTGGCGACGGCCTTCCAGCTTCATCCCTACGGCGTCCCGGTCATCGGCCACGCTTCGGATCTGGAGACGCTGACCCGGCCCCAGGCGCGGGACTACCTGCGCGACTACTACGGGGCCCAGGGCGCGGTGGCGGCGATCGTGGGCGATGTGGATGCCGATCAGGTGATTCGGTGGGCGGAGGAGTACTTCGGACCGGTTCCTCCCGGCCAGGCGACACCCCCGGTGACGGCCCGCGAGCCGCCGCAGAGGGGTGAACGCCGCATTGTCGTGAACTTCGACGCCGAACCCAGAGTGATGATTGGATGGCGCGCGGTGCCGGGACTGCACGCGGATGCACCGGCGCTAACGATGCTGGCCTCGGTGCTGACGGGGGGAAGGACGACCCGGCTCTACCGCCGCCTGATCGTCGAAGACCGCTCCGCCATTCATGTCGCGGCCTCGCTGGGACCGGGGACCCGCTATCCGGGGCTCTTCACGATCTCGGCAGTCCCGCGGGCGCCCCACACCACGGAAGAGATCGAGGCCGCCATCCACGACGAAATCCGGCGCCTGCAGCGCACCCCCCCGGACTCGGCGGTGCTCGCGCGGATTCGCAACCAGTTGCGCGCGGGAGAGTTCCGGCGCCTGCAATCGAATCTGGAGCTGGCCATGCAGATCTCCGAATCCGAGGCCGCGCTGGGGGATTGGCGCGAGACCTTCCGGCATGGGCGCCGGATCGCGCGGGTCACGCCCGGGGATGTGCAGCGGGCCGCAATCCGCTACCTCACCGCCGAAACGCGGACGGTGGCCACGATGAGGCGGAGGGAGCCCCGATGAAGGGGGTGAGGGGATGCGCAGGCGTGGTGGCCGCAGTGGTGGCGGGATGGGGGGCGGGGGGAACGGAAGCGGAGGCACAGGATTCGGTGCGCGACCGGATCGCCGCGATTCGGTTTCCGGATGTTCGCTTCGCCCCGCCAGAGGCGGTGGAGAGGCGGGTGCGGGAGGTACCGGTCTACTTCCTGGAGGACCGCGAACTGCCTCTGGTCACCCTTTATGCGGTCTTCGAGGGGGGGGTGCGCAACTTCTCCCGCGACTACTTCGCGGCCGCCACGGCGATGCCCGCGCTGATGCGGACCGGCGGAACCCACTCGCTGCCCCCCGATTCCGTTGACGACCGAATCGAGCGACTGGCGCTGGCGATGAGCTTCGGGCAGGGCGGAAGCAGCGCCTCGACCTGGGTCAACACCGTCACCGACCACCTGGACGAGGCCGTCCGGATCTGGACCGGGATGCTGCGCAAGCCCCGCTTCGACTCGGTGCAGGTGGAGCTCTGGCGCGGCTCCGAGCTGGAGCGGGTGCGGCGGCGGACCGACGATCCCGCCTCACTCGCCTTCGGCCGCTTCAACCACATCATGTACGGCAACCACCCGGTGGGCTGGGAGATGAGTCCCGCCGATCTTGAACCGGACGACCTCTCGCCCGCCCGGTTGCGCCACGTTCACCAGGCGGTGGTCTGTCCGGAAAACCTGGTTCTGGGCGTCACCGGCGATGTCTCGTGGGAGCGGGCGGCCGCCCTCGTGGACAGCCTTCTGGCCGGCTGGCCCTCGTGCTCCGGAGATCTCCTCGATCCCCCCCGCCCCGCCATCCGCACCGCGCCGGGCGTCTTCGTCCTTCACCGCGAGATCGAGCAGAGCGTGATTGTCATGGCCCACACCAGCGCGGTCCGGCAGGGCGACAACCCCTCCTACTTCGCCTCGCGCATCGGCAACGCAATTCTGGGCGCCTCCGGTCTGTCGAGCCGGCTCTCGGAACGGTTGCGCACCGAAGAGGGCTATGCCTACGGCGCATCCTCGCTCTGGACCACACCGGGCCGCGAGGACGGTCTCGTCGGCGCGCTCACCCGCACCGGCCCCGGCACGACCATCGCCGCCACCCGGCTTCTCCTCGAAACCATCGACTCCATGCGAGCGAGTGCGCCACTCCCCGACGAGGTCGCGCACACGATCGACGAGATCGCCAACGGGTTCGTCTTCAACTTCCAGACACCCTTCCAGATCGTCGCTCGGCGGATGGCCTATCAGCGACTGGATCTTCCCCGGGACTGGCTGGAGCGCTATCTGGAGGGGATCACCGAGGTGAACGCGGCGGATGTCCTGGAGGTCTTTCGCGAAGAGGTGGACCCGGAGCGCATGACGATCCTCCTGGTTGGCGACACCACCCGCTTCGACGCCTCCCCGGCGGAGCTGGGCGCGGTCACGCTTCTGCCCTCCGGTTAACTGAGGGGGGACTCCGCACAGGACGCGCAAGGCGTTGTTCCACAGTCATTTGTCGCACTATGCCTTTTGTGCCACATGAATTGCGGCGATCCCCCGGCTGAGGAGGAACCACCGTACCTCGGCGAATCCGGCCCCGCGCATGAGTTCGGCCAGCGCCCCGGGCCCGGGAAAGTTGCGCACCGAACGCGGCAGATAGCTGTAGGCCCACGAATGGCCCGAGACCCAGCGCCCCACCCGCGGCAGAATGTGGTTGAAATAGAGAAGGTAGGCGCGGCGCATCAGGGGGCCCGGCGGCACGGTGAACTCCAGGACGACCAGCCTTCCCCCCGGTTGCAGGACGCGGTGCATCTCGCAAAAGCCCGCTGCCGGATCGGAGAGGTTGCGGACCCCGAAGCCGACGGTCGCCCCGGAGAAGGTTTCGTTTGCGAAGGGGAGAAGCTGTGCGTCGCCGCAAACCGGAGCCACGGGAACCGTCGCGATCTTGGCCAGGCCGCGCGCCAGCATGGGGAAGGCGAAATCGGAGCCGACCACCCGTCCGGCGAAGCCGCGTTGCAGGGCCAGCTCCCGGGCGAGATCCAGCGTTCCCGCGCAGAGATCCAAATAGAGACCTCCGGGATCGCGTGGCCACGCCAGCTCGCGAATCGCACGGCGCCGCCACACCCGGTCGATGTTCAGGCTGAGCAAGTGATTGAGAAGATCGTAGCGTGGGGCGATCTCGCTGAAGAGTCTGCGGACCTGTGCCGCGCGTTCGGGTCCCGCGGCCGGATCGCCCTCCCGGGACGCGCGTCCGTCCACCGCGCCGGGGTCTCGCGCCGGGGCCTCGCCTCCTCGTTCTGTGAGCATTTCGGAACCTCGCAGTCGCCGCCGTGTTGATCGGGCCGTGGCACAAGGGGCGGTGCAACCATCGTCCCAGGGGATCAGAACCTATCACTGTATCGTATTCGGCAACGTCCGCGGCCGGGCCGGGTTCTGTCCGGAACGGTCGCCCGGGGATACGGGGAAGCGCCGCGGGGCACGCTCCGTCTTCCAACGCCACAGTCCCGCGCAGAGCCGAGGGCACCCTTGACCAGATCCGTTCCCGACGACCGAGTACTGGCCGCCCAGGCCGCGAAGGGCCGCGAGAGGGCCTTCAGGGAGCTCCTCCGAAGATTCGAGAGGCCGGTCTTCAGCCTGATCTATCGCATGGTCCGGGACCGCGAACTGGCCGAGGATCTTTCGCAGGAGACCTTCATCCGGGCCTTCAACGCGATCGGCAACTACAACCCGGCCTACAAGTTCTCCAGTTGGATCTTCAAGATCGCGCACAATCTCACGATCGATCACATTCGCCGAAAGCGTGTCCCCACCATCTCGATCGAGGGTTCGCCCGACGCGGTTACGCCCGACGAACAGGCGCGCACCCAGGTGGTGCTCAAATCCACCGAAGAGAGTCCCGACTCCCATGTGGAGAACGTCGAGCTCGGAAGCCAGCTCGAGGCCGCGATCGGGACGCTGCGCCCGGAGTACCGCACCGCTACCCTGCTGCGCCACGTGGAGGGCTATTCCTACAAGGAAATCGCGGAGATCATGGGAATTCCCCTGGGAACCGTGAAGACCTACATCCACCGGGCGCGCCACGAGCTCATGGAGATCCTGGAACCCGCGCTGAGACCGAGGTAGGCCGCCGCGCCCGACGCTGTATGTTGTCCATCGGTCCGGCGGCGCTTCCTTCGCAACGGTGGCCCGGGGTGAAACCCCTTTGGCCCAGGGGGCGTAGGAGCGCGGATAATTGTTCAGGAGCAGCGGACGATGGCGAACTCACATCAACGGCAACGCGGCCCCACAGAGGCCGAGGCGCGACGGATCTTCTCCCATCTTGACGGGGAGACGAGCCCGGAGGAACGCGCCCGCTTCGAAACAGCCGCCGCTACGGATCCGGCACTGGCCGCACGGCTGAAGTCCTGCCGCGCCCTTGTGGCGGCGCTGGAGTCGCTCGAACCCCACTCGCCCTCCGCCGATTTTCCGTTGCGGATCGCGGCGGCGCTTCCGGTTCGTCCCTCGCTGTGGCAGAGGCTGCGGCGCGCGCTCTCGCGGCTGCCGGCCCGGCCCGAATCCACCCTCCCGGGCGGCTTCCTCGACGAGGCCCTCTCCCGGCTGCCCCACCACGCGCCTGCGCCCGGCTTTGCCGCGCGGGTCATGCACGGAGTACGGCTCCCCGATCGCGCCGCTGCGCCGGTGCGTTCTCCGGCCCGGCCCGGATGGCTCATTCCGGTTCGCAGCCGCGCGCGCCTGGTGGCGGCCCTGGCCGGGCTCGCTCTCGGACCGGCGGTCGCGGCCGGTGCCCTGGCCCGGATGCTCTTCACCAACAATCCCCTGGTCACCCCGTCCAACCTGGGCGGCTTTCTCGTCAGCAAGGCCAACACCGCCCTCACCGCGCTGCGCGATCTGGCGTTCGACCTGGCGGGCCCGGTGCTGGCGCCCTTCGGCGGCCTTCCCGCGGGATCGATTTCACCGCTCGGAATTGTGGCGATCGGCGCGGCCATCGGCCTCCTTACCCTCGCGTCCATCTGGATTCTCTATGCCTACCTCTTCAGGTCCCCGGGACCGGAGCAACGCAATGCAACCGTCTAGCGGCCCGTTCGTCCCCATCGCGGTCCTCCTCGCGGCACTCTCCAGCCCCGTCCTTCCGGCGGCGGAGGCGCGCGCCCAGGAGCGCGAGATCATCTCCCATACCATTTCGACCTCCAGCCTGGAGCAGATCCTGACGCTCGGCTTCAACGACGGCACCGAGATCTCCATCGCCTTCGCCGATGGCACCGTCGCCTTCAACGGCGATGTGATCGGACGCTACGAACCCGGCGGCGATGCCTTCCGAAGCTGGAGCGACCTGCTATCCGGCATCCCGGAAACCGCGCCGAACCAGGCGCTCGCCGACTGGAATCCCGGCGGCGCATCCTCCGGGGCCGAGGCGGAGTTGCTGGCCCGGATCGACCGTCTCCTGGAGCAGACGCTGGCCGGAGAGATGGAGTCCGCTGCGGCCGGAACCTTGCAGGCACGGCCCAGCGACATCGCCCGGCGGATGGAAGAAGCGCGCGAGGCGGGGCGCGAGGTGGGGTTGGCGGAGCGCGCAAGGGTACTCGCGGAGGTGGTCCAGACACAGGCGGTTCAGGAGACCCAACGAGAGATGAGGGCGCGGATTCGCGAACTCGAGGCTGAACTCGAACGCCGCGAGCGGGCCGCCAATCGTCCGCAGCCCTGGGAACGGGCGTTTCGCGAGGTGGCGCGCACGACCGGCGATATCCTGGACGCCCTCCTCAAGTTCCTGCTCGCCTGCGGCGCGGCGCTGCTCCTGACCCGCTACGCCGGCCACCGCGTGGAGCGTGTGGCGCGCGAGGCCGCCGATCGTCCATTGCGTTCGATGGCGGTCGGGTTCGCGGGCGGGATCCTCTTCGTTCCCGCCCTGGTCCTGGGGATCGTCGCGTTGGCGGTAACGTTGATCGGCCTCTTCCTGGTGCCCTTCTGGGTCTTCCTCTTCCCGCTGCTGGTCTTCCTCGCCGGCTTCCTGGGCTACGTCGGCGTAAGCCAGAATGTCGGCCGGTGGGTGCTCGACCAGAACCTGCCCTGGCTCGACCGCGTGGACCGGACCCGCGCCACGCACGTCCGATTGACCGGGCTGGCGGCGCTGGCCCTTCCCTTCGCGGCGGCTCCGCTCCTGAGCGCGATTCCCCTTGCCGGATGGCTCGGCGGGGTCCTGCATGTCGTCGGTTCGCTGGTCTCCGCGTTCGCCATGATGGCGGGACTGGGCGCGACGATCCTCACGCGAGGCGGGGGCGAGGGACCGCTCTGGCGCGGCGACCCCGTGGACGAAGAGCTCGAGGCGGCCTGGTCGCCCGACGACATCGGCAACGAAGGAACCGGCGACGAACCGTCCCCTAAGAACCGCACCGGCGGCAACGACGAGAGCGAGGCCCGCTCATGATCCCGATCGCGCGCGCACTCCCCGCACTCGTCCTGCTTGTGCCCTCCCTCCTGCATGCGAGCCAGATGCGCACCGCAACCTGGTCGCGCCAGATCACCGACGAAGAGATGCTCCGGGTTCGCGTTGAGTTCGGGGCGGGCGAACTGACGTTGCGTCCCGGCGAGCCCTCTCTTCTCTATCGCGCCACCTACGACTTCGACGAGCGTTCGGTCAGGCCGGAGCTTTCCTACGACCGCGGTCGCCTGGAGGTCGGCATGGAGGGGACCGGAAACCGGCGCTTCCGTCTGGGCGACGGGAGCCACAACGCGCTCAATCTGGCGCTCTCCACCGGCGTTCCCATCGATCTCGGAATCGACTTCGGTGCCGGCGAGGCCGATCTGGATCTCTCGGGAATCGCGATCCGCAGGCTCGAGGTCAACACCGGAGCCTCCGAGTCGAGGATCCGTGTGGACGAACCCAATCCCGAACCGATGTCGGCGGCGATCATCAATGTGGGCGCTGCCGATTTCTCGCTGCGCGGCCTCGGCAATCTCAACGCGAGCCGGGTGGAGCTTCACGCGGGCATGGGATCGGTGACGCTGGATCTCGATGGCGCCTGGCAAGCGGACGCCCGGCTGGAGGTCGATATGGGGCTGGGAGCGCTGAAGATTCGGGTGCCGGAGGGACTGGGCGCCCGCATTCGCCTGGACAATGTGTTGACCACGATCCAGGCCGACGGATTCGAGCGCGAAGGCCGCGAATACCTCTCGCCGAACTGGGAGCGCGCGGCCCGCAAGGTCGAGATGGAGATCTCGGCAGCGCTTGGCAGCGTGGAGATCGAGCGGATTCCGTAGCGGGATCGCGGGGTGCGCCGTCGCAGCGGTTTCGGGCGGCGGCGTTACCTTTTTTGACCGCTATCCTACGCGGTTGCCGCGGCGCACGCGGGCTGTTGTCTGCGGGTGGGCCATCCGGCCGGAGCGGCGCCACCCCGGCGGACCCGCCCACCGTCGCAAGACGCACGTCACATACGCACAGCTAATCGGAGGAATCAATGGAAGCTTTGTTGGCAATCGCGGTGGTCGTCGGCCTGCTCTTCTTTACTCGCGCGGCGAAGGGCGATTCAAGCATGACCCGGAGTCTCCTGACCTTCCTCGGGATGGGGATCGTCAGCATCGTCGCGGTCTGGATCGTGCTGACGGTGCTGGGCGCCCTCCTCGGGCTTACCACCGCCATCGCCGGCTTCCTCCTCTTCAAGGTCGCGCCCATCATGCTGGTCGGGTGGGCCGTCCTCAAGCTGATGGCAAAGTTCCGCGACCGGGGTGCGCTCTCGGCCGCCGACCGCAAGTGGCTCGAGCGCGGCTGACCCGGCTGGACCCGGCCGGTTGATGACCGGCGGATCCCCTTAGCGACGGGCGGGAAGCCGCTCCAGTTCGCCCAGTAGCCGTTCGCCAATCCCGCTGAGCGCACGCCCGGCAGGAGACTCCGGCGCAGACACCACCGTCGGTCGGCCCGTGTCCCCCGATCTCCGCACCTCGATGTCCAGGGGAATTCTCCCCAGGAAGGGAAGCTGAAGTTCGCGTGCCAGCGTCTCGCCCCCGCCCCGGCCGAAGAGATCCACGATTTCTCCGGTGCCGGGAATCCGAAAGCCGCACATGTTCTCGACGACGCCCAGAACGCGCGTATTGACCCGTTCAAACATGCGGACGCCGCGGCGCACATCGCCGGTCGCAACCTTTTGCGGAGTGGTCACCATGACCGCGCCATCGAGCTCCACCGTCTGAACGAGCGAGAGCTGGGCGTCGCCGGTGCCGGGGGGCATGTCGACGATCATCAGATCGAGGGGGCCCCACGCGACCTGCTCCATGAACTGTTTGAGGATCCCCGCGATGAGGGGGCCGCGCATGATCGCGGGCTGCTCGCGCTCGAGGAGAAAGCCGAGGCTCATGAGACGGACGCCGTGAGCCTCCAGTGGGACGATCATCTCGGAGCCCTTGGCGCCGGTGACCGAGGGACGGCGTCCCTCGCCGAACATGGTGGGAATGTTGGGTCCGTAGATGTCGGCGTCGAGGAGCCCGGTGGCCAGGCCTCGCGTGGCGGCGAGAGCGGCCAGGTTGGTGGCAACCATCGACTTCCCCACCCCGCCCTTCCCCGAGCTGACCGCAATTACCCGCTTCACCCCGGGAAGCACTCCCGGCGACGGCGTCGGCGCGGGCACCGAACCCGGCTGAAGTCCCCCCCTCCCCGCTCCCGGCCCCCGCCCGCCGGCCGGACTCGTAGCGGCCGCCCCCCTTCCCGCGGGCGTACTCTGCGGCAACTGCACATTCACCTTGACCCGCCGAACTCCATCCACCCCCTGGGCCGCCGCGCGCGCCTGGCGCACGAGCACACCCGGATCGCCCTTGCGCAGCGAGAAGGCAAAGGTCGCGCTTCCGTCGCCGCCGACCTCCAGCTCCCCGATCTGTCCCCCGGCAACCACACTCTGCCCGGTGTTGGGATTCACGACCCGGGACAGCGCCTCCTCCACCTTGCGACCGATCTCTTTTCCGCCCTCCCGGCGAATCGACTCAACTGGCGTCAACAGTCAGCACCTCGGGCACGGCGGCGCGCAACCGCCGTTCAATCCCGTCCTTGAGGGTGAGCATCGAGATCGGGCACGCCTCGCAGGCTCCGAGCAACCGCACCTCCACCCGGCCCCGCTCCGCGCTCCAGTCCACCAGCCTGACATCGCCGCCATCCAGACGAATTGCGGGCCGTATGGACTCCAGAACCGCCTCGATCCGATCTCTCGTGTCCATGCTCCGTCCGCGAGACATCTCCACCGCGTCCCGGCCCCCGCGCGGGGCGGCAACGCGCAGGAAAGCTACCGCCGCCCCCGTCGCTGTCAACCGCAGCGGGCTGCGGGGTTGCCCTGTTCGGGAAGCCGGGTGAGATTGCCACGGCGTTGGCGGCGGCGACGCTCCCGGTCTCCCGCTTCCGGCGCGAATCCCCCCAAATTGCTTTCTCGCAAAGTCTTTCTCAAACGTTTTTCCCAAGAGTCGTTCCCAAATCCTTTCCGAAGAGTCCCATCCACAACGTACGAGGCTCCGTCTTCATGTCCGGTTTCTTCCGTGTTCCTCCACCCGTCAACGAACCGATCCTGAGCTATGCGCCCGGCACCGCCGAACGCGCCGAGCTGAAGGCCGCGCTGGAGCGAATGCGAGGCGATGAGATCGAGATTCCCCTGGTCATCGGCGGGCGCGAGATCAGGACCGGCCGCACCTGCCCCGTGCACGCTCCGCACGATCACGGGCTTCGTCTGGCAACCTGTCACGAGGGAGGAGCGCAAGAGGCGCGCAAGGCGATTGCCAACACCGTGGAGGCGCAGCGGGAATGGGCGTCGTGGCGGTGGGAGGACCGGGCGGCGATTTTTCTCAAGGCGGCCGAGTTGCTCTCCACCACCTGGCGGGCACGGCTGAATGCGGCCACGATGCTCGGGCAGAGCAAGAATGCGTATCAGTCCGAGATCGACGCGGCCTGCGAGATCGTCGATTTCTTCCGCTTCGCGGCGCACTTCGCCGAGCGCGTCTTCGCCGAGCAGCCGATCTCCGACAAGGGCGTCTGGAACCGAACCGACTACCGGCCGCTGGAGGGTTTCGTCTACGCCGTCAGCCCCTTCAACTTTACCGCCATTGGCGCCAATCTCGCGGGAATCCCGGCAATGGTCGGGTGCGGCGTCCTCTGGAAGCCCTCGCGCAACGCCGTTCTCTCGGGGTACCACACCTACAAGTTGCTCGAGGAGGCCGGACTTCCCCCCGGGGTGATCAACTTCGTGCCCGGCGACCCCTCGGCGATCACCGCGGCGGCGCTCGGCCACCGGGACTTCGCAGGGCTGCACTTCACCGGCTCCACCGAGGTCTTCCAGTCGCTGTGGCGGCAGGTCGGCAACAATATCGCGTCGTACCGCAGCTATCCGCGGCTGGTGGGCGAGACGGGAGGAAAGGACTTCATCGTGGCGCATCCTTCGGCCGACGGCGAAGCGGTCCGCACGGCGATCGTGCGCGGCGCCTTCGAATACCAAGGACAGAAGTGCTCCGCAGCGTCGCGCGCCTATCTGCCCGCATCGCTATGGAAGCGGATCCGCGACGACCTGGTGGCCGAGACCGAGAGTCTGGCTGTGGGCGATCCGCTCGATTTCCGCAACTTCGTGAATGCGGTGATTGACCGGCGCGCCTTCGATTCCATTACCGGCTACATCACCCGTGCGGATGCGGACCCGAACGCCGAGGTCGTCGCGGGGGGACGCTTTTCCGATGCGGACGGCTTCTTCATCCGCCCCACGATCATTCGCGCGCGCAAGCCCCGCTACGAGACGATGTGCGACGAGATCTTCGGCCCCGTCATGTCGGTCTTCGTCTACCCCGACTCCGAGTGGGAGCAAACGCTCCGGGTGGTGGACGAGACCTCACCCTATGCTCTAACCGGCGCCGTCTTCTCGCAGGACCGTTCGCGGGTGCGGGAAGCGCTGGACACGCTGCGCAACGCCGCCGGGAACTTCTACATCAACGACAAGCCGACGGGAGCGGTGGTGGGACAGCAGCCCTTCGGGGGCGGAAGGGCCTCGGGAACGAACGATAAGGCGGGCTCGGCCGCGAACATCTCCCGGTGGCTGTCGCCGCGCACCATCAAGGAGAACATGGTGCCGGCCACGCGCTACGAATACCCCTTCATGGGTGAATCGTAGGCGGGGAGCGCGGGTCGGCCGGAGCCAGTCGCCACACCCCGCGGCCGCGGGGAACGACAGAGGGAATCGCGACCGGGTGAACCAACGGCAGTGGCCCTACCTGTTCAGACCGTATCCATCCGCAGACTCTCGGTTGCGGCCCGGACCGCGGTGCCGAAATCGGCCTGAAGATCCGCCAGATCCTCCAGTCCCACCGAGATGCGCACGAATCCGTCCGGGATCCCGATCGCTTCCCTCTCCGCCCGGGTCAGCTCCGCATGCGAGGTGTGGCGCGGTTGCGATACCAGCGTCTCCACCCCACCGAGCGAGGGCGCGGGGACGGCCAGGCGCAGCGCGCGGCAGAAACGGTCGGCCGCCGGACCCCCACCTTCCAGCACGATCGAGACCATTCCCCCGTACCCGGCCAGCAAACGCGTGGCGAGCTCGTGGTCGGGGTGATCGGGCAGCCCGGGATGAATGACCTCGCGCACGCCGTCCACCGTGGCGAACCAGCGCGCCAGCTCCAGCGCGGTCCGGTTGTGGCGCTCCATGCGGACCGGCAACGTGCGGATGCCGCGTTCGAGGAGCCACGCCGTTTCCGGATCGATCGAGCCGCCGTAGAGCTTCATCGTCTTCGTGATGCGTGCGATCGTCTCGCGGTCGGAGGCTACCGCTCCCGCAATGAGATCCGAGTGGCCGCCCAGGTACTTGGTGGCCGAATGGATGACAACGTCCACCCCGTGTTCGGCCGCGCGCAGGTTGACCGGGGAGGCGAAGGTCATGTCGGCGGCCAGCAGCGCGCCAACCGAGCGCGCCGCATCGCGGGGCGGGCCGATCTCGAAGACACGCAGCGTGGGATTGGTGGGCAGCTCAATGAGGACGACGCGTGTGCGCGGGGTGACGGCCGCGCCCCAGGCGTCCGCGTCGCAGGGATCGACCAGAGTTGAATCGACGCCGCGCCGGGGGAGCTCCTTCGTGACGAGGTACTGCGTGGGCCCGTAGAGCTGCCGGCTTGCGACGATGTGGTCGCCCATGCGGGTGGCCGCCAGGAGGGTGGTTGCGATCGCCGCCATGCCGCTGGCCAGCGCGAGGGCCGATTCGGTTCCCTCCAGCGCCGCGATCCTGTCCGCCACCGAGACGTGGTTCGGGTTATTCCCGTAGCGGCTGTACATGAGGTCGATTCCGTCGTCGGGCGCCGCCCAGACGAAGGTCGAACTCCGCACGACCGGTCCCACCACCGGCTGTCCGGGCCGCCCCGCGGGCTTCCCGGCGTGAATCGCCTGCGTTGCCTGTCCGGCCGACCGCGTTGGGTTGCTGCCTGTCGTCATCCGTGCTCCCCCGATTCGTTCCCGTGTGGTCTGGATCCCTCGCCGACGCATCGCCCGTCGCCGGGCGGAGATGCCCTCGCCTTCCTCTCGGGCGGCCCTACCGACCGGTCGCCCTCTCAGTCCGGCGCCCCCTCGCCGCCACCACTCCTGCCTGGCCGAGCCACCGCGCTCAGCGCCAGCGTCGTTCCGCCGGGACCTCGCAACGCCAGCCTGCGCTTCGCCAGCCCGGCCAGCAGCGCGTCCCCCCGCCCCCCGAACTCCCCCACCAGTCCTCCCGGCTCGATCTCGCGCTCCCGCTCGAGGATTCCCCACGCGGCCCGCTCTTCGCCGGACACCAGGCCCACCAGGTGGAAATGGCCATCGCCAAAGTCGCAAACGGTCGCCAGTGCGTGCCGGGCCAACGCGGCCTCCACCGCCTGCCTGTGAATCTCGCAGACCGCGCGGAAGAGGAAAAAGGCATCCTGGGGACGATCGGAGCGAAGATACCGGATCAACAACTGGGCCACCACCTCGTCGGCGCAACTGAAGTCCAGCACCTGGACGCGGGTGAGATCGATCAGCGAGACAAAGGGGGCGGGAACGCGACCGGAACAGTGCATTTCGATCGCCTCGCGCACGGCCCGGCCGGTGGGACGGGTGACCAGATTGGGGAGGAGTGGCGCGAAGCGGTCGCTGAATACGGCCCCGACATCGACGTGAAGCGATCGCGGTCGCGGCGAACTCATTGAATGCGCTCCGGGAGAATGATGTTGATCTGGGATCCCGGGAAGGGCCGCAATCCCTCTTCGACGCTCTGCTTGCCGCTCCAGGAGGGGGTGTCGGCGATGCGCGCGCTCCCGCTGCGAATCGAAATCAGTCCCTGCCAGCGCTTGACCTGCCTGCGGATCTGCTGAATTCCCTGGCCGCGTCCGGTGTCGGGGAAGCGGGTGACGCCGTGCAGGAAGGCGGCCTCGAGCGCGGTCCTGTCCCCCCAGCCCCCGTCGAAGCGTTCGGCGTGCCGCCCCTCGAGCGATGCGCGGAAGCCGCGACCGATGTCGGCCACCGCAATGACCGCGACCTGCCGCCCCAGACGCCGCCTCCAGTTGTAGGCCTGCGCCGCCACCCAGCCCGGACCCTCCGCGTGTTCGATGATGTTCTGACACACCTCGGAGAGGATGACCGAGAACTGCACTACCGCCGACGAAGGATAGCGCAGCGTGTTGGAGAGGATGGCGCCGGCCCGCGACTGCACGCGCTCCACGACGCCGTGGACATCGGAGTTTCGCGCGACTGCGGTGATCTCCAGGAGGACATCGGAGCGGCGCGACCGTCGTTGCCAGATCGAGCGCGGACCCACATCGAAGACCTCCATCGCGGCCTCGTGGAATCCCATCCGGTCGAGATAGCCGATCACCTCGCGGTGGCCGGGGAGGTAGATCCGGGGCCTGCTGCCGGCGCCGGCCGCGACCTTGCCCGCCGCCAGCAGGACCAGCATGCCATTCGGGTCGATCCAGCGCAGCCGCCGCAGATCGAAGAGGAGGGGTTCGGACTTCGCGACGTCGATCTGGTCGTAGAGGATCTCGATGTTGCGGTAGTCGAAGGAAGACGGAATCTCGATGACGCGCATGACCTCAGGGCCTCCCGCCGAGCGAGTCGCCGAGAGAAGCGTGCGCATCCCCGGCCCCGGTACAGGCCAGGTTTCGGCGCGCGACCCGGTTGGCGCGGCGGGCCGCCTCCGTGATTTCCATCCCGTCAAGCAATCCGGCGAAGCAGGTCGCGCCCCAGATGTCGCCGCATCCGGTCGGATCGCCCCCCTCCCCGCCCCCCGGCACGGCCACCAGCTCGCGCCGCGGCGCGGATCCGCTCCCGGAGTCCTTCCTGAAGATCTCCACCCCATCGCCCCCCCGCGTCACGGCCACCGTGGCCAGGCGCCCGCCCAGCGCAGCTGCGACGGCCGCGCGCGCTCCGGACGACAATCCGGCACTCGTTATCCCTCGGGGGCGGGTCGCCCCGCCGACGCTTGTCCCACCATCGGCGCTTGTCCCACCACCGGCGCCTGTCGCTTCACCGCCACGGGTCGAATCATCACCGGCACGGGTCTCGCCACCAACACGGGTCCGCCCACCGGCACGCGCATCATCGGCGGCAAAGAGCGCGAACTCCGACTCGTTCATCTGCACGGTGTCGAAGCACCGCGCCCAGGCCACGCTGGAGGGAAGACGCCGCGGGATGCGTTCGCCGCCCGGCCCCGATTCCAGGAAGAGCGAGTGCAGATCGGCCCAGCCCGGCCCCTGCATCCGGTCGCGGATCCGGCGCGCCCCTGCAAGCGTCATTTCGTTGCCCGCAATGAAGTTGACGTACAAGGCATCAAGTGTTTCCAGAAGTTCGTCGATCTCGTTCGGCTCCCATCCCGGCACCCCGCCCGAGAGGATCTCCAGGCGTTCGGTCTGGCTTCGGTAGCGCAGCTCCACGCGATTGTTGGGCTCCGGCACGACCCGCACGAATCGCAAGTCGCCGACGCGGGCGAGCGAACCGAGAAACGCCTGCCCCGGTCCCGCGAGATCCGCGCCGAGCTTGATCGCGGGAACCAGGGACCATCGGGGGGCCACGACATGATCGAGGGCGGCCAGCGCATACGCAATCCCTCCCCAGCACCGGCCCACCGGCGCGGCGCCCGGCGGGTGAATGGTGTCGCGCACCAGCGTGCCGAGAACGCCCAGCCTCTTCGCGGGCGCCTGGCCTCCTTCAGAGCGCGGCACCGGTGGCCTGCTTGAAGACGGCCGCCGCCCCCACCATTCCGGCGGATTCCGGAAGCCCGGCGCGAACGATCCGGCAGGCCCCCCCGGCCGAGGGGAAGGCGCGGCGCTCCACTCCGGCGCGCAACGGATCCATCAGGAAGCGGCCCGCGGCGGCCACCCCGCCGCCGACCACCACCACATCGGGGTTGAGGAGGTGAACGACGTTGGTGATCGCGACGGCGAGCATGTCGGCGGCCTTCTCGACCACGATGCGCGCCAGATCGTCGCCGGTCGCCGCAGCGGCGCACACATCGCGGGCGGTGATCGCGGCGGGGTCGCCCCGGGCCAGTACCGAGGGGGCAAATGCAACGCCTCCGCCCAGCGCCTCGCGCGCCCGGTCCGCAATCGCGGGTCCCGAGGCATAAGCCTCGACGCAGCCCCGCCGGCCGCAGCCGCAGCGCCGCCCGTCCATCACCACGATTGTGTGGCCCAGCTCGCCGGCCGCGTCCGAGGCACCGTGGTAGATCCGCCCCCCCAGGATGATCCCGCCCCCGATGCCGGTGCCCAGCGTGACCCCGACCAGACGCTGCGCCCTCCGCCCCGCCCCCAGCCACCACTCCCCCAGCGCAAAGCACGCGGCGTCGTTGTCGATCACGACCGGCAGCTCCGCCGCTTCGGCGATCATCGAGCCGAGGCGAACGTTCCGCCAGCCCAGATTCGGGGTCTCGAGCACCATGGCGCGTTTTCTGTCCAGCGGGCCCGGAACCCCCACCCCCACCCCGATCACCTCTCCCTCCAGCCGCGCGGCCACCTTGCGGACCATCGCCCCGATCCGGCGCACCGTCGCTCCCGCGCCCTCGCGCGCCCTCGTCTTGCCGTGCATGACCTCGACCGGCGCCCCACCCGCAAAGGGAATCGCCCCGACGCGGAGATTGGTTCCCCCGATGTCTACCCCCACGATCCACTCGGCATCGGCCCGAGCAGGATTTCCGTCGGTCATCTCCCCTCCTGGTCGTCGAGCTGGAGCACTGCCATGAAGGCCTCCTGGGGAATCTCGACCGAACCCACCTGCTTCATCCTTCGCTTCCCCTCCTTCTGCCGTTCGAGCAGCTTGCGCTTGCGGGTGATGTCGCCTCCGTAGCACTTGGCGGTCACATTCTTGCGGAGCGCCCGTACGCTTTCGCGCGCGATCACCTGTCCCCCGATCGCCGCCTGCAGCGCCACCTCGAACTGCTGCCGCGGAATCAATTCACGGAGCTTGCGGATCAGGGCGCGGCCATGACGATAGGCGTTCTCGCGGTGGAGAATGACCGAAAAGGCATCCACCGGATCCCGGTTCACCAGCACATCCAGCTTGACCAGATCCCCTTTCCGGTATTCCTGGAACTCGTAGTCGAGCGCGGCGTACCCGCGGGTTCCCCCCTTCAGGCGCCCGTAGAAGTCCAGGACGATCTCGGCCAGGGGAAGCTCGAACTCCATCTCGACGCGGCGCGGATCGAGGTAGTTCATCCCGCGGAAGATCCCCCGCCGCTCGTGACAGAGCTTCTGCACATTGCCGATGAACTCCGCCGGGACCACGATGCGGGCCAGCACCACCGGTTCGGCCACCGAATCCACCAGGGCCCGGTCGGGCAGCTCCGAGGGATTCTCGACCCAGAGCGCTTCGCCGCCGGTCATCTCCACCCGGTACTTGACATTGGGGACGGTGGTGACCAAGCGGATGCCGAACTCGCGGTCCAGCCGTTCCTGCACGATCTCCATGTGGAGGAGGCCGAGGAAGCCGCAGCGGAAGCCGAATCCCAGCGCCCTGGAGGTCTCGGGCTCGAACTGGAGGGAAGCGTCGTTGAGGCGGAGTCGTTCGAGGGCGTCGCGAAGCTCGGCGTAGCCATCCGTGTCGGTGGGATAGAGGCCCGCAAAGACCATCGGCCGCGCCTCATGATAGCCGGGAAGGAGCGTGGATGCGGGATTGTCGGCGTCGAGCACGGTGTCGCCCACCCGGGTGTCCGAGACCGCCTTGATGGCCGCAACCAGGTAGCCAACCTCGCCCGGACCCAGCGCAGGGGCCGGAGCTCGTCCCAGCCGCATGTGGCCCACCTCGGTAACCTCGTAGCGGGAGCCGGCGGCGCCGAAGGTGATCGTCATTCCCGGACGCAGGGTGCCGTCCATCATGCGAATCGAGGGGACCGCACCCAGGTACTGGTCGTAGAGTGAATCGAAGATCAGCGCGCGCAGCGGGGCGGAGGGATCGCCAGAGGGGGGCGGGATGCGTTCGACCACCGCCTCCAGGATCGCCTCGATTCCCCTTCCCTCCTTGGCGCTGGCCTCCAGCACGGTCCCGGGTTCGATCCCGATCAGATCGGCCACCTCCCGCCGCCGCCTTTCCGGTTCGGCCCCCGGCAGATCGATCTTGTTCAGGACCGGGATGATCTCGAGGTCGGCCTCCAGCGCGAGGAAGAGATTCGAGAGCGTCTGCGCCTGCACACCCTGGGTCGCGTCCACCACCAGGATCGCCCCCTCGCAGGCCGCCAGCGAGCGCGAGACCTCGTAGGCGAAGTCCACATGGCCGGGTGTGTCGATCAGGTTGAAGGAATACTCGCGGCCATCGCCCGCCCGGTGGGACATGCGGATCGCGTGCAGCTTGATCGTGATTCCGCGCTCGCGCTCCAGCTCGTTGGAGTCGAGGATCTGGTCGCGCATCCGCCTCAGGTCCACCGCCGCGGTCGCCTCCAGGATCCGGTCGGCCAAGGTGGACTTGCCGTGGTCGATGTGGGCGATGATGCAGAAGTTGCGGATCAGGTCGGTGCGCAAGGGGGGCCGGGGGTGGAGGCGGGGAGGACCGGGTGGCAACGTCGCGGGCTCAACTCCCAGGGGATCGGTGGGCCGCGGCGGCGACCATCCGGCCCGGGAGATGAGACCGTTGTTCCCAGGGAAGCTATCCCGTCCGGCTCGCCCCTGGAAGCGGTGGCCGCGGTGGCGGAGGGCCTTCCGGACGCGGACACCCACGCGATTGCGGAGCCGGCTACGGACCCTCGGAGCGATTTGACAGGGGGGCGACCGCGGGGCATATGATTATGCCGTGGACGATGCGGCGAGTCAGGGCATGATGACCAACTCCTCCGAAAGCTCCTCCGAATTGGAAGGATTCATCCATGAAAACCACCATCGTGGCCGCCTCCGTGGCCTTCCTCGCACTGTTCGCTTCGCTCCCGGACGCGGCATCCGCCCAGACCGGCGGCGGCATCACCGGAACCGTCACCGACTCCGATTCCGGGCTCCCGATCATCGGCGCGCAGGTCAGCGTTCCCGCCCTGGGGATCGGCATCCTGACGCGCGCAGGGGGGCGATTCGTCCTTCCGGGTGTCCCGGCCGGCACCCATGAAGTGCTGGTCGAGCGGATCGGGCATCTCGCCGCGACCCGTAGCGTGACGGTGCCCGAGGGCGAGTCCGTCTTTGTGGAGATCGAGATGGTCGCCACCGTGCTCGCGCTGGAGGGCGTGGTCGTGACCGGGACGGCCTTCTCTGAGTCTCCCGTCGCACTGCCGTACGCGGTCTCGGTCTCGGGCCGCCGGACGCTGGCGGAACAGGGATCGCCGCAGGGGTTCGACTTCTTCCGCAACGTCACCGCCAGCCAGGGAGTCCTGGGCAACCGCCAGGGCTGGTACAACACACGTCCCCCCGGACTCGTCTCGGAGACGGTGGCCAGCGTGAATCTGCGGGGGATCGGGGCTTCGCGCACCCTGGTGCTGTTGAATGGCCGGCGCCAGGTCTATCTGCCGATCCGGCTTGCCGGCGGCCGCTTCGTCGATGTGAACGCCTTCCCCTCGATGGCGCTCGACCGGGTCGAGGTCGTCAAGGAGGGCGCGTCGGCGATCTACGGTTCGGACGCGGTGGCCGGCGTGGTGAACTTCCTCACCCGCAGCGACTTCGAGGGGCTGGAAGTCTCCGGCGCACACGAGTACTTCTCGAATGCCGGCGAGACGAATGGTGGACTGATCTGGGGATCGCGGCTCGGCGAGAGCGCGCACGCGGTAGTCTCGGCGGAGCTCTTCGCCACGCAGGAGCTGACGCCCGAGGAGGCGGGCTGGGCGCTGAGCGAGTTCACGCCGGGCGGCGGCGGCTGGTCGTATACCGGCAATCCGGGGGCCTTCCTCTTTCCCCGACTCACCGGCAACGAATCGAAGGACGAGTTCGTCTCCGCGCTCACCGACGCGCACTACGGTGGCTGGGGAGGCGTCGTCGTCGATCCCAACTGCCGTGATTTCGGGGGATTCCTGGAGGAAGCCGAGACCTGCCGCTTCCGCTACGATCCCTACGACAACCTGATGGGGGCCACGCGCCAGGTGCGCACCTTCGGCGAGTTGAACGGAGAGCTGGGCGACCGCGGGAGCTACCACCTGGAAGCGCTCTGGGCGCTGGCCGAGACGCCCGAATGGGTCACCACCCCCTCCTATCCGCCGATCTCGCCCTACAACGGAACCCACCTGATCGCTCCCACGCATCCGGGACGCCAAGCCTTCTGCAGCCGCCATGGCGCCAACGCCGGGTTTGCCGGCACGGAGAGCTGTCTGGAGAACGACTGGTACTTCTTCGGCAGGATGGTGGGGAACGCGGGCCCCGCGCGGACGCTGCGCCGCGAATCCACTACCACGCGGATTGCGGGCTCGCTGGAACGCCCCTTCGAGGCCTTCGGAGGCCGGGAGATGGCCTTCGAGCTGGCGGCCGGCTTCTCGCGTTCGGTCGGCAACTCCAACCTTCCGGGCGAATACCTCTACCGGAAGTTCCTGGCCTTCCGGGGCTTCGGCGGTCCGAACTGCGGTGTCGAGGTGGTGCCCGACCGGTCCAGCCCTTCGGGGATGGCGCTCGGACCCACGGGGGGGAAGACTCCCGGCCAGGGCGACTGCATGTACTACAATCCCTTCAGCAACGCCCATGAGTACGCGACCCAGCCCGGCGCCCCCTTCCGCGACCGCCCCAACCCGGATTACATGCCCGGCCTGGAGAACACCAACGAGCTCCTGGACTGGATGAACGGCGAGGCCAACCTCGACAACCGCGCCGACCTCCTGGTCCTTGACGCAGTCCTGAAGAATGTGCCGAATGCCGAGGAAGCGGTGGGCTACGCGGCCGGCTACCAGTTTCGCCGGCTGAGCGTGGGCGCGAATCCGAACGCCGCCGGCGATCTCGCCGGCTTCCCCTGTCCCGTTCCCGGCGACCACGGCTGTCCGGAACCCTTCGGCCCCTTCCACTTCACCACCGGCTTCTTCCAGTACGACGACTCGCAGATCGTCCACCGCTTCTACGCGGAGTCCCAGCTCGCCCTCGGCTCGCTCATCCGCGGCCAGGCCGCCGCCAACTACGAGTTTCATGGTTCGGTGCGGAGCTTCGATCCCAAGGTCGCTCTCCGCTTCGATCTGCCCGGGCCCCTGGCGCTGCGCGCTTCGGTCCAGACCACCTTCCGCACTCCCTCGGTCGACGACCTCAACGAGGACCTGAACACCTCGCTGGAGTACGTCAGCGCCGCCGGGATCTACAAGGCCATCGACACCTACGGCAATCAGGAGCTGGTTCCGGAGCGCGCCTTCACCTACAACGTGGGCGCCAGCCTGGAGCTCCGGCGCATGCGGGCCTCGCTGGACTATTGGAGCTATGACTTCGACGATGTCATCGATCTCCTTCCCTACGAAGGGATTGCGAGCCTGTACGCAGCAGGAGGAAGCCAGCGCGAGGCGGTGAAGCAGTACGTCACCTGCCCGGACGGACGCGGCACGGCAAGCTGCGATGTGCAATCGGTGGAACGTATCGAGGCACGCTTCGTGAACTGGCCGGGAATCAGCATGTCGGGACTGGACCTGCACACGGCCGCCCGCATTCCCGCGGGTGAAGGACTCCTGTCCTTCGGGCTGGACGGCACCTGGGTGCGGGAGTTCTTCGTGCGCGCACTCGACCTGAGCGGCGCCGAGTTGTTCCCGGAGCACGACGCGGCCGGAAAGCTCAACTGGGGCAATCCGATCGCGCCCCCGCTGCCCCAATGGAAGACAAGCCTCTCGGCGGGATTCCACCAGGGCGACTACAGCGCGGTCAGCTACATGAACACGGTTTCGGGGTACACCAACGAAGCGTTTGCGGGAACGGAGTTCGAACAGATCGACCGCTTCACCACCCTGGACATCAGCCTGCTCAGGCGGGCCTCGGACCAGGTCGACATTGGTCTCTCGGTGCTGAATCTGCTGGACAGTCCCCCTCCCCTGGTGCGGTGGGAACAGTCCTACGACGGCTTCACGCACAGCCCCAAGGGAATGCGAATCAAGCTGCAGGCGACCTGGCGGCCGCTGGGCTGAAGCACCGCGTGGAAGCGAAGGGGTCCGCAGGGCCGGTTGCGGCGCCCCTCACGCGGGCCTCTTCCATGCGCCGGTCTTCGGGTCCACATTCAATCCGCCATGGCTACCAACGAAACGGTCACGCCGCACCTTGACCGGCGATCCGATCTGATTGATCCCGCGACGCTCGCGCAGCTCGGGGGCATCGACATCATCGCGCGGCAGGTCGTGCACGGCTTCCTCCTGGGGCTTCACCGGTCGCCCAACCGCGGCTTTTCGGCCGAGTTCGCCGAGAATCGCGCCTATCAGCCCGGCGACGATCTGCGCACTCTCGACTGGCGGATGTTCGCGCGCTCCGATCGCTTCTACGTCAAGCAGTACGAGGAAGAGACCAATCTGCGCGCCTGGATGCTGATCGACATCAGCGCCTCGATGGACTGGTCCTCGCGCTCCTCGCTTCCCACCAAGCTCTGGTACGCCAAGCACCTGGCGGCGGCGATCTCGCTGATCCTCACCCGGCAGGGCGACATCGTGGGTCTCATGGCCTTCCACGAACGGATCGTGCGGCAGGTCCGGGCTCGCGGCGGGAAGGTTCACTGGCGGCTTCTCCTGCAGCACCTGCACGCGCTCCGGGGCGGCGGGAAGACTGACTCCGAGTCGGCGATTCGCAATGTGGCGATGCGGCTCAAGCGCAAGGGACTGGTTATTCTGATCTCGGATCTGCTCGTCGACCCGGCCGAGACCGCCAAAGCGCTACAGTATCTGCAGCACACCGGCCACGAGGTGCTCGTCTTCCACCTGGTCGATCCCGGCGAGCGCGATCTGCCCACAACCGGCGAGACCCGCTTCATCGATCCCGAAACGGGGGATTCGCTACGGGTTTCGGTGGCGGACATGCGACGGCAGTACCGGGCCGCAGTGGAGAACGCGGTCGCCGAGTGGACCACGACGCTGACCAGCCGGGGAATCGCCTACGCCACGATCGGCACCGACGAACCGCTCGCCCGCGCGCTTCGCTTTTACCTTTGGAAGCGCCAGCGTCTTCCCTGAGCCGCGCCTGAACCCGGAGTGGCGCGTCTTCCCCATGAGGCATCTTTCCGCGCAAGGCGTTTTTCCCCGAGAGGCACGGTCTTCCCGACAGGCGCGGTTTCCCTGAAAAGGCGATTTCCCCAAAGGCACCATGGGCTTCCTCCAACCCCTCTTCCTGCTGGCGGGCGCAGCCGTTCTGATTCCGGTCTTCCTGCACCTCTTTCACCGCCAGGAAAGCAAGATCCTTACCTTCCCGGCGATCCGGTACCTGCTCCGCACCGAGCGGGATCACGCGCGCCAGATCCGCACCCAGCAGCTCCTGCTTCTTCTGCTCCGGGTTGCGATCGTGGCGCTGATCGTCGTTCTGGGTGCCCGCATTCACTTTCCCGGACCCGGGGGGAGCCACGAACCGACCGCGCTGGCGCTGGTGATCGACAACTCGATGAGCGCCACGATCATCGAGGACGGGGGGCGGCGGCTTGACACGCTCAAGGCGGCTGCGCGGCGAAGCGTGCGGGGAGCCGGCCACGACGATGTGATCTGGGTGGTGCGCGCGGGCGCGCCGTGGGAGCCGGCCCTTCCCGGGGGCATCGAAGAGGCGTTGGCCGCGATCGAAGCGACCGGGAACGCGCATGGACGGGGGGAGCTGGGGGGGGCGGTGGAACGGGCCCGGGCGCTGGTGGCGCAGAGTTCGCTGCCCGAGCGGGAGGTGCATCTCTTCACCGATCTGCAGGCGACGGGCTTCGACGACGCGCTTCCTAACGAGGACGACATTCCAGTAGTGGTCTTCGGGCTGCCGGCGCGCGAGCCGCAGAACCGCGGGATCGGAGAGGTGACGATCGGAGGCGGGCTGCCTCCGCTGGCGGGACGCCGAACCGAGGCCGCCGTCTCGATTGTGGGCGGCGACCCGGGAGACAGTGTTGGGGTGCGGCTCTACATCGACGGGCAGGTGCGCGCGGCGGGGATGGCGCCCGGCGGCGCGACGGTGCTGCTCCCGGTCGGTCCCTTCCCCTCCGGACGGGTGGAGGGCTACGCCGAGATCGACCCGGATCCGCTGACCGCCGACGACCGCCGCTACTTCGCCTTCACCGTTCGTGAACCGACCGCGGTGGCGCTGGCCGGGCCGGCTCGCTTTTTCCTTTCCGAAGCCTTGGCGGTGCTTGAGGAGAGCGATCGCATCGTCCGGGGCGGGCTTGCGCAGGCGGCGACGCTGCTGAGCATCGGGGGCGAGGGGCTGGACGCGCGCGGCTTCACGCAGAGCGCCCTGGTGGTGCCGCTCATCGATCCGGCCCAGACGCCCGCGCTCAACCGCCGCCTCGCGCAGGCCGGGATCCCGTACCGGTACGGCGCGGGGACGGAGGGCGGGGCGCGCATCGCCTCCAGCGCGGTCGCGATCGATCTTTCCGACATTGAGGTTCGACGCTCCTTTCTCCTGGAGCGAACCGGCGACGCGGACAACCAGACGGATGGGTCTTCCGAAGTCCTGGTGACGCTCTCGAATGGCGATCCCTGGATCGTGGCGGGCACCGCGCCGACCGGTCCCTATACCCTCTTCGCCTCGCCCATTGACGAGGAATCGACCAGCCTGCCCGTCTCGGCCGCGATGATTCCCCTCCTGGAGTGGGCGATCGAGCGCGGGTGGCGCCGCGACGAGGAACGCACGGCAACCGCCGGAGCGAGCTTCCGGCCACCCGCAACGAGCACGGCGGTGCGCGATCCCGGGGGAGAAGTGCACCCGGTGGACGGCGATCAGCCCTTCTTCGCGACCGCGGTGGCCGGCTTCTATCAGCCGTTGGAGGGGGACAGCGCCCTGGAGGCGATACCGGTCAACACCCCCGCGTCCGAATCCGACCTGGCCCCGCTGGGGGCATCGGAGGTGAGGAGAATCCTTCCCGGAACCCGCGCGGTGGTCGACGATGCCGGTGCGTGGTCGCGGCAGATCTTCCGCTCCGGCCGGGGTCCCGAGCCCTGGCGCACCCTCGCTCTGATCCTCCTGGCGCTCCTCGCGATCGAGGTCGTGGTGGCGGCCGCCCGGGATCTGCGCTCCTCCCCCACCCCCGCCGCATGACCCCTTCCGGCCTGACGCACCCGGCCGTCCGGGCCGTCGCTTCGTGCGATGCCTTCGCCCGGTTGGCGCGGGACGTGCCCGCACCGGGGTCCGCGCGCACGATCGGCCCGGCGGCGGGATCGCTGCCGATGGCCGTAGTGGCGGCGCTCGCCGGGACCTTTCCCAACCGGCTCTGGGTCGTGGCCGCCTCCTCGCCGGGAAACGCCGCGGATCACCTGAGCGACCTCGAGACGCTCCTCGGGCGGGAAGCCGTGTCGCACTATCCGCAGCGCGAGAGCGCCACCGACGATGCCGGCGACGATCGCCGCCCGGAGCTGTCGGGCGCCCGGGTGGAGGCCTTCCAGGAGTTTCTGGCCGGATCCGCGCGGATCCTGGTTGCCACGCACCGCGCCCTGCAGGAGCTCGCCCCCATCCCCGCCAACCTCGCCGATCTGCGCCTCGCGCTCGCCACCGGCCAGCGGCTCGCCCGCGACGAACTGGTCGAGGCGCTGGATGCGCGCGGCTTCGAACGCACGCCCCTGGTGGAGGCTCCCGGCTGCTACGCGCTGCGGGGCGGCCTGGTCGATCTGTTCTCCTTCGGGGCCGCCGCTCCGGCGCGGGTGGAGTTCTGGGGCGACGAGGTGGAATCGATCCGACACTTCGACGTTCTCGACCAGCGCTCCACCGGCACGACCGACCGGGTGGACATCCTGCCGGTGCGATTCACCGGCGGCGCATCGCCAGAGCAACTTCGCGCCTCCGTCCTGGACCGCCTTCCCCGCGACGCGGTTCTGGTGCGGTACGGCAGCGAATCGTGGACCGAACGGGGAGCGCCCGCCTGGAACCAGGCCGAAGCGCGCTACCGCGACGCAGTCCGCCACGGCAATCCCGCGCCCTCGCCCGAAGACCTCTTTCTGCGGCCCGAGGCGTTGGCCGCGCGCGCCGAATCGCATCCCCGGCTCCTCTTTGCCGCGGACCGCGCCGGCGACTTCGTCTTCGAGACCCGCCCTCCCCCCGCCTTTGACCGCGACACGCGCGCGCTCCGCAACTTTCTGGAGGACACGGCCGCCGAGGCCGCCGAAAGTCACATTCTCTGCGACAATCCCGGACAGGCGGCGCGGCTGCGGGAGCTGCTCGAAGACCGGTCCGGAGAGTTGCCCGCGCGCTGCCATCTGACCGTCGGCTCCCTCACCGGAGGCTTCCTCCTCGACGACGCGATCCCGCCGGCCCGTCTCCTCACCGACCACGAGATCTTTCGTCGCAACCGCAAGCTCCGACGCGGCAAGCGCTTCCGGGGAGCGGCCGCGCTCGAGAGCCTGGCCCAGCTCACCCCGGGCGATCATGTCGTTCACCTCGAACACGGCATCGGGCGCTTCGAGGGGCTGGAGAAGACGACGATCGGAGACGAGGCGGTCGAGTCGCTGATGATTCGCTACGATCGCGGCGAGGTTCTCCGCGTGCCGGTCTACCAGCTCGACCAGGTCGAGCGCTGGGTGGGCGCGCACCCGGACGACGCGCCCCGGTCGCTGCACCGGATCGGCGGACGCCGGTGGAAGACGCTCAAGAGGAAGACGCAGGCGGCGATCAACCGTACGACCGCCGAACTCCTCGATCTCTACGCGGCGCGCAAGGCCCGCCCGGGGCACGCCTGCGCACCGGACAGCCGCTGGCAGCGCGAGATGGAGGCATCCTTCCTCTACGAAGACACCCCGGACCAGCGACGCGCAGCCGAGGATGTGAAACGCGACATGGAGGCGCCCGGCGTCATGGACCGGCTGGTTTGCGGAGATGCGGGCTACGGGAAGACCGAGGTGGCGATCCGCGCGGCCTTCAAGGCGGTCCAGGATGGCAAGCAGGTCGCGCTTCTTGCCCCCACCACCGTCCTGGTCGCCCAGCACGCACGGAGCTTCGGCGACCGTCTGGCCGACTACCCGGTGCGGGTGGCGGCGCTCTCGCGTCTGGATCCGCCCGCGCGCCAACGCCAGGTCGTCGCCGAGGTCGCCGCGGGCGCCACCGACATCGTGATTGGAACGCAGCGGCTTCTCTCGGCCGACATCTCCTTCCACGATCTGGGGCTGGTGATCATCGACGAGGAGCAACGCCTGGGAGTCCGCCAGAAGGAACGTCTGAAGAAGATCCGCACCACGGTCGATGTTCTGACCCTTACGGCAACGCCCATCCCCCGTACCCTCTATCTCTCGCTGGCCGGGGTCCGCGACCTCTCGCTGATCCGCACCCCTCCCCGCGACCGGATGCCGATCGTCACCCATGTGGTTTCGTGGAGCGACGGGATGATCGTCAATGCCTGCCAGGCCGAACTCGACCGGGGCGGCCAGGTCTTTTTCCTGCACAACCGGGTGCAAACGATCGAGACGGCGGCCGCGCGAGTGCGGCGATTGCTTCCCCACGCCACGGTCGAGGTGGCCCACGGACAGATGCCGGCCCGCTCGCTCGACCTCGTCATGACGCGCTTCGTGGCGGGCGAGACCGACATTCTGGTCTGCTCTTCGATCATCGAGAATGGGCTGGATGTATCCAACGCCAACACCCTGATCGTGACTCGCGCCGACCGCTTCGGGCTCTCGCAACTCTACCAGATTCGGGGCCGGGTGGGACGGTGGGACCGGCGCGCCTATTGTTATCTCGTCGTACCGGAGCGAATGACCGTCGATGCGGAGCGGCGACTGCGCGTCCTGGAGCACCACACCGAGCTGGGGAGCGGCTATCAGATTGCGCTGCGGGATCTCGAGGTGAGGGGCGCCGGAAATCTGCTGGGCGAGGACCAGTCGGGATTTGCGCACGCCGTGGGAATCGACACTTACATGCGGTTGATGGAGGACGCGGTGCGAAATCTGCGCGGCGCCCCGGACCCGGCCGACCGGCCCCGCCCCGATGTGGGACTGGACCGCGACGCCTATCTTCCGGACGACTACATCGCCGATCCGCACCAGAAGCTGCACCTGTACCGCCGCCTCTCGAAGGCACGCGCCCGGGACGATGTGGAGGAGCTCGCGGCCGAGATCGCCGACCGCTACGGCCGGCTCCCGCCCCAGGCCGCCGCGACGCTCGACAAGGCGCGCATCTCGATCGTGGGCAGGGAGGCAGGCGTGAGCCGGGTTTTCGTGCGGGGATCGGGAGCGCGGATCAACTTCCGCCCGGAGATCGTGCCGCGGATGTCGGCGCTGGAGGAGGCGCTGCCCGGCGATGAGGTCCGGATCGAGGTGCGCCGGGTGGCGCCGCTCTCGGTCGTCCTGGAGTGTTCGGACCGCAGTCGTCTGATTAGTCTCATCGTGCGCGCAATGGACGCCCTGGGCGGGGTCGGGAAAGAACGGGCCAGGATGGCGGTTTCGGAGGTGGCATGAAGACCCGAGATGGTGGCAGAGAGTGGGGGCGGGTTCCGCTTGCGGCGCTGTTGGTGGCGTTGGGCGGCGCAGGGTGCGGACCCGGTCCCCTGGCCGAGGCCGGCGGCGAGCGGCTGGAAGTGGAGGAGGCCGCGGGGCTGATCGCCGAGCACGGTCCTGCGGGCCTGGAACCCGACGAGCAGACAGTGCGGATCGTGGCGGAGCTCTGGGTGGACTACACCCTCCTGGCCTCCCACCTGGAGGAGGATTCGACGCTTTCCTCGCTCGATGTGGGACTGTTGACCGAACAGCCGCTGCAGGAAATCGTCCTGGGACGGCTTCGCGACCAGGTCATTGAGGTGGACACGGTGGTTGCCGGCGCCGAGCTCGCCGAACGATTCGCCCAGGAGCTTCCCGGCGCCCGCGCGACCGCTTCGCAGATCCTCCTTCCCTTTCCCCGGGGCGCCACCAACCGGCAGCGCGACAGCGTTCTGACGGTGGCGCGGGGCCTGCACGGCCGGATCGCGGAGGGCGCCGACTTCGCGACTCTGGCGGCGCGTCACAGCGGCGATCCCGGCAGCGCGCGGGCCGGCGGCTCCATGGGCACCTTCGGGCGCGGGCAGATGCTGGCCGCGATCGATGCGTCGGTCTTCGCCCTGCAACCGGGCCAGATTTCGGAGCCGGTCGAGTCCCCGCTCGGGTATCACATCCTGCGGCTCGACGCCATCGCAATCCCCGAGCTCTCGGAGATCGGCGGCGAGTTCCGCACCCTGATCCAACGGGAACGGTTCGCCGAGGCCGAGGCCAACTACATCGCCGAGCTGGATTCCGTTGCCGGGCTGGCCCTGGCCGCGGGCGCGCTGGAGATCGTGCGCGCGCTGGCCCGCTCCTCACCGGGGCGCCTGACCGGCAGGGCCGCCGAGCGCGCGCTCCTGACCTGGCGGGATGGGACCTACACCGCGGGAGAGTTCATGGAGTTGGCCAGGATTTCGCCCGATGGATTCGGCGGCGGCGTGTTGGAGGCCTCCGACGCGGAGCTGGAGGCGGCGCTGCGACGGCTGGGCCGGCAGGAGCTGCTCAAGGCCGAGGCGGCCGCGCGCGGACTGGAAGCGACCGCCGCAGAGAGCGATTCGGTGGCGGGCGCGGCGCGAAGCGCGATCCTGGAGCGGGCGGCGGCGATCGGTTTGGGGAAGCCAGATCCGGCAGCCGGGGACGACGGCGCAAGCGGCGAGGATTCGGTGACGGGTGCGGAGGCGCCGGCCGGAACGCCGCAAGCGCGCGTGCGCGGGATCGTGACCGCGATTGTTTCGGGCCGCAGCGAGGTCGTGCCGCTGGCAGGGATTACATTTCTTCTGCGGGAAGGAGGACGGTGGCGCATCCACGAGCAGCGCATCGCCGCAACCCTCGACCGCATCCGGCAGCTCCGGTGACGTTCGGTCCGGCCCCGCCGTCCGCCAGTCTTCTCGCCACGACGCCGGTCCCGTCATTTCAGCCAGAAGGAAACGCAGATGAACCGAACCGTCGCCGTTCTGGTCGCGATCACGGCCGCCTTTGCGCCATCGCGCCCGGCTCCGCTCCACGCCCAGGAGGAAGTGGTGGACCGGGTGGTCGCGGAGGTCGGCGATTCGGTCGTGCTGTTGTCGCAGCTTCTCCAGTTCGAGCAGCAGCGCCGGGCGATGGGCGAGACGCTTCCTCCCGAGGGAAGCTCCGAACGCGGCGAGATGCGCGCGGCCTTGCTGGATCTTCTCATCCGCCAGCAGATTGTCCTGCAGGCGGCCGCCCAGGACACGCTTCTCGAGATCGACGAGCAGCGCGTCGAGGAAATGCTGGAGCAGCGGATCGGGCAGATCGAATCGGGGATCGGCGGGCGCGAGGCGATGGACCGGGAGCTCGATGCGCAGGGGCTCACCATGCAGGCCTACCGCGAGCTCACCCGCGACGAGATCAGCCAGCAGATGCTGGTCGAGCTGTACATGCAGCGCCACCGGGGCGGCGGGGCGGTGGAGGTAACCGATGCGGAGGTCCGAACCGCATTCGAGGAAGGCCGCGACGTGCTTCAGGAGCGGCCCGCGACGGTGACCTTCAAGCAGGTGCTGCTCACCGTGGAGGCTTCCGATTCCACCCGCGACGAGGCCCGCGACGAGGCCCGGGAACTTCTGGACCGGGTGCGCGCGGGAGAGGATTTTGCCGAGCTGGCCACCGCCCACTCGCAGGATCCGGGGTCGGCCGCGGCCGGTGGAGATCTGGGGTGGTTTCGCCGGGGATTCATGGTGGACGAGTTCGAGGAGACCGCCTTCAGCCTGCTCGAAGGCGAGGTCGGCGAGGTGGTCGAGACCGAGTTCGGCTTCCACGTCATCCTGGTGGAGCGCATTCGTTTCGCCGAACGCAAGGCCCGGCACATCCTGATCCGGCCCGAGATCGGTCCGCGCGACATCGGACGCACGCGCGCCCTGGCCACCGAGATCGCCGAGCGGGCCCGCAACGAGGACTTCCAGGGGTTGATCGACGAATTTCACGAGCCCAGCCTGCCCGATTCGGCCACCGTGCCGCAGCGGCAGGTAGCCCAGGTTCTGGCACCCGCCTATGTGGCCGCGCTGACCGGGCGCGAAGAGGGCGAGATCGTGGGGCCGATTCAATTCACCCTGGATGCCCAGGAGCTCTTTGCGATTATCCGGATTGCGGAGTTGCGCGAGGCCGGAGCCTACAACTTCGAGGATCTGGAGCCGCAGATTCGCGCAAGCCTGATCGCGGAGAAGCGGGAGCGCGCCCTCCTCGACGGGCTGATGGCGAAGACCTGGGTCGAGATCAGGGATCCGGCGCTGCGGGGGCGGTGACCCGCTTGCCGAAAGGAACTCCGCCGCGGGACCCGTCGCCCCGGGTTCGGTTGGCGGTTACCCTTGGCGACCCGCGCGGAATCGGGCCGGAGGTGGCCGCGAAGGCGCTGGCCGCGGTCGCGGGCGAGACCGGGTCGCCCATTTCGGTGGCCGGGACGCGGGTGATCGGACCGGGTGAGCTGGCCGCCGGTGTCGGTGGATGGTGCCGCGTTGAGGCGGTGGACGGGGGGGGCGATCCCGGACGCTCGGCGGGGCTGGCGATCGAACGGGCGGTGGAGCTTGCGCTCGAAGGCCAGGTGGATGGAATCGTGACCGCGCCGGTGCACAAGCCGGCCTTGGCCGCGGCGGGGTTTCCGCCGGGCCACACCGAGATGCTGATGACGCTGGTGGGGGCGGGGGAGGTGGGGATGCTGATGTGCGACGAGGGGGACGACTCTCTTGCCACGGATCCGCGGCGCGTGCTCCTGGCCACGATCCACATTCCGCTGGCGGAGGTTCCCGCGGCGGTGACCCGGAATCTGCTTCTCTCGCAGACCCGCCTCCTGGGAACCGCCCTGATGCGCGACTGGGGGATTCCGCGGCCCCGCATCGCGATCTGCGCCCTCAATCCACATGCCTCGGACGACGGGATGTTCGGCACCGAAGAGGCCACGGTCTTTGCGCCGGCGGTTGCCGCCCTGAGCGGGGATCGCTGGGAGGTGACGGGTCCCCTTCCCGCCGACACCGTCTTCGGGCGGGCCTTTGGCGGCGAATTCGACGCCGTCGTGGCGCCCTACCACGATGTGGGAATGGCCGCCTTCAAGACCGCGTCCTTCGGCCGGGGAGTGAATGTGACGCTCGGGCTTCCCTTCGTCCGTACCTCCCCCGACCACGGCACCGCCTTCGACATCGCCGGGCGCGGCGTGGCCAACCCATCCTCCATGACGACCGCGATTCGTCTGGCCGCCCGGCTGGCGCTGCGCAGACAACGGAGCCAAACGGCCTCGCCTTCCCCCACGGGCGCCGCGATCCCGACATGACTCCCGCCGCGAAACCCCGCCCCTCCCCGCCCCCCTTCCGCGGCCACGCCTCTCTGCGCGCTTCGCTGGCCCGCGCCCTGTCCCGGCACGAACTCCCGGCCACCCTGCTCATTCACGGTATCCCCGGATGCGGCAAGCAATCGCTGGCGCTCTGGATCGCGCGCACGCGCCTCTGCGAAGGGAGTCCCCGCCCCTGCGACCGCTGCCTGAGCTGCCGCCGCGCCCTCGCGCTCGAACACCCCGACATCCACTGGTACTTTCCCCTGCCCCGGCCCGGCCGCAAGTCAAGCCCGGAGAAGCTGGCCGACGCCCTGGAGGATGCCCGCGCGGCCCGGCTCGCCGAATTCCGCAAGCAGCCTCTGCGGCCCAATGGCGGCCACGAGGTCAAGGGAATCTATATCGGCGCGGTGCGCTCCATTCGCGAGCGGGCGTCGAAGCGGCCCAGCATCAGCGATGAACAGGTCTTCATTGTGGGCGACGCCGAGTACCTCATCCCCCAGGAAGCGAGTCCCGAGGCGGCCAACGCCCTCCTCAAGCTCCTGGAGGAACCCCCGCCCGGAAGCCGCTTCATCCTTACCTCGGGGGCGCCCGGCAGCCTGCTCGACACCGTCCGGTCGCGCGCGCTCCCCATTCACCTGCCCCCGCTCTCCACCACCACCGTCGCCGCCTTCCTGGAGGAAGAGTGCGGTGCGACCCCCGAGGCGGCCAGAGAGGCGGCGGCCCGGTCGCAGGGATCGATCGGAGCGGCGATCGGCGAACTCGACCCCGAGAGCGAGCTGTCGCGGGAGCGGCTCCACGCGCTGAAGCTTCTGCGCGCGGCGATCGGCGGCAAACCCGAGTCCATCTTTGCGGCGGCGCTGGATTTTGGACCGGGGGGCGCGCGGGGGCTCGTCGGTCTCCTGGGAACCCTGCAACTGCGCATCCGCGATCTTGCCGCAGCGAGCCTGGGGCGCGAGGGCCGGGTCGTCGACGTCGGGGAGATGCCCTTCCTGCGCCGGGCGGGCAAGCGTCTGGCGCTGACCCCGGAGCGGGCAGCTCGGGCGGTAGCCCAGGTCGAGGAAGCGCGCAGGCTGGCGCTCGGCAACGTCAATCCGCAGCTCTTCGTGGCGGCGCTTCTTCTGGATTTGCGGGAAACGCTGGTCCTGGATTCGCGGGAATCGCTTGCTTCTCCCTCCTGACACCGCACCGCGCGAGACGGTATCACATGTCCACGCCCCCCAAGAAGCTCACCCACCTGGACGACACCGGCCGCGCGGCCATGGTCGATGTCGCCGCCAAGGAGCCCACCCACCGCCGGGCCGTGGCGCGCGGGACTCTGCGTTGCTCACCCGATGCCTACGCATTGCTGGTATCGGGAAATAACCCCAAGGGCGATGTGGAGCAGGTCGCGCGGATCGCCGGAATCATGGCGGGCAAGCGCGCCGGGGAGCTGATTCCACTCTGCCATCTCCTGCCGGCCGCCAGTGTGGGGGTCGAGATCGCGGCGGATCCGGCGTTGCCCGGGTTGCGCGTCACCGCCAGCGCGCGGATCGCCGGCCCCACCGGCGTCGAGATGGAGGCGCTCACGGCGGTCGCAGTGGCGCTGCTCGCCGCCTACGACATGCTCAAGGCCGCCGACCGGGGCATGACGATCGAGAAGATCGAACTGGTGGAAAAGGCAGGGGGGCGGTCGGGCGCCTGGCGTTCCACACTACCCTGAATGTCCGCCTACCCGCCGGTCGGGATGCGCACCCTGTCGCCGGGCCGTATCAGGGTACGGGTTTCCATCCGGTTGAAGGCCCGCAACTCCTCAAGGGTAACGCCGTAGCGCCGCGCGATATCCCAAAGGGTGTCGCCATCCGCCACCACGTGCAGTCCCTTCCGCACCGGCCCCGGGGCTCCCGGGTCTTCGCCCGCCGCGACCGCGCCGCTGCCGCCGCCGCGAGGCAGCGTCAGAAGGGCGCCGATCTGCAGGGCGCGGGCCCGAACTTGGGGATTGGCCGCCTCCAGCGCCCCCACCGGGATCCCGTAGCCGCGCGCTATCCCCCAGAGGGTCTCGCCCTCGGCAACCACATGCCCGGGAAAGCGATCCCGCTCTGGAAGCTGCGCCAGCCGTTCCGGGACACCGGCGGCCCGCCCCTCCGGCAGGCGCACCGCCGTGGTCCGCCCCACCGGGGTGTGACCCATGCGAAGATGCGGATTCAACCCGACGATCTCTTCCCTCTCCACACCGGCCGCGGCAGCGATCGCCGCCAACGAAGCCGCCCCCGCCACCCGCACCGTTTCGACCCGCAGCGGGGGCTCCTTCGCCAGATCGGAGCGGCTGTGCCCGATCTGGACAGCGGCCAGGAACTTCGGAATGAAGTCGCGGGTCTCGGCCGCCAGGTGCGGACGGATCCGGGCGAAGAGCGCATCGGTACGGGGAAGGTCGCCACCGTGCGCGCGGATCGCTCTTTCGATGCGGCCGGGGCCCGCGTTGTAGGCGGCCAGCGTGAGGAACCACGACTCGAACTGTTCCTGCAAGGCGACCAGGTAATCGAGCGCCAGAGGGGTGGCCGCGAAGGGATCGAGCCGCGCATCCACCGCCCGGTCCACGCGCAGACCCAGCCACCGGGCCGTGGCGGGCATGAACTGCCAGAGTCCGCCCGCGCCGACCGGTGAGATCGCGGTCGCGACGTAGTCGGTCTCCACCAGTGGCAGGAAACGCAACGAGGCCGGCAGCTTGCGCCGGGCCAGCTCGGCCGCGATGAATTCCTCGTAGCGTCCCATGCGGGTCAGGGCTCCGGTCATCGGATCGCGCGCCCGGTGAGTCCAGAAGTCAATCCACCAGTTCACCCGCTCCTCGATTTGTGGGTCAACCGCCATCGTCGAGGACACGATCGGATCGGGGAGCGGCGCGGGTGCCGAAGGCGCGACGGGAGTCATGCGGAGGGTGTCGGCGTCGAGATCGCCGGCCGGATCCGGATCTTCCGTCGTGACCGCAACCCCCGGGACCGTCCGCTCCGGTGCCGCTTCCGCATCCGGCGGCGACGGCGCAACCTGGACGACCGTTCGTTCCCCCTGCTGCGAGGCACAGCCCAGCGCAACGAGCGTGGCGAGCGCGGGAAAGGGCCGGTGGTGGCGCGGCGGCGGCATCGCGTGGGCGTCAGTTGCTGTAGTTGGGGGCTTCGCGGGTAATGGCCACATCGTGTGGGTGCGACTCCCGCAGACCACCCGGGGTGATGCGCACGAAGCGGGCGTTGTTCCGAAGCGCAGCGAGATCGGCGGCGCCGCAATACCCCATTCCGCTTCGCAGTCCGCCCGCAAGCTGGAAGACCGTATCGGCCACCGGACCGCTGTAGGCAACGCGTCCCTCAATGCCCTCGGGCACCAGTTTTCTCTGGTCGCGGCCCTCCTGGAAGTAGCGGTCGGCGGAACCCTCCTCCATCGCCGAGAGCGAGCCCATTCCGCGCACCGTCTTGAAGCGCCTTCCCTCCAGCAGGAACGATTCGCCCGGCGATTCCTCGGTTCCGGCCAGCACCGACCCCATCATCACGCTGTGCGCCCCGGCCGCGAGCGCCTTCACCACATCGCCCGAGTAGCGAATTCCTCCGTCGGCGATCACCGGAACGCGTCCCGCCGCGCCCCGCGCCGCGTCCATCACGGCGGTGAGCTGCGGCAGCCCGACCCCCGTCACCACCCGCGTTGTGCAGATCGAACCCGGTCCCACTCCCACCTTGACGGCGTCGGCCCCCCGTTCGACCAGCGCCGCGGCACCCTCTGCGGTCCCCACATTCCCCGCCACCAGATCGGTGTCCGGAAAGGCCTCGCGGGCCCGCGCCACCGCTTGCAACACGCCCTCGGAGTGGCCGTGCGCGGTGTCGATCACCAGAAAGTCGGCCCCCGCATCCACCAGCGCCCGCGCGCGCTCCGGATCGTCCGCCGCCGCGCCAACCGCCGCACCCACGCGCAGCCGCCCGTGTTCGTCCTTGCAGGCATTAGGGAACTTGCGCCGCTTGAAGATGTCCTTGACGGTGATCAGCCCCTGCAACCGCCCCCTCCCATCCACCACCGGGAGCTTCTCGATGCGGTGACGGTGGAGGATGCGCTCGGCCTCGGCCAGGGTGGTGCCCTCCGGCGCGGTGACCAGTCCCAGTGGCCGTCCGGCCCGTGCCTCACCGCCGGCGCCGTGAGAAGTCATCAGCGCGGCGACCGGGCGGTCCATGTCGGTCTCGAACTGGAGGTCGCGGTTGGTGACAATCCCCACCAGCGTACCGTCCTCTTCGACGATCGGAACGCCGCTGATCGAGAAACGGGCCATGAGGCGGTGCGCATCGCGAAGCGAGGCGGCGGGGTCGAGGGTGATGGGATTCAGGATCATCCCGCTCTCGGAACGCTTGACGCGGTCCACTTCCTCGGCCTGGCGCGCCACGGACATGTTCTTGTGGATGACTCCGACGCCACCTTCGCGCGCGACCGCGATCGCCATGCGCGCCTCGGTAACGGTGTCCATGGCCGCCGAAACCAGGGGAAGCTGAAGGTGGATGCGGCGCGTCAGCCGGGTGGAGACGTCGGTGTCGTTCGGGTGCACCGCGGAGTGCGCGGGAACGAGGAGCACGTCGTCGAAGGTGAAGGCCTCGCGGATAACCCGCTCACCGGCGGCCCCTGCGCCCTCTCCCTGGATGGACTCTCTGTGCATGGTCACGAGCCTGTTCGTCCGGTCAGAATGAATCGGTGCGCCCGCGCTCGGGCCGCTCCCCGCCGCCGCGCCGCCGCTCGTTCTCGTCGCCGCTTCCCGCCTCGCGCGAACTGCCCTCCCGGCGCGACTCGCTCCCGCGCTGCGATCCGCCCGCCAGCTCGTCGAAGATCTCGCGCCCCGCCTGGGCTACCCCGCTCAGAGCGCGATCGGCCGCCGCGATCACCTGGAAGGCCTCTCGCAGATTCGAGGGATTGAATGCCCGCTTGCGCATCCGGTCCTCGAGCCCCTCGGCGAGGCGCTGGAAGCCGCTGGCCCGTTTTTCTCCCTCCGTGGCGCCGTGGCGCGATTCCAGGAACTCGATGTAGTCGAGCACCTGGTAGATGCGCTCCTCGGGAAGACTTTCGATCTTCCGGATGACGCGGTTGCGCAGAACGTCGTGCATGATTCCTACTCCACTTCCCCGCGGCTCCCGGCGCCCTGGGCCTGGTAGCGGGACTTGAGTTGCTCCACGACCGCCGGATCCGCCAGGGTGGTGGTGTCTCCCAGCGCCCGCCCGGCCGCGATGTCGCCCAGGAGCCGCCGCATGATCTTGCCGGATCGGGTCTTGGGGAGATCGGCTGCGAAGAGGATCGCCTGGGGGCGCGCGATCGGACCAATGGCCTCGGCGACGTGGGTCTTCAGCTCGGTCTCCAGGGCGGCGTCTCCCGCCCTGCCCCCCATGAGCGTCGCAAAGGCCGCGATCGCCTGTCCCTTCACCGGGTGCGCCACTCCCACCACCGCCGCCTCCGCCACCGCCGGGTGCTCCACCAGCGCGCTCTCGACCTCCATGGTGCCGATGCGGTGGCCGGCGACATTCAGCACATCGTCCACCCGGCCCAGGATCCAGAGGTAGCCGTCCTCGTCGAGTTTGGCGCCGTCGCCCGGGAAATAGATCCCGTCCCACCTGGACCAGTAGGTCTCGCGGTAGCGCCGGTCGTCGCCGTAGATGGTGCGCAGCATTGCCGGCCAGGGCCGGGTGATCGCAAGGTAGCCGGCGTCCACATCTTCGCCCGCGTCGTTGAGGAGCGCCGTGGCGATTCCCGGAAGGGCGCGGCAGGCGCTCCCGGGCCGGGTATGGGTAACGCCGGGGAGCGGGGTGATCATCATTGCGCCGGTCTCGGTCTGCCACCACGTGTCGATGATCGGGCAGCGGCCGCCGCCAATCACCCGCCGGTACCACATCCAGGCCTCCGGGTTGATCGGTTCGCCGACGCTTCCCAGAAGCCGCAGCCGCGAGAGGTCGCTTCCCCCCGGCCACTCCTCGCCCCACTGCATGAAGGCCCGGATGGCCGTCGGAGCGGTGTAGAAGATCGTCACCCCGTAGTCTTCGCAGATGCGCCAGAAGCGATCCCGGCCGGGCCAGTCCGGAGCGCCTTCGTACATGACGACGGTGGCGCCGGCCGCGAGCGGACCATAGACGATGTAGCTGTGCCCGGTCACCCAGCCGACATCGGCGGTGCACCAGTAGATGTCGTCTTCGCGGAGATCGAAGGCCATGCGGGTCGTGGCGTGGACCTGGGTGAGGTAGCCGCCGGTGGTGTGCACGACCCCCTTGGGCTTGCCGGTGGTGCCGGAGGTGTAGAGGATGTAGAGCAGATCCTCGGCGTCCATGACCTCGGCCTCGCAATCGCCGGAGACGCCCGCCGCCAGATCATGGTACCAGTGGTCGCGGCCCGGGGTCATCGGGGCGAGACCGTCGCCGCCGGGGCCGCCGCGCGCCACCACCACCACGCGCTCGATTCCGGGGCACCGCTTCACCGCGCGGTCGGCGTTGCGCTTGAGCGGGACCAACGTGCCCCGCCGGTAGCCGCCGTCGGCCGTAATCAACACGCGCGCGTCGGCGTCGTTGATGCGGTCCGCCAGAGAATCCGGGCTGAATCCGCCGAAGACCACCGAGTGCGGGGCACCGATCCGGGCGCAGGCCAGCATCGCGAAGGCGGCCTCGGGGATCATCGGCAGGTAGATCGCCACCCGGTCGCCCTTCTTCACCCCCAGTCCCTTCAGCACGTTGGCGAAGCGGCCGACCTCGCGCGCGAGCTCCAGGTAGGTGAAGGAACGGCGGTCGCCCGGCTCGCCTTCCCACAGCAGGGCGCTCTTGTCGCGGCGGGGGCCCTCCAGGTGCCGGTCCACGCAGTTGTGGCAAACATTCAGCTTGCCGCCCACGAACCACTGCGCGTGCGGGGGATTCCATTCGAGCACGGTATCCCACTTGCGAAACCAGTCGAGCTCTCCGGCCCAGCGCGCCCAGTAGCTCTCGAAGTCCTCCGCTTCGTCGTAGACCCCCGGATCGGAGACGACGGCGCGCGCGGCAAAGTCCGGCGGTGGCGGGAAGCGGCGATTCTCGGTCAGCAGGGCGTCGAGCGCGGCCTGGTCGGTCATTGGTCCGGTCCCCGGCCGCGGGCGGAGCGCAGACGGCGATTCAGCTCCAGGGCGGACATGGTGCGCAGGGTGCGTTCGGCGGTCTTGCGCGAGTTCCAGCGCACATCGGTCAGGGCGACCGATCCATTTCCCTTCGTCCCGGAGTGGAGGACCAGGTGAAAGCGGCCCTTGTAGTCTCCCCCGGTGGCGGCGGCGACCGAAGCCACCCACTCCACACCGTGATCATCGGCAAAGCGTCGCACGGGCACCCTCGTGGTTGCGGTTCGGCGGTTGGTTCAGGCGATGCGAAACGGGTCAGCGGTTTGGGGATTGATTATAACGCGACCGGCCATCCCCCGATGGGAGTTCGTCGCCGTCCCCGGCACTCCCCATTCCTCGGCGCGGCGGCGCGGGAGGTTTCTAACGCTGCCTGGGCGCCCGGAGCGATTCCCGGTGCACGACCTCCGGGAACTCGTAGTAGATGACTCCCTCGTCGCTCACCTCGGAGCGCACCCGGAAGCCGTCGTCCATCTCCTCCATGAGTTTCTCGGCGGACCCCAGGCTCAGATCCAGCTCGGCCGCGACCTCGGTCACCGTGAGGACGCCGCCCCGTTCAGTGGCCATGACCAGGATTCTGCGAGTCAGATCCTGGAGCACCGTGCGGCGCCGGCTCTGCAGCGACCGCCATCCCCAGAGGAAGAGACCCGAGCCCATCATGCCCAGCAGCGAGCCGATGAAGATGGGGGGACCGTCCACCGAGGTCTGGCCGGCGATGCCTCCGATGATCAGGATCGTCCCGAAGAAACCCATTCCGGCGCCGACGACGCGCCTGCCGATGCCATTGGAGGGGAGGGTGCGGGCGGGTGAAGCGGAAACGACGGGAGCCTCGGGAACCGTGCGGGGAGCCGGGACGGTGGGGCGCGGCGCGGGCGGCAGGGCGGAGGGAGCATCGTCGGGGTCGCGGGCGTGCTCCCACCCGATACCGCAGGAGGGACAGACGCGCCGGCGGCGGCAGCTCGCGTAATAGACCAGTCCCCCGACGCCCCAGGTGAAGACGCTGAGACCGACGAGTAGCGCAAGGTTGCCGGTACGGCCGAAGTAGGCCACTCCCTCGCTGTGATGGCCGCAGCGCGGGCACGTGCGGACATTGGGCCGGATCCGCACACGCCGGGCCGTCTCGGCGACGGCGCCGCAGGTGGGACACCGATCTTCGCCCGCCAGGAGTTGGTCGCCGCAGGTCGAGCAGCGCATTCTGCCTCTCTTGGTCGCGGTGGGCCGCCCCTCTCGGCAGCGGTCGTGCAAGGTCGAACGATTTCTCTCTTTTCCCCAAGGCCGGGGGCGCCGCAGGGAACCGGAATCCCCGCTCCTAACAGTCAGTCACCGGAGGCGATTTGGGAACCCTCGGGGCCAATCCATTACCTTATCCAACGCGCCTTGTCCAACACGCTTTTTCCACGCCCTGGTCAACGCGCCCTGTCCACATTCGCAGCCAACGCGCATTCGCAGCGCGTCAACCCTGCAACCTCCGGAGCGATTCCCGATTGCCAGGCGTTCCTTCATGATTCCGGTCCGTATCCTCTTCGCCGCGGCTCTGGTGGCCACATCGGGCCTCGGCGCGCCCGGTTCGGCCTCCGGTCAGACGATTCCCTCGGCGTATCGTTTCATCGACAAGGCGCAGGAGACCTCCATCTTCTGGGGCAGCATGGCGCTCTCGCAAGGTTCTCTGGAGTTGGGACCGAAGTCGGGAGCGTTCCTGGGCGCGCGTTACTCGGTCGAGGCAAGCGGGCCGCTCTTCATCCAGGGGCTGCTGACCTGGATGCCGACGCAGCGCGATGTGATCGACCCCCGCCGGGTTCCGGGCGACCGCAAGATCGGCGAGACCGATGTGCAGCTCCTGATGGCCGACGTGAGGTTGGATTTTTCGCTGACCGGGCGGCGGACCTGGAACCGGATCACCCCGCATCTCTTTGTGGGAGGCGGCATTGCCATGGACCTCGCGGGCCAGGGGGAGTTCGCCGAGGTACTCCTGCCGGAGGATCTCTTCGAGTTCGGAACCGCCTTCACGACCACCTCGGGCGCCGGTTTTCGCGTGGAGCTGAGCTCGCGGCTGATGCTGCACGGCGAGGCCGGGCTGACGCTGTGGAAGCTGAACACCCCGGATGGATTCGACGACCCCGAGAAACGGATCGTGGACGCGTCGGGCGAGACCGAGCCGGTGGTGCAGAGCGAGTGGGCAAGGGGGTACGGACTGAGCCTCAGCCTCGGCTGGCGCTTCTGACTCTGGCGTTTCCGAGGGAGGCGTGGTGACCGCGTTCGAGCAGCTTCAGGCTGACTGGCTCTCCTGCCCGGAGGCCCTTGGCCGCATTCTGGGGAGCGCGCGCACAACCGAGCCGGTGACGATTCCCCTGGCACGCGCCACCGGACGGTCGCTGGCCGTACCCGTTACCGCGCGGGCCACCCTTCCCTCCTGGCCGAACAGCGCCATGGACGGATTCGCGGTGCGGAGCGTGGAGCTGGATCCCTGGCCGGAGTCGGGTGTGCGTCTGCCGGTGGTTGCCCAGGCCCTACCCGGGGAGCTGCCGGTGTGTGGGGCGCCCCCCGGTTGCGCGGTCAAGATCATGACCGGGGGACCGGTGCCGGAAGGGTTCGATTCGGTGGTCCGGGTGGAGCACACCGACGGCGAGGCCGAAACGGGATTCGTGCGCATCCACCGCCGCGACGATGTGGGAAGGCATATCCGCGCGCCGGGCAAGGACATGGTGCGGGGCGCCGAGACGGTCCCGGCCGGATGGGTGGTGCACTCGGGCACGATTCCGGTGATCGTGGCCAGCGGCGCCGATTCGGTCACGGTCTTGCGGCGGCCGCGCGTGGGGGTGCTCTCGAGCGGGGACGAACTCGTGGGGCCGGACCGATTCGACGAGGTGGTGGCCGGAAGGGGGGTTCCCGACACGAACCGGGCGATGATCGCGGCCGCGGTGGCGGAGGCGGGGGGCGTGGCCGTGGAGCTCGGGGTCGCGCCGGACAGCGCGGCCGGTCTGCGCGAGGTGCTGGGGGGGGTGGAAGGGGTGGACCTCCTGGTCTCGACCGGGGGGGCGTCGATGGGCGAGAGGGATCTGCTCAAGCGCATCCTCCTGGAAATGTCCTTCCGGCTCGACTTCTGGCGGGTGCGGGTGCGGCCGGGGAGTCCACTCTCCTTCGGTCATCTGCATGGGGAGGCGGGCGCCCTGCCGGTCTTCGGGCTACCGGGAAATCCTGCATCGGCCTTCGTCACCTTCCATGTATTCGTCGCACCCTTCCTGCGCGCCATGCTGGGATCGGAGGATCCCCGGGGAACGACGGTGACGGCGGTCGCGGAATCCGCCCTGGCCTCGCCGCCAGGCCTCACGCAGTTTCTGCGCGTGCGGCTTCTCCCGCCGTCCGGACCCGAAGCACTCCCTCGCTGCGCGCCGAGCGGCCCCCAGGGAAGCGGACTGGTGCGCTCGCTGCGCGACGCCGATGGACTGGCGGTCATTCCCGAGGGCCAGGCCAGGATCGAAGCGGGGGAGCCGGCGCAGGTGCTGCTCCTGCCGGGACGTTCATGAGCGTCCCTACGGAGATTGCCCGGCCCTTCCGCGCCGGCGCCCTCCTGGCCATCGTTGCCGCCGGGTCCCTCTTCGCCTGCCAGGCGCCCCGTTGGCCGCTGGATTCCCCTGTTACCTCGAGCTTCGGACTGCGCTGGCACGGAGGACCGGATCTGCATCGCGGGGTGGATCTCGCGGCTCCCGTGGGCACCCCCGTGCGACCGATCCTGCCGGGCCGCATCCGCTTCGCCGGTTCAATGCGCGGCTACGGCAATGTGATCTGGATCGACCACCGAGGCGGCGCCATCAGCGTCTACGGCCACCTCTCGCAGATCGCGATCCGCGCAGGCCAGGAGGTCGGCCAGGGAACGGTCATCGGAAGAACCGGCCAATCCGGCGAAGTGACGGGGCCGCACCTGCACCTTGAGGTGTGGCGGTGGGGGCGGGAGGTGGACCCGGTGGCGTTCATGGGGGGGCGGTGACGGGGCGGCCCGCACGCTTGGGAAAGCATCGCCGGTGGGCCGTTCTGGGCGAGTGGTGTAACCTGGTCGCGCGATCCCGAGACTCCGGGGAAGGGTGGCCCGCCGGGTGGGGTGCCGGTGGGCGAGGGCCTGCCGAAGCGCCCCGGCGCGACGCGGGAGACATTGGGGGCAGCCTATTTGGATTCGCGCCACCGATCCGGGCGCATCCGGCGACTATCTCCCCCGTAGCCGCCGCACCTCCACGCTCAGTTGCGGGACGACCTCGAAGACATCGCCGACGATTCCGTAGTCGGCCACCCCGAAGATCGGGGCGTCGGCATCGCGATTGACGGCGACGATCACCCCGGAGGTGCGCATTCCGGCCAGGTGCTGAATCGCCCCGGAGATGGCCAGCGCAAAGTAAAGCTTTGGAGTGACGGTCTTGCCCGTCTGGCCCACCTGCTCGGCATGCGGTCGCCACCCCGCATCGACCACCGCCCGCGAGGCGCCCAGCGCGGCCGCCTCTCCGAGCGCATCGCGTAGCTCCTCCAGAATTCCCCAGTGGCCGGGACTCCCCATCCCCCGACCCCCCGATACCACGATCGCGGCCTCGGCGACATCCAGCGCGGCCCCTTCGGACGCCTCGAATCCGACCACCCGGTAGCGCGTCTCCACCTCCGGCGCGGCCAGCTCTTCCACCGGAAGGTCGCGTCCCGGGAGCTCGCTAACCGGCGCCGCAAAGACATTGGGACGGATCGAGAGGAGTGCCGGCGACCCCTGGATCCGCACCCGCGCCAGCGCCTTGCCGGCAAAGACGGGGCGCGTCGCCACGATCTCGTCTCCATCCACCTCGGCCTCGGTCACATCGGTCGCGAGCGGACGGGCCAGCTTTGCCGCCACCCGGGGGGCCAGATCGCGTCCCGGGGCGGTCGCCGCAAAGACGACCGCGCCAAAGTGCCCGGCCACCCCGGCCACCGCCGCCGCCACGCCATTCACACCCCTCGCGCCCAAAGCGATCACCCGGTCGGCCCCCGCCCCACCCAACCCCGTGCGCGCCTCCCCCTCCGGCGCGCCCCCCGGCATCGCCACTGCCACCCCGCCGCCCAGCCCACCGGCCAGCTTCGCCGCCACCGCCACGACCTCGCGGGCAATGCTGCGCGGCGCGCCCTCCACCCGCTCAACAACGGCAAGAACGTCGGCCATCAGAGTACCTTCGCCTCTTCCCGGAGCAGACGCACGAGTTCGGCCGCCGCCCCAGGACCCTCGCCGACCACCCGGCCAGCCGGACGCGGAGGCGGTGTGGAGAGATCCTCGACCACCAGCGCGGAAGCGAACCCGGCGGCCTCCTTCTCCACCAACGGACGCCGCCGCGCCATCATGATTCCCCGGAGCGAGGCGAAGCGCGGTTCGTAGCGGCCCTTGGTCACCGTGGCGACCGCGGGCAGATCCATCTCCACCACCTCCCGGCCACCCTCAACCGCGCGGCGGCAGGTCGCCACGCCACCCGCCACATCCATCGCGGCCACCGAGGTCGCGCAGGGACGGCCCAGCAGCTCGGCCACCATCGGTCCCACCTGCTGCTGGTCGTCGTCCACCGCCTTCACTCCAAAGAGAACCAGCTCGGCGTCGATCTCCGACAGCTCCGCGGCCAGCGCCTGCGCCGTCGTCCACCCGTCCATTCCCGGCTCGCCCGTGAGCAGAACCGCCCGGTGCGCCCCCAGCGCCAGTCCGGCCCGCAGCGACTCCGCCGCGGCGGCGGGACCGAGGCTTACGAGAGTCACCTGACCTGCACCCGCGGCCTCCACGAGCTGTAGCGCGGCCTCGATCGCGAACTCGTCGTAGGGGCTGAGGACGTACTTGATTCCGTCGCGTTCGATGTCGCGGCCACCCGGGGCGATCCGGATCGTGGTCGCGGTGTCGGGTACGCGCTTCACGCACACGGCGATCTTCACGATAGCTGGCTCACGGTCGTTTGGGCTCCCGGCCTACAGGAAGGCGCCGGCGACGGCAAATCCCACGGTGGCAACCGCGCCCCCGGCCAGCGCATAGGGCAACTGCGTCCGCACATGATCGACATGGTCGGTGGCGGAGGCCATGGAAGATATCACCGTCGTGTCGCTGATGGGGGAGCAGTGATCGCCGAAGATTCCCCCGGAGAGCGCGGCGGCCAGGAAGGGGGCCGGATCGAGGTTCATCGAGGCGGCGGCCGGAACCGCAATCGGAATCATGATGGCGAAGGTGCCCCAGCTCGATCCGATCGAAAAGGCGATCGCCGACGACACCACGAAGACCAGGGGAAGGAAGACGGCCGGAGCGAGCGTACCCTCCACCAGACCCGCGACGTAGCGCCCGGTCCCCAGCTCGCCGGTCACGTCGCCGAGCGCGAGCGCCAACAGCAGAATGAGCGCCAGGGGAACCAGACCGCCGGCACCCTTGAGTGCGACCCGAACGAGTTGGTCGAGCCTGTACGCCCCCTGGAACAGCAGCAGGATCCACGCCGTCGCCAGTCCGGCCATCGAAGCCCAGAGGACCGATGTGGAACCTTCGCCCGCGCGGAGATCGCCACCACCTGTGATCCACAGCCCCACCGGCATCATCAGCACCAGCACCAGCACCGGCGCGATCATGTTCAGCGCCCGCGGCGGAATCGGAAGTTCGTCGTCCCGCCCCAGCACCGATTCGTCCATCATGGGCGTGGCGCCCTCGGAAAGGACCTCGCCCCGGCTCGCGCGCGCTTCGGCCCGTTTCATCGGACCCCAGTCCATCTTCCAGAGCACCACCGCCAGCGCCAGAATGACCGCCGCGAAGGAATAGAAGTTGAAGAGGATCGACTTCAGGAAGACCCCCAGCGGATCCTCGACCCCGAGCCCGTTCAGGATTCCCAGATTGTAGGCGCCCCAGGCGTTCAGGGGAATCAGGATGCAGACCGGCGCGCTGGTCGAGTCAATCAGGTAGGCCAGCTTTTCGCGCGAGATGCGGTAGCGGTCGAAGAGGGGACGCGAGACCGAACCCGCGACCAGAACGGTGATGTTTGACTCGATGAAGATGAGCACGCCGATCAGCCACGCCAGAAGCTGGGCGCGACGGCCGTTCGTTACCCAACGGTTGCGCTCCAGCCAGGCCACGAAACCGGCCACTCCGCCGGAAGCCGTCAGCGTTGCGATCAGCGCCCCGATCACCAGGGTGAACATCACCACCTTGGCGTCGCCCGGATTGCAGGACTCGCCCGGAGCCTCCGGGATGCACCCCAGCACGCGCACTCCGTATTCGATGCTCTCCGACAGACCGACCCCCGGATTCCAGCCGTTCAGAATGGTGCAGCCCAGCCAGATCCCGCCCGCCAGCGAGAGATAGACCTGCCGGGTCCTGATGGCCAGGGCGATGGCGAGTAGCGGGGGAAGGATCGAGATCCAGGTCGGGTCGCTCATGTTGGTCCAGGGGAAGGGGAAGACGGATCCGGCCCTGGTGGGCACGCGCGATTCCAAGCTACCATCTCGGGGCCTTGACCGCCGGATGACCGATCAGGAAGAAGCGGAGTGGCCAGTCGGCGGCCCGCGAGATTCCGATTCGTGGGGAGCTGCCGATGCCGTCGGGGGGTGGCGGCCTGCCCGCGAGGAGGCGGATCGGAGGCCGGGCGAGATCGTGGCGGTTGTGCTCCAGTGTGATTCCCAGGGCCTCGGCGAGGCGGCCGGGGCCACTGCACAGCTCGGTGGGGCGGCCGCGGCGTTCGGCCATCGTCTCGATTCCATCCAGGGGTTCGAGTGCGCGGATCAGGACCGCCGCCGGATCACCCTCTTCCCCCGTCACCACATTGGCGCAACGGTGGATTCCGTAGGAGAGATAGACGTAGAGGGTGCCCGCCAGACCGAACATGGCGTCGTTGCGCCGGGTGCGGCCCTTCGATCGGTGGGCGTGGCTTGCGGCATCGTGCAACCCCAGATAGGCCTCGGTCTCGACGATCCGGCCCCGCGTCGCGCGGCCATCCGCCGTGGAGAGTAGTTCGGCGCCCAGCAACCGCCGGGCGGCCTCGGACGCATCGCGCGGCAGCCAGTCCGCGGGAGGAGGAAGATCGCCTCCGGCCCGGTCCCCGTCAGTCGCCCTCATCCTTGCGCTTGCGGCGGCCCCAGCCCAGCTTCCCCAGGAATCCCTGGCGGACATCCATCCCTTCGGCCGCACCGACCGCCAGCAACGGCTCGTCGTCGCCTCCGCCGGCCTCGGCCGCATCCGCACGGGGCGAACTCTCCGAATCCGCGGCGCCCTCCGGCGAATCCGCGGCGGCATGCTTGTCCTCCGCTCCACCGCGGACCGAATCCGCAGCCTTGCGATCGCGAGCGGCCGTAGCCTCGCGCCGGACTTCCGCCCCTTTCGCCACCAACTTGCCGGCGCGCTGCCGATAATCCATCTCCCAGGCCGTCAGCACGCTCTCGGCGCGTACCGGGATCAGCACCTTGCGGACGCGCTCCGGTTCGGTATGGAGCACATTGAAGAGTTCGCTCCCGAAGGCATCCACGAGCTTCTCGGCGGTCTTGATCCCGACGCCCTTGTAGCGGTTGGCGAGGTACCGCTTGGTGGCGCTTTCGCTGGCAGGCAACTCCAGGGCCTTCGTGTCGATGCGAGAGCCGCTGTCCGCGCGCCGGGCCGGCCCCTCGCCCTGGGTGGAAGCAGCTTCTTGAGTGGACGAAGCCTTCGTGCGAGTCGCTGCGCCTTCGGACCGCGCGGGCACATCCCGCCCACCGGCCGGACCGTCTTGCCGACGGGGAGACGGTTTTCTGCCGCGCGCCGCCGCCAGACGAACCTCGAAGTTGCCGGCATTGCCCTTCCCCAGCCGAACCGCGCCCTCACTCTGGGCCCAGGCCAGGAACCGGCTGAACTTGCCGAACCCAAAGACGCCCTCGTTGAAGCTGCGATCAATGTCCAGCATGCGCCGTTTGACCTCGGAGTCGCGCACCGCGCCATTTCCGCCGCCCGCAGAGTTGTTCTCGCTCAGCTCCTCCACCGCGCGCACCAGAAGCTTCAGCGCGGGAGCCGGATCCGGCTTGCTCCCCTTGCTCCGGGCCGCCGCCGGGGCCTCGGCCGGGGGGGTGCGGGACTGCTCGCGCGACCGGGTCTCGGGTGCGCCTTGGCGGGGTTGTGGACGCTTCTTCCTGCCGCGCTGGGCGCTTCCATTCGCGGTCGGTCCGCGCGAGGCGGGCGCGGTCGCCCGTTTCCCCCGCGGCTTGATGTCGTACTGTCCGTGCTCGCCGCGCCGGATCTCCAGCAGACCCTTGTTGGCGGCCTCCTTCAGGAACCGGGTGAAGCTCTTGAAGCCGAGGCCGCGCTCGTCGAACTCGGGCGACAGATCCATCATCACCTGCTTGAGCCGGTCCGACCGCATCACGTCGCCGCGCGCAACCATTCGCTGCACCGCTTCCTCCACGCAGTCCCATGCATTGGGAACCGCGTCGCCGCCGGTCGTCTTGCTCAGCCCGGTCAGCCCCGCGTAGGAGTAGTACTCGTCGCAGTTCTGCACCAGGATGTCGGAGGTGGACTCCTGGAGCCCGATCCCGATGACGTACTTGCCGTATTCCTTGAGCTTCAGCACCAGGCTGGAGAAGTCGGAATCGCCGGTCAGCAGGATGAAGGTGCCGATCTCGGGGCGGATGAATACCAGCTCCATCCCGTCGATGGCCATGCGGATGTCGGTCGCGTTTTTCTTTGAGGTTCCGTAGGCGGGGGCGAAGATCAGGTCGATCGACGCCTCGGAGAGGGGGACGATGTACTGCGGGTACCGGCGCCAGTCGGCGTAGGCGCGCTGTACCGTCACCTTGCCTTTGATGATGTCGGAGTTGAGGAGGTTCTTGAGCTCCTTGGCCAGGTCGCTGCGCATGCCCATGGTGACGTTGTCGAAGTCGATGAGCAGCGCGGCGTTGGGTGCTTCGTGGGAAGGATGGCGGCCCGTTTCCGCGTGGGAGGGCCTCACATAGGGATTGTTCATGGTGTCTTTTCGGTTCCTGCTTGTGTCCTTGAATTGCGGTCCGGAAGTGGCCCGGCCGGATCGTCTTCCCGGCGCCTGGGGCCTGTCTCTCTCGCGGCGTCAGTCGTCCGCGGCATTCTCCGGATTGGGCTTCCCGTCCGCCGCATGGCTCGCCGCCAGGCGCCGTGCCAGCTCACGGCGCCACACAGTTCCGGTGCGGGTCAGGGGAAGCGAATCGATGAAGATAACAAGATCGGGGACCTTGTATTCGGGTAGCGCGCCCGCGCACCATGCGCGAATCTCCTCTTCGGTCCCCACGCCCCCCTCGACCCGGACCACGCAGGCGCAGAGCAATTCGCCCAGATTCTCGTCGGGGATCCCCACCGCGGCGCACATTTCGACCGCCGGATGCAGCGCCAGGCGACCCTCCACCTCGCGGGGCTGAACCTTGATCCCGTCGCGGATGACGACATCGCCGCGGCGCCCCCGCAGGTGCAGGAAGCCGTCCTCGTCGAGGGTGCCCAGATCGCCGGTGCGCAGGAAGCCGTCCTCGTCCAGGACCGCGCGCGTCCGCCGCGGCTGGCGGTGGTAGCCCAGCATGACGCCCGGACCCCGGACCCGGATCTCGCCCAACCGGCCCGACCCGAGCTCGGCGCCGTCGTCGCCGGTGACGCGCACGGTGGTGCCGGCGACGGGCCGACCGACGGTGAGGAATCGCTTCTCCGGGGGGTCATGGGGGCGGGCGATGGCGAGGGTGGAGGCCGCTTCGGTGAGCGAGTAGGCGCGCAGCACGGGGACGCCGAAGACCGCCTCGATGCGTTGCGCGAGTGACTTGCCGAGGGGCGCGCCCGAGGCGATGCAGAGCCGGATCGCGGCCGGGGCCGAACCGCGCCGGCGAATCTCGCGCAGCTCCCGCGCGAAGAGGGTGGGGAGTCCGTAGTGGACGGTGGCTCGGTGGCGCTCTGCGAGATCCAGGATCTCGGCCGCGCCGGGCGCGTCGGCGAGGACCAGGGAGGCGCCGCCGAGCACGGTTCCCAGCAATCCCGGGCCGAGACCGAAGAGGTGCGAGAGGGCGGTGACGCCAACGACGACGTCGGCGGGCGCCAGACCGACGGCGGCGTTGGTGGCGGCGGCGGCGTGGAGGAGGTTGCGGTGCGAGAGCGCGACCCCCTTGGGTTTCCCCGTGGTTCCGGCGGTGTAGGCGATCGCGAAGGGCGCGTCTGCGTCGATCTCGCGCTCGGGAACGGGTCGGCCGCTGCCCGCCGACAGGAGATCCTCCCACTGGAAGATCTGGTCGTCGTACCAGAGGTCTTCCTCGCCCACCGTGACCACGTATTCCAGCTCGGGGAGATCGTCCAGGAGATCCTCGAAGAGCTGCAGGTAGTCCTTCCCGAAAGCATCCTCGACGGTCACCGCGCAGACCGCGCCCGAATGGCGCAGCATGTAGCGCAGATCGGTGGAGGGGGTGCGGAAATCGAGGGGCACGAGCGTCGCCCCGAGGCGGGCGGCCGCGAAGGCGGCAATGGCGAACTCGGGTCCGGCCGGCAACAGAAGCGCAATCCGGTCGCCCCGTTCCACACCGAGATTGGCGAGCGAGGTGGCCAGCGCCCCGGACTGGAGCGCGACGTCGCCGTAGCTGAAGACCGAATCCCCCGCCAGCAGACAGGGAGCCTCCGGGTGGCGGCGGGCCCGGTCCAGGAGAACCGACGAAATGACCTTCTTGTCCAGGGAGCGCTCAGGTGGCGCCATGCATCCTCCATCCAGCTCTGCAGCGCGGCGAACCCGTCCGGGAACCGCCCACTCGCCATCCGAATCTCATGGGGAAACCGAACGTGGACAAGGCGGCGCGGGATTCAGGCGCACCGCCCGGATTCCTCCAGGAGGCGCGCCAGGCGGTCTTCGGAGATCGCCACCGTCGTCTCGGCGCCCGATCCCGTCTTCCCCAACTCCTTCAGACATACCATGTGGACTACACCCGATCTCGTCTTCTTGTCCCGCACCATGAGGCGCGCCAGCTCGCGGCCCCGTCCGGCCAGAGGAGCCCCGCCAGGAAGTTCCAGAGCGCGCACCAGCCCGGCCACCTCCGCCGCCGTCCCCTTCCGCGTTACCCCGAGAAGTTCGCCGATGCGGGTCTCGATTACCATTCCGGCCGCGACCGCCTCGCCGTGCGGCAGCGCGTAGCCCGAGGCCAGCTCGAGCGCGTGCGCCACCGTGTGTCCGAAGTTCAGGATTCTGCGGCGGCCGGACTCGAATTCGTCCTCCGAGACCACCTGCGCCTTGATCTCCACCGAGCGCACCACCGCTTCCTCCACCACCCCCGCCTCCCCACCCAGGAGCGGCCCGGCGCGGTCCGCGAGCCATTCGGCATGCGGCGCATCCACAATGATCCCGTGCTTCAGCGCTTCGGCGTAGCCCTGCGCGCGAATCCCGCGGCTCAGCGTGGCCAGAAAATCGGGGTCGGCCAGGACGGCGCGCGGCGCGTGGAAGGCCCCGACCAGGTTCTTGCCCGCAGGATGATCCACTCCGGTCTTCCCCCCCACCGAAGCGTCGATCATCGCCAGGGTGGTGGTCGGCATCTGGATGAAGGGAACGCCGCGCAGGTAGGTGGCAGCCACAAATCCGGCGAGGTCGCCCGTCACCCCGCCGCCCAGCGACACGACGCAACAGTCGCGCCCGAGCCGCGCATCCAGGAGCCGGTCGGTGAGACGCGACCAGATCTCGCGCGTCTTCGAGGCCTCGCCCGGCGCAAAGAAGGCCGTCACCACATCCAGCCCCGCATCGGCCAGCAGAGCCGCCACCTCGGTGGCCCAGATCCCGGCGACGGTCCGGTCGGAGATCAGCGCACACCGCCCCGATGGAGCCGCCTCTTCTACCACTCCGGGGAGCAGACGCCGTGCGCAAGCTCCCACGCGGACCACGTACCCGCCCGAGGACGACGCGACGGAAATCTCGCTGCAAGGGACCAGGGTCCGAACCTCGCTGGGGTGGATGGATGGCCGACGGCTGCGTGGTCTGCCGACGGGTCGAAACGTCACCCGGCAATCGCGCGAGGTCAACAGCCCACACTTTCGGTTCCGGGCGCGGTCGCAATATGTTATGGGAAGATCCGCTCCGTTCCGGGTGCGGTCGTCCTGTGTTCATCCCCATTTTCTCCCCGATGCCTCAATGAAGAGACCGACTACGTCAATGAACAAACGAACGATCGCCGCGGCGCTGGCCGCCCTTCTCGCCGCTCCCGCCGCCTCCGCGCAGAGCCTTTCCGACGACCAGCTCGCTCCCCTCGTCGACCGTGTGGAAGCGGGTGTGCTCGAGCGCGCCAAGCTGGCCCAGGTCATGGTCGACAAGATCTTCTCCTTCTCCGAGCTCGGGCAGCAGGAGATCGAGACCTCGGCCTACATCACCGGGATCCTCGAAGAGAACGGCTTTGCGATCGAGCGCGAGCCCGCGGGCATCCCGACGGCGTGGTTTGCGCGCTGGGGAAGCGGCCGGCCGGTCATCTCCTTCGGATCGGACATCGACGGCATTCCGAAGGCGAACCAGAAGCCGGGGGTGGCTTATCACGATCCGCTGATTCCGGGTGCGCCCGGCCACGGCGAGGGCCACAACTCCGGGCAGGCGGTGAATGTGGTGGCGGCGCTGGCTCTGAAGGAAGTGATGGAGGCCGAGGGGATCCAGGGGACGCTGGTGCTCTGGCCCGGGGTGGCCGAGGAGCAGCTCGCGTCGAAGGCCTGGTACGTGCGCGACGGTTACCTCGACGACATTGACATCACCCTCTTCACCCATGTGAGCAGCAATCTCTCGGTGAGCTGGGGACAGGGGAGCGGAACCGGACTGGTTTCGGTCGAGTTCAGCTTCGAGGGCGAAGCGGCGCACGGCGCGGGAGCCCCCTGGCGCGGACGGAGCGCGCTGGACGCGGTGGAGCTGATGAATGTCGCGTGGAACTTCCGGCGCGAGCATCTGCGGCCCGACCAGCGCTCCCATTATGTGATCACCGACGGCGGCGACCAGCCCAATGTGGTGCCGTCGCGGGCCTCGGTCTGGTACTTCTTCCGCGAGATGGACTACGAGGACATCAAGCGCAACTTCGACACCGCCGTCCGGGTGGCCGAGGGCGCGGCCATGATGACCGATACCGAGATGTCCTACCGGATCATCGGGGCCGCCTGGCCGCGACACTTCAACAGGGTCGTGGCCGAGACGATGCACGAGCACATCGAGGATGTGGGGCTTCCGGAGTGGACCGACGACGACCACGACTTCGCCAGCGCGGTGCAGGAATCGGTAGGAAGCGTGCCCTCGGGGATGCCAACCTCGCTCTCGCCGCTCGGCACTCCGGGTCCGCGCCGAAGCGGGGGATCGGACGACATCGGCGATATCTCCTGGAATGTGCCGACGGTCACGCTGCGCTTCCCCTCGAATGTGCCGGGGTTGCCGGGCCACCACTGGTCGAGCGCCATGGCGATGGCGACGCCCATCGCGCACAAGGGTGCGGTGGCGGGCGCGCGGGTGATTGCGCGAACCGCGCTGCAGCTCTTCGCCCAGCCGGAGTTGGTGGACGAGGCCTGGACATACTTCCGGGAGGACCAGACCGCGGGGGTCGAGTACATTCCCTTCATCGGTCCGGACGATCCGCCGCCGATCGATCTCAACCGCCAGATCATGGAGACCTACCGCCCACTCCTGCGGCAGTACTACTATGACGAGACACGATTCGACACCTATCTTGAGCAGTTGGGAATCATCTATCCCACCATCACGCGGCCGATCTCGGAGGACGATTCGGGTGCGCGCTGAAAACAACGGAGGATTATCGATGACCCGTGCCCGTTTCCGCCCCCTCGCGGCTACCGCCGTGGCGCTGGCGGCCACCTTCTTTGCCACCCCGGGGATGGCCCAACAGCTCACGGTGGATGTGGACGCCCCGGCCGGCATGGCCTCGGCGCTCGCTCCGACGTCAACGCTTGCCCCGATGCCGGCGCCTGCCGCCACACCGGCCACCGCGGCCGACGAACCCACCGAGGTGGGATGGCGCCTCCTGGCCAAGCTCGACTACCGCACCGGCGACAAGACGGAAGAGCTCGCCGCCCTGGACGGCAAGTTGATCAAGGTTCCCGGCTTCACCGTGCCGCTCGAAGACTGGGCCTCATCGGCGACCGAATTCCTTCTGGTGCCCTATGTCGGCGCCTGTGTTCACACCCCACCGCCCCCGCCCAACCAGCTCGTCTACGTCACGATGGACGAGGGCAAACGCGCAACGATGGACGGCTGGAATCCGGTTTGGGTCGAGGGCATCCTCAAGATCGAGATGACGGAGAGCTACTACGGCTTCACCGGCTTCACGATCACCGGCCAGCGCGTCTACCCCTACGACTCCTGATCTTCGGCCCCGGCCCGGTGCGCCACGCCGCGATCCCCCGGTCTCTACCATGAGCCTCGCCGTCGATCTCGAGGATCTCCGCTTTCGCTACGGTGGCGGTCCCTGGGTGCTCGACATCCCCGAACTGACGCTCGACCGGGGTGAGCGCGCCTTCCTCTTCGGTCCGAGCGGGAGCGGCAAGACCACGCTGCTGGGGGTGCTGGCGGGCGTCCTCAAGGCGGAGCGGGGCAGAGTCGGGGTGCTTGGCCGCGACCTGGCCACTCTCTCCAGCGCCGGACGGGACGCCTTTCGAGCCGAACACATCGGCTACGTCTTTCAGATGTTCAACCTGATCCCCTACCTGTCGGTCCTCGACAATATCGCGTTGCCCGCGCGGATGCACCCGGGCCGCAGGGCCCGGCTGGAGGATGCGGGCGTAAAGGAAGCCGCGGCGCGCCTGGCCGTACAGCTCGAGATCGGCGATCTGCTGAACAAGCCGGTGACCGAGCTCTCGGTCGGGCAGCAGCAACGCGTGGCCGCGTGCCGGGCGCTGATCGGTTCCCCCGAGTTGGTGATCGCCGACGAGCCGACCTCGTCGTTGGACTTCGACCGCCGCGAGGCCTTCCTCAAGCTCCTCTTCCGCCAGTGCGAGCGCGCCGGTTCGACCCTGGTCTTCGTCAGCCACGACCGTACCCTGGAGGAGATGTTCTCCCGCTCGATTTCACTCCCCGAGATCAACGAGGCGGCGCTCTGATGCTGGTTCTCGACCTCGCGCTCAAGTCGCTCCGCAACCGGGCCTTCAGCACCTCGCTCACGGTGGGCTCGATCGCGCTCAGCGTCGCGCTCCTGATCGGCGTGGAGAATGTGCGGGTGGGCATGCGCGAGAGCTTCTCGAACACCATCAGCCAGACCGACCTGATCGTGGGCGTCAAGGGCGGGACCATTCAGCTTCTGCTCTACTCGGTCTTCGGCCTGGGGTCGCCGACCGCCAACCTGTCCTGGGAGAGCTACCGCGAGTGGGCCGAGCATCCCGCCGTCGAGTGGACGATCCCCTATGCGCTGGGCGACAGTCACCGCGGGTTTCGCGTCATCGGCACCAACGAGGACTTCTACCGCCACTATCGCTACCGGGGCGGCCAGGAGATCGCGCTGGCCGAGGGCCGTGCCGGATCGGATGTCTTCGATGTGACGCTGGGCGCCGATGTGGCCAGCGAGCTGGGGTACGGGTTGGGTGACGAAGTCGAGGTGACGCACGGGATCGGCGAGGTGGGTTTCCTCAACCACGAACACCTGCCGTTCACGGTCGCGGGAATTCTGGAGAAGACCTTCACCCCGGTGGACCGCGCCATTTACGTCACGCTCGAGGGCATCGAGGCCATCCACTTCGGGTGGGAAGACGGCGCCCCTCCGATGCCCGGCGAAGAGCACACCCACGACGAGATCGTCGCCATGGAGGAGATCGAGATCACCCAGGTGACTTCGTTCTTCGTGGGAACGGCCAACCGCCGCGATGTGCTGCGGCTGCAGCGCGAGGTCAACGACTACGAGGCCGAACCAATGATGGCGGTTATCCCAGGAATGGCGCTGAACGAGATGTGGCAGGGGATCGGCTACGCCGAAACCGGGCTGCGGGTGGTGACGATCTTCGTGGTGCTGGTGGGACTGCTGGGCATGCTGGTTTCGCTCTATACCTCGCTGAACGAGCGCCGGCGCGAGATGGCGATCCTGCGGGCCGTGGGCGCGGGGCCGAAGAGGATCGTCGCGCTGCTGGTGCTGGAATCGGTGTGCCTCGCCGCCGCGGGCGCGATCGCCGGACTGGCGCTGGTCTATGCCCTCCTCTCGGCCGGCCAGCCGCTCGTGGAGGCGCAGACGGGGCTCTTTATTCCGATCCGCCCGCCCGGCGCCGTCGAGTGGATCTTTCTGGGCGCGGTGGTCGTCGCCGGATTCCTGATGGGATTCGTGCCCGCGCTCAAGGCGTACCGCAGTGCGCTGCACGATGGGCTGGCCGTGCGGGTCTGAAACCCTCCGACCTGATCTTCGTAGCAACCGAACACCCCGGCACGATGCAACCCCGGGCGGGGCGTTAGCTTTCTCACGACTTGCAAGGATCCTGGGAGCGCGGCGCGAGAAATCAGGCGTCGCGTCCCGTCGGCGGCACTTCCCGGTCGCAAAGGAGGAATCCCTTTGTTGCGAAGCGCATGGAGGATGATTCGGGATCTGCGCATTCCGACCGCATTGGGGCTGGTTCTGGTCTTTCTGGCCTTCGCGGGAGTCGGTCTGGCCTGGGGTAGCTGGCGGAATCTCTGCGCAGACTGTCCCTCGGTGGCCCAGATCTACGGCTACGAGCCCCGGCAGACGAGCAAGCTGTACGCGCGCGATTCCACCCTCATCTGGGAGTTCGGCGAGCAGCGGCGCACGGTCGTTCCTCTGAGCAGCCTTCCCCCCCACATTCCGCAGGCCTTCATCGCCATGGAGGACCGGCGCTTCTACGAGCACAACGGACTCGACTGGCGGGGAATCGCCCGCGCCGGACTGGATGTGATCCGCACCCGGTCGCTCTCGGGGTCGGGGGGAAGCACGATCACCCAGCAGCTCGCGCGCCACATGTGGACCGATCGCATCGGCTTCGAGAAGCGAATCGTGCGGAAGCTGAAGGAATGGCAGGTCGCGATGGATCTGGAGGAGGCATACGCAAAGGATCAGATCCTCGAGGCCTACCTGAACCAGATCGGGTACGCGCACGGCTGGTACGGAATCCAGAAGGCGTCGCGCTCCTACTTCGGGAAGGACGCGGTGGAGCTGAATCCGGCCGAGGGGGCGCTCCTGGCGGCGATTGCGCATGTGCCGGAGCGGTACAGTCCGCTGAACAACCCGGAGGCCGGGCTCAGGCGGCGCAACCTGGTGCTCGATGTGATGGCACAGCAGGAGATGCTGACCGCCGAGGAGGCCGCGCGCTGGAAAGAGGAACCGGTGCCGCTCGAGGCCGCCGGCCAGCCACGGGCCGATGCGCCCTACTTCGCGGAGTGGGTGCGGGGAATCGTGGCCGACCGCTTCGGTCCCCGCCTCTACACCGACGGGCTGGAGATCCATTCCACGCTGGATCTGGACATGCAGGCCGCGGCTCAGACCGCCATGGAGAATGGGTGGCGGCGAATCGAGGAGCGGCCCGGCTACCGTCATCCGACCTACGACGAGTTCGTTGAGGCCAACGAGGGCGCCGACTTCGACGAGATCCCCTACCTGCAGGGAATGTTCGTGGCCGCGGATCCGGAAACGGGCGCGGTGCGGGCCATGATCGGCGGGCGCGACCATGTACACTCCAAGTTCAACCGCGCAACCCAGGGGCAGCGGCAGGCCGGGTCGTCCTTCAAGCCGGTCGTCTATGCGGCCGCGATCGAGAGCGGGATTCCGGCCTCGGAGGTGATGGTGGACGGACCGGTGGTACTCGACCAGGTCGATGGGAGCACCTGGCGTCCCAGCAACTACGACCCCGAGTTCCTGGGACCGATCATCATCCGCGATGCGCTGGCCCGGTCGATCAACACGGTGGCGATCAAGCTGGGCATGAGAGTGGGGCTGGAGACGGTGGGCCAGATGGCGGGACGGCTGGGAATCCGGACCGAGGTGGAGCGCTTCCCCTCGACGGCGATCGGGGCGGCCGAAGTCGTGCCCATTCAACTCCTGGAGGCGTACAGCACCCTGGCCAACCTCGGGACTCGCGTGCAGCCCTTCCCGGTGGTGCGGGTGGAGGACGGCGATGGCGAGGTGCTCTGGGAGCCGCAGCCCGAACGTACGCGAGTGCTCGAACCCGGGGTGGCGCGGCTGGCCGTTTCGATGCTGGAAACCGTCGTGGCCTCGGGGACCGGCAACACCGGGGTGCGCATTCTTGGAGGACTGCCCAACTCGGTTCCCGCAGCCGGAAAGACCGGCACCACCAACGACGGCACCAATGTCTGGTTCATGGGCTTCACACCCAATCTTGCGGCGGGCGTCTGGTTCGGAATGGATGAACCCGAACCAATCGTGCGGTTGGCCACGGGCGGGGGACTCGCCGCGCCGGTCTGGGGGGAGTTCATGCGCGAGGTCTACTTTGGAAGCGAGGAGAGATCGGGCGCACTCCTGCCGGTGCCTGCGCGCTGGCCGGTCCCGGAGAATCTGGTGACGCGGCGCGTAGATCGGGTAACCGGAACTCTGGCCTCGCGGTGGTGTCCTGCCGAGGACGCCTACGACGAAATCTTTCTGGTGGGAACCGAGCCCACCGAACTCTGCGACCGCAACGCCCCGGAGACGGGTGGAGGAGTGATTCGATGACCGCCGCGACCCAATTCCGCGTCTTTACCTTCGACACGACGCACCACGCCATGTGGGCCGAGGATGTGGCGCGCGAACAGAGTCTGCCGGTGGAGGTCGTGCCGGCACCCGCCGATGGCCAGGCGAGATGCGGAGCCGCGCTGAGAGTCGCGGACGCTCAGCGGCAGGAGTTGGAAGCGGCGCTCCAGGGAGAGGGAATTCCGCACCGGATTCTGTCGATCACCAGCGGGAGCTGATCGTCCTGGTCGCCCGGGCCGGGGGCTTCCCCGATGCGAACGGCCTCGCGCACCGAGCGGATGCCCGTCTCCAGCCCGGCCGGGGTCGCCGCATGCACCTCCCCGACCGGATCCCCCCGCCCCACCCTTCCCCCCACCTCCACGGCCAGCCGGAATCCCACGCGCGGGTCGATCTCCTGCGCGGAACGCGTTCTGCCGCCCCCCAAACGGATGACGCCGTAGCCGAGGGCCAGCGGATCGATCGCGGCCACCACCCCCTCCCCCTCCGCCGCCACCACGGCCACCTCGGGCGCGCGCGGCAGCTCCCCGCCCCCCGCCCCCAGCCTTCCCCCCTGTGCGGCCACCAGGCGCAGGAACCGGTCCATCGCTCCGCCCCCGTCGAGCGCCGCCCGGGCACGTTGGCGCCCCTCTTCCGGCGAGGCCACTATCCCCCCCACCACCGCCATCTCGGCGGCCAACTCGATGCAGAGCGCGCGCAGATCCGGCGGGCCGCCTCCCTTCAGGCATGCCAGCGCCTCATCCACCTCGAGCGCATTTCCCGCCGTGCGTCCCAGCGGCCGGTCCATCGCCGAGAGGATTGTCGTCACGGGCAGCCCGCGCGCCTCCCCTATCCCGCACATCGCGGTCGCCAGCGCGCGCGCCTCACCGATTCGCTCCATGAAGGCCCCCCGCCCCACCTTCACATCCAGAACCAGCCCGTCGAGCCCCTCCACCAGCTTCTTCGACATGATCGAGGCGGTGATCAGCGGCAGCGAGGGAACGGTTGCGGTCACATCGCGGAGCGCGTACAGGCGCCGGTCCAGCGGCGCGATCTCGTCGGTCTGGCCGATCATCGCGCAGCCCACCGCGCGCAGCACACGGTCGAACCCGGTTAGCGGCAGGCGGGTGCGGAAGCCGGGAATCGCCTCCAGCTTGTCGAGCGTGCCGCCGGTGTGCCCCAGACCGCGCCCCGAGATCATCGGCACCACCATCCCCAGCTCGGCGGCCAGGGGAGCCAGCACCAGCGAGGTCTTGTCCCCCACTCCCCCGGTCGAGTGCTTGTCCACCCTCGGACCCGGCCATCCCTGCCGCTCCATGACCGTCCCCGACGAGATGATCGCCTCGACCAGCGTACCCAGCTCGTCGTCGTTCAGCCCGTGGAAGTACACCGCCATGAGGAAGGCCGCCATCTGTTCCTCACCCACCGCGCCCTCCAGATAGGCAAAGAGGAAGGCTCCCAGCTCGGCCGGCTCCAGCGCCTCGCCGTCGCGCTTGGCCGCAATGACGCGCTGCGGAATCACGGCGGCGGCTCCGGTGCACGCAGCAACGCCGCGTCCAGGGTGAAGCCGGTGGCCGCCAATTCTCCCGGGCCGTCCCCGGGAGCTGGCGCGGCGGACGTCGGGGTGTCGGCATCCACGGTGGCGGAATCCACGGTGGCCGGCGACAAGGTGGCAGGGATCCGGGTGGCCAGGGTCAGGGTGGCCAGCGCCAACCGGGCCGCGAACTCTTCCCCCGCCAACTCCACTACAAGCTCCCCGGCGGGAAGATCGCGCCGCTCGGTCTCCACTCCCTCCAGGCGCACCACCTCGGCCCGGGGCGTTTCCCGGCGCAGTCGTGCGGCGGCCGCAATCACCGCGTCCAGCGACCCCCGCGCCACCACCTCCTCGCCCAGGCGCATCGAGATCGCGCGGCCGTTCTCGCCAAGGACAAAGCGCAGGGTGTCGCCGCCGAGCAGCATCCGGTCGTCTTCGCCGTCGTCGCCCGGAACCATCAGAAGACCGAAGCCGACGGCCGAGAGCGGCAACCGCGGACCCCAGGCGCGCAGTTGCAGAGGATGGCCGCCGGGTCCCGAGCGGACGCCGAGCGCCTCCATGATTCCCGCCACCCGCGCGTGCAATCCCGCCGGCATCGACAACGTGTCCAGCGCCGCGTCCAGCGGAGCCGCGTAGAAGCCCCGAATCCGCCCGTCGCCATGATGCTGCACCATGTAGGTCGCCACCGCCTCGGCCTGTTCCCAGTCCTCAAAGGGAAGCTCGACCGGCTCGGCGTCGTCGCGCGCCTCGGCCAACGCCCCGTGCGCGGCCAGTATCGCCTCCAGCCGCCTCGCCTGGCTCCGTTCGGCAACCGTGTAGGCCGACCACGGCCCGACCGAGATCACCACCCCCAGCAACGCCAGACTCCGCGGAATCCACCGGATCCGACGGGTCCCCGTCACCGCCGCAACCACCGCGCCCGCCGCCAGCCAGAGCGCCAGCACCCCCAGGAAGTAGCGCCGTTCGGTCATCCCGTACTGCTCCACCCGTTGCCAGAGCGCCACCAGCACCATCGCCGCGGAGGGCAGAATCGCGATCCAGAAGGCGCGAGCGTAGCTGTCGATCCACTCGCGTCCCCTGGCCAGCCGGTCGGGATGAACCATCAGCAACGAGAGAATTCCCGCTCCCGCCAGCCCCGAGACCAGGTAGCCGATCCACCCGCTGGGCCAGACTCCGGTCGCCAGCACCTTACCCAGATAGGCCGTCAGAATCCCGACGTAGAGCGCCACCAGCGGCAGCATCACGTACTGCGAAAAGAGGCGCAAGCCCGGAGGATTGAAGCGGTCGGCGTCCAGCGCCGCGAAGTCGCGCGGAATCCCCGCCAGAAAGAAGAGCGGATGAAAGAGGAGCCCAACGAGGAAGAGCAAACGCAGGTAGTGCAGATCGGGGATTTCGACGCCGAAGAGATTGTCAAGGGCCGCCAGCGCCAGAACCAGCCCCACGAAGATCGCGCCCCCGTAGATCGTCGCGAGCACAAAACGAAAGAGCAACCGCCGGTTGAAGTGCCAGAATCCGTACGCCTCCCGCTTCCGCACGCATGGCGCCGCGGCAACCAACAGGTGAAATGTCGCGGCCAGGTGTATATACCGTTGTGGGACATTGAGATAAGCCCAGCGGTCAAAGAGGAGGTAGAGGAGGACGAGGATGGCGGCCGCGGCCGCGCGCGCCGTCCAGGCCGGTGGCATTTGCACGCGGCCTCTCCTGCGGGATGAACCCCGCTCGGCGAAGAGGGTGGCCGCCAGGAAGAGGGGAATCCCCAGCGTTCCGGTCCGAAGCAACCCCCACCAACGCCCGGCATCCTGCTCCTCGATCAGGACGATCGCCGCCACCGCCGAGAGCGCCGCGCAGATCGCGGCCTCCGGGAAGCGCCGGACAGCCCCGGCCGCCCCCTCGGCCACCGCCCGTACGCGCTCGCTCTTCACGAGATCGGCGCCACCGTTTTCCCGGCCTCACCGGGTCGTTGGGGCGCCTCCCAGTCGGTAAGTCCCTTGACGTATTGGTGCAGCCAGCGCAGCTCCTCGATCATGAGCGTCCGGCGGTGGCGCGGCTCGCCGATCCCGTGGCCCTCGCGCGGAAAGAGGATGAAGCGGGCCTCGACCCCCAGGTGGCGCAGTCCGGCAAAGAAGTTCATCGACTGTTCCATCGTGTCGGTGCGGTCGTTGGCGCCGTGGAAGAGGATCGTCGGCGTGCTGACCCGGTCCAGGTGGGTGTAGGCCGAGCGCTCCGTCCAGTGCTCGCGATTGGACCAGGGATCGCCGCCGAGATACCAGCGCACCACATCGTGATTGAAGCCGGCGCCGAACTCGCTCCGCCAGTCGGCCACCATCGCCCCCAGGCTGGCCGCGCGGAAGCGGTCGGTGCGGGTGATCGTCCAGCCGCCCAGGATTCCCCCGTAGCTCCATCCCTTCACCGCCAGCGAGTCCGGGTGGGCGATTCCCCGCTCGATGACCGCATCCACCCCGGTCATGAGGTCGTGGTAGTCGCCCCCGCCGATATCGTTCATGTTGCCGCGGAGCAACTCGTCCCCGTATCCCGACGAACCGCGCACATTCGGCTGCAGGACGGCGTAGCCCTCGGCGAGGAGAAGCTGGGCGTCGGCATCGAATCCCCGGGTGAAGACTCCGGCCGGACCGCCATGAATCTCCAGCACCGCGGCCCCCGGCGCCGTGCGTCCCGGCGGCGTGTAGAGGATGCCCTCGATCTCGAGTCCGTCGTGGCTCTCCCAGCGAATCACCTCCGGTTCCACCAGCGCCCTGTCCGCGACCGTCGGATTGGCGCGCGTCAGGCGGAAGGGGGTGCCGCCGGCCAGATCCACGATCCAGAGATCCCCCGGCTCGGTGGGGCTGGCGAACTGGAAGGCCGCGCGGTTGTGCCGCGAATCGTACGACGGCGACGAGGCGATTCCGGTCAGAGTCGTCACCGCCTCCAGCTCGTCCGAGCGGACGTCGAGGCGGTAGAGGTTGGCGTCGGTGCGGTCCAGGGCGGCCACCTCGATCAGGCGTCCCCCCGGATGCCAGCGATAGCCGCGCATGTCGATGTCGGTCCCGGCCATGAGCTGGCGGGTCTCGCCCGAGGGGATGTCGTAGAGGTAGAGGTTGCCCTGGTCGAGCTCCCACGTCTCCAGATCGGGCGCGACAAAGGTCAGCGCAGCCCCGTCCGGCGCCCACGCAATACTCGATTCCGGTGCGTCGTTGTGCGTGATCCGCTCCTCCTCGCCGGTGGCGGTGGCAAGCAGATGGATCTCGGAGAGATGGCGCGCATTGCGGCGGTTCTCGGTGCGGTAGGAGTAGGCCAGAAAGTTGCCGTTGGGCGAGGGCGCGAAGTCCCCCACCCGGCGCTTCTCCGGGGTGAGGCGGGTGGCGTCGTGAGGCGCGTCGGCCGGGTCCACCGTCACCGACCAGACCCCGTTCCAGGACCCCTGCGCCTGCCCGCTCGGCCCTTCGTCCACAAAGACCGCGTCGTCGCCCTTTTCGCGCTCGCGCTCCTGCTCGTCGGGGAGCGAGTCGTTCGCCACGAAGTAGATGGAGCGCCCATCGACGCCCCAGCGGTAGCCCCCCACCGAGGTGGCGTGATGCGTGAGCTGCACCGCTTCGCCGCCCTCCAGAGGCAGGATGAAGAGCTGGCGGGTGCGACCGTCGCCGCTGCCCACCGGCCGTGTGAACGACACCCAGCGACCATCGGGGGACCACTCCGCAGAGCGGTCGTCGGTGGATCCGGTAAAGGGCCGCGCACCCTCGCCGTCGGCGCCCACCACCCAGATGCGGCTGTCGCGGCGGTTCTCGTCCCAGTCGAGCTCGCTGCGGGAGAAGAGAACGCGCGATCCGTCGGGCGAGAGGCGGGGAGAGGAGACGCGCACCAGATCGATGACCTCGTCCATGGTCAGGGTCGCGCCCGCGGGGGACTGGGCGGGCAGGGGCGGGGCGGCGGTGGCGGCAAGGAGGAGCGCGGCGAGGGGAAGGACGGCGGGGAGGGGGCGCATGTGGATTCAGCTCCTGCGACGGGTCGGGCAAAAGATCGGGACCGGGAAAGTTGGGGCTGCGGGGGCGCTCGCGCTACCGGGCGCGGGGCAGGTTGATCGAGGGCCGGAAGGTCCCCGGATTTGGGGGGGCGGTCCTGCGGTCCATGGGCAGTCAAAGCGGATAGTAGTTCTCCGCGCAGCGCAGTATGTCGCCACTGTCTTCCATCGCGTGAACCGTTTCCTCGTTGTACCGCCCGCTGGCGTGCATCCCTTCGCGAATAGCCGTTTTGGTCGCATTCGGCGCGCCTGGATCAATTTCAATCATCACGCCAACGATTTGGCCGGTGCTCGGTCTTACGCGCAAATGGCTTCTTGCGCCGAAACGGCGGGCACCGGACACGACACGCTCGTCCTGAGCCAGTTCCGCCCCAACGATGACGCAACAATGCGAAGCGTAAAGATCAATCACTTCGGCGTGAAGGAAGTAGTCGGTGTCGGAGCCATGTTCCACCTTCGCCAGGGGCATGAAGCGGAAAGACCATGCAACCCTTTCGGACGGAAGCTGTTTCGCGACATTATCCAGTGCCGCATTGAGCGTCGGGGTGTGGATAGACTTCGGATCGTCGAACGATTCCAGGAACGCCAGGTCAACCGTGAACGAATGCTGTCGACCCTCATAGTGCTTGTCGGCGTAGTACTGCGCCATACCGGCGACGATTTCCTCCGCCACCGCAAACGCGCGATCCTCCTCGGAGGGGTGTACTGCTCGACACGGCGTGGTCGCTTGCCGTCCGGAGCCGGAATGGCTGCCCCGCCCCCCGCCTACCGGCCCGGAACGATCAGCTCAAGGAGGTCGCCGGGGCTGACGGGGAGCGTCTCGGTGAAGTAGTTGTCGCCGGCGAGTTCGCGGACGCGCAACTGGATCTGGGGCAGGTGCCAGCGGGTGCGGAAGGTGGCCTCGCCCTTGCCTGGAACGGTGCCCAGGCGGCGCATCGAACCGCCGGAGCGCGAGGTGTAGACGGTGATCTGGTTGAAGTTGTAGTTCCGGACCAGGATCTCGATCTCGCTCGCCTCCGCCAGCACCGCCGTGAAGGGGTTCTCGTCCATGCCCCGCGACCCCGCGCATCCGCCCAGGAGGACGGCCGCCAGAACGACCGCCATCCGCCCTGCCCGGTGCGGCCCTGTTCGGCCTGGCCTCGTCCCTCGACTTGCGTTCGGCATCGATCCTCCGTCCTTTGAGGTGAGCGCAACCGTTCGATAATTTGGCGAAGCGCGCTGTCATCAACGATGATCCGGCTACCCGGCCGCGCGCAAGAAGTTCCCGTTCGCGGCCAGGGTCGCTCCGCGCTGATCGGACCCGCCGCGATCATCGTTCCGCTTGGGCTCGCCCCGCCCAACCGCCGCCGCGCATCGCGCAGGCTTGACACGCTCCACACCGCCCCGATTCAGACTGCCGAGGTTTTCCCGCCATGCAATCGCCGTTCTCCCCCCGCCCCGCCCTGCCCCTGACGCTCCTCTTCGCCGCCGCCGGGCTGAGCGCCCCCGGCACCGCCGCGCAGACCGGCCGCCTCACCGAGATGAACGTCTTCGACCTGGAGTACGCGAGCGATCCGCGCATCTCTCCCGATGGCGAGTGGGTGGTCTATGTGCGCCAGTTCGCCGATGTGATGACCGACCGCAACTACTCGAATCTCTGGCTGGTGCGGGCCGATGGGGGCGAACACCGGCCGCTGACGACGGGGAAGTTCCTGGACGCGAGCCCGCGCTGGTCGCCCGATGGATCGCGGATTGCGTACATGTCGAACCGGGGCGGCGGGATTCCGCAGATTCACATGCACTGGGTGGAGTCGGGGCAGACGGCGCCGGTCACCAACGTCACGGATCCGATGGCGGGGCTTTCGTGGTCGCCCGACGGCGCGCACCTGGCCTTCAACAAGCTGGTTCCGGAGGCGCCGCTGGTGATTGGCGAGATGCCCGCGCCGCCCGCGGGAGCCGAATGGGCCCCTCCGGCCAAATACACGGACGACATCGTCTTTCGCTTCGACGGGATCGGCGACGTTCCCACCGGCGCGTGGCATATCTTCGTGATTCCGGCGGAAGGGGGTACGCCGCGGCAGCTCACCACGGGGGATGAAGGATTCAGCAACGGATTCTTTGCCTCGCCGGGGAGCGGTCCTGAGTGGGCTCCGGCGGCGGACGCGATCATTGTGGACGCGAATCTGAGGGCCGACCGCGATCTGGAGTGGACCGACAGCGAGATCTACGAGATCGCCCTGGCCGACGGAGCAGTGCGGCAGATTACCGACCGGCGCGGCCCCGACGACTCGCCGGCGGTGTCGCCCGATGGCTCGCAGATCGCCTGGCTCGGCTACGACGACCGCTACCAGGGCTACCAAGTCACGCGGCTGGGGGTCATGGACCGCGACGGCTCGAATGCGCGGGTGATCAGCGGCGATCTGGACCGCACGGTCTACCAGGTCGAGTGGGCGCCGGACGGCAACGGCATCTTTGGGCTCTTCGACGACGAGGGGAACACCAGGCTCGCGCTCTTCGGGCTCGATGGAAGCCACGAGGTCCTGGCCGAAGACGGGGGCAGCGGCTTCATGGCCTACGGCGGCTTCGGGGTGTCGTACACGGTGGCGCGCGACGGAACCTTCGCCTACACGACCAGTCGTCCGGACCGCCCCGGAGACGTCGCGGTGGGCCGGCCGGGGATGGCGCCCCGGATCGTGACCGATGTGAACGCCGATCTCTTCGCGGGGCGCGAGCTGGCCTCGGTGGAGGAGATCTGGTGGGAATCGTCCGAGGACGGGAGGGCGGTTCAGGGGTGGATCATGAAGCCGCCCGGATTCGATCCTTCAGAAAGGTACCCGCTGATCCTGGAGATCCACGGCGGTCCCTTCGCCAACTACGGCGACCGCTTCGATCTGGAGAAGCAGCTCTGGGCCTCGGCCGGGTACGTTGTCTTCTACGCCAATCCGCGGGGAAGCACCAGCTACGGCGAGGAGTTCGGGAATCTGATCCACCACGCCTACCCGGGCGACGACTTCCACGACCTGAACTCCGGCGTCGATGCGGTGATCGCGCAGGGCTACATTGACGAGGAGAATCTCTTTGTGACGGGGGGCAGCGGCGGGGGCGTGCTGACCGCGTGGATGATCGGGAACACCGACCGCTTCAAGGCCGCCGTGTCGTTCTATCCGGTGATCAACTGGTACAGCTTCGCGCTGACGGCCGACATGGCGCCGGTCGCGGTGAAGTACTGGTTCCCGGGGCTGCCCTGGAACAACGTGGAGCACTACGAGAGCCGCTCGCTGTTGTCGGTGGTGGAGAATGTCAAGACCCCGACGCTCATCATGACGGGCGAAGAGGACTGGCGCACGCCGATGTCCGAATCGGAACAGTACTACAAGGCGCTGAAGCTGCTTGGGGTGGAGGCCGTGCTGGTGCGGGTCCCCGAAGAGGCGCACGGGATCTGGGGGCGTCCCTCGCATGGAATCTCGAAGATCACGACCGTCAAGGGGTGGTTCGAGAAGTACGCGGTGGGGCGGAGGCCGGTGTCGTAGGGGGGCCTTGCCGCGAAAACGCCGGCCGCCCTGGAATCAGCGAGCGTCCACCGGCACGTAGTCGCGGCGCGGGTGGCCGCGGAAGACCTGGCGCGGCCGGGCGATCTTCTGTTCGCGGTCCACGATCATCTCTTCCCACTGCGCAAGCCAGCCCACGGTGCGCGGAATCGCGAAGAGGACCGGGAAGAGTTCGACCGGGAATCCCATGGCCTGGTAAATCAGTCCCGAGTAGAAGTCCACATTCGGGTAGAGGTTGCGCCGAATGAAGTACTCCTCCTGCAGCGCAATCTTTTCGAGCTCCAGGGCGATGTCCAGCAGGGGGTTGCGCCCCGTCACGTCGAAGACCTCCTCGGCGGTGCGCTTGATGATCGACGCGCGCGGATCGTAGGCCTTGTAGACGCGGTGTCCGAATCCCATCAGGCGCCGTTCGCCCCGGCGCACGCTTTCCATGAAGGCGGGGATGTTGTCCACCGTGCCGATCTCGGTGAGCATCCGCAGGACTGCTTCGTTGGCCCCGCCGTGCAGCGGTCCGTAGAGGGCGGCCATGGCGCCGGCCATCGCCGAGAAGGGGTCGACGCGCGAGCTCCCGATCACCCGCATGGCCGTGGTGGAGCAGTTCTGCTCGTGGTCGGCGTGCAGGATGAAGAGAACATCCAGGGCGCGCTCCAGCACCGGATTGGGGCGGTATTCGCGGCCCCCGATCCGGAAGAGCATGTTGAGGAAGTTGGCCGTGTAGGAGAGCCCGTTCTCGGGGTAGACGTAGGGGAGTCCCTTGTGATGGCGGAAGGTGTAGGCGGCCAAAGTGGGCATCTTGGCGATCAGGCGGACGATTTGTTCGCGGCGGTTCGCCGGGTCGTCCACATGCTTGGCCTCGGGGTAGAAGGTCGAGAGCGCGGCCACCGTCGAGATCATCATCCCCATGGCGTGCGCGTCGTAGCGGAAGCCCTGGAGGATCGTGGTCAGATTCTCGTGCACATAGGTGTGGAAGGTCACGTCGTGCACGAAGCGGTCCAGCCCGTCGCGGTCGGGAAGCTCGCCGTCGAGGATCAGCTTGGCCACCTCCAGGAAGGTAGACTGTTCGGCCAGTTGCTCGATCGGGTAGCCGCGGTATTCCAGGATCCCCTTGCCGCCCTTGACCTCGGTGATGCGGCTGGTGGTGAAGGCCGTGTTGGTGAAGCCGGGATCGTAGGCCATCATCCCGAAATCGGTGTCGTTCACCCTGATCCGGCGAAGGTCCATCGCACGGATGACGTCGCCGTCGCGGATCTCCACCTCATACTGTCGCCCGGTGCGGTTGTCGGTGATCGTGAGGGTTTCTCGCGGCGTGTTGTCGGCCATGGGAATCGGAGAGTCGGGGTGGGGGGCTGAAGGAGCCGCGGATTGCGGTGGGCGGGGGAGGTCCGGGTGCGCGGCCTAAAGCCGCGGTTGCACGGGGGAGCGGAATCTACCAGCGCGGGCCGTGCTCCGCTACGGGCGCACGGTTTCGTATACGGTGCGGCTGCCGTCGCGCCCCAGGGCGATCACCTCGTAGGGTACCGGGTTCGGTCCCTCCATTCCGGGGGAACCGACCGGCATTCCGGGAACGGTCAGCCCCGCCAGATCCGGGGCCTGTTCGAGGAAGCGCTGGATGACCGGCGCGGGAATGTGTCCCTCGAAGACGTAGTCGCCCAGGATCGCGGTGTGGCAGGAGGAAAGCTCCAGGGGAACGCCCTCGCGATCCTTGACCGCACCCATGTCGGTCTCATTCTCGGCCCGCACGGTGAATCCCGCCGCGCGCATGTGCTCCACCCAGCCGTTGCAGCAGCCGCAGGTGGGGGACTTGTAGACGACCATCTCGGCCGCTCCGGCGATGGCGGCGTCGGGGCCCGCCGGGGAGGATCCGGGCCGCAGCACCGGCGCCGCGCTCACCACGATGACTCCCGCCGCGACGAGTCCCGCGACGGCCAGCATTCCACTGCGTCTCTTCATTTTCCTGTCACTCCTTAGGGTCTGGCTATCCGGGTTCGATGGGTTGGACCCGATTCCGGTTGGATTGGGATCTTCGCGCCGCCAACAGAGTAACGCATCCGTGGGCAATTCCGGAAATGACGGCCTGTCCGCCGCGGCTTCGCCCGGGAGCGGCGGCGCCCAACCAACCGCCTGAATGCCGGGGGAGGGACTCGAACCCTCACGCCCGCAAGGGCAAAGGTTTTTGAGACCTTCGCGTCTACCGGTTCCGCCACCCCGGCCCTGAATGGAGGACGATGAAGCTAACGCCGCGGGAGCGTCCGCGAGAAGGGTTGGGGGCAGCGCTGACGTCGATGTCTTCGTCCCTCACCGCCGCGATGTGCGCGGGAGCTAGAGGTCCACGATAACGTCTTCGGATCCTCCGGGCCGGCGACCGGACGGCGTCTTGCGGGCCGGATGTTCGGGAAGACGTTCGGGTAACGGCCTGGGAGAGGCCACCCCGGCGATCCGTTGGTGCGAGACCGGCTTCGTTGGCCTCAATCCGCCGTTGTTGGCGAAGGAAATGCGGGCTGGCTAGCTTCCTGACTGCTTCCGTCCACGCCGTTTTCCCCCCCACCCCGGAGCCCCATCCTGGTGCCGAAACTCACCGATCCCCTTGGCGCGCTTGCCACCGTCGACCTCCCGGAGGGACCCACCTCCTTCTACCGCCTCGGCCGCCTCGAGGAGCTGGGGCTGGCCTCGCTCGACCGGTTGCCCTTCTCCATTCGGATCCTGCTCGAGAATGTGCTGCGCAACGCGGGCGACGGCCAGGTCACGACCGAGCATGTCGAAGCTGTGGCTTCATGGAGTCCCGCCCATGCCGGGGCCGACTTTCCCTTCATGCCCACGCGGGTGGTGTTGCAGGACTTCACCGGGGTGCCCGCGATCGTGGATCTGGCCTCGATGCGCGACGGAATCCGGGCGTTGGGAGGCGATCCGGCGAAGATCAATCCTCTGGTGCCCGCCGATCTCGTCATCGATCACTCGGTGCAGGTCGATTTTTTCGGGACGGGGTACGCCTTCGAGAAGAATGTGGCACGCGAATACGAGCGCAACCGCGAACGCTACGCCCTGTTGCGCTGGGCCCAGGAGGCCTTCGAGAACTACCGCGTGGTGCCGCCGGGAACGGGAATCGTCCACCAGGTCAACCTGGAGTACCTGGCCTCGGTGATTCACCGGCGGGCGGTGGACGGGGTGCATGTGGCCTGTCCGGACACGGTGGTCGGGACCGATTCGCACACCACGATGATCAATGGCCTCGGGGTGGTGGGCTGGGGGGTGGGGGGAATCGAGGCGGAGGCGGTGCTGCTGGGACAGCCGTACTACATGTTGTTGCCCGAGGTGGTGGGCGTGAAGCTGACCGGGACGCTTCCGGAGGGCGCCACCGCCACCGATCTGGTGCTGCGCATGACCGAGATGCTGCGCGGGCACGGGGTGGTGGGACGCTTCGTCGAGTACTTCGGGGCCGGGCTGTCGGCGCTGAGTCTGCCGGACCGCGCGACGCTCGCCAACATGTCGCCCGAATACGGCGCAACGGTGGGTTTCTTCCCCGTGGACCGCGAGACGCTGCGCTACCTGGAAGGCACCGGCCGGAGTCCGGAGATGGTCGCGCGGGTGGAGCGGATTGCGCGAGCACAGGGGCTCTTTCGCACCGGCGAGACACCCGATCCGGACTACACCACGACGCTGGAGCTGGATCTCTCGGGGATTGAGCCGAGCGTGGCGGGCCCGAAGCGGCCGCAGGACCGGATTTCGCTGACCGATGTGCGGCCCGCCTTCGCGCGCGATCTCCCCGCCCTGGTGCCGGCCGGGTTCGATTTGGGAGACGCGGGCGGGGCGAATGGGGGGGGTGGGACGGCCGTCGCGGCGGATGTGCGCAGGACGGTCGAAATCGAGATCGATGGGAAGCGCGTCGAGATCGGCGACGGAACGATCGTCGTGGCCGCGATCACGAGCTGCACCAACACCTCCAACCCGTCGGTGATGGTGGGCGCGGGGCTCATGGCGAGGAAGGCGCGCGAGCTGGGAATGGAGGTCCGGCCCTGGGTGAAGACGAGCATGGCGCCCGGCTCGCAAGTCGTCACCGACTACCTGGAGGCCGCGGGGCTGATGACCTACCTGGAGGAGCTGCGCTTCAACCTGGTGGGCTACGGGTGCACGACCTGCATCGGCAACAGCGGTCCGCTGCCGGAAGCGGTGGGTGAGGCGGTGGCCAATCACGGGCTGGTGGTGGCGTCGATCCTGTCGGGGAACCGCAACTACGAGGCCCGTATTCACACCCTGGTGCGCGCCAACTACCTCGCCTCACCGATGCTGGTGGTGGCCTTTGCGCTCGCCGGCCGCATCGACATCGATCTCTACAACGAGCCGCTGGGCCAGGGCGCCGACGGCCGCTCGGTCTTCCTGGCCGACATCTGGCCCTCGCCGGAGGAGGTGCGCGACACGGTGGCGTCCTCGTTGCGCCCCGCGATGTACCACGAACGCTACGCCCGCGTCTTCGACGGCGACGAGCACTGGCGGGCGCTTCCCCTGCCGGAAGAGGGAAGCCTGTACGAGTGGGATTCCGAGTCCACCTACATCCGGAATCCACCCTTCTTTGAGGGAATGACCGCCGAACCGGCCCCGTTGGCCGACGTCGAGGGCGCCCGCGTTCTGGCGCTTCTCGGCCAGACCGTCACCACGGACCACATCTCCCCCGCTGGCGCGATTCCCCGCGACGAACCCGCCGGCCGCTACCTCCAGGACCGCGGAGTGGCGCCGATCCGCTTCAACACCTTCGGGGCGCGGCGCGGAAATCACGAGGTGATGATGCGGGGAACCTTCGGCAATGTGCGGCTGCGCAATCTTCTCCTCGACGGCAAGGAGGGCGGCTACACCGTCCACATGCCAAGCGGCGAGACGACCACGATCTTCGAGGCGTCGGAGCGGTACCGCGCGTCCGGAACGCCCCTGGTCGTGATCGCCGGGCGCGAGTACGGAACCGGGAGTTCGCGCGACTGGGCGGCAAAGGGAACGATGCTCCTCGGGGTCCGCGCCGTGATCGCCGAGAGCTACGAGCGCATCCACCGTTCCAACCTGGTGGGGATGGGTGTGCTGCCGCTACAGTTTGAGGACGGCGAGGGGGCCGCGCAGCTCGGGCTGAACGGCACGGAAATCTACGACATCGCGGGGATCGCGACGGGGTTGGGGGCGGGGGGGCGGGTCGGCGTAAGGGCGCGCCGGGAGGACGGCTCGGTCGTCGCGTTCGAGGCCGTCGTGAGGCTTGACTCGGAGGTTGAGGTCGAGTATTACCGGAACGGGGGGATTCTGCAGACCGTGCTGCGGAGGCTGGCGGGGTGAGGGGGGGGAGCGCCCGCCAGGGAGTTCGCGGGAGGCGAGCCGGAGGCGCTGAACACCACGGATCCGCGCGTCGTCAATCTTTCCGTTTGGCCAGATTACACTCAATTCCGGGAGGCATCGAGAAGCCGGTATGACGACCTTCGGCAGTACCAAAGCCTCGCTGACCGATCTACTGCGCGAAATCACCGAAGGGAAGATCCAGTTGCCAGACTTCCAGCGTGGCTGGGTGTGGGACGACGACCACATCCGCGATCTGCTCGTGAGCATTGGTCGATCGTTCCCGATCGGGGCCATAATGCTGCACAAAGCCGGTGGCGAGGTTCGCTTCCAGACCCGCCCCGTGGAAGGGCTGGAAAAAAGCGTTCCGAGGAACCGGGAGCCAGAAAGACTAATACTGGATGGACAGCAGCGTCTCACGACCCTGACCCAAGCCATTTCTCTTGACACGCCGGTACGCACCAAGACCGCCAAGGGCAAGAAGATCAAGCGCCATTACTACTTCGATATCAGGCGAGCTATGGAAGCTCCTCACGCGCTCGACGAGGCGGTGGTCGCGGTCGACAAGAACAGGCAACTACGCACCAACTTCGGCCGCGACGTGAAGCTGGATTTGTCGACCGCCGAACTGGAGTGCCAGCAACTCCATTTTCCATGCAGTCAAATTATGGATTCGGACGACTGGGAGACAACGTTGCACGAGGTCGCGCCCGACCAATTCCGACTCTATATATGGATTTTTGGAGACACGTGCTGAAGCCCTTTCGCAACTATCAGATCCCGGTGATCCAGTTGGGGAAGGAGACCACTAAGGAAGCCGTCTGCTTGGTATTCGAGAAGGTGAATACCGGCGGGGAACCCCTGACCGTGTTCGAACTGGTGACGGCGAGCTACGCAGCGGAAGGCTACAACTTGCGGGACGACTGGTTCGGACCACGGGTTCGTAGAGCCGAGTCACGCAAGAAGCGACTGGAAGAAGACGCGCTCCTCAAGGGCACGGAAGCCACGGAGTTCCTCCAGGGAATCAGTTTGCTGCATACGCACGAGTTGAGAAGGGCTGACTTGCGGGAAGGCAAGACCGGAAAGCGATGATTTCCTCGAAGATCGCCGACGGCGACTAAGTCGGCTGGTTGAGAAGGCGATGGGGAAACCAGTCGTCAAGATTGCAGTGGCGGCCGACTAACTCGAAGAGGGCAGGCGCTTGCCTTGATCGGGAAGGCTTTCATGCGCCGCACAGGTTCAATCAGATCAACTCGGCCAGAACAACGGAATGCAGAGCGAGGCCACGATCGCCAAAAGCAGATTCAGCGGTCCGCCCACCTTGATGAAGTCAGTGAAACGGTAGCCGCCGGGGGCGTAGATCATCACGTTGGTCTGGTAGCCGAAGGGGGTTACGAAGGAGGCCGAGGCCCCGAACATGATGGTGACGAGGAGCGCGGAGGGGTTCATGCCGGCGTTCTCGGCGACCAGGATGGCAACCGGGGTGAGCATGACGGCGGTGGCGGTGTTGGCCACGACCGCGGTCAGGGCGGCCGTTACCAGATAGAAGGCGGCGATCAAGCCGACCTCGCCCAGCCCCCCCGTCGCCTGGACAACGCCCGTGGCGATCCACGCCGCCGCGCCCGTCGATTCCATCGCCAGTCCCAGGGGGATCAGTCCCGCCATCACAAACACGACCAGCCAATCCATCTCGGCGTAGATCTCGGGGACGCGGACGCACCCGGTGAAGATCATCAGCATCATTCCGGCCAGCGCCGCCGTCGAGATCGGAAGCAGGCCCACGCTGGCCGCCACCACCACTCCGGCCATGATCGCGGCCGCGAATCCCGCGCCTGGCCGGTTCCCCGCCCGGTGCTCCACCTCGGACATGTGGATGAATCCCGGCTCCCCGGAGAGACGGTCGAGCGCGGCGGCCTTCCCGCTCAACAGGAGGATGTCGCCCACCGAGAATGAAAGCTGCGCCATGCGGTCGGTGACGCTGGTGCCGTGGCTCTGGACGCCGATCACCGTCGCGTCGTAGCGCTGCGCGAAGTTCAGATCCCTCAGCGTACGCCCCAGCAGTGCCGAACCGGGCCCCACGATCATCTCCACCATCCGGTCGCCCTCGGCCCCGGCGGCTGCATCGGGAACCAGGCCGTGCGCGTGCTCCGGCGTCTCGAGCCGTTCCCGTTGCGCCAGCCGCAGAAGGCTGTCGGCGGAGCCCTGGGCATAGAGCCGGTCGCCGGATTCGATCACCCGTTCGCCCGCGGGCCGGGAGATGAGTCGTCCGGCGCGCTCGATCGCCGCGATCACGATCTCGTAGCGCTCGCCCCAGCGCAGTTCGGCGAGGGTGCTTCCGGATGCGGGGGAGTCCGCTCCAACCTTGAGCTCGGTGGTGAACCGGCGCGCTCCGTAGCGGCGGGCGAGATCCGGGGGCCGCTCGCGGCGAGGCATCTGGTGGCGGCCGATCGTGAAGAGATAGAGCATGCCCACCGCCAGACAGATCAGCCCCAGCGGCGCGATCGAGAACATGTTGAGATCGTCGTAGCCGCGCGCGACCGCCTCGCCGTGAACGACGAGGTTGGTCGAGGTGCCGATAAGGGTGACGGTGCCCCCCATGATCGCCACGAACGAGAGCGGCATCAGGTAGAGGGAGGGCGGCTCGCCGGCCTGTTCCGCAAGCGCCGCGAAGACCGGGATGAAGACGATCACGACGGCGGTGTTGTTGAGGAAGGGCGAGAGGAAAGCCACCAGCAGGCAGAGGACGAAGAGACGAAGCGTCTTGCCGCCCAGCGGCGCCGTGCGCGCCCAGATTCCGATCGCGGCCACGAGTCCCGTCTTGCGGAGACCCAGACCCAGCACGAGCATGGCGGCCACGGTGACCGTCGCCTCGCTGGACAGCCCCGAGAGCGCCTCGGCCGGCCGAATGATCCCGGCCAGCAACAGCACGACGGGAATCGCCATCGAGAGCTGGTCGAGACGGATCCGGTCCATGGCGAAGAGGACCAGCGCCGTCGCCGCCACCGCCAGCACAAAGGCGATTTCGAAGGTCACGGGGACGGTCTTGCGCCGGGGGGAAAACCAGAGCGGCCGGGAGTCACCTGATGTCGTTCCGGCTTGCCGCTTCGGCGCCGTCTCTCAGGGCAACCGGAGGACCCAGGATCTCTCGCGCAACAAACGCTTTGCGCAACTGCCGGTCCCCCTTCAGCCGTGGCCGCAATACGCGATTCCGCGCCCGCACCGTGGCGGGACCCGGGAGCGGCGGCGAAGTCTCCCCCCGCTCCACCCCACCCCCCTCTCGCCGCGAATCCCTCTCGCGCCCTGGCGGCGTTCGCTCCACCGCCCGGCCGCGATCCCGCCCCGCAACCACCGCATCCGGCGCTTCGGCCACTCGCCCAGCCCCGCCCGTCCCCCGCCCCGCCGCCACCACTCCGGCCCTGCGCGCGGCCTCCACCCCCGCCGGGGCGGCCACCCCGGCCAGCACCTCAAAGACCGACGGCGGCCGTTCGCGTTCTCGCTGCGGCGGCGCCACCCGGGCCACTTCGCGCGCGCCTTCTTCCGTCCGCCCTCGCGCCCACTCCCCGCCCCGGCCCGCCTCCCCATCCCCTTCCCGCCCCGGCCCCGTCCCCTCCGGCCGCTCCCTCCCGGCCTCCGCCAACGCCGCCAGGAAGTCGCTTCCCTGCTCCCCGTTCTGCGCCGGATCCTCATCGGCCATGCGGCGGCGCGTCATCCTTCCCACAATGTCCATCACGATGGCCACGGCCATCAGGATGGCGACCAGGCGCAGATCCATCGGTGGCCTCCCCTAGCTCTGCGGCTGTTCGGACTGTTCGTCGCCCTCCGCGATCGCCCGGCGCATCTGCGTGTCGGACTCGACGTTGCGGTACCGCGCGTAGTCCATGATTCCCATGTTGCCGCTCCGGAAGGCGTCGGCCATTGCCAGCGGAACCTGCGCTTCGGCCGCGATCACCTCCGCGCGCATCTCCTCAACACGCGCCCGCATCTCCTGCTCGCGCGCGAGCGCCATCGCCCGGCGTTCCTCGGCCCGCGCCTGCGCCACCCGCTTGTCGGCCTCGGCCTGGTCGGTCTGAAGCTCGGCCCCGATGTTCTTTCCCACGTCCACATCGGCGATGTCGATCGAGAGGATCTCGAAGGCGGTGCCGGAATCGAGTCCCTTCTGCAGCACGGTCTTGGAGATCGCGTCGGGGTTCTCGAGCACGGCCTTGTGCGAATTCGCCGAACCGATCGTCGACACGATGCCCTCGCCGACGCGCGCCAGGATCGTCTCTTCGCCCGCACCCCCGACCAGCCGGTTGATGTTGGCCCGCACCGTGACCCGCGCAATCGCGATCAACTGAATCCCGTCCCGGGCCATCGCCGCCACGCGGGGTGTCTGCACCACCTTCGGATTGACCGAGACCTGCACCGCCTCGAAGACGTCGCGTCCGGCCAGGTCGATCGCCGCCGCCTGCTGGAAGGGAAGTTCGATCGCGGCCTTGTCGGCGCTGATCAGCGCGCGCACCACCCGGTCCACATCGCCGCCCGCCAGGAAGTGGGCCTCCAGATGCGAAACATCCAGCGGCAGTCCGGCCTTGGTCGATGCGATCAGCGGACGCACCACCGAGGGAGGACTCACCTTGCGGAGCCGCATCCCGACCAGGCTGCCCAACCCGAGCGAAACCCCCGAAAAGGTCGCCTCGATCCAAAGGCGCACGGGGACCGCCCAGAAGAGCAGTAGAACGGCAAGGAATATGAGGAAGGGAACGATGAGAACGGCGAAGGGTTCCATGTGTCGGTCAGCCTGTCGGTTCGGGTGGGGTCGGGGCGGAAGGCCGGCGCTCGTGGCACGGGCGGCATCTCGTAACTCGAAAGGTACCGTCGCTCGTGGCACGGGCAGCATCTCGTTACCGGAAAGATACCGTCTGCGGCACCGGTGGCGAGACCCGGCCTCGTGCGGAGTTGATTCGTAGAGTGGCCGGGCTGGCGTGGCCGGCGCGGAATTTCCGGTTCAGCCTTGCGAAAGTCGCCCGCGGGTCACCGGACGGACGACGTGGCGGTATCCCTCGGAGCTGACGACGCAAATGGGGGTGCCTTCCTGGATCCACTCGCTCTCGGACACCACGTCAAGGCGTTCATCGGCGAAGAGCCCCACCCCGGAGGGCCGCAGCGAGGTGATCGCAACCCCTTCGGCTCCGACCAGCTCCGGTCGCGGATCGGCGGAGGTATAGCCCCCCTGCCGGTCGGTTGCTTCGGGGAGCATGATCCCGGCCCGGGCCAGTCGGCGGTTGGCGAAGAGCGAGCGGAAGAACCCCCAGGCGGCGAAGGTGACCATCACCGACGCCACAGCCATCACCCCGGCCGCGCGCATCAGGTCGTCCGACGAGGGGAGCGAGCCGATCTGGGCCATGAAGAGACCGCCGAGCAGCGCCGCGCCCCCCGCGATGCCGAAGACGCCGAAGCCCGGAATGACGAAGACCTCGACCGCGATGAGGATGATCCCCGCCGCAACCAGGATCAGATCCTCCGCCCCGGCCAGCCCCAGCAGGTAGTGCGCCCCGAAGAAGAGTCCCAGCGAGACCAGTCCGGCGGCTCCGGCCAGCCCGAACCCCGCGGTCCGGATTTCGATCAGCAGTCCCAGGAAGCCCAGGCTCAGGAGAAAGGGCGCGATGACCGGGTTTGTGAAGAAGCGCACGATCCGTTCGGCCCAGTTGACCTCCGCCCGCACCGCCTCCGCCCCACCCATCCCGATCTCGGCCAGCACATCGTCCCAGCCCTCGACCGCCACCGCATAGCCGAGCGCCACCGCCTCGTTGGTCGTCAGGGTAAGGAGCTTCCCCTCGTCCACCACGCCCTCGATCGCGAGCCCCTCGTCGACCATCGCCTCGGCCACCAGCGGATTGCGCCCCCGCGCCTCGGCCAGCGCGCGCATCTGGGCCCGCATCGCCGAGACGATCTTCTCGGGCGCCTTCGTGCCGCTCCCGTCCACCGGGGTGGCGGCCCCCATCACCGCGCCGCCCTGCATGAAGATCCCTTCGGTGGCGATCGCAATCATCGCCCCGGCCGAGTAGGCGTGCATGTTCACCCAGGCGTAGACGGGCACCGGCGAGCGGCTGATCGCGTTGGTGATCCTCTCGGCGGCGTCGACCCGTCCCCCGGGAGTCTCGATTTCGAGGATGACCGCGCCCGCTCCCTCGGCCGCAGCCTCGGCCAGGGTGCGTTCCACGAAGGGCGCCAGCCCCATCTCGATCGTCCCGGACACGGGAACCCGCACGACCTGCTGCGCCGATGTCCCGCCCACGACGAACAACAGGGGGAGAACGACGGCGACCTGGGCGCACAGTCCCGGAGAAACGCGACGCGCCGGGCGGACGCGAGCTCCCGCGGGGACGGGGAAATCCGCGTCGATCGCGGTGCAAAGATGCCTTCCAGCCATGACATGCCTTCCTGCTGTCTGTGGAATGTGGAGGAATGTAACCCACGCGTCCGGGATCGCGGCAAGACCGGTCCGGCCGCACGCGCCGCCTGCGTGTTATCTTGATCGCCATATACGGCGCGCTCCCGCGCGGCCATCGAATCCCCCCGAGTTGCTTCCTTCCCCCCGGACCCGCACCCAATGACCGACCAGACGCTGATCCGATACGATGACGCCGGCAAAGGCGTCGCCCTCCTCACCCTCGACGATCCGCCCGCCAACACCTATACCCACGAGATGATGCGCCAGTTGGACGACGCGATCCTGAGCGCGCGCTTCGACGACGCGGTCCATGCGATCGTCGTGACCGGCAAGGGCAATAAATTCTTTTCGGCCGGGGCCAACATCGGGATGCTGGCGAAGGTGACGACCGGCTTCAAGTACAACTTCTGCCTGCACGCCAACGAAACGCTGAACCGCCTGGAGCAGACCCCGAAGCTTGTGATCGCGGCGCTGAATGGCCACACCGTCGGCGGCGGCCTGGAGATCGCCATGGCGGCCGACATGCGGATCGCGCGCGCGGGGCGCAGCATGTGCGGACTCCCGGAGGTGAATCTGGGGGTGCTGCCGGGGACGGGGGGGACGCAGCGGCTGGCCCGGCTCGTGGGCAAGGCGAAGGCGATCGAGCTGATGGCCACCGGCCAAACCTTCGGCTTCGAGCGGGCGCTGGAGCTTGGAATCGTCAACCAGCTCTGGGAGACCGAAACGGGAGACGAGTTCACGGAGCGGGCGATCGAGTACGCGCGGTCCTTCTGTCCTCCGGCGCGGGCCTCGAAGGCGGTGGGACTGATCAAGCGCTCGGTGCAGACGGGGGCCGAGATCCCCTTCGAGACGGCGCTGGCGCTGGAGCGCGAACTTCAGCAGCAACTCTTCGCTAGCAACGACGCGCGCGAGGGGCTGAACGCCTATGTCGAGAAGCGCAAGCCGGACTTTTCCGGTTCATGACGGGCCGGTTCATGTGGGGCCGGTTCATGAGGGGGGTGTTCCCGGCCGGCGGGTTGGCCAGGACCCGGTGAGCACGCGGGAAGCGCCGCTGCGGGGGCGGCTCTGGATCGGCAACGCATGGACCGACGCCCAGGACGGCGCCACCTTCGCGACCCTCAATCCGGCAACGGGCGAGGTGCTCGCGGAGGTGGCCCGGGGGCGCGGAGCCGAGATCGACCGGGCGGTGGGAGCGGCGCGGACCGCCTTCGCCGACAGCCGCTGGCGCAGGATGAGTCCGCACAAGCGCTCGCGACTGCTCTGGAGGCTGGCCGACCTGGTGGATGCCAACGCCGATGAGCTGGCGCTCCTGGAGACCCGCGACAACGGCAAGACGCTCTTCGAGTCGCGGCGAATCGATCTGCCTGGAGTGGCGCAGACGCTCCGCTACTACGCCGGTCTGGCCGACAAGGTGCAGGGCGACACCCTTCCCGTGCCGGGTCCCTTCCTCAACTACACGCTGCGCGAACCGGTCGGAGTGGTGGGCGCGATCATCCCCTGGAACTTCCCCCTCTCGATGGCGGCGTGGAAGGTCGCGCCGGCGCTGGCCTGCGGGAACACGGTGGTGCTCAAGCCGGCGGAGCAGACCCCGCTGACCGCGCTGCGGCTGGGCGAACTGGCGGCCGAGGCGGGATTCCCTCCGGGCGCGCTGAATGTGGTGCCCGGTTTCGGCGAAGAGGCGGGCGCGGCGCTGGTGCGGCATCCCGGGGTGGACGCAATCTCCTTTACCGGCTCCACCGGGGTGGGACGAATCGTCATGCGCGAGGCGGCGGCCACCCTAAAGAAGGTCACGCTCGAGCTCGGCGGAAAGTCCCCCAACATCGTCTTTGCCGACTCCGATCTGCGGGCATCGGCGAAGGGAGCCTCGATGGGCGTCTTCTACGGGAAGGGCGAGGTCTGCGCGGCCGGAAGCCGGATCCTGGTGGAACGGTCCGTCTGCGACGATTTCGTTGATTCGCTGCGGGGACTGGCCGCCCGAATGACCGTGGGCGACCCGCTGGCACCGACAACCCGGCTGGGCGCGATCGTCAGCGAGGAACAGCTCGACCGGGTGATGGGCTACATCGATGCGGGCGTGCGCGAGGGGGCGCGGCTGGTGGCGGGGGGGGAGCGGGTGAAGGTCGGCGGATGCGGCAACTTCGTGACCGCGACGGTCTTTGCCGATGTGGACCCCGCCATGACGATCGCCCGCGAAGAGATCTTCGGTCCGGTGGCTGCGGTCATCCCCTTCGACGATTTGGACGATGCGATCGCCAAGGCCAACGATTCTCTCTACGGACTCGCCGCCGGGGTCTGGACGCGCGACATCGGCAAGGCGCACCGGCTGGCCGCCGAGATCGATGCGGGCACGGTCTGGGTCAACACCTACAACCAGTACTCCCCCGCCTCGCCCTTCGGCGGCTACAAGCAGAGCGGATTCGGTCGCGACCTGGGATTCCATTCGGCGCTGGAAAAGTACACCCACCTGAAGAGCGTGTGGGTGGCGCTGGACGGGTAGCGGCGATGCAGGGCGCAGAGGCCGGGTGGCGACGGGACTCGGATTCGTCGCGGCACCACCGTGGGACGCGGCTGCGGGGGTGGCAGGAGGAAGCGATGCATCCGGTCGGAACCGAGGGGGCGCTGCGGCGGCGCAACGCGCGGCCGACCTTGAGGGCCGGTGGAGGCTGCGCCGGTGCGTGAGGCCTGGATCGTTGGCGCGGTGCGGACCCCGATCGGGCGGCATGGGGGCGCGTTGGCCCCGGTTCGTCCGGACGACCTGGCCGCGGCCTTGCTGAGCGCGCTCCTGGAACGCACAGGCTTTCCCGCCGAACGCCTCGACGACGTGATCCTGGGATGCACCAACCAGGCCGGCGAGGACAACCGCAATGTGGCGCGGATGGCGCTCCTGGCCGCGGATCTTCCGGTGTCGGTTCCCGGCCAGACCGTCAACCGGCTCTGCGGCTCGGGGCTCCAGGCGGTGGCGAGCGCGGCCCAGGCGATCCGTGCCGGCGAGGGCAAGGCATTCATTGCGGGCGGGGTCGAATCGATGAGCCGCGCCCCCTTTGTAATGCTCAAGCCCGAACGCGGCTACGCGCGCGGCGCCCCCGAGGTGGCCGACACGGTGCTCGGGTGGCGCTTCGCCAATCCGGCGCTTCCCGGCCAGTGGACGATCGCTTTGGGCGAGACGGCCGAGGTCGTGGCGCGTGAATACGCCGTCACGCGGGAGGACCAGGACCTCTTCGCGGCCATCAGCCAGGCGCGGGCCTGCCACGCCATCGACGCGGGGCGCTTCGACGACGAGATCGTTGAGGTGCACGTACCGCGCCGCAGGGGCCCTCCGGTCGCGGTCAAGCGGGACGAGCACCCCCGTCCCGGCACCACGGCGCGGAGCCTGGCCCGGCTGCGCCCCGTCTTCGCCCCCGGCGGCACCGTTACCGCCGGCAACGCCTCGGGGATCAACGACGGCGCGGCCGCCCTGCTCGTTCTGGAGGCCGCGACCGCACGCGCCCACGGCCTGGAAGCGATGGCGATCGTGCGCGGATCTGCGGTGGCGGGGCTGGAGCCTCACCGCATGGGAATGGGTCCCGTACCGGCCACGCGGCGCTGCCTGAAGCGGATCGGCGTCGATGCCCGCGACCTGGAGCTGGCCGAGCTCAATGAAGCCTTCGCCGCGCAGGCGATTCCCTGCATCCGCGAACTCGATCTCGATCCGGAGCGGGTGAATGTGAATGGCGGCGCGATCGCGCTGGGCCACCCGGTCGGGTGCTCGGGCGCCCGCATCCTGGTCACGCTGGTGCACGAGATGGTCCGCCGCGGCGCCGCGCTCGGGCTCGCGACGATGTGCATCGGGGTCGGACAGGGAATCGCGGCCGTGGTGGAGCGGCGCTGAGATGGCGTCCGCGGCGCGGACCGGCGACGGCGGAATCGGCCGGGTAGCGGTGATCGGCGCGGGAACGATGGGCGCGGGAATCGCCCAGGTAGCGGCGATGGCGGGCCACGAGACGGTTCTCTTCGATGTGGACGCCGGACAGCTCGCTCGGGCGCGCGCGCGGATCGGGGCCGCGCTGGAGAAGGGGGTGCGGTTGGGGAAGGTCGAGGCAGCGGTTCACGACGGGACCCTGGCGCGGCTGCGGATGACCGGAGAGCTGGGGGAGGCGGTGGGGGGGGCGGGGCTGGTGGTCGAGGCGGTGCCGGAATCGATGCCGCTCAAGCGCGAGGTCTTCGCCGCGGTGGAGGGGGCGGGGGGTACGGGGGCGATCCTGGCCACCAACACATCGTCGCTGTCGGTGACGGAGATGGCGGCCGGGCTGGGGGGGGAAGAGCGCTTCCTCGGCCTCCACTTCTTCAACCCCGTCCACATCATGGCGCTGGTGGAGGTGGTCCGGGGCGCGCGCACCGCACCGGACACCCTCGAGCGCGCCCTCGGCTTCGTGCGCGGGCTCGGCAAGGAACCGGTCGTGGTGACCGATTCCCCCGGATTCGCCTCTTCGCGACTGGGCGTTGCGCTCGGCCTCGAAGCGATCCGCATGGTCGAAGCGGGCGTCGCCACCCCCGAGGACATCGACCGCGCCATGGTGCTCGGATACCGTCACCCGATGGGCCCGTTGCGCCTCACCGACCTGGTCGGCCTCGATGTTCGCCTCGGGATCGCGCGCTACCTGCACGATGCGTTGGGATCGGAGAGCTTCCGTCCCCCTGCCCTTCTGGAGAAGATGGTCGCGCGCGGCCACCTGGGACGAAAGACCGGCCGCGGCTTCTACCCTTGGGAGGACGAATAGTTGGGAGAACGAGCCATGACCACGGTACACCTCTCGGTTGCCGGCGGAATCGCCGAGGTCGCGATCGACCGGCCGGCCAAGCTCAACGCGCTGAACGAAACCGTCCGCCGCGAGCTGATGGAGACCTTTGACGAACTCGCCTCCCGCGCGGATGTGAGCGTCGCGATTCTCTATGGTCTTGGAGCCAGGGCCTTCGCGGCAGGCGCCGACGTCGGCGAATTCGCGGCGCGCACCCCGGCCGCGCAGCGCGACCTCTATCGTCATCGCCGCGTGTATGACGCGCTGGGGGATTTTCCCAAGCCGGTCATCTGCGCCATTCACGGCTTCTGCATCGGCGGCGGGAACGAGCTCGCCCTCGCCTGCGACATTCGCATCGCCGATTCGACCGCGCGCTTCGGACAGTTCGAGATCCGCCTGGGACTGATTCCGGGAGCGGGGGGAACGCAGCGGCTGGCGCGGCTGGTGGGACCGGGACAGGCGCTCAGGATCGGTCTCTCCGGCGACCTGGTCGACGCGGAGGAGGCGCACCGGATCGGCCTGGTGGAGATCCTGGCGGAGGAGGGTGCCCACATCGCCGCGGCCCGCGATCTGGCGCGACGGATGTGCCGGTGGAGTCCGCTGGCGCTGCAACTCGTCAAGACGGCGGTGCGGGAAGCGGCCGAAAGATCCCTTGCGGAGGGACTTGCAGCCGAAAAGGAGCTCTTTCTGGCGGCCTTCGCCTCGGAGGACGGGCGCGAAGGCGTGCGTGCCTTTGTGGAGAAGCGGCGGCCCAGCTTTCGGGGGCGTTAGCTTCGAGGTACGAAAGCCCGGGACCGGAGAGACGACGATGCGTACAGGCAATCGAGCCCTTGCGGCGGCCCTGCCCGCGATTGCGCTGGCGGCGGGTTGCCGCGAAACCATGGCTCCGTCCGTTGCGTGCGCGAACGGGGACGAACCGCTGGAATTTCACTTCTACGCGTACTTCGGCCCGGTCAGCTACAGCGCCGATCCGGATCCCGCATCGCCGGACTTCGCGTCGCACCGGGGCTACGAGGCCGATCTACTGAGCGCCCTTGAGCTGATGGAGGAGCCGGGACTCTCCTTTCGGCGCACACCGGTCGCCGTCTGGGACGACATCTGGCTGCTGCCCACCCACAGCGGCATCGACCTTGCGGGAGGCGGCATCGCGATCCTGGAGTCGCGCACGCAAGACATCGGGGGGGAACCGGTCGTGGCCTTCACTTCGGGGCACATCGCCTTCCGCCAGTCGCTCCTGGTACGCGCTGCGGAGGTCGAGCGGTACGCATCCTATGACCGGCTGACTCGCGATGTCCGGGTGGGCGCCCTTCCCGCTACCACAGGCGAGTCGCGACTGCTGGTGCTCACCGGAATTGCCGGCGAGGACGGGGTGCTGGCCGCGGGGACCCGCATCGAGACGCCGCTCGGGACGGTCATTGCCGACGGGACGGACGCCTTCAGGATCACGGCTTGGGCCTCGTCGCTGTCGCTGGAGGGCCGAACGCTCCTGTTCCCACCGTCGGAGTCGATGCCTCAGGTGGTCTATCTCGGACGCGACCGGGGAGAAATCGAGCTGCTGGAGGCTCTGGCGGCGGGATCGATCGATGCGGTGGCGCGGGGCGAGATCGGCAACCGCGACACGGCGCTGGCCGGGGACGGACAGTTCGCGGTCGCGGCGCTGGACACCCTGGTGGAGTTGGGCGGCTTCGCGCTTGACCGCGACGACCGGGCGCTGCGAGAGTGCATGGATCAGAGGATCGATTGGCTGACCGACGATCGCCGCATCGGCTATGCACAGTGGCGCCGCGACAGCACCGTCTTCGCGGAGCGCGCGCGATTGTGGGATCCGAACCGGTAGGCGGGGACGGGTTTCCTCACCTCGCGGCGGCAACGCGTCAAGACCGGTTCGGTGGACACCCGGCCGGACGCGCCGCATAGTAGATATCGCCATGAAAAATCCGATTCCCCTCGCCCGGCTCACTCTTGCATCGCTGATCCTCGTTGCTTGCGGCGAGGCACCCGGCGCGGATGCGACGCGCGGTACCGCCAGGGTGCTCCTGATCGGCATCGACGGCGTGCGGCCCGACGTGCTCTCCGAGGTGGCCACGCCCCACATCGACGCCTTGGTGCAGGAGGGATGGTACACCGCCGAGGCGCGCACCACTACGCCATCGGTCAGCGGCCCGTCCTGGTCTTCGATGCTGACCGGCGTGTGGCCTGACAAGCACGGCGTGACCAACAACAACTTCACGGGACGCGACTACGCGCAGTATCCCTCGTTCCTGACGCGGTTCGAGGCGGCGCGCCCCGAACTGGCCACCTTCGCGGCGCTCGACTGGGTTCCCCTCGCGGAGCTGCCGGACGAGCCCGGTCCGGTCCTCCCGGCTGCAATCGACGTGCGGGAGGTGGTCGACGGCTACGACCTCGGCTGGGCGGAGGCCGATGGCGAGATCGCGGCCCGCGCGGCGCGGCACCTGAGCGAAGCCGACCCCGATGCGCTCTTTGTCTACCTGGGCAACCCCGACGAGACCAGCCACCGGCACGGCTCGATCGGCGCCGAGTACCGGGATGCCATCGCGTTGGCCGACAGCCATGTCGGCATGCTCCTCGACGCGATCCGCGACCGGCCCACTCACGCGGACGAGAACTGGCTGATCCTCATCAGCACCGACCACGGCAGACGCGCTGACGGCGGACACGGCGGCAACTCCCCGGAGGAGATGACGATCTTCATCGTCGCGAACGGTCCGGCGACCGAGAGCTGGGCCGCGTCCCACCCCGCATCCATCGTCGATGTGGCGGCCACGGCGCTGGCCCACCTCGGGATCGAGATCGACCCGGAATGGGGGCTGGACGGAGTGCCGCTGGGGGGTTCGGCCCAGGACCGCAACCAGGCGATGCTCGACCGCATCCGCGATGAGGGACTCAACCGCTCGCAGTTGCCCAACACCCTGTCCTACATGACCGACGTGATCGGGGCGCGGCTCACCAATTCGGTTGCGATGGACCGGGCACAGGAGTGGGCGCTGGAGGAGATGCAGCGGATCGGGCTCGAGAACCCGCACCGCGAGCCCTTCATGAACTACGGTGCGAGCTGGGACAACGAGTACGCGTCGGTGCATATGATGGAGCCCGATTATCAGCCGCTGGTGGCGTATCCGATCGCACACACGCCCGGCACGGGCGGCAAACGCACGCTCGACGCCGTCATCGCGGATGTCCGGACCCGCGGCGATCTGGACCCCCTGCGGGGGAGGCTGCGCGGCCTCGCGGTCCTGTCCACCCCGCCCCCCGTCATCAACCTCGAGCGGTTCGCGCGCGGCACCCCCCGCCGCACCGACGAGGAGATGCGCGCGCTGGGGGAGCCCGAGCCGCCACCACCACCCCGGGAGCCCCCACCGCCGACGTCGGCCGATCCCCCCAATCCCCCCCTCACCGCCGCCGAGCGGCTTGCCTTCTTCGTCGAGGAAGGCGTCGCGGTCGTCCTGGAATCGCGTAGCGGCTGGCCCGGCGCGGTGCGCGGATTTGCCCGTCCCGGCGCGAAGGTCGACATGTGGGACCGGGACGCCACCCTCGCCTCGGTCCCGATCATTGCGGTCACGCCCGAGCACTACAACCGCATGTACCGGATCCTGGAGCGCGGCATCCCCGTAACCATCGAGGCAGAGGTGCGCAACGTCCACGGAGCGGGGGCCAGCGAGGCGCGCAATCTGATCGGAGAGATCCCCGGCACCGACATCGCCCACGAAGTCGTCATGCTCGGCGCGCACTTCGACACCTGGCACGCCAGCCCGAACGCCAGCGACAACACCTCGGGGACGGCGGTCATGCTCGAAGCAATGCGCATCCTCAAGGCGGTGGGCGCCCGGCCGCGCCGAACGATCCGAATCGCGCTCTGGTCCGGCGAGGAACAGGGCATCTTCGGGTCGTCCGCCTACGTCGAGAGGCACTTCGGCACCCCCGGCAGCCCCAAACCTGCCTACGACGACTTCTCCGTATACTTCAACCAGGATTACGGCCCGGGCCTGTACCGCGGAATCTGGCTCCAGGGCAACGAGAACGCCCGCGACCTGTTCGCGGAGTGGATGGAGCCGCTCAGCGACCTCGGCATGACCACAATCTCGCCGCGGAGCGTCGGCAGCACCGACCATATCCCCTTCGACCGGGCAGGCCTGCCCGCCTTCCAGTTCCTGCAGGCGCGCGTAGGCGGGACGGGCGGGCACACCAACCTGGACTTCTACGACACCCTTCCCATCGACGACCTCGTCAGAAACGCCGTCATCATGGCCACCTTCGTGTACAACGCGGCGATGCACGACGCGAGGGTGCCGAGAAAGGAAACCCGGCCCTGACCCATGCTATATGGAATCTACGGCAGTCACACACCGGAAACCTGTCCGATCTACATTGCGAAAAACGCCCTCGTGTTTGTGGACATCGCCGAACACGACCCGGAGTTGCTCGCCGAGAGCTACGGTATCCGCCGGATCGTGGCCCAGTATCATTCGGCGCTGGAACACACGTTTCTCTGGATCGTTGAGGCGGACGCGCCCCACCTGATCGAAGCCTTCGCAGTCGACACGGGCCTCGCCTCCTTCAACGCCCTTCGAATCGTGCCGATACACACCTTCGCCGAGACTGTGGCGCGCTTGCAGCATACGCACCACATCGGACAGACGTAAGCGTCAAGGCCCCGACCCCCATGTCCTCCACCACCTGGCGCCGACTGGCCTGGAGCTACCACATCGCCTTCGCTCTGGCGGTGACCTGGCCGGTGCAATCGCTCGTCAACGATCCGCGCCCCTTCGTGCTCGGGCTTCCCCTGCAGATGGCCTGGTGCGCAGCCTGGATCCTGGGCAGCCTCGTCGTCTTCTGGCGGCTTGACACGGCCCGCGCCCGAGACTCCGCCACAACCGGGAACGCGACGCGCTGATGGACCGCTCCACCCTGATCGCCGTCATCATCTTCGTCTACCTGGCGGCAACCCTCGGAATCGGGCTGGCGGCGGGACGGCGCGCTTCGCGGAGCGTTCAGGGCTATGTGGCCGGCGATCGCGGCTTCGGGCTCCTCGTCATGTACTTCATTACCGGGGCCACGGTCTTCTCGGCCTTCGCCTTCCTTGGCGGTCCCGGGTGGGCCTATTCGCGAGGCGCGGCGGCCTTCTACATCCTCACCTACGGGGTGCTGGGGATGGCGCCCTGGTATGCGATGGGTCCCAGGGCGGCCGCACTCGGACGACGGCACGGCTTCGTTACGCAGGCGCAGCTCCTCGTCGGACGCTTCCCTTCGCGCTGGCTCTCTCTGCTGATGGCCGTGCTGACGCTGGCGGCCTTCGTTCCCTACGTGACAATCCAGATGCGCGGCGCGGGAATCGTGATCGAGGCGGTGACCGATGGCGCGATCCCGCTCTGGGCCGGGGCGGCGCTTGCCTACGGGATCGTAATGCTCTACGTGCTGACGAGCGGCGTCTCGGCGGTGGGCTGGACCAATACCTTCCAGGGCGTCTTCATGGTGGCCATCGCCTGGGCGCTGGGGATTTACCTGCCACACGCGCTCTACGGGGGCGTGGGTCCGATGTTCGAGCGCATCCTCGCCGAGCGGCCTGAGCTCCTGACCCTTCCGGGGCTTGACGGCAGCGGGGAGCCGTGGAGTTGGGGAGGCTATTCCACCGCGATTCTGGTCAGCGCAATCGGGCTGACAATGTGGCCCCACCTCTTCATGAAGGCCTTCGCCGCCCGCGACGACGCCACCATGCGCCGCACCGTCATCCTCTTCCCCACCTTCCAGCTCTTCCTGATTCCCGTCTTCCTCATCGGATTCGCCGGCGTTCTCTTCCCCGAGTCGCCCGACCAGGCGGATTTCATTCTGCCCTTCCTGATTCTGCGCTCGGAGCTGCCCGCGCTGGTGGTCGGACTCTTTTGCGCCGGCGCGCTCTCGGCCTCCATGTCCACCGGGGACGCGCTCCTGCACGGAGCCGCTTCGGTGGCGGTCGAGGACGGCGTGCATCCCTTCGTCAGGCTTTCGGATTCAGCGCAACGCAGCCTCATCCGGGTTCTGGTCGTCGTGGTGGGCGCGGTCGCCTATCTCTTCGCCCTTGCCGAGGGAGTCTCGCTGGTGGACATCCTGCTGGCGTCGTATGGAATCATCGGCCAGTTCATGCCGGCGCTGCTGGCGGCGATGTACTGGAGGCGGGCCACGACGATGGGGGTCCTGGCGGGATTGCTGGCGGGCGCGGCGGTGTCGGTTTTCTTCTTCTTCTCCCCCGAGTTCAAGCCCTTCAACATGCATGAGGGGATTCTGGGACTGATCGTCCACATTCCGGTTCTGGTCGGGGTCAGCCTGGCGGGAAGGGCGCAGCCGGACGACCACGTCGATGCATTCACCCGGGTTTGACCGCGAGTCCGGGCGGGCGCGGCTGGAGGAGCTCCGGGAGCGAATCACGGCCTGCGATCTGGAGTTGATCCGCGTACTACGGGAACGACTGGCGCTGGTGCGCGAGATCGGAGAGGTGAAGGAAGACCTGCGACTGCCGGTCACCGATCCGAAGCGGGAGGCGGCGGTGGTGCGGCGGGTGGCCGAGAGGGCGCGCGAGGAGGGGCTGGACGAGGAGTTGATCCGAACCGTGATCTGGCAGGTGATGTCGACGGCCCGGTCGCGGCAGTACGTAGGGAAGGATGCGCCGGCAGGGAATGCCGGGGTGGGCGCCTGACGCGGGGTCCGGGTCTTCGGGCTCGCGGTCCGGAATCGGTGCTATGGGACCCGCCCGCGGGAGGGGACCGGATCAGACCCGGGGATAGACCGATACGACCTTCCGGCGGCGCAAATTCTCGAAGCGGACCACTCCATCGGCGGTGGCGAAGAGCGTGTCGTCGCGCCCGCGTCCCACATTGTTGCCCGGATGGAGGGGGGTGCCGCGCTGGCGCACGAGGATGTTTCCCGCGCGCACATTCTGTCCCGCGAAGCGCTTTACCCCGAGTCGTTGCGCATTGCTGTCGCGACCGTTCCGCGACGATCCGACGCCTTTCTTATGAGCCATCCGACTGCTCCTCTCCCTGGAGAACGATCTCGCCGACGCGCACCACGGTGAAGCCCTGGCGATGCCCCTGCTTTCGCCTGTAGCCCTTCCGCCGCTTCCGCTTGAAGACGATGATCTTTTTCGTGCGATCGTGCGCTACCACCTCGGCGGTCACCCGCGCACCCTCCACGGTGGGCGTGCCGACCAGGGTTTCGCCCTGGGCCGCGGAAGCGAGGAGAACGTCGTCGAAGGTGACTGTAGCGCCCGGTTCGGCGTCGATGGTGGGAATGAGCAGCTTGGCGCCCGGCTCGGCCCGAAACTGCTTTCCGCCCGTCCTGATTACCGCAAACATGATAGCCGCCGTTGTTGTTGACAGGTTGATTCCCGGAAGGTCCGGCTCTCCCGTCCGGCGTCGCAGCCCCGGAGGCGGACTCGGACGATGGAGGCGCTGGTTGCAACGCCCGATTGAAACGCTGGTTGCAGCACCGATGTGAGACGTGCAGTACCGAAACCTTGCAACACCGATGTGAAACACAGGATGGAAAGATAGCGGGATGAGGGGTGGGGTCAAGCCACCCGATACTTCCCGGTCACATCGATCCGGGCCCGGCCCGAGAGGATGCGGAAATCGTCGCGGCGCATCAGCGGGTCGTCGCGGAGATCCACGCGCAGGCGGGTGCGGCGAGAGAGCTTGCGCAGGAATCCCGGCTCCGATTCCATGACCTGAAGCGCGACCTGCGGGTGGACATGGATGAGGAGGTCCTTCTCTTCGCCGGCGGTGGCCGCCCGGTCCACGCATCGTTCGATCTCGCGGACGACGGTGGACGGGGTGCGGATGTGGCCGGCGCCGCCACACTCGCTGCAGGGTTGGGTAAGCGCCTGGAGGAGCGAGGGCCGAACGCGCTGGCGGGTCATTTCGATCAGGCCCAGCTCGGAGACCTCCCAGGTGCGCGTGCGGGCGCGGTCGCGTCCCAGGTGGGTTCGGAGCTCGTGGTGGACGCGGTCGCGGTTCTCCTGCGATTCCATGTCGATGAAGTCGATTACGATGATGCCGCCGATGTCGCGGAGGCGGAGCTGAAGGGCGATTTCGCGGGCGGCGTCCAGGTTCGTCTTCAGGATCGTGTCTTCGGGGTCCCTCTTTCGGCCGGTGAAGCGGCCGGTGTTGACGTCGATCGAGACGAGCGCCTCGGTTGGTTCGATGATGACATGTCCGCCGGAGGGAAGCGTCACCTCGCGGCGAAAGGAACGCTGGATCGCCTCCTCGATCCCCGCATGGTCGAAGAGCGGGGCCGGTTCGTCGTGGAAGTGGATGCGGTCCAGAAGCTCGGGGTCGAAGGTGCGCACATAGGCGACGATCTGTTCAAGCACCTTGCGGTTGTCGGTCGTGACGGCCTCGAAGCGATTCGTGAAGAGATCGCGGATGACGCCGGAGACCAGCCTCGCTTCGCGGTGGATGAGCGCGGGCGGCTTTGCCCTGGCGGCCCGCTTCCGGATCTGGTCCCACTGTTCGCGCAGGTGCCGGTATTCGCGGACCAGCTTCTCCTGGGTCAGCTCCTCGCCGGCGGTGCGAACGATCACCCCGCCCCCACCGTTCCCGACCACCTCGGCCGCCATGGCGCGCAACCGCGCCCGTTCGCCCCGGTGACCGATCTTGCGGCTTACCCCCACATTGTCCGAATCGGGGATATAGACCAGGAAGCGGCCCGGCAGCGAGAGCTGCATCGTCACCCGTGGCCCCTTGGTCGAGATCGCCTCCTTGGTCACCTTGACGACAACCTTCTGGCCCCGCGCCAGAACCTCCTGAATGGGAGGACCGCCGCGATTCCTCCCCCCGGGACCATTTCCGTTCCCCTTGTCCCTGCCGTTGGCGGCCAGATCGGAGACGTGCAGGAATCCCGCCTTCTCCTCGCCGATATCGACGAAGGCCGCCTGGATTCCCGGCAGAATCGCCTCCACGCGCCCGGCGTAGATGTCGCCGACAAGGCGGTCCCGGTCCGGACGGTCGAACATGAGTTCGGTAAGCGCGCCGTCTTCCTTTAGCGCAACCCACGATTCCTCGTCCGAGGCGCTGATCAGAATCTCTCTCTTCAGGGTTGCTCCCGGACCAGGTGGCGGCCAATGACGAGTTTCTGGATTTCGGCGGTGCCCTCGCCGATCTCGCAGGCCTTGGCGTCGCGCATCATCCGTTCGACGGGGTATTCCGAGGTGTATCCTGCGGCCCCCAGACACTGAACGGCGGTGCGGGCCGATTTCGCCGCCAGCCTGGATGCAATCAGCTTGGCCATGGATGCCTCCTTGCCAAAGGGGCGGCCGCGTTCCTTCAGCCAGGCGGCTGCGTAGGTGAGGTGGCGGGCGGCCTCGATCTCGGCGGCGAGATCGGCGAGTCCGAAACGGACCTCCTGGAAGTCCCAGAGCGGGCGCTTGAACTGGCGGCGGCGGGTCGTGTAGTGAAGCGCGATGTCGAAGGCGCCCTGAGCGATCCCGAGCGAGAGAGCGGCGATGCCGATGCGGCCCGAATCCAGCGTTTGCATGAAGTTGCGAAAGCCCTCGCCTTCGGCACCCAGGCGCTGGTCTTCCGGAACCCGCACATCTTCGAGAAAGAGCGCGCGCGTGTCGGAGGCGCGCCAGCCGAGCTTGTCCTCCGGGGCGCCGGTGGTGACGCCCCCCGAGTAGGGCAGCGAGGGAAGGTGGCCGACGCCCGCACTCTCCGCGGCCTTCGGGTCGTCCGTCGGCTTGCAGACGATGAAGCTGCTGATTCCGCGCGAGCCGGCGCCGGGGGCGGTGACCGCGGTAACGACCAGGACCTCGCCCACTCCCGCATTGGTGATGAAGATCTTGCTCCCGGCGATGCGGTAGCCGTCCTCGGTGCGGTGCGCGCGCGTGAGGGTTCCAGAGGCGTCGGAGCCGGCGTCCGGCTCGGTCAGGCCGAAGGCGCCCAGCACGCGGCCGGCCGCCAGCGGGGGAACGAAACGCGACCTCTGATCTTCGGTCCCGAAGGCGACGATCGGGCTGGTGGCCAGATTGGTGTGCGCCGAAACGGTGATCGCGTGGCTGGCGTCGTGACGGGCGAGCTCCTCGACCAGGACGGCGTAGGCGAGCGCGTCGCGGCCCATTCCCCCCAACTCCTCCGGGACCGGCAGACCGAGCCAGCCGCGTTCGGCCATGGCGCGGACATTTGCCCACGGGAAACGGCCGGTCTCGTCGCCTTCGCGGGCAACCGGAGCGATCCGTTCGAGCCCGAACTGCCGGACTTCGACCCGGAGATCGCTGTGTTCGCGCTGGAGGAGTGGGTGCATGCGCCGGGGCGGCCAATGGAAGCGGGACCGGGTGAGGGAACATCAGGCCAGGGAGCGGCGGCGTTCACAACGGTCGCAAGAACCGCAGGAGCGCCAGTCGATGGCCTCCCCAAGATAATGCAAGAGCGCCCGGCGGCGGCACTTGCGCGGTTGGCAGTAGCGCTGCATGGCGCGAAGTCTCTCCACCGCCTGGCCGCGTGCCGCAAGCAGCGGGGACAGGTCGGGCGGGCGGCCGGTCAACGTCGCGGCCGGACCCGAAACCCCCGGCGGACCCTCTTCCTCGCCATCGGGCCAGCTCTCGATCCAGCCGGCGAAGTCGCCATTGAGTTCCAGCGCGCCGGAACGCATCAACCACTTCAGGTGCGGGACATGCGCCGACCCGCGGCCGATCAGCGCGGCCGGGGAGTTGCGGGCGGGTGACCGGAGCTGGGAACGCATTCGGCGGAAGCGTTTTCGAATCGCGCGCGGATCCGGATAGGCGCGTTCCATGAAGGCGCGCGGAATCTTCCAGTCGCCCCTGTGGACGAATCCCAGCGCCATCGACTGCTCTCCATCGCGGCCGGCGCGGCCCGCCTCCTGGTAGTAGCTCTCCAGCGATCCTGGAAAGGCGTAGTGAAAGACCGCCCACACGTCGCCGCGGTCGATTCCCATGCCGAAGGCGCAGGTGGCCACGACGACATTCGATTCCCTGGACATGAAGCGTTGCTGCACGGCCTGGCGCTCCTCCTTCGGCAAGGCGGCGTGGTAGGCATCGCCGACGACTCCCTGGCCGGCGAGGGCGCGCCGAACCGCAATCACCTGGCGCCGGGTGGGCGCGTAGACGATCAACGCTCGGTCGGCGACCTCGGGGGGTGCGCGCCGGATGATGCGGACCATGGCCCGAATCCTCTCGGGACCGGGATCCGCGCGAGCCACCAGCCAGCGGATGTTCGGACGATCGAAGGATGTGACCACGCGCACGGGATCCTCCATGCCGAGCACCTGGGTGATGTCGTCGCGAACGGCGGGGGTGGCGGTGGCGGTCACGGCCAGCACCGGCGCGGGAATGAGGGCGCGCAGATTCCTGACGCGGCGGAAGGCAGGGCGGAATTCGTGTCCCCATTCGGAGATGCAGTGCGCTTCGTCGATCGTGATGAGCGAGACGCGGCACCGGGCCAGTAATCGCTTCAGCCTGGCCGACTCCAGCCGTTCAGGGGAGCAGAAGAGGAGATCGAGCCTTCCTCCGGCCAGCGCGCGCCGCCCCTCCTCCTGCACCTCGGGCGAATCCTGCGAGGTAAGGGACACCGCCCGCAGTCCGAGCCGGCAAGCGCGGTCGACCTGGTCCTGCATGAGCGAGATCAGGGGACTGACGACCACGATGACCCCTTCGAGGATGAAGGCGGGCAACTGGTAGCAGAGGGTCTTGCCGCCGCCGGTGGGAAGGACGCCAAGGGTGTCGCGGCCGGTCAGCACGCCCTCGACCAGACGCTCCTGGCCCGGGCGAAAGGAGTCGAAGCCGAATCGCTCGCGGAGGGTGTCGCGGGCCGCGCGCCGCGCCGCCTTGGCCGTGTACGCAGGGGGCTCGTTCGTCATGGGGGACAAGAACGGCGATTTCCCGGGGCGCGAACATGGCTGAATGGGACAACCTGTTTTTTCGCCTTGGTCGCCGTTGCCAGCGCGGTGGGCGGGGCGGTCGGGGGGAGCCGGTTGTGGCGCTTTGCCCGGCTGCAAAGGGTGGCCCTACCGGCGCGGCTCCCGCTTTCCGGCAAACCGAAGCGCCAGCCCCGCGGCGAGGACGAACAGCGCCGTCCAGATCAACCACCGGAGGGAGAGCGCCATCCCCCCCAGAGCCAGCGCGGCCCCCAGCATGAAGAGTCGCACCTTCCAGACGACGAAGCGGTCGCCGCTCCCGGACGTTGCCCCCGTGTCGGTCTGCCTGTCTTCCATCCTGGTCTCTTTCACTCGGGTCCGCGCCGTTTGCGCGAGAGAAAGTCCGCCACGCCCCTTCGGCAGTCGCCGGTCAGGCGCGCGATTGCATTGATCTCGGCCGCGCGGGCCAGCGTGTCCTCCAGCCCCGCCCCCCCCTGGCCGTGGAAGAGCCGCTTGGTGAGCGTGGCCGCCGAGGCCGGAACCGCCGCCAGTTCGTCCAGGTAGCGCTTCGCCCTGTGCTCGAAGTCCGTCCGCGCAATGACGTGGTTTGCCAGACCGGATCGGGCCGCATTCTCCGCGCCGACCGGACGTCCCAGGACCAGCAGCTCGAAGGCGGTGGATTCGCCCACCTTGCCCTTGAGAAAGGACATGACCAGCGCCGGGACGAAGCCGAGGTGGACCTCGGGGTAGCCGAAGCGGGCGTCGTCGCGGGCCAGAACCAGGTCGCAGACGGTCGCCAGTCCGCACCCGCCCCCAAGTGCGCGCCCGGTAACCAGCGCGACCACCGGTTGGCGCAGGCGGCGGATGCGAAGGAAGAGGGCGGCGAGGCGCTCCGCGTCGGCGAGACCGTGCAGGGGACCGTGCGTTTGCGACTCGGCGATCTCGTTCAGGTCGGCCCCGGCGCAGAAGTCTTCCCCCGCCCCCCGCACCGCCACTACCCGCACGGCCGGGTCCGCGTCGATGCCGGCAAGGATCTCGGCCAGGGCCTCCACCATCTGTCTGTTGAGCGCGTTGCGCCGCTCCGGCCGGTTCAGCGTCAGCGTGGCCACGCCCGCGGCCGACACCTCGCACAGCACCGGCGCGGCGCCCGGCGCGGGAGGATCGTTGCCCACCGGCGCCCGCCCCCGTCCCCGCGCCCGCCGCGCGACCTCGTCCGGAACCTCGATCTCCATGCGCAACAGGGCGTTGGCCAGAACCTTTCCCTGCGCGTCGGTGCGGAGCGAGATCGTGCCGCCGCCGCCCAGCGCATCGTGCAGCAGGAAGTTGAGCGCATGCAGATTCGGCAGCTCGAAGCGCTCCACCCGTCCCCGCACCAGCGCCCCCAGGTGGGCCCGGACGCGCTCGGCGGTCACCGCTTCGCAGAGGAGCGGGTAATCCCCGGCCTCGTATGCGATCAGCCCGATGTTGGCGGCCGCGCCCTTGTCGCCCGAGCGGGCATGGCCGAGCGCGAGCAGAGGAAGGCGTGTCATGCGTCGATCCACTCCACTCTGATGCGGGATTCAACGGCGGCGCGCTCGATCAGTGCGGGCCAGTACGCGATCACCCGCTGAACCCGCGGACGTCCCCCGGCGAATCCGGTCGCGGAGGGAGGCCCGGTCAGAACCAGCGGCGCAATCTCGCGGGTAAAGCGCTCCACCGCCGCGCGTTCGGGTCCCCGCACCCCCACCCGCAACTGCACCTCGGGAAGATCGGCGGGCGGCTCCCCCGCAAGCGCCCCCAGCGTGGCGTCCCAACCCACCAGCTCGGTCCGCACTTCCTCGAAGCCGACACCCAGGCGGTCCAGTCGTTCACGCAGAATCCGGTCTGCCGCGCGCGCCTTGGCGGCCGCATCGGGCCAGGTGTAGACGAGCGTCCCCACCGCGCGGAATCCGGCCGCGTAGCTCGCCGACACCTTGAGGAAACCGGTGCGCGGCTTGCCCCGGACGCCGCTGACCCGCACCCGCTCGGGTCCCTCCTCTGCCAGCCGGATCGTGGTGAAGTCGGCCACTACATCCGGGGTGATGTACGCTGCGGGATCGCCGATCTCGTAGATGATCTGCTCCTTGACGGTGGCAAGCGATACCCGGCCCCCGAGCGAGCGGTGACGCGTGACTGCGAAGCTGCCGTCGGGGTTCGCCTCGACGATGGGGAAGCCGACGCGCGCAAGATCGGGGATTGTCCACCACCCGGCCATGCAGTTGCCGCCGCTCGCCTGCGCGCCGCACTCGTTGATGTGGCCGGCCACGACGCCGGCGGCGAGAAGATCCCAGTCCTTCCAGCCCCATCCGAAGGACGCTGCGGCCGGTGCCAGGGTAAGGGCCGCGTCGGCGCAGCGACCCGTGACCACCACCCCCGCCCCACCCCGCAGCGCTTCGACGATGGGAGCCGCCCCGAGATAGGCGTTGGCGCTCAGTACGCGGCCGCGGATTCCGGCCAGACGCGCACCCGTCTCCAGGTTGCGGAGTTCGTGTCCGGCGGCCAGAAGCTCGTCGAGCCGGTCGATCAGGTCGTCGCCGTGAACGACCCCGATCCGCGTCCGCCCCCCCACCCCCGCCCGCCCCGCCGCTGCGGCCACCGCCTCCGCGCACCCCTTCACATTGACTCCGCCGGCATTGCTCACCACCGCACCCCGCGTCGCGCGCACTCGGCGAAGATCCGCTCCATCAGCTCGGGGAAATCTCGCGCGTACCCCGCCCCACTGTCGCGGGAGCGCTGTTTGCGCAGGATCGACATCGTGACCTCGGCGAGGTAGTCGAGGACGAGGTAGTCGATCGGACCCTCCAACTGCCGCACGGGAGCCTCCGGATCGTCGCCCCAGAAGCCCTGGCCGCTTGCGATTCTGAGTGGCGCGCCGTTCACGGCTGGTGCGCCCCCGGTTGCGCCGGGGAAGGATCCGGCCGGCCCGCGCGGAAGCCGGGGTGTCCGGGCAGCGGTGGGAGTACGAAGGGCCCGATGTGCGGACCGGGATTGTTCAATGCGGCGCGCAGCAGGAGCGTCAGCCGGTCGCGCAGCTCCTCCGGCAGAACCACCGCGTCCACGAATCCGCGCGCGGCGGCGAAGGTCGCCTCAAGCTGGCGGTCGTACCCGGCCCGGACCGCCTCCATCCGGGCACGCAACTCGTCGTCCAGCTCTTCTCCCTCGTTGTCCAACCGCTCCAGCTCCCGTCCAAAGAGCGCCGCCACCGCGCTTTCTCCCTCCATTACCCCCATTCTGCCGGTCGGCAGCGAGAGGATGAAGTCCGGATCGAATCCCTGCCCGGCCATCGCGTAGTAGCCCGCGCCCGAGGCGTGGTTCAGGGTGAGGACGATCCTGGGGACCGCCGCGGTGGCCATTGCCTCGACGAAGCGGGCGCCCGCGCGGATGATGCCGCCCTGTTCGGCATCGGGTCCGACCATGAAGCCCGAGACGTCCTGCACGAAGAGCAGAGGCGTTCCCCGCCGGTTCATGGCGTCGATGAACCAGGCCGCCTTCTCGGCCGACTCGGTGTAGATGATTCCCCCGAAGCGGGGTGGGCCGGGACGCGCATCCTTCACCATGCGGCGCCGGTTCGCAATCACACCCACCGGAATTCCGGCGACCGAGCCGGTGGCGCAGATCAGTTCGGCGGCGTGGTCCGGCTGGAATTCGACCCGTCCGTCCCCATCCAGCACCGTGTCCAGAACCGATTCCATCTCGTAGGGAAGGCGGTGGTCGTTGGGGAGCAGATCGTAGAGATCGGCAGCGGGACGCACGGGCAGCGCGAAGGAAGGGAACCCCTCGCGGCGGCCCTCCCGGGGAAGCTCCGCCACCATCCGGCGCAGTCTGCGAATGCAGTCCTCGTCGTCGTCGGCCTCGTAGTGCGCGACCCCGCTGGCGCGCGTGTGCACCCCGGATCCGCCCAGCGCCTCGCGCTCCACCTTCAGTCCGGTCGCGCCCCGCACCAGGTTCGGTCCCCCGAGACCCATGAAGCTCGTGCCCCGCACCATGACGATCACATCGGAAAGAGCGGGCAGATAGGCGCCTCCCGCGATGCACGGCCCCATGACCGCGGCGAACTGCGGAATTCCGAGGTGACGCCGCATCAGCGCGTTGTAGTAGAAGATGCGCGCCGCGCCGAACTGGCCGGGGAAGACGCCCTCCTGGTAGGGCAGATTGACCCCCGCCGAATCGACCAGGTAGAGGACCGGGATCCGGCAGCGCATGGCGATCTCCTGCGCGCGCAGAATCTTGGGGATCGTCTCGGGCCACCACGCTCCCGCCTTGACCGTCGCATCGTTCGCGACGATGACCACCTCTCGTCCCTCCACCACCCCCACCCCCGTCACCACCCCGGCTGCCGGCGCGGCCCCCTCGTAGCGGTCGTGGGCGATCAGCAGACCGATCTCGGCCCAGCCACCGCCTTCGTCCAGGAGAAGGTCGACGCGGTCGCGCACGGGGAGCTTTCCACGCTCGCGCTGCCGACGCATTCGCTCCTCGCCGCCACCCATCCGGACTCGCCGCCGCAGCCGGATCAGCCCGGCGGCCAACTCCCGCATCCGGCCCGGGGGGGGCGCGGTCCCGCCTTCCATTTCCAGGTCCTCAGTAGGGGTCTTTGCGCCCGGCGAACCAATCCCGGATGTACTCTACCGCCTCGCCCGTGGTCGTACCCGGACCGAAGATCCGTCCCACGCCCAGCTCCGCCAGCGCTTCTGCGTCCTCGCGGGGAATGATTCCCCCACCGGTCAGCAGAATGTGGTCGAGGCCCTCCGCACAGAGCAGGCTGCGCACCCGGGGAAAGAGCGTCATGTGGGCGCCCGAGAGCACCGACATCGCCACCACATCGACGTCTTCCTGGACGGCGGCCGCGACGATCATCTCGGGGGTCTGGTGCAGGCCCGTGTAGATGACCTCGAAGCCGGCGTCGCGAAAGGAGGCCGCAATCACCTTGGCGCCGCGGTCGTGGCCGTCGAGACCCGGTTTGGCGACGAGCACACGGATTCTTCGGTCGGTCACGGGGCGTCTCCGGGAAGGGTGGGTCGGGGAGAGGGGAAAGGAGCCCGGAAAAGGGGGTGCTTCAAATTAACCCGGACTGCCCCGGCGTGTGGCCAAGCGGTCACATGGCGATGCCCAGGCGAAGGCCAGCTCCCGGGGCGCGCCGAGCGATCACCCACCCACCGGCGCTTCCCCCTCGTTTGCGATGCGGCCGTCGAAGAGATGCAGGGTGCGCCCGGCGGCGGCGGCGTGGCCCGGATCGTGCGTGACCATGCAGATCGTGGTGCCCTCCCGGTGAAGCTCGTCCAGCAGCGCCACCACTGCGGAGCCATTCGCCGAATCGAGATTCCCCGTCGGCTCGTCGGCCAGGAGGACCAGTGGCTGCCCGACGATCGCCCGCGCCATCGCCACCCGCTGCTGCTGCCCCCCCGAAAGCTGCGATGGATAGTGTCCCTCGCGGTCGGACATCCCGGCCCGTGCGAGCGCCCGGGCGGCCCGGTCGCGCCGTTCCTTCGCGGCAAGTCCCCGGTAGGCCAGGGGAAGCTCGACATTCTCGAGCGCCGTCAGATTTCCGATCAGGTTGAAGGTCTGGAAGACGAATCCGATCGAACGGTTGCGGAGCTCGGCCTTGCGCGCGGGAGAGAGCCCGGCCACCCCCTCGCCGCCAAGCAGGTACTCGCCGCTGGTGGGGGAATCGAGGAGCCCCAGGATCGAGAGAAGGGTCGTCTTGCCGCACCCGGAGGGTCCCGCGATCGCCACGAACTCGCCGCGTTCGACGCGCAGGGAAACCCCCGCAAGGGCGTGCGTTTCGGTCTCGTCGGCGCGGAAGACGCGGCCCACTTCGTTGAGTCGAATCAGCGTTTCGGCCATAATGCAGGGTTATCGTAGCAGGGTCGCCACCCCTTCAGCCGGCGGTCCGGGAGAAGTCGGCGCTCCCTGATCGTCGCCCCGCACCGGCCTCGGAATCAAGCCCTATGGATCCGCGCACCTCACGCCAGGACGCCCTGGACCGTCCCCCTTCCGGGATTCTCGACCGATATGCGCGTGCCCTCGGCCCCGGGCGCGTCCGGCGCAATGTGCCGCTTGCCCCTCTCACCACCTTTCGCATCGGCGGACCGGCCGACCTCCTTGTGCGCGCGCGCACCGCCGCAGAGCTCCGCCGGGCCGTCGCGACCGCCCGCGAGCTGCAAATCCCCTGGTTCATTCTGGGCCGCGGCGCCAACATCCTGGTGGGTGACCGGGGATTTCGCGGCGTCGTGATCCGCTGCGACATCCGCACCCTGGAGTTTCTGCCGGGAGGACGCGTCCGCGCCGGAGCGGGACTCGACAGTTGGCCGGATCTGATCGTGGCGACGGTGGCGCGGGGCCTGGGGGGACTGCATCACTTTGTGGGAATTCCGAGCACGGTAGGGGGCGCCGTGTGGCAGAATCTGCACTTCCTGGCCCCGGCTCCCGCCCGCGAACGCACCGTCTTCTGGGAAGAGTTCATGGAAGGGGCGCGCATCCTGACCCCCGGCGGCGAAGTTCGCGAGGCCGACACCGGCTACTTCCGCTTCGGCTACGACTACAGCGTCATCCACGACACCGGCGACATCGTGCTGGACGTTTCGTTGCGTCTGGAGCGCACGCCCATCGCGGAGCTACGCCGCGTGATGCGCGAGAATCTGGCCTGGCGCAGCAAGCGGCACCCCGATCTCTGGCTCTACCCCAGCGCGGGTTCGATCTTCAAAAAGATCGAAGGGATCGGCGCCGGGCGACTCATTGACGAGTGCGGTCTCAAGGGACATCTGCACGGCGCGGCTCAGATTTTCCACCGGCACGCCAACATCGTGGTGAACCTGGGGGGCGCCACCGCGGCCGAGGTGATGGCGCTGATCGAGCTGGCCCGTGCAACCGTTGCGCGCGAAACCGGCTACGAGCTCGAACCGGAGATCGCGTTTGTCGGCGAGTTCGCATGACCGCACCGCGTTGGCCACCCATCCGGGCCCGGCAATCCCAGGCGTACGAACGGCTGCCACCTTGGCGGGACCGTGATCGCCGGCCGTGTGCGCATTCCGGGCGGTCGCCGCCGGACCCGTACGGCTATTGCGGTGGCCCCACCACGAAGCGGGCGAGCGGTCCGCGGAAGCGGTTCCACATCCGGCCCATCAGGAGCAGCGCAACGGCGCCCAACCCCGCCGCGAGTCCCCACCACAGTCCCACCGGTCCCCACCCCAGGGCGAAGCCCAGCACCAGGCTGATTGGAAGGCCGAAGAGCCAGAACCCCAGCACATTGTAGACCATCGGCCGCAAGGTGTCGGCAACTCCGCGCAGCGCACCCGCGCACACCACCTGTAAGCCGTCGACGAGCTGGAACATTCCCGCCACCGGCATCAGCGCAGCGGCCACCGCGGCAATCCCGGGATCGGTGCTGAAGAGGGCGGCCAGCCACTCGGGAAGCGTCAGGAAGGCCGCGGCGGTAAAGGCCATCACCAGGGAGCAGAGGATCACCGCGCCGCCCCCGCAACGCCTTGCGCGCGCCGAATCCTCCCTGCCCACGGCCCGGCCCACCAGCACCGCCGCCGCCTGCGAGATCCCCAGCGGAATCATGAAGGCGAAAGCAGCCAGGTTCACCGCAATCTGGTGGCCGGACATGGCGGTCGCACCCAGCCAGCCCATGGCAACTCCGATCGCGCCGAAGGCCCCGAACTCCAGGAAGAGGTGGAACCCGATCGGCGCCCCCAGTCGCATCATCCGGAGCAGCGGCGCCCGCGCCAGCGCCTCGCGGTGGAGGCTGCGCAGATAGGGACCGAGCAGCGGCCAGGCCGCAACCAGAAGACAGATGCACATGAACCAGCGCGAAATCGCGGTCGCCCACCCGGAACCGACGGCGCCGAGCGCGGGAGCGCCCAGGTTGCCGAAGATCAGAATCCAGTTGGCGACGAGATTCAGCAGATTGGCGGCCACGATCGTCCAGACGATGGGGGCCACCCGGCCGAGCGACTGCAGCGCCTGGCGAAAGACGATGAAGCCGTAGAAGGGCCACATTCCCGCGGCCATGGTGCTCGCATAGCCGGCCGCCACGGGGATCACCTCGGCGGGCTGGCGCAGTAGCGCGAAGACGGGTGCGGCCAGGAGCATCGGCACCGTCGTGACCGCGCCGAGGATCAGGCTGAGGAGGAGGCCGCGCTGGACGGCAAGCCGGATTCCGTCATGGTCGCCGGCGCCGAAGGCCTGCGACACCAGGGGGTCGAGCGCCAGGAGGAGGCCCATGCCGAAGACGGCGACCCCGAAGAAGTAGAGGTTGCCAAGGGTGACCGCCGCCAGTTCGATCGCGTCCACCCGCCCGACCATGGCGGTGTCGACCAGTCCCTGCGAGACCAGCCCCATCTGCACCACCGCGACCGGGAGCGCCAGCCGCACCAGGTCGCGCATCTCCCGCCTGCCCGGACGGAAGGCGCCCAGGGAAATGTTCTTCGCCGTGGCCAAGACAGGGGTTCAGGCGCTAATGCCGGTGGAGAGGGGTCCCCGCCGCGGCAGCGTCACCGTGAACTGGGTGAACTTCCCGGACTCGGTCCGCACCTCCATCTTGCCCCCGTGCTCCTCGATGATCTCGTGGGAGATCGAGAGTCCCAGTCCGGTCCCGCCGGTCCCCGCCTTGGTGGTGAAGAAGGGGTCGAAGATCCTGCCCACGATGTCTTCCGGGATGCCGGTGCCGTTGTCGAGGACCTCCACCTGCACGAAGTCGTCTCCGCCCACGGTGCGCACAGTCACGGTGGGGAAGTACTCTTGGGAATCCTCCGACTTCTGGCGGCGGGAGTGGGTCGCGTGACAGGCGTTGGTTACGATGTTGAGGAAGACCCGGCTCAGGTCGCGCGCAATCGCTTCAACCTTGCCCACGGTCGGGTCGAACTCCTTGACCATGTCCACATTGAAGGAGGAATCGGCGCCCCGCATTCCGTGATAGGCGAGCTTGGTGTACTCGTCCACCATCAGGTTCAGGTCCACCGGCTCGACCTGTCCCGCCTCGTCGCGCGAGTGCGAGAGCATCCCCTCGACGATCCGGTTCGCGCGTTCCCCGTGCTCGTTGACCTTCTTCACATTGGTGTCGAGGTCGGTGAGGATCTCGTCGATGTACTCCTGGTCCAGCTCTTCGCCCTCTTCCCCGTCGGCGTGGATCTCTTCGCGCAGCTCTTCGATCAGCTCGCTTGAAAGGGCCGCGAAGTTGTTGACGAAGTTCAGCGGATTGCGGATCTCGTGCGCGATTCCGGCGGTCAGCGCCCCCAGCGAGGCCAGCTTTTCCTGCTTGATGACCTGCTGCTGGGTGCGGCGCAGATTGTCGAGAGTGTCCTCCAGCTTGTCGTTCTTGGCCTGGACCTCGGCGGCCAGCTCTTCGACCAGATTCAGCCGCTGTACCTCGACCGCGTGCTGCCGGAAGACTTCCAGGGCTCCGGCCATGTCGGTCACTTCGTCGTCGCCCTCGATCTGCACCTTGACATCCAGATCGCCCTTCGACATGCGGTGCGTTGCGCGCGAGAGGCTACCCACCCGCACCACCAGCCGCTCCCCGAAGAATCGCCAGGCGCACCACGCGAAGCCCACCATGAAGACCGCCACGACCAGCATCAGCCAGAAGCCCAGACTCACGACCCGGCTGGAATCGGTGGTGGCGTCCTGCGCCGAGAGCGAAGTCTCCTCGACCAATCCCTCCACGCGGGCCTCGAGTTCGGCGGTGATTTCGTTGCTGAGCGCCACGAGCTCCTCGGCCCGGGCCAGTTGGGTCAGCACGCCGCGGCGGGTTGCCAGCACCCCCTCGCTGGAGGAATAGAGGTCGTCCAGGCGGTTGACCATCGTTTCGAGGCGGATGCGGGGACCGGTCCGGATCCGGCTCAGCGAACTCTCCACGTCGCCGAGCGCGGTGGCCGTGCGTTCCCCAATCGCCTGCAGCACTCCCAGGTCGGTTTCGGCGATCGCCTGCGCGATCAGGGCGGTGGCCTCGTTCTGGTAGGCCTTGAAGTTCAGCAGGCCCGCGTAGTGATCGATCTCGGCCTCGGTGCGTCGCTGCGCCACCGGGGCGGCGCTGCCATTCAGCTCGCGGTAGCCGGTGTACATGAAGAAGTGCTGGTCGTCCACCTCCTGTTCCACCTGCAGTTGCAGCTCCAGGCTGAGCTCGGCCAACTGTCCGTCCAGGTCGCTCAGGCGGACCTGGTAGGTCATCCTGCGGTCCACCGATTCGCGAATCTCGTGCACGACGGTCACCAGGCTGTCGACCAGGGGAAGGATCAGCCCTCCCACGCCCGCCTCCACCTCTTCCACCGTCTCGGCGCCGACGATCTCGGCCACCGCGGCACGCAGCACCTCCTCGTTGCCCAGAACATCGAGCGCGATCGATCTCAGGACTTCGTGGTCGGTCGCCGCCACCATGCGTGGGGTGGCCCGGACCAGCTCGGCGCTCTGCCGCGCGACGTCGAAGGCGCCCACCAGGTCGGGCATGTGCTGCTCGGCCACCTCCTGCTGGCGCCCGTCGATGATGCTCATCAATATCGTGGCGACCAACACCACGATCACCGTCAGCACTGCCCCGCCCCCCAACCCGACCGCGATCTGCGTCCCGATCCCGAGCCTGCCCCCCGTCCATCTGCGCACGCGGCGCTCCAGCGAACGCGGCAAGCGGGCCAGCATCCACGCGAAGGCGTCGTGAAGCCGGTGGTCGACGGTACGGACCGGATTGCTCATCGGTTCAGTCGGGTGATGGGAACGAAGCGGCCCTCCCGGATTACCGTCAGAAAGACTGCGTCGGAGCCCTGGTTGTCCTCGGGTCCGTAGCTCACGATGAATCCCCCGAGATCGATCGGCCCGGCTTCGTGCAGGGTGCGGAGGAATGCTTCGCGCGTCGGCGGGGGACCATCGGCACGGGTCGAGCGCCGCAGCACCTCCACCGCCAGGCGGCCGGCCAGGTAGCCCTCAAGCGAGACGAATCCCGGTTGCGCCGCGGGAGCGACGGCCTGCAGCGCCTCCTGGTACTGCGCCACCACCGGCACCGAGACATCGCGGGGAAAGGGCACCACCTGTGTCACCACGACGCCCTCGCCGCCCCGCCCCAGCTCGCTCAGCAGCGCATTGCTCCCCACAAAGGAGATGTTCACGAACACCGCGTTCACGCCGAGCTTGCGTCCCCAGAGGATGAAGTGGGCGGCCGCGCGGTAGGCCCCGATGATGATCACCGCCTGCGGACCGGAGTCGCGAATGTCGAGGAGCGCGCGCTTGATCGCCGAGGTATTGCGTACATAGGTGCCCTCGCCGACGAGCGCCAGGTTGCGGCGGCCGAGCGCCTGACGCACTCCGTTCCAACCCGCCCGGCCGTAGCTGTCGTCCTGGTAGAGGATGGCGATGCGGCGGTGGCCGAGATCGGTGGTCAGCCGCTCCACCATCTCTTCGGTCTCCTGGTCGTAGGAGGCCCGCAGGTTGACGACGTAGCGCTGTTCGGAGCCGCGCAGGAGCGATGCTCCGGTGAATGCGCCGATGTAGGGCACTCCGGCCGCGCTGGCGATCGGCTCGGCCACCTGTGAGGTGGGGGTTCCCACCGCGCCGATCAGCCCGAAGACGCCGTGCGCAATCAGCTCGCGCGTGTTGGCGACCGCCGGCTCGCCCTCGTAGCGGTCGTCGCGCAGTTGCAGCCGGAGGAGACGCCCGTGGACGCCGCCGGTGCGGTTGGCCTCCTCGAAGGCGGCGCGGATCCCCAGATTCATTCCTTCGCCCAGCTCGCGCGCATTGCCGCTCTGCGCCGCCGACTGCCCGAAGACGATCGAATCCGGGAAGACCCCGTGTTCCCCCTGCCCCCCTTCGGACTGGGCGCCCGCCGCCGAAGCCCACACGATTCCCCCCGCGGGGAGTACCAGCACGGCCGCGGCCAACGCGAGGAGGGCCCGTGCGCTCATGAGCCTTCCGGTCCGTTGTAGCGGAGGCACAGACAGGTGATGTCGTCGGATTGGTCCGCGCCGCCGGCATGAGCCCGCACCGCCTCTGCCACCCGTCCGGTTATCGCTTTCGCATCGGCGCCCGCCATGGTGGCCAGAACCTCCGCCAGCGCATCGTCGCCGAACTCCTCTCCCTGCTCGTTCATCGCCTCGGTGATCCCGTCGGTATAAAAGAAAACGGCGTCTCCGGGCTCCAGCGTGACCGACCCGCCCGGAAAGCTGAATCCGGGAAGGATCCCCAGCACCACCCCCGCATCGCTCTCAATCCGTTGCACCTCGCCGTTCCGATTAACGACGCAGGGCAGGTTGTGGCCGGCATTGGCGAAGTCGAGGCGCCCGGTTGCGGGATCGAAGCCCGCGTAGAAGACGGTGACGAACATCGCCTCCTCGTTGGATTCGAAGAGAAGCTGGTTCACCTCGTTGAGCGCCTTGCGCGGGTCCCGCTCTCCGATCGCCGTTCCCTTCATCAGCGTGCGGCTGACCATCATGAAGAGCGCGGCCGGAACCCCCTTGCCGGAGACATCGGCGATCACCACACCGATGCACCCGTCGTCCAGGCTGAAAAAGTCGTAAAAGTCGCCGCCGACCTCCAGCGCCGGGGTCATGGAGGCGAAGAGCTCGTAGCGGGGGTCGCGGGGGAAGGCGGTGGGGAGAATCGACTCCTGCATGCGGGCGGCCACTCCAAGCTCGCGCCGGATCGCCACAAGTTCGTCGCGGGAGCGCAGCGCTTCGCGCATGACCTCCAGGTGCGCCAGCGTCTTGGCGATCGTGGCCTCGAGATCCTGGAAGTCGATCGGCTTGGTAATGAAGTCGAAGGCACCGCGGTTCATTGCGGTACGGATGTTCTTCATATCGCCGTAGGCCGTCACGATCACCGCGCGCAGGTCGCGGTTCAGCTCGTTCAACTGGTGAAGGAGGGTGAGTCCGTCCATCTGGGGCATGTTGATGTCGGACAGCACCATGTCCACATCGCGATGCCTGTCGAGCTGCTTCAGCGCCTCCACCCCGTTCTGGGCGAAGATCAGCGTCAGCTCCTTCTTGCGGATGCGCTTGCGGAACTTCTGCTTGAGCAGGAGCTCCAGATCCGGTTCGTCGTCCACCACCAGAATCTTGGCCACGGTGGTTGTTCTCCAGGGGAGGAAGGGAGGGGGGGAAGAGGCCCGACTGGCCGACAACCTCCAACGTGATTAGTCTAGCCATGCAACTCCGTGAACGCCACCGGAGCGGCGAGCCTCCGATGACTCGGGGGTAAGGGGGCGCGGCGGGTCTGGACTTGCGGGCGCTTCGCGAATACCTTATCTGGTCAACCGGATCCGCAGGAGTACCGTACGCGCAAGGATGGGCGATGCAGGCAGTGCAGGCAGAATCGACAGTACCGGTTTCGCATCGGCGCGCCGATGCCTGTGCAACCTCCGCGCGCAGGAGGAACGAGATGGAGGTCACACACGATTGGAATGTCGCAATTGACAGCGCCGAGCCCCGGCGTGTGGCCGAGGAATTCGAGGAGATCGCCATGGAGCAGGGGGTGCCGATGGGGATCGTCTTCAAGTTCCAGCTCGCGCTTGACGAACTCCTGACGAATGTCGTCTCCTACGCCTTTGCCGGAAGCGACGTCGCCGACGCGGTGGTGCGCGTCCGTGCCCGCTTCGGCGCGGCCGGAATCTCTGCCGTGATCCGGGACAACGGCCAGCCCTTCAACCCCCTGCAGGACGCCGCAACCCCCGATATGCAGCTATCGGCCGAAGACCGTCAGATCGGCGGCCTCGGCATTCACCTCACCCGGTCTTTCGTCCACAGCGTCTCCTACGAGCGGACGGACGGGTGGAACCGCCTCAGTCTCGCTCAGCCGCTGCAGGCGCAAACGGAGGAAGAAACAGCATGAACGTGGAAGCCAGCTATTCTGGAAACACCGCAGTCGCGTCGGTCAGCGGTCGCGTGGACTCCGCCAACGCCAAGGACTTCGACCAGGCACTCCGCGACATTATCGATCGCGGGGTGACCGGTCTGGTGGTGGACTGCAACGACCTGAGGTACATGAGCTCCGCGGGGCTCCGGGTTCTCCTGATCGCGATCCGAAAGACCAACGCGGCCGGGGGCGGACTCGCCATGTGCCGGGTGCCGGACCACATCCGCGAGGTGCTCGAGGTCAGTGGATTCGTTCGCCTGACGAGCATCCACGACAGCGCCGAGGCGGCTGCCGCGAGCTTCTCCGGCTAGACCCAATCCCCGGACATGCGGCCTGCGAGGATCAGATCCCGCAGTGACCGCCGCGGGCAGGATCATGTAGCGTGCGAGGCCAACCCCTCGCCTGGACTACCGCAGGAACCGACCCGTTCCCCCCCTGCCCCGCCCCGTCCCTTGCGGGCAACCGTGGGGGGCGGGGTTCCTTCATGCCCGCTCGCCGCGTTAAGCCGCTCGCCACGTTGAGCCGTTACCCGCTCGCGATCCGGTTCCCCGGCGGCGGACCCGCGTTAGAAGAAGGTGAAGGCCTGGAACTTGAGCGACCAGTGGCTGCGGTCGTCCGAGCCGCGGTAGAGATCCAGATTGGCCGAGATCCCGTTCCTGCCCGCGGCGTAGATCATCACTCCCGGCGTAATGACCGTGCCGGTTACGCTTCCGGCGCCGGCCTCCGCTCCGGGGTCGGCCCAGCTTACGCGCAACATCGGTTCCCAGCCGGCCAACCCCGAATCCTCCGGGAGCGGGCGGTACCAGAGTCCCATGATCTGGAAGGCGGAGAAGTTCGCGTCGTCGCTCAGTCTCCAGTTGCGCCCGCGCAGCCCGTTGACCAGGAGGTGCGGGCCGTTTCTCCAGCTTCCTACCTCCAGCTCGGCACCCCAGGCCGGCACGCCCATGGTCTGGCCGCGCGAGTCGAGCGTCTCGTCCAGCGCCAGATAGGCCGACAGCCGCGATCCGCCCCCGAAGTAGGTCGAGAGGCGCCCCGAGATGGACTTGCGGGTGTTGACGTCGCGCCGCGAGAGCCCTTCGCCATTGGTGATCGTGACGCGGTAACCCATCCGGCGTTCAGCGAAGCGCCCGGTGAGGAGGATTCCCGGTTCGTAGGCGTCAAGGCCGAGCCGGTCGGTCAGGCGGCCGAATGAGCAGACGCCTCCGATGCCCGGACAGTGATCGACGCCGGTTACGCGCCCGTCGCGCTCGATCAGCGGCAGATCCGCGTTGGCCGCCAGCCAGAAGTAGGAGACCGCGCGCTTGAACTGGCCGATCTGGATCTGAAACGCATCCGAGGGCAACAGCTCCAGGTACGCCTCCAGCACCGCCGATCCCTGCGCGTCGAACTGGATGCGCCCCCGCACGTGCTCGTTGAGCGAACCGTCCATCGTGACCCAGGCGCGGCGGATGAAGAAGGTGCCGGGCACCCCCTCCTCGCCGGAGGCCTCGTATTGGAACTGCCCCCGTGCCCCGAGCACGAGGGTGGATCCGCTGCGCGCCCGAATTTCCTGTCCCGCCGCCGGCGCCACCAACGCCGCCACGAAGCCGACAAGGAGGGCCGCCGTCCGCATACCGCCTCTAAACCAATCTCTGTGCATGAAACACCTTCCCGTCGATCAGTCCGGGGCGATCTCCGCCGCAGGCCATTCCCGGATCCCATGAATCCCGCGCCTGCTACAGGCAAGTGAAGGGAACCCTTGCGCGCGCGTCAAGGGGCGCGTCCGGGGAGAGGCACACGAGAGTCCTTGCGCGGGAACCGGCTCCGTGCCGGCGATTCCAGCTTTGGCGCAAGAGACCGGCGCCTGTCGCGCGGGGGGATCGAAACTTGCGCACCGGCACCGGTTCTTGTCCATTGTCTGATTGACTCCCCAATCCCACCACCCGTCAACGGCCCGCCAGGAGCCGGGCATGGAGACCCAATGACGCACGCATCGTCCTTCCCCACACCCCGCCGCCTCCGCACCTGGGTGGCCGCCCTCCTCGCCCTCGCCGCCCTCCTCGCCACGCCGCGTCTTCTCTTCGGCCAGGCCGTCGACGACACCGGCTTCGTCCTCAACACCTTCTCCTTCCTGATCTGGGGCGCGCTCGTCATGTGGATGTGCGCCGGCTTCACCATGCTGGAGTCGGGATCGGTGCGCTCCAAGAACGCCTCGATGATCTGCCTCAAGAACATCGGGATCTACGCGATCGCCGGGCTTTCCTACTACGTCATCGGCTACGGTCTGATGTACACCGACGTGAGCGGCTTCATCGGCAGCCTGGACCTCTTCTACGGTCCGTCGGCGGACGAGATCGCGCTGCTGGGCGGCGACGAAGCCGCAGCCGCGGCCGTGGTGGAGAACGGCTACGCGGTCACCTCCGACTGGTTCTTCCAGATGGTCTTCGTGGCGACTACCGCCTCGATCATCTCGGGGGCGCTGGCCGAACGGGTGAATCTGTGGGCCTTCTTCGCCTTCACCGCGCTCCTCACCGGCGTCATCTACCCGGTCGTGGGCGCCTGGACCTGGGGCGGCGGCTGGCTGTACGAGCGCGGTTTCCAGGACTTCGCCGGATCCACGATCGTCCACTCGACCGGAGGCTGGGCCGCGCTGGCCGGCATGCTGGTCGTGGGGCCGCGGTGGGGCAAGTACCGCAAGGACGGCAGCGTCAAGCCCACCCCGCCATCCAACATCCCCGGCGTCACCCTCGGCGTCTTCATCCTCTGGCTCGGCTGGTTCGGTTTTAACGGGGGATCGGTGCTGGCGCTCGAAGGGGCCGCCAACGCGGTCCTGATGAGCAATGTGCTCGTCAACACCAATCTTGCCGCGGCGGCCGGCGTGGTTACGGCCATCCTGGTGTCGAAGCCGATTCTGGGCCGGATGGATCTCTTCGCCGGCCTCAACGGAGCGATCTCCGGGCTGGTCGCGATCACCGCCGGACCGGATATCGTCGACGCTCGCTGGGCGATCCTGATCGGCGCGGTCGGAGCGCTGGTCTGTACGATGGGACTCAAGTTCCTGGAGAAGCGCCGGATCGACGACGTGGTCGGCGCGGTTCCCGCCCACCTCTTCGCTGGCATCTGGGGCACCTTGGCCGTGACGATCGCCGCGGGAGGAAACATCGGGGTGCAGGCGATTGGAGTCCTGGCCGTCGGGGCCTTCGTCTTCACCGTTTCCTTCATCGTCTGGAAGGTCCTGGACATGACCATCGGCGCCCGCGTCTCCAGAAATGTGGAGGAGATCGGGCAGGACGCCGCCGAGCTGGGAATCGACGCCTATCCCGAGTTCGTGCTCATGGTCGATCCGGACGACGGCAGCGACTACCGCGACGCCGACTGACCGGAGCCGGACCGTCTTCCGAAACGGCTGACCAATCCGAATCATGCAGTCCCGGTCCCAATCGAATCCGGACCGGAGCCCAGGCGGCTCCACGGCGCCCGCCGCCGGCTCCGGTCCGTTCGTCGGCTACGGCCTTCAGCGCCGGTTCCACGACGAGATCTTCCGCGAGGACGGAACCCCGCGATCGTCGTGCCGGCGCCTGGTCGACACTCTGGCGAGCGCGTCCTCCGGGGAGCTGGCCGCACTGCAGGAGGGGGTCGCGCGCCGCTTCGTCCACGAGGGGATCACCTTCACCGTCCTCGGCGCGACGGAGATGTCGGAGCAAATCATCCCCATCGACTGCGTCCCCCGCATCCTTACCGCCGGGGAGTGGGACCACATCGACAGGGGGCTGCGCCAGCGCCTGGCCGCGCTGAACCTCTTCCTCCACGACATCTACCACGAAGGCAAGTCGCTGCGCGACGGGGTGGTTCCCACCGAACTGGTGCTTGGAGGGCCGCAGTACCGGGTCGAGATGCGCGGAGTGAAGGTCCCCCACAACGTGTACGTCTCGGTCTGCGGCACCGATATCGTGCGGACGCATGACGGCTTTGCGGTGCTGGAGGACAATCTGCGCGTGCCGTCGGGGGTGTCGTACATGCTGGCCTGCCGCTCGGCGATCAAGAAGGCCTTTCCGGGGCTCTACCGTCGGCAGGGGGTGCGCGAGATCTCGCAGTATCCGGAGCGGCTCTACCGGACGCTGGCGTCGCTGGCCACGCGCGAGAGCGAACCCCGGGTGGCGGTGCTGACGCCGGGACATTACAACTCGGCCTACTACGAACACGCCTTTCTGGCGGGTGAAATGGGCGCCGAGCTGGTGGAGGGGCGCGACCTGGTCGTACACGATGCGATGGTCTATGTGCGCACGGCGCTGGGGCTGAAGCGAATCGATGTGATCTACCGCCGGGTGGACGACGACTTCCTTGATCCGGTCACCTTCCGCGCGGACTCGTTTCTGGGCGTCCCCGGCCTCTTCAACGCCTACCGCGCCGGCAATGTGGTCATCGCGAATGCGCCGGGAACGGGGGTGGCGGACGACAAGGCGGTCTATTCCTACGTGCCGCGGATGATCCGGTACTTCCTGGACGAAGAGCCGATCCTCGCCAATGTCAAGACCTGGCGCTGCCGCGAGAAGGAGGGACTGGCCTACACGCTGGCCAACCTGGACAAGCTGGTGGTGAAGGAGGTGGGGGGGTCGGGCGGCTACGGGATGCTGGTGGGACCGCACAGCACCGCCGCCGAACGCGAGGCCTACGCGGCGCGGCTGCGGGACGACCCCGATAACTTTGTCGCGCAACCCACGCTGGATCTCTCGCGCTCGGGGTGCTTCGTGGAGGGGCGTCTCGAACCGCGCCATGTGGATGTGCGACCCTTCGTGCTGCGGGGCCGCGACGAGACCTGGATCGCGCCGGGCGGACTCTGCCGGGTGGCGCTGCGCAAGGGTAGCCTCGTGGTGAACTCGAGCCAGGGAGGGGGGTGCAAGGACCTGTGGATTCTGCGCGCCCCAGGGAGCTGACGCCCGATGCTGGCACGCGCCGCCGCCGACTTCTACTGGACCGGACGCTACCTGGAGCGCGCGGAGCAGACGGCCCGGTTGCTCGAATACCAGTTGACGCGCCTTGTGGACACTCCCGCCGACGAGCTGGCGCACGGATGGCGGGTCGTCTATGCCGCGCTGGGCCGTGCCACCCCCAATGTGCCCGCCGACGCCGACGAGGCCGAGACCTTTCTTATCGCCGACGCCTACACCCTGGCCGGACGGCTCGTGGAGGACAACACCAATCCCGATTCGATCCTCTCGTGCTGGGCGTTGGCGCGCTCCAACGCCCGGCAGTTGCGGCCATGGCTTCCATTGGGGGTGTGGACCTGCCTCAATCGAGGCTTCCTGTGGATTCGCGACGCGGACTTCGCCGCCGCCTGGGCCGAGAGTCCGGCCGAGCTGGTTCTGGATGCGATCGACCGGTTGCGTCTCCTGGCGGGAGTGGTGGACGGCCTGATGCCGCGCGACGACGCCTGGCGCTTCCTGGAGCTAGGCCGCTTCGTGGAGCGGTTGCAGAGCCAGACGATGCTGCTTGACATGTGGACGCGGGTGGCGCGGTCGGCCGATGCGCCGGTGCGGCTGCCGTGGTCGGACCTGCTGCGGATCTCGCAGGCCTACGCGCTCTACCGGCGGCGGCGACCGGCGCCGAAGCAGCGGGAATCCCCCATTGCGTTCCTGGTGCGCAACCCCGAGCTGCCGCGCTCGCTGCGCTTTGCGGTGCACCGGATCGAGACGTTGCTGGGCGGAATCGATCCGCGCGGCGCCCGCTATCCCCTGGCGGCGCCCCACCGCATGGCGATCCGGCTCGCCGCGACAGTCGAGATGGACCCCGCAGACAGGCGCGCGGGGACGGCGGACGACCCCGGAACCGGATCCTTCGCCACCCTGTACCGCGACGGCCGCGCGCTGCACGAGCTGATCATGGCCACCTATGTGCGCTACCCGGTGGAGGAGGGGCTGCCGACGTGACGCAACCGTACACAATCCACCACACGCTGTCCTTTCACTACGACGCGCCGGTCAGGGAATCGGTCATGACGCTCTTCGTGACGCCGGCCCGCACCCGCCGCCAGGCGCTGCTTGAGCTGGCGATCGAGACCGCGCCACCCGGTTCGATCCTGGAGTTCGACGGACCCTTCGGCAACCGGGGACACTGCTTCGACCGCCACGCGCCGCACCGCGATCTCGTCGTCCGCGCGCGTTCCCGGGTGGAGGTCTCCGCCCCCGTCCCCCTCCCCGCGACCATCCCGGCCCGGCCCGGCCGCGTCGCCCCCGGCAGCCTCGAGCGCCAACTGATGCTGTTGCCCAGCACCTTCGTCCGCATGTCCCCCGCGCTGGACGGATTCATGGCGAGATACAGCATTGCGCCCCGTCCCGGAAACGACCTCCTGGCCGCCATCCGCAAGCTTCGCGCCACGCTTTCGCGGGCCTTCCTCTATTCGCCCGGATCCACCACCGCAAGCTCGCCCATGGAGCACATCCTGGAAACCGGTCGCGGCGTCTGCCAGGACTACGCGCACGTCATGGCCGCGGTCCTGCGCCACTGGGGGATGCCCGCGCGGTACGTCTCCGGCTACCTCGGTCCCCGTCCGGACGATCCCAATCCAGGGCAGAGTCACGCCTGGGTGGAGGTCTGGTTGCCCGGACAGGGCTGGTGCGGCTTCGATCCCGCCAACAACTGCGATTGCGACGAACGCCACATCCTGGTCGCCACCGGCCGCGACTACGCCGACGTGCCCCCCGTACGCGGTACCTTCCGGGGCAACGCAACCTCAACGCTCACAGCCGACGTACAGGTCATCCCCGGGGATGCCCGATAACCTCCGCTCACTCCGCCTCCCTTACCCGGCCCACAACCTCTCGCCTGACAGCTTCCCCTTCAGCCCGGCAGCGGCCCTTCCCGTCGTCCGCGAGGGTCAACGGCCGCCCACAGGATTCGTCCTGTCCCGATTCGCCCAGTTCGATTCACCCAGTCCCACAAGGAGACGCCCCGCCATGTTCATCCCTCGCCTCTCTTCCGCCCCCCGCGCCCTCCTTCCGCTGGCCGTCCTCCTCGGCCTTCCGCTTTCCCCCGCTCCCGCACATTCGCAGTCGGTCTCGATCGGCGCCGATGTGGTCAGCCGCTACGTCTGGCGCGGCTACGACTTCGGCGAATCGCTCTCGGTGCAGCCCGCCCTCACCTTCGGCTTTGGCGGCTTCGAGGCCGGAGCCTGGGGTTCGTACTCGGTCTCGGCCGACGGCGCCGACGCCAGCGAGAACGATCTCTGGGCCAGCTACACCGTGGCCAGCTCCAGCGGCGCGTCCTTCACCCTCGCGGTCACCGACTACTACTTCCCGGCGCCGGGCGCAACGGGCTTCTCCTACAGCGACGCCCACACAATCGAGCTGGCGGCCTCGGTCACCGGACCCGAAACGCTACCCGTCACCCTGTATGGGGGAATGCTGGTGAGCAACGACCCCGACAACTCGCTCTACCTGGAGGCGAGCGTACCCGTCACCGCGATCAGCGACGCCGACGTGGGATTCGTGGCCGGAATGGTTGCGGGCGCCAGCGACTTCTACGGCACCGACGGAGCGGCTCTGGTGAATCTCGGGGTGAGCGCCAGCCGGGACCTCGAGGTCAGCGATTCCTTCGCGATTCCCTTCAGCGTGGCCTACATCTACAACCCCGACCAAGACCGCGCCTACCTGGTGATGGGGATGAGTCTGTCGCCGTAGAGGGGTGCCAATCGGGGTCCCCGGATTCGAACCCGGGGACCTCCTGCTCCCAAAACGGCTGAAAGCCGGCTACGAATCACGGCAATAGATCTCCTAAGTTCAACTGGGAGTGCATGATCTGCGCTTCTTGCCGTTGGCTCGCGGCTGAGTCCGCCGCCCCTAATTGGCCGGAAAAACGGTTGAAATGGAGGGCATTTGGAGCGCATCGGGCACACGTGGGAAAGCACTGGCCAGACTCCTTTGCTCGGACTACGCCCGCTTTCGTGGAGGGCCGTTCGGTTTGCAGACGCGCTGGAGCGCACGTCAGAAGGCGGAGGTGGTGCTACGGCTGCTTCGGGGCGAGGACATCGGCGAGTGGGGCCGGGGAGATGCGGGTGCCGCTGCGGGAAACTCTGGAGCGGTGGCTGCGGATGTTCATTTCGACTCTGGGTCGCAACCGGCTGGCCGGGGCCGAGCGCGGTCGGGAGACGGAGTTGGGAGACGAGGTTCTCGCCGGGGTCCATGCGAGTGCCGGCAAGGCAGATGCCGCGCGAGCGACTTGGCGTTCCTTGAACCGACTGCCCGGAGGTGGCGGAGGCAACTGAGGGGAGAACCTGACCCCCTTTGGCCGCAGCAACCTGGAGCGTGACCTTCGCTCCCGAACGCAACATCGATGTGCTTGCCCGCCCCGCGCGCCACGACCACGTTTACCCCCATGCGAAAGTTCAATACTGCGGGTCCGATCCGGCCCGCGCTCCACTACCACATCCCACCCCTGGACCGCATCGCTCTGCCGGAAGTCCTCGAGATGATCCGGGAGGAGCGCTATTTCGTGCTCCACGCTCCCCGGCAGACGGGCAAGACTACGGCGTTGCTGGCGCTGCGCGACCTTCTCAACGGCAACGAGGCCGGCGAGTACCGTTGCGCCTACATCAATGTCGAGTCCGCGCAGACCGCCCGCGAGGACGTGGGCGCGCGATGGGCGCGATCGCGTCCGAAATCGTCCGTGAGGCGCGATACACTCTGAATGATCCAGCCACGGCCGAGGCGGCGGCGGCACTCGACACCACTCGGCGGCCAGACGCAGCGCTGGGGAACTTGCTGGAAGCATGGGCGCGGGCCGCTCCTTCGCCACTGGTCCTGCTGATTGACGAGATCGACGCCATGGTGGGCGACTCGCTGGTGTCGGTGCTCAGGCAGTTGCGGGCGGGGTATGTGCGGCGGCCCGAGGGATTCCCCCAGAGCGTGGTGCTGTGCGGAGTGCGGGACGTGCGCGACTACCGCATCCGGGCCGGTTCGGAGAAGGAGGTCATCACCGGAGGGAGCGCCTTCAACATCAAGGCCAGGTCGCTACGAATGGGGGACTTCGGGCGAGCCGAGGTCGAGGATCTGCTCGGACAGCACACCGCCGCGACCGGCCAGGGGTTCGCGCCCGGGGCGATCCGGGCCGTGTGGGAGCAGACCCGCGGCCAGCCTTGGCTGGTCAACGCGCTTGCGCTGGAGATGTGCTTTTCGGCGGGGGTTCCCAGCGAGTCCGAGGAACCCTTCACCGAGAGCGATGTCTTCGTTGCGCGCGAGGCGCTGATCCTGCGCCGGGACACACACCTTGACCAGTTGGCGGACAAGCTCCGCGAGCCGCGCGTGCGCCGGGTGATCGAGCCCCTGCTCGGCGGCGGGGACGCCGAGTATAGCGACCGCGACTTTGAATACGTGCGCGACCTTGGTCTGGTCGCGCCGGGCCGCACGTTGCGGGTGGCGAATCCCATCTACGGCGAGGTGCTCCCACGGGAGTTGACGTGGGTCCTGCAGCACGAAATTGCACCCCAGGAGACAGCGCGGTATGTCCGGGCCGACGGAAGCCTCGACATGGACCGCCTCCTCGCCGCCTTCCAGGAGTTCTTCCGGCAGAACTCGGAGCATTGGATCCGGCGCGCGCAGTACACCGAGGCCGGCCCGCAGCTGGTGCTTCAAGCGTTTCTGCACCGCGTCGTGAACGCCACGGGGCGGATCGAGCGAGAGTACGCGCTGGGGAGCCGCCGCGTGGATCTGCTCGTCGTCTGGCCCCGGGAGGGCGAACGGGAAGACCGGGCCGTCGTGGAGTGCAAACTCGTGAAGGCGGGCCGCTCGCTGAAGAGGACGGTCGAGGAGGGACTTGAACAGACGAAGCGCTACATGGACATCAGCGGAACGGACGCGGGCCATCTCATCGTCTTCGACTTGCGCCCGGGCAGGAGCTGGGCGGAGAGAATCTTCCGCGCGGACCGGAACTTGGGGGACGCCCGGATCACGGTCTGGGGAGCCTGACGCAATGGGTGGGGCCGACGACGCAAGCCGGACTCGTCGACGACGCAAACTATCGAGGTTGTGCTGACGAGAACCGGCTCAGAAGAGCCATCGAGGAGTACCGGGGGGTTGGTTGCGCGTCCAATTAGCGAACATAATTAGCGAACATTGAACCACCCAAATCGCGTAAGTTCAATCGGGGCGGGCGGATTCGAACCGCCGACCTCCTGCTCCCAAAGCAGGCGCGCTACCGGGCTGCGCCACGCCCCGCCGCCACCTCCAAGAGCGTAGCAAACGTGCGATCTCAACTTCGCCCATTCCTCCTGCGGACGGTAGCCCCTGGGGCCGCCGTGCCGGTCTTCGCCGCCGTCCTCTCTTCTCTCCTCTCTCTCCCCGCCCGGTTCGAAGCCGCCGCCGCGCAGACGCCGCCGGTTCCGGGCGAGAACCTCACGATCCACGTTCTCACAATCGGTCCTGGCGACCGCGTCGAGGAGCTCTTCGGACACAACGCCGTCCTGGTGCGCGACACGGTTTCCGGGTTCGAGGCGGCCTACAACTTCGGCCTCTTCGACCTCGGCGCCGAGGGGTTCCTCTTCAACTTCCTGCGCGGCCGCATGATGTACCGCGTCGCCCCCCTTCCGCTCGACGGCATGCTTGCCGCCTACCGGGCCGCCGGGCGGACGGTTTGGGCGCAGGAGCTCGATCTGGAGCCTGCGCGGCGCGCGCATCTCTTCGAACTTCTGCTGACGGCGGTGCAGCCCGAAAACCACAGTTACCGCTACGAATATTTTCTGAACAACTGTTCGACCCGGATTCGTGATCTGCTCGATCTTGTTCTGGGGGGACAGCTCCGGGCCGCAACCGATTCTCTCGCCACCGCGGGCGTCACCTGGCGGTACCACACCCGTCGCCTGACCGCGCGCTCGCCGCACTTCTTTGCGGGGATCGATCTGCTGCTCGGGCCGCGAGGGGACGAGCCGACCAACCGCTGGCTGGAGATGTGGGTGCCGATGAAGCTGCGCGACGCGGTGGGCGCGCTTACGATTGAGCGAAGTGATGGCAGCCGGGCGCGTCTGGTGCGCTCGGAGGCGGTTTGGGTAGAGGCTACGCGGGATGCCGAAGGGACGACGCCGCCGAGTCGGGAACTTCTGTTGCTGATCGGTGGAATCGTTCTGGGGGCGCTCCTGGTGGGACTGGATGAGCTGTCGCGGCGCAGTGTGCCGGGGTGCCGCGCCGGAATGCGGGTTCTTGGGGGACTTTGGGGGACGTTCTGCTTCGTCGCCGGGACGCTCATGCTGCTGATGCACCTGACCGATCACGAGTTCATGTACTGGAATCGCAATGCGCTGGTCTTCAGTCCGCTGGGAATCGGGATCTTGGTCGCGCTGGTTCGAGGGAATTGGGGATGGGTGGCGCCTCGCGTCGCGCTGGGGTCGGTGGGACTGGCGCTGCTGGCGCTGGCGCTGTACCTGATTCCGTGGACACGGCAGGAGAACCTGATGATGATCGCCTTCGCGCTACCCGTTCATCTGGCGGTGCTGCGCGTTGTCGCAAACCCGGCGCTGGCGTCGCCGGAGCCGGAGGGCTGACGCAGAGCTTCGCAATCGTTGGATGGAACGCCGCGGTCCACCTGTTCCGGATGATTTCCGCCCCGCGGCTGCGCGGTGCGGCTGGACGCGGTGGTGGCCGGGGATCGCTCCCGGCCGTCCGGGCCTCGCCGAAGATCAGCGCCCGGCCAGAAAGGACGCGAAGGCGCGAAAGGCGCGGCCGCGATGGCTGCGGGCATCCTTCTCGCCGGGGGCCAGCTCGGCGAAGGTGCGTCCGAGCTCCAGGTCAAGGAAGAGCGGATCGTACCCGAACCCCCCACCCCCCCGCCGCCGCTCCAGGATCCGCCCCGGCGCCTCGCCCCGAAAGCATTGCGCCCCGTCGTCCCCTTCGGGCCCGGCATCCAGGCGGCGGCTTCCCCCCGCTCCCGCAGCCTCCGCCTCCACAAAGGAGGCCACGCACACATAGCGGCCCCCCCTTTCCGGCTCCGGAACCCCGCGCAGAGATTCGAGCAGCCACGCATTGTTGGCCTCGTCGCGCGCGAGTCCGGGAAATCGTCCCGGCGGCGCAAAGCGCTTCGTCCTCACCCCGGGGCGTCCGTCCAGCGCATCCACCTCGAGGCCGGAGTCGTCGGCGACGGTCGGCAGGCCGGTCGCGCGGGCAAAGTAACGAGCCTTCGACGCGGCGTTCTCCTCGAAGGTCTCCCAAGGTTCGAGCGCGTCCTCGGCACCCGACCAGGGAAGGCCGGCATCGTCCAGCGTCAGGATCCGCGGTCCCCCGCACTCCTCCAGGATGCGCGCCACCTCGCCCGCCTTGTGCATGCTGCGCGTCGCCAGAAGAATCTTCATCGGCGGACGGACGGATGAGCCGCCGCTCCGATCCACCAATCGTCAATCATCGGCTGTCCCTCGCACCTTTGCAATCAGCGCACGGGTCGAGTGACCGGGCAGCAGCGGCACGATCGCCACCCTTCCCCCCGCCCCCCGCACCGCCCCCGCTCCGGCCACCTCGTCCGCGCGGTAATCCCCTCCCTTGACCAGCACGTCGGGGAGCACCGCGGCCACCAACGCGCGCGGGGTGTCCTCGTCGAAGAGCGTCACGAAGTCCACGCACTCCAGCGCCGCCACCACCAGCGCGCGGCTCCCCTCCCCCACCAGCGGACGCTCCGGGCCCTTGCCCAGCCGCCGCATCGAGGCGTCTGTGTTGACCGCCACCACCAGCCGGTCGCCCAGAGCGCGCGCCTCGTTCAGGCAGGCCACATGCCCGGCGTGCAGCAGATCGAAGCAACCGTTGGTGAAGACCAGCCGAAAGGAACGCCCCGGACCCGCGCGTTCCACCAGCTCCGCGCGAGAGAGAACTTTGGAGGCCGGCGGACGCACGCGGTCGTTCATTGCGTGGATTTCCCGCCTCGGCCATTTACAATGACCAGCCATCAGGGCGACCCGCAGTTGCATGGCCGGCCGCTTCGTGGCCAACCGTTCGCCGCCGGCCGTCCCCACTCAAAGGAACTGGAAGATCAGGAAGCCGGCGAGCAGGATCGAGACCCACAGTACCATGCTTCCCGAGGGCCAGGTGCGCGCCAGAATCCCGCGCGGTCCATGCGAACGGAAGGCGCCCCGCATGGTTCTGTCCACCACTCCCAGCACGGAGCTGCGCAGGACGGCGTCGGCGGTTCGCACGGCATTCCCGGTTGCCCGCACCACTCGGGCCGCGCCGCGCCGGTAGAGCCAGTCGGCGTCGATGTTCACCGAGGGGATCTCGGCCGGATAGATTTTCCAGAGCTGGAAGGCCACGACCGCACCGATCGCGAAGCAGAGAAGCTGGAGCTGCGTCAGGATGTGCGTGGCGTCGTAGGGGTTGTAGGCGTAGTCGTGCGGCAGCAGCCGGTAGAGCGCATCCGGGTAGATGCCGATGAAGATGCAGAGGAAGGCCGCGATTCCCATGGCGGCGAGCATGTTGCGCGGAGGCTCGCGGGTGCGGATTCCCGAATCGTGCGCGAAGAAGGCGAAGAAGGGGATCTTGATCCCCGCGTGTTCCACCACCCCCGCCGAGGCGAAGAGCATCACCGGCCAGATCCAGTAGTGGTGCGCGTCGAGGAGCGCCGACATGATCATGCTCTTGGACACGAAGGCGTTGAAGAAGGGGACCGCCGAGATCGAGGCCGCACCAATGATGCAAAGTCCGGTCGTCCAGGGCATGGTGCGCCAGAGTCCCCCGAGTTCTGAGGCTTTCGTCTTGCCCGTCATGTGCATGACCGCGCCCATCGACATGAAGAGTAGTCCCTTGAAGAGCACGTCGTTGAAGGCGTGCGCCACCGCCCCGTTGATCGCGAGCGCCGATCCGACCCCGATCCCGCAGACCATGAAGCCGATCTGGTTCATCATCGAGTAGCTGAGCGTGCGGCGCAGATCGTTCTCGATGACGGCATAGAAGATCGGGAAGCAGGCCATGAAGGCGCCCACGTAGATCAGCAGATCCACCCCGGGGAAGCAGCGCGCCAGGGCGTAGACCGCCACCTTGGTGGTGAAGGCGCTGAGGAAGACGGTGCCGGTCGGGGTGCCCTCGGGGTAGGCGTCGATCAGCCAACTGTGAGCCAGGGGGAAGGCGGCCTTGACCCCCACGGCCAGGAAGACGAGCCAGGTGGCCAGGCTTCCGAGCCCCATCTCGCCGATCTCGAGGCTCCCGGTGGTGCGGGCGTGCACCATCGCGCCGGCCAGCAGCGTGACCCCCGAGACCACGTGCACCAGGAGGTAGCGCATGCCCGACCGCATCGCCCTGGGCGTGCGCCGCGTCCAGATCAGGAAGACCGAGCTGATCGCGAGGAGCTCCCAGAAGACGAACAGGGTGATGAAGTCTCCCGCGAAGACCGCCCCCAGCGCGCTCCCGGCGTAGACGAGGGCGGCGGTGTGCTGCACGGTGGCGCCGTCCCCCTTCCCCAGATGCAGCGAGTAGATGACCGAGATGAAGGCGCCGAGGTGGAAGAGGTAGCCGAAGAGGAGGCTCAGCCGGTCGGCGCGCACCAGGCTGAGGGTGTAGCCCAGGAAGTCGATCTGGACCATCGTGCCCTCGGTGACGCCCCACCAGACATTGGCGGCGCCCACAAGGGGAACGAGGATGAGCCAGGCCGCGCGGATCCGGGGCACGTTGCCGAGGAGGGGAACGAGGAGCGCGCCCGCGAAGAAGATCAGGAAGGGAGGGATCGGGTTGGCCCACATGGTCACGCCCCCGGTAGGCAGGGTTGGGGTGCGACCGCAGTCGGCGCGCAACCGCCGGACGAACCGGGGCCCGCCTGGCCACCCCGCGAGCGATGCAGGCTACCGATCGGCATCGTAGTAATCCTCCGATCGCATGACCAGACGGCGCAGCCCCTTCGCCATGACGATCAGGAGCGCGATCCCGAAGAATCCAAAGAAGGGATAGATGACGCGCATCTCCTCCAGGGGATGGTGGTGTTCGCGCTCCACCACGAAATCCAGGAGCAGCACGATCGCCGAAAGGGCGAAGAATATCCGCAGGATCAGTCGCGCCGGGCGGGTCGGGACGCTGTTGGGTTTGTGTTCGCTCATGGTCCGGCCACCATCTGTCTGCAATCTTGCGGCGCACCAGGCGCCAGCCTGTTCGGCCCGTATTCGCTCATGCGTCCGGCCACCACCTGTCGGAAACCTTGTGGCGCACAGGCGCCAGCCTGTTCGGCCCGTATTCGCTCATGGTCCGGCCACCAGGGTCATGAGGCGGTAGAAGGGCTCGGGATAAATGAAGAGTGCGATGCAGGCGGCGGCCGTGACGAGAATCGCCGCCAACGACCAGACCGGGGCGCCCTGATGCGCATGATCGCCGTGGCCGTCGTGAGGGTTCCCTTCCTCCGCCGGTTTGCCGAAGAAGCCCCGCAGCGGGATCTCCATCAGATAGGCGAGCGAGAGGAGAGAGCTCAGCATCAGGACCGCGACCAGCCCGATCTGCCCCGCTTCGAGCGCGCCCAGCCCGAGGAACCACTTGCTCCAGGCGCCGCCCGCGGGCGGAAGTCCCACAATCGAGAGCGTTCCGATCAGGAAGGCGGCAAAGGTGAGCGGCATCTTGCGGCCCAGCCCGTCAAGCTGGCTGACCTCGGTGCGGTGCGTCGCGACCATGATCGCCCCGGCGCAGAAGAAGAGGGTGATCTTGCCGAAGGCGTGCATGGCGATGTGCATCCCGCTTCCGATCACGCCCAAGCTGTTGGCGAGCATCGCGCCGAGCACCACATAGGAGAGCTGGCTCACGGTGGAATAGGCCAGCCGCGCCTTCAGATTGTCCTTGCGCATGGCCACCAGCGAACCCAGGACGATCGTGGCCGCCGCCACCCACATCAGCCAGACCGACGCGCCCGTCTCGGTCACGAATCCGGTCCCGAAGATGTAGACCGTCACCTTCAGCACCGCGAAGACCCCCGCCTTCACCACCGCCACCGCGTGCAGCAGCGCGCTCACCGGGGTCGGCGCCACCATCGCCGCGGGCAGCCAGCGATGGAAGGGCATCACCGCCGCCTTCCCGATCCCGAAGACGAAGAGGCCCAGGAGGAGAGGCACCATCCCGGCGCTCACCCGTCCCTCCAGGATTCCGCCGGGCGCGAAGTCGAGCGTTCCCGCCAGCACGTACACCCAGATGATCGCCAGAAGCTGAAAGACGATCGAGGTCGAGAAGAGGATGCCGAGATAGACCCGTCCCGCGCGCTTGGCGGCCTCGGTGCCCGCGTGCGTCACCAGGGGGAAGGTGGTGAGCGAGAGCACCTCGTAGAAGATGAAGAGGGTGAAGAGATTGCCGGCGAAGGCGACGCCCATGGTCGAGGCGATCGCGAAGGCGAAGAAGGTGTAGAAGCGCGTCTGGTTCTTCTCGTGGTGCCCGCGCATGTAGCCGATCGCGTAGGCCGTCGTCACAATCCAGAGGAAGGACGCGATCAGCGCGAAGAGCACTCCCAGCGGTTCGGCCTCCAGCACGATCGGGATTCCGGGGAAGGGCTCCGCCAGGATGATCGCGGGCCGCTCGCCATTCATCACCGCCCGGTAGATCGCGAGAACCACCGCGAAGAGCGCCACCGCCGTGACCAGACTCGCCGCCTCGCGCGCATTCGGGTTGCGGCGCAACAGGAGCACCAGCGCCGACCCCGCGACGGGCAGCAGGAGTGCGAGAGCGAGGAGCGTCGTCATTGCCCGGCCCCCGCCAGGAGCAGCTCGGCCGCGGCTTGCGCGATCCGCGCGGTCCGCATCGCGTCAATCCCGAAGTAGAGGTTGAGGATGACCAGCGCCCAGGTCGGGGCGAGGAGTCCCCACGGAGCCTCGCCGGCCCCTCTTGCTTCGGCGGAAGCCTCCCGGAACCATGCTGCTTCGACCACGCGCCAGATGTAGACCAGCGCCATCACCGAGGTCAGCAACACGAGCACCGCGACCGGCCACCACCCGCGCTCCAGCGCCCCCGCGATCAGGTACCACTTGCTCACGAATCCCACCGTCAGCGGCACGCCCACCAGGCTCAGCCCCCCCGCCACGAAGGCCGCCATCGTCAGCGGCATCCGCCGCCCCAGCCCGGCCATCGCCTCGATGCTCACCGATCCGATCCGGTACATCACGCAGCCCAGCGCCATGAAGAGCGCCCCCTTCATCAGCGCGTGGTTGAAGAGGTGGAGCAGCGTCGCGGTCAGCCCGGTCGCGGTCGCAAAGGAAAGCCCGAGAATCATGTAGCCGATCTGGGCCACCGAGGAATAGGCGAGCAGCCGTTTGACGTTCTCCTGGAAGATCGCCACCAGCGACATGCTCACGATCGCCGCCAGCGCCAGCGGCAGCAGCACCAGGTCGAGCCGCATCACATCGAAGGAGAAGGCCGCCCCGAAGACCGTCAGGAAGAAGCGCAGCAGCATGTAGACCGCCACCTTGGTCGCCGTCGAGGCCATGAAGGCGGTGACCGCCGAGGGCGCGAAGGTGTAGGCGTTCGGCAGCCAGAGGTGCAGGGGGAAGAGCGCCAGCTTGAGACAGAAGCCGACGGCGAGGAAGCCGTAGGCCACCTTTACGGTTCGCGAATCCCAGACACCCGGCAGCAGCGCCGCCAGATCGGCCATGTTGAGCGAGCCCGTCATCGAATAGAGGAGCCCGATCCCGATCACGATGAAGGTGGCGCCCACCGATCCCATCACCAGGTAGCGGAAGGCCGAGGTCAGCGCGCGGCGGTCGCGGCCCAGGGCGATCAGCGCGTAGGCCGACAGCGAGGAGATTTCGAGGAAGACGAACACGTTGAAGACGTCGCCGGTGACCGCCATCCCGAGGAGGCCCGAGAGGCAGAGCAGCCAGGCGGCGTAGAAGAGGGGGACGCGGCGGGCCTCGACTTCGCGCTCGACGCTGAGCAGCGCGTAGGGGCCGACCACGGCGCCGATCGTGGAGACGATGACCAGCACCCACGCATTCACCACATCGACGCGGTACTCGATCCCGACCGGGGGCGCCCAGTCGCCGATGGCGTAGGAGATCACCCCGGTGGACAGGACCCTTCCCAGGAGGGCGAGCGAGATTGTCAGCGCCGACCAGCTCGCCAGCACAGCCAGTCCCCACGCCGCGCGGCCACGCAGAAAGATGCAGAGCGGGGCCGCCAGTAGGGGAATCACCACCTGCAGGATGGGAAGGTGTTCGGAGATCACGCGCCCACCTCCGCTTCGATGGCGTTGATCTCTTCCTCTTCGATTGTGCCGTAGGCCTCGCGGATCCGCACGGCAAGGGCCAGCCCGACCGAGGTCGTCGCGATTCCCACCACGATGGCGGTCAGGATCAGTACGTGCGGGAGCGGATTGGAGTACACGACTTCGGCCGCCTGGTGCGCGCCCTGGGCAGTGCCGTGCGCATCCGCCTCGCCGTGTCCGCCGCCACTTCCGGTCAGGATCGGGGGGGTGCCGCCGGAGATCTTCCCCAGACTGATGTAGAGCATGAAGACCGAGGTCTGGAAGATGTTGAGTCCCACGATCTTGCGGATCAGGTTGCCGCGCGCGATGAGGATGTAGAACCCGACCATCATCAGAACGATGACGACCCAGTAGTTGTAGTGGGAGACCAGGTGCTCCAACGCGAAGTTCACTGCGGCCCCTCCCTTCTTCCCCTGCCGGCAAAGAGGTAGAAAACCGAGACCATCACCCCGAAGACGGTGACCAGAACGCCCAGCTCCACCAGGAGGATGCCGTAGTGCTGCCCGCCCTCCGGGTGCGCGGGATCGTAGGCGAAGGCGTTGTAGCCCAGGTAGCCGTGCCCGAGCGCCATCGTGGCCACCCCGACGCCCGCGTAGATCAGCACGCCCAGCGCCGCGCACGCGCGCACAAAGCGGGGGGGAAGAACTCGTTGCACCTCGTCGAGTCCGTAGACCAGCGCCAGGAGGGCGAAAGCGGCCGCCAGGATGACACCCGCCTGGAAGCCGCCGCCGGGGCTGTAGTCCCCATGGAAGTGCACATAGAGCGCAAAGGTAATGATGAAGGGCGCCAGGATCTTCGCGCCGACGCGGACGATCACTTCTTCCCTCACGGCGACGTTTCCCTCAATGGCGACGTTTCCCTCAATGGCCTCAATGGCGACATTTCCCTCAACGGAAACTCTTCCCTCAATGGCAGCGCATACCTCAGTGGCAGCGCTTCCCGCGCGGCGACGCTTTCCCTCGCGGCAACGCTTCCCTTCACGAGCGTGTTCCTCATGACGCTGCGGCTCCCTCGCCCGGGGCATCCCCGCGCGCGCGCCGCCGTCCCCGGGCCAGCAGGATCATCACCCCCACCGCCGCCGCGAAGACGACCGTGGTCTCGCCCATGGTGTCGTAGCCGCGGTAGGAGGCCAGAACCGAGGTCACCACATTGGGGATTCCGATCTCGTGTTCGCTCTCTTCGAGGTAGTGGTCGGCCACATGGTGATGGACCGGATTGGAGGCATCGCCGAATGGGGGCATGTCCATCGTGCCATACACCAGGGCGATCCCCGTGAGACAGACCACGAAGAGGGGGAGGACGGGGGTGTGGGCGGGCTTGTTCTCGCGCGTGCCGCACAGCGCCAGCGCCCCCAGAAAGAGGACGGTCGAGATGCCCGCGCCCACGGCGGCCTCGGTGAAGGCCACATCCACCGCGTCCATGACGGTGAAGAGCCCGGCCGAGAGGAGCGAATAGACCCCGGCCAGCATCACCACGGCAAAGAGATTGCGCACCCGCACCAGAGCAAAGGCGGTCGCTGCCAGGAGTGTCAGCAGCACGATATCGATGACGGTTACGATGATGCGCCTCCCCTCGCGGCAGCCGCGGAACCGGCGGAACCTTCGCTGCCCGCAGCCACCCGCGCATCGTCGCCGCTGCCGTCCACGGTGAAGGGACGCACGCCTCCGGAGAGCGCGGCCTTCGCCACCGCGTGGGTCGCGATCGGGCTCGTGAACCAGAGGAAGCCCAGGATCAGGACCAGTCGCACCGTCACGCCCCAGTGATCGCTTACCAGGCTGTGGACCGCCAGTCCCGCCAGGATCATCCCGGCGCCCATGGTGTCGGTCATCCCGGCGGCGTGCATGCGCGTGAAGACATCGGGCAGGCGCACCATTCCCAGCGCCCCGGTGAGGAGGAAGAAGGCGCCCCCCGCGAGCAGCGCCCAGCTCAGCGCATCGGCCAGAGCCTGCATCGCTACCTCGTGCCCCCGGGCCGCGACCCGGCGCCCAGATCGCCGTACTCGATGTACTTCAGCACCGCAATCGTGCCGATGAAGTTGATGAGCGCGTAGACCAGCGCCAGATCGAGAAACTCGGGTCTGCCGTTGAGGAAGCCGAGGACCGCAATCAGCACCACGGTCTTGGTTCCGATATTGTTCAGCGCCAGGACGCGGTCGTAGGCCGTGGGGCCCAGGAGCGCCCGGCACATGACGAGCACCATCGCCACCAGGAGAGCCGCCGCCGTTGCGACGATCACCGCTCTTCCCTTCCCCGCAGACCGCCCTCGCCCTCCAGCGTCGTCACCCGTTGGTTCATGTCGTTCTCTTCCGAACCGTCCACCTCGGAGCGGACGATCGCGTGCACCTCGAAGTCGTCGCCGACGATTCCCGTGGTGACCGTTCCCGGCGTGAGGGTGATCGAGTTGGCGTAGATGAAGCGGCCCAGATCGGTGCGCTGCGAGGCCTGGAAGTGGACAATCCGGGGATCAAGGTGCAACCGCGGCGCAAGAATGATGCTCGCCACCCGCAGATTCGAGCGAAAGATCTCCCACGTAAGCCAGAAGAGATAGCCGATCCCGCGCCCGACGAGGTGAACAGGCACCGATTCGCGGTCCAGCGTACCCATGCGGAGCGCGACCCAGACCGCAAGGGTGCAGGTCGCCAGGCCGAATCCCAGGAGCAGCCGGTGATCGGTGCTGAGTTCGCCGGAGAGCAGCATCCAGAGGGCAAAGAGGATCCCCCAGAGCCAGAAAGCTCGGTTCAAGTCGTGCGCTCCTCGAAGGCTCGGAATTTCACCCAAAGTCTCGGTTGCCGCCGCCTCCGCCACCCACGTCCGGACGATCTCGCAGGGCGGGAATCCGAGGCGAAAGCCACCCGCCGGCCAGACCCGAAAATCGTCCGCCAGCGAATCTACCAGTTGGACTGGGCGCCGTCCACTATCTCCTGCACCAGGAGCTCGATCGCCTCGGTTCGTCCCACGTCTTCGGTCTCGCTCGCGTCCAGGTACTGTCCCACCACCCGCAACTGCTGCTGGTCCCACAGAATGGTGTAGGCCTCGCGGTCCAGCAGCTCGACGCTGACGACCAGCACCACCTCGCGCTGAAGTACCTCCACGCTCTCGGCCTGCTGTCCGCGGCGGTAGAGGGGTGCGGTGAGTTCGTAGCGCTGAATCGTCCCGGAGACCACGGCGTCGGCGGTCTCCTCGCCCGCCTGGGTGAGTCCGAGCGCCCGCGGAAGCTGCCGGAGAAGCGCCTCGTGGACCTCCTGGGTGAGTTCGAAGCGATTGGTTTCGTTGTCGAAGGGAAGGACGGCGAGGGTGCGGACGTGCTCGGGCAGCCCGGCGCCGGAGATGAAGGAGTAGTTGCAGCTCGCAAGGAGGGGGAAGGCGGCGAGCGGAAGGGCGGCTCGGACGAAGGAGCGGCGGCTCCGGTTCGGTTGTGGAAGGCTAGCGCGCACCGTAGGGACTCCAGATCTCGGGAGGGAAGGGACCGGCATCTTCCACCAGCTCCAGGGTGAGGACGAGTTCGCGGTATTCGGCCAGATTACGATAGGTGGCGCGCGCGGGGTAGATGCCCCCGGCGGGCGGGGGAAGGAGGTTGACCTCTTCGACGGCCGCGCCGCCGCGCAGCAGGACCGCTTTGCGCAAGGGGCCGGGAGCGCCACCGGGTCCAGCGGCAACTTCGAAGCGCAGCCCGGCGCCCGCGCCCAGATCGTAGCCGAACCGGTGGGCGTCGCCATCGAGGGTGGCCGCGTCCAGGCGCGCGCCGTCTCCCGGGTGAAAGACGCCCAGCGCGGCCCAGAGGAGGGGAGGCGGGGGGAGGAGGGTGGCGGGAAGGCCATCGGGAACGCGCGGATCGTGATCGACCAGCGCGGCGATCGCGGCGGTCTCGCCATTGTCCAGAAAGAGGTCGAGCCGGGCGCGGTGCGGGGGCTCGATGCGTGCCACGCCAAACCCGGCTTGGCGGAAGTCGGGTTCGCGCGCCCGCCAACCGAAGGTGAGCCGAGAGGGAGCCGCCAAGGCCGTGCGCGTCTCCAGCGCGGTCACCAGACGGGCCACCCCCGCCTCCGGAATGGGAGCGCCCCCCAGAGGAGCGTTCGCGGGCGCCCCGCAGCCCGATACCAGCGCCGTGCCCAGTCCCGCAACCAGTCCCGCAACCAGTCCGACAACCAGGGACGCAACCCGTCTCGCAACCAGCCCACCAACCAGCCCCGCAATCCGTCCACCAATCAGTCCACCAATCAGTCCCATATCCAGCCCCGCAACCCGTCTCGCAACCAACCCCGGGCAAACCCTTGTCGCCACGGGAACCTTGCGGATAGCTTCGCAGTCCATGCCCTCCAAACCGGTCTTCATCGTATCGGACGTTCACCTCGGCGCCGTCCCGCCTGCAACGGAAGCCGCCTTTCGGCGGTGGCTCCTTCATGTAAAGGAATCGGCAAGCCGCCTGGTGATCAATGGGGACCTCTTCGATTTCTGGTTCGAGTACCGGCGCGTGGTCCCGGGAGAACATGTGCGCGTGCTGGCGCTGCTGGCCGATCTGGGCGATTCCGGAGTGCCGGTCCTGATGCTCGGCGGCAATCACGACTGGTGGGGCGGGCGCTATCTCCGCGAGCGAATCGGGATCGACTTTCGGCGCGATCCCGTGCGCCTGACTCTGCAGGGCCGCTCGGTGCTCTTTGCGCATGGAGATGGCCTGGGCACCGGCGACCTGGGCTATCGTCTGCTGCGCCGAACCCTTCGCAGCCGCTGGGCGTACTCTCTCTTCCGCTCGCTCCATCCCGATCTGGGGGCATGGCTGGCCCGCCGGGTGTCGGGGACCCGTTTGGAGGACGAGGTGAGGGGAGCCATGGAGGCAGGGGACGCGGTGGCCAATCCGGTGGAGGAAGCGAGGGAGGGAGTGACCGGGAATCCAGTGCGGGGAGCGTTTCCGGGAGGAAGCGAGGGCAGGCTTCGTCACCTTGTGGCCTGGGCGGAGGAAGAGTTCGCGCGCGATCCGTCGCTCGACATCGTGACGACCGGGCACAGCCACACTCCGGCGATCGTGGAGGTGGCGAAGGGACGCTGCTATGTGAATTCGGGAGATTGGGTGGCGCACCGCAGCTACGTCACCCTGGAGGATTCGGATGGACCTGCGCTGCATGAATGGGATGGATAGGAGGCAGGCCGCTGGTCGACCCGGTCGCCGCTGGATCGGGCCAACAAGGGAGTTGGGGTGAATGCAGGACCGGGCCCGCTGCGGAATCCGGCTCCCGATGACTTGGCACCGCCAGGGAATCCGGGTTTCGCCGGACCCGGCCGCCGCCGCGCGTTTTCAGCCGCCGAACGGAAGGGGCACCCGTACGGCCACCTCGACAGCGCCGGTAACCGGATCGCCCTCGACCGTCAGCGGTTCGGGAAAGTCCTTGAGATGGGTCGATACGAAGGCGTCCACCCCCGAGACGAGAAGGGTGAAGGCCACGACCGCCAGCCAGTCCTCCCGCTGCTCCTCGCGTGCGTCCACGAGTCCCCGCAGGCGGGCGACCTCTTCGTCCGAAGCCAACGCGGCCTCGATCGCATCCGGATCCTCCATTCCCTGCGCCGCAAGCTCGGCGGTAATCCGGTCCTCCCAGAGCGTGGTTCGGTCGCGCGCCGCCCGCAATCGTCGCTGCGTCTTGAAGACCATCCATCCGGCCAGCGCCTCGGTCCCGAAGTAAAAGGCGCCCCGGGTCAGCGAACCGGTGCTCGCGTGGCCCCATCCCGGGATCAGCGAGCCGCGCAGGAAGGCGCCCGCGGGACCGATCGCGGAGGCCGAATCGGCGGCGGTGGAATCGGCCAGGGGCACCACGGCAGCCACCGTGTCGGGGGTCTCCTGGGCGTGGGCGGAAGAAACAGCGGCGAACAGGACCGCGCCCGCCAGTGCCGCCGGAATCGCCAAAGCCGAAGCCGTTGCGCGCGCAATCATCGGGCCACTCCGCCCCGGTCCGGCACCATGACCGGAAGCGCTCCCGGGATCACCTCCACCTGAAGCTCTCGAACCGGTTCCGCAACGAGCTCGCCATCGACCTCGAAGTGGAAGGGATCGCCTCCGGGCCGACGCACAACCGCGCGCCGGAACTGCCCGGCCGCGACGACGGAAGAATCGCCGTGGCGTCCCCGAATCACCCGGGGAACCAGGCGCGCAAAGCTCAGCCAGCCGACCGCCCCGAAGTGGCAGAGATCGAGACGGCCGTCGGTAGCGCGCGCCTTTGGATTGACGCGGAATCCGCCCCCGATCGAGGGTCCCACCGTAATCGCCGCGATGGTGGTCGGACCGCCCACGCTCCACGCCCCCGCACTGCCCGCATCCAGCTCGATCACAAGCTCGCGCGGCCGGAAGGAGGCCATCGCGCTCACCAGCGCGGCCAGGTATTGCAGCAAACCGGGAAGGCGGCGAAAGCGGCTCCGGCGGCGAAGAATGTCCACATCGATTCCCGTTCCCAGGAGATTCACGAAGACCCGCTCCCCCCCCTCCCACCGCGCCCGCCCCGCATCGAAGCGCTCGACCCTTCCCCCGAGAAGCGTGGCGACGACGCCGCGGACACCCCTCTTGCGACCGATCATGCGAAAGAAATCGTTGCCGGTGCCCACCGGATGGAGCACGACGGCAGGAATCCGGCCCGGTGCCGCGCCGAGGAGTCCCTGCGCCACCTCGTGAATCGTGCCGTCTCCGCCCACCACGATCAACCGTTCGGTCCCGTCCTTGACCGCAGCGCGCGCCAACCGCGATGCATGGCCCGGGGCTTCGGTGTAAAGCGGTTCGAGGGCGATGTCGCGCGCGGCCAGGGTGCGGAGGAGGGTGCGGGCGGCCTTCCTCCCCCTGCCCCCCGCCGCCGCGGGATTGACGATGGCGCGAATGCGGCTCATGGCGCGGGAACCGGCGCGGATGGGATGGGCCTGACGGCCTGGTGGGACGCGGAAGACATGCCGGGAAAGGTAATGCCACCGATGACCGCGCCGGTGGCGGGGGCGTGTGGGAATCGAACCCACCCACCCGGGTCTTAACCGGGCACACTGGTTTTGAAGACCAGACGGGACACCAGCCCCGATCCGCCCCCCCGGGGGCCACCTGGCGTTCGCGCACACTCTCGACTGTGCACATTCCAACTGCGCTCACTTGTCCCGGCGCACGATTCTCCCAGCGCACGCGACGCCCGAAGATGCTGTCACCGATTCGCAGACGGCGCAAGTCCCGAATCCCCCGCGCCCCCTTCCTCCTGCCGCCACCGTTGCTCCAGGCGCTGCAGGACCTCGACGATCTCGGAGCGGAGTTCGGCCGAACGGCGGCGCAACTCGGGCCGGCGCCACAGCCGCATGAAGAGCGCCGCGTCTTCGCGGACCTCGCGGGCCATCTCGCGCCAGAGGATCGCGACGAGACCGCAGAGGGGAGCCAGAACCGCCGCCCCGAACGCCGTTCCCGCGCCGCCGAGCAGGTACCCGGCCGCCGTCCAGGCCAGCCAGGCCACCGCCGAACCGGCCATCAGCGTCGCCAGGGCGATCGTGGCGGTGACCTCCAGCTCGGGGCGCAGACGACGAATCACGAGACCGGGGAGCCGCGTGGCCGGGGCCCAGAGCGCGATTCCCGCGGCCGCCAGGGGAAGTCCGAGCACCAACGCCGGGCCGCGCACGCAGACATACCGGGCCACCGGGGCAACCGCGTAGCGGGGCGGCACATCTCCCTCCCCTGCCCCGAGCTCGGCATTGAGAGCGGCGTACCGATTCACCATCGCCACCAGAGCGCCGTAGTCCTCCGGATGGCGGCGGCGCAGCCAGGCCATGCCCCGCGCAAAGCGCTGCAGCCGTGGAAAGCGAACGCCGAGCGGTTCGCGGGCACGCCATGGAACCCGCCGCAGTTCGCGCATGTAGAGCTGCTCCGCAACCTCCACCAGGATCCGATCGCGATGCCGTTCGAAGTTCAGCGTCTGCCTGCGGATCCCCCGCTCGATCCGGGCCGTCAGCGCGCGCGCGGCCCCCACGGGGTCGCTCTCCCACCGCGCCTGCAGGTCGCCGCACCCGAAGGCCCCGCCGAAACGAACCGCCACCTGGGTCCGGGCCCGGTCCTTGCGCGAATAGGTGATTCCCACCGGCACGATCGCCAGTCCCAGCGTCCAGTCCGTCCGCGCCTCCGCCAGCAGCGCGATTCGGGCCGCCCCGGTACGGAATTCCGCGAGCCGCGCCTCCGAATGGCTCCGTCCCTCGGGATAGATCTGGATGGCGCCGCCCCGGCGAAGCACCTCCACCGCCGCGCGAAACATCTCCTCGTTGCGGTGCATGGAATCGGGATCGTCCTCTCGGCGATAGACCGGAATTCCGCCGAGCACCCTGAGGACCGGTCCCAGGAGAAGGCGGTCGAAGAGGGGCGCGCGCGCCAGCGGCCGGGTAATCCGTTCGCTGCAGCGGTAGACCAGAACGGGATCGAGCAGACTGTTCGGATGATTGGCGGCAAGCAGCACCGGCCCTTCCGGCACCGGGGGACCCCTGCGGTCGACGCGGTAGTAGAGAGCGGCGATCCGGCCCGCCAGTCCGGTGACCAGAGCGGGGAGCCAACCCGCACCCACACCCCGGCGGCAGAGCGGCGAGAGGGACGCACCGGGGCCCGCCGAGGACGGCGATGACCGCGCGGTTTCGTCGTGGCCGCCCGCATGCGCTATCTTGGCCAACTCCTTCGAGCTTCCCTCCCGTGCTCCCGTCCCCCCTTCCGGCACCCTTGCCCCACGCTTCCGGCTCATGACCGTCACGGCGCCTTCAGCGACCGGTCCCGCGCACGCGGTCGCGACTTCGAGCGCGCGCAATCCCGGCGTGCCCTTCGATCCCGCCCAGGTGCGCCGTATCCGCGTGAACCGGGCCGCAGCCGATCGGCGCGCCACCACCCTGGTCAGGCGGCGCTCCGTCAAGGGGGCGTGGCAGGCCGGCTGGCTGGCGCGGGCGGTCACCCTCCTGGATCTGACCACTCTGGCCGGCGACGACACGCCGGGGCGCGTCCGCCGGCTCTGCGGCAAGGCGCGGCGTCCGGTCCGGCCGGGGATTCTCGGCGCCCTCGGCCTCGACGCCGACGCGGTCAGGGTGGGTGCCGTGTGCGTCTATCACGAGCTGGTCGCGCAGGCTCGCGAGGCGCTGGCCGGTAGCGGCATTCCGGTCGCGGCGGTCTCCACCGGCTTCCCCGCCGGCCTTTCCCCCTTCGCGCTTCGCCTGACCGAAATCCGCAAGTCGGTGGCTGCGGGCGCCGCCGAGATCGATGTGGTCATCACGCGGGGTCTGGTCCTCCGGGGTGAATGGGAACGCATCTACGACGAGATCGCCGCCTTTCGCGAGGCCTGTGGAGAGGCGCATCTCAAGGTAATTCTGGGGACCGGGGAGTTGGGTACGCTGGCTAATGTGCGCCGCGCGGCTACAGTGGCAATGATGGCCGGGGCGGACTTTGTCAAGACCTCGACCGGAAAAGAGCGGGTGAACGCCACCCTGCCCGTCGGTCTGGCGCTGGCCCGCGCGATCCGGGAGTACCGGCGCGAGACCGGCATCCGCGTCGGGCTCAAGGCGGCGGGGGGGATCGGAACCGCAAAGGAGGCGCTCGCCTGGCTGATCCTGGTGCGCGAGGAGCTCGGCCCCCGCTGGATGCATCCCGATCTCTTCCGCTTTGGCGCCAGCTCGCTCCTGGCCGACATCGAACGGCAGCTCGAGCACCACCTCACCGGCCGCTACTCCGCCTTCCACCGCCATTCCCTGGGGTGACTTCAATGAATGAAGCGAAGACTGCACCGGGACGGCCTCGTGGCGATCACACCGGCCGCGGAGGCGCGACTCCGGCGACCGCGGCGACGACCGCCCGCGACGCCTTCCGCAATCGCGCCTACGGCCCCGCCCCCGAGAGCGACGAGCTGGCCATGGAGTGGTTGCAGGATGGCGAGCGCACCTTCGGTCACTGGATCGGGGGAGTGGAGTGCGCTGGCGAGGGAGCGCTGCACGAGACCCGCTGCCCCGCCGACGGCCGTCGGTTGGGAAGCTTCCGCTACGGCGACCGCCGGGATGTGGAGAGCGCGGTGGCCGCCGCCTGGGGCGCGCTTGGGGCCTGGCAATCCCTGGGTGGCCATGGCCGCGCCCGCCACCTCTACCGTCTCTCGCGCCGGATTCACCGGCACGCCCGCCTCTTCGCCGTGCTTGAATCGCTGGACAACGGCAAGACCATCCGCGAATCGCGCGATCTCGATGTCCCCCTTGCGGTTCGGCACTTCCAGCACCACGCCGGCTGGGCGGAGCTGATTCCCGGCGAGTTCCCCGGTTACGAAGCGCTCGGCGTCATCGGCCAGATCATTCCCTGGAACTTCCCCCTCCTCATGCTGGCGTGGAAGGTCGCGCCCGCCCTGGCCGCAGGAAACACGGTCGTGCTCAAGCCCGCCGAATACACGCCGCTCACCGCGCTGCTCTTCGCCGAGATCGCGCATGAGTCGGGGTTGCCGCCGGGGGTGTTGAATGTGGTGACAGGCGACGGAACGACCGGGGCTGGGCTGGTGCGCCACCCGAAGCTGGCCGGAGTCGCCTTCACCGGATCCACCTCGGTCGGACGCGAGATCCGCCGGGTCACCGCGGGCAGGGCGATTCACCTGTCGCTGGAGCTGGGGGGCAAGTCCCCCTTCGTGGTCTTCGAGAGCGCCGACCTCGATGCGGCGGTCGAGGGCGTGGTGGATGGCGTGTGGCTGAACCAGGGCGAGGTCTGTTGCGCCGGATCACGGCTGCTGGTTCACGAGAGCGTCGAGGAACGGATGCACGAGATGCTGCGGGCGCGGATGGAGCGAATCCGGGTGGGCCATCCACTCGACAAGGGGATGGACATGGGGGCCATCGTCGCCCAACGCCAGGTGAAGCGCATTGAGGGCTACCTGCGGAACGCGGCCGAGGATGGGGCCCGCGTGCTGCAGCCCGCGCGGGACTTTCCGGTGAATGGGTGTTTCGTACCGCCCACGCTGTGCACCGGAGCGCCTCCGTCCAGCCGGGTCGTCACCGAGGAGATCTTCGGACCGGTTCTGGTCAGCCAGAGTTTCCGCACCCCCGCGGAGGCGGTCGCGCTCGCCAACGACACCCGCTACGGACTCGCCGCCAGCCTCTGGACCGAGGATCTGAGCCTGGCCATGGAGGTTGCGCCGCGAATCGGGGCCGGAACGGTGTGGATCAACTGCACGAACCGCTTCGACGCGGCGGCAGGGTTCGGCGGCTACCGGGAGTCGGGGTTCGGGCGCGAGGGCGGACGCGAGGGGATGCGGGAGTATCTGAAGCCGGTGGCAGGCGCAAGAGGGACCCGGGCTCGATCGGTTGCGGGAAGCGGCGGCGGCGCGGGGGCGCGGGAAGGCACTGGGGACGAAGGTACGGCCCAGGAAGCGCAGTTCGGCCCGGAGTTGTCGGCTGGGCGGGCCCCCGCGGGCGGCGTAGCGGCCCAGGGAGGACGCGAGGGGCAGGATGGAGCGCGCGGCGGCGGCATTGACCGCACCCGCAAGCTCTGGATCGGGGGAAGGCAGCGGCGGCCCGATGGGGGACATTCGCTCACGGTGCGCGACGTGGCGGGGGCCGTTCTGGCCGAGATCCCGCGCGGCAACCGCAAGGATGTGCGCGATGCGGTGGAGGCTGCGGCCAGAGCGCGCGCCGGGTGGGCCGCTTCCACAGCGTATCTGCGCTCCCAGATCCTCTACTTTGTCGCCGAGAACCTGGCCCCCCGCGCCGAAGAGTTCGCCGGTCTGCTCTCCCGCTCCGCCGGAATGGACCGCTCGGCCGCGCGCGCCGAGGTGGAGGCCGCGCTGAGGTCGCTCTTCACCTTCGCGGCCTGGGCCGACAAGCACGATGGCCGGGTGCACGCCACGCCCTTCCGCAATGTCACCCTGGCGATGAACGAGGCCGTTGGCACGGTGGGGATCCGGTGCGCAGAGGGCTCCCCGCTGGCGGGGGTGGCGGGTCCCATCGCGGCCGCGCTCGCGCAGGGCAATGTCGTGGTGGCGCTACCGTGCGAGCGCTACCCCCTTCCCGCTCTGGAGCTCGTGCAGATCCTGGAGACATCGGACATTCCGCCCGGGACGGTGAACATCGTCTCGGGCCTGCACCGCGAAGTGCTGCCTACCCTGGCCGCCCACGACGATGTGGAACAGCTCTGGGACTTCGCCGGCGATGCGCTCTCCGCCGAGGCCGAACGACTCTCGGCGGGCAACCTCAAGCGCACCTGGGTCGATCGCGAGGGCGTGGTGGACTGGAGGGCGCTCTCCCGTCCGGCCACCGAAGCGCTCCTTGCCCACGGCGCCCAGGTCAAGAATGTGTGGGTGCCCTACGGGGTGTAAGGGCTCCCCTGCGACCGCCGACAACCGAACCGGTCCACGCGTGCGGGGGCCGCGGCGCCATCGGCTTCGACTCCCGGCGCCTACCGGCGGAGGAGTGAGCGGTACAGCGGATTCTGAATGGTGAGATGGACCGTCTCGCCCGGCCCGACCGAGATCCGGTTGGTCGTGAAGTCCTCCCCGGCCAGGATGTCGATGCGAATGCGCAGATCATCCACTGCGGGCCAGTTCATCTGGAAGGACTCGCGGCTGTTCCCCTGCACAACGCCGAGCCGCCGCTCCCCGCGCGCCACCGCTCGCAGCGTCGCTTCGTTGAAGTTGTTGTTCTCGACATTGATGCGGATGCTCTGCGACTGCGCGGTCGTGCCTTCGAAGGGATTGGCGAGGTTCCGGGCACCTCCACATCCTGCCGCCAGAACAAGGAGGAGCGCGCCGGAAGGCAACACGGCCCAGCGTCTCGCGTAACGATTCATCGGCTCACCTCTCCCATCCTTATTCTGGCCCGGGCGGTCCACCCGGCCGTCAGCTTACGAGCCTTCGGTCCTCGATCGGTTCCAGCCCCTCGCGAATCAGCAGCTCGTTCAGCCGCCCCAGATCGCGCTGGATGACGATCTCCATCTCCTCCAACTCCGCGTCCAGGAGCGCGGTCAGGTGCTGGAAGACCGCGTATGACTGGTCGGTCGGGCGGTCCTCCGCTCCCTCGACGACCCCCATGAGCGCGGCCAGCTTGTTGTTCAGCTTGATGGGATAGTTGAGCGGATCCTGGTTGCTCTGGTTCCTGACCTGGTAGATCTCGGCCTCGACCACCGCCAGATTTTCCTCCACGACGTCGGCTTGAGCCTCGACCTCATTGTCGTCGGTCTGCTCCAGGCGATCCTGGATCTGGCCGTTGATGTCGCGGACCTTGATCACCGCTTCGTTCGCCTCCGAGACGCGGTCGCGAATCTGAATGGCCAGCTCGAAGCGCTCGCGCAGATCGGCCACCGTCACGCCCTCCAGGTTCGGGTCGATCCCGATCTCGAAGTCGCGCATCTGGGGCTCGCCGCCGTCCACCGTCATGCGGACGGAGTAGCGGCCCGGGACCGCGGTCGGACCCATCGGCCGCGCCGCCCACATGATCCGTCCCTCGAAGTCGGTCCAGGCCGGGTAACGCATATCCCAGCGAAACTCGTGGGCCCCCGCTTCCACCGAAGGCCGCCCGCCCCCGCCCCCGCCGAAGAAGGCCGCGAAGGGACTCTCCTCCTCCTCTTCCTCTTCGTCCTCGGCAACCGCCTCCCAACTGCGGATCACCTCGCCGGCGGCGTCCAGCACCTCGAAGGTCACGCTCTGGACGTCGTTGGCCAGGTAGTACTGGAACTGCGCGCCCTGGTCGATTCCGCGAATGGGACCCACAGGCTCGAAGAGCCAGGAGGAAGCCGACGCGATCTCGTCCGAGAGCTGGCGCAGCGGGCCGATATTCTCCAGTACCCAGAAGGAGCGTCCGTGCGTGGCGATCACCACGTCGTTCTCTTCAACGACCAGATCGGAGACCTGCACCACGGGAAGGTTGAGCGAGAGGGATTGCCAGCGCGCGCCATCGTCAAAGGAGACGTAGACTGTGCGCTCGGAGGCCGCAAAGAGGAGTCCCGGCCGGGACGGATCCTCGCGGGTTGCGCGAATGAAGTCGTCCTGGGGGATTCCATCGACGATCTTCGTCCAGGACTGCCCGTGGTCGTCGGTCTTCCAGATGTAGGGGGCGCGGTCGTCGTCCACCAGGTAGCGGATCCCCGAGACATAAGCCTTGCCCGCAGTGGTCGGAGACGCCTCGATCGTGTTGATGCGCACGAAATCCGGCGCGTCCGGCGGGGTCACATCCGTCCAGTTCATCCCCCCGTCGCGGGTGACATGCACCAGCCCGTCGTCCGATCCGGCCCAGATCGTCTCGGCGTCGTGCCAGGAGGGCGCGATCGCGAAGACGGTGGCGTAGGTCTCCACCCCGGTCTGGTCCCTGGTGATCGGTCCGCCCGACGGGCCCATCGTCATCGGGTCCTCGCGGGTCAGGTCCGGGCTGATCCGCTCCCAGCTCTGCCCTTCGGTCGTGGTCTTCCACACATGCTGGGTTCCGGTGTAGAGAACCTCCGGGTCGTGGTGCGAAAAGACGATCGGGAAGGTCCATTGCACGCGCTGAATCAGATCCTCCGACGACTGCCCCATCGGGTTCTCCGGCCACACATTGACGGCGCGGGATCGCCCGGTGCCCATGTCGAAGCGCGATAGGCTGCCCCCGTAGCAGCCGGCGTAGAAGACGTCGAGATCGATCGGATTGGGGGCGACGTAGCCGCTCTCGCAGCCGCCGACCGCATAGTACCATGCGCGGTTGCCGGGTCCGCGCGCCGACATCTGGTTCCAGCCGCGCACCGGGATGCAGGCGGTCGAGTTGTCCTGCTGTCCGCCACAGATGTGATAGGGGGTGTGCTCGGTGGTGATGACACGGTAGAATTGCGCGGTGGAGTAGTCCTGGTCGGTCCAGCTCTGGCCGCCGTTCATGGTGACGTTGGCGCCGCCGTCGTTCGCGTTAATCATCCGGTCAGACTCGTCCGGCGCGATCCAGAGATCGTGGTTGTCGCCGTGCGGCACCTGGATTCCGCGGGGGAAGGTCTCGCCGCCGTCGCGCGAGCGGTAGAGCCCGGTGTTGAGCGCGTACACTACGTCGCGGTCGTTGGGATCGGCGTAGATGCGGGTGTAGTAGAAGGCGCGCTGCCGCAGCTTGCGCTCGTCGTTGATCCGCTCCCAGGTCGCTCCGGCGTCGTCTGAACGCCATACGCCCCCATCGGGTTCATGCTCAATCAGCGCCCAGAGCCGGTCCGGATCGGCCGGCGAAACCGCAACCCCGATCTTCCCGACCGGTCCGGACGCGAGTCCGATGTTGCCGGTGATGTCGGTCCAGCTTTCTCCCCCATCGAGCGACTTCCACAGGCCGCTGTCCGGTCCGCCCGACGACATTCCCCAGGAACGACGCCAGGCCTCCCAGATTGACGCGTAGATGACGTCCGGGTTGGTGACGTCGACGCTGATGTCGACCGCGCCCGCGCCATCGCTCTTGTAGAGGACCTTGCGCCACGTTGCGCCGCCGTCGGTGGTTTTGTAGACGCCCCGCTCGGGATTGTTGGCCGAGTGCTTGCCGAAGGCCGCCGCCCAGGCGATATCGCAGTTGTCGGGGTGAATGCGGATGCGGGCGATGTTCTGGGTCTCGCGCAGTCCGATGTGCTCCCAGTTCTCGCCGCCGTCGGTGGACCTGTAGGCGCCGTCGCCCTGCTGGATGTTGCCGCGAATCTGCGTCTCGCCGGTCCCCATGTAGACGATGTCGGGGTTCGATTCGCATACCTGCACGGCCCCGATCGAGGCGCTGCCGATCTGGCCGTCGGTGACCGGCCGCCAGTTCAGTCCGCCGTCGGTGGTCTTCCAGAGGCCGCCGCCGGTGGTGCCCATGAAGTACTCGAAGGGACGCGCCCCGGATCCGGCCGCCGCGATCGAGCGTCCGCCGCGCGGGGGGCCGACATTGCGCCACTCAAGCGATCCCCACAGGGCTTGCGGATAGGCTTCCTGTGCGGAGGCGGGAGAGGGGGGCGGGGCGAGGGCGAGGAGGGCGGCCGCAAGGGCAAGCGCGCCGGGAAGAGACGGCTGGTGTCGCATGGGGAAGGAGGTCCTCTTGGGGGTTGGGGGGCGTCTTCATACCAAAGACCCGTCACAGCGGAAGACTTGGTCACAACGGAAGACTTGATCACAGCGGAAACTCAGGCACAGCGGAAAAAGTACCGGATTTGGTCGCCGTGCGCCAAGGCTGAGCGGCTGACGGTTCGCCGCCAACGGATGACTGCGCGCCCGGCTTCAAGCCCCGGCGGACCCGCGTAACACCGGACCGCGGCAATCGGACCGCGCCGAATCAGCAGGTGACCTGACGGCCCCGGGACGCACGGGCCGCAGGGACGACTGCCGCCGATCCTTTCTACGGTACGGCTACGGGCCCACCCGATCTGCTCACGGCTCTCAGATCGGAGATGCGATGCCCAATTTCCTCCAGACGACCCTCGGTCGCCGTCTTCAGGTCCGAGATCCTGCCCTCGACGCCAGCGCGCAAGTCGCCCATCCGGCCATTCGTATCGCTGAACCGTCCATCCACCGCGGCCCGGAAATCGGCGATCCGCTCCTTGATCTCCTCGGTCCGGGTTGCGCCGTCCTCCTTGAGGTCGGTCACGCGGCCAAGGAAATCCGCCCTGAGGTCATCGAACCGCTGATCCATGGCGTTGAACCGGGCATCCACCGTGGCGCGGGAATCGTCGAACCGGGCATCCATTCGCTGGTTCATCTCATCGAACCGCTGGTCCACGGGGGATTCGTCGAACCGGGCATCCATTCGCTGGCTCATCTCATCGAACCGCTGGTCCATGGCGGCAAACCGGGCGTCCATCCGCTGGGTCATCTCCATGAACCGCTGGTCCACGGCGGCAAACCGGGCATCCATCCGCTGGTTCATCTCGTCGAACCGCTGATCCACGGCGGCAAACCGGGCATCCATCTCGCGCTTCAAGGCGGCGAACCGTTCGGCCTGGGCCAGTTCGAACGCCGCCTGCCTTGCTTCCACCGCATCGAAGCGCGCTTCCATGTACTGTCGGTCGCCCTCGCGGATCGCCCGAAACTCGGCCGTCAACACCCGCCGCAGCCAGGCCAGCCCGCCGATTCCCGCGGCGATCATCGTGGCGAATCCCGCGATCGTTCCCCAATCCATTGCCGTCATGCCGACACCTCCTCTTCACCGTCCGTTCATTGTAGGCTCTTCTCCGCGCCAGGTCCAGCGCGGACACCAGGAACGATAGGCGAATCGGATGGGCATTCCGATAGTGAAATGGGACAACTTTGCGGGAAATGGGACAACTTTGCGGGAAACGGGGAAATCCGACTCCCCGCCACTACCGGATCGGGATGCGAATCGTGAAGCCGGAAGGAGTGTTGTCGTTGTCGATCAGAGAGGCTGTCCCAGGAATAGTTGGAGGTATCCCTGAGGGGGTAGAGAATCGTGGTGGCTCCCGGGGACCTGATTCCGGGATTAGAATCAGGCAACCAATTACCCCAACAGGGAGACCACCACGATGAAGAGAAGGTACGAGGAGAAGGGCCATCCGGACAAGGCGGGCCTCAGGGAGTTGCTGGCGAGGGACGGGCGCGAACATTTGCTCCCGTTGGTCAATGCCTTTGCGCTGGCGGGAGGCGCGCTGGATCACATCATCGACGTGATCGGGCGTGCGGCGATCGAGGCGGTGTTGGAGATCAGCGCTGCCGATGTCGCGGGAGAGAAGCAGCCGGGAAAGAAGCGCAAGAGCGGGGGCGCGGCGTACCACGGGCGGCAGCGGGGCCGGGTGTACTTGGCGGACCGGGCCGTCCGGATCGAAAAGCCCCGGCTGCGGAGTCCGGACGAGGGCGAGCTCGCGATTCCGGCGTACGAGGTGCTCAGGCGGCCGTCGGGACTCGGCGAGCGGATGCTTGAGCTGCTGCTGTCCGGCCCGAGCACGCGGTCCTACGGCAAGGCGATCGGGGAGATGGCCGAGACGGCGGGCGTCAGCAAGTCCTCGGTGAGCCGCCAGGCGGTTGATGCAGCAGGCGAGCGTCTCAAGGAGCTGGCGGAGCGGCGGCTGGACGACCGGGATTATCTGATCATCTACGTCGACGGCATCCAGTTCGGCGGCCACCACATCCTTGCGGCGCTCGGTGTGGACGACGAGGGCAACAAGCGGGTCCTGGGCCTCCGGGAGGGCGCGAGCGAGAACGCCGTCGTCGCGCTGGGGCTGCTCGAGAGCCTCGTTGAGCGCGGCCTGGATCCCGGGAGGGCGAGACTGTTCGTCCTTGACGGGTCCAAGGCACTGCGCAAGGCGGTGGGCCAGGTCTTCGGGAGCGCTTGCCTCGTGCAGCGCTGCCGGAACCACAAGATGCGCAATGTGACCGGCCATCTGCCCAGGGAACTCCACGACCAGGCCCGCGCCGTGCTACGGGCCGCCTGGAAGCTGGGCGCGGAGGACGGCAAGGCCAGGATCGAGCAGTTCGCATCCTGGGTGGAGAAGCAGCATCCGGGCGCAACAGGAAGCCTTCGAGAAGGGCTCGCGGAGATGTTCACCGTCAGCGAGATCGGTCTGACCCCGGCGCTGCGGCGATGCCTGGGCACGACCAACGTGATCGACAACGTCCACTCGGGCATGCGCCGCCGAACTGGCCGGGTCACCCGGTGGAGAGACGGGTCCATGGCGGTGCGCTGGGCCGCCGCGGCGTTCCTGGAGGCCGAGAAGGGCTACCGCAGAATCATGGGCTATAACGACCTCTGGATGCTCAAGGCCCACCTGAACCAGCTCGGCACTCCCCCGGTTGACGGAAAGGAGGTCGCCGCGTAACATGAATCCATCAAGAGCCACCACAACCTCCAACTACGGTTGGGACAGCCTCCGATCAGATCGCCGGCGCTGTGCGTGCGCTCGCTAGCGACCGATGGGGATGCGGAACACAGGCACGAACGTCCCGATTGGCTCGCCGTTGTCGGTCTGGTCGTCGTTGGAGCCGCCGACAACCACCCGGTTGATGGCCAGCGCGATTCCTGATCCAACCAGAACTCCCACGACACCACTGCGCCACATCGAAAGCTCCCTCTCCTCCAGTGTCTCCAATCCGGTGCGGGAGATCACCACAGACTGCCTAAGCTCTCGCGGCCCAAGTGTCTCGGAGGATGCTCGGTAGGTCAGGATCGAAACCACGATGGAGTCTCCCGTCGACTCCAGGAGCCTCCCATCAACCTGTCGTGTCAGAGCTCCGGTATGACGACTGATTCGTAGCGCCTCCTCGTCGGTCAACGACACGCGTATGTCGGCTCCGATGCTTGGGGTCGCAACCGACGAATAGGAATAGCATCCAGCGACGATATATCCGGCCATGAGCATCGGCAACAAGCGAATTCGTTTCATTCTCCACTCTCGCCTCAGAGCAAATTGAAGTCCTGAACTACACGCTGATTGAAGAGATAGATATAACGCACCGGATCGTCGATCAGAATTGTTGTCGTCCTGTCAAAATCCGTGTCGCCATCAAGGAGAATCCGTACTCGGACGGTCGCTCCACTGGAATCCGACGGAAAGCCCAGCAGCAGAAACCGCCTGTCCTCTTGAATGTTCCAACTGTGGTCAAAGGGAAACGAGACATGAGTAGTGTCCGAACTGAACACATCAACGCCGAGTTCCCCTCTCTCGTTCGTGGTCGTAAGGAATCGTGTTGATGTAATGAGCATCAATGACTCCGCATCGCTGTCAATCATGACGCGGACAAAGTCAGGGCTGGGATCCTCAAACCAGTCGCAACCGAAGCCGACCATTATCACGGACAGAATGCACACCCCGAATGCACGGAACCGATGCCTCACACGAACGCTCCTTTCGCCTTCCGAGCCAACCTTGCTCGCGCAGAAACCGGTCGGCTGCGGGGCCCAGAAACCACTCCTCTGGACCCCACAGCGTCCCGAAGTTACACCGCCAGGTACGACGGTTGCCTGACTACGTCACCCCTCACACGGATGGTTGGCGTTGTCCGGATGATGGCAGTTCGCCAGGATCTCGATCCTGGTGATCGGCAACATCGTCCCCGGCGTAGACATCGCCTTGGAGCCGGCCAGCCAGTTGCTACTCGGCATTCCAAAGCGATAGTGGTCCTGCAGTCGCTTGTACTGCAAGAAGAGATTCACGCGGCGCTCATGCTGGAGCAAGTCGGTGGCCGGAACCTGCCCCGAGTATCCTGTCAGGCCGTCCAGACCCTCGCGGATCATGTTGATATGTTCGCCAAACGCACCCATGTCGCCGCTCGCCAGTGCCGATTCGGCAAGAATCAGGCGTAACCCTCGCTCACCCACCACAGTAAGCGGTGAGGTGCCCCCACCGCCCGCCAGGAACTCGTCCACGCGGGCTTTGTAACGCGTGTCCAACGCATTCTCGATGGGATCCATCAGGTTGTGCGACGTGAGCGTCGGAGGGTCGGCCGGATCCTTGGTGGCATAGTCTGGACCGATTTGCAACTCGCCACGCTCATTGACCTGCCAGGACAGGTTGTTCGTGACCGTGGAGCCACTATACTCGAAACGGTAGGCCCAATCGGTGCCCTGCACCTGACCGAGTACCGCAGTAGCGTCGCTGTTGGCGTTGGAGTCGTTGATGAGCGGGTTGCCAGGGGTTGACCCTGCGGGGTTCAGAAGACCCCAGAGCGCCTTCTGATGGTAGGCCTGCGCGCGCGCGGCCTGCGCCCTCATCGCCGTCTCGCCACCACCGGTCATCGCCGCCGAGAAGTAGGAAATCGCCTGGTCGAAAACCGAACCCATGTTGTTCGCCCCAATGAGGGGACCTGGATCGGTCCGGTCGCTGAAGGCGAAGTCGTCGAACATCTGTGCGATCGCGGAGTAGGTCACACCGGCGTACAGATTGGCCCGGGCCAGGTCGCCGGCGAAGTCACCGCCCTCGGCCACGTGGCCTTCCAACAGCTCGACGGCGAACTTGGTCATCCACCGGGCCTGGGCGATGCCCGGAAACGACCCGTCCGCGAATTCGTTCCCGGGGTTGTCGGGTGTTCCCTGATCGAGTTCGTTCCACGCGTCGCGCGACCCGATCCAGGTAATCTCGTCGCCAACGGTCGAGAAGGCGGCATAAATCCCCCCGATCCCGCTGGCGGCGAGGGCCTGGGCCCCATTGACAGCAGCGGCGGCGGCCTCGGGCTTCTCGATGTCTTCCTGCACCAGCGCGTTCGGGTTATCCACGTCCAGCAGATCGCAGGCACCGACGAGCAGGCACCCGATCAGCGCCACAAAAGCATTCCTGAAGAAATTCTTGATGTTCATTTCAATGCTCCTTCCGGGCCTAGAAGCCGATGCGCGTGGAAAAGGTAAAGCGCCGTGGAATCGGAACCCCGAATGCCTCGGTGCCGGTGAGGAAGTTGCAATTCACTCCCCCTCCGGTGCAGTTGGCCGCCGGATTGATTTCCGGGTCGATGCCACGATAGTCGCCGAGCATCCAGAGCTTCACATTCCGGCCACCCAGCGTCACTGTGGCATTGTCGATTCCGAGCCCCTCAATCATTTCGGAAGGCACCCTGTAGGACAGGCTCACCTCGCGTAGGCGGATAAAGTCGGAAGTCCAGATCTGGTTCATTCCCGACATCGGGGCCAGCGCGCGATACTCGTCGGCCCACTCAAGCGCCGCCGCAAGGCGCTGTTCTGCAGTGGATGCCGGATTCTGCATGATCGAGGCGACCCGCGCGGTGCCTGGGACATTACGGCCGATGACCGCATTCGCCTGACGGAAAGCACCGGTAAGATCCTGGGTGTGGTAGTTGCCCATTCTGTATTCGAAATTGGTGGACAGATCAAAGCTACCCATGAAATTGACATCGAATCCGTAGGAGCCGGCAAAGTCCGGCGTGGGTTTACCGATGTAGCTATCCAGATACTCGGCAGAGCCACCGGCACAACCGACCGGAATGACTTCAAAGGATGATGGATTCCGCGCCACACTGAAGAACTCAAGCGCCTGCGCCTGCGTAGGCTCAGTGCAGTTATCGCCGGCAAGCGCAAGCGGGATCGCCATGGTCGGATCCAGGACCGCTCCAAAGAAGGAACCCGGAGCGTAGCCTTCCTTGATGAAGTTGCGGTACCGAGGATACGAGCCGCCTGTCTTGAGCGGCGGCGCGCCGCCCATGTCGGTGACGATCTCATCAATATACGCCGTGTTCGCGAACACGCTGACAGAGAGGTTCTCGCCGTTGTAGACAGAACCGTTTACGGCCAGCTCGAGCCCGGTTCCATCGATCTGTCCGATGTTGTCTAGCTGGGTGGCCGTGAAGCCACCTGTTACCGGGAACTGGCGGGCGATCAGCGCATCCGTCGTCACACGTTGCCAGTAGGTGAGGTCCACACCAACCCGGTCATCAAACATGCCGAACTCGGCGCCAATCTCGATTTCCTCGGTGATCTCGGGCCGTAGTGCCTGATTGCCGAGGTTGCCGGGTGCAAGTCCGGGTCCGACTTCGGCCGGCCGCGGAACGAAGGTAGTGAACTTGTCGAACGCGCCCGGTTGCAGGCCGGCTCGACCCCAAGCCGCGCGGAATCGCAGCGTGGACAGGGTCGCACTCTGCCAATCAAACAGGTCGCTCGGGATGAAGGATACGCCGGCCCTGGGATAGGTAGCGGTCTCGAAGTCGGCGCCGAAAGCGCTGTTTGCATCGAAGCGAGCCCCAGCGGTGAAGTAGATCCAGTCCTGGTACCCAAGCTGCTCCTGGAAGTAGACGCCCGCGTTGACGACCTTCGTCCATCCCTCGCTTGTGTATTGATCGGCACCGGCGCTGGCTACCTCCAGTCCAGGTCCGGGGAATCCCTGCGCACCACCTCCGTTGTAGACGTTCTGACTCAGGAAACCCTGCCCGCCCACAAGGAAGTCACTGCTGATGTCGTCGGCGAAGTCCGTGGCGTACGACAACTTGAAGTCACCGGTGAGTTCCCGGTTGTTGCGATCGCCAAACCCGCGATTACCATCGGTGTAATAGGTCGTGAATCCATCGACATTCCAGCCGAAGGGGAAGAAGGAGATCTTTCGCCCGTTCGTCATGTCGACGCCAAAGGTGCCATCGAATATGATTTCGTCGGTGATGGTCCAGTTGGCGTTAACGCTCCCGATAAAGTGCTCGACATCTTCCTTGATGTCGCGCCCGGCGGTCTCCCGGAGCGTCGCGAAGGCAAGGCTGCCATACCGGTTGTTGTCGTCGGCCAGGCGAAGTTGCCCCATCAGCCCGAGCGAGAAGACTCCGAAGATGTTGTTGCCGCCCGCCAGTGAGCTCTGATTGGTCTCGGAGTACTGGCCGGAAACCCGGATCCGCAGGTTGTCCATCGGGAAGATGTTCAGATTCATCGTCGCCTGCCGACGCTCGATCGTATCCTCGTTCTTCAGGCTGCCACCGTCGGCGAATACCCCGTCCAGCGTGCTGAACGGACCATTCTCCGCGTAGAAGCGTCCGGATGCGAAATAGGTGATGAGATCCCCGCCGCCAGAAACGGACGCAGAGTACTGCTGTCCATATCCGGTGTTGTAGAGTTCGCTCATGTAGTCGACTTCATACACCTCATAGGGCTGGAGGCTAACACCCCAACGGGATTGCATCCGGGCCACTTCCTCGGCATTCCTGGGGAAATCCGCATGCGGGATGAATCGATCGAAGGGAGCCCGGACCGCCGTCTGGTCGGTCTGGAAGGTCCATCGGGCCGACCCCTGCTGACCCCGCTTGGTGAAAATCTGGATGACCCCATTGGAAGCTTCTGTGCCGTAGAGCGTGGCCGCCGCCGCACCCTTCAGAATCTCAATCCGTTCGATCGAGTTCGGATCGATGTCGTCGATCCGGCGCGTAGCCGCCTGAGATGCACCCCAGCCACCATTGGATCCGCGATCGATACGCACGCCGTCCAGATAGATGATCGGCTCGTTGGACTGTGAAAGGGAGGCCGATCCGCGAATCCGGATACGGCCGCTCGCGCCCGTGTCACCCCCGCCGGGCAGTGAGACCACACCTGCTTCCCGACCCTGAAGGACATCGCTGAAGCTTGTGATCGGCTTGTTTTCCAAGCTGGCGACATCCACCGTTGCGATGGTGTTCCCAAGCTTCTTCTTCTCGGTCGCCACGCCGGTCCCCGTGACCACGATCTCGTCCAGCGCGATCGCGGTCAGCGAGAGACCGAAGTCCGCCTGTGCGGTTCCTCCGGCCGTCACGGTCACCGTCTGCTCGGACTCGCGGTACCCCACGCGGGTTGAACGAACCGTGTACTCGCCCACCGGTACAGCGAGGAAGATGAAGCTCCCCGAGGCGTTGGTCAGGGTACCGAACCCGGTTCCCAGGATCGACACCTGGACCGCCTCGAGCGGACGCGAGGAAGCGGCGTCGGTCACGCGGCCCGTGATGGTGCCGGTGGCCTGGGCCGAGAGGTTGGAGGCCAGAGCCAGGCCGGCCACGAGAGCCAGGAGCCCCGCCGAGCCCTTCCGGCGTCCTTCGGTAAACAATCGACGTATCATTTGCGTCTCCTCCTGTTTGCGGGTGTTCGCGGATACGTGCGTGCCCAGCACTTTCTATTTTTTCCGGGCATTTCCCGGTCTGGGCCAATGGCCACGCGACCGGCGAGCCCATCGGGGGCCTACCGGATCGTCAGTCGGAAAGTGTATATGGGGAAGTGCGCCGTGGCAAGTCTGCCTGTTCGGAGCGCATAATCTACCCACCCGCTAGGGGTCGTTAGAAGAAGCGTCCGCCCAGCAGATGGAAGTGAAGCCGCGCCGGTTCGGTCAGGCCGGGGCCGTCCAGCGGGATGCCGTGCGCCAGATCGAAGCGGAAGAGCCCGCCCCCGAATGTCAGACCGGTGCCCACCGCAAGATGATCCACTCCGTCGCCGCGGGCCCAGTCCCCGAAGAGCGAGACGCTGTAACCGCGAATCCGCCGTTGCAGCTCCACCCTTCCCCGCCACACCTCCCCCGCCCTCCCCACCCCGTCGTGACCACGCAGCCACCTCCCCGTTCCCCCCAGCCCCCAGAGATCGCGGCGCCCCGGTTCGCCCCAGACGCGGGCCGCCCCCGTCTCCAGCCCCAGCGCAAAATCGTCGCCCAGCGGAATGAGCGTTCCGGCGGCCACCATCGCCTTCAGGTGCGGATCGTCCCCTCCGACCCCCCTCACCCGCAGACTCAGCCCGGCGCCCAAATCGCGCCACGCACCGCCCCACCAGGGCCGCCAATCGAACTGCGCACCGAAGCGCTCGCGAATCTCTCCGTCGTCCAGCGGATTCTGGCGTTCGGCGAAGGCCCGCAGCGTCAGCCAGTCGCGCTGGCCCGTGCGTGGGACGAGCTGCAACGCGGCCCCGTGCGCCCAGTGATAGTCGGAACGGTTGCCCCCGGCGAGGAAAGAGTTGTCCAGGCCACCGCCACCGAGCCGCAGCGCCCGGTAGCCGCTCGCCACCACCCGCGCGCTCGCCAGGTCGCGGGCCAGGGTGAGGAGCAGGTCCGGCGCCTCCAGCGATTTCGTGGGCACGCGCACCGTGAGGCTGGTCCGCAGAGAACCGTACCTTCGCGCCAGGCGGCTGCCGACCGAGAGTCCCTCCACCTCGTTGTGGCGCAGGAGCCGCAACGTCTCCACCGGAGGGTCGAAGCTCCAGGGACTGACCCTCAATTCCACCGCTTCGCCCGCCTCGCCGGTGCCGATTCGCGCCAGCTCCTCCACCAGGGCGTCGGCTGTGGACTGCGCCGGGGCGCCGATCCCGTCCTCGCGCAGGGGCGGCGGCAGGTGTTCGCTGCGAAGGAGGGTGTCCTGAGTGCGCGGCAAGATGGTCACCACATCGCCCGCTTTGGCGGTCTCCATTGCGCCATCGATACTGTCCCCCGCCTGGCTCCAGGCCTCCAGCGCCTCCGCCGCGCCGGCCGGCACGTCCCCCGCTGCCGACGGCACCTCGCGCCGCACCTGGCCATCCGCCTCCACCACCTCTTCAATCTCGAGCGCCCAGTCGAAGGTCACCGGCGCCGCATTGAAGGTCTGCCCGTCGGGAGTCACATCCTCGGCGATCCCGAAGTTTCCCTCCCAGCGCACCGCGCGCGGCAGCCAGTAGCGGAGTTCGCGCAACTGGTAGTCGGCCACAACGATCCGCAGCTCGAAGGCCGGGGGAAAGGTGAAGCCCCGCCAGGCGCGGTTGGCCACCCGGTCGAAGAAGCTGTCGGGAGGGCGCGACCCCGCGGAATCGGCGCGCATCCGTTCCCGTTCGGCTTCGGTGGCGGGCGCTCGAATCCGGATCCCGGGAGCCCACGTGCCGCCTCTGCGCAGGGTGAAGGACATCTCCGAATCCATCCGCTTGGCCAGCCGGTAGGCCACCCGCGCCAGACCGAAGGACTCGGGCTCGATCCAGAGGATGGCGGCAACCAGGCGGATGCTGCGGACGCGGGGGATCGCGCTGACCTGAATGGTGCGGACGATCTCGCCGCCCGGCAGAGTGACGGTGGTGGTGTCGCCGGAGCGGAACTGGTACCAGCGCTCGGCGTCGGGGCCCAGGGGACTGTGGACGAGGGGGAAGCCGCCGCTCAAGCCGTCGGCCAGGACGAGCATGCCGAAGGTGAAGGGGTCGCGCAGCGGATCGGCGGCGTATCGCTCCGTTCGCGCGGACCAGTCGAAGTCGACGCGGTTTTCGGGCCGAAAGAAGTTCCGTTCGCGGGCGCCCAGGATGTGCGCAATGGTCGGTTCGTCGCGGGACCACCGCACCCGGGTGGCGAACTCGGCGTCCGCGAACGGCGTCGGCCGCAACCCCCACGGGAGATCCGCCGAGACCCGTTCGCGCACGATTGCGGTGTAGGATTCGATCGCCAGAAGCGCGGTGTCGCGAGCCGTGCGAGCACCTTTCATTAGTCGGCGGGCGGTGTCGTCCAGCCAAGCGGTTTCCAGCGCCGTTGCTGCACCGGTGGGATCCGGTCCGGTGGTGTCGGGAAGCACCTGCGCCGCGGCCGCCGGAACCGTTGCCGCCAACCCCAGCGCGGCCATCCCCGCTCCCACCCGCCCGCCGCGCGGCAGTCCGGTCATCCGTCCTCCCGTTCTCGGAGTACCCGCTACGTTGGAGGTACCGCTACGTTGGAGTACTGGTACGTTGGAGGTACTGGCAATTTCAGAAGTACTGGCCCAGGAGCAGATGCGCCCTCCATTTGGGCACGGTGAACCCCGGCGTCTCCATCTCGATCCCGCGCGCCAGATCCAGGCGCAGCAACCCGTCCGCAGTCGCGAGTCCCACTCCCCACGCGGCGTGGTCCACGCCCCACGCGCGCCCAGTTGGCGAATGGCGAAAGGTGGATTTGCAGGGAACCTAAGGTACCGCAGCGGACCGAACCGCGGAATCCGCCAGCGCAGGGCGGCGCGCCCGCGCCAGACCGTGCGCGCCCGCAGCGTTCCCTCGTGGCCCACCACCCCGGGCGCCACCCCCTTATGACCCCGTAGCCAACGTCCCGTTCCCCCGAGCGTCCACAAGTCCCGCCTCCGGGCTCCGCCCCACAGTCCGGCGTCGCCCGCCCCACCACGGCCGCAACTTCAGTTCACCGCCGTAGCGGTCGAAGCGGTCCGCGCCGTCCAGCTCGGTCTCGCGCATGGCAAAGGTCTCGAGCGAAATCCAGTTGCGCCGGCCGTCGGCGGGGAGGAGTAGCAGTCCCGCCCCATGCGACCAGTTGTAGTCGGCCAGCGGAGCGTCCCGCACGAACTGGTTGGCCGAAGCGAATGGCACCCAGCTCGTCCCCACGTCCGGGATTCCCAGCGACCGGTAGATGCGGCCGACCGCGCGCACGCCGCCGAAGCCGCGCGAGAGTGTGAAGAGCAGATCGGGAAACTCCGGCGACTTTATTCCCGCGCGGATCGTGAGGTTCGCCCAGCTTCGCCCGAAGCCGCGCGCCAGACGGGTCCCGACCGAGAGTCCCTCCACATCGTTGTAGCGCATGAGGCGAAGCGACTGCCCCGGCGGCTCGAAGTGCCACGGATTCGATTCCAGCGCGGCTGCATCCGCCGTCTTGTCCCCCTCCGGGGCGATCCCCGCCAGCTCGACGGCGAGCGCGTCCACCGTGGCGTCGTCGCCCGGCGCACCGATACCGCCCTCCCGCATCGGCGGCAGCAGCTCCTCGCTGGAGAGCAGCGCGCTGCGGCTCGCGGGTGCCAGCACCACCACGTCGTCCGGACCCGCGCCCTCGATCTCGCCCACCCGGTCGCCCACCTCGCGCCAGGACTCCACAACCTCCGCCACCGTCCTGGCCCCGGCCGCGCCCGCCTCGCGAATCTCTTCGATCTCGAAGGCCCAATCCATGCGGAAGGGGAACGGAGTCACCGGTTGCCCGTCGGGAAGCACATCCTCGGCCAGACCCACCGTGCCCTCCCAGCGCACCGCCCGCGGCAGCCAATGGCGGAGATCGCGAAGCTGGTAATCGACCACCACGGCGCGGATGTCCATGGCCACAGGCGGAGAGATTGCGGCGTAAATGCCGTTGAAACCGTCGAAGAGCGAGGACAGGCGCCCGCCGGGTGTGCCGGGACGCTCATCCGGACCGGCCTCGTCGCCGACGGACGAATCGGCTGCCAGTCCCTCCTCGCCCCCCAATGTCGGTGGATCGAAGTGTATGCCGGGCGCGAAACCGCCCTGCCCGTCGAAGAAGGAGAAGGAGACCTCGCGGTCGATCCGTTTGGCGAGCCGGTACGCCACCCGCGCCACGCCGAACGATTCCGGCTCGATCCAGAGGATCGCCGACACAAGCCGAACGGTGCGCACCCGGGGGCCATGACCTGCACCGCGCGTACCGCCCGGCCGCCGGAAAGAGTAATGGCGAGGGTGTCGCCGGACCGGAATTGGTAGAAGCGCTCCGAATCGTGGGCCAGCGGACTCCGAATGAGCTCGTAGGGCGGCGGTCGTCCCCTGGTGAGCGCTCGGACGGCGAAGGAGAAGGGATCGGCGAGTGGATCCGCGGCGAACCTTCCCGCCTGCGGGCCCCAAACCGAGTCGGGACGCACGACCGGGAGGAAGGGACTCCAGGCGCGGCGCGCGAGCACGCGAAGGATTGTCGGTTCGCCGCGCGACCACCGCACCCTCGACGCGTACTCCCCCTCCAGGAAGGACGATGTGCGGCGCCCCACCGGCATCTCGATCCAGGTGCGTTCCCGCACGACCGCGGTGTAGGCGTCGATCTCGAGTTGCGCCGTGTCGCGAGCCGCGCGCGCACCCGTCATCAGCCGCCGCGCGGTGTCGTCCAGCCAAGCGGTCTCCTGCTCCTGCGCAAGTGCGGCGCCCGGGCCGCCCCGCAAGGTTCCCGCAAGAATCCCGGCACAGAGCAGCACGACCGGCAGGAGCGCCGAGCGAACCCGCGACCTGCTCCCGGACCGGATTCCATTCCCCGTGCCCCGCCGGCTTCGCCGCCCCCCCTTCATCTCCCTACCTGGGGGATCGTCTCTTCGCCATCGCCACTTACCCGGGGGGGGGTGCAGATGACGACCCCACCCGGGCCACCACCTCGATCTCCACATCCACTCCCTTCGGCAGCCCCGCCGCCGCCACCGTCGCCCGCGCGGGCCGGTGATCCCCGAAGTGGCGCGCATAGACCTCGTTCATCGCGGCGAAGTTGGCCATGTCCGAAAGGAAGACCGTCGTCTTCACGACCGTCTGCAGACGGGCCCCGGCCGCATCCAGCACGGCGGCGAGATTGCGCAGCACACGATCGGTCTGCGCCGGCACATCCCCGTCGATCAGCGTTCCGGTGGCGGGATCGATCGCGATCTGTCCCGATGCGAAGACCCATCCGTCGCAGGAGATGGCCTGGGAGTAGGGGCCCAGCGCGCCCGGCGCGTCGTCGGTGTGAATGGCGGTGAGTTGCGGCATGAAGGTCTCCCTCAGGCGATCGGCTTGTCGCGGAACTTGTCGAACCAGGCCTTGAGGTATAGCTGCGTCATGATGCGGTGCGAAGTCGCACGCGACCCGTGGTACTCGTCGGGAATCTTGACGTGCATCGTCTCCTGGCCCAGCACCTTGAGCGCGCGGTAGAACTCCTCGGCCTGCGGCATCGGGGTGCGCAGATCCTCCGCGCCCGAAAGCAGCATCGTCGGCGTGGTGACATTCCCAACATAATGGAGCGGCGAGCGTTCCGCGTACTCCATCGGGTCCTCCCAGGGGAAGGAACGGAAGCGCCGGTACCAGCCCGAGCCGTCGGTGGTTCCCACGAAGGAGTGCCAGTTGATGACCGGGCGTTGCGAAACGGCGGCGCGAAAGCGGTCGGTGTGGCCGACGATCCATGCGGTGAGGACGCCGCCCCCGCTGCTTCCCGTGACGAACATGTTGTCCTCGTCGATGAAGCCGCGTTCGATCGCCGCGTCGACGCTCGCCATGAGGTCGTGGAAGTCGTTGCCCGGATACAGGTAGTTGATCCCGTTGACGAAGTCCTGGCCGTATCCGGTGCTGCCGCGCGGGTTCATCCAGAGGACCGCATAGCCGTCCGCGGCGAAGTTCTGCCAGTTCCAGTTCCAGCGCACGGTGTACATCGAAACCGGCCCGCCGTGGATCCAGAGGAGGAGCGGATACTTCTTCCCGGGCTCGAAGTTGGCGGGCTTCATCAGCCAGCCCTGCACCGGCCAGCCATCGAACGACTCGGTCCAGATCTCCTCGACCTCGCCGAGCTCGACGTTGGCCAGCACGTCTTCGTTGTAGTCGACCAGCGTTTCGAGCTCGCCGGGGTTGTCCAGCTCAAAGGTGACCAGGTGGCTGGGACGGTAGAAGGTCGAGTTCGTGGCCGCCACCCGTCCGTTGTCCGCGATCGACACGCCCGCGATGTAGTGGACGCCCTCGGTGACCTGCTCGATATCGCCGCCGGTGGAAACGAAATGCAGGTTCGACGAGCCCTCTTCGCCCAGGGTGTAGTAGAGGCCGGAGCCGCCGGGGGCCCAGGTGACGCCGCTGGGGGAGTTCTTGAGATTGCCCGCGATCATGCGCGGATTCGTGCCGTCGGCGTTCATCAGGTAGAGGTTCGACAGGTTGCTGTAGTTCTCGTTCTGGTCGTAGCCGGTGTAGGCGATCATGCGGCCGTCGGGAGACGGGACCGGGCCGTTGTCGGGGCCGAGGCGGTCGGTCAGCGTGGTGATCTCCAGGGTGGCCAGGTCGATGGCGTGGACCTCGGAGTTGCCGCGCTCGTAGCCTTCCGGGGGCGTCAGGTCGCCGCTGAAGTAGAGCGTCGTGCCGTCGGGCGACCAGCGGGGATTGCCGTGCGAGGTGTCGCCGAAGGTGATCTGGCGCGGGGTGCCGCCCAGGTCCGCGTCCACAACGAAGATCTGCGCGTTGCCCTTCGGGGTGTAGCCGCGTCCGTCGCGCGCCCAGGCGATGCGGTCCTCGACCACGGCGGGCCGGGCCAGCTCCGCGCCTCTCGGAAATTCGGGCATCCTGATCGGGAGCGGCGAGCCGGTCTCGGGGATGAACTGGGTGAAGGAGATCCGCGTGCCATCGGGCGACCAGCGGATTCCCCCCGGCGCGCGGTCGAGGTTGGTGAGCTGCTTGGTGTCGCGCGTGTCGAGCCACATCACGTGGATCTGGTTGGTACCGCTCTTGTCCGAAAGGAAGGCGATGCGCTGCCCGTCCGGCGACCAGATCGGCGACGACACCTCGAAGCTCCCGGTCTCCAGCTCGCTGATCCGGCGCGTGGCCAGATCCATGATCATCAGCTCGCTCCGGCTGCGGTCGTTCATCTTGTCCACGCTGCCGCGCGTGAAGAGGATGTGGCTCCCGTCGGGCGAGATTCGCGGGCTTCCGACCGACTCCATCTCCATGTAGGTGTCCATGTCAAGGAGGCCGGTGGGCTGCTGGGCGGCGGCGGGCAGAACGAGGAGGAGAACTAGGAAGGGGAAGAGGATCGGGGCGAAGGAGGAACGGCGGGCGTGCATGTTGGACTCCCTGGTGGAGGACGTGCGGTGGGGGACGCGTGCCGTGGGGGACGCGCGGTCCGGGTGGGCTCCCGGCAATCGCCGGGAAGCGGCCGCGCGCCCGCCCAGGCATCGGTGCGAGATCGGGCGTCAGGGCAATATAGGACGGGGGGCGGGAGCGGCGAGTCGGGGAAGCCCAAGGGCAGTGACCGGCCAGGGCCGCCGCCGCGTTCACTGCCCCGCCAGCCGCGCCGCGATCTCGGACGGGGTGACCGTCGCCACCCCCACCCGCCCCACCCCGATGGCCGCCGCGTGGGCCGCAATTGTCACCGCCTCGTCCGGGCGAGCGCCTGCCGCCCACGCCGCCGCCACCGCCGCGATCACGGTATCGCCCGCACCCGAGACGTCGTAGACGGAGCGCGCGGCCACCCGGAAGCGCCGCACCGCGCCCCCCGGCGAGGCCAGCGCCATCCCGTCGGCACCCAGAGTGAGGAGCAGGTGTTCGGCCCCGGTGCGCCGTCGCGCGGCCTCCATCCAGAGCGGATCGGCCGGCCGCGCCTCTTCTCCCAGCGCGGCCTCGATCTCGGCCCGGTTCGGTTTGAAGAGCGTCGCGCCGCCGTGCCCGGTACCGCCAGAATCCGCACGGCCGCGACCGGAGCCGCCGAAACCAAAGAAGTGGCGCGCCTTGGGATCGGCGAAGACGGGCAGTCCCCGCTCGCGCGCGGCCCGGATGGCGAAGCCGATCAGCTCCGGCGAGAGCGCGCCCTTGTCGTAGTCGGCCACGATGAGCGCGTCGGCGCCGGGCAGGACCTTGAGCAGGCGCGACTCCAGGGCGGCCCGCACGGGGGCGGGGACGGGGGCGGTTTCTTCGCGGTCGATGCGCACCACCTGCTGCCCCCGCGCGAGGATTCGCGTCTTGACGGTCGTGCCCCGGTCCCGGGCAGGCTCCATGTGACAGACAGCGCCCCGGTTCAGGAGGATTTGCCTGACCGCGCGGCCCGGGCCGTCCTCATTCCCCACTCCAACAACATCGCAGCGCGCGCCCAGCGAGAGGACATTGGCCGCCACATTCGCCGCGCCACCCGGAGCTTTCCATTCGCGCGCGACGCGTACCACGGGCACGGGCGCCTCGGGCGAGATGCGGTCGGCGGGACCGGAGAGGTAGCGGTCGAGCATGATGTCGCCCAGGACCACGATGCGGAGGCGGGGGAAGCGGGCGGCGATCTCGGCGAAGCGGTCGCGGCCGGGGCTGAGGCTTTCTCTCACGGGTGCGGGGCCGGTTCGGGGGCGGGGGTGCGTCCGCGGGCCTCAAGTTCGATGGGACGTAGCCGGCCGCCGGGACGGTCGAATCCCCAGAGGCGGTCCTGGAGGTTGACCGAGACGCAGACGTGATTGGGAACGATGCGCACCCGGTCGCCGACGGCGGGACGCCAGGCGGTGGCGGCGAGATCGAGCATGCCGTGTTCCTCGTTGAGGGCGCGGACGACGACCTCGGGACGGTCGAAAAGTACGCCGAAGCCGGGGGAGCCGGAGCCGAGGGAGCCGGAGCCGAGTGTTTCACGGGAGAGCGCCTTGGAGCCCGCATCGACGACCGCCTGGCCCGAAACGGCGGTGCTGACAACGGTGGAGAGAACCGAGTAGGCGAGCTGTTCGGAGGTCGCGGCGCCCATGCCCACGATGTCGCGGTCGTTGTAGATGCAGGTGCCGGGGCGGATTTCGCTGAAACCGGGGATCCGGTGCGAGTCCCACAGCGTCGGGGTGGAGCCGCCGGAGACGATGCGCGGGGGCAGGCCGGCGCGCGTGAGTTCGGCGCGGAACGATTCGAGGCGGCGGGCGAGTTGGGCCAGCGCCGGGACCAGTTCGGTGCGGGGGACGCGGATGCCGGGGTAGAGGGCAAGGCCGTCGAAGCGTCCGCCGGGGAGCGTGGCCGCGGCTGTGGCGAGGCGAAGGGCGTCGGCGGGGTGGGCGACGCCGGTGCGGCGGGCGCCCGCGTCAAGCTCGACGAGGATCCCGAAGGTGCGTCCGGCGGCGGCCCCCGCGCGGCAGAGTTCCCCCAGAACCGCGAGCGAATCGAGGGCGACCCGGACGGTAACGCGCTCGGGCAGGGCGGCCAGGCGGCGGATCTTGGCGGGGTGGGCGGGGGGATGGGCGAAGAGGAGGTCGTCGGTGGCGCGGGCCATGACCTCGGCCTCGTGCGGGGTGGCGACGGTCAGCCCCGAGGCGCCGGCGGCAAGCTGCAAACGCGCCATCTCCAGGGATTTGTGCGTTTTGACGTGCGGGCGCCAGGCGATTCCGTGCCGGCGGCAGTAGCGGGCCACCCGGTCGATGTTGGCGCGGGCGCGGCCCAGATCGACGATGGCGGCGGGGGTTTCGAGATCGTGGAGGGTCATTGGGGGGTGGGTGAAGACGGAAGCCGGCGCGGCCGGGTCCGTGAGCGCGGCGGCGGGTTGGCCGGTCAGCGGCGGCTCACGGGGAGGGCACCGGCGGACGGGGGCTGGCTCAGGGAGACGGCGTTGCGGAGCCGGGCGCCACGACAACCGCGCGGATGCGGCCGGCGGCGGCGGGATCGGTCCAGGCCACCATGACGCGTTCGCGGCCGATGCGCGCGATGCGGGGAAATCCGGCGGCGCGGGCCGACGAGGCGGGCGCAAGGGTGAGGACCGGGCCCGGCGCGCCGTCCGGGGAAACGCGCCGCGCCAGGATGGCGGCCCCGGTGCGGGTGGCGGGGCCGGGGCGGGCGGGCGCGTCCTCCAGCCAGGTGACGAAGGCCGAGCCGTCGTCCAGGAGCGCAATGTCCACCCGGCCGATGGGGCGGCCTTCGTCCACGCGCACGGGGGCCGCGAAGGTGCGGGCGCCATCGCGCGAGAAGGCAACGTGGACGCGGGATTCTCCATCCGGGGCGGTGAACCAGGCCACGGCGGCGAGGGCGTCCCGGGTGGCGGCGGTACGGGTGGCCGGTGCGCCATCGTTGCCGAGCGCGCTCTGCGCGGCGATGCGGGGGCCGTTGACGGGGCAGCCGCCGAAGACCCAACCGTCGGTATGGACCGGGTGGCCGGGAAGCCAGCGCCCATCGACCCGGCGGCTGACATGGATGTCGCGAATCTCGCCCTCGGCGCGGTCGCGATAGACGACGACCGGTACACCGTCCACCACCGCGGCGTCGGTCTGGCAGCACTCGCAGGTCATCTCGTCCACCAGCGTCTCCGGCCCGGGCCCCACCTCCCCCCACCCCACCCGCGGCGACCCCGCCGCACCGTCATTCGGCGCCCGCCGTCCGGCCGCGACCCGCCTCGCCCGGAGAGACATCGGCCCCCACGGCTCGATCATCGCGCGGCCGTCGAGCCACGCGGCCCAGACCTCGCCCCGGTCTTCGAAGAAGGAGACGAATCCATGTTCGGTCGGGGTGCCGTCGCCATGCGGGGTAAAGGGCGGCGACCAGGTTGCGCCGTTGTCGTCCGACCACGCGATCCGCACTCCGTAGTCGTAGGTGGCGCCGCCGCCACGCTCCAGCCAGTGCACGAAGAGACGGCCGCCGAAGGCGCGCACTGAGGGAAAATCGGCCCAGTTGACGAAGAAGCGGTCCGATTCGGCCACCGTCGCCGGCGCGGTCCACCGCCCCCGCAGCGCGGCCACGTCATCCGGCCCACCGGCTCCGCGCGGATCCACGGCCCCACCCACGATTCCTACCCCACTTGCGCCTGCACTCCCCCTCGCGCCCCCCGTCGCGCCTGCACCGGTCACACCTTCACCCGCCACACCTGCATCGAAGAACGCCACCTGAACGCGGTGCCCCCCCGGCGCGGGCTCGGTCCAGCTCATCCAGACCCCCCCCGCGGCCGCCTCCAGGTGCGGGTGCGCGGACCCCGCGGCGGCCGGAAGGGCGAGCTCGCTAACAGCCGGCGCGGGCGGCGTGTCGGGGGTACATGCGGCGAAGACGGCGGCGAGGGCCGCGCCGGGGACGATGCGTGTGGGTGTGGTCATGGTGGTCCCGGGGGTGGTATTGTTACGGGGTCGTGTGCGCATCGTTCGTGGAAGCTCCGCGCAGCGGGCGGATCCCGGCGGGCCCGTGCCGTGTATGGCGTGGCAGGTTCGCGGGGATGTCCTTATGGAATTCTGGCCCGATCGTTCACCCAGGGGAAGAGAGAGGCTGGTCATGGCTGCAAGGAACGAGGCTGCAGGGAACGGTGGAACGGCACCGGGGCGGAGGGCGGAACCGGGACGGCAACTCTCTCTTCCGGCGGGCCGGCGGCTGGCGGGCGCGCTGGCGGCATGGACGCTTCTGCTTGCCGGGGCGATGCCGGCTTCGGGCCAGTACTTCGGGCGCAACAAGGTGCAGTACGAGGGCGGCTTCGACTTCCGGGTCCTCACCACGCAGAACTGGGAAATCCACTACTACCCCGAGGCCGAAACCGCGGTCGAGGACATTGCGCGCCTCGCGGAGCGGTGGTACGAGCGCCTGTCGCGCGCCTTTCAGCACGAGTTCGACGCGCCCAAGCCGCTGATCATCTACGCCGACCACCCCGACTTTCAGCAGACCAACACTCTGCAGGGGGCGATTGGACAGGGCACCGGCGGCGTCACCGAGTCGCTCAAGAACCGCGTCATCATGCCGTTGAACGCGTCGTACGGCGAGACCGACCGGATCCTGGGACACGAGCTCGTGCACGCCTTCCAGTACAACATCTCGCAGAGCCGGAGCGGCGGCGGGATCATGCGGCTGGCGGCGCTTCCGCTCTGGGTCGTGGAGGGAATGGCGGAGTACATGTCGATGGGGCGCGAACACCCTCATACCGCAATGTGGCTGCGCGACCACATCCTGCGCGACGACAAGCCGACCCTGAAGGAAATCACCCGCGATCCCAAGTACTTCGCCTATCGCTTCGGCCAGGGCTTCATCTCGTATCTGGGCGGAACCTATGGCGACGACGCCGTGCAGGACTTCTTCCGCACCGCGCTCAGAACGGGTTGGGAACCCGCGATCGGGCAGGTCTTCGCCATGTCCGAAGACACAATCGCGATGCAGTGGTGGGACGCGGTGGAGACGGAATACCGGCCGCTGATGGCGGGCAAGACGATTCCCTACGAGACCGGCGATGTGCTGCTCTGCGTCGAGTGCGGCGGCGGGAGGACCAACGTGGCCCCTTCGCTGAGCCCCGACGGGCGCTACATCGTCTTCCAGTCCGAGAAAGATCTCTTCTCGATGGATCTCTTCCTGGCCGAGGTGGAAACCGGACGGATCCTGCGTCCGCTGCAGCGCAACCAGACGCCCTACATCGACGGCATCCGCTACATCGACAGCAGCGGGTCGTGGTCGCCGGACAGCCGCAAGCTCGCCTTCGTCATCTTCTCCGGGGGCGACAACCAGTTGGCAATTCTCGATGTGCAGAGCGGAAACATCGAGGACCGCATCTCGATCGAAGGGCTGGGCGCGATCCAGAATCCGGCCTGGTCGCCGGACGGGGGGCGGATCGCCTTCACCGGACTGCGGGGGGGAATCAGCAACCTCTATCTCTATGACCTGGCCGCCGGGAGCGTACAGCAGCTTACCGACGACCGGCACGCCGATCTGCACGCGTCCTGGTCGCCGGACGGGCGGACGCTGGTCTTCGTCTCGGACCGGGGAACGGACACCGACTTCGACGAGCTCGTCTTCGGGAACTACGTGCTCGCCTTCCTGGATCTGGAAACGAAAACCGTCGAGCCGATGACCGTCTTCGCCGGGGCCAAGCACATCAACCCGGTCTTCGACCACACCGGCGAGGGCATCTTCTTCGTCTCCGACCCCGACGGCTTCTCCGACATCTTCCACATGAATCTGGCCGACGGCGAGATGCGGCGGATCACCCGCGCGGCCACCGGGGTCAGCGGCATCACCGCGCTCTCGCCCGCCTTCAGCTACTCCGCGGCGCAGGACCTGCTCGCCTTCTCGGTCTTTCACGAACGCGGCTACATCGTCAACACGGGGCGGCCCGGCGATATGTCCACCCTCCTGGATGTCGTCGCCGACCGCGGCGGGCACCCCGGCCGGATGCTGCCCCCCGGCGCACCTGGAGTCCGCAGCCGCATCGCTGGATACCTCGCCGATCCGCTCACCGGACTGGTCTCCGAAGAGGTCTACACCGGCGAACAGTCGGAGGCGTACGAGCCCTCGCTGGAGCTGGACTACGTCGGGCAACCCAATATCGGGGTCGGCACCGATCCCTATGGATCGTATGTGGCCGGCAGCACCTATGCGGTCTTTTCGGACATGCTTGGCGACCGCTTCCTGGGCCTGGCGCTCATGGCCAACGGCACCATCAAGGACATCGGCGGCCAGGCGACCTACCTCAACCAGGAGAACCGCTGGAACTGGGGCGCCAGCTTGCAGCACATTCCCGTGATCAGGCAGTACTTCCTGATGGGTTACGACCAGTTCCAGATCTATCGCGAACGGATCTACGTCGATGCCGCACAGGGCCTGCTCGCCTATCCGCTCTCGGGTACGCGGCGGATCGAGGGGGGACTGGGGGTCACCCGCTACGGCTTCGATCTCGAACGCGACATCTATTACACCAATGCCTTCCAGCAGGTCGTCGGCTTCGAGCGCGTCCAGGAGGAGTGGCGAGACCCATTGCACTTCGCCACGGCCTCGCTCTCATTCGTGGGGGACAACTCCTACGCCGCCTTCACCAGCCCGGTTCGCGGCGAACGCTTCCGCTTCGGGACCGAACTCGCGTACGGCACCGTCAACTTCAACACCGTCACGGCGGACTACCGACGCTACTTCAACGATGGCGGGGCGCTGACGCTGGCGACGCGCGGCCTGTATCTGGGGCGCTACGGCGACATCCGGGGACTCGACGAGCAGCAGCTCGGCACCTACTTCCTGGGATTCGGCTCCTTCATTCGCGGCTATGCCTGGAACTCCTTCGAGGACAGCAACGAGTGCCCCCAGAGCACCGAGATCTCGATCACCGGATCGACCTGTCCGCTCATCGACCGGCTCTACGGGCACCGCCTGGGGGTCTTCAACATCGAATTCCGTTTCCCCTTCACCGGGATTGAGGAGTTCGGCCTGATCAACTTCCCCTATATCCCGATCGAGCTGACCGTCTTTACCGATGTGGGGCTGGCGTGGGACAGCGAGCGTCCGGCGCAGCTTGCCTGGTCGCGCACCTCTCTGGACCGGATTCCGTTGGCGTCCAGCGGCGTCTCGGCGCGGATGAACCTGCTGGGCATGCTGATCTTCGAGACCTACTACGCCTACCCCTGGCAGCGGCCGAACAAGGGATGGCACTGGGGATTCAACTTCGGACCCGGATGGTAGCGGGGGGGCCGCATCCACGAGAGCCCTCCCCTGCCCCCAAAGCGGGAAGCCTGTCCGCCCGGTGAATCGGCCCCGGGCGAGCGTCAGAAGATCTCGATGCGCACGTAGCGGTCGGGGTTTTCGCGCAGATCCACCAGGAGCTCGTTCAGACTGACGATCGACTGGTCCAGGTGGCGATAGAGGCTGTCGCTGGCCAGGAGAAGACCCAGGGTGCCTTCGCCGCGCGCCAGACCCCCCAGAATCGTGTCGAGCGATGCGAGCGCCGACTCGGTGGTTTCGGTGGTGCGCTCCAGGGTGGCCAGAGCGGTCGTGGCGGAGGCAAGGGCTTGGGTCCAGTCTTCGGAGGCGGTGATTCCCTCCACATTGGTGGCCGCGCGCCCCAGCGTCTCGGTCAGCGCTCTCATCCCCTCGGCCTGGCCGTCGATGATCCTGTTGAGCTCGACCAGCAGGTTCGCGGAACTCCTCAATCGATTCCCCCGTGTTCATGATGGTCGAGTCGGCCAGCGCCCTCTGTATGCGGCTCATTACGTCGGCCGCCGGGCCCGCCAGCGAGCCCGCGGCCTCAAAGACCCCCTGGATCGACTGGCCGGGGATCAGCGTTCCGGGCGCCACCATCTCCGGCCCCGGTCCGGGCATCACCGAGACCACCATCCCTCCCAGCACGCCCTCCGCGCTCAGCTCGGCGCGGGCGGGTCCCGGAATCCGGTATTCGCCCTCCAGCTCCAGGGTGAGAAGCACTCCGCCGCTCGGAGCCAGCTCGAAGCCGTACACCCGCCCGATATTGATGCCGCGCATGCGGACCGGGTCCCCATGACGGATCCCCTGCGCACTCGGCACCTCGGTGACCACCATGTAACGCCCCCGGAAGAGCGCCGGACTGGTCATCAGATAGAGCACCGCGAGGAATCCCGCCACCCCGAGGATCACAAAGATCCCCACGCGAAACTCGCGCGCGCCGGCCATCGGCGGAACCGCGCGCAACACCTCCGCGTCGCTCAGCCGGCGCTGGGAGGAGGAAGTCGTTTGGTTCATTGTATCTCCGTGTCAGTCATGTCATCTCCACTGCGTCAAGTGCCGCTTCGGCCGCCGCCCGGTCCACAAAGGCCCGGACCACCGGATCCGTCCCGGACTGGAACTCGCCCGGAGTCCCGCAGAAACGGATGCGCCCGCCCTCCAGCATCGCCACCCGGTCGCACATCCAGAGTGCCCCCTCCACATCGTGCGTGACCAGGACCGAGGTCACCCGCAGCTCGTCGGCCAATCCCTTGATCAGGCGTTCGACCGCGGCGGTGTTCACCGGATCGAGTCCAGTGGTGGGTTCGTCCCAGAGGAGGATCCGCGGCCGCCCCACGATCGCGCGCGCAATCCCCACCCGCTTCTTCATTCCCCCCGAGAGCTCCGAGGGCAGAATCGACAGCACCTCGGCCGGCTCCAGATTCACCAGCTCAAGCGCCCGCCACACCGCCCGCGCCGTCTCGATGGTGCTCATGGCACGCAGCCGGTCCGCCGTAAGTCCCATCGCCACATTGCGATAGACGTTGAGCGAATCGAAGAGCGCCGCCTGCTGAAATACATAGCCAACCTGCATCCGCACCGCCTCCAGCGCGGGCCGCCCGCCGAAGTGAACCGAACGGCCGCCGACCTCGACATCGCCCAGGTCCGGCACAATGAGCCCGATCGTCGTCTTGAGAAGCACGCTCTTGCCCGTTCCCGAGGGTCCGAAGAGCGCGAACATTTCGCCCTCATGGACATCCAGCCAGACCCCCGCCAGCACCGGCCGCTTGAAGGCCTTGTGCGTGTTGCGGTAGCGAATGACGGCGCGGGATTTCATGGCTCGGAGGGATTCGGGTGGTGGATTGAGGCCGCGAGGCCGGGCGAGGTCGGGTCGGCTGTTGAGGAAGGGCTGGGGCCGGGCCGCCCAGGGATCAGTTGAGGAAGAGCGGCGGGAAGGCCGCGTCAAGGATGAAGACGGTGAGCGTCTGGAACATGACCGAAGCGGTGGTGGTGCGTCCCACTCCCTCGGCCCCTCCGCGCGTGCGCAGTCCCATGTGGATGGCGATCAGGGGAATGGCGAAACCGAAGACGAGCGCCTTGAGGAGCGAATAGACCAGGTCCCAGGAGTGCCAGAGGACCCGCGCCCCGTAGAGGAAACTCTCGTAGCCCAGGCCGAGGCTGAGCTGCGCGGCCAGCATCCCCGCGAAGACGCCCACCACATTGGCGATGCCGACCAGGAGGGGCATCACGAAGATGCCGGCCAGGATGCGCGGCGCCCCCAGCATGATCTGCGGATCGCGTCCCAGCGAGCGATAGGCGTCGATCTGTTCCGAGACCACCATGGTGCCCAGCTCGGCCGTGATGCGCGCGCCCACCCGCCCCACCAGCACCACCGCGGTCATCACCGGTCCCAGCTCCAGCACGACGCTGGTGGAGACGATGCTGCCCAGGAGATAGAGCGGCACGGTGGCGGTGATCTGGTAGCCCCCCTGCTGCGAGGTGACGATCCCGGAGAGGATCGCGGTCACGATCACGATCGGAATGCTCTGTACCCCCATCACGTAGAGCTGCCGCACGAACTCGCTCCACGACAGGCGCAGCCGCACCAGCGCGGCGAAGGTGTTCCAGACGAGGAGCCCGAGCTGCCCCGCGTGCTCCGCCCAGAGCGCCCACCAGCGGCCGATGGCGCGGACGGGCCGTTCGATCAGCGGCGGCGGAATCAAGGGACCGGGCTCGGGGCCGGGCTCAGGAGACAGTGGGGGCCCGGGTTCGGGAGCACGGCTGAAAACAAGACTGGACTCACGGCATGGGCGGCGGCTGGGGTGCGCGGCGCCGTCCCGGCGGACTGATCATCAGCCCGAGGGAATAGATCTGCTCATTGAGCGAGTCGGAGCCGAACTCCTGGCGGAACTCGAGGAAGGGCACGAGCATCGAGAAGTCCGAGAGCCGGATTCCCGCGGTGAAGACGTAGTTCCATTCGCTGGAATCGTCATCGTCGCCGCCGGACTGCGACCCCGTGGCCTCCGGATTCTGGAACTGGCGGTGGCTCACTCCGAGTCCCAGATAGAGCGGACCCTGCGGCGCCATGAGGAGTTCGCCCCCGATGTCGGTGAAGCGGCAGTCGTCGCAGTCGGGGAAGAAGCGGTCCCAGGTGCCGGCGACGATCAGACCGGGACGCAGAAAGGCGAGATCGACCTCGGCGCGCACACCCGCTCCAAAGGCGCCGTCGAAGAGCTGCGACTGGTAGGTGGCCTGGCCCCCGGCGCGCACCTGTCCGTGCAGGACCGTGGCGGGCATGGCCAACGCGAGCAGAACCGGCGCGGCGAGCGCGGCCTGAACGATGGCGGCGGCGAGGGGTTGTGTAGATTGAGGAATGCGCACGAGGCTTCCGGGGTTGCTGGCACGGGCCGGAGGCTGCCAATTCCCGGAAGGGTCTTCCACCTCCGGGTAAGGTCCAGCGAGGGCAACCATCGTCCAGAAAACGGGGGACTCCAAAGATAATGTATCGAAATCGGATTGCGGGGATTGTGCCGGGCACGAAGCGGAGGCCGATGCGCGGGAGTGTGGGCGCGCGTGCGATGAGGCGATTCCTCCCGCGGCTCTTCCCTGTGGTTCTTCTTTCGGCGCTCGGCGGGGCGGTTTCTCCCCACCCCTTCCGTCTCTCGGTCGCCGACGCGGTGGTGGGCGAGGAGTCGCTCGAGCTCCGCATCCGCTTCTTCTGGGACGACCTTCAGTTCGCCCTGATGGAGCACACCTCCGACATGGAGTTTCGGCTCGAGGAGGACGCGGCGGTCGATGCGGCGGTGGAGCGGTACATTAACGAGATGCTGACGATCGAGGCCGGGGAACGGGTTCTGCGCGGAAGGGTGGTGGCGCGCGGCGTGGAGGGAGCCCGCAATCCCGACGAGGTGATGTGGTGGTACGCGCTCGAATACCCGCTCGATCCCGGCGCCGAGAGACTCCGGGTGCGCAACCGGCTCCTCTTCAACATGTTCGAGGACCAGCGCAACCTCCTCCACCTCAGGACCCGCGGCGGCCGCGAGCGCAGCTGGTACTTCACCTGGGACGAGGACAACGCGATCGTGCGGACCGGGTAGCGCGGACTTGCTCGCCCAACTCATCGCCGTCGTGGGGGCCAGCCTCGCGATCTCCTTCATCTGCTCGGTGCTGGAGGCGGTTCTCCTCTCGGTCAGCCATTCCTACGTGGCGGTCATGCAGAGCCGCGGCGACCGCGCGGGCCGAATCCTCGCGCGCATGAAGCAACGAATCGACGAACCGATCGCGGCCATCCTCACGCTGAACACGATCGCGCACACGATTGGTGCCACCGTGGGCGGAGCCATGGCCGAACGGGTCTTCGGCGGGGGCCTCGCAGTCGCGATCTTCGCGGGGGCGCTCACCTTCGCGGTGCTGGTCTTCTCCGAGATCATTCCCAAGACGCTGGGCGCCACCTTCTGCAATGCGCTGGCTCGGCCGTCGGCCTTTACGTTGCGCGCCATGGTCATCGGCATGAAGCCGGCGCTGATCCCCCTGGGCTACCTGAGCCGCCTGGCCAAGCACGGGAGCGGGCGGCGCGAAACGATCAGCCGGGCCGAGATCGAGGCGCTGGCCGAGCTGGGGCGGCGCGAGGGAGCGCTCGACGAGGACGAGTTCAAGGTCATGTCCAATGTCATGCAGCTCGACGACATCGCCGTGAGCGAGATCATGACGCCCCGGATCGACATGGTGGCCGTGCCGGCGGGGTGCGGGGTCGGGGAGGCGATGGACCTGATGCTGGACAGGGGGAAGCTGCGCCTGCCGGTCTACGAGGGCAATCTGGACCGCATCGTCGGGATCGTGGTGGCGCGGGATCTGTGGGGTGCCGCGAGGGACGGAGCCGAGACGATCGCTGACATTACCCGTCCGGCCCAGTTTGCGCCGGCGACGAAGCCGGTCGAAGATCTGATCCGCGAGATGCGGGCGCAGCGAAGCCGGATGACAATCGTGCTGGACGAGTTCGGGGGAACCGCGGGCCTGGTCACCCTGGAAGACCTGATCGAGGAGATCGTGGGGACCTTCCAGGAGGAGCACGAGACGAATCCGGGCGAGTTCCGCGAGGTGGGCGACGGCAGCGTGGTCATTCGCGGGGGCACGCCGGTGCGGGATGTCGAACAGCGCCTCGGGATCGAGCTGGGCGAGGAGTTCGACACGATCGCGGGCTACGTGCTGGGCGAGCTGGACCGGATCGGCCGGACCGGGGATTCCGTGCGAGCCGAAGCCGGCGAGTTCCGCATCCTGGAGGTGAACCGCCGGCGGCGCATCGAGTCGCTGTTGTTTGTGCCGCGGAGCCTCGGGAGCGGGGAGGCGGGGGCGTGATGGAATCCGGCAACGACCGCAGATTCAGTTCAGGCAAGCCGAGACGCCAGCGAATCCCAACGAAAACGAGATCGGCCGTCCTGGCGACAGGCATTCCGGCCGCCGCGCTCCTCTTCGCTCTGTGGTCGTGCGGCGAAGCCGGGGACGAAACCGCATCCCCACCGCTCGCTTCCCTGGCGTCGGAACCGGTCTGGACCGTGGGCAAAGCAGATGGCCCCGATGCGGAGGTCTTCGCCCGCATCTCCGGCGCCGTAAGGCTTCGCGACGGCAGCGTCGTCGCAGGCGTTGAAGGGTTCCTCGAGCTGCGCAAGTTCGGGCCGGACGGCTCCCACCTGTGGACCGCGGGCCGACGAGGCTCCGGGCCCGGTGAGTTTGCCAGGTTGCAGCTCCTGCGGAACTGCTCCTATGACAAGGTTGTCGTCTACGACCGGAGCACCTTCCGCGTTACCGAGTTCGACCAGGACGGGGAGCGTCTGGTCACATGGCAGATCCCCTCCGGTGACGGCGCTCCCTTCCAGGTGACGTGCGCGCCGGATGGGCGGGTGATCTACTTCCCGTGGGGCGAGTTTCCGGCGGAGCCCGGAATCGTGCGGTGGCGCGTGCCGGTCTACCGGGTCGCCCAGGAAATGCGAGGTCCGGAGCTGATCAGGGACAAGGTGCCGGGGCCCGAGAGGATCCTGGATGCGGGCGACGGCAGCCTGCTGGGATCGTCCCTGGTCCCGGCAACTGGTGCTCGGGGGACCAGCGAAGGCGTCTGGATCGGGACCGGAGACGAATACCTGCTCGAGTTGGTCGGATGGGATGGGTCGGTCCTGGACTCGCTGGCGTGGACGGGGGAGGACCGGACCGTGACCAGGCGGACATCCATCAACTGCGGGATGAGCTCCTGGAGAGCTACGGAGAAGACGAGGAGGCGAGAACCCGCTTCCTTCGCGAGGACTGGCCCGACTACGAGCGGGTGCTACCCTCGACTGTGCCGGCGTACTCGCGGCGTCTCGTACAGGACGACGGGCCGCTGTGGATCGCCCAGTGGGATGGGATCTCCTGGCTGCCGCGACTGCCCGGACACCCCGGAAATCGCTGGGATGTCTTCGATCCCTCCGGCCGACACCTTCGCCAGGTGCTCATCCCGCCGAGCATGCAACTCCTCGATGCCAGCGATGACTGGGTTCTGGTTGCGGTCCGGAACAGCCTCGGCGTGGATACGCTCGCCGTGTACGCAATCAACTGAGTGCGCGGTTTACGAATTCGGCTGAGCTGGCGGGATTCCGCCCTGGGTGGCTCGACCGTCCTGGTCCACCGGCCATCCCCATTTCCGACCCGGCTCCACGGGAGTTAGGCAAGCGGCCGCGTGGCTTGCTGTCCCAGCCCTAATCCCCTCCGGCCGCCGCTTCCGCCTTTCGCTCGCGGCTCAGGCGGCGGTCTTCGTTCCAGAAGGAGATCGCCAGAAGGACCGCGCCGCAGGAGATCGCCATGTCGGCCACATTGAAGATCGGCCAGAGGTAGAAGCCGAGGTCGATCGGACCGATGAAGTCCACCACCCCGCGGTCCCACCGGATGCGGTCGATGAGGTTGCCGATTGCCCCCGCGATCACCAGCGCGAGCGCCACGATGCGGAGGGTGTCGCTACGTTCGGCGCGGGCCAGGAGGACGCACATCAGCCCCAGCGCCAGGAAGGCGACCGGAATGAAGAACCAGCGCGGATCGTCGCCGATCGAGATACCGAAGGCGGCACCGCGATTAAGCGCGAAGGTGAGGGGCACATGGCCGCCCAGGAAATCCGGCCTGGAGATCTCCGGTTGGAGCACGTTTACCGCCCACCGCTTGGTGACGATGTCGGCCACCAGGACGAGGGACAGGAGAACACCCGGAATCGTCAGCTTTCGGTTCACTGGGTGGATCTCCCGCTGGCCGGTTCGGCGGCAACCGGGCACATGGCTGAGTGGAGGCGGCGGGAGTCGAACCCGCGTCCGCGAAAGGGTCACCAAAGACGTCTACGTGCGTAGATCACCGCTGCGGTTCGCCTCGGAAAGGGGCGGTGAACGAACCCTCGCCCGGGCTAGCCGCCGCTGTTCTCGTTCCCCGGTCCGGCGGCGTGGACAGGAAAACCAGCCCGACTCGTCGACGCCTTCACGGTCCGCCTCGGGCGGGCAAACCGGAAAGCGGGCTGTCCTAGAAGCTAGGCAGCCAGGGCCAAGTCAGTGTTGGCATTTGTGATTTCTCCGGAGTTTTTGCGAGGCCCCCGGACCTCGGCACGCAGCCTCGAGATTGCCAGACACGTCGAAGCCGTTTCGCCCCCAGGGCGACGGTAATGATAACATGGCCGCACCGGGACGCAACCCCTCCGCGCGATCCGCAAGGTATTCGCCCAACACGCTTTCCACCTCCTCCAGCTCCTCCACCTGAAAGAGACGCTGGCGCAGCGCTCGCCCGCCCGGCACGCCGCGGGTGTACCAGCCCAGGTGCTTGCGGAAGTCGCGCACCCCCTTGAGCCGGTCCTTTTCCCAGGCCACCGCGCTCAGCGCATGCTCCAGACAGATGGAGAAGCGGGTCTGCAGATCCGGCTCCGGGGGCGGCGTCTCGCCATTCAGCGCGGCCCGCGACTGGAGGAAGAGCCAGGGCGCCCCATGCGAACCCCGCGCGATCATGACCCCGGCGCAACCGGTCTCGCGCTTCATCCGCAGCGTGTCCTCCCCCGATCGCACATCGCCGTTGCCGATGACCGGAACACGCAGCTCCGCCACCAGCGCCGCGATCTCCTCCCACCGGGCGCGGCCCCCGTACATGTCGGCGCGCGTACGGGGATGCAGCGTGACCATGCGGGCCCCCGACGCCTCGCAGACCTGCCCGATCGCGACCGGATCGCGCGTAGCCTCGTCAAAGCCGGAGCGGATCTTGGCGGTGACCGGAAGGGACGTCGCGCGCACCACCGCCTCCACGATTCGCGCCACCAACCCCGGATCGCGCAGGCACCCCGATCCCCCATTGCGCTTGACGACCTTCTTGACCGGACAGCCGAAGTTGATATCGACGAAGTCGGGCGCGTAGCTCTCGGTCACCAGCGCCGCCGCCTCGTTCATGGCGACCGGGTCGGCCCCGAAGATCTGTACGCCGATCGGCCTCTCGTCGTCGTCGAAGTGGAGGTAGCGCGGCGTACGCGGATTCCCCCGCACGATCCCTTCCGCGCTCACGAACTCGGTGAGCACGATATCGGCGCCGAACCGCCGGCACAGTCTGCGGAAGGGAGATTCGGAGACGCCGGCCTGGGGGGCCAGGAGGAGGGGGGTGGCGGGATCGCCCGGGACGGGAACGGGAAGGCGTTTCATGCGAGCCAAGCTAACGCCGCGGGACCGCTCGCGGCAGCCTCGCGCGCACACTCTCAACACCTGCGCAAATGGTGCGACGGGCATCCGGATCCGATGCGGCCGGCGCCCGGGCTGTTCAAGCGGCGCAGGGGTGCGTACCTTCGGCGGATGCTGCTCCGGAACTTTCTCAGCGTCAGGCGAATCCACCTGGATCTGGCCGGCGATTCCCGGGACGAGATTCTCGGTGGGCTGGTGGGACTCTTCGACCTTGACGAAGGCGCCCGCCCGACGTTGCTGCGCGCCCTGCGGCGGCGGGAAGCGCTCGGATCCACAGGCATCGGACGCGGAATTGCGGTCCCCCACTGCCGTTCGCTCGTGGTGAGACGGCTACAGCTCGCATACGGACGCCGCCCGGGGGGAATCGAATTCGGCGCCACCGACCAGAAACCGGTCTCGCACTTCTTCCTCATTGTCGCGCCACCGGTCGAGGTCTCGGGCCAGTATCTGCCGGTGCTGGGCACGGTGGCCCGCTTCGTGCGCGATCCCGCGACCCGGAAGCGGCTGGAGAGTCTGGGAACCGCGGAGGAGTTCCTCACCCTCCTGGAGGCACGGGGAATGTGAGCGCTTCGGGCGGGTTTGGGGGAAGCGCCGGCCGCGAATCCCCCGCTACTTGGTAACGAACATCTTGCGCATGACGGCGTCGTCGTTCACCACCATCTGGACAAAGTACACCCCCGACGCGACCTGGTTGCCGTTGCGGTCGCGCCCATCCCACCAGGCTTCGTAGCGGCCCGGCGCGGTGTATTCCAACTGCAACAGCCGCAGACCTTCGCCGCCTCCGTAGCCCAGTGCAACCGGCGCGGCGACGAACTGCTGCAGGATGTTGAAGATGCGAATCGACACCGTCACCTCCTCGCCGTCCTCGAAGAGCGCATCGGTCAACTCGAAGGGGATGCGCGTTTCGGGATTGAAGGGGTTGGGGTAGTTCTGCTCAAGCCGGAAACCGGTCGCCTGTTCCTCGGTGTCGGGAGGGGGTTCCTGGGCCCTCCCCGGGGCGGCCAGGACAGACAACACGGTGGCGAGCAGGACGAACGGGCGAAGGAATGCCCGTCTCGCATGGTGTTCGGTAGCGATGGTACGAATGTCCCTCCAGGCTGCGGTGGCTCGTGGCGGGATCCGCGGAGGCTCCGGAGGATCGACCGCGCGTTCGCCTCACGATACGAGCGGATGGCGGCAAAAGTCAAGCCGGTGTCGCGGGATCGGGAAATCGCCGACATTGCTCATTCGGACACCCCGCGGCGCCCAAAGGTTGCACCGGGGTCAGGACGGGGGATTCGCGGCGACCCTGCGGCCCTCGGCGGTACGTTCGGTGACACCGAGCCCGTCCAGGTGGGCAAGCAGGGGAATCAGATGTTTGCGGGTCAGCGGCAGAACCTCGCGAAAGTCGGCCGGACCCAGTCCCTCCCGCCCCCCCAGCCCCGCCAGTACTCGCGCGGCCGCCTCCTCCAGCTCGGTGGCCGCCACCCAGAAGGCGTTCCCCAACAACCGGATCCGGCTGCGGCGGGCGAGGAAGTCCAGAACCGCCAGCGCCGTCTCGCGGGACGCCTGGGCCCCGGCCACCAACTCGCCGGTGGACGGCCCCTGCAACCCGGCCCGCGCCAGGATCGCCTCCACGCGCGCCGCCACCCCCTCCTCGGCGGGCGAGAGCGCGGCCTCGAAGCCGGGCAGGCGCGCCACCTTGCCCTTGACCGCCAGGAGGCCCCGCTCCACCAGTCCAGCCACGACCCCATCGGCCAGATCCGGGTGCGCCGGCGCGGGCAACGAAGCGCGCAGGGCGGCCAGCGGGGCCCCGGCATGAAGCGAGTGATCGCGGTGATGGCGCCCGACCGCGGCCAGAATGCGCGTTTCGGCCCGGGCAACGATGGCCGGATCGAAGAGGTGGCCGGCAATGGCCGGCAGGGCGGCCGCCGAACCGGTCCAGCCCGCGCGCACCCCCACCGCCCCCCGCTCCAGCCCCTCCCACCCCGCCAGCGCCACCGCCCCCCCCACCGCCTCTTCGCCGCCCTGCGCCAGCGCAGCCAGCGCGTTCCGCGCAGCCACCGGGAGGCGCTTGCGCTTGCGCGGCGAGGGCTCCAGCACCAACCCCCCCGCGATCGTGGTCATCGGAGACCAGGACCGAATTACGAAGCGGTCGCCGCAGCGGGCCACTACCGGTTCCTCCAGGCGCAACTGCCCGAGCGCGCGCTCGCCGGGCACGGCTTCCTCGGCACCGAAGAGCGCCAGTCGCGCCATGACCTCCACCGTGCCCAGGTGAACGCGCACCCGCTGCCCCGATTCCAGGCGCCAACCGGTCCCTTCGATAGCGGCGATCTCAACGGTGAGCATCATCGAGGGGGTCCAGGCGAGGTCGGCAACCAGCACATTGCCGCGCGCGACCCGTCCCCGCCGCACCGTCGCGCCGGTCAGCGCCAGAGCCGTCCGCTGCCCCGCGCGCGCCTCCCCCACCGCCTGGCCATGAACCTGGATCGCGCGCACCCGCGCATCCCCGCCCCCCGGCAGAATCCGGACCGTGCCGCCGCGCGCGACCGCCCCCGACCAGAGCGTCCCGGTCACAACGGTCCCGGCCCCTTCCATTGCGAAGACGCGGTCCACGGGAAGCCGGAAGAGATCGCCGGCCTGCCGTTCGCGGGCCCGCCCACCGCGCCGCACCAGCGCGGCCGCGAGTTCGGCGAGGCTGGCTGCGTCGTGGATCGAGGCCGGGAGGACGGGCGCATCGCCGTACGGCGTCCCCTCCAGGAGATCGCGCACATCCTCGACGACCAGCTCGAGCCACTCAGGATCGTCGACCAGGTCGGCCTTCGTCACCGCCACCACCATCGCTTCCACCCCCAGAAGTTGCACGATTGCCAGGTGTTCCCGCGTCTGCGGCATCACCCCTTCGTCGGCCGCGACCACGAGCAGGACGACATCCATCCCGGTCGCGCCCGCGACCATCGTTCGCACAAACCCTTCGTGGCCCGGCACATCGACGATTCCGAAGGCACAGCCGGCGGCGGGCGTCCAGGGGGCGAATCCCAGTTCGATCGTGATGCCGCGGGCCTTCTCCTCGCTCAGACGGTCGGTGTCGACCCCGGTCAGTGCGCGCACCAGCGAGGTCTTGCCGTGATCGATATGGCCGGCGGTGCCCAGGATCAGGCTGGCGGGGGCGGTGGGAGGGCCGGACATCAGCGGCGGCGCTCGGCGACGAGGCGGCCCCGGGAGGGGGCGCGGCCGGAATCGAGAAAGCGGAAGGACTCCAGACGACGGCCCCCGAGCATGTGGATCGTGACGAAGTCGTCGAGGAGAGAGAGGTGGGCGGCGGGGCGGCGGAGACCGGCGGGAACTTCGCCGAGCAGGAAGGTCGCCAACTGAAGGCGAGCCTGGGGTCCGATGCGGCGGGATCCGGAAGGGGCGCCGCACTCGGGACCGCGGACTCCTCCCGCCTCCACATCGAAGCGCGCCATGGCCTCCGCCTCCATCTCGGCGCCGCAAGCCGTGCATGCATTCAGCTCGGGACCGAAGCCCAGGAGCCCCACAATCCACCATCCCAGCGCCAGCGCTTCGCCGACGATTCCCTCGGCTTCAGCTTCCCCCAGGCGCTCAAGTCCTTGCGCGAGAACGTCGTAGAGCTCCGAGTGGGATTCCTGGCCAGCGTGCCGCAACACCAGCTCCGCCGCAACCGACGCCCCCGCCAGCCGCCGGAAGTCGCGCGCCAGCCCCAGATGCGCCCGCGCCGGAGCGAACTCGCAGAGCGTCTGCAGCTCGCGGTTCGGCCGCACCGCCACCACCGCCGTACCCTCGGTGAAGACCCCGATCGCGCCCCGGCCCTTCGACGCCGCGCGCCGCACACCCTTTCCCATCGCCGCTACCAGCCCCAACTCGCGGGCGTAGAAGCGCAGAACGCGGCTGCTCTCGGACCAGGGACTGCTGCGCAGGAGGATCGCCGGCGTGGTCACCCGGGTCACATTCCGCCTCGCTATTCCCGTTCCTCAAGTGCGTCCAGCAACCGGCCTCTGCGTCGCTCGTACGCCTCCCTCTTCAGATCGCCCCGGCTCCAGCGCTCGTCGAGGCGCGCGATGTCGAGGAGGAGCGTCTGCCGGTCGTGCACCTGCCGTACCCGGTTCCTCTTTCCACCGGCCAGCAACAGGAAGGCGCCGGTGGCCGCCAGCGCCAGGAGCAGAAAGCCCGCCACCGCGGGAACCGAGAACGAACCGGGCTCCTCGCCCGGACCGATCGTCACGACCGAAGCCGCCAGTTCGCGACCGGCAAAGCGCCGCCAGGTGCCGTCCTCCATATCGACCTGGCCCACCGCCGCCAGACCGTCGACGAGCAGCGCGCCCGCCGGCTCCCGCACAAGCAGCTCCATGGAGCCCGTGCCCTCGTCGATCGGAAGGGTGAAGTCGTCGCCGGGCAACCGATAGCGAAGCTGGTAGAGGCTCTGGCCGGGCTGAACCGGGGCCGAGACGTAAACCCGTCCCCCGCTGAAGGAAGCCGCGCCCGCCAACAGGTCGCTCTCGCCCACGCGGAAATCGGTCGCGTCCGGTGGAAGGGAATGCGACCAGCTCGCGCCCTCTTCGCTGGCGATCAGGGTGGTGCGGGTGGCGTTGGTGATCTCGAAGTAATCGGTGACGAACCAGCCGGGTCCGCTTCCGGTATGCTCCAGGAAGGTGTTGCGCACGCGAATTGTGGGACGGGTGTCGGCCCGCACGCCCACCGCGGGCCAGCCCTGGATGAGATAGACGCCCACCGTGTCGGCCGCCTCGGTCACCGGTCCGCCGAAGTACAGGATCTCCTGGATGCGGATGGAGGCAAAGAAGACATCGCTCTCCTCGCCGGGCCCGGCCGGGGGAATCGTGAAGGCGAAGCGACCCCCGACGCCGACGCGCACGCTGTCCGTCGCACCCGAGGAGAAGGCCGAGACGCGGTGCACGACCACGGTGCCGCTGTCGGCCGGAAGGTCGCCGATCCGCACCTCGCCGCGGATCGTGAGCGCGCCCCGTTCCTGGGCCAGGGCTGCGCGGGGGACCGGGAGGATCGGCGCCGCGAGGGCAAGCGCCACCACCGCGCCGAGGACGGGACAGGCACGAAGACCGGGACAAGCGGCCGCACGGAGGGATTGCGAGGAATTCCCGCCTCGTACCCCCGAGCCGGCGAGTGAGGATCTCAGCGCTCGAATCGCCCCAGATCCTCCGGGTGCATCCGCCGCAGTCGCTCCTCCAGGGCCGCGCCGCTCACCCCTTCCCCGTCCTCCGGTTCCGGATCCACCGGCGCCGATCCCGAAACCGCCGCGATAAGGAGCGCCTCGTCGGCGAAGATCCGCGCCTCGGCCCGGAGTGCCACCGCGATCGAGTCGGAGGGGCGCGCGTCGATGGCGACCATCTCGCCGCCGCGGTCGATGATCAGCTCGGCGAAGTAGGTGCTCTCCTCGACCCTCGTGATGAGAACCCGCTGCAGGGTGCCCCCGAGTCCTCCCAGAACGGACATCAGCAGATCGTGGGTGAGGGGGCGCTGAAAGGAGATTCCCCCCATGTGCATCGCGATGGCGCTCGCTTCCCCCGGGCCGATCCATATGGGCAGGATGCGTTCGGTCCCGGGTTCCCGCAGGATCACGACCGGCGAGTTGGCCTTTCTGTCGAAGGCAAGGCTCTGGACGCTGACCTCGATCACGATCTCCTCCCGGGTTGCCGCCCGCACGGGGCGTCGCGGCGCGCTCAGGCCGAAGCGCACAAGACACGTTCAAGCGCACAAGATGAAGAGACCGGTGCCGGAACACAACAGACCCGCGATCGGACGCTTTCCCGCTGCGGCTCCGGGGGCGGTCTGCGCGCCTACTTCAGACCCAGCGCCTGCCTCAGCCGATCCACCCGGTTGGTGCGCTCCCAGCCGAAGAGCCGAAGCACGCGGCCGTGCCGCTCCGCCATCCGCGGCGACCGTCCGAAGTGTCCGTAGACGGCGGTGGGGCCGTAGATCGGGGCGTTCAGTCCCAGCGCGCCGCGAATCGCATCGGGCGTGAAGTCGAAGATCTCCCCGGCGGCGTGGTTGATGGCGCGATCGGACAGCCCGTTGGTCGCGGTTCCAAAGGTGTCCACCCAGAGTTGAACCGGTTCGGCCTGGCCGATCGCGTAGGCAAGCTGCACCTCGCAACGCCGCGCGAGTCGGGCCGCGACGATGTTCTTGGCCGCCCAACGCGCCGCGTAGGCCCCCGAGCGATCCACCTTGGTGGGGTCCTTGCCGGAGAAGGCGCCGCCGCCGTGACGTCCCATCCCGCCGTAGGTGTCGACGATGATCTTGCGGCCGGTGAGTCCCGCATCGGCGTGGGGACCGCCCTGGACGAAGCTCCCGCTGGTGTTGATCCGGAGCTCGACCTGGCCGTCGTCGAAGCGGGCGAACTCCGGGCGGGCCAGAACCGGACGGATCACCCTGGCTCCGAGCTCTCCGGGGATAGCTTGCGGATCGGCATCTTCGTCGTGCTGGGCGCTGAGCACGATCGTGCGGATCCGATGTGGTCTCCATTCGTTGTCGTACTCGAAGGTGACCTGGGATTTACCGTCGGGGCGCAACCACGGGATCTCCCCCCGCTTGCGCGCCTCGGCCAGCCGCCGCACCAGAGCGTGGGCCGCGGCAATGGGGGCGGGCATGAAGGCCCCGGGGATGTCGTCGCAGGCGTAGCCGAACATCATCCCCTGGTCGCCGGCGCCGGTGCGCCCGGATGCGCGGGAGCCCCCGTCGTCGCCGGCCGGTCCGCGGTCGTTCGCCGCTACCCCGTCCACGGCGTGCGTGATCTCGGCCGCCTGCTCGTGCAGCGCCACCAGGACGCCGCAGCCCACCCCGTCGATTCCGTACTCCGGGCGGTCGTAGCCGGCGTTGAGCAGGGTGTCGCGGACGATTCGTTCGACATCGATGGAGGCGGCGCCCGGCTCCGCGCGGTTGCCGGCGGCTGCGCGCACCTCCCCGGCAACGACCACCAGCCCATTGGTAAGCAGCGTCTCGCAGGCGGCGCGGCCCTTTTCCCGGTTTCTCGCCAGGATGGCGTCGACGATGGCGTCGGAGATCTGGTCCGCGAGTTTGTCGGGATGGCCCTCGGTGACCGATTCGGATGTAAAGAGACGGGACAATGGTCTGTTCGGCATGATCGCTTGGGGGGAATCCGGGCGGAAGCCGGACAAGGGGCCCCGGGTCCGGCGCAGGGGAAGCTAATACGATAACCGCCGCCGCAGGCGGGTGTCAGTCCCCGAGAACGCCGGCGAGGGCCCGGCGCGCGCCACCCGCATCCTCCGCTGCGAGCGCCGCCGCGGCCGCCTGCCGAATCCGCTCCGCCGGCCGGGTGCGCAGCAGGCGCCGGATTTCGGGAAGCGCCGGCCACGCGACCGAGAGGACCTCCACTCCCAGCCCCGCCAGCGCCAGCGCCCCGGAGGGACGCCCCGCCATCTCGCCGCAGACGCTGACTTCGATCCCCGCCGCGCGCCCCGCCCGCACCACCCGCGCCACCAGAGACAGGACCGCCGGGTGCAGCGAGTCGTAGATGTGCGCCAGACGGGTGTTGGTGCGGTCCACCGCCAGCGTGTACTGGACCAGGTCGTTGGTGCCCACCGAGAGAAAGTCGGTCTGCGCCGCCAGGGTCGCCGCGCCGAGCGCCGCCGCCGGAGTCTCGATCATCGCGCCCACCGCCACTTTGCGCGCCCGCGCCACCCCCGCGCGATCCAGCGCTGCGCCCGCCTCGGCCAGGAGCTGCCGCACCGTCCCCACCTCCCCTGCTCCATTCACCATGGGAATCATGACGCGGATTTCGCCATGGAGCGCGGCTCGCAGGAGCGCGCGCAACTGCACCCGGAAGAGTTCGGGTTCGTCCACGCAGACGCGCACCCCGCGCCGGCCCAGGAGCGGGTTCTCCTCGAAGGGCGCGCGCAGAAATGCGGGAAACTTGTCCCCCCCCAGGTCAAAGGTCCGCACCAGCACCGGATGGCCGGGAAAGGACTCGGCCACCTCGCGGTAGGCCGCGTACTGTTCCTCCTCGCCGGGCGCCCGGTTGCGCCCCGCCACCAGGAACTCGCTGCGCAGAAGCCCCACCCCCGCCGCCCCGCTCCCCCGCGCCCGCCGCGCGTCGCCCGGCAGATCCAGATTCGCCCTCAGCGTCACGCGCAGCCCCTCCCCGCCCTGGGGCCCGGCCTCCTCCTCGCGCCATCCGCGCATCTCCGCGCGGCGGCGTTCAAAGCGCTCCATCCTGGCCCGGCCGGGTTCGATCACCACCCGCCCCGAGGCGCCGTCCACGATCATTGCCTGGCGGTCGCGCGTCCGCTCCAGCAACCCGGCCAGACCCACCACCGTAGGAATTCGCAGCGAACGCGCCAGGATCGCCCAGTGGGAGGTGCGGGTCCCTTCCTCGGTTGCGATCGCCGCCACCCGGACCGGATCCAGCCGAACGACCAGGCTCGGGGTCAGATTGCGCGCGACGATCACCGCGTTCGAACCGGTTACGGTCTCCCGCGGCGCCGGGAGGGCGAGCAGCCGGGTCAGCAGCCGCAGCTTCAGATCCTGCAGGTCGTTCAGCCGGTCCAGAACCATCGGATGCCCTGTGCGCGACCAGCGTTCCCGAAGCTCCAGCATTCGCCATTGGAAGGCGCGGGCGGCGCTCAGCCGGTTCTCGACGATGTAGAGTTCGGTTCCCTGCACCACCTCCGGGTCGTCCAGCATGAGAAGCTGGGGGTCGAAGATGCGGGCCTCGACCTCTCCGAGCCGCGCCCGCGCATCTTCCTTCAGCGCCTCCAGCCGCCTCCGCGCCCAGGCCACCCCCTTGCGAAAGCGCTTGAGCTCGCGCGCCCGGTTCCGCCGTCCGGCGATCGTTCCCGCCGGCACCTCCGGAAGCTCCCACAGAACCCGGCGCACCCTTCCCGCGGCGATCCCTTCGGAAGCTGCCAGCCCGACGATCTCGATCGCTCCGCCGCTCGCCGCCGCCTGCTCGCCGGGCCGCCTGCCCACCGGAGGCCGGCTACTCATCGAAGCCGCGCCGCACCAGATCGGCCAGCGCCGCCACCGCCTCCTCCGCATCCTCTCCCGTGGCCGTGATTGTCAACCGGCTGCCCCGTGCGGCCGCGAGCATCAGCACCCCCATGATGCTTTTTCCATTCACCGACAGGCCATTCACCGACGATCCCTGCATCGACGATCCTTGCACCGACGAGCCTCGCACCGACGAGCCGGTCCTCACAGCGCCATCCGCGGCCCCACCCGTCGGCGGGCCGTGCGCCGCGACCCCATCTCCCACCGGCCCCCCGTCGTGCATATCGTTCTGCAAATCGTTGCACGACACCATGATCGACGAGATGAAGCGCGAGGCCAGCTTCACGAACCCGGCCGACGGACGCGCGTGCATTCCCAGGGCATTCGGCACTTCAACGGTGCGGCTTCGCATCGTGAGTCGCGTCATCGGGCCGCCCGCGCCTCCTTCGTCTTCCCCCCTCTCACTCATAATCGTCAAGCAGTCCGCCCAGCGGATTCATCGCCTGGCGCAGCGTCTCGTTGAAGCGCGTGGCCATGTCCACCCCGCTGTAGGCCAGCAACTGGTTCATCGCGATTACCTCCGAGATGGCCGTCGGGTTCTTGCCCGGATTCAGGGGAATCACCAGCTTCGGCACCTGCACGCCCAGAATGTCGGCGGTCTCGCGGTCCAGGCCGGTGCGGTCGTAGCTCTGCGCGTCGTCCCAGGGCTGAAGATCGACCAAAACTTCGATGCGCTTGCGGATCCGGGTGGCGCGCGTGCCGAACATCGAGGCCACGTCGATGATGCCGATCCCGCGAATCTCCATGTGAAACTTCTGGAGCTCGTGCGCCCGTCCGACCAGGATGTCGTTGCCCCGCCGCGATACCATCACCAGATCGTCGGCGACCAGACGATGTCCGCGCCGCACCAGCCCGAGCACGCACTCCGACTTGCCGATCCCGCTGGGCCCGGTGAAGAGAAGGCCGATCCCGTACACGTCGGCCAGCGTTCCGTGGACCGAGGTCGTCGGGGCGAGGAGATCGTCGAGGCGGGGGCCAAGGACGCGGTAGAGCTCCGCCGTGGCAAGCCCGCTGCGGAAGACCGCGACCCCCGATCCCTCCGCCGCCGCCAGAAAGGGGGACGAAACCTCCAGTCCGCTGCTCACGATCACCGCCGGCACCCCGCATGCGAAGACCGCCTCCAGACGCCAGCGAACCTGGTCGTCCGGGAGGGTGGAGAGGTAACTCATCTCGGCTTCGCCGAAGATCTGAAGCTGACCGCGCTCGATCCGGGCCGTGTAGCCCGCCAGCGCAAGTCCGGGATTCGAGAGACCGGCCTCGATGACCGGTCCGTCCAGGGAAACATCCGGCGTGAGGTTCTCAAGGCGAAGCGCGCTGTCGCCTGTCCCCAGCAGCCGTCCGACGGTGATCACCGCGGTCACGAATGCCGGAAGTCCTTGCGACGGGTGCGGTCGCGGCGAAGGATGCGGCTCATGCGTTCATCGAGCTCGTCCATCGCCACCCGAAAGTCGCGGCCACGCCCCTTCGCCACGGCGACCTGGCGGCGCCGGCGCGAGACGATGGCTTCCACAGTGCCGTCGTGCCCATCCTGGCGGAAGACCAGGGCGGCGTCCATGACGGCGGGATCGAAGCGGGTCCAGCGCGCGGCCTGCGCCTTGGCCCGGTCGCGGAGCTTCTGCGGGACTTCGCAGCCCTGAACGGTGATTCGGATCGGGATCAAGTCGGGACCTCCGGGGGTTGGGGGGGACGGGATCTCGGCGAAGAACTCCTGAAACTTGCACCCAATCGCCCAAAGTTCCTACCCTGCGCGATCGGCGGCGGCGGCGTGGCGGAGGCGAACCGCGGTGGTCGGTGCAGGACGCGCCCCTGAAACGCTTCGCATTGAACGAGTCACGATTCGGCAACGCCCGCCTGACGCACGAACGGCGCCGGATGGCCCCACCGAATTTGTGGAGGCGCTCGCTATCCCGCCACCACCCGAGAGTTGTCCGCCGTCAGCCCAACAACCAGCCGGTGAAAGTCATCGGCCATCCGGTCCCAGGAGTGCTCTTCGGCCATCGTGCGGGCGGCGCGTCCCATGCGGTCCCGGGTCACGGAATCAAGAAGCGCGGCCACCGCGTCGGCCAGGGCGTCGACATCGCCATGCGGCACCATGAATCCCGTCTCGCCGTGGCGCACCGTTTCGCGCAGCCCCGGAGAGTCCGAGACCACCGAGGGGGTGCCGCAGGCCGAGGCCTCCATGCTCACGATCCCCCAGCCTTCCTTGGGCGAGGCCAGGAGATGGACCCAGGAACGCGAGAGAAGCTCCGCCTTTTCGGCCTCCGTTACAAATCCCGCAAAGCGCACCCGGCCGGCGATCCCCAGCTCGCGGGCCGTTTCCTCCAGGGCGGGCCGCGCATCGCCCTTGCCGGCCACCACCGCGCGTACCTCGATTCCGCGCTCGTGCAGCCGCGCCACCGTGCGCAGGATCAGATCGACCCGCTTGTAGCGCTTGAGGCGGCCCAGATAGACAATCGTCGGCGAGGAGTAGCGTTCGCGCGCGGGACGCAGCCGGTCCAGCTCCACCCCGTTGCGAATCACGTGCAGCGACGAGGGACGCAGGCCGCGCCGCAGCAGATCGTAACGGGTGCTCTCGGAAACGGCCACGCAGGGCAGGCCGCGGTAGAGGGGGGGAATCATGCGTTCGCTGAGCCAGGTGGCCGCGGCGAGGACGGGATTGGCCTCCTGGAAGGCGGTGGCCCCGAAGAGGTGGTGGACGAGGAGGAGGTGGGCGGGGGCCGGGGCCCACACCGGAACGAGAAGGGGGATCTTGTTGAGGTCCTCGACGACCAGGTCGAAAGGGTGGCCGCGCAGATGGCGGTCGTAGTGGCGGGGGGCGGCAAGGGGGAAGGTGTGGCGGCCGCCGGTGCGATGGACCTCGATTCCATCCAGGGTCTCGACCGGGGGGCAGCCCTTCCAGCCGGAGCACAGCAGGGTGATGCGGTGGCCGCGCTGCGCAAGGTCCCCGAAAATCCGGTGCAGATGCTCCTCGGCGCCGCCCGCCTGGGGATTGCGGCGGTCCTGCCAGTTCACCACCAGGATCCGCAATCGGCGGAAGGAGGGCGGGGGGGAAGGAAGCTCCGGCGCGGTGACCGCTGCACGCACAACTTCGGCCGACATGGCGAGTGCGGCTCCCGGCGCCGTCAGTCCGGCCGCGCGGCGTGGAAGACCGCGTCGAGGACGCCGTTGACGAAGCGGGGAGACTCGCTGCCGCCGTACTGTTCCGCCAACCTCACCGACTCCTGGATTGCAACCTTGCCCGGCAACCCATCGATGCACAGGATCTCGGTGGCGCCCAGACGCAGGATCCCCCGGTCGATGACCGAGAGCCGGTCGAGGCGCCAGTTGTCCAGCGACGAAGAGATCGCCGCTTCCACGCGAGCCCGGTGCTCGACAAAGGCGGTGGCCAGTTGGCGCAGATACGGAATCCGGGCGGGTGCAACCAGCCGCCGGGCACAGGTCTCGCGCAGCGCATCCATGAAGGTGGCGTTGCCTCCCTCGGCTTCCCACCTGTAGTGAACCTGCAGAAACCAGGCCCTCGAGCGGCTGCGGTCGCGGCGCTCCCGGGGCGTCAGTCTCGAGGCTGGCACTGGTCCTGGTCCCCGCTCTTGAGATCGTCGTAGAGCGCGATCATGGCCAGCGCCGCCTCGGCGAACTCGCCGCCCCGGTTGCCGTCCCGGGGATCGGCGCGCGTCAGCGCCTGCTCGGCGGTGTCGGTTGTCAGCACCCCGAAAACGATCGGAATGTCGGCCGCAAGCGCCACCTGGCCGAGTCCCTCGCTGGCATTCCCGGCGACATGGTCGAAGTGCGCGGTCTCGCCCCGGATTACGCACCCGATCGCGATGATCGCGTCGAACCGGCCCGACCGCCAGACCCGCTGCGCCGCCTGCGGAAGATCCCAGGCTCCGGGTACGCGCAGAACCGAGATCCGGTCCCCCGCCACCCCTTCGGCCCGCAACCCGGCGCGCGTCCCCTCCACGAGCTGCTCGGTCACCATGTTGTTGAAGCTCGCCGCCAGGAGCGCGATCGTCGGTCCGGCCCCTCCCACCCCGCGCGCGGACCCGTCCCGCGCAGCGGAGATGGCCGGAGCGCGCGCCTCAGACATGTCCGCCCCCCGCCCCGACCGCCGCCCCGCCGACCGGAACCCGTCCCGTCACGCGCAGCGCATAGCCGTCCAGTCCCACGATGTGACGCTTGCTGTTGGTCAGGAGACGCACCGTAGCGAGCCCCAGATCCAGCAGAATCTGGGCACCGATCCCGTAGTCGCGCAGCACCTGCCCCGCCGTCCGGGCCTCTCCATTCGCCGCCGCCGCCAAGGCCCGCGGCCCCGTCCCCCGCGCCAACTCGTCGAGCCGCTGCAGCAACCGTTCGCCGGAGCGGTTCCGGTGCAGGTACACGATCACCCCTTCGCCCTCGGCCGCGATCCGTTCCATCGCCCCCGTCAGCAGACCTTCCCCCGGTGCGCCAGCCGCTCCGAAGACATCTTCCAGTGGATTCTCGGCGTGCATCCGCACCAGCACATCCTTCCTTCCCTCCACCCGCCCCCGCACCAGCGCCAGGTGCACGCGGTCGTCGATCTCGTTTCGGTAGGCGATCGCCGTGAACCTGCCCATCCGGGTGCGCAGCGGCGCCTCCGCCACCCGCCGCACGAGCCGTTCCCGCGCCAGGCGCCAGGCCACCAACTGCTCGACGGTAATGAAGCCGAGGTCGTGCTCGCGGGCCATCACTTCGAGCTCCGACCGCCGCGCCATCGTGCCGTCCTCATTGAGGATCTCGCAGATGACTCCGGCCGGAGAGAGTCCGGCCAGCCGCGCCAGATCGACCGCCGCCTCGGTCTGTCCCACGCGGCGCAACACTCCGCCGGGGCGGGCGCGCAGGGGGAAGATGTGACCGGGCCGCCGCAGATCTTCCGGGGCCGATTCGGGGTCGGCCAGGAGCTGCACGGTGCGGGCACGGTCGTGGGCCGAGATCCCGGTCGTGACGCCGAACTTCCGGTGCGCGTCGACCGAAACGGTGAAGGCGGTGCCCTGCGGATCGGTGTTGCGCTCGGTCATGAGGGGCAGATCGAGGGCGTCGGCGCGTTCGGGGGTGAGCGCGACGCAGATCAGGCCGCGGCCGAACTTGGTCATGAAGTTGATCAGCTCGGGGGTGATGCGGTCGGCGGCGCAGACGAGGTCGCCTTCGTTCTCGCGATCCTCGTCGTCGGCCACGATGACCAGCTTCCCCCCGGCGATGTCCCGGATCGCGCCGGGCACGGAGTCAAAGGGCATGGGTTTCCAGGATGCGCCGGAGGTACTTGCCGATCAGGTCGGCTTCCACATTCACGCGCTGTCCGCTCTCCAGGTGCGACAGGTTGGTGTGCTCCCAAGTGTGGGGAATGATCGCCACCTGACAGACCGCCGGGGCCCGCAGTTCATTTACGGTGAGGCTCACGCCATTGAGCGCGATTGAGCCGTGCAGAATCGTGGTCGAGAATACCGCCTCGGGGAGGGTGAAGTCCAGGAGCCGGGTCGTGCCCGCGCGGCCAATCGCCGAGAGGAGCGCGGTCCCGTCCACATGTCCCTGGACCAGGTGGCCGTCGAGCCGATCGCCGAGACGCGCGGCGCGCTCCAGATTCACCGGCGTTCCCCTATGCCAGGCGGATGCCGTGGTGCGCTCCAGGGTGGAGGAACCGACTTCGGCGGTGAAGGCCCCGGAACCGAGCCGGGAAGCGGTCAGGCAGGCTCCGTCCACCGCCACCGATTGGCCCCGCCGCAGCTCGTCCGCGAAGGGGGCCGCGATGTGGACGGTGCGGCCGCGGTCGCCCTCCTCCACGGAGACGACTTTGCCCACCGCTTCCACGATTCCGGTAAACATGGCTTACTTCCGCTCAGGAATTCGGGTCCGCGTCCGGTCCGGGTCCGGGGTACGCGCCCGGGCCGGGCCGGGGGAATGATCGCGGTCGAGGATGACGAGGGTATCGCGCCCGAATCTCACCGGGTCGAGGCGGGGCCGCCACCCGTCGCCGAGAACGGTCCCCGGGGGGAAGGCCGGAACTCCGCCCGCGCCGATCAGCAGCGGCGCCGCAAAGAGGTACAGGCGGTCGGCCAGATCCGCGCCCAGGAGCGAAGCCGCCAGCACTCCGCCGCCCTCGCAGAGCACCGTCCGCACGCCCAGCGCGGCCAGCGCCTCCAGCAGCGGTGCGAGCGCCAGTCCCTCCGGCACTTCCGGCACGGCCACCACGCGGGCGCGGTCTCCGAGGCGGCTCCGCAGCGCGTGGGCGCGGCCGGGTGCGGTCGCCACGATGGGGCGGGGACCGTTTCCCGATTCGACACTCTTGCCCGATTCGACACTCTTGCCCGATTCGACGCTCTTGCCCGATTCGACGCCGGTTCTCCGGCGGAAGAAGCGCATTCCCCGGCGGAAGAGGCGCAGATCCGGATGCGCGCGGCCCCGGCGATCCAGGATCACTGCCCGGGGAGAGGTGCGCGGACGCAGCGGGCCCCGCGCCGTCAGCCGGGGATCATCGGCCTCCCAGGTCCGCCCCCCCACGAGCAGGGCATCGAAGCCGGCGCGCAACCGATGCACTTCCGCCCGCGCCTCGCGACCGGTCAGCCAGATGTTCCTGCCCCCACCGGGCGCGATGCAACCGTCGAGGCTCACGGCCAGCTTCAACGCCAGATAGGGTCTTCCGAAGCGCTTTGCCCCCGAGGCCGGACGGCCCATTGGGCTTCCCCCGGGTGCGGCTTCCCCTACCCCCCCTGCCGACCCGCCGCCGACGCCAGCGGTGCGCTGTCCCTCCTGCCGCTCATGGAAGAAAAAAGGGTTTTCGGCCCGCCACGCGGCCTCCGTCCCGAACGGTCCCTCCACCGCCACCCCCCGTCCCCGCAGCCACTCCCCCCCGCCCCCCTCCCGTGCCCCCGGTTCGGCCGCCCAGTAGACCACCCGCACGATTCCCGCACGCGCGATCGCTTCGGTGCAGGGCGGCGTCTTTCCGTGGTGCGCGCACGGCTCCAAGCTGGAGTAGAGGGTCGCTCCGGCGGTGGCGGACGCTCGTTTCGGGGCGGCGATTTCCGGCGCGGCGACCTGGCGGGAGGCAACCTCCAGAGCGGCGACCTCGGCGTGCCGGCCGCCGTGCTCCTCGTGCCATCCCTCGCCCAGAACGCGGCCCGCGCGCCCGACGACCGCCCCGACCATGGGATTCGGATGGACCCGTCCCCAGCCGCGGCGGCCGAGCTCGATGGCGCGCTTCAGACAACGCCGGTCGAAGTCGTCCAGGCCGGTCTTCATGCGAACAGCCCCGGTCAGAGCGTCACCCGCAGCGTGGCGGACCCGAACCAGCTTCGTGCGGAGGGATCGAAGGCGGCGGCGCGGTCCCTGAAGGGATCCTGGTTGCCCTCGGCCAGACCCGCCTCCACCGAGAGCCGGGCGATCAGGAAGTTGAACCAGCCGCTGGCGAAGTAGAGGATTCGCTCCGAGGCCACGCTCCCGGAACGATCGCCGCCTCCGCCCATCCGGAGACGGACATCGCCCTCGTAGCGATCCCAGCCGACGCCGCCCATTACCCCGATCACGAACCAGTTCTTGCCGGCGGTCGCGCGCAGCGACGAGACCGTCAGCGCGGTGGTGGCCGAGCCCGGGGTCCGGTCGTCGCCGAGTTCGATGTCGGAGTGCCAGCTTCGGGTGGCGGCCACGGAGATGCCCGGCAGCGTGAAGGATTCGCGCAAGATGCCGAGCCGCGCGCCCGCTCCCAGGGCCGAGCCCGCCGAAGACAGCCCCTGGTCTGTGGGAAACCGGGCGATCGCGTAGGATCCGATCAGGTCCAGCGAGAGGATTCCGCCCACCCCGGGGCCCACGGCGAAGCCGTCGAGAAGACCCGCCACCGCGGTGGCCTTGAGCCCCGCCAGGGTGGCCGTGTCGGATGCGGCGAGCGCCCCGGCGGAGCTCGAGACGGCGGGAAGACTGAAGCGCAGCGCCGACGCGGAGAGCGCAACCCCGACGCGGGGAGCCAGCCCCAGGCGGCGGCCGTGCGTACTGGAGGTGCCGGGAATGTCGCTCCCCAGCGCCGCAAGGAGTCCCGCCCCGCGCTGCACCGCCATCACCGCCAGCGAGAGCTCGCGGCAAGAGGAGCGCAGCATGGCCCGGCCCCCGTCGCACGCGGCGGCGAGCTCGACCACACCCTCCACGCGGTCGGAGTGCTCTTCCAGCGACTGCGCCGCGGCCGCACCGGCGGCGTCCCCCGCAACGACCAGCGCAATCGCCGGCAGCACGCCGTTCCACCGGCACAGGCGCCCCCGCCCCCCTTCCCCCCTACCCATCGGAACCGGTCCCCGCGGCCTCGATTCCCACCAGCTCCACCCCTTCCCCCGTCACCAACTCTCCCATCGTCCACCCCTCCCCGCCCACCGCCCCCAGCACGGCCTCCTCGTCCCCCGGCGTGACCACCAGGATCATGCCCACACCCATGTTGAAGACCCGGTGCATCTCGCGCGGCGTCACCCTTCCCGCCCGGGCCAACCGGCGAAAGACATTCGGCGTCCGCCACGAGCCGCAGTCGATCCGGGCCCCAACCCCGTCCGGCAGCACACGCGGCAGATTGCCCTCGATTCCGCCCCCTGTCACATGTGCCATCCCCCGCAGCAGACCGCGCTCCAGCAACGGCGCGATCACCGGCAGATAGGAGCGGTGCACGCGTAGCATGACCTCGGCCGCCGTCGCCCCTTCGCCCGGAAAGGGATCGTCCATCCCCAGTCCCATGCGGTCGAAGACGATAGTGCGGGCCAGGGTGTAGCCATTGGTGTGAAGCCCCGATGAGCCGAGGGCGATCAGACGGTCGCCGGGACGCGCGCGCGATCCATCGACAATCCGGTCGCGTTCCACCAACCCGACCACGAATCCGGCCACGTCGTACTCGCCCTCGCCGTAGAAATCGGGCATCTCGGCGGTCTCTCCCCCCAGCAGCACGCAGCCGTTCTCGCGGCAGGCCCGCGCGACGCCGCCCACCACCTCGGCCGCAATCCCCTCGTCAAGGCGTCCGGTGGCCAGATAGTCGAGGAAGAAGAGGGGACGGGCGCCCTGCACCAGGATGTCGTTCACGCAGTGGTTCACCAGATCCTGGCCGATCGTGTCGTGCCGGCCCGAGAGGAAGGCGACCTTCAGCTTGGTGCCGACGCCGTCCGCGCTGGCCGCCAGGACGGGGCGCTTCAGTCCCCCGGGAATGCGGTAGAGCCCGCCGAAGGCGCCGAGTCCGGTGAGGGTGTGTTCGTCGCCGGAAGCGTCCAGGAGGGGAGCGAAGGCGCGCTTGGCCCGCTCGGCCACCTCCAGATCGACCCCGGCCGCGCGGTAGGTGAGGGAATCGGTCCCGTTCGTCTTGCGATTCGTCATCCGGTTGTTCCCGATCAGCGTTCACTGGTTGCGTCGCTCAGCGCACTCCAACGCCGCTGCCACTCGTCAAAGTCGAAGTCGCGGAAGGGTTCGACCGAAAAGCCTTCCACCGCAAAGGACCCCATTGCCGCGCCGCAGGAGAGCGGGGTCGTGAGAAATTCGGGCTCTGCGGGAACACGTTGCAAGGTCCGCACCACCTCGTCGCGGGACCGGGCATCGTGGGCGGCAATGCGGTGGAGATAGCCCAGCAGTCCCCCGGCAAAGGCGTCGCCGGCCCCGGTCGGATCGACGATCTTCGGGACCGGGTAGCCCGGACAGGATGCGCTCCAGCCCTCGCCGAAGCCCATCGCGCCCTCCGCGCCCCGCTTCACCACCACGATGCGCGGTCCGTGCGCGCGAATCCAGCGGGCGGCCATCGCCAGATCGGTCTGGCCGGAGAGCTGCCGGGCCTCCTCGTCGTTGACGAAGAGCAGGTCGATGCGCCCCAGAAGCCGCAGCAGGGCGTCGCGCGAACCCTCGATCCAGAAGTTCATGGTGTCGGCGGCGACGAGGCCGGGCGCGGGAATCTGGTCCAGAACGCGCGCCTGCAAGACCGGGTCGATGTTCCCCAGGAAGACCATCTCGGAATCGCGGAAGGCGGCCGGGACGACGGGGTTGAAGTCGGCGAAGACGCCGAGCCGGGTGGCGAGCGTCTCGCGGGCGCCAAAGCCTTCGTGGTAGCGTCCCGCCCAGAAGAAGCTCCGGCCCGGACGCTGTTCGATGCCGGCCAGATCCACATCGAAGCCGATCGGTCCGTTCAGATCCGTGCTCCGCTCGGTCAGGAAGCGCAGCCGTTCCAGGGGATAGTCGTCGCCCACGACCGCCACGACGCGCACCGGAGCGATCACCGAGGCCGCGGCGCTGAAGAAGGTGGCCGAACCGCCGATCACGCGCTCCGCACGGCCATGGGGAGTCTCGACGGTGTCGAGCGCGACGCTACCGATCGCCAGAATCGACATTGCGCTCCATGCGTTCGGGGGCGGTGAGGCCGAGGAGGGACAGTCCGTTGGCAAGCACGATGCGGGCCGCGCCGACCATCGCCAGGCGGGCCGCGCGCAGATCGTCGTCCGTCACCAGAGCCCGCTGGCGGGGATCGCGCAGGGGGTGGCCGGCCTGATACCAGGAGTTGACCAGACCCGCGGTGCGCTCCAGGTAGTCGCAGATCAGGTGGGGGGCGCGGGCGGCGGTGGCGCGGCGCACGAAACCGGGAAATTCGGCCAGTTGATTGATGACTTCCCGCTCCAGGGGGGTGCGGAGGAGGGAGGGGTCGGCGGCTGCCGCGGCATCGGCGGCGTCCCCGAACTGGCGGCCCGCCTGCCACTGGATCCGGCAGAGGCGCGCGTGGGCGTACTGGACCTTGTAGACCGGATTGCGGTCGGACTGGTCAAGTGCCAACTCCAGGTCGAAGGTGAGGTGGGCCTCCGGACGCCGCATGAGGAAGAAGTAGCGCGCGACATCGGTTCCCACCTCTTCCACCAGGCCGGCCAGGGTGGTGTAGGATCCCGCGCGCTTGGAGAAGCGAACCTCCACGCCGCCGCGCACCACCGTCACCATCTGGTGCAGCACGTATTCGGGGTAGCCCTGCGGCCGTCCCAGCGCCTGCAGCCCCGCGCGCACCCGGTCGACCGTGCTGTGATGATCGGCGCCCTGCACATTGACGACGTGGCGGAAGCCGCGCTCCCACTTGGTCATGTGATAGGCGACATCGGGCAGAAAGTAGGTCGGAGAACCATCGCTCTTGACCATGACCCGGTCCTTCTGGTCGCCGTAACGGGTGGTCGCGAGCCACTTGGCGCCGCCCTCCATGCGGGTGAGGCCGGTCTCGTCGAGCGCGCGAATGGTGGCATCGACGCGGCCGTCGGCATAGAGCCGGGTCTCGGGATAGAACTCGTCGAAGCGAACGCGGAAGGCGGCGAGATCGCGCTTCTGTTCATCGCGCAGCCTCCGCACGGCGAAATCGCGCAGCGCCTCCAGCTCATCGGGCGAGGGCTCCCGATCCTCCGCCGACCGGCCGCCCGCGAACGACGCTTCGCATTCCTGCAGAAACGCCGCGGCGATCTCCGAGACGTACTCGCCGTGGTAGCCGCCCTCGGGGATCTCCACCGCACGGCCCGGCCGCTCCCGGCAGCGTGCCCACACACTCGCGGCGAGACGCTCGATCTGCGCCCCGGCGTCGTTGAAGTAGAACTCGCGGTGGACGCGCCAGCCGGACCACTCCAGCATCGATGCGATCGCGTCTCCCAGCGCGGCCTGGCGGCCATGCCCCAGGTGCAGTGGTCCGGTCGGGTTGGCCGAAACGAACTCGACCATAATGCGGCGGCCGGCACCCTCCTCGCGGCGGCCGTAGTCCGCCCCGGCCCGAAGGATCGTCCGCACGGTTCCACCCACGACCGCGGCCTTCAGGTGAAAGTTGAGGAACCCCGGCCCGGCCACCTCAACCGCGCGGACACCCGCCGTTCCCTCCAGCTTCGCCGCCAGCGCTGCGGCGATCTCGCGCGGCGGACGCCTCAGCCGCCCGGCCAGCACCAGGGCAATGTTCGAGGCCAGATCGCCATGACTCGCATCGCGCGGCCGTTCCAGCCGAAAGCCGGCCTCCGGGGCCCCCAGCTCGGCCGCCGCACGTTGCAGCGCTTCGGTCACCGCCTGGGCAACGGCCCCTTCCGTCGGATCGCCACCGCGACCCTGCGCCTTCGCCATGGCCGGTCAGCCCCCACCCTTCCGCTTCCCCGCTCCCCCGCCCCCGCGCCGCCCACCCTTCCTGCGACGCGCGCCGGTCCGGGCCGCGACCGCATCGCCCTTCCCCTTTCCGCTCCCGCCCGCAGCGGCGTCCCTCCCCGAAGCTCCCGCCTTTTCCGCACCGCCGCCCGCACCCGCCTTCGCCTCGCCCGCCCCCCCCGCACCCTTCTCCTTCTTTGCTCCACCGTCCGTCCCCGATCCCTTCTCCCCGGCCGGCCCCTCGCCCCCTCCGCTCTCCGCGCGTGCCCTCTTCCGGTAGTCCTCCGAGCGGTAGTCGGTGATGTAGAATCCGTCGCCGCGAAAGAGCAGTCCGGCGCCCCCGGAGATCAGCCGCTCGGCCTCTCTGCCGCAATCGGGACAGGGCGAAACGGGCGGGTCGCTCATCCGCTGAAAGGTCTCGAACTCGCGACCGCAGCCGGGGCATCGATATTCGTAGGTGGGCATGGCGGGGAAGCTAACACAGTCGGTCCGACGGGGGCCCAGGATCGGCCGCCGACATCCCTGCAACCGAACCGATCCGCAGTCGGCCAGCGCGAGCAATTCGGCAGTGACTGGAGTGGGGTTGCGCGCGCACCTGGTCCTCCCGGCACAGGTCCGGGCCGGCCCGCGCAGGGGCCGGGGACAGCACTCCATTTGGCACAAGCGGCGCGATTCGGTCAAGAATGCTCCGAGTTGGCGGGGACCGCGAGTCCCATTACGGCGATGTGTCGAGCCGGACCGTTGCCGACGAGGGAACCGGCGGCCCGCGAGGACATCCCAGTCATGAGGTGAAGACGCTTATAGCGTTCGGTCCGCCGCCGCCATTCATGATGGAAGAGGAGGGCTGCTAAACGTACCATCTGTGGTGTTCTTGAGACGATGAACTCTTTTTCCGGAGCGATTCGGTCATCTGCGACGATGATGGCATCCCTGAAGACTCAATCCCAAACGAACCCTGGACCTACGATAGCAGGTGGGTTGCGCGACCACTCCCCGACCATTCCGGATCCCAGGAGACACCCGTGCAAATCAGGAGCTTCCTCTCGATCGCCCTGTCCCTCTTCATCGCAACGCTGTTCCTGGCCCCGCATCTACCGGCCCAGGAGGTGATCGAGCTCACCGGCGACGACCGGCGGATCAATGCCGGTTTCGCGGAGGTCTACCGGGTCGGGAGCCTCGACGGACAGCCTTGGGAGACGCTCGGCCAGGTGGGCGTGGTGGCCTTCGACGCCCGGGGCAATCTCCATGTATTTGACCACGGTAGCAATCCCCTGGAGGGCCGGATCTGGGTCATGCGGCAGGGAGCCTGGACGGTTTGACACCCTGCCCCCACTATGTTACGATGAATTGATACCAGGTTGAGACCGATACGGTCGCCGGTAGCCCGGTCACCTGCCATCATGGATTCCCCAAGAAAAAGGCGACGAAAATCCCACCAGAGACGTTTCCAATGAAGAGCAATCAGACCCATTTCATCACCTTGTTGGCGGTGGCCCTGCCACTGCTCGCCACGAGCCCGGGCTCGGCGTTCGCACAGGAGGAGACCCCGATGCAGGACTGCGGGCTGTTCCGCGACAGTTGTGGACTCTTCGGCTGGTTCAACGAGGGCATCGGTCTTGACGGCGCATTCAGCCAGCTACCCGAGGTCATCGAGACTTACCGGCAGCGGCTCTTGTTGGACGGCTCCCGCCGCTTCCTGGCGGTGAGGGGGGCCGCGTGCCGGTCCAATCAGGTCACTGCGGTGTCGTATCTTGATCCGGTTCAGGCCGGCGTTCTGGAAGGAATGGGCATCGGGTCGGTAGAAGACTTCCTCACGCAGGCGGAAGAGCCCGGGGGCTCTCGGTGAGCGGAACCGCGGATCTCACCTTATGCGTGGGCGCGTTGTCCGTACTTCTGTCGACGGCCTGCGGCCCAACAGAGCAGCGGGATCTTCTAGAGCAGGGCTCCACACAGCTTGATCTCCAGCCAAGGTGCACCCTGGACCTTGAAGCCGATGCCTGTCACGACTGCATCACTTTCGTCCACGAGACGCGATTGGGAACCGTGGACGGACCGGGGTACTTGGCCGACAGCGGCCAATCCGGCTCTATCGTTCGCGATCTTGATGGCAATTACTGGGTCGGCCAGGGAGACCACGTCAATGTCTACGACTCCGCCGGCACCTTCCTCCGGGATGTCGGCCAGCGTGGCGAGGGTCCGCTGGACTTTCAGGTGGCGAGGCCAAAGTATGTCGACGGTAAAGGCCGGGTGCACATTCAGGATGCTCTGAACCTGCGCGTCTCCGTCATCGAAGCGGACTCTGCGCTGGCCGAAGGCGTTGCACTCGTCAGGACGGTTCGTCTCCCACTGCTTCAGGTCAATGACCTGGTGGCCCTGGATGATGGCCGCCGATACGTGATCCAGGCCTGGGGTCAGGACGCCAACACCGTGGGACTACCCGTACACGTTGTGAGCGATACCGGAATCGTATCGTCGTTCGGAGCGGAGTATGATCCCCTGCAGGAGGGCAGGGTCTTCAATCCCACCGACAGGTTGTTCCTCGCAATGGATGACAGCGAGAACACCTACATGGTCCCGGAAACCGAATACACCATCGAAGCCTGGTCCATGGGTGGCGAGCGGTTTGCAATAATCCACGGATCGGACCTCGGCAATGATCCCGAGGACCTGACCACTCCACCGAACCGGATCCGGGATATCCATTCGGATTCCGATGGCCTGCTTTGGATCATGCTGGCCTACCGTCGCCCGGATTGGCGGGAGAACTCCGTTGAAATGGCCGATCCCACGGGCGAAGTAGCGTTCATGCCCAGGGACATGAACCTCTCCAACTGGCTTCACAGCCGAATTGATGTCATTGACCCCCGGAGTTGCTCTGTGCTGGCGTCACAGTGGCAGGACGAGATCTTTCTGGGGTTCGTGGCCGATGGAATGGTTTCCGACGGAGAGTATTCGCCCGCAGGCGCACCCCTGATCAACATCTGGCGCATGGTGTTGAACGAGGAGAGCGGCGCCGCCCGGTGAACAGGACGGGACGTGTGCCTCGCAGGCGCAAGACATTGGCGGTCGGGTTGCTGTCACTTGCGGGGGGGACACCATTCGCTTCAGCGCAGCCAGAGCTGTTACCGGTTGTATCCATTGATGGCGTGCGAGGGCGGGTAGTCTATCCGCAACAAGCGAAGGTCGACCCAGATGAGATTGATCGGATCCTGATGATAGTGGATACGGAGCGAGTTACTGATGGGTTTCCCTCAACCTACGAAATGGACCGCACCGTGACAGTAAGCCTCGCCCTCGCTCTCGATCGGCGCGTTGAGGCCAGGGCGTTGCTGCCTGGCGCGGTCATCATTCTACCGATCGAGCGCTTTCCCGAGTGGGACGACAGCAAGCTTCGCCAGATCATTCGGCACGAACTCGCCCACATTGCAGTCAGTGACTTCCTGGGCCCTCCTTCCTGGGAGATTCCCCGATGGTTTGACGAGGGTTTCGCCGAGTGGGCCGCAGGCGGTTTGCGACCCGAGGGTCGCGTCCTTGTCGAGATCGAAGTCCGCCGTCGAACGAGAGCTGGGGAACCGATGCCTGTCCTTGCCGACGCATTGCAGAATCTCCCTCGGCGGATGGCGCACGATTTCTTCGCCAGCATCTTTGAGTTTCTTGAAATCGCGAAGGAGCGGAGTATAAAGGACGGGGAGTTGCTACGGAACATCAAACAACACGGGATGTCCACGGGCTTCAGGAAGACCTTCAATGCCACGCTGGAGGAGTTGGAAGCGGCCTGGCATCAGTGGCTGATTCAGGAGTTCCATTAGACCCATGTTTCAAGAGAGGGGCGGGAACGCAAGGTTGGTTCGGTTATCAAACACGTCGGGAACGTTGCCGTGCCTTCTTGTTGTACTGCTGGTCGGGTGCAGGGCTGACCACGATTCAACTGGACAGGTGGGGGGCCCCAATCCACCAGTTGAGGTTAACACTTCCGCCGCTTGGACCGTGGAGCTGACCCTGGACGAGGGCGACCCGGCCGACACCATCAGCAATGCGTATTCTCCCATGCCCGCCATGCCTGGGGCGCTCGCCAATGCAGCCGAGGACTTCCGCAGCAAGATTCGATATGTCTGCCCCGAAGCCTACGATCGGAAAATCGGCAATGTCGTGCCCATCATGGTGTTGTTCTGGACGCCCCCGCGCTTATCGGCCCTGGAGAGTGCCACAGGAGATGAAGTGATCCTGGTCGAAATGCCGACCATATGGGGCGAAGAGGAGGTCACCTTCCGCGCCCGCGTGGTCCCGCGGCGCAACTCGCTGGTGCTGGTACAGGATGACGGAGCCCTGGGAGAGACCGGCGAGAGTTCGCACGAGGAATTCCTGAGACGGCTCCTGGACAGCGAGATCACCGGCCCCGGCGAAGTGGTGATCGTACTTGACTGGGAGGGCCTGGGGCCAGTGAGCTTCAGCTATTCCCTGGAGGGCGCCGCCGCCGCAATCCGCGAGGCTGGACGGCCCTGCGGCATGGAGTGACCGAGGGAGATTGCGCGCCCACGCTTGACCCTGCGCTGACGACTTCCGCCGGTGCGCCGTCTTCGCGACGCCTTCCGGCCCCTGCGCGGGCCGGCCCGATTGGCTGCCGCCGGAAGGGGGTGCGCGCGCAAATCGCCGATGGTCCAGCTTTGGGGATCCGGAGCCTCAACCGGTGCAATCAGCCCGGCGCCTTCCAGCTTCCCCAAACCCCGCGCAGTACGTCGCTGATCTCGCCCAGGGTGGCGCCCGCCTTCACCGCCGCGATCATCGGAGGCAGGAGGTTTTCGCCGGTCCTCGCTGTTGCTCTCACCGCCCGCAGCGCCTCGGCCACCCGCTGTCCATCGCGTTCGGCACGGAAGGTGGCCAGACCCGATCGCTGCCGTTCGGCCATCGCGCGAAAGTCGGGAGAGGGGGGAACATCGTGCGCGGCTTCGTCGGTGTAGCGGTTTACCCCCACGACGACGCGGCTTTGGGATTCAACCTCGAGCTGGTGACGGTAGGCCGCCCGGTGCACGGCTTCCTGCATGAACTCGATCGCGCCTGAGGAACCCCCAAACGCATCGATCCGTTCGATCAGCGCGCGCGCTTCGGTCTCCAGCCGGTCGGTCAGGCGCTCGACGAGGAAGCTGCCCCCCAGCGGATCGGGCCACTCGGCCACGCCCGATTCCTCGGCAAGGATCTGCTGGGTGCGGAGCGCCAGCGCGGCGGCCTCGGAGGTGGGGAGCGAGAGCGCCTCGTCGTAGCCGTTGGTGTGCAGCGACTGGGTTCCGCCGAGCACGCCCGCCAGCGCCTGGACGGCGACGCGCACGACATTGTTGAGCGGCTGCTGCGCGGTGAGGGTAGAGCCGCCGGTCTGGGTGTGGAATCGTAGCCGGCAGGAGCGGTCCGACGCGCCGAAGCGCTCGCGCATGAGACGGGCCCAGAGGCGGCGGGCGGCGCGGAACTTGGCGACTTCTTCGAAGAGATCGTTGTGGGCGGCAAAGAAGAAGGAGATGCGGGGGGCGAAATCCTCCAGCGCGATGCCGCGGTCGAGCGCGCGACGAACGTATTCCAGGCCGTTGGCCAGGGTGAAGGCGACCTCCTGGGCCGCGGTGGAACCGGCTTCGCGGATGTGGTAGCCCGAGACGGAGATCGTGTTCCAGCGCGGGAGCTCGGCGGCGCAGAAGGCCATCAGGTCGCTGACCAGCCGTAGCGAGGGGTCCACGGGATAGATATAGGTGCCGCGCGCGATGTACTCCTTGAGGACATCGTTCTGGACGGTGCCGCGGAGTGCGGCGCGGGGGACTCCGGTTTCGTCGGCGACCGCGGTGTAGAGGGCCAGGAGGATGGGGGCGGTGGCGTTGATGGTCATCGAGCAGGAGACAGAGCCCAGGTCGATTCCGCCGAGGAGGGTGCGCATGTCGGCCAGTGAATCGATCGCGACGCCGACGCGGCCCACCTCCCCTTCGGCCATCGGCGCGTCGGAGTCGTAGCCCATCTGGGTGGGCAGGTCGAAGGCGACCGAGAGCCCGGTGGTGCCGCGCTCCAGAAGGAAGTGGTAGCGGCTGTTGGTCTCCGCGGCGGTCCCGAAGCCCGCGTACTGGCGCATCGTCCAGCGGCGTCCGCGGTACATGGTGCGGTAGACGCCGCGGGTGTAGGGGAAGGCGCCCGGTTCGGCCAGATCGGTGGCCGCGTCGAAGCCGGGGGGAAGGGAGGCGGGGGTGGGGGGCTCGGGGGACCGGTCTGCGGAACCGGAGGACGACGCTCGCCCGGGCGGGACGTTCGCGCGGGACCGGGAAGAGCTCACGCCGGCTCCGTCCCGGCAAACTCCACGAGGATCTGCCCCTTCTCCACCGCGTCGCCGGGAGCAACCCTTACCCGGGTCACCCGGGCGGGTCGCGCGGCGCACAGTTCGTTCTCCATCTTCATGGCCTCGACAATCATTACCCGGTCGCCGGCCGCGACGCGGTCGCCCTCCTGCACGGCCACCTGCACCACGAGCCCCGGCATCGGCGCCACCAGCGGCTTCGCTTCGCCCTTGTCTCCCCGCCCCCGCGAGAGCGCGCGAATCCGGGCCTGCCTCTCGTCGAGAACCTCCACGGTGACCGCGCGCCCCCCCGCTTCGATCTCCCAGCGGCCGGAACCAAGGCTCCGGGCCCGCATCGGGAGCGTGGCCGCGTCCAGGGTCAGCCGGAATCCGTGCGGCGCCCCCGTGGAGGTGAGCGCGGCCCGGCGGCGGACGCCATCCAGAGTCACCGCGCCGTCCTCGTCAATCACAACCTCGTGCGCCCCGCCGGCCAGCGCGACCCGGTAGCGCGACGGGGACGGCCTGCGCGGGAGCTGCGCCGGATCGGTCCCTTCTCGCGACTTGCTCACCGGAGTTCGTTCGCGGCCGGCGCACCGGGAACGGAGCGCTGCCACAGGGAAAGAGGCGTCCCGGCCCGCGCGATTCGGGGGGGGGCGGTCTCCCGGCGGCGGCGATCCTCCAGGAGGGCCGCCGCGGCCAGGAACGCATCGAGCTCGCCGGGGAGGAGACCGTCGGCCAGAAGCCCGGGGTGCTCGTCGAGATAGGCGGTTGTGAGCCGGCCCGCCCGGAAATCCGCTTCCTCCATGATGCGGCGCAGCAGCGATGCGCAGGTCGCCACGCCGCCGATCGCCAACTCGTCCAGGGCCCGCGCCATGCGCCGCACCGCCGCCCCGCGGTCGCGTCCCCAACTGACGAGTTTGCCGAGCAGGGGATCGTAGTGCAGCCCGATCTCCGAACCCGGCGCGATCCCGCCATCCCACCGCACCCCCGGCCCCCCCGGCACGTCCAGCGCGGTCACCGTGCCGGTCGCGGGCAGGAAACCGTCGAAGGGCGATTCGCTGGTGATTCGGCACTCGATGGCGTGGCCGCGCATGGCGATTTCGTCTTGCCGCAGCGGAAGCGCCTCGCCCGCCGCAACCCGGAGCTGCCATTCCACCAGATCAATTCCGGTAACTTGCTCGGTGACGGGGTGCTCGACCTGCAACCGGGTGTTCATCTCCAGGAAGAAGAATTCGCCGCCCGCGTACAGGAATTCCACCGTGCCGGCGCCAACGTAGTCCACCGCGCGGGCCGCGCGTACCGCCGCCGCCCCCATCCGTTCTCGCTCGGCCGGGGTCAGGAGCGGAGAGGGCGCTTCCTCCACGAGCTTCTGGTGACGTCGTTGAATCGAGCATTCGCGCTCGAAGAGGTGAACGACATTCCCCCGGCTGTCGCCGAAAAGCTGGATTTCGATGTGGCGGGGACGCTCCAGAAAGCGCTCGACGTAGACGCTGCCATCGCCGAAGGCCGCCTCCGCCTCGCGCACCGCCGCCGCGAAGGCATCCACCACCTCCCGGGGCCGCCGCACCACCCGCATCCCCTTCCCCCCGCCCCCGGCCGCCGCCTTGAGTAGCACCGGAAAGCCGATCTCCCCGGCCGCGCGACCGGCCTCGGCCGCCGACGCCAACGGTGTACTCGTTCCGGGAACCACCGGTACGCCGGCGGTGGCCATCCTTTGCCGGGCCTCGGTCTTGTCGCCCATTGCGCGGATCGTCGCGGCCGAGGGACCCACGAAGACGAGCCCGGACCCGGTCACCGCCTCGGCAAAGTCGCCCCGCTCCGAGAGGAATCCGTAGCCGGGATGGATTGCGCGCGCACCCGACCGCCCAGCCGCCGCGAGGATCCGTTCCGTATTGAGATAGCTGTCCGCCCCCCGCGCGGGACCGATGCAGTGGGCCTCGTCGGCCACCAGGACATGGGGCGCCGTGCGGTCGGCCTCCGAAAAGACCGCGATCGTGCGGATGCCCAGCTCGCGCGCTGTGCGAATGACCCGCAGCGCGATCTCGCCCCGGTTCGCGACAAGGACCGACTCGATCATTTGGGCTCGGGTCAGCGGGGACGGGGGCGGGGTGGGGACGGACCTTCGCGCTGTCCGATCACCGTGATCGCTTCGCCATCCCGCCGAATCGCGAAGGCGATTTCCTCTCCGCTCCGGTACGACGCCAGAATCCGGCGCAGCTCGGCCGCGTCGTCCACCTTGCGTCCATCGACGTGGGTCACCACATCGCCCGGCGCCAGACCCAACGGCGAGTCTTCGGCGATTTCGGCCACCAGCACGCCCTCGTTCGTACCGAAGTAGGCACCGAGCCCGGGGTTCAGATCGACGAGATCCATATCCAGGTCGGGGAATCCGGAGCCCCAGGCCCACGCGTCGGCCCGGGGAGCGCGCAGCTCGAAGTTCAGGGACCAGTCATCCATGTTGCGAGACCAATCGGCCAGGTCGCGAGACCGGTCATCCAGGTCGCGGGACCGTTCGCGAAGGCTCCGCGTCGCCGTCTGAATCCGCTCGGTCATCGCGCGCAAACGGGCTTGCAGCGAATCACTTGCGAGCGTGTCCATGAAGGCCTCCGTGGAAACGCGAAACGAGGGCCAGGGCAGCACCTCGGGACTCACCATGAAGGTCAGCGCCTCGCCGTCCCGCTCGATCCCGATCTCGACGGTGTCTCCCTCCTCGACATGCGCCAGGAGCGACCGCAGCCGCCGTTCGGGCGACCAGGCCCGGGGAACGCTCATGTGCAGCGCCAGGGAGTTCTCCAGAGAACGCGCATCGGCCGTATCGCCTCCCGAAACCGCAAGCAGCCTCTCGACATTCCGCTCCATGACCCGGCGCGCATCGGCCGTATCGAGCTCCTCCGCCACCGGTTGGGCCAGATCGTGCCCCGCGAAACGGACGATCACGTCCCCGAATATCATCCCCGCCCGCTTCGCCGGTCCTTCCTCGGAGACCCCGGCCACCAGCACCCCGCCCGGCCTGTCCGGCGACGCCATCAGGTAGATCCCCAGCCGCGGCTGCCTCGCGAAGCTGAGGTCCGCCTCCCACAGCGCGACGCAACGATCCCCTCCGCCCACGCACTCGACCCGGACGGGCGGGTTCTGCGCATTTCCCGCCGTCGTCCCCGCGAATACGGCCATGCCGCCGGCCAAGGCCACCAGTCCTGCCCGCCAGCTCCGCCGCCCCGTTCCTCTGGCCCTCCGCTGCTTCGTCTTCATCTCAATCCCTCTCCTTACCGTGGATATTTGCAGCCATTCCGGCGCCAGGACCGGCCGGACCACCCCGGCCCGAAGCTGCATGCGCCTTGGGACGCGCCCTTCCCGCAGAGGGGTTGCCCAATCGCCGGCGGGGGTAGCGAAGTGAGGCAATACGGAAAGGGCGAAAAAGGAGAAGGCGTCCAGGGGGAAAGCGTCAGGGAACAAGCGTCACAGGGGAATGTTGCCGTGCTTCTTCGGTGGATTCACGTCGCGCTTCGACGCCAGCATGTCCAGGGCGCTGATCAGCCGGGGGCGGGTGTCGCGCGGATCGATCACATCGTCAACGAAGCCGCGGGCGGCGGCAATGAAGGGGTGCGCGAACTTCTCGCGGTATTCGGCCATCTTCGCCTCGGTGGCGGCCTGGGGGTCGTCGGCTACGGCGATCTCCCTGCGGAAGAGAATCTCGACGGCGCCCTTCGGCCCCATTACCGCGATCTCGGCCCAGGGCCAGGCAAGGTTGACGTCGCCCCGCACATGCTTCGAATTCATCACGTCGTAGGCGCCCCCGTAGGCCTTGCGGGTGATGACCGTGACCTTGGGGACGGTCGCTTCGCAGAAGGCATAGAGCAGCTTGGCGCCGTGGCGGATAATTCCCCCGTGTTCCTGGCCGACCCCCGGAAGGAAGCCGGGCACATCTTCGAAGACGACCAGGGGAATGTTGAAGGCATCGCAGAAGCGGACGAAACGTGCGCCCTTGTCGGAGCTGTCGATGTCCAGGACGCCGGCCAGAACCGCGGGCTGATTGGCGACGATCCCGACCGAATGTCCGCCCAGGTGGGCCAGACCGGTGACCAGGTTGCGGGCGAAGGCGGCGTGGACCTCGTAGAAGGCGCCGTCGTCGACCACGTCGCGGATCACATCGGCGATATCGTAGGGACGATTGGGGCTCTCCGGAACGACTTGCAGCAACTTCGGGCTGCGCCGGTCGTGCGGGTCTTCGCTCTCGCCCCGGGGAGGACGCTCGGAGTTGTTGGCCGGGATGAAGCGAAAGAGCTCCCGCACCGCGGCCAGAGATTCGGCCTCGCTGTCGTGCGCGAAGTGCGCCACGCCGGAAACCGATGCGTGCACATCGGCGCCACCCAATCCCTCCTTGTCGATGTCCTCGTGGGTGACGGTCTTCACCACCTCGGGTCCGGTCACGAACATGAAGCTGGTGCCGCGCACCATGTACACCAGATCGGTGATGGCGGGGGAATAGACCGCGCCCCCGGCACACGGGCCCAGAATCACGCTGATCTGCGGGATGACCCCCGAGGCGAGGGTGTTTCGGAGGAAGATTTCGGCGTAGCCTCCCAGCGAGGCCACCCCCTCCTGAATGCGCGCACCCCCGGAATCGTTGAGGCCCACGACCGGCGCTCCATTCTTGAGCGCCAGCTCCTGGATCTTGACGATCTTCTCGGCGTGGGCCTCGCCTAGCGAACCCCCAAAGACGGTGAAGTCCTGCGAGAAGAGGTAGACCAGGCGGCCACGGATCGTGCCGTAGCCGGTAAGGACGCCGTCGCCGAGGATTTTGCGGCCGGCCAGCCCGAAGTCGGTCGAGCGGTGCGTGACGAAGCGATCCATCTCGACGAAGGAATCGGGGTCCAGGAGGAGATCGATTCGCTCCCGCGCCGAGAGTTTGCCGCGTGCGTGCCGGGCTCTGATACGCGCGTCCCCACCCCCCTTGCGGGCCTCGTGTACGAGCGCTTCCAGCCGTTCAAGCGCCGCACGATGGGTCATCGTCCCGCTCTGCCCCGCTGGCCGGCGAACCGCAGGAACCCATCCACCCCGGACAGTTGCGCGCGGGCTCCGGTCCCCCCGGCGTTGGCGGATGGCGAAGTCTCGCGAGACTCCGGGAGGGGCTCACCGGAGTCCAGCGGACGAAGGCCGCCCTCGCGGATCCGCACCGCATGGAACTCGCGCACCAAACGGCCCTCCTCCAGCGACCAGGCGCCCGTGGCCCCCGCAAAGCGTTCGGTGGAGGCGATGGCCGCCGCGATTCCTCCAGAGGCGGGAGAGCTCCGTTGCCAGGCATCCACCGCGAGGCGAAAGAGATCGAATCCGGCGGCCGGAACCGAACTGCGGAGGGTGCGCCGGTAGCGCTCCTCGTAGGCAGCCACGAAGTCCGTCCCGGGATTGGGCCCGTCAACGGGCGGCAGGGTGCTGACCGAGATCACGCCGTCGGTGTGCCTCGGCGCAACCGATTCGAGGACCGAGGCCGTGGTCCAGCCGCTCGTGCCCGCTACCTGGAGCCCGAGGGTGTCCAGCCCATAGAAGGCAATCTGCGGCGCAAGCATTTCAATGTCCTCGGGCGGTGCAATGACCGCGAGCACCTCCGGCCGCAGAGCATGCGCCTCCGCCAACTGCTCGCCGAAGGTTGTCGTTCCGGGCGCATATGCGATCCGCCTGCGCACGATGCCCCCGGCCGCGAGGAATGCCTCGGCGAAGGCATCCGCCTCGAGCGTCTGTGCCGGATTCAGCGGGTGGATCGCAACCGCATTGGTGTGTCCGGCCGCCGCCAGGGCCCGCGCGAGCTCGCTTCCCGCCCCCGGATCCCCCATCCCCAGGCTGTACACGCCCGGGCGTCCCTCCGGCAGCCGCGCGGCGGTCGGGGAAAGAACGGCCATTCGCTCGGGAGCCGCGCGCGCCACCGCATCCAGATTCCCATCCGCCAGCGGTCCCAGAACCGCCTCGGCCCCCCGGGCAAGGAGCGCCGAGAGGCCACGGACCGTACCCGAGGGCGTTCCCTGGTTGTCCTCGACGACGAACTCGACGCCGAATCCCTCGCGCCGCGCCCGTGCCACCGCCACCTCGACCCCTTCCAGGAACAGGCGCGCGTATTCGCGGTTGGAAGGCGACCCGCTCATCGGCAGAATCGCGCCGACGACCAAACGCTCGGAGGGAGAGCGGCGCGATCCCGGGAGGCCGGGCCCAACGCGCGCGCCGGGGTCCTGGCCGGTCGCCGCAGCCGAATCGTCGGCCTCGCCCACATTCGTCTGCAGATCGGAGGAAGGAGGGTGAGCCGCGCCACCATCCATCGTCCCCGAACCGGGCAGTCCTCCGGCGCCGAACGCACACCCCGTCAGCGCAAGTGCCGGAAGCACCGCCCGCAACCCGGGCGCCAGCGCAGCGGCGCGCAGAGTCACCGTCCTCGCCCTTCGCATCGCGCCACCGGCCCGCAGCGCTCGCTCCCCTCCGTCCGGCGCCCCATCGGTCTCACGAAAAGGCGGGCGGCTCCTCACTCATCCACGTCCTCGTCTTCGGCCGCGGGGTCTTCGGCCGCCGCAGTGGCCTCCTCGGCTGCGGGAGCCTCCTCGGCTGCGGGGGCTTCGCGTTCGGGCGCCTCCAGCACCTCCAGGACGATGCGCCGATCTTCCTGGTCGGCGTTGATCACCCGCACCGGCACCAGCGCTCCGGCCTGGTAGTACTCGGCCAGCGCCGACGGCGGAACCGCGCTGTGCGAGGCGGGCACATAGCCTTCCACCCCCTCCTCGAGGTCCACGACCAGTCCCTTCTCCTGGACCCGCACCACCCGGCCCTCCTGTTCGTGGCCCCGTCCATAACGGACCACCAGCACCGGCCACGGATCGTCGTAGAGCTGCTTCAGCCCCAGCGAGATTCTCTTGTTGTCGCCATCCACGTGCAGGACCTGCACTTCGATGGGTTCGCCCTTCTGGACGACCTCCGACGGGTGTTCGACGCGCTTCGTCCAGCTCATGTCGGAGACGTGGACCAGACCGTCGATCCCGGGCTCGACCTCGACGAAGGCGCCGAAGGTGGTGAGGTTGCGCACCGTTCCGCTGATCCGGGTCCCGGCCGGATACTTGAGCGGCAGCGACAGCCAGGGATCCTCCTGGATCTGCTTGATGCCGAGGGAGATCTTCTCGTTGCGCGGATCGACCTTGAGGATGACGGTATCGATCTCTTCGCCGATCGACACCAGCCGCGACGGATGCTTCACGCTACGCGTCCAGGACATCTCCGAGATGTGAACGAGTCCCTCGACCCCCTTCTGCAGCTCCACGAAAGCGCCGTAGTTGGTGATCGAGACGACGCGGCCACGCACCCGTGCGCCGATTGGATAGCGCTCTTCGATGTCGGTCCAGGGATAGGGCAGCAACTGCTTGAGCCCCAGCGAGATGCGCTCGCGGTCCCAGTCGATGTCGAGAACCTTGACGTCCATCTTCTCGCCGACGGTGACGACCTCGGAGGGATGTCCGACGCGGCCCCACGACATGTCGGTGATGTGGAGGAGGCCGTCGAGCCCGCCGAGGTCGATGAAAGCGCCGAATTCGGTGATGTTCTTGACCACGCCCTCGCGGACCTGGCCGTTGATCAGCTCCTTGACCAGGGTGGCCCGCTGGCGCTGGCGCTCGCGCTCGAGAATGACGCGCCGGGAGACCACGATATTGCGGCGGCGCTTGTTGAGCTTGATGATCTTGAAATCGTACTCGCGGCCGATCAGATCCTCGATGTTCGGAACCCGTCGCAACGCAATCTGGGATCCCGGCAGGAAGGCGTCCACCCCCATGATATCGACGGTGACGCCGCCCTTGATCTTGCGGGTGAGGAGTCCGCTGACCGGCTCGTCGCTGTCGTGGGCCTCGCGGATCTTCTCCCAGACGCGGAGGAAATCGGCCTTCTTCTTGGAAAGGACGACGATGCCCTCTTCGTCCTCCAGGCGCTCGAGGAGGACTTCGACCTCCAGTCCCGGCACGATCTCGTCGGGGGATTTGAACTCGTCGAGGGACACCTCGCCTTCGCTCTTGAAGCCGCACTCCAGGATGGCCGTGGTCTCGGTGACGCGCAGGACGCGGGCCTGGACGATCTCGCCCTCCTTGATCGTGCCGCGCGCGCTCTGGTAGTCGGTGAGCAGAGCCTCGAAATCCTCCCGGGTAATGTCGAGTTCCTCCTCCCCATAGGAATCGTGAAGAATCTCGGGCGAGACGCCGCCCGCATTCAGATCGGCTGCAACGTCCGCGCCGGGGTCCGTGCCGGTCTCAGCGGCGACCGGTGCCGTGTTCTGCAAATCGTTCATCTGGTTGCACTTCGTCGGCGCGAATGCCGACGCTCCTGCTGATCCAGCGGTGGAGTGTGTGGGATCCTGCTGGAGCCGGTGGGAAGAGTGTGATCCGCGGACCGTCCCGCACGCGACCGGGATACAGGGGTATGGTTGTGGAAGCCTGGCAAGAGCCGCCCAGGGCAGGAATGAGCCGTGGAAGGCCGGAAAGCTGTTGAAACTGGAATTGAGCCGTTATGGATGAAACCAGCCGTAGAAGCCTGGTCTGAGCCGTCAGATTTGATTTTAGCCGCTGAAGATAATGTCAGGCGCCGGTGAATGGGAGTGCCAGGCGCGCGACGGCCTCGGCCTGGGCCTCCGGGCCGAGACGGGTGGTGTCGATTGTGATCGCGTCCGGGGCCCGGCTGAGCGGGGCCGCCGAGCGGGTCGAGTCGAGCCGGTCCCTGCGGGCCAGTCGTTCGGCCTCGGTCCGGATTGCGGCGGGCCCGGTCTCTCCACCGCGCTGCCGGATCCGGCGTCGGGCCCGCTCCTCAAGGTCGGCGTCAAGGTAGACCTTGACCTGGGCATCGGGGAAGATGACCGTAGCCATGTCGCGTCCTTCGGCAACCAGCCCCGGGGGCGCGGCCGCCTCGCGCTGCAACGCCACCAGGTGCGCGCGCACCGCCGGGACCGCCGCGACGCGCGACACCGCAGCCGTCACCCGGTCGCCGCGCAGATCGGCGTCGGCGATCGCTGCGCCGCGGATCCGCACCTCCAGCCCAGCGTCTCTCCAGGCGGCCGAAACGCCCAGCGCCTCCAGCTCGGCGGCGGTCGCACGCTCAAGGCCGGCGAGACCGCGCGGCGAGCGCAGCAGGGCGAGGGTCACCGCACGGTAGAGCGCCCCGGAGTCGAGGTGGCGGAAGCCGAGACGGGCGGCGGCGGCGGCGGCGGTGGTGGATTTCCCCGCACCGGCCGACCCGTCGATCGCGACGACCACGCACCGCGGTTTCCGCGTCGAGGCCCGCCGCCGCGACGACGACGCGGAGCGGGGAGGGGTGGATGGGGGGGCTGGGGCGTGGTCGCGCACCCGGGCCAGGATTTCGCGAAAGCCGGGAAAGCTGACGTCGGCCACTCCGGGATCGTCGATCTCGATCCGGCAACCGGGGGTAGCGCCCAGGACCCCGAAGGCCATTGCCATGCGGTGGTCGCGAAAGGTGCGGATGCGTCCCGCGAGCGGCCGGTCCGTCCCACGGATCGCCAGTCCGTCGGGGTATTCCTCCACCTCCACCCCAATCGCGCGAAGATTGACGGTGAGCGCGGCCAGACGGTCCGACTCCTTCACCCGCAGCTCGGCGGCGCCCGAAATTCGCGTCACCCCGGTCGCGCGCGCCGCCAGCACGGCCAGCACCGGCACCTCGTCGATCATTCCCAGGACCTCCCCGCCCCCCACCTCCACCCCCCGCGGCGGCTCCCCGCCCACACCTCCCGCCCGCACATCCCCCGCCCGCTCACCGCCACCCCCTCCCACGCCACCCGCCCCGCGCGGCGCGATCTCGCAACGGACCCCCATGCGCTTCAGCACGGGGAGCAATCCGGTGCGGGTCGGATTGAGCCCGATGGAACGGATCGTCAGCGGCCTAGACAGACCCGCCAGCACCGCCCACACAACAAGGAAGGCTGCCGAGGAAAAATCCCCCGGCACCGTCATGTCAAGGGGAGCCAGCCGATCGGGAGGATCGTTCAGCCGCACGGTCCAGCTTTCCCCGCGCCACCCCTCCTCCAGCTCGGCCCCCATCGCCTCCAGCATGCGCTCGGTGTGGTCGCGGGAACGCCCGGGCTCGCGCACCTCGACGGGAATGCCCGCCCCGGCCGCCGCAAGCAGAATCGCGCTCTTGACCTGCGCGCTGGCCACCCGGCCGTCGTGGCAAATGGAGCGGAGCGCGCCGCCACGAATCCGCATGGGGAGGCGGCCGGGTTGGCGGGGGAAATCGACCTGTGCACCCATCCGCGCGAGCGGCTCGGCGATCCGGTTCATGGGGCGCGCCGAGAGCGATTCGTCGCCGGTGAGAACGGTTTCCAGGGGTTGCGCGGCGAGCGCGCCGGCCAGGAGACGGGCGCCGGTCCCGCTGTTGTGCAGATCGAGCGGAGCCGTGGGCTGAAGCCAGCCGCGCGGACCCCGTCCGGCAATGCGGAGTTCGCTCGTGTCCGGTCCCTCAAGCCCCCCGATCGAGACTCCGAGCCGGGTAAGCGCGGCGGCGGTCGCGAGGGGATCGGCGCCGCGCGGAAAGGCCGCGATGCGACTCGTTCCCGCTGCCATCGCACCCAGGATCAGCGCGCGCTGGGCGACCGACTTGTCCCCCGGAACACGGATGCTCAGTCCGTCCGTTCGACCCATCGCCGTCCCTCCTCGATCCATTCGGCGAGCTCCCGCCGCCGGGCCCCCTCCACCGCCGCGCGCAAACGGGTCAGCCGCGCCTCGAGCGCGCGCAGAGCCATCGCATCCTCCGCCGCAGCGCCCGCGATCAGGGGTAGCCACATCTCGGGACTCGAAGCCGCGAGGCGGGTCATGTCGCGGCCACCGGGACCCAGATCGGAGCGCTCCAGCCCCGCTTCGGCCAGAGTGGCGGCCAGCGCGCCGGCCAGGAGCTGGGGCAGATGACTCGCCCACGCCATGCGCCGGTCGTGGCGCCCGGGAGAGGTCCAGCGCGCCCGGGCACCGAGAGCCGACCAGAACCGAACCGCCCGATCTCGCGCCTCCTCTTCAGCCCCGCCCCCGCACAGCCAGAGATCCGCTCCCTGAAAGAGATCGGCGCGGGCGGCCGCGTAGCCGGAACGTTCGGTGCCGCACATCGGATGGGCGCCGACGAAGGGACTGCCGCCCCGACCCGACCCGGCTTCCTCCGCCCCGCTCCAGGCGGCCCCCGCGGCGTCCATCACCGGCGCCTTCAGGCTGGCGACATCGGTGGCGAGCGCGGCGCGTCCCCATACGGGGCGGGCACTCGGAATCAGGCGCACGGCAACGTCCAGAGGAACCGCGAAGACGACCACGCCCTCCACCGGATCGACCGCCCCCAGCCGTGGCAGGATGCGCACCCCATCTCCCTTCGCGCGCCGCACCGAGTCCGGATCCGGATCGATTCCATTTACCCGCACACCCGGCAGCCGCTCGCGCACGGCCTTCGCCACCGACCCTCCCACCGCCCCCAGCCCCACCACCGTCACCGAGCGCACCTCGCGCTTCGCCGCGCCGCCCGGCTTCGTCCTCCCCGGCGCTGTATGCGGGTCGTTGTCGTGCACGCCGCCGTCGTTCGCGTAACGGCCCCCGCTCCGTCCAGCCGCTTCCGTCGCGCGCCCATCTCCGGCGATTCCGCGTCCACGTTTCACCTCGCCGTCAGTCATTGTAGCCGAGCTCGATGCGAAGGCCGTCGTGGGCGATGACCGCACCGGGAAAGACCGCGCGCGCTTCCTCCTCCAGCACCCGCGGCCTGTCGGAGTAGCGAGCCGAGATATGAGTGAGGACCAGTCCCTTGACCCGGGCCCGCCTCGCCAGCCGCGCCGCCTCGACCACGGTGGAGTGACGGGTCTCGCGGGCACGCTTGCGCTCTTCTCCGGCAAAGGTCGCATCGTGGACGAGCAGATCGGCGCCCCGCGCGATCTCGGTGGTGGTGCGGGCAGGCCGCGTGTCCCCCGCATAGACGACCTTGCGACCCGGACGGGGCGGCCCGACGACCTGGGCCGGAGTGATCACCCGTCCCCCGACCTCGACCGCCTCTCCCCGGTGTAGCTTCCCGAAGAGCGGCCCCTCGGGGACGCCCAGCCGCCGCGCGGTGTCGACGTCGAAGCGCCCGGGCCGCGGCTCCTCGATCAGGGCGTAACCGAGCGCATCGACCCCGTGATCGACCTCGAAGGCGTGGATTGCCCATCCCCGAAAGCCGACGCGCTCGCCGGGCCGCAGCCCCCGGATCCGGCAGGGAAAGGCCAGCCGCTCGACACCCAGACCAACCGCCGTGCGCAGCAGCTCGACATTGGCCTCCGGACCGTAGATCGTCATCGGTTCCTCGCGCCCCTGCAGCCCCATCGTGCGCAGCAGCCCCGGCAGTCCAAGAAAATGATCGGCGTGGCCGTGGGTGACGAAGATCTGCGAGAAGGAAAACCCCGTGGCGAAGCGCATGATCTGGCGCTGGGTTCCCTCGCCGCAATCCAGGAGGACCGACTCTCCCTCGCGTTGCAGGGCGATGGCCGAAACGTTGCGCCCCGGCGTGGGACGGGCCGCCGCGGTGCCGAGGAAGCAGAGTCGGATCATGGGGGGAGGGGGGGAGGAGAATCGGAGTGGGGGACGGGGGCGGAAGATAACCCGCATCGTGCCCCGGGCGATCAGCCGGGGACGCGGGGACGGAGACGAAGCCTTGCCGCCCCCGGGCCGCGCCCGTCTATTGTGGCGGGAACGACCCGCGCCCGCAGATCCAGCCCGAACCGGAGAGATACCGATGAAATCGACCCGCACCGCCCTCGCTCGCGCCACCGCTACCCCGTCTCGCCGCGGACCGGACCGCAGGAACTTCCTGGGATCGGCCGCCGCCGCGCTTGGAGCCGGACTGCCCGCCTTCTCGGCCAGCGCCACCGAGATCGCGCGGGAGCTCTCGCGCCACCCCGGTTCCCCCTCGGGCACCGCTACGGACGAGGCCTTCTGGGGCGAGGTCGCGCGCGCCTTTACCGTGGACCGCACCCTGGTCAACCTCAACAACGGCGGCGTGAGCCCTTCTCCCTCCTTCGTGCAGGACGCCATGACGCGCCACCTGGCCTTCTCCAACCAGGCGCCCACCTACACGATGTGGCAGGTGCTCGAACCGCAGCGCGAAGGAGTGCGAGACCGGATGGCGCGCGAATGGGGGGTCGATTCCGAGGAGATCGCCTTCACCCGCAACGCCTCCGAGGGGCTTCAGATCTGCCAGTTCGGCTACGACCTGCAGCCGGGCGACGAGGTTCTCACCACCACCCAGGACTACGGCCGCATGCTCACCACCTTCCGGCAGCGCGAACGCCGCGAAGGAATCGTCATGCGCCAGATCAAGGTGCCGGTCCCGGCCGAGGATCCCGCCGAGGTGGTGCGCCGCTTCGAAGAGGGGATCACCCCGCGGACCCGGCTCATCCTCATGTGCCACATGATCAATCTCACGGGGCAGATCCTTCCCGTCCGCGAAATCGTCGAGATGGCGCGCCGGCACGACATTCCGGTCATCGTGGATGGCGCGCACGCGCTGGCCCACTTCCCCTTCCGCCTCTCCGAGCTGGGCTGCGACAACTATTCGACCAGTCTGCACAAGTGGCTCTTCGCCCCCCACGGCACCGGGCTGCTCTTCGTGCGGCGGAGCGAAATCGCCAACGTCTGGCCGCTGATGGCGGCTCCGGACCGGATGGACGGCGACATCCGCAAGTACGAGGAGATCGGAACGCACCCCGCGGCCAACTACCTGGCGATCGGCGAGGCGCTGACCTTCCATCAGGGAATCGGGGCCGAACGCAAGGCGGAGCGGCTACGCTATCTGCGGGACTACTGGGCGAACCGTCTCCTGGAGAACGACCGCGTGAGCCTGAACACGAGCCTCAAGCCCGACTTCTCCTGCGGGATCGCGAATGTGCATGTGGAGGGACTCGACACCGCCGGGCTGAGCGGCTGGCTGTGGCGCGAACACCGCATCATCAACGTTCCGATCGGACACGAGGAATGTACGGGGCTGCGCATCTCGCCGAGCGTGTACACGACGCTGGAGGAGCTGGACCGCTTCGCGGAGGCGGTGGAGTGGGCGATCCGGCACGGGCTTCCGACCGCGTAAGGAAAACCTCCGTTCCGGCCGCGCCCAGGAGGGCACCGGGCCCGAAAAGGACCCGTTTCCGCAGCGTCCGCTAGCCCGCGCCTTCCAGCGCCCGCGTGACGTCCGTTCCCGCCGGCGCCTGGTAAGCCTTCAGCCCGAATTCGGGCAACACCGCGATGAGGTGATCGAAGATATCCGCCTGGAAGGCCTCGTAGTTGGCCCACGCGGTGTCGTTCGAAAAGCAGTAGACCTCGATCGCGACGCCCTGGGGACTCGGAGCGAGCTGGCGCGTCAGCAGCGTCATTTCCTTGTGGGTGCGGGGGTGCGCCTCCAGGTACTTCTGCACATAGATGCGGAAGGTGCCGAGGTTGGTGAGCCGGCGAATCTCGGGAATCCGGCCGGGATTGCCCGCGGCCCGTTCGGCGTTGTAGCGCGCGGTCTCCGCCGCCGCCCGGCGCAGGTAGTCGTGGATGAGTTCGCGGCGCGAGAGCTCGTCGATCTCCGCTTCGCCAAGGAAACGCACCGAACTCATGTCGATCGCCAGCGACCGCTTGATGCGCCGTCCCCCCGATTCGCTCATGCCGCGCCAGTTCTTGAACGATTCGCTGATGAACTTGCCCGTCGGGATCGTGGAGATGGTCTTGTCCCAGTTCTGGATCTTGACCGTGTGCAGCGCGATGTCGATGACCTCGCCGTCGCTGCCGGCCTGGGGCATGCTCACCCAGTCCCCGATCCGCACCATGTCGTTGGACGCGATCTGAACGCTGGCGACCAACGAAAGGATCGTGTCGCGAAAGACCAGCATCAGCACCGCCGCCAGCGCACCCAGCCCCGAGAGGAAGACCACCGGCGAGCGTCCCGCCAGCACCGACGCGACCACCACCAGCGCCGCAATCCAGCCCACCAGACCGATGACCTGCAGGTAGCCTTTGATGGGCCGCGAGCGCGACTCGGCGTAGCTTCTCCCGGTAGATGTCGTTTACGGAGTCGAGGAAGGCCGAGAAGGCACGCGCCAGCGCCAGCGCGATCCAGGCGGCGGCGAGTCTGCGCAGCGCCGTCCAGACCACGACCAGGAGTTCGCCGGGGGCCGTCTCGACCAGCGCCTCCGTCACCCCGAGCGCGGGCCCGATCCCCAGAAAAACCACCAGCGCGGGCACCACGTGCGAAAGCCGGTGCATGACCCTGCGCTCGGCGATGCGGTCGTCCCAGCGGGCACGGGTCCGCGAGGCCACCCGTTCCGAGAGCCGCTGCAGATAGCGCGAACTGATCCGGTCCAGGATCCAGGCGGCCAGAACCAGGATACCCAGCCGCAGGGGAAGGCCGGTCCACCCGTCCGTGAGGAAGGGAAGCTGCATGAGGGATGCGAAGGAATGGGGAATCGGGAAGGACTGGATTGCCGCGAACGGGATGGTCGGGAACGGGATATCCAGGGACTGGATTGCGAAGAATTGGATCATCGGGATTCGCCGAGCTCGTCGGCCATGAGATCGAGCACCAGGCGTGTGAGGCGGACCAGGTGCGGGTGGGCGCGATTGCCATTGGTAAGGAAGGCGACCCCGAAGCCGCGCGTTCGGTTCCCCGAGGCGAAGGCGGTGTAGCCCGAGACGCTGCCGGAATGCGCAAAGAAGCGCTCGCCACCCTGCCCGGAAACCCACCAGGTCAGGCCGTAGCCGGGATTTTCGTAACCCCAGCCGCCACCCATGGGATTGCCCGCGAACTGTTCGTATTGCAGCCTGTGCATCTCGTCAAGGGTAGCCGCACGCAGGATCCGGTCGTCTCCCCAGCTCCCATCGCCCAGATTGAAGCGCACCCAGTTGGCCTGGTCGTGCACCGTGCCATAGACGATTCCCGCTGGCCACACATTCGCCTTGACGCGCACCGCGGGACGGTTGCGGCCGGTTTCCGGATCGGGTGCATAGGGCATGGCAAGACGCTCGGCAAGCTCCGGCGGCGGATCGAAGGCGGTCGAGTTCATTTCCAGCGGGCCCCAGATGCGGTTCTGGACATAGTCCTTGTAGGGAACGCCCGAGAACTCTTCGACCAGGTGACCCACCAGCGAGTACGCCATGTTCGAATAAACCACTCCGGCAAGGGGCGGTGTGTCGGCGCGCAGCGAATCGCGCAGGTATTCGTCCAGGGGCAGGGGGGCGGTGGTTCCCCACACGGCATGGCCGCCGAAATCCACCGGCATCCCCGAGGTGTGCGTGAGGAGGTGGCGGAAGGTGACCGGACGCTCCAAATCCTCGCCGCGGATGACCAGGTCGCCCAGGTGGTCGCTGACCGGGTCGTCGAGCGTGAAGTGGCCCGCCTCCATCTGCTGCAGGAGCGCCACCGTGGACTGCGCCTTGAAGGTGGAACCGATCAGGTAGACGGTTTGGGTCGAGGCCGGGGTGCGCGCCCAGAGGTTGGACTGGCCGTAGGCGCCGCTCCAGAGCTCGCCCCGGCGGTCGGTGATGGCAACGGTGAGCGAAGGGATGTTGCCGTCGATGAGCGCGCGCCGGATCTCGGGCTCGAAGCGCTCTACGATGCGGGAGACCGCGGGGGACTGGGCGGCGGCCGCTACGGGGAAGGCGGCAGCGAGGGCGAGGAGGGTGGCCGCGAAGAGCGGGGCGGAGCGAGGGGAGGGGCGGGGCATGGTGGGGGGCTTTCGGGGGGGGGGGGTGCGGGTGGGGGGGGGTGGGGTGCGGGGGAAGGATGGGCGGGCTCTGGGGGAGGATGGGCCGGTCGATAAGGGGACTGTGTCCGCAGTTCGCGCGACGGGCTACTATCTTACCGTGGACTCGCCGGGTTGCGGAGCACCTGCCGCCCGATCAGGGAAAAACCCGGGCACAGCCAAGGGGAAGAGCGCCATGATCATGCCGGCCGGCAACGGGACCGGGGACGAACTTGAGCAAAGGCCACCGATCCTACGCGACCAGATGCGCATCGCGGTCCGTCCGGTCCATGTGCCGGGGGCGTCGCGGCCGCCGCACCGCCAGGTCTTCGCCTACTTCATCCGCATCGAAAACATCGGCAACCAGGCGGCCCAGCTCTTCTGGCGCCACTGGAAGATCCACGACGCAAAGGCCGGCGACCAGGAGGTGGAGGGCGAGGGCGTGGTGGGCGAGTCTCCGACGCTCCGCCCGGGCGACGTGCACGAGTACAACAGCTTCTGTGTCCTCGAGGGACCGCGCGGCCACATGGAGGGCTTCTACCACTTCCGCCGCGAGGACGGCTCGGTCTTTCGCGCCCCGATTCCTCGCTTCGTGCTGCGAGTTCCGCGCCGGGGACCGCCCCCATCCGGACCGGTGATCCGGGCCTGACCGCGGATTCCCTTCAATCCCTGGTTGCGCCCATCCCGAGCAACACGCTGCTACAGTGCCTGAATGGATCGCCCGCTGCTACCGGGTTGCTGTGGGACGCGTGCAGTGAACACCTCTATGGACGACGATGTGTGCGAGGTCGTCGCAATTGAGACGTGTGCGAGGCGGGAAGCCACGGGAAGTCACGCGCATCGGCGAGGAGGACGAGCTTCAATAATGCACATCGGCTTGGTGGGCAGACCCGCGGGATCCGAGACCGCGAGGCGCGAGCGGTGGAGGCCGCGGGGCCCGGCGCCGGTTGTGGTCGTGGCGGGATTGTGCCTGGCGGTGCTGGGGTCGTGCGAATACGGTCCGGTGGGGCCGGAGTCGTCTCTTGAGATCGTGCCGGACTCGGTGACGCTCACCCATGTTGGCGAGCGGTTTGCGTTCACGGTACGCGGCGGCGGGGCGGCGGGTTCGGGCCAGGTGCGGTGGAGGAGCGGGAATGGGTTGGTGTTCGTGGTGGACGGCGGTGGCTCCGTGACGGCGACCGGTGGGGGCACGGCGCATGTGTACGCAACGGATCTGAAGTCGGCGGACGAGTCCGTGGTCCATGTGCGCCAGATCGCCGTTGCGCTGGAGCCGTTGGGGAACGGGCAACGCACGATTCCGGGACAGTCGCTGCTTGAACCGGCTGGGGTGCGCGTGTTGGATGCGGGTGGCGCACCGGTGCCGGAGGTGGCGGTGCGGTTCGAGCCGGAGCCGGGCAGCGGCCGGGTCGCATCCGGGGAGGTTCGCAGCGACAGCGCGGGGCTGGCGGTGGTGGAGTGGACGCTGGGGCCGGAGCCGGGTCGGCAGGTGCTGGTGGCCTCGACGGATGGCGTGGCCAATGTCGAAGTCGTGGCCACCGCCGTGGACCCGGACGAGGCGGTGGCGTCGTTCGAGGTGCTTGCGGGAGGGGATCAGTGGGCGTGGAGCGGCCGCTCGCTGGCGGAGCCGGTGGTCGTGCGAGTTCTGGACGAGGGCGGGCGGGCGGTCCCGGGCGCGACGGTGCGATTCGAGCCGGACGCGGGAGGCCGCGCGGATCCCGATTCGGCGTTGAGCGACAGCGCCGGGGTGGCCTCGACGGCCTGGACCCTCGGGACGGAGTCCGGATCCCGGACGCTGGCGGTCTCGGTTGGAGGGGACGCCAGGATCGAGATCACCGCGACATCGGTGGACCCGGACGAGGCGGTGGCGGCGTTCGAGGTGCTTGCGGGCGGGGATCAGTGGGCGGCGGCGGGACACGTTCTGCCGGACTCCGTCTCGGTGCGCGTATTGGACGAGGCGGGGCGGCCGGTCTGGGGTGCCACGGTGCGGTTCGCTCCGGACGCGGGGAGCGGGCGGGCGGATCCGGCGGAGGCTGCGACCGACAGTCTGGGCGTGGCGGCGGCGGTGTGGGCGCTGGGTTCGGAGCCGGGCGCGCAGCGGCTGGTGGCGAGGGCGGGGGACGGGGTAACGGCTGAGTTCGAGGCGACGGCGGTGTCGGAGGAAGGGGTGTGCAACCGAACCCCGGTGGTGAGCGCGGAGATCGCCGCGGAGCTGAGGCTCGGGAGCTGCGCGGAGGTGGCCGAGGATCAACTGGGGAAGGTGAAATGGCTGGATCTGAATCAGAAGGGCATCAGGAAGCTGCGAAGCGGCGACTTCGACGGGCTTGTCGGGTTGAAAGGACCTGTATCTGGAAGGCAACGAGCTGGAGGAGCTGCCCCCGGGCCTGTTCAAGGATCTGTCTTCGCTCTCGAGGCTCTGGTTGGGCTACAACCCGATCGGGGAACTCCAGCCGGGCGTCTTCGCGGGGCTGGCCAACCTGAATTCCCTGTTAGTCCGCGCAACCCGGTTGGAGACGCTGCCATCCGGGGTGTTCGACGAACTCGAGAGCCTCGGACAGCTCAACCTTGCGGACAACGCGCTCGTGTCGTTGCCGCCGGACATCTTCGCGGGGCTGGCGAACCTCTGGTGGCTTCGCCTCAACGGAAACCGGCTCTCGGAGTTGCCGCCGGGGCTTTTCGAGGCGACGCCGGACTTGGAGCAGTTGTACGCGTCTGGCAACGGCATGATCCGGGTGCGAGAGGGAGTCTTCAGCGGACACGCGACGCTGTCGCGCCTTGACCTTTCGGGCAACAGAATCAGTGAGCTGGCGCCGCGCGCGTTCGCGGAGATGGCCGGCCTGGAGGAGCTGCGGTTGTCGAACAACCGTCTTTCCTCGCTGCCGCCGGGCATGTTCGCGGGACTTGCGGGCTTGCGTTACGTCTGGTTGACGATAAATCCGGGCGAGCCGTTCCCGTTGCATGCGGAGCTGGTGCGGGCCGACACGTCCGACCTGCTCGCGCCGGGTCCGGCCAAGGTGGTTCTCCGGGTGCCGTCGGGTGCGCCGTTCGCGTTCCGGCTCCCGCTTTCCGTGCAGCGGGGCGAGGGTTCCGGTGCCGTCCTGGCCGTCGAGGCGGGCGACACGGTGAGCGGAGCGGTGGAGATCACCGCCGCCGGGACGGAAGCCGTGCATGCAAGTCTCGGGATGGCCCCCCGCACACCCGCGGGGTTCGAGGCGCTCCGGATCGCGCCGGGCGGGTCGTTGGCGCTGTTTGCGGAGGCGGACAACCGGCCGCCGGTGATCCGGGCGGTGATCCCGGAGCACCGGCTGCAGGCCGACGGGCCGTCGGCCCGGGTGGCGCTGGCCGGGCACTTCGATGACCCGGACGGCGACTCGCTGGTCTACGAGGTGGAGTCCGGCGACCCGGACGTCGTTGCGGGAAGGGTCCAGGGCGGGACGCTCTGGCTCGATCCGGGCGCGGTGGACACGACCGAGATCGTGGTCAGGGCGCTGGACGGCGAGGGGCTGCGGGCCGCGCAGCGGTTCCGGACGTGGGTGGTTCCGGCGCCGGATCCCGATGCATTCAACATCGAACTCGTCTTCGGTCCCGGCTTCACGGAGGAGGCGAAGGCCGAGATCCGCCGGGCGGCGGACCGCTGGACGGAGGTGGTGGTCGGCGACCTGCCGGATGTTCCGGTGGACGGCCATCCGCCGGAATGGTGCAGCGACGCTCCGTTGCCACGCTTTGCGGGCGTGGTCGACGACCTGGTGATCTTCATGCAGATGCAGATCGGCGAGACGGATGTGCTTGGCTGGGCATCCCGATGTGCGCGGCGGGAGGAATCGGGTCTGGCGTTCTTCGGAGCGGCCAGGTACTCGGATGTCTTTCACTCGGACCGCTACACCTACACCTTCTACGAAACCGCGCTGCACGAGATCGGCCACGTCCTGGGAATCGGTTACTGGCACACCGCCGGCCGGGACACGGACCCGTACTTTCCCGGCCCCTTGGCTGTGGCCGCGTTCGACGCCGCCGGGGGCGAGAACTACGCCGGGGGCAAGGTGCCGGTCGAGAACCGGGACGCCCTCTTCGGCGTGAGCGCGCGGAGGGTGCACTGGCGGCGGTCGGTCATGCCGGACGATGTAATGGCCATAGGACGGGGGACGCTTCTGACGGCGATCACGGTCCAGGCGCTGGCGGACCTGGGCCATGAGGTGGACGTGGGCAGGGCGGACCCCTACACGCTGCCCATGGCCGTCCAGGGGGATGCCGCACGGGTTGCGGCGGACGCCGAGATTGCGGCTGCGGAGTTATTCGCCGACGACGTGATCCGGGGGGCCGTGGCCGTCGTGGACAGGAATGGCAGGGTGGTGCGGATCATCCGGCCCTGAGTGCACGAGCCGTTTTCTCGGAAGGCGCTTGACCGGCTCCGTGCGCGGGCCGCCCGGTGGCTGAACTTCCTTCGCAGCGTTTCCCGGGCCCCGGCCCCCCCTTGCATTGAAGCCGGCTTCCGGTAGCTTCCTGCGCCTTCTTCCGGCCAAATCCGGCCACACCCCCTTTGCCCCGCCCTTCGCGAGGACACCCCTGCGCAATGACTTTGCTCCGGCCTGCCGGTTCCATTCATACATCGCTACCCGTCACTCCTTCCTCCACGCGGCCCCGTGCGGTCGCCCGGATCCGTCCGGTTCTGGCCGCCTTGCTCTTCCTGGCTGTGGGTGCCAACTCCGCCCGGGCAGCCGAACCCCGCGTCCACCGACACGACTCGCCGCCGTCCGACACGCTCACGGTGACGCTCGCCGGAAGGATGACGACTAACTAACTAAGTGAACGCCGCGTCACACTCTGCGATAAAGCTGATTATCGCAGGGTAGAAATCACGGAGGAACAGTATACATGAGTCCGCCCGATCCGTACCATTCAGTCAACCCAAATGGTCTGCGCATCTCGCACCCCGGGCGACTCGAAGAGCATGACCTAATGTTGCCGAGCGACGCCGGTGGCCAATCTCCGCTTGATCGGCTTCAGCGGAATGGGCACCTACGAGCGTGTCTACTTGCCCGAGGGGCAAGATGCGGAGCGTGGGATGCGAGATCATCGCACCTTAACAGGGCGCGGCCGTGCTCTTCTGCGCAGATCGCCGCGCGCGCAGCGTCTTCAGCCTTGGGATGGATGGCCGTCAGCGGGTAGTGGCGGAATCCGATCGTGACGTCCGGATGGGATTCCATCGGCAGATTGGACACTCGTAATCCCCGAACTCGATGAGCTTCCCGGTGCTCAACACCCAGGGCGCTTCCCTTGAGGAAGCTCGGTCGAATCGTTGAGCGCGGCGATCCGCGCCATAAGCGCGCCGAACCGCTCGTCGCCGCAATGGCCCAATCCCACCCTGCCGGCGCCGGCTGGTTCCTCGACCCGCAAAAAAAATGGCGGAAAAAGCGCCGGCGCCCCCCTACTCGATCCGGCGATACACCACGTAGGTCGGTTCCTGCTCGGTGCCGTCCTCGTCGATGCGACGGTATTCGTTGTTGATCGTGTTGCCGTCTTCGGAGAGCACGTTGACGATGATCTGGCGGACTTCGCCGTCACGCGCATTGAGGATGCGGTTGGTGTACTCGTCCACGACCTCGACCGCGGTGGTCGCGCTTTCCTGGCCCGACACCGGACGGAACTCGCCGTCGAAGAGCGTCTCGTAGCTCCACTCGCTGGTCTCGCCTTCGTTGTTGGTGGTCGCGACCGTGATGCGCATGCCGCCGTCGCCCCAGGGTTCGTAGGTCATGACGTTGCGGTAGGGAGGCGGCCGGTCGGTTTCCATCTGCCACACGCCAAAGCGGGGATTGGAGGGCGTGGATTCCTCGGCGGCGGAGGTCATGCCGGCGTCGGTGGCCGGGGGGTCGGGGTTGCCGCTGTCGCCGCCGTAGCAGGCCAGGATCGAGGCCAGGGCCAGGACGACGGGAATGGAGAGGCGGGACGAGGTGCGCATGGGTGGAACTCCTGTTAGGGGGATTCTGAGGACCGTGGGATATTGGAACCTGCGCATGGCCGGAGTGTCTGACACGGTAGCCCTCGCGGGCCCGGGTCGCCAATGTAGGGGTGTCCTGCCCCGTGATCGAAACCGTTGCGGCGATCGCTTCGTAGACAGCCGCTTTCGTGCGCGTCCCTCCTGCCTCCCCCGGACCATGGCCCCTCCCCGCTTCTTTTCATACGATGTGCCCGGCCAACTTTCGCGCTCGGGCGGTGCCGGAATCCCGTTTGCCCGCGCACTCGTTGCGGGAAGTCTGGCGGCCTGCTTCCTTTCCTTTGTCGGCACTCTTTCCTTTGTCGGCACTCTTTCCTTTGTCGGCACCCTTTCCTTTGCCGGCACCCTTTCCCTTGCCGGCACCCCGTCTTCCGCCGCACCCCTTTCCGCCGCGCCGATGCGAACCGGCAGCGCTTCGCCCCTCGCGGCCCAGTCCGAGAGCCGGATATGGGGGCGCGCAACCACCACCGAGGGGGCCATTCACGAGGGCTTCTTCACGATCACCGGGCTGAGAGTGGTCTACCTGGATCTGTCCGGTTCCGGCCTGCGGTACAGCGACTCGGAGACGCTCTATTCCGGTGCGAATTTTTCCGGCGCCAGCGCGGCCTCCTGGACCGACGATCTCGTGGGCGCGCGCCCGCTCTCGGACACCCTCTACCACGCCTGGCTTGACGCCGTGTACGACGGGATCCCCACCCTGCGCAGCGTGGAGGTGAAGGGCTACCGGGTGACCTGGGAAGAACGGCACCGCGACTTCGCGGCCGAGCTTCCCGCGCGCATTCGCTTCGGGCGGCTGGAGGCGCTGGCTTCGCTGGAGGACAACCGCGTCGAGGTCGTTCTGCAAGACGGCGGGGAACGCCTTGAGCTGGAGGTGCGCGGATGGCGGTCGGCGCGGGTAGTGGTGGACGGACCGGCGGGGGAGGTCCGGCTGCGCGGCCGCGAGATCGAGCGGATCGACTTTGCGGCGGCACCGCCGGAAGCGCAAGCCGGGGACCGGCGCCTGCACGGTTCGGTGGAGGACCGGTTCGGGCGCGTCTTCACCGGCTTCCTGTCGTGGGGGAATGTTCCGCTCTTCCTGACAAACCGCATTCCGGGGATGGATCACGACGACGAGCTGGCCACGGTGCCGCTGGGCGAGGTGGCCACCGTGGAGCCGCGGCTGGGCGGAGGACGGGTTACGCTGGCGGCGGGCGGCACGGTGGACTTTGCGCGGCGGGCGCCGCTCAGCCGCCACGATGGGCGGACTTCCTGGATTCGCTGGTACCGGCGGCCGCTACAGGTTTCCGATCCGGGGCTGGGGACGGTGGAGATTCCCTGGGACGAGTTCCGCCTCCTGCGCGTCCATCCGCACGACGGGCGCGGCGCGCGCGGGGACTTTGGCGGCGGCGGCGCTCTGGAGGCGGGACGCGCGCTGTACGGAACCCTCGCCACGCGGTCGGGCGACACGGTAACCGGGCGCTTCCGCTGGGACGCGAGCCGGGAGCGCCGCTGGGAGCACCTGTTGGGAATCGGGGGCGGCGTGGCCATCGCGGTGGAGCTGGCGAGGACCGCAGCCGTGGAACGGGTGGAGGAGGGGGGGGCGGTGGTTACCCTGCGCGACGGACGCAGCTTCGAGCTGGGAGGCACGGTCGATCTGGATGCGGGGAACCGCGGGATCTTCGTGCTGCCGGACGGGCCAGAGGACGCACGGTGGGAAGAGGACGGGCGCTACTTCGCCTGGGAGGAGATCGAGGTGGTGCGCTTCAAGTCGCCGCCTGGGGACGCGACTCCGCCGGAAGGGAGCGAACGATGAGGGGCCGGCGCCGCGCCGGCGGACTCGATTCCGGGATTCCGCGTTCCCGCCCTCGCTTCCCCCGGCTCGCCGTGCCGCCGCGCCGGTTCCCCACGCCTCGCCCATGCCGGCTTTTTCCTCCCCGCCTCGTCCTTCCCCGCCTCGTCCTTCCACTTCTCCTTCCCCCGCTTCTCTTCCCCCACCCCGCCACCCCCCTCGCGGCCCAGAGCCCGCCCCCCCGCCCCGACGCCTTCCTCGACCCGGTTGCCCGGCAGCTCTACACGGCCGCCTACCAGGGCTGGCGCGCGCTGGACGAAACGGTCGTCCGCTACACCGCCCGCATCGACCAGCGCATCGCCGTCGCCATCCGCACCCCGCTTCGCGACCGCGTCCTCTATCACAACGAGTCCTCGGTGCGCGCCTTCTGGGAGCGCGACTTCGAGTCGATCGTGCAGGTGCTGGGAACCCGTTCCGAATACCCCGGGCGCGCGATTGCCATGCGCGAGGGCGAGCTGGACTGGCTGGAGGATCTTCCCTTCGACGAGCCCTTCGAGCCCGGCAGCGACCGCCTCTTCCTGGGCATGGACGACGACAACGACGTGGACGCCGGCCCGGACCGGAACGAGTTCAATCTCATCCACCCATTGGCCCTCGGCGCCGACTCGCTCTACCGCTTTCAGAGCGGCGACACCCTCGCGCTTTCCTTCCCCGACGGACGCCGCCTCGTGGCCGTCGAGCTTCAGGTTCATCCCCGCGAGGCCGCCGCCCGCCGCATCGCCGGGGTCCTCTGGATCGAGCCCGCGACCGGAGCGCTCGTCCGCGCCACCTACCGCCTGAGCCGCGAGTTCGACGCCATGCGCGACGTGCCCGAGCTCCGGGAGGAGGAAGAAGAGGGAACCTTCCGCACCGTCCCCGGCTTCCTGAAGCCCTGGACCTTCAACCTGAATGTGGTGGCGGTCGACTACGCGCTCTGGGAGTTCCGGGCCTGGCTGCCGCGCAGCATGCGCATCGAGGGGGAGGCGCGCGCCGGGGTGCTCCGCTTTCCCGTATCGATGGATATGGCCTACGGCGTGGAATCGGTGGTATTGGAGGACGACGCGGCGGTTGCGGGGGAGCGGGTGGACGCCGTTGCCACCGATCCCGCCCGGCCTGCGGGGGACGGCGGAGCCGGGGAGCTGACGCACATCCACCACGCCACCCGCGCCGAGGCGCTGGCCTTCATCGCCGGGCTGCTCTCGGAAGACGATCCGGTCCCCTACGAGCTCATGCCCGAGGACGAGACTCCGGCGCGCGACCGCAATGCGCTTCTGATTGTGCCGCGGGACCGCAGCCGCGTGGCCGAGAGTCCCCACCTTCCCCCGCCGATTTGGGACGACGCACCGGGCTTCACCGCTCCCGAGGATCTGGAGAGCTACCTGCGCAACCTCGCCGATCTGCCCGCGCCGCCGGTCCAGGCGATTCCGTGGCGCTTCGACTGGGGATGGTCGGGCCAGGATCTGCTCCGCTACAACCGGGTGGAGGGTCCCGCGGTCGGAGGAGGACTCGACTGGGAGCTCGGCCGACGCCTGGAGCTGCGCACGACGGGATTCTTCGGGTTGGCCGATCTGCGTCCCAAGGCGCGCCTCGAGTTGGAGCGCTCGACCGTGCTGCGCCGCCTCGCGTTGGGAGGCTACCACGAGCTGCGCTCGACCGACGTTCGCGCCAGCCACCTCGCCACGGGCAACTCCCTGAATGCGCTCCTCTTTGGCCGCGACAACGGCGAGTATTTCCGCGCGACCGGATTCGACCTCGCCTGGCGGCCACCCGCGGGCCGGCGCGAGTCGCGTCTGCTGCGCCTCTACGCCGAGCGCCACCAGGCTGCCCCAAGTGAAATCGACTTCGCGCTCTTCCGCGTTTTCGACGGCGACTGGTCCTTCCGTCCGAATCTGGCCGCCGACCCGGGCGACGAGACGGGGGCCGAACTCTACCTGGCGCCGTGGTGGGGAAGCGATCCGCAGCACCCCCAGGTGGGTGTGGAGTTCGACGGGCGCGTGGCCGCGTGGCGGGAAGACGGGGGCGGCGACTTCGCGGCCTATGGGCAGAGCTCCGCCACCGTGCGCGCAATCGTTCCGGTGGCGGGGTCGGGGTGGGAGGCGTGGCGGCTGGGATTCGAGGCGGGCGCGGGAACCACCTGGGGCGATGCGCCGGTGCAGCGGTCCTGGTTCCTGGGATCGGCGGGCACGCTGCGCGGCTACCCGGCCTCCACGCTCTCCGGGCTCTCCTTCGCGCGGGCCCGCCTCGAGGTAAACCGCGCCTGGCACGGCACCGGCCTCAGCCTTTTCGGCGACGCGGGCTGGGCCGGCGCGCGCGACAACTTCCGCCGCGACGACCTGCTCTACGGGATCGGGGTGGGCGGCAGCGTTCTCGACGGGCTGATCCGGCTCGATTTCGCGCGCGGTCTGAAGGGTCCGCTGGCCGGCTTTCGCGTGGAGCTGCACCTGGACGCGATCCTGTAGCGTCGTCGCGCCCTCCGGGGAGCGGTCTTGACGCAAACCGCGCGGCGGCGTAGTCAATCAGTCCCACGTCCAACGTCAACCCCGGCAAGGGACACCGCTCATGCGCCGCCTCCCCGCCCCACCCCTCCCCACCCTCCTCCTCGTCGTCGCGGCCACCCTCGCCGCACCCCCGGCCCCGGCCCAATCCCCGCCACCGATCGCCGAACCCTTCAAGGTCGGCACATTCGAGATCGGCGGCGAACCCCGCGTCGGCCTGGTCCTGCGCGACGTGCTCGTCGTGGACATCGGCGAGGCCAACCGCGTTCTCGAGCGCAATCCGTCCTACCCACCCTTCCCCATTCCGACCGACATGCTCGACCTGATCGGGCGCTACGAGTACGGCGTGCAGCGGCGGCTCTACGAGATCGTCAACCACCTGGCCGCGCACAGGCTCATCGACGGCGAGCGGCCCGCCTTCATACACTCCGTCACCGGGGTGCGCACCCTTCCCCCCATCCTCTACCCCGGCAAGATCCTCAACGCGGCGGTCAACTTCTACAGCCACGTCAACGAGACCGGCACCCCCGAGGAGCGCACGGAGGCCCGGCGGCAGCGGCGCGAAAACCGCGGCGTCCCCTACCTCTTCCTGAAACCCACCCGCGGCGCGGTCATCGGCAACGACGACCAGGTGGTCATCCCGTGGGGCCGCGACCGCACCGACTGGGAGGTCGAGCTGGGGGCGGTGATCGGACGAACCGCCAAGTACGTCTCCGCAACCGACGCCGAGGACCATGTCTTCGGCTACACCGTCACGATCGATGTCTCCGATCGCGGAGGGCGGCCTCCGGGCGGCAATCCGCTGACCTCGGACTGGTTCGTGGGCAAGGGCCACGACACCTTCGCGCCGATGGGGCCCTGGATCGTGCCGAAGGAATTCTACGGCGACCCGATGGAAAATCTGCGCCAGACGCTCAGCGTGGGCGGCCAACAGATGCAGGAGGCGCGCGCGGGCGACATGATCCACACGCTCTGGGAGCTGATCGAATACGGCTCGTCGATCATCACCCTCTTCCCCGGCGACGTGATCAACAACGGCACCTCCGGCGGTGTCGGAATGGGAACGGCCGTGCGCGGCGAACAGCGCTTCCTGCAGCCGGGCGACCTGATCGAGGCCAGCATCGACGGGATCGGCACGCTCACGATACCGGTCGTCGCCGAGGACGAGCCCCCGGGCGGAACCGGCGCGCGGCTGCCTCCGGTCGCGAGTTACCGGCGGAGGTGAAGCGCAGGAGAGAGAGGAACAACCGCGGTAAATCGCCAGGGGAGCGGGAAACAGCAAGAAAAAAGCGATTGGTGGGAACAAGCTTCCGCCCTCCCGGCGCAGCTCCGCACTCGTGCCGGACCGGCCGGCAATCCCACGCGGTGCGCCTGCGGGATGCGCGGAGACGATGATCGCGCCTTGTCGGATTCCCGTCCCGGGTGGCCACTTTGATCGCATGGGCCCCACTCAAGTGGTTTGAGACCGAAGGAGCCGTAGCAGATGGCTCCAACGCTCCCGAGCTGTCATCGTCCTGGGCGGCCTTGGCTGCGTCGCCCCGAGGCGCCCCCTGAAGAAACTCTTCCGCACCAAGGTGGCCACCCGGGACCACACCCTGCGACAAAGCTGATTATCGCAGGGTAGCTTCAAGGGTCCGCGCCCGTTCATCCCGAGGAATGCCCAGCGCTCGCGTGCCCCGGCGGGCGCGGCGATAGACTGGACCGCCGGGGGGGCTACGGGCTGGCTTATCCCCTACGCGGTCAATGGGAGGGACGCACGGGAACATGGGGGTTCTGGCGGTTTCTGCTCCGGGCGGCAAGCGGGCGAGACTTGCGGATCGAGAAATCGGACCGTATTTCTGTCGCTACCGATTTCTTCCTAACCCCCAATTTGCCCTGGGCGGGTCGGCTCGCGAACATCGACGACGCGATACAGTTTGAGCGGTGGTGGGCAGAGAGTGGGGTTACCCCGGATGTTGCCGCCGCGTCTTCCCCCTGTATCGTGGCCGCGGCTCAGCCAACTGGCGGCGCTGACTTCGCAAGTGCCGGGGGCGGGACTCGAACCCGCATGGGAGCTGCTCCCGGGGGATTTTAAGTCCCCTGTGTCTACCGGTTTCACCACCCCGGCCGTAGGGTGTTACAGGGAGGGGACCACCGACATCTCTGTGGAATCCCCACCTTGAGGGGCACTCCTGGCAGTGGCGGAAATTGTGACCGTCCTGACCCCTTGACTACTCGGATTGTCCAGAGGACCGATCTCTGGATCGTGAGCTAGCGCACCCATACCCGCGACGATCAACGCCGCCGAGGACAGCTTCCCCGTGTCGGAAAAGGAAATCACGGCGATCCTCCCGTGTTGGGAGGAAGTGCTCGCCGCTCCCCGTCCAAGGGGGTCGCCAGCCGCTGTTGGGTCTGTCGTGCATCTTTAACGGCCTCGCGAAGGCCATCCGCAATACGAGCTGCGGTTTCGGGGGTCATCATTACAAGAGTGATGAAGTCCCTGACGACGCTCGCGCTGTGAGCCCTGACGGGGCCATCCCCACCCTCTGGCAACTCCAACGCCTCGGGCATTTCCGCGTACTCGGAGAACAGACGCACCGCAATCATCCCGCCCGGCACGACGGAACAAGCGACACCCTGCACGGCACTCGGCGGATGGTCCGATCGCACAATGTGACGATAGTGCTGCATCTTGCCCTTGGCCACGGAGTCCTCCTCCACTCCTGTGTTCCAGGTTTTGAAGTGACCCTTTCAATAAAGCCCAGTCGGGATCAGTGTCAACTGTTGAAGCGCCCGGAGTCCCCTACAATATCGTCGCGCCCAGCGCCGAGGCCACGAGCCCGACGCCGAGGAGCGCGGTCTGGTTGCGGTCGTCGAGGACCGGGTTGAGTTCGACCAGCTCCAGGCTCAGCAACGTGCCCGAGCGCGAGGCCTTCTCGCAGACCAGGTGACCTTCGCGGTAGGTCAGTCCCCCGCGCACCGGTGTTCCGACCCCGGGCGCCACCCGCGGATCGAGCGCGTCCAGGTCAAGCGAGAGATGGAAGCCGGCGGTATCCGCATTGGCCCGCTCCAGCGCCTCGTCCATGCAGACCGCCACGCCGCGCTCGTCGATCTCGGACATGGTGAAGACCCGCACCCCAAGCCGGCGGATGAGCCGTTTCTCGCCCGGATCGATCTCGCGCGCGCCCAGAACGCTGACATTCTGTGGACGCACGCTCGGCCGGCCCGCGCCAAGCTGCGGATCTCCGAACCCCAGAAGCACCGCCAGCGGCATCCCGTGGATGTTTCCGGTGGGAGTCGTGTGGGGACGGTTCATGTCGGTGTGCGCGTCCACCCAGATCAACCCGATTCGCTCGTTGCGGGCGCGGTGGTGGCGGGCAACGGCCGACACCGAGCCGATCGAGAGGGAGTGGTCGCCGCCAAGGACCAGGGGGGTGCAGCCGCGGTCGAGGGCGCCGGCCACCGCCGCCGAGGTCTCCGCGGCGCAGCGGGCAATCTCCTGCTTGAAGGGAAGATCTTCGTCGCCGCCGCGCGAGATCTCGAGGCCGCCGGCGGTAATCGTGCCGAGCTCGGCTATCCCGTGCCCAATTCGCGCGATCTCCCTGGTGATCCCCGCGATCCGGAGCGCCGAGGGACCCATGTCCACCCCGCGCCGCCCCGCGCCCAGGTCGATCGACACCGAGAGGAGCCCCACCTCGCGATGCCGAAAGGGGGGTCGTTCGGGGTTGGACCCGTGGTTACGATCTTCCGCTGACACTACTATTCCCCTCCCTCGTATAGATTTGTTTTGTCCGTTTCGTCCGCGGATCCCCGCCTGGCGGCATCTGATGGTCGCCGCACGCGCGGCGCCGCGTCAACGGCCACCCGCACAGCGTCCACCGCACAACACAGCCGGAGCCGGCACATGCGCTCTTACGCCCGCGGTCCCCTTGCGGCCGCATTCGTTCTCTTGAGACCCGCTCTCTTCACCCCCGCACTCGTCACTGCTGCCCTTCTCGCGTCCGTCCTCCTCGCGCCCGCCCTGCTCGCGCCCCGGGCGGTCGCCGGACAGGAAGCCGATCCGGATCCCGACCGCGGTCTTCCCCTCGAACCCGACCGCTGGGCCCGCTTCACCACCAGCGAGGGCACCTGGATCTCGCTCGACGTAAGCCCCGACGGGCAATCGATCGTCTTCGACATGCTGGGCGATCTCTACGCGATGCCGGTCACCGGGGGCGGCGCCACGCGCCTCACCAGCGGCATGGGATACGACATGCAGCCCCGCTTCAGCCCCGACGGCGAGCGCATTGTCTTCGTATCCGACCGGAGCGGTGACCAGAATGTCTGGCTCATGCCCGCAGCCGGCGGCGATCCCACGCAGCTCAGCAAGGGGGTCGGGAGCGCCTTCCTCTCTCCCGAGTGGATGCCCGACGGGAAGTACATCGTTGTGTCGCGGTCGCGCGCCTTTACCGGGCTGGAAAAGCTCTGGCTCTATCATGTCGATGGCGGCACCGGAATCGAGATGGTGGGCGGCTCGCCGGGGCAGCGGATGATGGGCGCAGCGGTCGACGCCGAGGGACGCTATGTCTGGTATGCTCAGAGGCAGGGCACCTGGCAGTACAACGCGATCTTCCCGCAGTTCCAGCTCTGGGTGTACGACCGGAGTTCGGGAACCCGCACACCGATGACCAACCGCTACGGCTCCGCCTTCCGTCCCGCGCTCTCGCCCGACGGCGCGCTCCTCGCCTACGGGAGCCGCGACGACGCCGACACCGGCATCCGGCTGCGCGACCTGGCTTCGGGAATGGAGCGCTGGCTGGCCTACCCGGTTCAGCGCGACGACATGGAGTCCACGGCCACGATGGACGTTCTCCCGGGCTACGCCTTCACCCCCGGCTCGGACGCCCTGGTGATCTCCTACGGGGGCCGCATCTGGCGCGTCCCGGTGGATGGCACCGAACCGGCCGAGATTCCCTTTATGGTGGAAGCCGAGGTGGCAGTCGGTCCCGAGGTCAGCTTCGAGTACCCCATTGAAGACACCCCCACCTTTACCGTCAAGCAGATTCGCGACGCGCGCCCCTCGCCCGACGGCTCCCGGATCGCCTTCACCGCTCTCGACCGGCTCCATGTGGCCGAGCTGCCGGATGGCGTCCCGGGGCGGGCAACGAACGACGAGAACGGCGAGTTCCAGCCGGTCTGGTCGCCGGACGGACGATATCTGGCCTATGTGACCTGGGACGACGACGCCGGCGAGGGACACATCCGGCGCGTCCCGGCCACGGGCGGATCCCCGGTCACGCTCACTACCGCGCCCGCCTACTACCGCGACATCGCGTGGTCGCCCGACGGGGAGCGCATCGTGGCCGCGCGGTCCTCCCGGCGCGATCTCCAGGAGGCGATCGACCCCTTCGCCGCGGGCATCGATTCGGAGTTCATATGGATTCCGGCGGGCGGCGGCGACGCCACCGTGATCGGTCCCACCGCCGGACGCAGATCGCCGCACTTCACGCAGGACCCCGACCGCATCTACTACTACGGCAGCGCCCGCGCCGACGCGGTCCCCGGCTCCCCCGCCCCGCCCCCGGTCACGACGGCCCTCTCCTCGGCGCGCTGGGACGACACCGACCGCCGCCGGCATCTGCAGGTCACCGCGCGGGCCGATCTCTCGGCGGGCGGCGTCCCGATCGGCTACAAGCGCTCCCTCACCTCCGATCTGGTCATGCCCGAGGAGTTCGACGACGACCAGCCCCGCGAGCTCATCCTTCGCATGGGCGCGGGCTCCGTCCGGATGGCGCCGCGGGGCGATCTGGCTCTGGCCCAGATCGGCGACGACCTCTACGCGGTCACCGTGCCCGAACTGGGAGCGGCTCTCCCCGCGATCGATGTCACCAAGCCCGACTCGGCCGCGGTTCCGGCCTGGAAGCTCAACGAGCTCGGCGTCGAGTTCCCCGCCTGGGGCGCCGACGGCCGCACCGTGCACTGGTCGCTCGGCAACGCGCTCTTCAGCTACGACCTGGACGCGGCCGCCGCCGATCCCGCCTACCAGCCCGCCGAACGGCAGATCGCGGTCACCGCCGACCGCGACATCCCGCAGGGCGCCGTGGTGCTCCGGGGCGCCCGCGCGATCACCATGAATGGCGACGAGATCGTGGAGAACGCGGACATCCTGGTCACCGGCAACCGGATCACTTCGATTTCGGCGGGTCCCGGCGAGGTGCCCGAGGGCGCGACGGTGATCGATCTGGAGGGCAGGACCGTCATTCCCGGATTCGTGGACACCCACGCCCACATGTGGAATCTGTGGGGGTTTCACTGGGCCCGGTCCTGGATCTACCAGGCGAATCTGGCCTACGGCGTCACCACCACGCGCGATCCGCAGACCGCCACCACCGATGTGCTCTCCTACGAAGATCTGGTGCGCGCCGGACGGATGACGGGACCACGGGTCTTTTCGACCGGCCCCGGGGTCTTCTCGCAGGACTTCATTCGCAGCTACGAACACGCGCTCGACGTGCTCACCAAGTACAGCCGCTACTACGACACCAAGACCTTCAAGATGTACATGTCGGGGAACCGGCGGCAGCGCCAGTGGCTGATCATGGCCGCGCGCGAGCTGGGGCTGATGCCGACGACCGAAGGGGGACTGGACTACCGTCTCAACATGACGCACGCGATCGACGGCTACCCCGGAATCGAGCATTCCATGCCGATCATTCCGGCCTACGGCGATGTGGTGGAGCTCTTCCTGACCTCGGGAACGGTCAACTCGCCCACGCTCCTGGTCTCCTACGGGGGACCCTGGGCCGAGAACTACTTCTATACCCGCGAGGACATCTTCGGCGACGAAAAGCTGACCCACTTTACCCCGAAGCTCGAGCTGGACACGAAGGCGCGCAGGCTGCAGACGACGGGACCGGGGCCGGGGGGATGGTTCATGGAGGAGGAATACGCCTTCCCGAAGCACTCCGCCTGGCTGGCGCGGCTGGTCGAGGCCGGCGGAACGACCGGAGTGGGCAGTCACGGACAGTTGCAGGGACTGGGCTTCCACTGGGAGCTGTGGGCGCTGCAGAGTGGGGGAATGGACGAACACGACGCGCTGCGGGCCGCCACCATCATGGGGGCGGAGGCAATCGGGCTGGGCGGCGATCTCGGCTCGCTACAAGCCGGAAAGCTGGCCGATCTGGTGATTCTCGACGCCGATCCGCTGGACGACATCCGCAACACGAACACAGTGCACCAGGTAATGATGAACGGACGCCTCTACGACGGCGACACCCTGGACGAGCTGTGGCCCAGGCAACGAGCCGCGCCCGCCGAATCGTGGCGCAACACGGCGCCCAATGTCCGGGCCGGAATCCGGGGAGGCGAGAGATGAGACGCGCCAGCCGCAACGCAATCACCCGCGACACCAGCCCCCACAACGAGAACCGTCACCGCGAGGATCCCCGCAACGTGCACATACGCAACGTGAACCATGGCCACCCCGGCGCCCGCCACGGAGACCTTCGCGTCCCGGCTTTGCCGGGCGGCAGGCGCACCGCGAGAGAGGCGTCCCGCTGGAGCCGGGCGCTCGCCGCAACAGCCATCTTCGTGCTCTTCTCCACACCTCTCTCGGCGCAGTTCGGCCCTGGCGGACCCCGCCGGGATCCTTTGCCGCTCCGCAATGCGCGCACCGCCGAGTTTACCGCGACCGAAGGCACCTGGATCTCGCTCGATGTGAGCCCCGACGGCCGGACGATCGTCTTCGACCTGCTGGGCGATCTCTACACGATGCCGGTCACCGGGGGGAAGGCTTCGCCGCTCCTGACCGGAATGGCCTTCGAGGTGCAGCCACGCTTCAGCCCGGACGGCGAGTCGGTGGCCTTCATTTCGGACCGCAGCGGGGGCGACAACCTCTGGACGATGCGCCTGGACCGCACCGACACGACGCAGGTGTCGCGCGGCAACGGCAATCTCTACCTCTCGCCGGAGTGGGCGCCCGATGGCGAGTATCTCGTGGTGAGCCGCTCCGGTGGGCTCGGCGGCACAGCCAACCTGTACATGTACAATGCCCGGCGCGCCTCGCCGATTACGATCGTGTCCTCGCCCTCGCTTCCGCCCGGATTCGGCAGCCCCTTTGGCGGAATGAAGCGGATCGGAGCGGCCTTCAGCCCGGACGGCCGCCACATCTGGTACGCGGCCTCGCCCGGCGACTGGGAGTACAACGCCCGCCTGCCGCGATACCAACTCTACCGCTACGACCGCGAGACCGGCGCCAACACCCGCATGACCAACCGCTATGGATCGGCGATGCGGCCACGGATTTCGCCCGATGGCCGGTGGCTCGTCTATGCCTCGCGCTACAACGCCGACACGGGACTGCGGAAGCGAAACCTGGAGACGGGCGACGAGGAGTGGCTGGCCTACCCCGTGCAGCGCGACGAGCAGGAATCGCGGGCACCGCTGGATGTGATGCCCGGGTACGCCTTCCTGCCGGATGGTTCGGCGCTCGTGGTGTCTTATGGGGGGAAGATCTGGAATGTGCCGCTGGATGGTTCCCAGGCGGCGGAGATTCCCTTCGAGGCCGAGGTCGAGCTGGCGATCGGGCCCTCGGTGAAGTTCGATTATCCGGTCGACACGACCTCGATGGTGACCGCGAGCCAGATTCGCAGTCCCGCGGTTTCGCCCGATGGAAGCCGGGTCGCCTTTACCGCTTTCGACCGTCTCTGGGTGCGGGATCTGCCCGATGGGGAGGCCGCGCGGCTGACCGACGCCGATGTGGGCGAGTTCCATCCGCAGTGGTCGCCGGATGGAAGCCGGGTGGCGTATGTCACCTGGGAGGATGCGGAGGGCGGCCACATCATGACGGCGCCGGCCGATGGCGGGGTTCCCACCCGGCTGACGGCCACGGCGGCAATGTACTACAATGTGGCGTGGTCGCCCGAGGGCGAGCGGATCGTGGCCTCCCGGGGCGCTGCGCGCGAGCTGATCGAGGCGTCCGACATCTTCTTCGGCCCGATGGGCGCGGACTTCGTGTGGCTGCCGGCGAATGCGGCCGAACCCGCCGCTGCGGAGCTGATCTCGCCGACGGGTACGCGCGATGTGGCGCACTTCGCCGACAACGACACCGATCGCATCTATGCCTACAGCCCGGTCGAAGGACTGGTCTCCTTCCGCTGGGACGGCACCGATGTGCAGCGTCATCTGGTGGTGCGCGGAAGGCAGGGGGTGCCGGGGATCGTCAATCCGCACCCCAACGAGTGGGAATACCTGCCGCGCCGCGTCTATCCCTGGCGCCGCGGTCCCGATCCGACCGATGTCGATCCGCCGGCGGAGCCGGGTCTGCCCACGCCGGCCGGCCTGATCATGCTTTCGCCGGAGGGCGACCGGGCCTTCGTGCAGTTCGGGCCGGATCTCTATGTGGTCGATCTGACCGAGGTCGGCGCGCAGCCCCCGAGCATCCTCCTCACCAATCTGGGTGCCTCGCCGGTGCCGGTGCGGAAGCTGACCGATGTGGGCGGCGCGTTTCCCGCATGGGCGCCCGACGGATCGGCGCTGCACTGGGCGATGGGGAACGTTCTCTTCACCTACGACCTTGATCATGTGGAGGCCGAGGAGGCCGAGGAGGAAGCGACCGCGCACGCGCGTGCACTGATTCGGGCCCGGGCCATGGCGATCGCCGACACGCTGCGCGACCTGCGCGCCGAGGCGGACAGCGTCGGGGGGGACGCGGAGGAGGAGGGCGCCGGGGCGGAGAGGGAGGCGGCGGTCGATTCGCTGGAGGCCGAGATTACACGGCTGGTGGCCGATTCGGTGCAGGTGATGGCCGATTCGCTGATCGCGCGCGCCGATTCGATCCGCAGTGCGGCCGACGAGGTGGCCGCGAAGGCGAGCGCGGTGCGCGGCGGCGACAAGGAGGTCCTGGCCGATTCGACCGAGTCCTACGAGGCGGCGGAGCGCGCGATCGAGGTAAAGCTGCCCCGGGACGTTCCGCGCGGGACGGTGGCGCTGCGCGGCGGGCGAATCATCACCATGGCCGACAATCCCGCCGACACCACGGGATCCCCTCATGTGATCGAGAACGGGACCGTGGTCGTCACCAACAACCGGATCGTGGCGGTGGGGGTGGCCGATTCGGTCGAGATTCCGGACAGCGCCGTGGTCATCGATGTGGCGGGCAAGACCCTCGTTCCCGGTTTCATCGACACGCACTACCACGCGATGTGGCTCGTCCCCGAGATTCATCCCCAGGAGGTGTGGCAGTACCTCGCGGTCCTTTCCTACGGCGTCACCACCACGCGCGACCCGCAGACCGCCACGACCGACATTCTCAGCTACACCGACCGGGTGCTGACCGGAGGACTCACCGGGCCGCGCATCTATTCCACCGGACCCGGCGTCTTCGTGGGCGAGAACATCCGCGACGCCGACCATGCGAAGACGATCCTGCGGCGCTACGCGCAGTACTACGACACCAAAACGCTCAAGATGTACATGACGGGGAACCGCCAGCAGCGCCAGTGGGTCATTCAGGCGGCGCGCGAGCTGGAGCTGATGCCAACCACAGAGGGGGGACTCGACTTCAAGATCGACATGACGCACGCGATCGACGGCTACCCGGGGGTGGAGCACAACCTGCCGATTGCGCCGATCTACTCCGATGTGGTGGAGCTCTTCAAGGAATCGGAGACCACCAACACGCCGACGCTGCTCGTATCGTACGGCGGACCCTTCGGAGAGAACTTCTTCTATGTGACCGAGGATGTCCACGACGATCCGAAGCTCAACGTCTTCGTTCCGGGCGCCAATATCGACGCGCGGACGCGGCGGCGGGGAGCGGGGTCGGGGGGAAGTCCGGGACCGGTGGGCTGGTTCCTCGAGGAAGAGCATGTCTTCCCGCGCCACGGCGAGTTCGTGAAGAAGATGCTGGAGAGCGAAGCGCGCATGGGCGTCGGCAGCCACGGCCAGATTCAGGGTCTGGGCTTCCACTGGGAGCTTTGGGCCATGGCTGCGGGCGGAGCCTCGACGCACGACATGCTGCGCGCGGCCACGATCCTGGGCGCGGAAGCGATCGGGCTCGGCAAGGAGATCGGTAGCATCGAGGAGGGCAAGTTCGCCGACATCGTGATCCTGAACTCCAACCCGCTCGACGAACTGCGCAACACGGTCGATATCCGCTACGTGATGAAGGACGGCCGCCTGCACGACGGCATGACGCTGGACGAGGTCTATCCGGTGCAGCGCAGCCTTGAACGACGGCGGCCGGCGGAGACCGATCCGAGCAGCGCGGCGGCGGGGATTCGGGGGCGGTAGGCAATCAGAATGCAGGATTGAAGGCCGGGAAAGTGCCCCCCGGGGCCTCGGCGCAGCAGCTTGGCGGCGGTCGGCCCGGCGGGCGTTTTTTCCCTGGTCCTTCCGGCATAGGACCGTGTTTGCCTGTTGGACCGTCGCGCCCGGGGCCTTACCCGTCCACAATCCGGAACCGCGACAGCACCGGGACGCCCGCCGCATTCGTGCCGCCGACGTAGAGGTGATCCGGGGCAGATCGATTGCGCCGCGACAACAGGCACACCACGAGCGCACCGGCGCGCCCACCGTTTCCTGCAATCTTCCTGACCATCACTGCGTTCCCTCCGTTATCGCATCCGTTGACCCGCCCTCCGGCAACCGCGCCAGGCTCAGCGCCAGCTCGGCGGTGAATTCCTCCGCAATCAGGCGGTCCGCCCGTTTCAGACGCAGAACCAGCTTTGCCGGATGCCTGAGGCGGAGGCCCTGCTGGCCCGCAATCTCCTCGAAGGCGAGAAGATCGGCGGCGGTGATGACGAGCCTCGGTCCGGCAATTCTGGTCCACCAGCCCTCCGTGACGAAGGCGCCCGCCACCCGGTCCAGCGGAATGACGATCTCCCGAACGGGTTCGATTTGCTCGCGCGTCTCGTAGGAGGCTCCCTTCGTAGCTTCGGTGCGCACCGCCAGCCGCCACTGGATGACCAGACGGTCGCGCTCCAGCCGCAGGAGGCCCTGCGCGGTTTCGGTGGTGGACTCGTAGCCGCCGCCCGAGGTGTAGAGGTCAGAGCTGCGCCTGAAGGTGAAGGGAACCGCGCCCGCTACGATCATCGCTGCTTTCCGGTTGAGGGAATCGGCGCGGGGAATCGGAGCCCGTTCCGATCATGAAACTGCGCCCAACTCCACCTCCTCCACCAGCCACCCGCCGCCGGCCTTCACCACCACAAACGGCACCGTGACCGCGCGCCCCACCGCATCGGCGAGCCTCACCTGGATGCGGCGGGCCGTCGTCCCCCGCCCCGCCACCCCCGCGCTGCCACCGATCCGATACGAATCGTGCGCCAGGATACGGGCGACAAGCGCCATCCGCGTCTCGATCTCGGCCGTGGTCGCGCAACGTTCCCCGAGACCCACCCACGAACCCATGCGGCGCAGCGCGCACCCCACCCTACCCCCCTCACTCCCAAGCGGCCCGGCCCCGGTCCCGAAGTGGCGCGCCATCGCCGCGTGATCGCTCCGGGCCACCGCACCCAGGAACCTCACCACCGCGTCCTCGGCACCCGTCTCCCCACCCGCCATCTCCGGCGGCGACCGGCCCGGCGACACATTCGCCCCCTCGGCCACGGTTCCGCATCCGGCCACCAGCGCCAGCCACGCAACCGCCAACACCGGGGCCACACGGCGCAGCGCGCCTACCTCGTCCCCATCCCACCGCCGCCGTCTCGCTTCACCCATTTTTCGCCCTTGTCCCGTCACGCAACGCACCCTCCAGTCACTCACGCACCCTCGTCGTACCCGCATCCTTCCTCGCCAACACCCTTCTTCGACACCACCCGGTCCTCCCGCGCACGGCTTCCTCACGACAACGGCTCCCCCTGGGGCACAAGGGCGAGTTCCCCACCTGCGCCCACGTCGATGCGCACCGTCTGTCCGGGCTGCACGCGCCGCTGCAGGATCGCCATGGCCAACTCGTCCTGCACCAGCCGCTGTACGGTCCTCTTGAGGGGACGCGCCCCAAAGGCGGGATCGTACGACTCGCGCGCGATCAGCCGCCGGGCCGCATCCGAAACCTCGATCCGGCAGGAATGCTCCCGCAAGCGCTTGGCCACCCACTTCAGCCGTAGATTCACGATCTTTAACAAATCGTTCTTTGACAACGGGTTGAATACGATCGTTTCATCCACCCGGTTAAGGAATTCGGGGCGGAAGTATTCCCGCAGCCGCCGCGTTACCATCGCTTCCACATCGCTCCACGGCTCACCCTCGGCACGCGCCAGGATTTCCGGTCCGGCAATGTTGGAGGTCATGATGATGACCGCGTTGCGAAAATCCACCGTGCGCCCCTGCCCGTCGGTCAGACGACCGTCGTCGAGGATCTGCAGGAAGAGGTTGAAGACCTTGGGATGCGCCTTTTCGACCTCGTCGAAGAGCACCACCGCGTGCGGGCGGCGGCGAACCGCCTCGGTGAGCTGGCCACCCTCGTCGTAGCCGACATAGCCAGGCGGCGCCCCCACCAGCCTCGAGACGGCATGCGCCTCCATGTACTCGGACATGTCGATCCGGACCATGGCGCGCTCGTCGTTGAAGAGGAACTCGGCCAGCGCGCGCACGGTTTCGGTCTTTCCCACACCGGTCGGACCCAGAAAGAGAAACGAACCGATCGGCCGGTTCGGATCCTGCATCCCCGCCCGAGACCGCCGCACGGCCCGCGCCACCGCACCGAGCGCCCTCTCCTGCCCGATGACCCGCCTGCCCAGGAGCCGTTCCAGTTGGGCCAGCCGCTCGCGTTGGGACTCCATCAGCCGCTTGAGGGGAATTCCCGTCCACTCGGCCACCACCTCGGCAATGTCGTCGGCGGTAACCTCTTCCTTCAGGAACTTTCCGTCGGACTGAAGCCCCGCCAACCGCTCCTTGGCGTTCTCGATCTCGGCCTGGGCCGTGGGGATCTCGGCGTACTGAATCTCGGCGGCGCGTCCCAGCTCGCCATCGCGGCGGGCCTGGCCAGCCTCGGTCCGCAACCCGTCCACCCGCTCGGTGAGCTCCTGGATGCGCGCGATCTGGGTCTTCTCGGCCTGCCACCCGGCCTTCAGCGCCTGGCTCGATTCGCGTAGCTCCGACAGCTCGGCCTCGATCGCCCCCAGACGTTCGCGGGCGCCCCGGTCCTCTTCGCCGGCCAGCGCCTGCCGTTCGATCTCCAGTTGAATGATCTTGCGTTCCACCTCGTCGATCTCCTCCGGCAACGATTCGATCTCGATGCGGAGCCGGCTTCCCGCCTCGTCCATCAGGTCGATGGCCTTGTCGGGCAGGAAGCGGCCGCCGAGGTACCGGTCGGACAATCTCGCCGCCGCGATCAGCGCGCCATCAGTAATGCGGACGCCGTGGTGCACTTCGTAGCGCTCCTTGATGCCGCGCAGAATGGCGATGGTGTCCTCGACCGAGGTCGGCGCCACGAAAACGGGCTGGAAGCGGCGCTCCAGGGCGGGATCCTTCTCGATCTGTTTCCGGTACTCGCCGAGTGTGGTCGCCCCGATCATGCGGAGATCGCCCCGCGCCAGGGCGGGCTTGAGCATGTTGCCGGCATCGACCGCGCCCTGGGCCGCGCCCGCTCCGACGATGGTGTGAAGCTCGTCGATGAAGAGGACGTAGCGCTCCCCGGCCTCGGTGACCTCCTTCAGCACGGCCTTCATCCGCTCCTCGAAGTCGCCGCGGTACTTGGCCCCGGCGAGCATGGCGGGAATGTCGAGCGACATCAACTGCTTGCCGCTCAACGAGTTGGGGACATCGCCGGCCACAATCCGCTGCGCCAGCCCTTCCGCGATCGCCGTCTTTCCCACCCCCGGTTCGCCAATCAGCACGGGATTGTTCTTGGTACGGCGGCCCAGGACCCTCATCATGCGGCGGATCTCGTCGTCGCGCCCGATCACCGGATCGATCCTCCCCCGCCGCGCCCGCGCGGTCAGATCGTGCGAGAAGCGGTTCAGCGCCTGGTACTTCTCTTCGGGGTTGCGGCCCGTCACCCGGTGCGATCCGCGAATGGCGTCGAGGGCGGCCGCGAGACGGTCCCGGGTCACCCCGTTGCCCTTGAGGATCCGGGCCGCGTCGCCTCTGCCGGCGGCCAGCCCCAGCAGCAGGTGTTCGGTGGAGATGTACGCGTCGCCCAGCTCCCGGGCGGCCTCCTCCGCGGTGTCGAAGACCTCTCGCAGGTGACGCGACGAACCCGGGTCCGAGCCTCCGGTGACCCGCGACCGCCGCCCCAGTTCAGAGCGCACGTCGCCGCCGATCTTCTCGGGCGAGGCTTCCATCTTGTTGAGGACGGGCGTCACCACGCCTTCTTCCTGTGCCAGGAGCGCCTGCAGGAGGTGGAGTCCCTCGATTTCCGCGTGCCGGGCGCGGCGGGCCGCGCGGGCGGCGGCGGAGATGGCTTCGGTGGCCTTTACGGTAAGCCGGTCGGCATTCAGCATGATTCGGTCCTGGACCTTGGGGTTTGCAGGGGAAAGAGATTCGGGAGAATGATTGGCCTGGCAGGGAAGGCCGGAACGCGGAGGTTGGAAGAGCCGCGATTTGCGCCGCGGTACCGGGACGGCCACTTTGGCAGCTCCGGGGCGCTGCGGACGAGACTGCGATCCCGCCGGGGCGCCGGTCGATGCAAGGGGCGGGCCGCGGGGCATCGGGAGGCGACACGGATGAAGATCGGACTGCAGCAGATGGGGGGATGGAATGAGAGGTGACCTGAAGATGAACCGGCCTTCCTGCTGGGAGGATGTGTTCAGGACACTTGCGGTTCGTTGCAGGTACGGGGTCCCCCGCCCAACACGCCGAGGCGACCGAGGGCTGATTTGCGCAGTGGACCGACTCGGGAAGGCGAACCCGCCGGGCAGACGCAGGGGAGGCGAGGACGGGCGAGCCCTTTGGCCGTTGATGATTGCGGTGCTCTCATCTTTCCTTTTCGCCTGCGCCGGCGCCGAAGAGTCAACCTCGATCCCCCGCGAGACCTTCGTGGAGGTCTATGTCGCGTTGCGGGCCGCCGAGCTGCGCTCCTCCGGCGCGGTGATCGCCGACGCCGATCGCGACCGGATCCTCGCCGAGCACGAAGTCACCGAAGAAGAGTTGCTCGCCTTCGCCGGGGCGCACGGGCGCGACACCGCCTTCATGGAAGAGATCTGGACCGAGGTGCAGAGCCGGATGGTGGAGCTCACCAGCCAGCCCGACCGGGAAGATCCGTAGGAGCCGCCATTCCGCGATTCGACGCGGGCGCGGCGGACCGCATGGAACTTCCCCCTTCATCATTGCGCGTTTCTTGGAGGGTTCGGCCTGGCGCCTATCTATTCCCACTCGATCGTCGCGGGCGGCTTCGAGCTGATGTCGTAAGTCACCCGGTTCACACCCGCCACCTCGTTGATCATGCGTGTCGAGAGGCGGGCCAGGAAGCGGTGTTCGAAGCGATACCAGTCCGCCGTCATGCCATCCTGCGAGGTCACCGCCCGGAGCGCGACCACATTTTCGTAGGTACGGCCGTCACCCATCACTCCCACCGAGCGCACCGGCAACAATACGGCCAGCGCCTGCCAGATCTCGTCGTAGATCCCCGCCGCTTCGATCTCCTCGGTGAAGATGGCGTCGGCGCGGCGCAGAATCCGCACCCGTTCCGCCGTCACCTCGCCCAGCACGCGGATCGCAAGTCCCGGCCCCGGAAAGGGATGCCGCCGAATGAAGGTCTCGTCGATCCCCAGAGTCCGGCCTACGCCGCGCACCTCGTCCTTGAAGAGTTCGCGCAGCGGTTCGATCAACTCGAAGGGCATGTCGTCGGGTAGTCCGCCCACATTGTGGTGCGTCTTGATCGTTGCCGAGGGCCCCTGCACCGAGTGCGACTCAATCACATCCGGGTAGAGCGTTCCCTGCACCAGAAAGCGCGCGTTCGTCCCCAGCTCGCGGGTGGTGCGCTCGAAGACGCGAATGAAGATCTCGCCGATGATCCGCCTCTTGGTCTCGGGATCGGAGACCCCCGCCAGCGCTCCCAGGAACTCGGCCGCCGCATCGACCACAACCAGCCGGATGCGCATGTGTTCGCGAAAGGTGCGCTCGACCCGTTCCCGCTCCCCCGACCGTAGCAGGCCGGTATCGACGAAGATGCAGGTCAGCGCGTCGCCCACCGCCCGGTGCACCAGAGCCGCCGCCACCGATGAGTCCACGCCGCCCGAGAGTCCGCAGATTACCTGGCATTTTCCCGCCGTCTCGCGAATGCGCCGCACGGCCTCGTCCACGAATGCAGAGGAGGTCCAGTTCGCGCGGCATGTGCAGACGCGGAAGAGGAAGTTGTCCAGGATCTCGGCGCCGCGAGCGGTGTGCGCGACCTCGGGATGGAATTGGACGCCGTAGAGCCTGCGGGATTTCGAGCGGAAGGCCGCGACAGGAAGGTCGCGCGTGGCGGCGGTCGTCTCGAAGCCGGGGGGCGGTTCGTCGACATGGTCTCCGTGGGAACACCAGACGGTGAGCTCGTCGCCGGGGTCGAAGCCGTGAAACAGCTCGTTGTCGGCCAGCCCGGCGATGCGCATGCGAGCGCGTCCGTATTCGCGGCGACCCGGGACGACGGCGCCACCGTGCTGCCGCGCGAGAAGCTGCATGCCGTAGCAGATCCCCAGAACCGGGACGCCCAGCCGGTCGATTTGCGGATCCAGGCCGGGAACGCCGGGATCGTAGACCGAGGAGGGACCGCCCGAGAGGACGACGCCGTCGGGGCTCCAGCGACGAAGCCACTCGTCCGGCCGACCGGGAGGATGGATCTCGCAGTAGACGCGGGCCTCGCGAATCCGGCGCGCGATCAGTTGTGTGAACTGCGAGCCGTAGTCGATGATCAGGATGCGGCCGTGGTCGTCGTGGCGGCCGGCCGGCGGCGCGCTCGGGGAGGTCGGGCGGTTCATGGGCACTCGTTACGCGTAAGGTCGGCGTATTGCTCGCGGCGGCGAACCAGATCGGCCCGCTCGCCCAGGAGGAGCACTTCGGCGGGACGGAGCCGGGAGTTGTAGTTGGAGGCCATCGCGAAGCCGTAGGCACCCGCCTGGAGCACGCAGAGCAACGCACCCGGCTGGGGCAGGGGCAGCTCGCGGTCGCGCGCCAGGAAGTCGCCCTGCTCGCAGACCGGTCCCACGACATCGACCCGTGCCACGGGACCGTGGCCCGCATTCCGCACCGGCACGATCTCGTGCCGGCCGCCATAGTGGCTGGGGCGGATCAGCTCGGTCATGCCGGCGTCGGCGACTACGAAGGTGGCGCCGCCGCTCCGTTTGACATAGAGCACCCGGGTCGCGAGCGCGCCCGCATCGCCCACCAGGAAGCGACCCGGCTCCACAATCAGCGAGAGACCGTGATTCTGCAGCCGTGCAGCGACCACCCGGCCCAGCGCGGCCAAATCAAGCTCGGCCGCGGTCGGACCGGCGATCCCGAATCCACCCCCCAGATCGAGGTAGCCGATGCGGGCCCCGGACTCCCGCTCCGCCGCCCGGGCGACTCCAAGCACGACATCGAGCGCCCGCAGGAAGGGCTCGGCCCGGCGCACCTGGGAGCCGATGTGAACGTCGATTCCCACCGCGTGAAGATGAGGGTGCGCGGCGATCCGCCGGTAGAGTGCCACCGCTTCCCCGGGCGCGACACCAAACTTGGCCGCGGCGTGCCCGGTGCGGGTGAACTCGTGGGTCTCGGCCTCGACGTCGGGGTTGACGCGCACCGCGACCGGCGCACTCCGCCCCTCCCCGCCCGCCACCCCCCCGAGCGCCTCCAGCTCGCCGGCGCTCTCGACGTGGAAGGCACGAATCCCCGCCTGAAGTCCCTCGCGCATCTCGGCGGCGCTCTTCCCCACCCCGGCAAAGACCACGCGGTCGGCCGGAAATCCCGCCTTTCGTACCCGGTGGAGCTCCCCCCCGCTCACGATATCGGCGCCGCAACCCGCACCGGCCAGGAGGCGGAGCAGCGCCAGATTCGCATTGGCCTTGACTGAGTACGCGACCAGCGGACCGACCCCCGCGAAGGCCGCGCGCACGGTGCGCAACCGCTCCAGCACACGGTCGCCGTCGTAGATGTAGAGCGGGGTGTCGTGCCTCTCGACGAGCGCCTCGATCGAGTGGCGGCCCCAGTGCAGAACGCCCCCCTTGCGGACGAGAGGCCGGGCCGCGTTCAGTACGCCCGCGCCCACACCACTTCCATCCGTGCGCGTCCGCCGCCGGGACAGTGCTCCGGCGGGGTGGCCGAACGGAACTCCCGGCCGGGGATGACCCGGATGGTGGCCTTCGTGGCCTCCTTTACGAGCGCCTCGACACCGGCGTCGCCACTCCAGCCCGAATACACGAAACCGATGCCGCTGTCGAGAATTTCGCCCAACTCCCCGACAGACGAGACCTCGCCGCGCCAACTGTGCGCCTCCCGCCGCGCGCACGCCGCTTCGAGCAGCCGCCTCTGCAATGCCTCCAGCCGCGCGGACATGCCGACCACCGCATCGGCCTCGGGAAGGGGCTCCTTGCGCGGCGCCCCCTCCGCCGGCACCCGCTCCGCCACCACCACCCCGCCCCGCTCCACGTCGCGCGGTCCGATCTCCACCCGCACCGGCACCCCCTTGCGTTCCCACTCGAAGAACTTCGCACCCGGCGAGAGATGCATCCGGCGGTCGACGCGAGTGCGCACTCCCGCTTCCCCCAGTGCAGCGGCCACCGCGTCGGCACGTTCCAGCACGGCCGCCCGGGCGTCTCCGCGCGCAATCGGAACCACCATCACCTGCGCCGGAGCGAGCCGCGGCGGCACGACCACACCGATGTCGTCCCCGTGGGTCATCACCAATCCCCCAACCAGGCGCGTCGAGACTCCCCACGAGGTGTTCCAGGCGTATTCCTCACGCCCTTCCTCGCTCTGAAACTTCAACCCGAACTGGCGCGCGAAGTTCTGTCCCAGCATGTGCGAAGTCCCCGCCTGCAGCGCCTTTCCGTCCTGCATGAGCGCCTCGCAGGCATAGCTCCGGACCGCGCCCGCAAACTTTTCGGAATCGCTCTTGAGACCGGTCAGCGGCGGCATCGCGATCCAGTCCTCCATGAAGCGGCGGTACACGCCCAGGATCAGACGCGCCTCCTCCTCGGCCTCGGCCTCGGTTGCGTGGGCGGTGTGGCCCTCCTGCCAGAGAAACTCCGCGGTGCGCAGGAAGAGCCGGGTCCGTAGCTCCCAGCGCATCACATTGCCCCACTGGTTGAGCAGAATGGGAAGATCGCGGTAGCTCTGTACCCACTTCGCGTACATCGCATAGATGATCGTTTCCGAGGTGGGACGGACCACATAGGGCTCCTCGAGCTCCTTGCCCCCCGCGTGGGTGACGACCGCCAGCTCGGGCTTGAAGCCGGCCACATGTTCCTTTTCGCGCTCGATGAAGCTCATGGGGATCAGGAGCGGAAAGTATGCGTTCTCGTGTCCGGTAGCCTTGAACATCTCGTCCAGCGCGCGCTGCATGTTCTCCCAGATTCCGTAGCCCCAGGGCCGGATGACCATGCTTCCCCGCACCGGCGAATAGTCGGCCAGCTCCGCCTGCTGCACAACCTCGTTGTACCAGGCGCTGAAGTCCTCGGCGCGCGGCGTGACGCCCCTGCCCTTTCCCTTCGCTCGACTCATGGTCAACCCCTGGCTTGCCGGGATTCGGGCCCGGACCCGCCGGATGGAGCGCTCTCACCGGCGAGAGCGTCAATGGTGGATGATTCCTGGCGTCCGGTGGCGAGATCGCGCACCGTGGCCGAAGCGGAAGCGGCTTCCTCGGGCCCGATGATCACCGCGCGGGCGGCTCCGGAGCGGGCGGCCATCCTCAGTTGCTTGCCCACCGCCATGGGCCGGAGCGCGTAGCTGACCGACTTCCCGGCCGCGCGCAGCCGGCGAGCCGCGTGAAGAGCCGCCGGACGCTGCGGGGGGCGGACCCAGATCATGAAGTAGTCGCAGGCCGGATCCGGGGAAGGAGCCAGTTCGCGGTCGCGCAGGAGCTCGCCCAGGACCACGTCTCCCATCCCGAAGCCGACGGCCCCAAGCGGCTCGCCGCCGACCAGTTCGAGAAGGCGGTCGTAGCGTCCCCCGCCGCAGATTGCGCGCAGTTCGCCGGCCCGGTCGAAGAGCTCGAAGACGATGCCGGTGTAGTAGGCCAGTCCCCGCACGATAGTGAAATCGAAGGACAGATAGGCGCCCAGTCCCATCTCGTCCAGGAGCCGGCGATGCTCCTCCAGGGGCTCCAGCGCGGCCATCACGCCGGCATCGTCCGCGAAGCGGCGCCTGAGCCGGGCCAGCGATCCGTCCGCCGCCAGCTCCAGAAGCGCACCGGCCGCGTGATCGCCAATCGCCAATGCGCCGAGCGCCTTCCCCGTCCGCCCAACCCCCGCCCGTCCCGCCTTGTCGATGACCGCCAGACAGGGCGCGTGCAGCTCCCCGGAAATCTCCAGCGCCTCCAGGACCGCGGCCACCAACCGCCGGTCGTTCACGCGGGCCACGAAGTCCCCCTCATTCAGTCCCAGCCCCCGCACCGCCTCGATCGCCACGGCCAGCACCTCGGCGTCGGCGGCCACCCCGGCCTCGCCCACGATGTCGACATTGAGCTGGAAGTGCTCGCGCAGACGGCCGCGCTGGCTGCGCTCGTAGCGGAAGAGTTGAGGGATCGAAAACCAGCGGATCGGCTTGGGCATTCCGCGGCTGCGGCCCGCCAGGATGCGGGCGAGCGAGGGCGTCATCTCGGGGCGCAGCGCGACCTCGCGGCCCCCCTTGTCGCAAAAGCGGTAGAGCTGTTCGGTGATCTCTTCCCCGCTCTTTTCCACATAGAGCGAGAGGGGCTCCAGGGGCGGTCCGTCGTATTCGAGGAAGCCATGCGCGCGCGCGACCCGCCGCCAGGTGGTGAAGATGTGGTGGCGCAGCGCGAAGTCGGCGGGTGCGAAGTCGCGGAAACCGGGGAGCCGGGCGAAGGTTCGGTCGGAGGACATGGCGGCGAATCTAACCAAGGGCCGCCGGTCATGCCGGGAAGGGCGCCCGATTGAGCAGCGTCAGCGCGTCGCCCACCGTGTGGCAGGATCCGGTTGCAACCAGGGTCCCGGACCCGGCGAGCACCCGCGCGCGGTCGAGCCCCGCGGCCATCTCGCGCCGCACCTCGATCGGGGTTCGGCCCGCTTCGACGGCCCGTGCGACGAGATCGGGATCCCAGGCCCGGCCGGGCGGGGCGGATGCGGGTATGGTAAAGACGGCGCGGTCGGCGAGCGCCAGGAGGGGCGGCAGCATCCGCGACCAGTCCTTGTCGCCCAGGATCCCGGCCAGAAGCACCACCGGGCGGGGCGGCTCCAGCTCGGCCAGAACCCGCACCAGCGCGCGCGCACCCGCCACATTGTGGGCCACATCGAGGACCAGCAGGAGCTCTCCGAGGCGGTGGATTCCCACCCGGCCCGGCCACACCACCCGCGCGAGCCCGGCCGCGATCGCTTCCTGGGCGGGCGGATGCGGCAGCAGCTCCAGGGCACGGACCGCGAGCGCCGCATTGGCCGCCTGGTGGGCGCCGGGAAGGGGCGTCGCAAGCTCTACGAGGCCGCCGCGAGCGCCCCGGAGGCCGAAGCGGGTACCGGATGCTCCGAAACGGGGATCCACGATGTCGCGGCCGGGATCGATGATGTGAAGGGGCGCCCCCACCGCTCCGGCCCGCGCGCGCAGCGTCTCCAGCACCTCGGCGCCGGTCGCGGCCGTCACCACCGGCACTCCGGGCTTGACGATACCGGCCTTCTCGCGCGCGATCTCCACCAGCGAGTTCCCGAGATACTCCTGGTGGTCCAGCGCGACGTTGGTGATTGCGACGACCTCCGGCTCAATCACGTTGGTGGCGTCCAGGCGGCCCCCGAGCCCCACTTCGATGCACGCCGCCTCGACCCCTTCCTCGGCAAAGACGACCAGGGCAAGCAGGGTGGTGGCCTCGAAGAAAGACATTCCCAGAGAAGCGGCCAGGGGACGCAGCCGCCCGGCGGTGTGCATCAGGCGCGCGCCGGAGAGGGGGGAGCCAGCCACCAGGATGCGCTCGCGGAAGGAACAGAGGTGCGGCGATGTGTAGAGCCCGGTGCGCAGTCCGTCCTGGCGCAGCACCGATGCCCAGGCCGAGGCAACCGACCCCTTGCCGTTGGTCCCGCCCACATGCAGGCAACGGTAGCCGAGGTGCGGGTCGCCGAGTTCGGCCAGCGCCGTCCGCATCCGGTCCAGTCCCCAGTCAACAACGCTCCGCGCCTCGGGGAAGAGCGCTGCCGCAAGGGGATCGGGTCCGGCGGGCCTCAACCCCAGGGACGCCACCCGGTGCCGGTGTGCCGCAGGAAGAGAGCGATCGCGTCGCGGAGTTCGCGGCGGTCCACCACCCGGTCCACCATCCCGTGCTCTTCGAGGAACTCGGAGCTCTGGAATCCGGGCGGCAGCTCCTGCTTGATCGTCTCGCCGATGACGCGCGGTCCCGCAAAGCCGATCAGCGCCCCCGGTTCGGCCAGGTTGATGTCGCCGAGCATCGCGTACGAAGCGGTGACGCCGCCGGTGGTGGGATCGGTCAGGACCGAGATGTAGGGGACGGCCTTTTCGTGGAGGCGGGCCAGCACCGCCGAGGTCTTCGCCATCTGCATCAGCGAGAAGATCCCCTCCATCATGCGGGCGCCTCCCGACGCGCTCACCACGATCAGCGCCGAGCCCCGCTTCAACGCCTCCCGCCCGGCCCGCGCGATCTTCTCGCCCACTACCGACCCCATCGAACCCCCGATAAAGGCAAAGTCCATCACGGCCAGCACCACGGGCAATCCCTCGATTCGCACCCGTCCGGTAATGACCGCCTCGTTGCGGCCCGTCCGGCTGCGCGCCGCCTCCAACCGGTCCCGGTACCCCTTCAGGTCGCGGAACTCGAGGGGATCGCCGCTGGTCATTGCGCCGTCCAGCTCCTCGAAGGAATCCGGATCGGCCAGGAGTTCGACGTAGCGTGTGGCGGGGATGCGAAAGTGGTTCCCGCACTCCGGACACACGCCCAGATTGCGCTCGAGCCGCTCCCGGTAGAGGATCTCGCCGCAGCCATCGCACTTGCGGAAGACATCGGGCGGCAGGTCGCGCCGGCCCTCGGGCGAAATGCGCGTCTTCTGCCTTCTGAACCAGGACACGGCGTCGGGTCTCCGTTATTGGGCCGGGGGGGCCGAGAGCGGGTCAGGTCAGCCGAACGTCGCGGGCCAGTGCGACGATAATCGCCGCGGCGGCCCAGGACATCAGCAGGAAGGACCCGCCGTAGCTGATGAAGGGAAGCGGGATGCCCGTGATCGGAACCACGCCGACCGTCATTCCCACATTGACGACTACATGGGTGAGCCAGGCTCCCAGTATAGCGAAGACGAAGATGCCGGAGAAGGGCCGTTCCATCGTCTGAGCCACGCGAATCATCCAGAAGAAGAGCCAGCCGAAGACCAGCAGCGTCAGCGCGACCCCGACGAATCCCAGCTCTTCGCCCACCACGCTGAAGATGAAGTCGGTGTGCTGTTCCGGAAGGAAGGAAAGACGCTTCTGGGTCCCCTCGGTGAACCCCTTTCCCAGCAATCCCCCGCTCCCCACCGCCACCTTCGATTGCACGATCTGCCAGCCCGCCCCCTGCGGGTCGATCTCCGGGTCGAGGAAGACCAGGATCCGGTTGCGCTGGTATTCCGCCAGCGAGTTCCAGAGAGGCTGCGCGATCGCTCCCGCCGCAAGATTGGCGATCAGTACGCCGAGCAGCTCGACGATACTGATGCGCTTGCGGTAGAGGTAGAGGCCGAAGCCGATGAAGACCACGAAGCCCGACCAGATCCAGATGTTGAAGGAGATGATGAGCGAGAGCCCGGGCGAGGCGGTGAAGACGATGAGGGGCCAGGAGGCGCCGGCCCAGAAAATTGCGGCGAAGAAGATGCCTACGAAGGCGAGCGCCGTCCCCAGATCGGGCTGCAGAACCACGAGGCCGAGGGGAAGAACGACGAGCGCGGCGGGCAGAAGGAGACCGCGGATATTGGCGGTGGCGGCCCTCCGCTCCGACAGCAGCCTGGCCAGCGCCAGCGCGGTCCCCACCTTGGCGATCTCCGAGGGCTGAAACTGGAAGCCCCCGATCGCCAGGTAGGTGGAGGTTCCCTGTGCGGTTCCGGCGCCGGTTCCCACAAAGAGGGTCAGACCGAGAATGGCGACCGAGACCACGTAGAGGGGATAGGCGCCCACCTCGTACCACTTTCTGGAAATCTGCGACGCCAACACCAGGACCAGGATCGACCCAGCCAGCACCGCGGCCTGGCGCATCCATATGTTCTGGGTGATCGGGCTGGGAATATTCTTCACTCCCGCCGAATAGATCATGGCCACGCCGAAGAGCGACAGGAGCAGGATCGCGCCGGTAAAGCGCCAGTTCCGGATCCAGGGCAGCGCCGCGAACATGTCAGGGGGTCTCGGGCGTGGGCATCCGCCAGCCCCACGGAGCGGGCGTGCCGGTCTGCAGGTGCTCGCGCAGCGTCTGGACCGTGTCCCGGGAGATCCCGTGTACGCCGCGCAGATGGAAGTCGGCCACCTTCGCAACCAGCGGCGCCGCCACCGCCGATCCCCCTTCTCCGTATTCGACCATCGCCACCACTACCATCTCCGGATCGCCCCCCCGGCGCCCCACAATGGCCCCGAACCAGGCATGGTCGGGACTGCCCGGCACGCTCTGCGCGGTTCCCGTCTTGCCCATCAGCTCAAAGTGCTCCAGCGAGGAGAGGTGCGCGGTACCCCCCGGCTGGGTCACGCGGCGCAGCCCTTCGCGCAGCGTCTCGAGGTGTTCAAGCGGCACGTCCCAGTGAAACCCGTCCAGCTCCGGGGCGTGGCGGTAGAGGCGCGGCGCCGGTCCCGCCCCATCGCGCGCGATGGCGAGGAAATACGAGGCAACCATCAGCGGCGTCTGCTCAATCGGTCCCTGGCCGATCGCCAGATTCAGCACCTGCCCCTCCTGCGGGTAGTACCCGTAGTGATTCATCCAGTACTGCACACTCTCGGGATAGGTGCCCCGGGACTCGTTGGGGAGATCGATGCCGCACTGCCCGCCGAAGCCGAGTTCGCTCACCTTCTGGAGCATGCGCTGCAACCCGATGCGGATCCCGAGCTGGTAGAAATAGACGTTGCAGGAATGCTTGATCGCGTCGGCCAGGTCGAGGGAGCCGTGGCCGCGTTCCTGCCAGCAGCCCCACGTCCGGCCCCCGTAGCGGAAGCCGCCGGTGCAGGGAGTCGGCATGTGATCGTTCGGGGTCACCACTTGCAACTCCAGTCCCACCAGCGCGGTGACCAGCTTCATGGGCGATCCGGGCGGGTACCTGGCCGAGATCGCGCGGTTGAAGAGGGGACTCTCCGGGTCGCGGTTCAGCCGTTCCCACTCGTTGCGGTCCAGCTCTCCGGCAAAGACGTTGGGGTCGTAGCTCGGAGTCGAATAGAGGGCCAGCACGCCGCCCGTTGCGACGTCCAGCGCCACCACCGAGCCGTTCATTCCTTCCGGGAAGGTGTGGTCGATCCAGTACATGAGCTCGACGTCGAGAAAGGTGTCGAGATCCTCGCCCGGCTGTTCGTCCACCCGCCGAAAGCCCCGGTGCGAACCCACGATGCGCCCCACGGCGTCGACTTCCACATAGCGGACCCCGGTCTGTCCCCGCAGGATGGCATCGTACTGGCTCTCCAGCCCGGAGCGGCCCACGATCAGCCCCGGTTCCGCACCCTCGAATTCGTCGGAATCAAGCTCCTGCCGATTGATCTCGCCGACGCTTCCCACAATGTGCGCCCCGATCTCGCCGGAGGGATAGCGTCGTTTGGGACGGGTCTCGATGAGGACGCGGGGGAAGCTCGCGCGCCGTTCCTCAATCGCCGCCACGGCGTCGAAGGAGGCGTCCATCGCAACCAGAATGGGCCGCGCGCTCCCCGCTCTGACCTGTTCCTGCACCCGCTGGAGCGCGGACGGACGGATCTCCAGATGCTCACGCAGACGCTCAAGAGTGGCCTGCATGGAATCGGGGGTTGCCGACAGGATCGACACCGAGTAGCCCGGCACGTTGTCGGCGATGGGCCGGCCGGTGCGATCGCGGATGGTGCCGCGCGGCGCGGGGAGGGTGAGGGGTCGGATGCGGTTGGAGTCCGATTGCAGGAGCCAGTCCGAGGCACGGGTCACCTGGGTGCGAAAAAAGACCGCCAACAGGACGCACAGCACGGCGCCGATCACGACCCGGGCCTGCGTCGCGCGCGCCTTGCGAGCGTGGGGGTGATAGCTGTTCATCGCTGCCTCGCTGGTTGGCCTGCCGGTCGCATCGCCCGTCGCGTCATTCCGGGGAGTCGCGGCATTGGGGGTCGCGTCATTGGGTGGCCTGGTGTCTTGCCGACAAGAAGAGGAGCGACACGAGGATGCCGGCTACGGCGGCGTTGACTCCGGCAAGAAGCAGGTCCAGTACCATGGGCTCCGCGAAGGGAGGGCGCACGAACGGATCGGAGAGCACCCACCCCAGGAGGTCCCGGACCACCTTGCCGATACCGAAGTATAGGAGGGGAAAGTGCCAGGACTGGCCCACGAAGAGATAACTGGAATAGGAACCCATGGCGCCCGTCGCCGACAGCGCAACCATCGACGCGCCAAAGGATCTCATGGCGAAGGAATCGTCGATGAGGCCGGCCACCATTCCGAGCAGCGCGGCGAACCCCGGGCGTTGGTGGCGGCTGGCGGCGAGGACGGCCACCAGGAGCAGGTCCGGCGCGGGATCCTCCAGCCCCAGGGTCACGCGCAACAGAAGGTGCACTGCGATGAGCGCGATCACCACGAGCCACGGGCGGGCCCTCACGGGACTTCCGCTTCGGTGCTGTCGGCGGGCGGCGCACTGTCGTCGCTCCCGAAAGGATCGTCGCCGTCCGGTGAGGCGCCGCCCTCGCCCTCCGCCTCCGCCACCCCAACCGCGGCCGCCCCGTGCGTCACGGCTCCAGGTTGCACCGCCGGATCGATGTAGTAGCTGCGGCTCCATCCCGCGCGCGTCTCGGCCAGCTCCACGACGCTCCCGACCGGAATCCCCCTCGGGAATACCCCCCCCCTTCCCGAAGTCACGATCCTCGTGCCGGACGCGAGCTCCGACAGGAAGGGAACGCCGCGCATCACCAGCCGGTCCTGTTGGCGATACTCGCCGCGCTCCACCTCGACCAGGCCGTGGTGCCTGCCGTCGTTGCTCATCGCGCCTACCCGGAAATCAGGGTGCGACCAGTCGATCCCCAGCGAATAGTTCGAATGAACCTCGAGAATCTGGCCAAAGAGTCCCCCATTGCTGACAACCGCCGTAAAGGGATGGATGCCGCGGTCGCGCCCGGCGCCGAACCTGAAGACGCTCGCCGAGCCGGCCAGCGCCGATCGCACGACGGCGGCGGGGACGTAGAGCGTCCATTCGCGTTCCCGTAGCCCCAACAGTCCCCGCAACTGCCGGTTCTCCTCGGCCAGCGTCCGGTGCCGCGCCACAATGGCCATCGACGAGTCCATCTGGGACTGCACAGACTCGAAATCCCGCGCCTGTGCCTGTAGCCGGATCAGGACGACGCGCATCTCCACAAAGGGGCGGAGCACGGTCGAGCGCACCACATTCGCGATCTCCTGCTGCGTGGAGGCGGGCAGGTACACCGTTGCCAGAGCGAGAGCGATGGGAATGAATGTCGCCAGGCGGCGACTGCCGCGTCCGCGGCCACTGATTTGTCCCCTGCCAACCCGGCCGCGCCGACGGGACTGGCGCTTTCGCCCGGCGACCATGTCAGGAACCCGGGAGGTCGGCCGAGTCGCGCCCACGCGAGCCGGGCAGGAGCAGGCAGGTCCGGGATTCCCTGTGGCTCATGTGGATCCTCCGCCCCGGAGGGATCAATCGGAAAGCACCACGTTGTACTTGGAAAAGTTGGTGAGGATAAGCTCCGTCCCGCGAACCACGCAGGTCATGGGCTCCTCATCGACGATGATCTTGAGATTGGTTTCGAGCGAGATGAGCTTGTCCAGTCCGCGGATCATCGCGCCACCGCCGGTCATGACAATGCCGTGATCCACGATGTCCGAGGCGAGCTCGGGAGGCGTAACGTTCAGGGCGTCGCGCACCGCCTGCACGATCGCGCGGAGCGGCTCCTGAATGCACTCGCGGATCTCCTGCGAATGGACCAGAACCATCTTCGGGATCCCCGAGACCAGATCGCGTCCCTTGACCTCCATCTCGCGCTCCTCGCCGGTGTCGACCGCGTAGGCGATCTGCATCTTGATGGCTTCGGCGGTCGGCTCTCCGATGAGGAGGTTGTAGCTGCTCCGCAGAAAGGACACGACGCACTGGTCCAGCTCGTCTCCGCCGGTGCGGATCGAGGTGTCGGCCACAATTCCCGCCAGCGCGATCACGGCGATCTCGGTGGTGCCGCCGCCAATGTCGATCACCATGGACCCCCGGGGGGTATCGACGGGAAGCCCCACACCGATCGCGGCCGCCATCGGCTCGGGAACCATGTACACCTCGTTGGCTCCGGCCGCCTGCGCCGAGGACCGCACGGCGCGCCGCTCCAGTTCGGTAATCCCCGAGGGAACGCCCACGACGACTCGCGGCTTGATCCGCAGGACCCGCTTGGACATGACCTGCTTGAGGAACCGGCGCAGCATGAGCTCGCTGACGTCCACATCGGCGATGACGCCGTCGCGCAGTGGCCGAATCGCTTCGATCGCCCCGGGCGTGCGCCCCAGCATCCGCTTGGCGTCGAGGCCCACGCCCAGGACGCGCTTTGTGCCCCGTTGCACAGCCACCACCGAGGGTTCGTTGAGAACCACGCCCTCTCCGGGGACGCAGATCAGGGTGTTCGCGGTTCCAAGATCGACGCCGATGTCGTTCATCGGAACCAGTCGCTTCGTCTTGAGCCAGCGGGAAAATGGAGTCAAGGGTGCCTTTCGGGTTCCAGCCGCGCCAAAGCCGGGGTCTGTCGCGGGTGGTTCTGCGCCTAGTCTTTTTGGGACGGTAATCTGTCCCGCGCCAGAGGTCAATTCAAGCCGGTACTGCCAAATCCCCCTTCGCCCCGGCCGGTATTGGAGAGATCAGCCGCTTCTTCGACGGCGGGGGTCAGAAAGCGGCCGAAGACAAGCTGTGCAACCCGCTGGCCCCGGCGGATCTCCAGCGGTTCCGCGCCCAGATTCTGAAGCAGGATGCGGAGTTCGCCGCGGTAGTCGGGATCGATCGTTCCGGGACTGTTCGGCAGTGTGAGCCCCGAGCGCTTTGCCAGCCCCGAGCGGGGGCGTACCTGGCACTCGATGCCCGCGGGAAGTTCGATCACGAGCCCGGTTCTCGCGGCGTGGATTTCGCCCCGTCCAAGACGGAAATCCTCGTCGGACCGAACGTCGTATCCCGCCGCGTCCGTCGTCGCCCGGGCCGGAAGCGGCAGGTCCGGATTGGAGGGGAGGCGCCGGAAACGCACCACATGCGCGGACGATGCCGATTCCTGCGCAGACGATGCGACCGCTCGCGAGGAAACACAGCGCGTCGAATCTCTGGCCGGCAACTCGGGGAATGCCTCCACGACGCCGGGATGCGTGATTCGTCCCTCCGCGACATTGATTCCCCGGGCCAGATCGGGATCGGCCGCACAGGCTTTGCGCCAGCCGCGGGTGGCGAGTTCGAGGGCGAAGGGCAGCGTGGCGTTGGTGAGCGCCAGCGTCGAGCTCCGCGGCACCGCGCCCGGAATATTGGTCACTCCGTAGTGCAGCACCCCGTCGACCTCGTAGACCGGATCCTCGTGGGTGGTGGGACGAATGGTCTCGACGCACCCACCCTGATCAACCGCCACATCGACGACCACCGACCCCGGCCGCATCGTGGCCAGATCCTTGCGCTTGACGAGCACGGGCGCGGTCCGGCCAGGCACCAGCACGGCCCCGATTACGAGGTCGGAGTCGCGGAGCTGCTTGCGAATCGCGTAGCGGGTGGAGAAAAGCACATCGACATTCGCCGGCATGACGTCGGCCAGATGGCGCAGCCGGGGCAGCGAGATATCCATGACCGCCACCCGCGCTCCCAGCCCCGCCGCCATGAGCGCCGCGTTGGCGCCCACCACGCCGCCACCCAGAATGAGCACCTTGGCCGGCAGCACTCCCGGAACACCCCCGAGCAACACGCCCGATCCGCCCAACGGCGTCTCCAGGCACTTCGCTCCCTGTTGAATCGACATCCGCCCGGCCACCTCGCTCATCGGCGTCAACAGGGGCAGGGTGCCGTCCGCCGGGCCCACCGTTTCGTAGGCGATCGCCACCGCGCCCGTGTCGACGATGGCCTGCGTGAGAGGCTCCGAAGCCGCGAAGTGGAAGTAGCCGAAGAGGATGTGATCGTCGCGAATGAGCGGCCACTCCCGCGCGATCGGTTCCTTGACCTTCATGACCAGGCTCGCGCGGGCCCATACCTCCTCGGCCGTTTCGGCCACGCGGGCCCCGGCGCGTTCATAGAAGTCGTCGGTGAAGCCGCTGTCCCGTCCGGCGCCGGCCTGCACGATCACCCGGACTCCGGCGCGGCTGAGCGCCTCGGCCCCGGCCGGGGTGAGCGCCACCCGGTATTCGTTCTTCTTCACCTCGGAAGGAATGCCAACGATCATGCGCATCAACTCCGTCAACGAAATCCGGTTTGTCCGGCTCGGGAAAGAGACGACGCCGAGCCGATCTCCGGGGCGGCGGGATCCGGGCCGAGACAGAGTGCAAACTGTCGCTCGGGAGAGGCAACCTCGGCGGCTACGCGGGCCAGGTCCGCGCCGGATACCCGGTCGATGAGACCGGCGGTGCGATCAACGGGAAGGAAGGGTTCGCCGCGCAGCGCAAATCCCGCGAGCCGGCCCACCCGCGCGCCCGGCGACTCCAGCGCCAGAATCATCTCTCCCTTAACCTGTTCGCGGACGCGGACCGCCTCGTCCGGTTTCAGGCCGGACGCGGCCAGCGCTTCGCACAGATCGCGCACGGCCTCAAGGGCTGCGGCGGCCTGGGCTGGGCGGGTTCCGAGATACACCCCGAAGATGCCTGCCCGCGCATACATCGACTGGAAGGAAAAGACCGAGTAGGCGAGAGCCAGCTCCTCGCGAATGCGCTGGAAGAGCCGCGAACTCATCCCGCCGCCGAGCGCCGCCGAGAGAACCAGGAGGGGATAGCGGTCGGGGCTCGCTGCGTGGGGCGCCGGGGCTCCGAAGACGATGTGGCTCTGCGCCGAGTCCCGCCGAATGTGCTCGATCCCCCGCCGGAAAGCGCCGGGTGCTTCCGGCTGTTCTGCCGCCGCGCCGGCTTCGAGCGATCCGAACCAGCGCTCGGCGAGCGCCCGGAAGTCGTCGTGGTCCACCCGCCCCGCCGCCGCGACCACCAGGTTGCATCCGACGCAACCTCGGCGGTGCAGCGCCAGCAGATCATCGCGCGCGATGCGGGCCACCGACCCGGCGCTTCCCAGGATGGGCCGGCCGTAGGGATGCCCACTCCACATCCGCTCGCCGTGCAGATCGAAGACCAGGTCGTCGGGGGTGTCCTCCACGGCGGCGATCTCCTCAAGGACTACCTTGCGTTCGTGCTCCAGATCCTCGGTTCGCAGCAGCGGATGGCGAACCAGATCGGACAGCACCTCCACCGCCAGGGGCAGGTGGCGGGCCAGCGCGCGGGCCTCGTAACCGGTGTGTTCGCGCGAAGTATAGGCGTTCAGCGAACCTCCAACGCCCTCGAGCGCCATGGCGATCTCGCGCCGCGTCCGGTTGCGGGTGCCGCGAAATACCATGTGCTCGAGGAGATGGCTGGCTCCGGCAAGGCGCTCCGTCTCGTGGACCGATCCCTGCCCTGCCCAGACTCCGGCCGCCACCGAACGCACCCCGGGCATGCGCTCGGTCACGACGCGAACGCCATTTGCGAGCCGGGAGAAGCCGTACTCGCCGGACACGCGAGGAAACGCTCTCACAGCCGAACCGGCCGTCATGCGGCTCTTTTGCTCCCCTGCACGGGTGACCGTCCGGTCAGCGGGTTCAGCGCCGTCGGCCGTCCGGCGACTCCTCGGCCGCCGCAGCCTTCAAAGAGAGCCGCATCCGTCCGCGCTCGTCGATCGAGAGGAGCTTGACCCTCACGATGTCGCCGCGGTTCACCACATTTTCGGTCTTTTCCACTCTGCGGTCGGCAAGCTGCGAGATGTGACAGAGTCCCTCCACCCCCGGCATGATCTCCACGAAAGCGCCGAAGGTCGTGGTGTTCTTGACCGGGCCCTCGTAGATGCGCCCCACCTCGGGCTCCTGCACGATGGCTTCGATCATCTCGCGTGCGCGGTTCCCGGCTTCGCCCGAGACGGCGGCGATCTTCACGATTCCGTCGTCGTCCACCTCGATGGTGGCGCCCGATTCGTCCTGGATGGCGCGAATGGTCTTGCCCTTCGGCCCGATGATATCGCCAATTTTTTCCGGGTTGATCCGGACCGAGATGATTCGGGGCGCGTGCTGAGAGAGATCGTCGCGGGCCTGCGCGATCGTGGCGTCCATCCGGTCGAGGATGTGAATGCGGCCCCGGTGCGCCCGTTCCAGCGCCTCCCGCAGAATCTCCACCGTCAGGCCCTCGATCTTGATGTCCATCTGGATTGAGGTCACGCCCTGGCGGGTTCCCGCAACCTTGAAGTCCATGTCCCCGAGCGCGTCCTCGAGCCCAAGGATGTCGGTCAGCACGACCACCTGGTCGTCTTCCTTGACCAGGCCCATCGCTACCCCCGCACAGGCCGCCCTGACCGGCACTCCGGCGTCCATCAGCGAGAGCGATGCCGAACAGACCGAGGCCATCGACGAAGATCCGTTCGATTCCAGGATGTCCGAGACGATGCGGATCGTGTAGGGGAAGTCGTCGTAGTCGGGAAGAAGTGGCTGGATGGCCCGTGCGGCCAGGGCGCCGTGTCCCTTTTCGCGCCGCGAGGTGGACCGGATCGGGCGGGCCTCGCCGACCGAGAAGGGGGGGAAGTTGTAGTGTAGCATGAAGGACTTGGTAACCTGCTCGGCACTGTCGATCGAATCGATGCGCTGCTCGTCCCTCGAGGTTCCCAGGGTGACCACCCCCAGCGATTGCGTCTCGCCGCGGGTAAAGAGGGCCGAGCCGTGCGTTCTGGGGAGCACTCCGGTCTCGCAGGAAATCGCGCGAATGTCGTCGGCGCGGCGTCCGTCCGCCCGAACTCCCTCGTCCAGGATGCGCGCACGCACGCTCTTCTTTTCCAGCGCCCGCACCAGGTCGTTGATGTCGCCATCGCTCGGCGGCGCATCCGGGTTTTCTCCGGCCAGCGTCTCGGCGAGCTCCACCCGCAGGGAATCCAGCTCCGCGATGCGCTCGGACTTGTCGGCGATCCGTACAGCCGCGCGCACCCGCCCCTCCGCCAACTCCGTCACCCGGCTGCGCACCGCATCCGGCGCGGTCCGCGGCTTCCAGGCCATCTTGCTCTTCGGCCGCCTCGGCGCGATCAGCTCCTCCTGGAGCGCGATCAGCTCGCGAATCGCCTTGTGCGCCACCACCAGTCCCTCGAGGATCTCGCTCTCGGGCACCTGCAGCGCGCCTCCCTCCACCATCACGATCGCCTGGTCGGTTCCTCCCACCACGACGTCCACGTCGGCGTATTCGAGTTGGCGGAAGGTCGGATTCACCACCCAGTTCCCCTGGACGCGCCCGATCCGCACCGAAGCCACCGGGGTATCGAAGGGAATGACCGAGGTGTTGAGCGCGACGGAGGCCCCGATCAGAGTCAGGACATCGGCGTCGTTCTCCTGGTCGGCGCTGAGCACCTGGGCATGGATCTGCGTCTCGTGCATGAAGCCGTCGGGGAAGAGTGGACGCAGGGTGCGGTCGACGAGCCGCGCGGAGAGGATTTCCTTTTCCTGCGGCGCCCCCTCGCGCTTGAAGAAGCCGCCCGGGATCTTGCCGGCCGCGTAGGTCTTCTCTCGATACTCCACGGTTAGGGGGAAGAAGGGAAGGTGGGTGGGCCGGTTCTGCACCGTCGCCGTCACCAGCACCACGGTCTCGCCGTACTGCACGAGACAGGCGCCATGGGCGAGGCGAGCCATGCGGCCCACCTCAAGGACGAGGGGCCGGCCTGCGAATTCACGTTCTACTCTCTGGATCATGTCTTTTTCCGTAAATGCCGCGGAATCCCCGCAGCGAGGATGGACCAAGGTCCGGGATGTGGCGCCGGGGCGCCGGAGGGGCGCGAGTGGCCCACGGGCGATCAGTGACGCAGCCCGAGATCCTGAATCAGCGCCCTGTACCCCTCGACGTCGGTGCGCCGCAGGTACTTGAGGAGCCGCCGCCTGCGACCGACCATGCGGAGGAGACCCCGCCGGCTGTGATGGTCGTGGCGATGCGCGTTGAAGTGGTCCCGCAGGTGATTGATCCGCGCGGTCAATAGCGCGATCTGGACCTGCGCGCTTCCGGCTCCATTCTCATGGGGCTGGTATTTCCTGACGATTTCCTGTTTGTCGATTCCCATTTCGTCTTCTTCGTCGTCCCTCTTCGGGATGCAGGCGACGGCGGCGGAAGGACTTGAAGGTCCGGCGTGTCGGCATTTGGGCCGAGCCTCTCCGGTCCGGTCCACCACCCGGGTATGGTTGCCGCCATGCACGGTGCTCCACCGTCAGGGCCCCACCGTCAGGCGTACAGCCTCTGAATATTGTCAATATCGAGTCACAATGCAAGGGCGGTGTCGGTCCATTCGGGTGCGCGGGGCCACCTTCACTCGTCATGGCACCCGGGTCAGACGCGCCCGCGGAGGAGTTCACGGGTTCGTTCCACATCGTGCGCCATCTCTTCCCGGAGCGCCGCCACCGAGTCGAAAGCCGCCACCGGCCGCAACCGGGCGATCAACTCGAGATGGATGCGGGAGCCGTAGAGGTCGCCGGCGAAATCGAGGAGAAAGACCTCCACCGTGGGAACCGAACCGGGAAATGTGGGGCGGGGACCGATATGAAGCGCGCCCATGAAGCGCTGGCCCCCGGTCGTGACCCGGCAGGCGTATATCCCCGCGGCCGGGACCAGCTTGCCCTCTCCCGCGACATGAATGTTGGCCGTAGGGAATCCCAGCGTGCGACCCCGGCCCTCCCCGCGCACCACCAGACCGGTCAACGGATAGGGGCGGCCGAGTCCCCGGTTGGCGTCGGTCAGCCTTCCCTCCTGGAGCGCCCGGCGGATCGAGGTCGACGAGATTGCGGCGGCGCCCGCATTGACCGCCCGCACCACATCGAGCCCGAACCCGAACTCGTCGGCAATCGTCCTCAGCGTTCCGGCGTCGCCCGAGCGGCCCCGTCCGAATCCGTGGTCGTAGCCGATGACGAGCTGGCTCATCCCCACCCGGCCCAACAGAAACTCGGTCACGAACCGGCGCGGCGAGTACCGGCTGAGCTCGGGGGTAAAGGAAACGACGACCACATAGTCGAGCGGACTCTCGGCCAGGACCGCCTTCTTTTCCTCCAGAGTAGTGAGCAGGGGCGGCGCGACCTCGGGACGGACGATGCGCAGAGGATGGGGATCGAAGGTGACCAGTACGCTGCGGCCGTTGCAGGCGCGAGCACGGTCACCGATCTCGCGGAGCACGCTCCAGTGACCGAGATGGACTCCGTCGAATGTGCCCACCGTAACCACCGCCGGGCGGTTGTCGAGCGGCAGACCGGACACCGGAGCGATTGCGGGAGTGGACTCAGACATCGGGAAAGACCTTGCCGGGCCGGAATACTCCGCCCTTGACCGCGCCGACCGCCACGAGTCGGCCGGCGGGGCCGATCGCCGCCACCGGGTCCGCATCGGGAGCGTTTGCGGGAATGCGCCGACCCGCGGCGACGTGCGCCTCACCAGCGGGGCCGATCTCAAGACGACCCAGGTGCGAGAGGGCCGTCGCGGGCTCGATCCAGGCGCTCCCGGGAAGTGAACGGGCGCGCAGCGCGGCGAGGGGAGCCGCCTGGTCGAGGTGCAGGGAACCGACGCGGAGACGACGGAGCGCTGTGAGGTGAGCGACCGTGCCCAGGCGGCGGCCGAGCTCGGCGGCCAGGCTGCGAATGTAGGTTCCGCTGGAGCAGACCACCCGGATCCGAAGCGCGGGCAGGGCAATCCCGGTGACCTCCAGGGCGTGAATCGTCACCGGTCGGGGCGCGATCTTCACCGCCTCCCCTCTGCGCGCGCGCCGGTACGCGGGAACACCCCGGATCTTGATGGCCGAATAGCGCGGTGGCCGCTGTCGCAGCGTCCCCGTCATCGCCGCTGCTTCCGCCCGGATCCGACCGTTCTCCAGTGCCCTCCAGGAGTCGTCCACGGCGGTGCGTTCGCCCTCGGGATCGTGCGTGTCGGTCCCGATCCCCAGGTGCAACGCGGCTTCGTATTTCTTGTCGAGTCCCACCAGGTACTCGAGCAACCGGGTAGCGCGCCCCACCCCCAGCACCATCAGTCCGGTCGCGAAGGGATCGAGAGTGCCCGCATGGCCGATCCTTGGCTCCTTCAGCGCGCCGCGCGCGGCAGCCACCAGATCGTGCGAGGTCCAGCCCGCGGGCTTATCCACCAACAGGATGCGCATCGGCGAATGGGCGACGGTCAATCTTCCGGGGGAGCCGAGGCCCGCCTGAGGATCGCCTCGATACGCTGGCCGGCCTCAGTCGATCGGTCCCGGAGAAAGCGCAGCTCCGGCATGCGCCGAATATGCAGCTCGCGGCCGAGAACCGAGCGCAGGAAGGGCGCGGCGCGGCGCAGCGCGGCCATCGTTTCATCCCTCTGCGGGGGCGAACCGTGTACCTCGACATGGACCCGCGCCAACCAGAGGTCGGGGGTGACATCGACGCCGGTCACCGAGTGTGGGCCCAGACCGGGATCCCGCACCACATCGCGAAGCTTGAGGGCGAGCTCGCGGCGAAGCTGCTCCCCCAACCTGGCACGCCGGTGCGCCGACACTCAGTGACGCTCCGTAGAGTTGCCGACGACAACCGCGCCCCGCGCCCCCACCACCACCCGGTCCACCGATTCAAGGATCGCATCGGCCTGGGCCGCGTGGGCCGCAAGGAAGGCCACCGAGATTCGCCCCCGGTTCCGCGCCTCGTGCAGCCCCGATTCCACGACCGACACATTCATCCGGCCCAGCCGGTCCCGCAGCGACCGCAGCACCGCCCGCTTCTCCTTGAGCGAACGGGATCCAGGGATCGACAGCTCCCAGCTCGACACATTCACCACCATCGCCCGCCCCTTGCGCGCCGGCCCTCCGCGTCAGGCCTCCGCCAGGCCGGCCAGGGTGCGCGCGACCTCTTCGACGCTGTAGAGCTCGATCTGGTCGCCAACCTTGAGGTCGTTGAAGTTGGCAATGCCGATCCCGCACTCGAAGCCGTCGCGCACCTCGCGCACATCTTCCTTGAAGCGGCGCAGCGAACCGACTTCGCCGTCGTACACCACGATGCCGTCGCGAATGACCCGCCCCTGCCCGCCACGCAGGATCCTGCCCTCCGCCACATGGCTGCCGGCAATGGTACCCACCCCCCGGATGCGGAAGATCTCGCGAACCTCGGCCACGCCCACGATCTGCTCGCGGCGCTCCGGCGACAGGAGTCCCTCCAGCGCCGCCCGCACATTGTCCACCACCTCGTAGATGACATCGAAGATCTGGATCTCGACCGATTCCCGCCGGGCGGCCTCGCGGGCGCCGATGTCGGGCCGGACCCGGAAGCCGATGACGATTGCCTCGGCGGTCACCGCAAGCATTACGTCGGATTCGTTGACGGCGCCGACCCCGCGGTGAATGATCTCGACGCGGGCCTCGGAGGTGGAGAGCTGTTCCATCTCGTCGCAGATGGCCTGCACCGAACCGTCCACATCGCCCTTGACCAGGAGGCGCAGGGTGCTGACCTGGCCCGCCGCGAGCAGCTTGGAGAAATCGCCCAGCTTGATGCCGCGCTCGCGGATGCGGAGCTGCTTCTCGCGGTCAAGGCGCTGGCGGTTGGCGGCGATCGACGATGCCCTCGCCTGGTCCATGACCTGAAGGACGTCGCCCGCCTGGGGAACGCCCCCGATTCCGACGATCTGCGCCGGAATTCCGGGGCCTACGCTCGCTGTGCGGCGACCGCGCTCGTCCAGGAGCGCCCGCACCTTGCCGGCGTGCAGTCCCACCACATAGTCGTCGCCGACACGCAACGTGCCGTGCTGGACCAGCACCGTCGCGACCGGTCCCTTGCCGACATCGAGTTCAGCCTCCACCACCGCACCGATGGCTTCGCGCGCGGGGTTGGCGGCGAGCTCCAGGAGTTCGGCCTGCAGAAGGATCTTCTCAAGGAGGTCGTCCATGCCCTCGCCGGTCTTGGCCGAGACCTGGGCCACCAGGACGTCGCCGCCGTAGTCCTCCACCGTGACCTCGCGCCGGAGCAGATCCTGCTTGACCCGGTCGGGATCGGCGGCGGGGAGGTCGATCTTGTTGATGGCGACGATCATGGGAACGCCCGCGTTGCGCGCATGACTGATCGCCTCGATCGTCTGCGGCATCACCGCGTCGTCGGCCGCCACCACCAGCACCACGATGTCGGTGACATCGGCGCCGCGCGCGCGCATGGCGGTGAAGGCGGCGTGACCGGGGGTGTCGAGGAAGGAGATGGTGCGACCCTCGCCCAGATCGACGTGGTAGGCTCCGATATGCTGGGTGATTCCACCCGATTCGCCGGCTACGACGTTGGTGTCGCGGATCCGGTCCAGGAGCAGCGTCTTGCCGTGGTCCACATGGCCCATGACGGTGACGACGGGCGGGCGCGGACGCAGGTCGGCCGGGTCGTCCTCGGTCTCGAACTCTTCGGCGGGGAGATAGTCGGCCTCGCGCACCGCCTTGAAGCCGAATTCGTCCAGGAGTAGCTCGATCTGGTCGAAATCGAGGCGCTGGTTGATGGTGACGAGCATGGCCATGTTGCGGAAGGCCGAACCGATGATCTCGGTTGCGCTCATGTCAATGAGTTCGGCCAGCTCGGCGACGGTCAGGAACTCGTTCACGCGCACGGTGCGAGCCTCCACCGCGCTCTCGTGAGCCGCCCTTTCCTCGGCTGCGACGCGCTCTTCGCGGGCAGCGGCGAGCGTTGCCTTCCCCTTGCGGCGCTTCTTGCGACCGGTCTTGATCTGGGCCATCACGCGCTGAATGTTCTGCGCGGCCGCGTCCGCCGCGGCGCCGCGCCGGCGTTTGCCCTTCTTGCGCGCTTTCTTGCGGCGGCCATCGGAGGTATAACCCTCCGCCTGGATGCGAACCGTGCCGCCCGGGCCTGCGCTGGCAGCCGGGGGAGGCGCGGCGCTTCGCCGTGGTCCACCCTTGCGCGCGGGCTCGGGCGGGCCACCCAGCCGCGCCGGCGGGAGCCCATCCCGGATCGGGGCAGGCGCAGAGGTCCGGGGCGGTTCCGGCTCCGGACCGGTCGATGTAGGGGCTGCATCCCGGGCGGCCGCCGCCGGACGATCAACCTGCGGGGACGCGGGAGCCCCGGGATCGGCGGGCGGTTGCTCCGTGTCCGCAATCCCGGGGAGCGCTTCCGCAACGGGCGGCGTCTCGGCGTGGGGCCGGGTCGCTTCCAACTCCTCGGCCGCGTCGTCCTTCGCCGGAACTTCGGACGCTTCCACGGGAGTGGTCGCGGCATCCCGGGTGTCGACAGCGCGAGTCCCGGGGACCTCCGGCGCGGCATCCTGGGGCGGGGGCGCGACCTCGGCAACCGGAACAACCGGTGTCTCCGCGACGGCGACCTCGGGCGGCGCGACGTCGGCTCCGGCGTCCGCCCCGGCCGCCCGGCGGCGTCCTCTGCGGCGCGGCCACTCGGTGGCTTCCGCGGGTGTGGCGTCGGCGGTCGGTGCGACCGGCGTCTCCTCGGGCGCGGCCGGTGCATCGGCAACCTTCGGCCGGCCTTCCGCGGGCGCGATCCCGGTGCGCCGCCGCCCGGAAGTCCGCCGCCTGACCCGCCGCCTCCGGCTCTTGGGCGCGCTGGCCTTTACCGCCGCCCGGATCACCTGGGCGGCGTTTCCCTTCCCTGCGCGCCGCTGCCGCTCCAGGTGGAACCGGACCCTGGCCAGGGCATCATCGGCAATGCGGGCATTCGGGCTCCCCACGGCCACGCCCTCGTGGCGTAGGTAGCGTATCATCAGGTCGGCTTCGACCCGGACATCGGCAGCCAGCTCGCGAACCAGCATCAGTCGGCGTTACCTTTCGGTTCCGGGTCCCCATCATCACCCGCCATCCCGCGTTCCCCATCCTGGTCCACAACGGTCAGATCGTCGATCAGCCCGAGCAGCCGGTCGGCCTCTTCTTCGGCAATCCCGTCCACGGCAAGGAAGTGGCGCTTTTCCAGGTCGATGATGTCGAGAAAAGTTCGGTATCCCGCCGCCTCGAGCGCGGCCAGCGTCGACGAATCAAGCGACAGCTCGCGTAAGGGAAAATCGGCGGTTTCGTAGGAATCCGGATCTTCCTCGACCAGTACCGACATGTCGGATCCCCGCTCCAGCCATTCGCGGGAACCGTAGAGATCGATCTGCCAGCCGATGAGCTGCGAGGCCAGGCGAACATTCTGTCCATTCCGGCCGATCGCCAGCGAGAGCTGGTCCTCGTCGACAATCGCCGTGATCACCTGTCGCTCCGGATCCGAAATGACCGTGGCCACCCGGGCGGGCGCCAGCGCACGGCGGGCGAAGACCTCCGGATCGGGATGCCAGGGAACGATGTCGATCCGTTCGCCGCCCAGTTCGGAGACCACAGCCTGCACCCGCGATCCCTTCAGTCCCACGCAGGCTCCCACCGGATCGATCGAGTCGTCGCGACTGTGCACGGCGATCTTGGTGCGACCGCCCACCTCGCGCGTCAGCTCCTTGATCTCGACGATCCCTTGATAGATCTCGGGCACCTCGAGCTTAAAGAGCGCGGCGACAAAGAGGGGGTCGGCACGGGAGAAGATCAGCTTGGGACCCTTTGGCGTCTCCTCCACGCGCTTGAGCACCGCCCGGATCGATTCGCCCTGGCGGAAGCGCTCGCGGGGATTCTGTTCCTTCCAGGGAATGATCGCCTCGGCGTCGCGGGAGCGGTTGAGCATGAGGACCAGCTTGCCCCGCTCAATCTGCTGGACCTCGCCGGAGAGGAGCTCGCCCACGCGACCGCCATACTCCTCGCGGATCCGCTGGCGCTCACCTTCCTGCACGAGATCCATGATTCTGCGCTTGGCGGCCATGACGGCGTTGTGCCCGAAATCGGAAAATTCCACGGGAATCTCCATGACGTCGCCGATTTCGTAGGAGGGATCGTCCCACCGGGCCTCCTCGACGGAGATCTCGGCCGCAGAATCCTCCACCGTGTGCACGACCCGCTTGAGGACGAGCATTTCGATCTCGCCCGAGAGGTCGTCGATCAGGATTTCGCTATCCACGTTGGCGCCGTACATGCGCGCCAGCCCGGCGTGCAGTGCTTCGCGGATGAGGTCGTTGACGTCGTCGGGTTGCAGATTCCGGGAGCTCGCAATGTCGCGGAACGCCTTGATGATCAGCTCTGTATTCACCGTGAGCGCCCCCATTCGTGCACCAGCCGCGCGCCGGAGATCAGGTCTCGGGGAAGGCGGACTTCGTCGCCCGTGGAGAGTCGCAGCGCCACGGAGGCGGTTCCCTCGTCGTCCGTTTCCAGTCCGAGCAGTTCACCCTCCACCCGGGTTTGCGCTCCGTGCAACGCGCTGTTGCCCTTCACCGCCACGCGCCGGCCCCGGAAGCGGTCGAAGTCGCGGGTGCGGGTGAGGGGGCGCTCCAGCCCCGGGGACGACACCTCCAGGACATACGTGTCGGCGAGGGATTCCTGACGGTCGAGCCAGGGCTCCAGGCCGCGACTGGCGCCGGCGCAGTCGTCGAGAGTTACGGGACGCGCCGGGTCGAGGTGTTCGATGCGCAGGCGAATGACGGGACGCCGGGGATGACCGGCCCAATCGACCCGCACGACCTCGAAGCCCATGCGCAAGAGCCGCTCCTCAAGCCCCGCGCGGAGCGTCAACCGGTCCGTCTTCACGCCGCCTCCCTGTAATGAATGGACAAAAAAGAGTGGAGGACATCATCCCCCACTCGGAAAGGGCCGCACACGGCAACCCGGCCACCAATCCTTAATGTAGCCGCAATGCGCCAAATCGGTCAATCGAGACGCCGAATTTCCGCCCCGAGCGCCGCGAGACGCTCGTCAATTCGTTCGTAGCCGCGTTCGATCTGGCCCGCGTTGCGGATCTCGCTGGTGCCACTGGCTCCGAGCGCCGCGATCAGAATGGCCATGCCGGCCCGGATATCCGGGCTCTCCACGCGGGCTCCCTGCAGGCTCGAGGGTCCGATCACCACCACGCGATGCGGGTCGCAGAGGACGATGCGCGCCCCCATCGCGACGAGCTTGTCGGTGAAGAACATTCGCGACTCGAACATCTTCTCGTGGATGAGGACCGAGCCGCGCGAACGGGTGGCGGCGACCACGGCAATCGAGGTCAGGTCGGCGGGGAAGGCGGGCCAGGGACCGTCGTCGACCTTGGGAATGTGGCCGAAGGCGTCCATGTGGATCAGCGCCTCGCCACGGCCATCCACCACCAGGTCGCGCTCGTCGATGCGGCAGTCGATCCCCAGACGGCGGAATCCGATGAGGATCGAGTCGAGGTGTTCGACCGGGGCGTCTTCAATCACGAGCCGGCTGCCGGTCACCGCCGCCAGTCCGATGAATGACCCGGTCTCGATGTGGTCGGCGCCGATCTCGTACTCGGCATCGCCCAGCGAAGCGGCTCCCTGGATGCGAATGGTAGAGCTGCCGATGCCCTCGATGCGCGCGCCCATCCGGTTGAGGAGGTGGCAGAGGTCCTGCACATGCGGCTCGCAGGCCGCGTTGCGAATCTCGGTTTCGCCCCGGGCGAGCGCGGCCGCCATGACCGCGTTCTCGGTGGCGGTGACGGAGGGCTCGTCAAGGAACATGCGCGCGCCAACGAGTGACCGGGCGTCGATGTCCAGCCCCCGGGCGGTTTCAATCCGCGCCCCAAGTGCGCGAAAGGCAAGGAGATGGGTGTCCAGGCGGCGGCGGCCGATCACATCGCCCCCCGGGGGGGGAAGGAAGAGTGATCCGAAGCGCGCGAGAAGGGGGCCGGCCAGCAGAATGGAGGCCCTGATTCGGCGGGAAAGTCCGGGATCCAGGCGGGCGGTGCTGACCCCGGCGCCATTGACCTCGACGGTCGACGGACCGGCCCAGCGCACCTGGGCCCCCAGCGACTCCATGATCTCCAGGAGGGTCGCCACATCGCGGATACGGGGAATGTTCCCCAGCCTGACGGTCCCGGTGGACATCAGGGTGGCGGCGAGTGCGGGCAGGGCGGCGTTCTTGTTTCCCGCCGGACGAATCCTGCCCGAGAGTTCGCGTCCGCCGGACACCATGAAGGAAGGCATGGGGGCAAGATAGCCCGAACGCCCCCTGGCCGAAAGTTGAGGCGCCCCGGTGGCCCATGCGCGGCCGGCTCCGGAGACGGCCCCCCGGCGGAGGCCGCCTTCAGCGCTTCGCGGCGGCGCGCAATGGCGGAGCGCCTGGGGGTGCGGCATTGCCGCGGCGCGAGGAATCCGGGATATTGTCGGCCCCCACACCGGTCGTTCTCTCACGCCGCTCCCCGCGAGGCCCATGGCGCCACCACTCCCCGTCTTGCTCGCCGCGGTCCCGGGCCTTGTCCAGGACACGACAGTGGTTGTGATGGCCCACGATGGAATTGCCGTCCTTACCGCCTGGTCGCTGGTCGCGCTGGTGGTCGCGGTGCTTGCCGTGCTGGTCGTCGCGCTGCGCCTCCAGGCCGAGATGCGGCGGCACCGGGCCGCCTGGGAGAGTTTTCTGGCGACCGCAAGCGACCGTTCGGCCTCGCTGGTCGAGCACGCCGGCAGCGCCGTCCGCAACATCGACCGAATCACGCAGACAGTGCGCACCGAGGCCGAGCGCCTGGGAACTTCGGTGGGGGGGGTGGCGGGCACGCTGGAGGAGGCCGCGACCGAACTGCGCCGCCGGGCTCGCGATCTTCTTGCGCTCCTGGATCTGGCCCAGTCCGAAGCCGAAGCGGCGGTGCTCGAGGCGGCCTCCCGGGTCAGGGCAGTGCGGGAGAGCGCGGCCGGGCTGTTCCTTGCGCGCCATGCGCGAGGCGGGGGCCGCGAGGAGGCGCGTGGCGGAGGGGAGGGGGACGGGGAGGAAGGAGTCGGCAAAGGGGAGGAGTCGTGAGAGCCCGATCAACTTCGGTCTACCAGGCGTCGCGCTCCAGCGAGGCATAGCGCACCAGGAGCTTTTTTCGTCCCGCGCCGACAAAATCCACCGTCACCTTCAGATCCGGTCCGAAGCCCGAGAGCGCCACGATCACCCCCGAGCCGAAGGTCTTGTGGACGACCCGCTCGCCCTTCGCAAAGTTGGGGCGATCCTGATTGAATCCCGCATCGGGGTCGGAACGGCGACGCCACCGCGGGGCAGTCCTCCCCCCCCCTCGCCCCGACCACCGCGCGGCGGAGCGAACGCGATCGGTGCGGAGTTCCTTCACCGATCCCCGCAGAACCTCCACGAAGCTGGAACGTTCGCCCCTCAGGAACTCGCCCGCGCGGCGTCGCGACTGCGCATGGGTCAGGTACAGCTCCTCCCGCGCGCGCGTCATGGCCACATAGAGCAGGCGGCGCTCCTCTTCGAGTTGCGCTTCCTCGTCGTAGGCCCGCATCAGGGGAAAGAGTCCCTCTTCGAGCCCCCCGATAAAGACAACCCGAAACTCGAGGCCCTTCGCGCTGTGGACGGTCATGAGAGTCACCGCGTCGGCGCCGGCGTCGTGCGCGTCGATGTCGGCGACCAGAGCAATGTGCTGGAGGAAGAGCCCCAGATCGGTGAAGGCGTCGCGGTCCCCCTCGTCGAGCTCCAGCAGCCCCGCCTCGAAGTCGCGGGCGGCCGCCACCAGCTCCCCCACATTCTCGGCCCGGTCCGCACCTTCGGGTCCCTCCTCCATCAGGATCCGCACCAGATCCAGCTCCGCGATCAGCGACTCGAGCACCTCTCCCGCCGGCCGGACCACCGCCAGTTGCGCATGGCGCCGCACCAGTCCCGCCAGACGCTTCAGCCCCCGCCGCGCCCCCGTCGCCAGACCCGCGATCTCGTCGGCCCGCTCCGCCGCCTCCAGCAGCCCCACCCTCCCCGCCGCCGCAAAGGCCGCCAGTCGCCCGGCCGACACCTTCCCCACCCCCCGGCGCGGATAGTTCACCACACGGTCGAAGGCATCCGCATCGCGCGGATTCGCAATCAGCCTCAGGTAGGCCACGACATCCTGGATCTCGCGCCGTTCGTAGAAGCGCACCCCGCCCACGACCTGGTAGGGGACGCCCCGCCGCATGAAACGGTCCTCCAGGGCCCGCGCCTGGGCATTGGTGCGGTAGAGGACGGCGAAGTCGCGATGGTCCAGCTCGGGCCGCAGCAGCATCTTCCGCTCCACCTCCTCCACGATCCAGCGCGCCTCGTCGGTCTCGTCGGCGGCCTCCAGAATCGACACCCGCGCCCCCCCGGTCCGCTCGGTGCGCATTGTCTTTTCCTTGCGGAACCGGTTCTCGCGAATCACGCGGTTGGCCGCGTCCAGGATCACCGGGGTCGAGCGGTAGTTCTGTTCGAGCCGCACGACGCGCGCGCCCGGAAAGCTGTCCTCAAAGTCGAGAATGTTGCCGATGTCGGCGCCCCGCCAGCCGTAGATGCTCTGGTCGTCGTCCCCCACCACCATGAGATTGCGGTGCCCGCCGGCGAGCAGCTCCAGGAGGCGGAACTGGGCCCGGTTGGTGTCCTGGTATTCGTCAACGAGGATGAAGGCAAAACGTTCGCGGTAGCGTTCGAGCAGCGCCCGGTTGCGCTCCATGAGCCGGACCGGCAGGAGGAGGAGATCGTCGAAATCCAGCGCGTCCTGGTCGCGGAGCGCACTTTGGTAAAGGGGATAGACGCGGGCGACCCTGCGTAGCAGAAGATCGGGGCCATCGGCGTGCTCGGTCTCGAACTCGCCGGGGCCGATCAGCCGGTTCTTGGCGTCGGAGATGCAGCCGCGCACCGCCTTGGGCGCCCACCGCTTGACGTCGATCCGGGCCTGCGTCTGGGCTTTGCGGACCTCGCGCAGAGATTGTTCGGCGTCGCGAATGGCGAAGGAGCGCGTCCACCCGAGCTCGGGGGCGTGACGCCTGAGGAGACGGGCGCCAATTGCGTGAAAGGTTCCCATCCAACTACCGCGGGGATTGCCGCCGAGCATGGCGGCCACCCGGTCGCGCATTTCGCCGGCGGCCTTGTTGGTGAAGGTTACCGCCAGGATCCGGTCGGGGGGCACGCCGTAGTGGGTGACCAGGTGCCAGATGCGGGTGGTGAGGACGCGGGTCTTGCCCGATCCGGCCCCTGCCAGCACGAGCTCGGGTCCCTCGAAGTGCTCCACTGCCTCGCGCTGTTGGGGGTTCAGGGCGTGCAGCAGGGCCAGGTCCGGGGCGGAGGAGGTCATGGGGGTGCGGTGCGGCTCATGGTCTGACGGAATAGGGTTGCGGAGCTAGCGCGCCCGCGGCAGGGTGGCCTGGAAGGTAACGCCCCGTCCGGCTCCGTCGAGCAGCTCCACCCTTCCCCCGTGCACTCCCTCCACGATTCGCCTCGTCAGCGCCAGACCGACGCCCCAGCCTCCGGATTTGGTGGTGACTCCGGGATCGAAGAGGGTATCGCGAATCTCGGCCGAGACGCCCGGACCGGTATCGCGGATCCGCACCCGCACCCACCGGCCATCGGCGGGTTTGGCCGAGATGGAGATCGATCCGCCCGTTCCCGCCATCGCATCAAGGGCGTTCTTGACGACATTCTCCAGGGCCCAGGCCAGGAGGACGGGGTTCCCCCGCACATCCGGAAGACCCGGCGCGACATCGACATGCAGCGCGATCCCCGGTCCGAGCCGCGGCAACCGCACCTCCATATAGGAGCGCAGCTCGGCCACCACCTCGCCGAGCGACACCCGGGTGAGCTCCGGTTCCCGCCCGATGAGCTCGAAGCGGCGGCTGACCCGTTCCAGGCGCTCCAGATCCTGGCCGATGGCCTCGGCGATTTCGACCCGGCGCATCCCCTCGGGACGTTCCCCGGGGCTCAGTCCCAGAAGCTCCACCCACCCCTGCAGCGAACTGATCGGAGTCCCCAATTGGTGGGCCAGCTCGCGCGCCATCGATGTCCAGGCCCTCTCGGCGGCGTTGCGTTTCTGGTAGCGGAAAAAGGTCGCCGCCAGGAGGATGGTGAGGATGAGTCCGGTCGCCCACAGCACCGGCATCCAGCGTAGCCGCGCCGCCTGCGGAGTCACCCCGTAGTGGACGAGCTGGCTGCTGGAATCGCCGACGGGATCGTTGCGGGCGTCGAGTTCGCGCGCGTAGGCGAGGATGCGCTCGACCTGTTGGGAATCCGGGGGATTGGAGACCGCGAAGGGAAGGTTGACGGAGGTGTAGTAGTCGCCGCCGGGCTCGGTCGTCACCACAAAGGGGACTCCAAGCTCAACGAGGAGAATCTGGAGATTGGTGAGCGCGGCCAGCTCGGCTCCGCGGTCGGGGCTGGTCAGGCCGGCCTGAACCTGGGCGTAGACGCGGGTGAAGGTCTCGGCGTCGGCCTCGCGGGAACGCACGATTTCGGCGGTGTAGACCAGGTACCAGACCAGAAGTGTGGAGAAGAGGATGGCGAGGGTGATCGTCCAACTGCGCGATGCGCCCGGGGAACGGGAGTGGCCCCCGCCGCCGCTTCCGGGACGCCGCAGGCCAGGGCTCCGGCCCGGCGCGCGGCCCTTCACCCCTTTGCCGCGATCTCGGTGAAGCCGAGGACGGGGTGCAGCACCGGGGGCAGCCGGATCGATCCGTCCTCGCGCTGGCCGGTCTCGAGGAGCGCGACCATGAGCCGCGGCAGAGCCAGCGCCGATCCGTTGAGGGTATGCACGAAGGCGGTTCCCCGGCCCCGGACGGGACGGTGGCGAATTCGCGCCCGCCGCGCCTGGAAATCGGTGAAGGTGGAGCAGCTCGAGACCTCCAGCCACTTCCCGACCCCGGGCGCCCAGACCTCCAGGTCGTAGGTGAGCGACGCCGAGAATCCGAGATCGCCCGCCGCCAGGATCACCACGCGGTAGGCCAGGCCGAGCAGTTCGAGGATCCGGGCGGCTTCGCCGACGAGCTCCTCCAGCGCCTCCCGGGAGCACTCGGGGCGTTCGATCCGGACCAGCTCGACCTTGTCGAATTGGTGAACCCGCAGCATGCCGCGCGTATCCCGGCCCGCCGCGCCCGCCTCGCGCCGAAAGCAGGGGGAGTAGGCGACCGATTTGATCGGCAGAGCCGCGCCGTCCAGGATCCGCTCGCGGTGCAGATTGGTGACCGGTACCTCGGCGGTGGGAATGAGCCAGAGGCCGTCGCGCTCGGAGAGGTAGGATTCCTCGGCAAACCTGGGCAACTGTCCGGTCCCGGTCATGGCGCTGGCGGTAACCAGGTAGGGAACCCGAACTTCGGAGTAGCCGTGCTCGGCCGTGTGCAGGTCGATCATCCAGTCGATGAGCCTGCGCTGCAGGGTGGCGCCCAGGCCGCGCAGAACGATGAATCCCGATCCCGATATCCGGCTGCCCGCCTCCATGTCGAGGATGCCGAGCGATTCGCCCAGCTCCCAGTGGGGACGCGGGGTGAAGAGGAACGAAGGCGGCCTGCCCCAGCTCCGCACGATCCGGTTGGCTTCGACCCCGCCCTCGGGAACGCGCGCATCGGGGAGATTCGGGATGCCCCCAAGCCGTTCGGCGATGCGTTCCTCCGCGGCCGCGACGCTTTGGTCCAGCTCCGCGATCTGGGCGCCCACCGCCCGCATCCGCTCAATCTCGTCGCGCGCGCTGTCTCCCCTGCGCCGCGCCGCGCCGATCTCCTTCGAGACCCGGTTTCGCAAGGCCTTCAGCTCGTTGACCCGGGCGAGTCCGTGCCGCCTCGTGCGGTCCAGAGCGCGGATCTCATCCACCTGCGCGCCGGCGTCGTCCAGACCGCGCCGGGCCAGGTCTCGCGTCACCCGCTGCGGGTCGCGCCGCAACAAACCGATATCCAGCATGCGAGTGGTTCCGCCGGGTCAGTCGGGGGGAATCAGATCCAGGTCGTTGCAGGCCTGGCTCAGGTCAAACTGAAAATACACCGATCCGGCATTCCGGTCGCTTGCCAGCGGCTCGATCTTGCCGTAGTAGTGGCAAAGCGTTCCCCAGTACCCGCTGTGGCGCCGCGTGCGAATCACATAGATCCGGCCCAACTGAATCGGGACCGGTGCGTCGGTCGTGTAGGCGGTCGTGTCGGAGGGAGCCTCGGTGGCCGACTCGAAGGTGGCGCCGTCAAGGATTGCAAGGCCCGCCCGCGAGGAGATTCCCAGCGCCGCCGGGGGAAGAAAAACGAACTCGCCGTCGCGAAAATCGAGCGCCAGATCCCAGTCGTCGCCGGTTGTGGGGGCCTCGATGCGGACCGCGCGGCGGGGGTAGAAGTCGTACGCGGAGACAAGGTTGGGTTCGGGGCGGGAAAGGGCGTAGAGCCGCACCGTGTCGGGATCGGCGGTCCAGCGCACCGCAAAGGGATCGTCGTCGCAGGCGGCGCCCGCTACAACCAGCGCCGCGATCACCGCCGGAAGAACAAGGGGGGCGCGAGCGGGGCGGGGGGGTTGTCCTCGGGGAATCATTCCTGGGTGAGTCATGCGGAGAAGCTACCCGAGAGGAGCTCGGGCCGTCAACCGGTGCGCGGCGCGGTCCCGGGCGCGTTGACTTCCACGCCGGTGCGGTTCAGCTTTGGCGCTGCGCGCGGGGAAAGGCGCATCGGGGCGGCGGGAATCGGGGCGCGGACTCCGCCGTCGCGCCGCCAGCGACCGATCATCCAGGGGTGCGGCCATGCCGAATCATGACGAAGGCACACGCTGGGCAGTCATCCTGGCCGGAGGATCGGGTCACCGCTTCTGGCCGCTCAGCACCGCCGCGCGGCCCAAGCAGTTGCTGGCGCTGGCCGGAGGTGAGCCGCTGATCACGCAGACTGTGGCCCGCCTGCGCTGCTTCGTCCCCGAACCACGCATCCGTATCCTCACGCGGGGCGACCTGGTGGCGCCGATTCGCGCGGCCACCGGTCTTCCCGACGAACTCTTCCTGGTCGAATCGCGGCCCCGCGGCACAGCCCCCGTCCTCGCCCGGGCGGCCTGGGAGCTGCACCGGATCGACCCCGGCGCGGTCATGATCTCGCTCCACAGCGACCACGTCATCGCTCCCGCCGAACGGTTCCGCGAAGTCCTCGGCGCGGCCGCCGCCATCGCGCGCCGCGAATCCCTCCTCATGACCGTCGCCGTCCCCCCCACCCGCCCCGAGACCGGTTTCGGCTACATCCGGCCCGGCCCCCCCCTCCCCGCCCCGGACGGCCACCGCGCCTGCCGCGTCGACGCCTTCGTGGAAAAACCCTCCCCTTCGGACGCGGCCGCCTTCATCGCCGCCGGCTACCGCTGGAACTCCGGGATCTTCGTGTGGCCGGTCGCGCTCTTCCTCTCCGAAATCCGCGCTCATGCCCCCGAGGTCGCGCGTGCGCTGCCACACCTGGAGGAGGGCGATGTGGACGGTTTCCTGGACGCGACCGCCACCGTCAGCGTGGACGAGGCGGTCCTGGAGAGGAGCAACCGGGTCGGCGCGATCGACGCCACCTTCGCGTGGGACGACATGGGAAGCTGGGAGGCGCTCGCCCGCCACCGCACCGCAGATGCGCGGGGCAATGTCGTCCAGGGCGATGTGGAGCTCGTCGGCGGCGGCGGCAATGTGGCGGTAGCGCGCACGGGCCGGATCTTTCTCTTCGGCGTGGACGATCTGCTCGTGGTGCAGACCGAAGACGCCACCCTGGTGATGCCCCGCGCCGAATCGCCGCGGTTGAAGGAATACCTGGCACGGCTCTCCCCGGCGCCGCGCTGACCCCCGTCCAATGCCCGCTCCCGGACTCTACCTCTGGAACGACGCGGTGGCCCGTCGGTGGCAACCCTTCGCGCTCACGCGGCCGGCGGGCGAGATGCTCTTCGGAGTCGAGACGCTGCGGGCTCGCGCCGAACGGGTGCTGGGTGTCCGGTGCGTGGGTCACCTGGCCGAAGAGCGGTTGCGGGGGTTTTCGGAGCCGGGTGCGCCGCCTTGCCTGCGTGCAGGGGAGGCCGGGCGCGAAGGGGTGCGGATCGTGCTGAATGGGCGGCTCGCGGTGGAGGACGGAGTGCGCGAGGGGGTGGAGGAAGCGGTGAGGGTGGCCACGCCGGTTGTGTTCAGCAGCGCCGGCCGGATCGTGGGGGCGTGTTTTCCCGGCGGCGCCGAGGTGCCCGCGGGGTTGGGGGGCGGGGTGGATGGGTTGGGGGGAAGCGGGGTGGCTGAGGAGGCGCGGGGAACGGGCGGCGCGGCAGGCGAGTCGGTGCGGGAGGCGGTATGGGCGCGGGAGGGGTGGGCGCGACGGGAGGTGCGCGCACGGCTGCTGGAGACGCCCTGGGAGCTGATGGCGGCCAACCCGGAGCGCATCCGCGCCGACGGTAAACGGTTCGCGCCGGGATCCATGCCACCCGAAGCGGCGCCGCCAGGGGTATACCGGATCGGGGCCGGAACGGTCCACCTTGGGAGGGGGGCGAAGATCGAACCGGGTGTGATGCTCGACACGAGTGGCGGCCCGATCCTGCTCGGCGACGGTGTGCGCATCCAGGGTCCCGCGCGGCTGGCGGGACCGCTCTGGATCGGAGCCGGATCGGTGGTGCTGGGGGGGGCGGTGGGGGGCAGCAGCGTCGGGCCCGGGTGCAGGCTGCGCGGCGAGGTGGAGGAATCGGTCTTCCTCGGGTTCGGCAACAAGGCGCACGACGGCTTCGTGGGGCACGCGGTGGTGGGGCGGTGGGTGAATCTGGGAGCGCTCACCACCAACTCCGATCTACGTCACAGCTATTCCACCGGGCGGGTGCGCCTAGGCGGAGAAACGATCGAAACCGGACTGCTCAAGCTCGGCTGTTTCGTGGGCGATCATGTGCGCACCGGGGTCGGAACCCTCCTGGGGGGCGGGGCGGTGGTGGGTGCGGGATCGAGCATTGCGGGCGGGGGAATGGCCCCGGACGAAGTTCCTCCCTTCTCCTGGCTGGCCGGTGATCGCGTATCCACGCACGAAATCGAGCGCTTTCTGACAACGGCTGAACGAGCGATGGCACGGCGCGGCGCTCCCCTGCCGGACTCCATGCGATGCCTCTACCGGGCGGCGCACAGGCGTACGGCTCCGCTGCGGGCGCGCCGGGCCCCGACCCGATCCCGGAAAGCGCCCTCCACCCTCCCGGGACGCTGACCGTTGCGCTTCGCGGTTCTTGGCAGCGGCAGCCGCGGCAACGCCACCCTGGTCAGCGCGGCCTCCACGCACATCCTCGTCGACGCCGGCTTCAGCGGCCGCGAGCTCGCCCGGCGTCTCGGGGCGGCCGGGATCGAACCCGAAGAGATCTCCGCCATCGTTCTGACGCACGAGCACGGCGACCATGCCAAGGGGGCCGGCATCTTCGCGCGGCTGCACGGAACTCCGCTCCACATGACTGCCGGCACCCAACGCGCCTGCCGCCGGCTGCTGCGCGGCAAGGAAACCGTTCGGACTCTCCGGCCCGGCCACCCCTTCCCGCTCGGAGCATTGCGCGTCGAACCCTTCGCCACCCTGCACGACGCGGCCGATCCCATCGCGGTTACCGTGGTCGACGCAAAACAGGGCCTCCGCCTCGGCATCGCGACCGATCTGGGACGCCCCACCCTTCAGCTTCGGCACGCGCTGCGCGAATGCCACGGCCTCGTCCTCGAGTCCAACCACGACGAGACGCTACTCTGGTCAAGCGGCTACCCGGCCTCGGTCAAGGCACGCATCGCCTCCAGCCACGGCCACCTCTCCAACCAGTCGGCCAGTCGCTTCGCCCGTGAACTGCTGCATCCCGGGCTCGCGGTCGTGGTCCTCGCGCACCTCTCCGAGGAATCCAACACGCCTGCGCGCGCAAGGTCCGTGATGAAGCGCATTCTGCGGCGGGCCGGCTTCGGAGGCCGGATCCTGGTTGCGGGACCGGATGCGCCCACGCCCTCGATCGATCTACACAAGGTGGTGGCAACCTCCGGGGCTCCCCAGCTCTCGCTGTTCGGAGAACGCCCCCACCCTTCCTGAAGAACTCCGAGTCCGCCCTTCCCGGCCGTGTGGATGCCGGGAGCGGCCCGTCGCGGGGCTACAATCCCAGGAAACGCAACAGATCGTTGCCGAGCGCCCAGACCATGATCCCCAGCACCACCCACATGCCGATCTGGCTCCAGCGCAGGCGCTGCTTCACCGAGAGCTTCTCGCCGCGCACCAGTTCAATCCCCAGGAAGACCATGTGACCGCCGTCCAGAATCGGGATCGGCAGCATGTTCAGAATGGCCAGGTTGATGCTGAAGAGCGCCATGAAGCGAAGGAAGGTATCGATCCCCGACTGCACCGCGCGCCCCGATTCGACCGCGATGGTGCCGATCGATCCGACCTGTCGCGGGGACTGGTCGCCGGTGAAGAGGTCGCCGAGAAAGTTCAGGATCGCCAGGGTGGTGCCGACGGTCTCGTACCAGCCGACCGCCACCGCCTGCCCGAGGGGCACCCGGATTCTCACCTCCGGCAGCGGCTCCTGATAGACCCCGAGCCGGCCCCGCGCCTCCTCCCCGCTCCCGGTCGTTTCCAGCACCACAGCGCGCACCATGCGGGTGTCGTCCCGCCGCACGGCAATCTCCACCCGCTCGCCGGGCCGGGCGGCGACCTCGCGCACCATCTCCTGCCAATCCGCCACCGGCACTCCCGCCACCGCAACGACCCGGTCGCCGCTCTCGAGCAGCGCATCTGCGGCAGGGCTGCCGGATTCCACCGCCCCGATCACGGCATCGGCCCAGGGACTCAGCGCACCCACCAGCGCGACCCGCTCCTTCCGATCCTGGGAAACAGTGATCTCGACACGCTCCCCTGGCGATCGCGTCTCGATGGCGAGCGGTCCCGGCGGCGCCTCCAGGAGGGCGCTCTGGAGCACTCCCCAGCTCTCGGTGGTCGTCTCGCCGACCCGCACGATCTCGCTTCCGGCGGCGATTCGAGCCAGCGCCCCGGCCCCGGCGGGCAAGTCGCTCTCCTCCACGGCGGCCACCCGCGTCGTGGCAAGATCCGGACGGCCCCAGGCGGCCTGCACAAGGGTGAAGAGAAAGAAGGCAAAGATCATGTTCATGATGACGCCGGCCGAGATCACGAAGGCGCGTGCCCAGATCGGCTTGGAGTCGAAGTCTCCGGTGCGCGGTCCCCGGGGGCCGTCGGAAGACCCGCCCTCGATGTGCTCCATCACCTCGTCTTCCATCCCCTGCATCTTGACGTAGCCGCCGAGCGGAATCGCAGCGAGCACATATTCGGTGCCACCCCGTTCGATTCCCCAGATCCGCGGACCCAATCCCACGGAAAAGCGCTCCACCCTGATGCCGACCGCCTTGGCGGCCCAGAAATGTCCCAGTTCGTGCACCAGAATCAGCACGCCCAGTAGAACGATCGTTGCGATGATCGCCGCCGGATCCATCTCCCAGTCCCCCTTGCCGAATGGTCCTTGTCTTGTCTTGTCTTACGCGTCGGGTCCCGCCAACGGCCGCGCGCGCCTCCGCACCTCGGCCCGGGCCAGCCTTCTCGCCTCGCGGTCCACCGCCAGCACCTGCGCCAGCGTCTCCGTCCCCCACCCGGCCAGGCGGCCCAGAACCGCGTCGACCATCGTCGCCATTCCGGTGAAGCTAACCTCTCCCCTCAGAAAGGCGGTCACGGCGACCTCGTTGGCGGCGTTGAAGACGGCCGGCGAGCATCCTCCGGCCCGGCCCGCCTCCACTCCGATCGTGAAGAGGGGGAAGCGCTCGCGGTCCACCGGTTCGAAGACCAGGGGCGAGGAGCGCACGGGATCGAAGGTGCGCAGCGTCCGGTCGGGTGGACGGCCGGGCCAGGCCAGCGCGTGCAGGATCGGCAACTCCATTGAGGGATCGCTCAACTGAGCCAGGACCGAACCATCGACGAACTCGACAAGGGAGTGCACGATCGAACCGGGGTGCACCACGACTTCGATGCGGTCGTAGGGAACGCCGTAGAGGACATGAGCCTCGATCACCTCCAGCGCCTTGTTCGCGAGGGTGGCCGAATCGATGGAGATCTTGGCGCCCATATCCCAGGTGGGGTGACGTAGCGCCATCTCGGCCGTGACCCCGCGCAGGCTCTCCGGGTCCGTGTTGCGGAAGGGTCCGCCGCTGGCGGTGAGGATGAGACGCGCGACCTCGCTGCGCTTCGATCCGGCCATGCACTGCAGGAGTGCCGAGTGCTCGCTGTCGACCGGAACCAGCTCGCCGCCCCCTCGCTCGGCTGCGGCCAGAACCAGCGGCCCGGCGGCGACGAGCGACTCCTTGTTGGCGAGGGCGCAGCGTTTGCCCGCCTCCAGGGCGGCGAGCGCAGGAGGAAGACCGGCGGTGCCCACCACCGCGTTGACCACGATCTCGGCTTCGTCGCATGCAGCCAGCTCGGCCACGCTCTCCGGTCCCGAACGCCAGCCGGCCTGCGCGAGACCGGGGTCGGAGGCGAGGGCGGCGGGGTCGGCCACCGCCACCCGGGAGGGCGAGAACTCGCGCACGATCTCGCCGAGCGCCCCGACCGAGCGAAAGGCGGACACCCCCACCACCTGAAAGCGGTCCGCGTGGCGCCTCGCGACCTCCAGTGTGGAGCGCCCCACCGATCCCGTCGCACCCAGCACGACGATGCGTTTCTTCATCCGTCCCCCGTGGACCCGCGCGGGGCCCGACCCTCTCTCATGAGAGGAAGCTGTTGACTACGATGAGCCCGTAAGCCAGCGGCACCGTAAGGAAAAGTCCGTCGAAGCGGTCGAGGACGCCGCCGTGTCCAGGGAGAATCCATCCCGAGTCCTTTACTCCGGCCTCGCGCTTCAGCCGCGACTCGGCCAGGTCGCCGAGCTGTCCGGCCACACCCAGCACCAGGCCCATCACCGCGCCCGCCGCCGGCGACACCGGGTAGAGCGGACCCTGGTCCAGGGCAAATCCGAGCGCGAATCCCGTTGCCGCCGAGGCCACCAGTCCGGCTACCGCCCCCTCCACCGTCTTGCCCGGACTGATGCGCGGCGCCAGTCGTCGCTTGCCGAAGCGCCGGCCCACGAAATAGGCTGCGGTGTCGCCCGCCCAGGTCACGCACAGGGGAAGCAGTACCAGCAGCGTCCCCTCGGCCGGACGCGGGGGCGGGGTTCCTTGCAGCTCCGGCAGGGCCCGGATGAAGAGGCCGAAAGCAAGGGTGCCGCCGGTGTAGAGCGCGCCCGATACGGTGACCGCGGCCGAGAGGAGCGCGCGCTCGACGGTGCGATCGCGGATCGCCGCCGCGAAGCTCGTCAGCCCCAGGAGCAGGAGGAGCATGAAGGCGTGGGCCGCCCAGGCCGGATAGCTGGGTTCCCAGGCCGCGATTCCCACCAGGAGCACCGAGCCCGCAACCCCGAGCCAGGGGAAGGGCCGGACGGTGCCGTCGGCGACAAGCTTGTAGAACTCGAGCGCGGCGAGGGCGGCGAAGGCAACCAGCAGGATCGCCAGCGGCCAGCCTCCGATCCGGATCGCGAGGAGTCCGAGCGGAATCAGCGCTCCCGCGACGAGGATCCGGGTCCGTAGTTCGGAGCTCAACCGGTCAGGACCCGGCCAAAGCGGCGTTCGCGGCGCTGGTAGTCAAGGATCGCCGCGAAGAGATCCTCCCGGGTGAAGTCAGGCCAGTACACGGGTGTGATATAGAGCTCCGCGTAGGCGATCTGCCAGAGCATGAAGTTGCTGACGCGGTGCTCGCCCGAGGTGCGGATGAGGAGATCGGGATCGGGGATGTCGCGGGTGTAGAGCGCCTGTGCCATGCGCCGGACATCGATCTCGGCGGGGTCGAGCAGCCCTTCGCGAACCTCGCGGGCCAGGGCGCGCGCCGCTCGCGCGATCTCCTCGCGGGCGCCGTAGGAGATGAGGAGATTCAGGAGCAGACGGTCGCCTCCGCGGGTGCTGTCGACGATATGTCGTACGGCCTCGAGCGATCCGGCGTCGAGGCGGTCGAGCTCCCCCAGTACCCGCACCTCCACCCGTTCGCGCACGAGATTCTCGCACTCGCTGGCGGCAAAGGAGCGCAACACATCCATCAGCGCCCGGATCTCCTGCGGGGGACGCTTCCAGTTCTCGGTCGAGAAGGCAAACAGGGTGAGGATCCCGACCCCCGCCCGCCCCGCGCCCTCCACGGTCTCGCGCACGGCCTTCATCCCTTCAAGGTGTCCAGCCCTGCGGGGAAGGCCACGCTCCCGCGCCCAGCGGCCATTCCCGTCCATGATAACAGCCACATGGCGCGGCGGCGGCCCGCTCACCCTGATCCGGTCCAGTCGCTCGGTCAGATCGCCATCACCTCCCGTTCCTTCGCCTCCAGGAGTTCGTCGATGCGCTGGCCGTACTCGCCCGTGATCTTCTGGATCTCCGCCATTGTGCGGTGGCCATCGTCCTCTCCGATCTCGTGGGCCTTCAGGCGTCGCTTGACCTCGTCGTTGCCGGCCTGCCTGGCGCGACGCACCGAGATGCGACCCTCTTCCGCCATCCGGTGCAGGAGGCGGACATACTGCTTTCGGCGCTCCTCGCTGAGCGGTGGAATGGGCACCCGCACGACGGAGCCGTCGTTGGAGGGATTCAGCCCGAGTCCGGAGGTCAGGATGGCGCGTTCGATCGCCGCGATCTGCGAGGGATCGAAGGGTTGCACCGCCAGCAGACCCGGATCCGGAACCGACACGGTGGCCACCTGGTTCAGCGGCATCCGGCTTCCGTAGGCCTCCACCCTGACGCTGTCCAGGATCGCGGGGGTTGCCTTGCCGGTGCGCACGGCCGCGAACTCCCGCTGCACCGCCTCCACCGATTCCTCCATTCTCAACATGGTGTCGTCAATGATCGACACATTGTCCTCCGATGGATTTCGGGCGCGGCCGTCCGGGGTCCGCGCGCGTCAGGGGATCAGGAGACGAGCGTTCCCACCCGCTCCCCGTGAATGGCCCGGCGCATGGCGCCCCGGTCCTCAAGATCAAGGACGATAATGGGGAGATCGTTGTCGCGGCAAAGCGACACCGCGGCTGCGTCCATCACCCGCAGGTCGCGCGCGACCACCTCGCGAAAGGAGATGTCGGGGATGAACTCCGCGGAGGGGTCGCTCTTGGGATCGGCGGTGAATACGCCCCTCACCGAGGTGGCCTTGATCACTACGTCGGCGCCCACCTCGATCGCGCGCAGTGCGGCGGCGGTGTCGGTCGAGAAGTAGGGATTGCCGGTTCCGCCCGCGAAGATCACGATCCTGCCCTTTTCCATGTGGCGGACGGCACGGCGGCGGATGTAGGGCTCGGCGAGCTGGGGCATGCGGATCGCGGTCATGCAGCGGGTGTCGATTCCCTTGCGCTCCAGCAGATCCTGAACCGCCAGACCGTTCATGATCGTGGCCAGCATTCCCATGTAGTCGGCCGAGACGCGGTCCATCCCCCGTCTGCTGGCGATCGCGCCGCGCACGATGTTGCCGCCGCCGATCACCAACCCGAGCGAAACCCCGAGCCCGTGGATCGCCTTCAACTCCTCGGTGATGCCATCGACGACCTTGGGATCGATCCCGAAGCCCTGTTCGCCCGCCAACGCCTCCCCGGACAGCTTCAGGAGGACGCGGCTGTAGCCGGCGCTCCGCTGCCCATCCATGCGCCCTCCGTCAGCCTCCGACCTGGAACCGGGCGAAGCGCGCCACGCGGATCTTCTCGCCGGTGCGCGCGGACACCTCGGTGACCAACTGTCCCACCGACCGGTCGGTATCGCGGATGTAGGCCTGCTCGAGCAGCACTCTCTCGCGGAAGAACTTGCCGAGCTTTCCCTGGACGATGCGATCGCGGATATGTTCAGGCTTACGCTGGCGCGCCACCTGCTCGGCGAAGATCGCCTTTTCGCGCTCCACCAGTGCCGGGTCGACGTCTTCGACCGACACCGCGATCGGGTCGGCGGCGGCAACATGCATGGCCACATCGCGGGCCAGCGCCCGGAAGTCGTCGGTGTTGGCCACGAAGTCGGTCTCGCAGTTGAGCTCCAGGAGCACCCCGATGCGGCCGCCGTGGTGGATGTAGCTGACGACCGTTCCCTCGTTGGCGGAACGGCCCGCGCGCTTCGCGGCCCGCGCTGCGCCCTTGCTGCGAAGGAGATCGACTGCGGCTTCCAGATCGCCGCCGGTTTCCTGCAATGCCTTCTTGCAATCCATCATCCCCACGCCGGTACGGTCGCGGAGCTCCTTTACCTGTCTGGCGCTTATGGTCATTTACGTCTGCGTCCCTTTCTGCCGGACCCGCCACCCCGCTTCGCCGGCGTCCCCTTGCCGTCGCCGTCTCCTCCCTTGCGCACCTGCGCGATCGCTTCGGGCCGGGGCTTCCGCTTGCGCGGCCGCGGGCGGGCCGGTCTGTTGTCGGCGGACTTCTCGCCGGTTTCGGTGGAGTAGGTGATCGCCTCCAGCTCGGCCTGCCGTCTGCGCTGGTCGTCGGGGACCTCGCGCCGGGCCGTGGCGATGGCCGTCGCAAGCTGGCCGGTAATCAGGCTGACCGAACGAATCGCGTCGTCGTTGCCGGGAATGGCGTAGTCAATCAGCGACGGATCCACATTGGTGTCGGCGATCGCGATTACCGGAATGCCCAGGCGGTGAGCCTCGCGCACCCCGATGATCTCGCGTTTTGCGTCCACCACATAGACCGCGCCGGGGAGCCGCGTCATGTTGCGCACCCCCTCGAAATACTTCTCCAGCTTGGCGCGTTCCCGGTCGAGCAACAGGCGCTCCTTCTTCGTGTAGAACTCGAACGCGTTCTCTTCCTGGCCTCGCTCGAGCTCCTTCAGCCTGCGGATCTGACGGCTGATGGTCTGAAAGTTGGTGAGCATCCCGCCCAGCCAACGCTCCGTCACGAAGTGGGCGCCGCAGCGGGTGGCCTCCTCCTCGATCACGCTGCGCAACTGCCGCTTGGTGGAGAGGAAGAGGACATCGTCGCCCTTCAGAACCACCCGGCGAATCGCTTCGGAGGCCCGGTTGAGCCGGTCCAGCGTCTTGCGAAGGTCGATGATGTGGATTCCGTTGCGTTCCCCGAAGATGAAGGGCCGCATTCGGGGATTCCACCGCCTTGTCTGGTGCCCGTAGTGGACACCCGCGTCGAGGAGCTCCTGCAGCCCGACGCCGTTCGTCTCCTGATTCATGGAAGGGCTTCTATCTCTTGCTGAACTGGAAGCGCTTGCGCGCCTTGGGACGGCCGGGCTTCTTGCGCTCGACTTTGCGTGCGTCGCGGGTGAGCATGCCGAGCTCGCGGAGCGGCGGCCGCAGATCGGGGTCGTGGGCCGACAGCGCGCGAGAGAGACCCATCCGGATGGCGTCGGCCTGTCCGGTCAATCCCCCGCCATGCACCCGCACCTGGACATCGAATCCCCGCTCCGACTCGGTTACGCGGAGTGGATCCTCGACCCGGACCCGGTGCGCCGGCCGGGGGAAGTAGTCCTCCAGGGTGCGGCCATTAATGGAGAAGCCCCCGCTGCCGGGGCGTAGAGTGATGCGGGCGACGCTGGTCTTGCGGCGTCCCACCGCCTGCGTTGGCTGGTGTGAAAGCATGAACGCTCCCGGTAGATCAGAGTTCAAGGGGCCGCGGACGCTGGCCCTGGTGGGGATGCGCGGCGCCGGGGTAGACGCGGAGCTTGCGGCGAATTTTTCGTCCGAGCCGGTTCTTGGGCAGCATTCCGCGCACGGCCAGTTCGATCACCCGCTCGGGGAAGCGCTCCAGCATGTCGGCAAAGGGAATGTGCTTGTCTCCCCCCATGTAGCCCGAGTGGCGGAAGTAGGTCTTCTGCTCCGCCTTGCGCCCGGTAAGGAGAACCCGGGAGGAATTGACAACGATTACATGGTCGCCGGTGTCCAGATGCGGGGTGTAGACCGGCTTGTGCTTTCCGCGCAGAATGCAGGCGACCTCCGAAGCCAGACGACCGAGCGGCTTGCCGGTGGCGTCCACGATCCACCATTCTCGGTGAATCTCTTCAGGGCGCGGGGTGATGGTTCGGGTCGCGGGGTGTCCAGTCACTGGGTCCTTGCCTCTCGCTCCTCTGCGGCGCAACGAAGCCGCCCCCGGAGGACCATCCGCCGGGCGCGGCTCGGACATTTCCTCCGCGGCCGGATTCGCCAGGTTGAAACGGATCCGTCCGGGGCGGAAATTGGAATCCTGGTGAGATGAAGTGTAGCATGGAAGAATATGGAAGCGGCGGATTCGTGTCAATCCACCTTCCCCCTCCACGCCCTCCCTTGTCGCCCCCCGCCCACACGGAGACACCGTTATCGGCCGCCCGCGGCAGGCGGTTTCCGGCGCCTCGCCCCCCTGCCCCACGGAGACACCCCATGGACCTCGGCTTCCTCCTCATCCCCGGCCTCGCCGGCCTCGGCGTCATCGGACTCCTCTCGTCGCTGCGCATCCTCTGGGAGTACGAACGCGGCGTCGTCTTTCGGCTCGGCAAGCTGACCCGCGCCAAGGGTCCCGGCCTGGTCTTCCTGGTTCCCTACGGCGTGGAGCGCATGAAGAAGATGGATCTGCGGATCATCGCCCTCGACATCGCGCCGCAGGACACGATCACGAAGGACAATGTGAGCTGCACCGTTAATGCGGTCGTCTATTTCCGGGTGGTCGATCCGGCGCGGGCCGTGGTGGAGGTGGAGGACTACTACTTCGCCACCAGCCAGATCGCGCAGACCACCCTGCGGAGCGTGGTGGGGCAGTCGGAGCTGGACGAGCTGCTGGCCGAACGCGAGCGCATCAACGAGATCGTGCGGCGCATCATCGACCTGGAGACCGATCCCTGGGGAATCGAGGTGACCTCGGTGGAGATCAAGGACATCGATCTGCCGAAGGAGATGAAGCGCGCGATGGCCAAGCAGGCCGAGGCCGAACGGGAGCGGCGCGGAAAGGTGATCGCGGCGGAGGGCGAATACCAGGCCTCGCGGAAGCTGTCGGAGGCGGCTGCGATCATCTCGCAACACCCGGTGGCGCTGCAACTGCGATTCCTGCAAACGGTCGTGGAGGTTGCCGCCGAAAACAACTCGACGACGCTCTTCCCGATCCCGGTCGATCTCTTCGCGCCCTTCGTGGAGCGGGCGACGGGGGTGCGGGGAGGCGGTTTTCCGGTGGCCGGGGGAGTGGAAAGCGAGGGCGAGGTTGCGGCGATCGGGAAGGAGGAGGCCGCGAAGCTGGCCCAGGCGGCGCTGGAGGCGCTGGGAGCCGGATCGGGCGAAACGCTGGAGGCGCTCGAAGCGGGAGATACGGAGCGGGTACTGGCGGATGCGAAGCGGGCGCTGGGGCTGAAGGAGTAGCCCCTCCCCGGCACCGGGCAAGGGATTAGGCACGCGGTCGGAGGGGAACGCGGGGGGAGACAGCGACGCGGTTCACGTCGGACCGGGATTTTCAGGTGGGAAGGGTGCCCTGGGGGAAGCCGGAGCAGAAAACGGGAGCCGCGGAACCCGGGGGAGCGACGCGAACAGGAGCGGGCAGGTCGGGCGTACACTTGCCCGGGACCCGACCCGTGGGGAGGGCTTGCCCTTGCGCAGCGACCGCGCTTCCCCCTACGATTGGTGTGCCACCGTCTTATGCGCAGGTGCTCGATGTCGGGTTACCTGCCGAATACAACAGCTCCGTTCGGGATGACCCAGAGGGTAGCTCCCCAGGTCAGACTTCGACCGGTTCAGCGGATCGCTCCCTGGGCCGGAGGGCAAATAGGCAGGACTTTCTCGCAACATCTGCGCGACGGTGGCAATGGCCCGGCTCCATGTCCGGAGGTCGGGACGTTGCCACTTTTTCAAGGGGGGAACCCATGAAAGCCACCGTCGCACCCACCGCCACCGCCCTCGCCATCGTCCTGGCGCTCACCGCCTGCGACGCCACCTATCCCGAGATCGACGACCGGCCGGATTTGCCGGTTCCGGTCGTGGTCGTGCCTCACGAGGAGGGGGGGCTCGCATGGGGCGTGGACGCCACCCGTCTGGACGACATCCACGGCTTCCACATCACCTTCGAGAACGGTACGGGCTACTCCGACGACAGGGCGCAGTTCCGGTCGGTGGCCTGCGGGGACGGCCTTCCCGGAGGGCTGGCCTGGTACGCGATGCCCACCGACTATCTGTGCGAAGACCGGGCCCGCGGTTCCGGGACCATCCGGGTGCAGTCCTATGCCTATGGCGATCCGATCGCCGGACGAACTCTGGAGCGCGGCAACGGGGACGAGTCTCTGCCCTGGGATGTGCGCTGGCTCTCCGATTCAAGCCCCTGGTCCGAGATGGCGGTTTCGTGGACCTGCCCCACCGGCGGCGGATGATCCCGTCCCCCTGACACACTCAATTCCCCCTGACACACTCAATTTGCGGGGGCGGCGCGGCATCCGGCTCCTTGCCGCGGCAGAAACAATGGCCGTTGCGGATGATCTCCGCCGCTCCCGCAACCGCGTCCCACCGAATTGGGGGGAAGCCCGGGAATCCGCTTCCTGCAACCGATTGCGAGGCCCAACCGAATTGCGAGGCCCGTAGTCGCTCCGAGCCGGGCACCCCCTTGCAGCCGGGGCCGGGGTTGAGTGCGTCTCCGTCCTCCTGCGGGGACGAGGCAGCTCGCGGGGAGTTGTTGTTTCAGGGCCCCGCCGGTCAGCGCGGGGGCGGCTCTGGCGCGGTGTCCGGCTCGGCGACGCGGTAGAGGATCTCACCGTCGCGGATGAAGCCGTACCGCTCGCGGGCGATTCGCTCCAAAGCGTCGTCGTCGTGGCGCAGTTCGTGAATGCGGGCGTTCAGGGAATCAACCTCGTCGCGGGCCAGATCGACCGCTTCCCGGCGGGCTCCCAGCTCGGCCTCGGCGCGACGCAGATCGAAGAGCGAATATTCGCCGCCCAGGAGAATGAAGTAGAGGGCCAGGAGCAGCGCGACGGCCAGCATCAGACGCGGGACCAGCGAGCGCCTCATGGAAGGATCTCGCGGCCGGCGTAACGTGCGCGCGCGCCCAGATCCTCTTCGATCCGCAGCAACTGGTTGTACTTGGCCACCCGGTCGCTGCGGCTGGGGGCTCCGGCCTTGATCAGACCCGCACCGGACGCCACCGCCAGATCGGCGATGAAGGTGTCCTCGGTTTCGCCGGAACGGTGCGAGATGATGGTCCCGAATCCGGCCCGGCGGGCGGCCTCCACCGCGTCCAGCGCCTCGGTCAGGGTGCCGATCTGGTTCACCTTCACCAGGATCGCGTTGGCCGCCCGGGTCGCGATTCCCCGCTCCAGGCGGGCGGCGTTGGTTGCAAAGAGGTCGTCGCCGACGATGCGGCACCGGTCTCCCACCCTGCGCGTCAGTGCCGCCCACCCATCCCAGTCGTCCTCGTCCAGGGGGTCCTCCAGGCTGGCCAGGGGGAAGCGATCAATCATCTTCTCCCAGAAGGCGATCATCTCCAGAGTGGAGAGCGCGGCGCCGGAGGACCTGGCGAAGGTGTAGGCACCCCCGTCGTACAGCTCCGAAGCGGCGGCGTCGATCGCGAGCACCAGATCCTCGCCGGGACGGTAACCCGCAACTGCGATGGCCTCCATGACGAGCTCGGCCGCCTCCTGGTCGGAACCCAGATCGGGCGCGAATCCGCCCTCGTCGCCCACCGCCGTGCTCTTGCCCGCGGCGCTCAGCAGCTTCCGCAGCGCGTGGAAGACCTCGGTAGCCATTCGCAGTCCCCCGGCGAAGGTGGCCGCGCCCGCGGGAAGGACCATGAACTCCTGAATGTCCACATTGTTGGAGGCGTGGGCGCCGCCATTGACGATATTCATCATGGGAACGGGAAGGATGCGGGCCGTGTCGCCGCCGAGGTGCCGGTAGAGGGGGACTTTCGCCCTGGCCGCTCCCGCCCGCGCCGCCGCCAGCGAGACCGCGAGGATCGCGTTGGCGCCCAGCCGTGACTTGTTCGGGGTGCCGTCCAGTGTGACCAGAACGCGGTCCAGATCTCGTTGCGCGCCCGCGTCAAGTCCTCGTACGGCGTCGTGGATCTCGGTTTGGACGTGCGCGACCGCACGCCGCACGCCGCGTCCCAGGTACCGGTCCGGATCGCCGTCGCGCAGCTCCACCGCTTCGTGGCGCCCGGTGGATGCCCCGCTCGGTACCGCCGCCCGCCCCCGCTGCCCCGTCGCCAGCACCACTTCGGCCTCGACGGTCGGATTCCCGCGCGAGTCCAGGATCTCGCGGGCGCGCACATCAGCGATCATCGCCGGCCTCCTTCATCAGCCTGATTACCTCCTCGCGGCAGCGGCGGGAAAGAGCGTCGCGGTCTCCGAGCTTCAGTCCGGTGGTCGCGACCGGCTCGCCCACCACAATCGTGGCGCGGCCCGGTTCAATCTCCCAACTCCCCTTCTTCATGATGCGGCCTGTTCCCCGGATCGCAACCGGCAACACCGGCACCTGCGACCGGATCGCGATGACGAAAGCGCCCTTCTTGAAGCGACCCAGCTCGCCGGTGACCGACCGCGTGCCCTCGGGAAAGACGACAATGGTGCGGCCCTCGCGCAGCAACCGGTCGGCGCGCTCCAGCGAGGCGATCGCGGCCTGGCGGTCGGAGCGGTCAATGGCGATGTTTCCCACCTTTTCCCAAACGGCGCCCACCAGGGGAATCCGCGAGAGCTCCTTCTTGCCGACGAAGGCAAAGGCACGATCCAGCATGGCCCCCAGGGCAAAGATGTCGAACCAGCTTCGGTGATTGGCGACCAGGATGCTGCCCCCCGGCGGGTGCAGGCGCTCGCGGTTGCGGATCACCAGCTCCACTCCGGCGCCGCGAATGACGAGCCGTCCCCATTCGCCTGTAAAGCGGTCGGCCAGTTGGCGGAAGCGGCGGGGCCAGAGGTAGTGGTAGAGGAAGGCGCGTCCGCCCGTGTAGAGGGTAGCGCCAAGTCCCAGCGCGTAGATCCAGCCGATCCGGATTACGCGCACCCCGAACGACCCTCCGCTGTCCCGAAATGGTCGTATCCGCCCCGGGGCGCCGGTGCACGGCGCCCGCCCTGGTCCCGAAGAATCACGCCTTCCCCCCTCTCTACCCGTCCGATCCGGGTCAGCGGCACTGCCCGCTCGCGCCCAAGCGCCGCAATTCGGCCTGCCGCCACCGCCGGAGCCGTAAACAACAGTTCGTAATCTTCGCCCCCTTCGAGGGCAAGTCTCAAGTCCCCGCCGGCGCCCGGGTCAAGGGGAAGCCGTTCCGTCTCGATGACGAGGGCCGCGCCGGAGCACCGCGCCAGGTGGGCCGCATCGCGAGTCAGGCCATCGGAGATGTCGATCGCGGCCGTGGCGAGTTCCGCGCGCGCCAGCGCCGTCCCCAATCCGGTACGGTCGGGTGGACGCACGAAACGGGAGCGCGCCCGGACCGACGGCTCGTCCCCCGCCGACCACGCGGCCACCGCCCCCCCTGCCCCACCCAGCTCCCCCGACACCCACACCGCATCCCCCTCCCCCGCCCCGCCTCTCCGCAACGGATTGGGCGCCCTCCCGGCGACCACCACATCGATCACAACCGGTCCCGGCGAGCGGCTCAGATCACCTCCCGCCACCGGCGCACCCACCCGGTCCCCCGCCTCGCGAATTCCACGCTGCAACGCCTCGCACAACGCCGGATCGCCCGGCACGGCCAGCGAAACCAGCAGCGCATCCGGAGCGGCCCCCATCGCGGCCAGATCGCTAAGGGCGGCGGCGGCGGCCCGGAACCCCACCTCCTCGGGCGCAATCCAGTCGAAGCGGAAGTGCACGCCCTCGACCGAGAGATCGGTGGAGAGGACCAGTCCCCCGCGCAGTACCGCACCATCGTCGCCCGGCCCCACGAGCACCGAACGGCTTCCCCGCCAGCCGATCGCAACCAGTCGCTCAATGAGACGGGATTCGGTTGTGGCGCATTCTCGCGTTGGAGGGGGGACGCGCGCGGGCATCGGCGCTCTACCGCGGCGGCGGCTGGTCCAGCGTCACGAAGGGGAAGGGAAGACGGGTGACGGCGGGCGGCGGCGCCAGCGCGGTGGGAAGCCATTCGACCAGGTCGGAGGGCATGAGGGAGGGACCGAGTGCAGCGGCCGCGGCCGCACGTCCGGTGAGGTGTAGCGCCAGTCCGCAGGCCTCGCGCGGGCCGATCCCCTGCGCCAGAAAGGACCCGATCACGCCGGTAAGCACGTCGCCCACTCCCGCGACCGCCAGATCCGAGGCCGCTTCGGTGGCGCTCACCAGGAGGCCGCCCCCGGGATCGGCGACGAGCGAGGGGGAGCCCTTGAGGAGAGTGACGACACCCCGTTCGCGGGCGAAGCGCGTGGCCGCTCCGGTCCGGTCCGCCTCCACCTGGGCCGCCGGGGTGGCCGTCAGGCGGGCCATCTCGCCGGGGTGAGGGGTAACCGCAATGCGGTCGTCAGCGGGAAGCGCGCGGCAATCGTCCCGGGCGATGAGGGTGAGGGCGTCGGCGTCCAGGACCAGAGGTCGATCCCCGCGCGCATCCAGGACGGTCTCGAGCTGCCGCGCCGGTGCCGCGCCGGTGCCGAGTCCGGGACCCACCGCGATCGCCCGGCTCGCCGCCACCGCCGCCCGCAGCGCCCCCGGATCGGCGGCGTCGATGTGGATCGCCTCGGGTATCTCGCGCAGAAGGCGGCCCGCATCCGCCCCCGTGCAGACCCGCACCAATCCCGCCCCGCAGCGGAAGGCCGACCGCGCCGCCAGGATCGCGGCTCCGGGCATCGCCGAACCGGCCACCAGGGTGAGCGCCCCGACCGCGTTCTTGTGGGTGGCCGCGGGGCGGCGCGGGAGATGGCGCGCGGCCCAGGACGGCGTGGCCAGACGCGCCCAGTCGCCCCCGGCTTCCGGCGGAAACCCGATCTCCACCGCCACGATCCGCCCGGCGCACTCCCGGCCCGGCCGCAGAAGCGTGCCCAGCTTGGGCCAGCCGAAGGCCACCGTCAGGTCGGCTCGGACCGCCGCACCCTGGATCCGGCCGCTGGCGCCGTCCACCCCCGAGGGCGCATCCATCGCCACGACCGGCCGAGCACAGGCGTTGGCTTCCTCGATGGCCGCGTCGAAGGGCGCCCGGGGAGCGCCGCGAATCCCCGTTCCCAGGAGTCCGTCCACAATCACGCCCGCCCCGTCCCCGCCTGGTCCCCGCATCGCCGCCACCGCATCGCCCCCGCTTCCCCAGCGCGTTACCGGAATCTCCCAACCGTGGAGCAGTGGCCCGGTCGCGATTCGCTTGCCCACGACGACGGCGGCCACATTTCGCCCCCACGAGGCCAGCGAACGGAGACACACGAGCGCGTCGCCGCCGTTGTTGCCCGGACCCACGAGGGCCAGGACCGGCCCGTCGGGATAGATATGATGGATGATCTGCGCCGCCTGCCGCCCGGCATTCTCCATGAGAACCGGCTCGGGCACGCCGTACCGCGAAATCGCGATCCGGTCAAGTGCGGCCGCCTGCGCCGAGGTGGGCGCAAGGCACCCGAGCGCGCCAGGGAGTTTCCCCGGGACGCCCGGAATCATCCCGCTACTTGTAGCTCTGTCCGATCGACCGACCGAAGGTGATCTCGCCGTTGTCGATCCGGATGTTGAAACCGCAGTTGGGATTCGAACAGACCCAGGCCTTGTAGCGAATCGGAGCTCCATCGCGGCCGTAGTCGGACATGGGCAGCAGGACTCCGCCGCCGCACTTCCGGCAAACAGCGAATCCGTTCTTCTCCATTGCGTCTGTCACGGTTGTTCAATTCTATTGATGTGATACTCTCGCGAGCGGGCACCGACCCGTCGCACCTTGGGATACCTTACTGATACTCAAAACCTGCGTCAACTTCAACCGCCCATGGGTATTCGCGCTCGAATACAACGCGAAAGTCAACAGCGGCGTGAAAGTCCTCAATGCGGTCTTCCTCCCGCTTGACGAGCACCCCCACATCGACCAGGGCAAAAACAATCGCGCCCAGATCTTCGCTGGAACCGATTCCCCAGTAGTCGAATACCGTTCGCGCCAGCGGGCCATACCGCGCAATCGCCAGCGCGCAGGCCCCATTCACCAGCTCGGGTCCGCTGATATGGCGACGCCGGCCAAGCGTTTCGCACACCGACCGCAAGGAATCCAGGACGAACTTGTACACCCTCGGATCGTAGCGGGGATGCCGTTGCCGGAGACTCTCCAGCAGTTTGGTGGATTCGGGAGCGTTCATCGGGGACGCGCGTTGTTCTTCGCACCCGGCTCGGCAAGCACCTTCGCATCCCGAACCGGGTCCAACTCGGGAGAACGAAAAATAGAGGTGCAAGGCTGCGACCGCAAAGCCAGCCCACTCCCGGGAACGTGCCCGGGAACAGGCCGCGTCACCTGAAAGAGGCCCGCGGACCCGCCGTAAAGAGGGGAAAGTGCCTGCACAGCTCGGTTACGCGGAGCCGGATTCCCTCCCCCAGTTGTTCGTCGCCGGGCCGCTCGAGGATATCGGCAATCCATCCGCCAATTCGCCGCATCTCCGCGCCGCCCATTCCACGCGTGGTGAGCGCCGGCGTGCCGATGCGAAGCCCCGAGGTGACGAAGGGCGACCGGGTCTCGCCGGGCACGGTGTTCTTGTTGACGGTGATTCCCGCGCGTTCCAGCGCCTGCTCGGCGTCCTTGCCGGTGACGTCGCGGCCGAGGAGGTCGACAAGGATGAGGTGGGTGTCGGTGCCGCCGGAAACAAGCTTCACTCCGCGCGCCATCAGCGTCTCCGCCAGGGTTCGGGCATTGGCCACGACCGCCCTTCCATAGTCGCGAAAGTGGGGGGAAAGCGCCTCGCCGAGCGCCACCGCCTTGGCCGCGATGACGTGCATCAGCGGGCCTCCCTGGGTAAAGGGGAAGACCATGCGATCGATGAGGCCGGCGTGTTCGGCGCGGCAGAGGACCAGGCCGCCGCGGGGACCCCGTAGCGTCTTGTGAGTGGTGGTGGTGACGACATCGGCGTGAGCGACGGGGCTGGGATGCACCCCCGCCGCGACCAGACCGGCCACATGGGCCAGATCAACGACGTGCACGGCGCCGGCCTCGCGGGCAATCTCGCCGAAGGTGGCGAAGTCCAGGATGCGCGGATAGGCCGACGCCCCGGTCACGATGAGCTTCGGGCGGTGGCGGCGCACGGTGTCGCGCACGCGGTCGAAGTCGACGAGTCCGTCGGATCTGCGTACGCCGTAGGCCGCCACCTGGAAGAGGCGTCCGCTGAAGTTGACCGGAGAGCCATGCGTGAGGTGGCCGCCGTGGCTGAGGTTCAGCCCCACGATCGCGTCGCCGGGGTCGAGAAAGCCGAAGTAGGCGGCCATGTTGGCCTGCGCCCCGGAGTGCGGCTGCACATTCGCGTGCGCCGCGCCGAAGAGGCTGGTCGCGCGTGAACGGGCCAGATCCTCAACCGCGTCGACGAACTCGCATCCGCCGTAGTACCGCCGTCCCGGGACGCCCTCGGCGTACTTGTGGGTCAGCACGGTGCCCATTGTCTCGCGGACCGCCGCCGAGACGAAGTTCTCGCTGGCGATCATCTCCAGTTGGCCGCGCTGGCGCGCCTCTTCGCCCAGAACCGCGCGGTGGACGCGGGGATCGGCCTTCTCCAGGTGGATCATTCTGCTTCTCTCCGTCAAAGCCCGGGGGGGCAAGGGCGCCCACGATCCGTGCTGGCCTCCTGGGGTCAGGGGGCGAGCGACCGTCCGATCACCATCCGCAGGATCTCGCTCGTTCCTTCGTAGATCTCGGTCGCCTTGGCGTCGCGCATGAGCTTCTCGACCGGGTATTCGCGCATGAAGCCGTAGCCGCCGAAGATCCGCACCGCCTCTTCGGTAACGTGCATGGCCGTTTCGCTCGCGACCAGCTTGGTCATCGCTGCCCGCGCGGCCAGGGAGGGGACCCGGTGCGAACCGGGGTGCGGTGGCGGCTGCCCGCCGGTTGGGGACGACGGGGCGGCCACGGAGGGATTCTCTCGCGCCGCCTCCCGGTCCTGCGGCTCCCATTCCTGTGCGTAGCCACGCTCGGTGTCCCAGACCAGCGCGCTTTCGGCGACCAGGGCCCGGGCGGCGGCGATGCGGGCGGCCATGGCGGCCATGCGGCCGCGAATCGCGCCGAAGCGGGCGATCGGGCGGCCGAATTGATGGCGCTCCCGGGCATGGCGGGTGGTGTGGACGAGCGCCGCGGTGGCAATTCCCACCGCCTGGGCCGCGATCCCGATCCGGCCCAGATCCAGAGCCTCCAGCGCGTAGGCCAGTCCCCGGGAAGGATCTCCCACCAAACGGTCTCCGCCGATCCGCAGCTCCTCCAGATGCACCTCCACCGTTTCCGAGGCGCGCAGTCCCATCGTCTTCTCGCGGCGGCCGACGCGGTATCCCGGCGCGGCGGTGTCGACCAGAAAGGCCCCGATCCGGCTTCGTCCCCGGTCACCCGTCCCCGTCTTCGCGAAAACCAGCATCAGCTCGGCGCGGCCACCGTTCGTCACCCACTTCTTTGTCCCCGAGAGCACCCAGTCATCGCCGTCCGGGCGCGCCAGCGCGGTCATGGAACCGGGATCGCTTCCGGCGTCCGCCTCCGAGAGGGCAAATCCGGCCAGGCACTCGCCCGACGCCAACGCGGGGAGCCAGCGGGACCTCTGGGCCTCGGTGCCGTGCCGTAGCAGCACATGGGGAACCGGACCATTCTGGATCGCCACGGTGAGGGTCAGCGCCGCATCCGCGCGGGCCAACTCCTCCAGCGCAGGCACGACCGCGGGCAGAGGCAGACCGAGCCCCCCGTAGCGCTCCGGCGTGAGCATTCCCAGGAAGCCCAACTCCGCCAGATCGTTCAGGACCTGCCGCGGCCAGGCCCCTTCCCGGTCCCACGCGGCCGCCCGCGGCGCAACCTTCCGACTGGCGACTTCGCGCGCAAGATTCCGGACCAGACGCTGCTCCGGCGAGAGCACCGATCCGTCTTCCCGCGCCGGCACCGGTCAGCCGTTCCGCGGCCGATAGGCGTGGAAGCCGCGGCCCGTCTTGCGTCCCAGCCAGCCCGCCGCGACGTGCTGCCGCAGAAGGGGACAGGGCCGGTAGCGGTCGTCGCCGATATCGCGGTGCAGCACCTCCAGGATGTTGAGGCAGGTGTCGAGACCGATCAGATCCGCGAGGGCGAGCGGACCCATCGGGTGATTCATCCCCAGCGTCATGACGGTGTCGATCGACTCGGCGTCGGCCACCCCCTCCATGAGGGCGAAGACGGCTTCGTTGATCATGGGCATCAGAATCCGGTTGGACACGAAGCCGGGGAAGTCCCGCGCCTCGACTGGCGTCTTGCCCAGCTCGCGCGCCAGCCCGGCGACGGCGGCGGTGGTGGCGGACGAGGTGCGAAGGCCGCGAATGACCTCCACCAGCCGCATCACCGGTACCGGATTCATGAAGTGCATGCCGATCACCTGCTCCGGCCGCGCGGTGTGGGCGGCGATCTCGGTGATCGAGATGGACGACGTGTTGGAGGCGAGGATTGCGTGGGCCGGGGCGAGGGCGTCCAGATCGCGGAAGATCTTCCCCTTGAGCTCCGCCACCTCGGGTACCGCCTCGATGACCAGGCCGGCCGTGGCGACGGCCGCAAGAGATTCCTCGCTGTGGATTCGCGCCAGAGCCGCCTCGCACGCGGCTTCGTCCAACCGGCCCTTCGCCACCTGGCGCCCCAGATTCCGTCCGATCCGCGCCAGCGCTCCCCCCAGCGCCCCTGGATCCGCGTCGATGAGGGTCACGCGCAGACCCGCCAGGGCGCAGACGTGCGCGATTCCGTTGCCCATCGTGCCCGCGCCGACCACCGCGACGCTCCCAATCCTCATGGGCAAGTCTTCATGGGCCAATCCTCATGGGCCCATCCGCATCGTCGGCCTGCTCCGGGATCCGCGACTCACCCGGACTCCCGACCGCCGCCTTCACGCCCGGCCCCACCCCGGCCCCGCACCCGCACTCGCCGCACCACCACCGCCCCGAATGCGGCCTTGACCACCGCGCCCACCAGAAAGGGCTGCACGGCCGCAACGAAGAGCGCGCCCGGAGCGAGATCGGTCACCACCGAGAGCCATCCCGCGCCTGTCACGAAGATGACTGCCGTCCCGGCCGCCATCCCCGCGCAGATCCGCACGATCCCACCCTGCTTCCCCGCGATTCCACCCACCAGCGCGGCCGCCATGGGGAACGCCATCAGGTAGCCGCCCGTCGGACCGAGGAGCCAGGGAAGCCCTGCGCCCCCGCCCGCGAAGAGCGGCACGCCCGCGAGCCCGAGTCCGAGGTAGAGAAGCTGCGAAGACGCCCCCGCCACCGGACCGAGGAGCCCGCCCGCCAGGAGAACGAAAAGCGTCTGGAGGGTCATCGGCACGGGGGTGAAGCCCAGCGGCACCGCCACCTGCGCACCGAGCGCGGTCAGGAGAGCGAAGAGCGCCACCCCCAGAGTTGTAGTGAGGGCGCGTCCCCGCGACGCGTGCGCAATGAGGCCGGACATCGGCGTTTCCAACGTGGTTTGCATCGGTCGTGTTCCTTAATCTTAAAGGAGGTGGAGGCCTCAGTTGCGGTGGACGCTCAGCGCGACCGCGTTGCCGCCTCCCAGACAGAGGGTGGCCAGCCCGGCCTCGGCGTCGCGCTGTGCCAGCGCCGCCAGGAGGGTGACCAGGATGCGCGCGCCGGACGCCCCGATCGGATGACCCAGCGCCACCGCCCCGCCATTCACATTCAGCCGCCCGGATTCGATGCCGAGCGCCCGCATGTCGGCGATGGCCTGGACGGCGAATGCCTCGTTCATCTCGACCAGGTCGTAGTCGCCGATTCCCGTCCCGGCCCGCTCCATAAGCTTGCGCACCGCGACCACCGGCGCAAAGAAGAGATCGCGCGGCTCGGTTCCCCCGGCCACGCAGGCCCCGATCTCCGCCTGCCAACGCAGTCCGTGCGCCCGGGCGTACTCCAGGCTGGCCACAACCACCGCCGCCGCCCCGTCGTTCAGACCCGGCGCATTTCCCGCGGTCACAACATGGGTGTCGATTTCCGGAGGGGCGTCGCGCACGAAGGCCGGCCGCAACCGTCCCAGGAGCTCCAGCGAGGTGTCGCGGCGCGGACTCTCGTCGGCCGCGACGGTCCGCGAACCGCGCCGGGCCCTGACCGGAACCGGCACGATCTCGGCCTTGAAGCGTCCCGCGTCGGCCGCCGCCACCGCCTTGCGGTGCGAGTCAAGGGCAAAGGCGTCCGCGTCCGTGCGGGTCACTCCCGCGCGCGCCGCCGTGTATTCCGCGTGTCCGCCCATGTGACACTGCCCGAAGGCGCACCAGAGCCCGTCGTGGATGAGACCGTCCTGCAGGGTGCGATCGCCGAGCTTCACCCCGCCGCGCAACCCGCGCATGTAGTGGGGGACATTCGACATCGACTCGAATCCGCCCGCCACCACCAGGCGCGCCTCGCCCGCGCGGATCGCCTGGGCCCCAAGCATGACCGCCTTCAGCCCCGATCCGCAGACCTTGTTGACGGTGAAGGCCGGAACCGCCGCCGGAATTCCTCCGCGAATGGCCGCCTGCCGCGCCGGAGCCTGGCCTGCACCCGCGCTCACCACATTGCCCATGATGACTTCGTCCACGGCGGCCGCGTCGATTCCGCTCCGCGCGACCGCCTCGCGCACCGCTACGGCGCCCAGATCGGGACCGGACAGGTTGGCCAGACCGCCCCGAAAGCGTCCGATCGGAGTGCGCGCTCCATCCAGAATGACGGGTGTGATGGCCGCCCTGCTCACAGGCGTCTCCTTCGTGAGGGGGAGTGCGTTCTCAAGGGACAGTGCGTTCTGAAGGGAGCGCGTTCTCAAGGGGGAGTGCGCTCTCAAGGGGCAACGCGTTTCCTGGAAGGTCGGTGCGTTTCCGGCGCCCACATTATACCAACGGCCGCGAGTTCGGCGGTAGCCCGGAAGGGGCGAAGAGATCGCGCTGCCCGCGGCTGTTGCGCCCGGGACGGTAGCGTTTGAGCGAATGCAGGTCGGCAATCCCCAGATTTTCGGCGCGGTCGATGAGACGCAACAGGATCCGGGCGGTGGCCAGAGCATCGCCGGCGGCCCGGTGGCGCTCGTGAACGGGAATTTCGAAGTGCTCGGCCAGCGCATCCAGGTTGCGGTGGCGCAGCTCGGGGGCCAGGCGCCGGCTCAGGCTGATGGTGCAGAGGCGCGGGACCTCGGGAATGTCACTCAGCGCGTCTCCCAGTTGCGCGCGCACCCATCCCCAGTCGAAGGCCGCGTTGTGGGCCACGAATACCCGGCCCGCCAGCCGCTGGAAGACCTCGTCAGCCACCTCGTCGAAGGAGGGCGCCCCGCGAAGCATATCGTCGCCAATGCCGGTGAGTCGCGCCGCCGCGGGGTGAACGCGCCGCCCCGGATCCACCAGCGTCTGGAAGACTTCGGCCACCCGACCCCGCCGCACCTCGACAACCGCGATCTCGGTGATGCGGTGGCCCCTTTCCCAGGTGCCGCCGGTCGTCTCGACATCGACGACCGCGTAGGCCAGGCGCGAGAGAGGAGTGCCGGGGGGACGCGATCCGCCGCGCAACCGCCATACTCCCCGGTCGTCCACGCCGAAGCGCGGGTCGCCGCCCAGGAGCGCGAAGACCGCCGCCGCGGCCGCCGCCGGATTGCCTTCGAGTCCCAGCACCTCGCGCGCGAGCTCCCCGGTGGACCGCGGTCCCCGCGTCATCCGCTTCCAGGCCTCCTGCAGAAGCGAACGGCGTCCGCCGGGCACGGTCACCGCGCGTCTTCTCCTTCCCCTTCTCCCCCCAACCCCACCCCCGCGCGGCCATTCACCAGCGCGTGCGAGAGGCTCTCCAGCTCCACCAGCATGCTCACATTTCGGAGCGCCACCCCGGTGGGAACGCGCAGAGGGACGGGCGCATAGTTCAAGATGGCGCGCACCCCGGCGGACACCGCCCGGTTCACAAGCCGTTGCGCCGCCTCGGCCGGAACCGCCACGATCGCCAGTTCGACGCTGCCCGCGCGCAGGGCGTCCTCCAGCCGCTCTTCGCTCTGGATGCGGACCTCGCCCAGACGCCGCCCGATCTTGCGGGGATCGGCGTCGATCACGGTGGTAATGCAGAATCCGCGGCGGCGGAAAGGTTCGTACTGGAAGAGGGCCGTGCCGATCCGTCCCGCGCCGAGGAGCGCCACCCGCCAGTCGCGGCCCAGTCCCAGCGTCCGGCGGAGCACGGCGGTCAGGGCGGGAACCGAGTAGCCGAGCCCGCGCTTGCCGAACGATCCCAGGTGGGAGAGATCCTTGCGCACCTGCGCGGCGGTGGTGCCGATGCGCGCGGCGAGGAGACCGCTCGGGGCGTGTTCGACATCTCCGCGCGCCAGAACCTCGAGGTGGCGAAGGTAGAGCGAGAAGCGGCGGATGGTGGCTTCGGGGATGCGGGGCGGGGCGCTCATGAGGCGGATCCGGCGAGAACCCGGGCGAGCGCCATGAAGTCGCACACCGAGAGCTGTTCCGGGCGCAGCGTGGAGGAGAGTCCGCGCGCGGCCAGGGCGGCCAGCACCGGCTCGGCCCGGGAGAGGAGATCGGGGTGACGGCGCACGATCGTGCCCATCTGTTTGCGGCGCCACGAGAAGGCGGCCCGGGTCAGGGTGCGGATGCGCGTGGCCTCGGCGGCCGTGACGGGGGGCGGGGAGCGGGGGGTGATGCGGAGCGCGGCCGACTCGACCCCGGGCATGGGGCGAAAGGCGCCCTTCGGCACCCGAAAGAGCCGCGTGGCGCGCGCATGGACCCCGACCCCGACCGAGAGCGCTCCGTAGGTGCGGCTGCCGGGTCCGGCCAGGATGCGGTCCGCGACCTCGGCCTGAACGGTCAGGACGATGTCGGCCGGAAAGGGCGCGCGCAGAAGGCGGAAGAGGATGGGCGTGGTGATGTTGTAGGGGATGTTGCCCACGACCCGGGTCCGTTCCCAGCCGGGAAGGAGCGTCGGCAACTCGGTGTCGAGGATGTTGCCGTGCACGATGGCGACCCGTGGATTGCCGGCGTAGCGGGCCTCGAGCGTGGCCGCGAGCGCGTCGTCCAGCTCCACCGCCGTGACGCGGGCGCCGGCCGCCGCCAGGTGATCGGTGAGCGCGCCCCGTCCCGGCCCGATCTCCAGCACCCGGTCCCCCGCCCCCGCCCCCACCGCACCCACGATCCGTCGCTGCAGATTCGGGTCCACCAGGAAGTTCTGGCCCAGCGACCTCTTTGCCGCCCGGGCCGGACGCGGTCCCCTCACGGCGCATCGTCCTTCGCGGCTTCCTTCTCATCCCCCCCCTCCCCCAGCGCCGCCGCGACCGTGGCCCGGACCGGAATCCGCGCATCCAGCCCGGTCAATTCAAAGAGGCGGCGCATCCCCTTCCCCGGTGCGGCCAGGACCAGTTCGCGTCCCTCCGTCCGCATTCGCGCGGCGAGCTCAATGAGCGTCGCGATCCCCTCAGCATCGATGTGTTGGGCGCGCGCCAGGTCAATCACCACCCGCCCCGCACCCGCCCCCTCTTTCCTTACGCGGCGCTCGAGCTCACGCCGGCTGCCCACCATGACCGGCCCCCGGGGCCCGATCACCACCGTGTCGCTCACCGCCAGCTCCGCTTCCGCCCAAACCCGGCGCATCCGGCCAGGCAGCGCCAGCCACGCGACCCACCCACCCCGACAATCCCCATCAGGCGAGCCGCCGCCGCAGACGTTCGCGCACAATTGGCGACACGAATCCCCGAACTTCCCCACCCAGCGACGCCACCTCGCGCACCAGCGAGGCCGAGAGAAAGGAGAAGGGCACATCGGGCGCCAGGAAGACCGTTTCCACCTCCTGCGACAGCTCGCGGTTCATCTGCGCCATCTGGAACTCGTACTCGAAGTCGGAGACCGCGCGCAGGCCCCGAACGATGAAGCGCGCGCCCTGCCGCCGGGCGAACTCCACGAGCAGCCCGCTGAAGGAGACGCACTCGATGCGGGGCTCTTCGGCGAAGACCTCGCGCAGCATCTCCAGGCGCTCGGCGACCGAAAAGAGGTGGTGCTTCTGCTGGGACGACGAGTGGGCAACGGCGACGATCAGGCGATCGCAGACCCGCAGGGTGCGGCGGGCCACATCTTCGTGCCCCAGGGTGACGGGATCGAAGGAACCGGGATAGACCGCCACGACGCGGCTGGAACTGGTCATGCGTCACCTCCTCTGGCGATGACCCTGGTGAGGACGGTGTCGCCATATCGCCGCTGTTCCCCGATCACATCTCCGGGCAGCGTCTCCCGGATGTCGTGCTCGATCCACAGCTCCCGGGCGAAGGGCGTCCGCAGGTAGAGCGAGGCCACGCGCGCCGCAAAGCCGCGTTCGTACGGGGGATCCGCCAGGGCCAGATCATAGTACGCTGCACCCGTGCCCCGGATATGGGCAAGTGCTTCGCCCGCGATGACGGTGGAGCGGGACTCGGCGCCGAGGGTTGCGACATTGCGTTCGAGGACGCCCAGCGAGCGCCGGCTGCGTTCGACGAAGGTGACGTGGGCGGCGCCCCGGCTGAGCGCCTCCAGGCCGAGCGCCCCCGATCCGGCGAAGAGATCAAGGGCGCGGGCACCGGGCAGACGGGGGCTCAGAATCGACATCCAGGCTTCGCGGACGCGGTCTGTGGTGGGCCGCACGCCTCGCCCGGACAGGGTCTCCAGCCTGCGGCTCTTCCAGGTGCCGGCGATGATGCGCACGAACGGGTTGTCTCCGGAAACAGGTCGGCCTGAGGGGGAAGGGCAATGACCCCGCGTACGGCACGGAGACATTGGGACTTCGGCGGCGGGGTCAGCCGGGCGGCCGCAGATCCAGCACCCGGGCCTCGATCGTGGTCACGCCCCGGAAGTGATTCTCGACGAGATGGAAGGCCACATCCAGCGGGGGAAGATCGGCTCCCTGCCAGCGGTCGGTGCGCGGATCCGGGCCGGAGCGTCCACCCAGCATCTCGGGGGTGAGCGATTCCGCCAGCCCGAAGGCGATGCCCTGCAGGGAAGTTCGGTCCCCGCAGATGGCCAGACGAAGGTGACTCCGGTCGGCCCCGACGGTGCGCGTTCCCTTGAGCTCAACGCCGCGCGCCATGAAGACCGGCTCGGGGTTGCCCCGCCCGAAGGGACCGATGTACCGGAGGAAGTGGTGGAAGCGGGCCCCGGCCTCCTCCAGGGCGATCTCGATGTCGATGCGGAGCTCGGGCCGGGGATCGGCTCCGTCCAGCAACTTGCGCGCCGCTCGTGCCAATGCCGCGCGGAAACCGGGAAGCCGGTCCGGATGAATGTCGAGCCCCGCCGCCTGGTGGTGTCCGCCAAAGCGAACCAGGTGATCGCGACACCCGCCGATGGCCGCATGGATGTCGAGCGCGGGAACGGAACGGGCGCTTCCCCTTCCCATCTTCTTCTCCGGGTCGACCCCGACCACGATCACCGGCCGGCCCACCCGCTCCACCAGCCGCGACGCGACGATTCCGATCACTCCCGCGTGCCACCCCTCCCCCGCCACCACCGCCACCGGCTCCTCTTCCGGCCGCCACTCCCGCGCGACCTTCCTGAAGGCCTGTTCGGCCACCTTCGCTTCGATCTCGCGGCGGTCGCGGTTGTTTTTCTCGAGCCGCTCCGCCAGCCGCTCGGCCTCCTTTTCGTCGTCGGTCAGGAGGAGCTTGAGCGCATCGTTCGCATCTCCCACCCGCCCCGCCGCATTGATCCGCGGCCCGATCCGGAAGCCCGCCGCCCGCGAGTCGGGACGTTCGCCCTCCTCCAACCCCGCGATCCGCATCAGCGCCCGCAGCCCGGCGTGCTCGGTGTGCTGCGCGACCCGCAGCCCGTAGTGCGCCAGGATCCGGTTTTCGCCCGCGAGCGGGACCTGGTCGGCGACCGTGGCGATGGCCACCAGATCGAGGTAGCGGTGCGCATCTCCAGCGGGACGCCCCCGCAGCCGCGCCAACTGCTGGCCGACTCGCCACGCCACCCCCGCGCCGCAAAGGTGGCGGTTCGGATACGAGCACCCCGGCTGCATCGGATTGACGACCGCGAAGGCGTCGGGGAGGGTGGGGCCGGGCTGGTGGTGGTCGGTGACGATGACGGTCATGCCGGCCGCGTTGGCCATGCGCACCGCCTCGTGGGCCACGATCCCGCAATCGACGGTGATCAGGAGATCCGCGCCCAGCTCGGCGGCGCGCGCCACTCCGGTGGCCGAAAGGTCGTAGCCGTCGCGTACGCGGTCGGGGACGATGGCTTCGGCGCGGCCGCCCAGATCGCGAATCCAGCGGGTCAGCAGCGCATTGGCGGTGATGCCGTCCACATCGTAATCGCCATGCACCACAACGAGTTCGCTCCGCTCTACCGCCCGCGCGATGCGCGTGGCCGCCCGTCCGGCCCCCTTCAGCAGGCCGGGGTCGTGCAGCTCCTCCAGACGGGGGCGCAGGAAGGCACGCGCCGCCGCGGGGGCCGCGTGGCCGCGCACGACGAGCAGGCGGCAGAGCGGCAGAGGAAGATTCAGTTCGCGGGCGAGACGCCGGGCCGCTTCCCCGTCGGGTGGGGGCGCCTGCTTCCAGTCGGGCCGGGGCGCGGTCGGCCGCCGGTCCCGGACCGCCGCACTCACGAGGGAGCCGCCGACTCCTTCGGTGCGTCGTCTTCCGGCGCGAGCGGCGCCGTAACGATCACGCCGCAGGCCTCGCAGCGAACCAGCGGCGCCGTGGTGCGAATCTCGTTTTGAAGTTGTAGCGGAATGCGCGAATAGCACGATCCGCAGGCCCCGTCGCCGGTCATCCGGGTGACCACATCGCGGCGGCCGCCGCGCGCCAGGGAATCGTAGAGCCCGAGAAAGCGCGAGTTGATTCCCGCCGCAAAGCTCGCGCGATCCGCCTCCAGCCCGGCCAGCTCCGCGCGCGCCTCCTCTTCCTCCTGCGCGATCGCCAGACGCTCCGACTCCACCGACGACCGTGCTTCCTCCAGCTCACGCGTCTGCGTTTCGCGGCGTTCCTCGAACCTGGCCACCTGGTCAAGGAGGTTCAGCACATCCAGCTCCTCGCGGTCCAGCGCCCGGTTCACCATCCCCAGTTCGGCCTGCACCGCCACCTCCTGGCGCATCGTCCGCACCTCGCGGTTCTTCAGCCGCTGCACCCGGAGCCGCTTGTCCTCGGCCGAGAGACGCAACCGCCTTTCCTCCAGGTGCAGATCGCGCAACCGCTCGGTCGCCACCTCCACTTCCTTTTCCAGACGGCGCACCGGCTCGTCCACCGCTGCCATCGCCGGGCCGTAGGATTCCACCCGCTTCCTCGTCTCCCGGATCCGTTCGTCGATATTCTGTAGCTCCAGCAACCGGCTGGAGATCTGGTCGGTTTCCGCCGTCACTCGCTCTCTCTCTTCGTCAGGGTTTCGACTTTCCCGCCGCGCGCCGCGCCGTCCTGCGCCAGTCGACAGGGCGGGATTCCTTCTCGCCGATGACCGGCCTCTCGCCAATGATCAGCTTTCGCTTTTCCGCCAGCAGCTTCGTCTTCTCCGGTTCGTCGGCCGCTGGAAACTCGGAGTCGATGGCCTCCAGGCGGCGGTCTCGGGCCGTACTGATCCTGGGGACGATGTCCGCGAAGATCTCCTCGGCGGGGGACGGAACCTCCGGGTCCCCCATCAGGCGCTCGAAGCGCACGACCGCTTCCCGCACCGTTCCCTCCGGCAGGGCCCCGAGTTCCGGATCGTCAAGAAGCTCTTCGAAGATGACACGATAGGCACGGTCCTCCAAATCCGACGGTCCCACGCGTTCGCCGGCCCTCTCCACCCAGTCGCGGTGCTTGAGGAGGAAGAGGATGAAGAGACGCTCCGTGCCGAGACCGGGGAGCCGCGGCGGCGGCGCCCGGCGCGGCCTCCGGGGGACGCCCCGGCGGGACGCCGGGACGGGAACCTCCGCCAGCTCGGCCTCCAGGGTCCTGCGCCGGACTCCCGTCCGCTGGGCTACCCGCGCAATGTAGATGTCGCGTAGACCCGGATCGCGCACGGCCCGTAGCGTGGGGAGGAGCCGGTCGAGGGCGTCGCGGGAGCGCTCGATCGACCGGAAGGCGTCGCGCTCCTCCAGGATGGTCAGCTTGCGGTCCAGGACATCGACGGCCTGCCCGATGTAGAGCCGCAACGCCCCGGCGCCCCCCGAACGCGCCACCGAGTCGGGGTCCTCGCCGTCGGGGAGGGTGGCCACCGAGACCTGGAGCCCGTGCGCAAGCAGGATGTCGGCCGCGCGGAAGGTGGCGCGGAGTCCGGCCGGGTCGCTGTCGAAGAGGATGCGGACGTGTCCGGTGTACTGCCGCAGGAGGGCGGCGTGTTCGGGAGTCAGTGCGGTGCCGAGCGGCGCGACGGCGCTGGGCAGACCGGCCACCGCCAGCGAAACCGCGTCCATGAACCCTTCGACGAGGAGCGCGGCCCCCTGCTTGCGAATCTCGTTGCGCGCCCACCGCAGGCCGTAGAGGACGCTACCCTTCTGGAAGATGTAGCTCTCCGGCGAGTTGAGATACTTGGGGCCGTCGCCGCCCTCCAGGATCCTTCCCCCGAAGGCCTGCACCCGCCCCGCCGGCGACTCGATGGCGAAGGTAATGCGGTTGCGGAAGGCGTCGTACTTGCGGTCTCCGCTCTCGTTCACCTTGACGAGCCCGAGCTCCTGCAGGATTTTCTCGTCGATTTCGTGGCGGGCGGCCGCGGTGCGAAAGGCGTCCCAGGAGTCCGGGGCGTAGCCGATGCGGAACTGTTCCCCCTCCTCCCGCCCGATTCCGCGCCCCTCGAGGTACCGGCGCGCCTTCCCTCCCCCCTCCCACTCCCAGAGCCGTTCCAGGAAGAAGGAGTTGGCGAAGGCGGAAGCCTCGTAATAGGGCCGCCAGGGATCGTCTCCCTTTTTGCGGCCGCGTACCTCGCGCACCTCGACCCCGCAGCGCGCCCCTACATGCTTGACGGCGTCGACGAATGCCATTCCCAGGTGCTTCATCAGGAAGCGGAAGACGTCGCCGGATTCGCCGGAGGAGAAATCGTGGAAGAAGTTCTTGGCGGGAACCACATAGAAGGAGGGCGTGCGTTCGTCCTTGAAAGGACTGAGACCCACGTAGTCCTTGCCGGCCTTCTTGAGCGAGACGAACTCGCCGATAATCGCCACGATGTCGGCGCGGGCCCGCACCTCCTCGACGACGCGGTCGCGGATCACCTGCGTCCCCCGATCATGCCGGCCCCCACGACATTGCCGGCCCTCCCGTCATTCTGGCCGCCTCGGCTCTCCTGGCCCACCGGCCATGCCGGCCCTCCAATCATCCCGGTCCCTCCGATCGCTTGCGCTTCCCGATCCTGGCGACCGTGACACCGTAGCCGCCCTCTGCGGGTTTGCCGGCGCGAAACGCGGCCACGCGCGGATCGGCGTCCAGCACGGCCGTCACCCTCTCGCGCAACGCCCCCGTTCCCTTTCCATGAATGATGCGGATTTCGCGCAGATCGGCCACCGTTGCCCCGTCCAGCGCCAGGTGCAGCGACCGCTCCGCCTCGTCTGCGCGCTGTCCCCGAAGATCGATCTGGGTGTCCGGATCGGGGATCGTCCACCCCCCCGCCCCGCCCCCGCCCCCCTCGTCGCGGCCACCCGCTCGGCCCACTTCCTCCGCCTCGATGCGGGAACGCTCCACCCGCAGACGCATCCCGCCGATCTGCACCACCAGCTTCCCCTCCTGCTCGCCGACGATTCTGCCCCGCGCCCCCAGATCGGTCACCAGCACGGCGGATCCCTCGGCAAGCGGTCCCGTCGGATCCTTCCCGGAGCGGTTCGTGCGCCCTCCCTCCCCCTCCTTCGGATCCGCCGCCAGCGCCCGCGCAGCCGCCTCCACCCTGCGCCGCGCCCCGCGAATCGCCGCCTCGCGCGCCTCCCCTGCCCGCCCCTCTTCGCGGAGCCGGGCGATCACCGCCTCCACCTCGCGCCGCGCTTCCAGCAGCAGCCGCCGGGCCTCGCGCCGCGACCGCCGAAGCTGTTCCCGCTCTCTCTTCCGCAACGCCTCCGCACGGGCATCCACCTCGGTGCGAAGGGCGGCGATGCGGTCCCGTGCGGCCTCCAGTTCGGCCAGCCGCACACTCACCGTGCGCTCCTTGGCCTCCAGGCTCGCCAGCAGTTCATCCACCCGCGCCTCCCGGTCGTCGCGCAGCTCCTCGGCGCGGTCCAGTATCCGGGCCGGAAAGCCGAGTCCGCGAGCGATCGCCAGACCGTAGCTGCGTCCGGGGCGGCCGGTGGCGAAGCGGTAGGTAGGACGCAGCCGCCCGGCGTCGAAGTGCAGCGATGCATTCACGATTCCATTGCCGGGCCGGGCCAGCCGCCGCAGTCCCCCAAGGTGGGAGGTGACGATCGCCAGCGCCTTGCGCTCGGCCAGAGCCTCAACCAGCGCGCGCGCCAGCGCTTCCCCCTCCGCCGGATCGGTACCTCCTCCGGGTTCGTCGATCAGGACGAGCGAGTCCGGCCCCGCTTCCTCCAGAATGACCCGCATATTGCGGAGATGCGCCGAAAAGGTCGAGAGGGAATCGGCGATCGACTGCTCGTCGCCCACGTCGGCGAAGAAGGCGTTGAAGAGCGGCAGACGAGTCCCCGGCCCGACCGGCGGAATGACCCCGGACTGCGCCAGCGCGGCGATCAGCCCGACCGACTTGAGGAAGACGGTCTTGCCGCCGGTGTTGGGGCCCGTGACGACGAGGGTTCGCTCGTCCGCCTCCAGCGCCAGATCGAAGGGCACCGCATCGATTCCGGCCGCGAGGAGCAGGGGATGGCGGCCATCGCGGATGACCAGATCGCGTTCGGCAATCCCGGGTGACGCGGCCTTCCAGCGGCGGGCGGCGCGGGCCAGGGCAAGGAGCAGGTCGAAGCGGGCCAGCGACTTGAGGGATTCGCGCAAGGGATCGGCCAGAGGGCGGCAGCGGCCGGTGAGGTCGCGCAGGATCCGTTCGGCCTCGCGGGACTCGGCGCGCTCCAGGGCGCGCACCTGGTTCATCATCGCGATCGCCGAGGGAGGTTCGATGAAGACGGTGGCGCCGGAGGCCGATTCGTCGTGCACATAGCCGCCCAGTGTGCGCTTCCCCTCGCGGCGCAGCGGAATCACGTAGCGGCCCTCGCGGATGGTAACCGAAGCGCCGGCCACGCGGTGGCGGTCGTCCACACCCTTCAAAAAGGACTCCAGGTGGGCGACGACTCTGTTGTGCGCGCCGGCGAGACGCGCGCGCAGGCGACGGAGTTCGGGGCTGGCTTCGTCCAGGACGCGGCCCTCGCGGTCGACGCTGCGGGCCAGGGCGGATTCGAGTCCGGGGTTCGCGACGACGCGGCGGGCCAGGGCGGCGAGAGCTCCATCGGCGGCGGCCGCAGCCAGGACGGCGAGCACGGCGCGGCCGGCGGCCAGGAGCGCTCCCACCGAGGCCAGCTCCGCCGCGGTGAGGACCGACCCGGACAGACCAAGGCGATTCAGCGATTCGCCAGGTTCGGGAAGCTCGGGGAAGGACCAGTGCGGGTGACCGGCCAGGAACTCACCGGCCTCCACGACCGCGGCCAGCCCGTGGCGGATGCGCTCGCGATCCAGACCAGGCCGCAACGCCATCACTTCCCGTCGTCCGGCTTCCGTCGCAGCCGCGCGCGCGATATGCGCCAGGACCCGCTCGAACTCCAGGATCCGCAGCGCCCGTTCGGTGGCCCGGGGCGGTTTCCGATCCGGCGCGGTGGTCACGCGGCGCCTCCCTGCCGGGGTTCCCGGCGCTGATGGCCTTGCTGATGCGGAGAACGAATATGGTGTCTCGCCCGGGCGGAAGCTCGCAGGGACCCCCTTCACTCCGGATTGCGGCGGTGGAACCGTGCGGGAATCGATCCGAACGGATTTGTGTCATCCAAGACGGCTGAGCCCCATTGCCGCGAGGCTGCCGTTTCGGCTACTCGCCGTCACGGGCACAATGGGCCGCCGCGGTGTCTGGCGATGCCTTGCAGCCATCTCTGGAATGCCTCGTTGGGCGGTGAGCACAACTGAGTTGCGTCCCAGTAGAAGGTCGCGAGCGGAACCCGGGTGAGCGTCTGCGGCAGGGCACCCGAGAGGGTGGGGTTAGCGTAGATCTCCAGTGATTTCAGCGCGGCGAGATCGCCCAGTTCCGGGGGCACGCGACCGGTCAGGGCGTTGCCGTAGAGGTGCAGGGTGTGCAGTGCGGCGAGATTCCCGAGTTCAGGGGGAATGGGACCGGTCAGCGCGTTCTGGCTAATCTGTAGCGCTTCGAGCGCCGAGAGATTCCCGAGTGCAGGGGGGATCGGGCCAGTGAGCTGGTTGTCACGGAGCCAAAGGGATGTGAGGTTTGCGAGTTTGCCGATCTCTGGCGGAATCGGACCGGTCAGGGCGTTCTGGATGATACTCAGGAGTTGAAGGTCATCCAGATTCCCCAGCTCTGGTGGGATGGGCCCGGTGAGTTGGTTGAGGGATAACTCCAGGCTTCTGAGCCGCGCAAGACTGCCAATCTCCGGCGGAATCGGACCCACGAGTCGGTTGCTGTGTAGCCACAACGATGTCAAGTTCGCAAGATTACCGACCTCAGGCGGAATCGGACCGGTCAGCCTGTTCTTGCTAAGGTGCAACCAGCTCAGCGCGGTGAGTCTGCCGATCTCCGGCGGGATCGGACCGGTCAGCCTGTTCTCTCCAAGGCTTATGCCCAGGACCGTCACGACGCCATCCTCGCGGACGTTCGTAACGACGCCCTCCCAGTCCCGCATCCCGGCGCGGAGCCAGTTTCGGTTGCGTTCCCAATTCGGCCCGTCGGTCGCATGGTAGAGAGCAACAAGAGCCGCCCTGTCCCGGTTGACCACCGCGAGTTCCGTGGTCGCCCGCAGGCTGGCCACTGCCGCGGTGACAACGGTTACGCCTTCGCCGGCTCCCCGGACCAGCCCGCCCCCATCGACCGTCGCGACCCAGGCAAGGCTCGACGACCATTCGACCTGCAAGCCCTCAACCGGATGCCCGTTGGCGTCCACGGTCTCCGCTACAAGGCGAACCGTGTCGCCCGGCTCATTGTACCACAGGATCGTGTCCACAGCCGGTAGTCCAATCAGTTCAACCGCCTCCTGCTCCACCACCACCGCAGCCATCTCCGTCACCGTGCCCGCCGTCGCCGTGATCCTCGCGGTCCCGTTGCCCGCCGCCACCACCAGTCCCGAGCCGTCAATGGTCGCCACTTTGCTGTCGCTTGACGACCACGCTACCCCGACCGCGTACCCGTTCGCGTCCGCCGCCTCCGCCACAAGGCGCACCGTGTCGCCCAATGCCCGAAACTCCAGGGCTGCGGGAGCCAGCCGCATCGTGACCGCCTCCTGCTCCACGACGACCGCGGCCCTCCCCACCACCGACCCCGCCGTCGCGGTGATTGTCGCATTGCCGTTGGCTACCGCCCCCACCAGTCCGGCCGCGTCGACTCTCGCAATGCCCGCGTCGTTCGACGACCAGGTTACGGCAACTCCGGCCATGACCTGGTTGCGCTGGTCGCGGACCTCGGCGGTCAGCTGCGCGGTCGCTTCCAGCGCCTTCAGGTGGAGCTGCGACGGATTGACGGTGATCGTCGTGGCCCGCGGAGCCTCAACGGGTGCAGGCGGCTCCATGGCGGCGTCTCCACACCCCGCGACCACCAGCGTCGCCCACATCGGAATACAGATCTTGAGAAGGTTCATTGGGGACTCAATCGATAGCGAAAGTCCTGAAGTCCACAGGAAATGAAGACCTGGCTTCACCGTTGACAAGGTCGCCGGCAACCGGAACGATTGGGGGATTCGTTATTGGTGCGAATCATGCTGCTGGTCGCCCTGTCGCCTCCGGGTACCGATAGCCCGCCATCCCGTTCTGACGAGTCTGCTGATGAGAATTACGAACTTGGTATCTCGGGACGCCGCGAGGGCCTGCGCGCACGCCTTTCGCCCCTCCGGTGCAACGAAGGCAAACCATTGAATCGCACGGTAAACAGATGAATCGCACGGTGGAACGCGTCGTTGAGGTCCTTCAGCGCACCGGTCCGGGAGCGCTCTCGCAGGGGCGGCTGGCGAGCGAGTTGCTACGGTGCCGCCCGCCGGTCCACCTGACGCCCGAGGCGCTCGACCTGGTGCTGGAAGATGCGGAAGGACGGCTGGCGCGCCTGGAGGTGGCTGCCGACAACGATGGCGAAACGGCTCTGGACAGTTGGATCGTGCTGATGGACCCCGATGACGGACCGCTCCGTCCCTGGCTGGCGACGATGCTCTGGCGCAGCCTCGCGGCGATGGCCGAGGAGGTGAATCCGGAATCGCGCACCGATGTGGCCCGCTGGATCATGCACGCCGAACGGGCCGGACAGCTCCTGACGACGGCGTCGCGCTTTGGCCTCTCGGACCCGGAATTGCGCTATGGGGCCGGGCGGGGGGGTGGGCGGTAGGGTGATGTCGTTGCGAGGCCGCCCGCGAGAAACACCGTGTCGACATTTGGTTGGCGCTCCGTGATCCCGGCAGCCGGGGAGCACATGATTTGCTCAGTGGGAGCACGAAATCAAGTTGGCGGGAACTCCTCGGTCAGACATGGGAGAAATCCTGTCGACCCTGAGGTGGTCCCGGTTTTTCGTGGACAGGTCGTTAAGGGTGGATTCCATTGATGAACAGGAGGCACCGAGATGGCCAGGAAGAGACGGAGATTCGCGGCGGCGGAGTTCAAGGCCCGGGTGCCGCGCGGTGGAAGCGCTTCAGGAGCGCGACAGCGTGCAGGCGATCGCGGCGCGGCATGAGCTCTATCCGGACCAGGTGAGCGCCTGGAAGCGGCAATCCCCACGGTAACGAACCGAGAGTCAATTGCTGCCACGTACTTGGGCCAAACCAGCACGGATCGTAGCCAAATGATCCGCCATCTCCGGTCGATTCGATGCTTCGCAACCGGCCGCGCCGACATAGACCATGACCAGTTCCTGGAGCCATCCACCCGTCATTCGAAAGCGCCCAAGGTGACATCGAGTTCCACGAGGTCACCATCGTGGAAACCCAGATAGTGACCGGACGCCAGCGGCGTCATGAACCAATAGTAGCGGTCGACACGTGTCCTGGCCATTACGACCCCGCCGGGCGACGCAACAATCCACAGGCTCTGCCATCTGCGCCTATCGCCGGTTGTCTCCTTCACGACGCTCAGGATTAGACCGCCTTCGATCTCGTCAAGCAGCACAGACTGATTCCACTGAGGGGAGTAGGATCCATTGCCCGATCCGAGCGCCCTTTGCAACTCCGAAATGGACAAAATTGTCTCGTCTTCCAACAGCGTATCGCCCGAGCCAGGAAGTCCGCCCTCATACCTCGTAATGCGGAACGGAGCGGCTTCAAGTGCCAACAGATCTCCATCATCGGTCACCGTCACCGGCCCACCGCTCAGGTAGGGTACCAACCTCCAGTCTTCATGGGAAAATGCAGGATGCCAACTTGACTGGTGCGTCCCGTCCCTCCCGAAGCGATGCAGGGAGTACGCGACATGCGGATCGTCTGGGTACTGGCCGTAGCTGATCACATAATCGCCGTTGTCGAACACGGCCAGACCGCGGACCATGAATCGGTTGAAAGAATGGAAGGCGCCACTGTCGAATCGATCGGAGAACTGCTGAACGCCGTTGGACCCAACCAGGAGGACGCCACCATCGGACATGGGTACCATTGCCAGTGCGCGGCCAAACCCACCCGGCTGATCTCCATCTTCGCGTACCCGCCGCAGTTGGCTTGCAGCTCTTCCGAGCTCCCATATCGTCTCGCCGGATTGGGAAGCCAACCAGATGGTGCCGTCCCCCCACTCGGCCAGTGCGCTGACATTGGATAGGGCCGGTTCGTCCAGCTTGAAGCGGCGGAGCTCCCTCACATGCACGCCCAGCGAGTCGAGGTGCTCCAGGGATGCCCCGTCGGTAGCCGACAGCCAGCCCCTCCTGACATTGCCGCCGCCGTCGAAGCAGCCGAACATGACGAAGACCGTCAACCACCCGATGACCGCGCTCCGGCGAGAGACGCCACACAGCGTCGTCGCTAGGGCATTCCGTACTGATGGTCTCCAACTGATTGCGTTCATCTCATCTTTCTCCGGTCAGAGTCTGACGATTCCACTTCCGCACTTCGATCCTCGGATATGGTAGCAACCACATGGCGACGTAGGTGTGCGCGTTTGCCTCGGCAATCAGCGGCAAAGAGGTCGAAATGAGAGCGCCCTGGCCGCTCTCCGCGTCAATCAGGTGGCTCCGGACCTGAACATCATCGGTTTCGGGAAGCGCTCCGGGCACCTTTTCCGGCAGTCGCATCGTCTGAAAGAGAATTGTACGCTGCGATGTCGGCGTAAGGGACACGGCATGGTCCTGTGGATCTCCGGAGAAGCCCAGGCTACGGCCGAAATCGTATTCGGTGATAGAGGCCTGCAGGTAGTCTTCAACCTGTGCCTCCCACATGAGGCTTCCGTCGCTCGCTGAGTAAGCCTTGACAACGGGAATCTGATTATAGGCGAAGAAAAGGCGGAGTGGATCTGAAAGGCAAGCAACCAGACCCCGTGACAACTGGTCTCGCACCAAGGGCGAATCCGAAAGGTACCCATCTCCGAACGATTCCGAGAATCTGTCGCCTGACAGCGGAACCTCGTGCACAATCCTTTCCCTGGTCGCGCTCCAGCCTGCCGCAAAGAACCTGCCGTCTGCGGAGCAAGCTTTTCGCGGAACGAAATCGATCGGGTGCGAGACCTCATGGGAATAGCCCGTCGGCGTGTCTTGAAACACCTTGATCCGGCCCCTGTCCGATACGATCAGACGCCCGTCCGGGAGCACCTCGAGGGCGGTCGGGGTCGCGAACTCGCCCGGCCCCTGCCCAGACCGGCCCACACTGCCGATATACTCGCCTGCGCTCCCAAAGATCTTCACGGTCCGATTCTGCACGTCAAGAACGAAGACCCTTCCGGACGTATCGGTTGCCACATCGATCTCTATCGCAAACACATCGGGAGCGTCCGAATCGTCGCCAAGCTGTCCCAGCGCCAGAATCGCACTGGGGCGCGCGAGTAGCGCATCGCGGACACTGGTCCAGTGCTGCATCGCATCGGGCGCCAAGTCAGCGGGCTGCGAACTGCCGACAATCGCGGGGCTGCCTACCGGAGGAAGGTTCGACTTGGTAGGATGGACAGCTTGGTTGGTCGGTTCCGTGCACCCACCCAGTACCCATGCCAATAGGAGCATCCGTAAGGGAAGGCATCCGCGGCCACGGCTTCCGAGCTGCGTCATACTGTCCGGTTCGGGTGTTCTGGACAAGTGGACGGCTTAGACTTAGTTATAGTTAGTTGGGCATCAGCCGCCTTTCGGCCGAGCTTCTCTCGGGCGCGGGCCGGGGTCATGTACCCGTGCCGCCGGATAAGCCAGCCGGTGTTGTAGCGTTCGATGAAGGTCCCGATCACCGTTCTGGCCTCCTCAAGGGTTTGTTTCGAAGTCGTGCAGAAATAGATGCACTCCTCCTTGTGCACACGGAATCTCAAGGCTACACCCGATTGCGATTGACGCCACTGCGCCAATACCGGTTCGTAAAGACGCATGATGCACGACCGCACCCGACTGCAAGTAGCGGACCGTTGGCGGTAGTTGAATGCGGATCCGGACCGCCGATCCTGCCGATCAACCCAGCCGGGACCAGGTTGCATCCGCATGGGCCTGCTCGAACGCCCCCCTTCACCCCAGCGCCTCGCGCACCCGCGACCAGAAGCCGCGTCTTTCCCCGGAATCGATCCGCTCGGGCGCGCTGTCCTCCAGGTCGCGCAGTTCGGTCACCGCGCGGCGCTGCTCGGCGGTGAGGTGGGTCGGCACCCAGACCGCAAGCCGCAACAGGAGATCGCCGCAGCGGCGGCCGTTGAGGGGGGGGACGCCTTCGCCGGCCACGCGGATCACATCGCCGTTCTGGGTTCCCGGGGGGATTTCCACCCAGCTCCGGCCCTCCAGGGTGGAAACCGTGACCCGGTCGCCCAGCGCTGCCTGCCCGAAGGTGATGGGGAGTTCCACCGCCAGATCGTTGCCATCGCGGGTGAAGCGCGGATCCTCCGCCACTTCGAGTTGCACAACGATGTCGCCCCGCGGCCCCCCGTTCGGCCCCACGTTGCCCTCGCCCCGCATGGTGATGAAGTTCTGCGAGGACACGCCCGGCGGTACATCGACCTGGATCTCGCGGTTCACCCGCACCCTGCCCTCGCCGCGGCAACCGTTGCAGCGCTCGGTGACGATCCGCCCCTCCCCCCGGCAGCCGGAGCAGCGGGCCACCGTCACGAACCGCCCGAAGACCGACTGTTGCACCACGCGCTGTTCGCCCGTTCCCTGGCAACTCTCGCAGCTTCGTTGGCGGGCCCCCGGCGGCCGTCCGCTTCCGTCGCAGCCATCGCACCGGTCGAGCACCGACACGCGCACCGTTCGCGTGGCCCCGTTACGCACATCGCGCAGCGTCAGCGGCAGCGTGAGCCGCACGGCCTTGCCGCGGGTGGGACGCACCGGGCCGCCCCGCTGTGCGCCGAAGATGTCGCCGAACCCCCCGAAGTCGCGCATGAAGACCTCGAGCGCGTCGTTGAAGTTCATTCCGCCCTGGAATCCGCCCTGGGGCCGGGCGCCCTCCGGACCATGTCGGTCGTAGCGGGCCCGCCGTTCAGGATCGCGGAGCACCTCCCAGGCTTCGGTCGCTTTCTTGAAGCGCTCTTCGGCCTCGGTCGATCCGGGGTTGCGGTCGGGGTGATCGCGTAGCGCCGCCTTGCGGTACGCCTTCTTGATCTCGTCCTGGGTGGCGTCGCGCGCCACGCCGAGGAGGGAATAGTAGTCAGCCATGCTTGTCCTGGGGGGCTTTCCTGTCCTGGGGGGCCTGGTCCTGGGGGATTTCGGGCATTCGCGGTGGGGATGGCGGTGGCGGGAGCCGGGCCGGCCGATTGCGACCGCGGCGTCAGGGCTCCAGCATGCGCGTCACCAGCGACGAAGTATAATCGACGATCGCAATCACCTTCTCGTAGGGCATTCGCGTCGGCCCGATCACTCCGAGGACTCCGCGCAGGCGTCCCAGCCGGTAGCCCGAGGTGACCAGGGTGAATCCGGCCAGCTCCGGTCCGTGTTCACCGCCGATCGTCACGCAGGGCCCGTCCTCTATCGCGCGCGCGCCCAGAACCTGCGCCAGCAGCTCCTTGCGCTCGGTCAGTTCAATCAGCTCGCGCAGGCGCTGGTTGGAGGCGAATTCGGGTTGGCCGGCGATCGCGGAGGTGCGGCCCAGCACGACTTCATCGGGGCGGGGTACACTTGCCGCAAAGAGCTCTTCGCTCGATTCGATGAAGATGTTGAGGATGTCCTGTCCCGCCGGATCCTCCACCGCGTCGCGCAGGCGGGCGCCGAAGGAGCTGCGGATCTCGGAGAAGGTCTGACCCGCCAGCCGCTCGTTGAGGACCCTTTCGATTCCGTCCAGACCCTTGCCGGGGGCCTCGCCGGGCAGATCGACGTAGATGGTTCGCACCATTCCGGAGTGAATCGTGACCACCATCAGCACCCGCCGCGACGACACCGGAATGAGGTCGATCTTGTGGAGGCGGGCGTCGTCCAGTTGCGGAGCCGATCCCACGCCCAGCTCATTGACGAGGAGTCCCAGCGCCCGCGCCGCGTTCGTCAGCATCCGCTCCAGCGTTCCCGCCCCCGCGAGGATCTCCTCCTCGATGCGCATCTTTTCGTCGGGGGCCAGCGCCTCGGGCCGCACGAGCCGGTCTACGAAGAAGCGATAGGCCAGATCGGTGGGAACTCGTCCGGCCGAGGTGTGGGGATGACTCAGGTAGCCATCGTCCTCCAGATCGGCCATCGTGTTGCGGATCGTCGCTGGCGACACACCCAGATCGTAGCGGCGGGCCAGGGTGCGGCTGCCGGCGGGCTCAGCGGTCTCAACGTAGGTGCGGACCACGGCCTCGAGAATACTCCGCTCGCGTTCCGACAGCGATTCCCGACCGCGTCCGGGGCGGCGTTCAACGACCGTCATTCGCAACCTTCCCCGACGGGTTCGCAGGATTTCGTGGAATGAATCATAATCCCGGAGGGAGCGAGGGGAAGGGGCTTCGCCGAATCGCGTGCGCGTGATCTGCCGCGGTCCGGGGCGACTCCTGCGATCTCGCGGTGACCGGAGGGAGCGAAGGGAAGGGGTAAGGGGGAAGCGGACGACGGGGAATGGGCGCAGGCCGCGTCGAGCTCCACTGCGAGGGAATCAAGGAGGAGCCAGCCGCGGGGGGTGAGGCGGATGCGATCGTCCCGGTCGGTTGCCAGCCCGCGGGCGCACCAGCTTTGGAGGCGTGGAAGGGCGGCGGGGGACAGCGTTGTCGGGTCCACGCCCCTGGTCGTGCGCAACGCCAGCCAGAGCTCTTCGAGGCGACGCTGGCCGGAGTTGGGCCGCTCGCTGCCGCTGCGCGCGAGCCCGCCCGCCTCGATGCGGGTGGCGTACCGCGCCCAGTCGCGTTCGTTCCAGGTGCGACGGCCTCCGTGGAAGCTGTGGGCGCCGTTGCCCAGTCCCAGGTAGGGCGCACCGCGCCAGCAGGCCAGGTTGTGGCGCGAAGCGAAGCCGGGGCGCGCGAAGTTGGAGAGCTCGTAGTGATCGTACCCCGCGGCCGCCAGAAGCTCCGCGGCCAGGAGATATTCGTCGCTGTAGCGCTCCTCGCCCACGGGACGGATGCGGCCCTCGTGCAGGAGCCGCGCCAGGGGGGTGCCCTCTTCGATCGTGAGACCGTAGAGCGAGATGTGCGGCGCATTGAGCGAGAGGGCGCGTTCGAGGTCGCGCCGCCAGTCGCGCGCCACCGTACCCGGCAGCCCGAAGATCAGGTCCAGGGAGAGATTCCCGATGCCGGCCGCGCGGGCTAGCGCGATCGCCCGGGCGGCGTCGGCAGCCGAGTGCAGGCGTCCCATCCAGCGCAACGCCCCCGGGTCGAAGCTCTGCACGCCGAAGGAAATGCGGTTGACTCCCGCCCGGACCCAGGCGCGCGCGGTCTCGTCGCCGAAGGATTCGGGGTTGGCCTCGGCGGTCCATTCGAACCCGTCTTCCGCCATCCGTTGCGCCCCCACCACCGCCCCCAACCCCGCCACGGCCCCCGTGTTCAGGAGCGACGGCGTTCCCCCGCCCAGGTAGAGGGTCTCGATGCGGTCGGCGAGCCGCACCTCCCCGCCCCGCGCCAGGATCGCGAGCTCGGCCTCGATCGCGTGCAACCACCGTCCGCCCTGCGGCCTCCGGTCCACGGTGACCGCGAAGTCGCAGTAGCGGCAGCGGCGGGCGCAAAAGGGCGCGTGCACGTAGAGGTGACGGATCTCGGGCGTCGCCCGCGGCGGCGGGCCGGGTCCCCGGGCGATCGCCCCGGCTCTCGCGCTCACGCTCTCTCCGTCTCCAGGGAGGGGAGCGATGGGTGCGGCGAGGGTGGTCGTTCGCCGGCAGCCCGGGCAGTGGACGGAAACGGAGAAGCGCCGCCCTCTTGCGATGCAGTCCCGCCCGGCGTGCGCATGACGCGGCCGTCGCGCGTGGGCGTGAGGAACCCGCGAATCTCCAGGATGGTGAGGAGGGGAGCCACCGCCTCCGGGGCGCGACCGGTGCGGGCTGCAATCTCCTCCACCCCGACCGGGGCGGCGGGCAGCGCCAGAACGAGTTCGCGCAACTCGGGTTCGCCGGGAAGCCGGGCGTCTTCGCTCTCCGTGCCCACGAGCGGCCCGATCTCGTAGATGACCCCGGCGCCATCGGCGATGAGGCGGTTGGTACCGGCGGAGGTGGCGCGGTCGATCGGACCGGGAACCGCATGCACGTCGCGTCCCAGGTCCAGGGCGATCTCGGCGGTGATGAGGGCGCCGCTGCGGTTCGAGGCCTCCACCACGATTACGTCGGTGGCGAGCGCGGCGATGATCCGGTTGCGGCGCGGAAAGTGATGGGGTTCGGCGGGGACTCCGGGCGGGAACTCCGAGACGATCGCCCCCGTCTTGAGGATGTGGCCGTAGAGGGCGCGGTTGCGCGGCGGCGAGGGCACATCAACCCCGGACCCGAGTACCGCGGCGGTCGGTCCCGGCAGCGCGCCCCGGTGCGCCTCGGCGTCGATCCCCATGGCCATCCCCGAGACCACGCACCGGTTCGCCTGCGCGCAGGAGGCACCAAGGCCGCGCGAGACCCGCCGTCCGTAGGCGGTGGCCCGACGCGACCCCACGATGGCCACGCAGCGCTTGAGGAGGAGACCGGAGCGGCCCAGAACGAAGAGCACGGGCGGAGGGCCGGGGAGTGCGTTCAGCAAAGGGGGGTAACCTGGTGTGCCATAGACGAGAACGCGCGCGCCCAGCTCTCCGCACCGCCGGGTAATGCGCGCCGCCCGCCGGGCCGCGCCGGAGCGTTCCTCCAGTGGGTTGGCGCCGGTGATGCCGGTGGCCGCTGCGAAGGCCGCGGGAGCCGCGCCGAGCGCCGCCTCGGCCGTACCGAAGCGATCGATGAGTGCCCGAAACCGTTTCGCGCCGATGCCGGGCAGCCCCGCGAGAGTGAGGGCCGGCGTGGTATCGCCTTCGGCCGTCATGAGTCTTCGGCTCCCGCCGCGGCCACTCGGCGCAGTTGCCGCCAGCACCCCTCCAGGAAGTCGTCCACCCCCTCTCCCGTCACCGCGCTCAGGCGCCAGCGGCCCCACGAGCCGGAATCGGCGATGACGGGCAACGGTTCCTGCGCCAGGTGCAGATCCGCCTTGGAGAAGACCACCGCCCAGGGCAGCTCGGCCAGTGCCGGCGAATAGGCCTCCAGCTCGCGGCGCAGTCCGGCCAGCGTGGCGGCTGGATCTTCGTCGTCGAGGGGGAGGAGGATCGCGAGGGCGCGGGTGCGTTCGATGTGGCGCAGAAAGCGGTGGCCCAGTCCCCGGCCGGTGTGGGCGCCCTCGATGAGGCCCGGTATGTCGGCCGCTACGAAGGACCGGTAGTTGGGCAGCTCCACCACTCCGAGGTTGGGGGTCAGGGTGGTGAAGGGGTAGTCCGCGACCCTCGGTGTTGCCCTGCTGATGCGCGCAAGAAGGGTGGACTTGCCCGCATTCGGCTCCCCGACGAACCCGATATCCGCGAGCAGCTTGAGCTCGAGACGGACGACGCGCTCCTCACCCTCTTCGCCGCTCTCCCAGCGCCGGGGCGCCTGCCGCGTGGCCGAGGTGAAGCGCGCGTTGCCCCGTCCCCCCCGTCCCCCCCGCGCGACCACCAGGGTGTCGCCCGTCTCCAGGAGCTCTCCCAGCGCGGCCCCCGTTTTGTCGTCGATCACGATCGTGCCGGGCGGAACGCGCAGCTCCAGACCGGCCCCGCCACGGCCCGTACGGTTGGATCCCCCGCCGTGCCGTCCCCGTTGGGCGCGGTGATGCCGACGATAGCGATAATCGCTGAGCGTGGTCAGCCCGGCATCGACCCGCAGCCGCACATCGCCCCCCTTCCCCCCGTCCCCGCCCGAGGGTCCGCCGCGCGGCACCCCCTTTTCGCGCCGGAAGGCCTCCGCACCGGCTCCCCCGCTGCCTCCCCGGACCTCGATCGTGACCGAATCCACGAACATGTTGCCCATCTCCTGTCGTGACCGTCTGCTTGACCGCGCCGCCGGGCCGTCCGTTCAGATCCGCACCGCCGCCCGCCGTGCCCTTGCTTCAAGGTGCACCCGCGGCACGGGCATCCGAATGGCCAAATGGGACAGTTGGCTCGCGCGGCGCCTCTCCGCCCCGACACGGCGGCGCGCCAGCGTCGGCGCGAGCGCCCCGGCAGAGGCCTTGTTCCCGTCCCGAAATCGCCGCGTCAGTTGGGCGAGCCGCCGCTCCGGGAGGGTTCCTCGGCCCCGCTCTCCAGCGCGGCCGGCAACGACCCCGACAGCTCGAAGAGATGCATCCGGTCGCGCGCCGCCCGCAGGAGTGCTACCGCCCGGGCCAGTTGTGCATCGTCCTGGGCGCCGCGCTCGAACCGACCCCGGTCCCCCCAGGCCTGTTCGGCGATCTCGCCCCCGATCAGCCAACGCATCGAACGGCCCGCCCGCCGCAGCGTCGCCAGCGGCACCTCAACCCCGCGCGCAACCAGCGCGGCCTGGAACTCCGCCATCTCGGCCTCGCCGATCTCGAATCCGCTCTCCAGACCGGGATTCTCCCGCAGGTAGGCGACCACCCAGTTGCGCAACACCGTCCAGAACATTCCTCCGGCGCTCAGGATCTCGCGCACGGCCTCGCGCTCATCGACCGCCAGGGTATCCGGCAGCACCCAGAGATCGGGAACGATTCCGCCGCCGCCGCGCACCAGCCGCCCGCGCGCCGAGTTGAACTCCGGCTTCCCCTCCAGATCGGGGCGTTCGGCCACATCGCCCTGCACCGTCAGCACCCCGCGCTCGACCCGCGAACGCTGATCCTCGGCCGCCATCTGGATGGAGCGCCCCGCAGGCGTGAACCAGCGCGCCGTGGTGAGCTTGAGCACATTCCCGCCCGCAAGGGGAAAGAGCGTCTGGACCGATCCCTTGCCGTAGGTCGTGGAGCCGATCAGAAGGGCCCGGTCGTGGTCCTGCAGCGCCCCCGCCAGGATCTCGGCGGCAGACGCGCTCCCGTAGGCAACCAGCACGATGACGGGCAGATCGGGGTAGCGCTGTTCCCGGCGGGCACGGTAGCGCTCGGCCGGAGCCGAACGGCCGCGGATCTCGACGATGTCCAGCCCCGGATCCAGGAAGAGATCGGTGAGGGCCACCCCCTCTGTGAGGAGTCCGCCCCGGTTGCGGCGCAGATCCAGAACCAGCGAGGTCATTCCTTCGGCCGCGAGCGAATCGATCGCCGCGCGCACCTCTTCGGTCGTGGTGCGGTTGAAGACGAGCAGAGGCACATACCCGACGCCGCCCTCGAGCAACGCCGCAAAGGGAACCGAGGGCACATGAATCCGCTCGCGCGTCACGTCGAAGTGGACGATTGCCTCCATCCCCGGCCGGCGGATCCCCATGCGGACATCGGTGCCCGGCTCGCCGCGCAGCAGATCCACCACCTGGTCGGTGACCCGACCCTCCACCGATTCGCCGTCCACCTCCACAATCCGGTCGCCGGGCCTGAGTCCCGCGTTCGCTCCCGGCGTCCCCGGAATCGGCGCCACCACGGTGATGAATCCGTCACGGTCCTCCACCTCCAGCCCCACTCCGCCGTAGTCCCCCTGGGTGCGGATGCGCTCGTCCTCCCAGCGGGCCGCGGGCAGGAACTGCGAGTTGGGATCCTCCAGAAGGTCCACCACACCCGAGATCGCGGCCTCGTAGAGCTCCTCCACATCGACGTCGCCCACATAGTCCTCGCGGATGTGTCCCAGAACCTCTTCGAACAAGCGCGCATTCAGATAGACATTGTCCTGCCGCTCGACCCCGCGCTGCAGCAGCCAGCCCCCGCTCGCCACCGCCAACAGCGCGATCATCCCCGGCACCAGCGCTCCGCGGCTTCGTGTCATGGCTGCCTCCCCGGCGTGTGGCCGGCCCTGCGAAGACCGGCCCAGCGAGCAATCCTGCGGACGACCCTTCCCTATGAACCTTCCCCGGCTTCCTGCGAACCTGGCCGGAACTGCGAATCGGCCGCGTGCGAATCGGGCCGAAGCGAATCCGGCCGAAACAGCCGCGCGCGTACTTCCGCGATCACCCGCTCCCGCACCTCTTCGACGCTGCCGCCTCCGGAAACCAGAACCGCGTCCGCGCCCGCATGGACGATTTCAAGATACCCGTTGCGGACCCTTTCCCGGAAGGAGGCGTTCTCGGACTCGAAGCGGTCCAGGGGACGCGCCGAGCGCCGCTGCCGCGCCAGTCCCTCGTCCACCGGTAGGTCGATGACCAGGCAGAGATCGGGCTTGAGCTCCCCCGTGGCAAAGGCGTTCAGCAGGGCGACGCGCTCCGGGTCGATGCCGCGGCCATACCCCTGGTAGGCCACCGAGCTGAGGTCGAAGCGGTCGGAGAGCACCCACCTTCCCGCGGCCAGCGCCGGCCGCACCACCTCGCGCACCAGCGCCGCCCGCGCCGCGAGCATCAGGAGCAGCTCGGTTTCGGGTGCGATCCTTGCGTCGCGCGCATGCAGCAACAGCTCGCGGATCCGTTCCCCCACCGCGGTTCCGCCCGGCTCCCGGGTGACCGTGACCCGAATGCCCGCCGCCTCGAGGAAGATTCGCAACTGCTCGGCCTGGGTCGTCTTCCCCACGCCCTCCGCCCCCTCCACCGCAATGAACCGGCCGCGCTTCACCGAAGTGGTCCCGGCGCCTGGGCCTTCCCTGCCCGATCGCGCCCGGCTACTCGTAGTACTCACGCCCCAGGTGGGTGATCTGTTTCTCGCCGGCGAGCCAGCGCAGCGTATTCTTCAGCTTCTTGTGCTGAATGAAGAGATCGTGCTCGGGGTAGAGGCCCTCCGGGATATGCGGACTCTTGAAGTAGAAGGAAAGCCATTCCTGGATTCCCGCCATCCCGGCGCGTCCGGCCAGGTCGAGGAAGAGCGCGAGGTCGAGGACGATCGGCGCGGCCAGGATCGAGTCGCGGCAGAGGAAATCAACCTTGATCTGCATCGGATAGCCCAACCATCCGAAGATGTCGAGGTTGTCCCAGCCCTCCTTGTCGTCTCCGCGCGGCGGATAGTAGTTGATGCGGACCTTGTGGTAGAGGTCGCCGTAGAGCTCCGGGTACATCTCGGGCTGCAGGATGTAGTCGAGGACGCCGAGCTTCGATTCCTCCTTGGTGCGGAAGGACTCGGGGTCGTCGAGGACCTCGCCGTCGCGATTTCCGAGGATGTTGGTGCTGAACCAGCCGCGCACGCCGAGCATCCGGGCCTTGAGACCGGGCGCCAGGATCGTCTTCATCAGAGTCTGGCCGGTCTTGAAGTCCTTGCCGGCAATGGGAACGCCGCGCTCCCGGGCGAGTGCCTCCAGGGCGGGAAGGTCGGCGGAGAGATTGGGGGCGCCGTTCGCGTAGGGGACACCCTCCATGATGGCCGCCCAAGCGTAGATCATGCTGGGAGCGATGGCGGGATCGTCGTCGCGCATGGCCTGTTCGAAGGATTCCGGGGTTGCGTGAGCCGGACCCGCCCGCGTGAAGATCTCGGTGGATCCGCACCAGATCATCACCGCGCGCGCGCAGTCGTTTTCGGCCTTGAAGCGGCGGATGTCCTCGCGCAGCGCCTCGGCCAGCTCCATCCGGTTCGCCCCGCGCTTGCGGTTCGGGCCGTCGAGCCGCTTGACGTAGGCGGTGTCGAAGACGGCGGGCATCGGCCTGACCGTGCGGAGGAATTCGCGGATCGGGTCGAGGTGGGCGCCGCGCTCCAGGACACCGGCGTGAACCGCGCTGTCGTAGGCGTCGTCGGGAATCGGGTCCCAGGCCCCGAAAACAAGCTGGTCCAGCTCGGCCAGGGGGACGAGGTCGCGTATGAGGGGGGCGCGCGCGTCGGTGCGCTTGCCGAGCCGGATGGTGTTCATCTGCGTGAGACTGCCGATGGGACGCGCAAGTCCGCGCCGCACAGTCTCGACGCCGGCCACGACGGTGGTCGCCACCGCTCCGAGTCCGGGCAGAAGAACGCCGACACGTCCGCCGGATGTCTCAATGGCGGGAGGCCGGTCCACGGGACTCGTCTCCACCGCTTTCACCAAGTCTTCTTTCACCAATTCGCCTTTCACCAATTCGCCTTTCACCAATTCGCCTTTCTAACCGTTGTCGGCGGCCGCACCGCCGTTGTCGAGGGGAACGCCGCTGCCGCGCCGGTACACCCATACAATCCGGTGAATCGCGGTGAAGTTGGTCAGCAGGGCAACGAGGACAATGATCGCGCTCAGCACCTGTCCGTCCCAGGACAGCCCGAAGAAGAGCGAACCGAAGCCGATCAGGAGAATGCGTTCGCCCCGCTGCATGAGTCCGACCGAACAGTCGAAGCCCAGCGATTCCGCCTTGGCCCGGGTGTAGCTGACCATGAGCGAACCGCCGAGCGCCAGGGCGATGACGTAGATCATCTGGATGTCGATGAACTCGCGCTGGTAGGCGTTGTACAGCGTCATGAGACCGATGTACATGGCGATCTCGGAGATCCGGTCGAGGGTCGAGTCGAAGAAGCTGCCGAACTTGGAGGCCAGCCCCGAGAGGCGCGCCACCCGTCCGTCGAAGACATCGCAGAGGCCTCCGAGCAGAATCACGAGTCCGGCGGTGCGGACATGGTCGCGCGAGTAGAGAACCGCGCCCGCCACGGTGACCAGGAAGCCGGCCACGGTGATCGCGTTCGGGTGGACGCCCATGCGAATGAGAAGCCGGGCAAGGGGGTCGATCATCCGGTAGACGGGAGCGCGTAGCGCGTTGACCCCGCTCGGAGATGGGGACGGTTTCTGCTGGCGGGGCCGGTCGCTGCTCACGGGCGGTTCACGCAGGGAGGATGATTCGCGACGCCGCGCCGTCCTCCATTCCCTTCTGGATGGCGGCGTCGATTCTGTACATGATCTTGTCGAAGTTGGCCTGCGCCGCAACCACCCGCTGGTATGCCGACAAGGCCTGCAACCGGCCGAGGGACGAGGTGTAGCGCTCATACTCGGCGGAATCCGCTTCCTTTCCCTGCGCCAGCGTATCCTGCAGCGCCTTCGCGAGGCGGGCGACTTCGTTCGTCAGTTCAACCACCTCGCGGTCGTCGGCGGCGCGTTTGCGGGCGCGCGCGAGTTCGCGGTATTCGCTCGTTCGTCCCAGCGCCCGGCCCAGCGATCCGGCCAGCCGGTCCGCTTCCGACATCCCGGTTTCCGTCATTGATCGACCTCGGTGCAGGCGTTTTTCGGGTAGTCGGCTCCGTGCAACCGGCCCTCGGTGGAACGGATCCTCCTTGCAAGAACGCGGATCCTTCTTGCAAGAACATAGCGCGGCCGGCCCGCCAGGTCCGCATGAAGGCGGATTTTTTCGAAGACTCTCGTGGCCCGCAGCCGCTCCGCAACCGCCACGCCCTGGGCAACGCCGGTCTCTACGCCGAACCAGCCTCCGGGCCGCAGCAGGCGCGGAAGTCCGTCGATCAGGCGGCGAATGAGCGCGAGCCCTCCGTCGCCGGCAACCATGGCCATTCCCGGCTCCCAGCGGCGGATCTCCGGTTCGGTCCCCCTCCATTCCTCCGCGCTCAGGTAGGGGGGATTGGAGAGGACCAGGTCGAACTCCAGTCCGCGCACCGGTTCCAGGAGCGATCCTTCCAGGAAACGGATCCCGGGGTGGCCACAGCGGCCGGCGTTGGCGCGTGCCACCTTGAGAGCGTCGACGGAGCGGTCGGTGGCGGTAACCGAGCGCGCCACTCCCTCGGCAGCCAGGGAAATGGCGATCGCACCCGATCCGGTGCCCACATCCAGCGCCGCGTCGAAGACCCGCCCCGGACCCGCCTCGCGCCGCAGGACATCGATCAGGTACTCGGTCTCGGGACGGGGAATCGCCACCCGGGGATCGACTCTCAGCTCCAGCTCGCGGAAGGGCGCCGATCCGAGCACATACTGGAGGGGTTCGCGCGCGCCGCGGCGCCTCAGCAGCGGACGCAGGGGGCCCAGCTCGCTTTCGCCCAGGGGACGGTCCAGATCCAGGTAGAGATCCAGGCGGTCAACCTCCAGGACATGGGCAAGCAGGTACTCCGCATTCATCCTGCCCCCCTCCACCCCCTTCCCCCGCAGATATTCCTCGCTGCGGCGGACGATCTCGCGCACCGTTTCGGTCATCGGCGTCCGGCGTCTCCGGCCAGCCGTTCCTCTTCGCGCGCCATCCGCAGGGCGGCCACGATCTCGGCCAGGTCGCCGTCCAGGATCTCGCCCAGCTTGTACAGGCTCAGTCCGATGCGGTGATCGGTCACCCGGTTCTGCGGAAAGTTGTAGGTGCGAATCTTGGCGGAGCGGTCGCCGGATCCGATCTGCGAACGGCGTTCGGCGGCGCGCTCGGCTTCGCGGGCGGCGATCTCGCGGTCGAGCAGACGGGAACGCAGCACCTTCATCGCCTTCGCCTTGTTCTTGTGCTGCGACTTTTCGTCCTGGCAGGTCACAACCAGATCGGTGGGAAGATGCGTGATGCGCACCGCCGAGTCGGTGGTGTTGACCGACTGCCCGCCCGGCCCCGACGACCGGAAAACATCGATGCGCAGGTCGCCGGGATCGATCTCGACATCGACCTCTTCCGCCTCGGGCAGGACCGCCACCGAAGCCGCCGAGGTGTGGATCCGGCCCTGGCTCTCGGTGTCGGGAACGCGCTGCACCCGGTGCACGCCCGATTCGTAGCGCAGCAGACCGAAGGCCCCCCGCCCCCGCACCGTGAAGATCGCCTCGCGCACCGATCCCGGAATTCCCTCCGAGAGACCCACCAACTCAACCTTCCATCCCTGGCGCTCGGCAAGGCGGTGGTACATGCGCATCAGTTCGGCGCTGAAGAGCCCGGCCTCGTCGCCGCCCGCTCCGGCCCGGACCTCCACCACGGCGGGGCGGTCGTCGAGCGGGTCCGGAGGCGAGAGCACGGCATGAAGCGCCGCCAACGCGGCCTCGAGCTGTCCCCCGAGCGTCACGATCTCCTCTTCCGCAAGCGCGCACATCTCGGGATCGTCGGCCTCGGCCAGGATCTCGCGCGCCCCCTCCAGCTCGGCCTCCAGCCGCACCACCCTCCGTCCGGCCGCAACCGTCGTCTCCAGCGTGGCGCGCTCGCGTCCCAGTTCGCGCAGGCGGGCCAGGTCGCGCACCACCTCCGGGTCGGAGAGCCGGATTTCCACCTCGCGGAAGCGTTCACGCACATCGTTGAGGCGGTGGGCAATACGCGGGTCCAGGGGGGGCTCCGGGGCTGGGGGGGACGGGATTTGGAGATCATGGAAGGTAATCCCGGCGACGCTGGCGGATGCGGCCGGGCCCGGGCCAGTCGTCTGTCGAGCCCTGGCGGCAGCTCTGGGAACTCGCCGGACCGGCCTTGGCAACCTGAGGCCGACGGGCGGCCTGGATCCGGCGTGGCAAGCCGCGAAGACGTGGGGATAGCGTCGCTTGTCCACCATCGGGCCATCGGGAGCAGTGGCGCGACGAAGTCTCTGCAACTACAAACGCCACCCTCCGCGCACCGCGGCCACGAGTCCCGCCGCAAAGACGGCAAAGCAGACCAGGCCGAGAAGATCGCCGAACCGGGTGAAGAGGGTGGGACCGCGGGGGGCGGTAACCGCGAGGACGCGAACGCCCGTGCTTCCCGGTTCCAGCGCAAAGGGGTCGCCGCGGCCCGCCGCAGTCACCGCAAAGCTGAATCCGGTCGCGCCGGCCTGCAGGAGTCCCACGCGGTGCTCCAGCGCGCGCAGTCTTCCGTGAGTCGCATGCTGCCAGTAGGCCCAGGTCGTGCGAAAGGGACGCGCGGGGTCGAGCCAGTCGTCGTCGGAGAGGACGAGAAGCCAGTCGGCTCCCGCCCGCACCAGGGAGCGCGCACTCGCCGCGAAGGCCGAGTCGTAGCAGATCATCACCCCGATCAGGCGACCGTCCACCGGTAGCGGACGCTCCTCGCGCCCGGACCGGTACCCTCCCGCTCCGCCACTCCGCGAAGGCCAGAGACCGGCTGTCTCCAATCCGGGAACCAGCCGCGTCTTGCGGTAGGGCGGCGGACGAGGACGGTTTGGCGGTTGCGCGATCGCCGAGTTGTACCAGAGGGTGTCGGGTTCCTCCGGCGATCCCGCGATCTCGCGCTCAATGATGCCCGCCACCACGGTTCGGTCCAGCGCTTGCGCCAGCCCGGCCACCCCGTCCCCCGGACGGGCCACGAGTCCCTCCGGCACGAGCCCCTCCGGCACGAATCCCTCCGGGAAGAATCCCTCCGGGAAGACGACCAGGTCGAAAGATTCCCGCTCGCCCAGCGCACGCAGCGTATCCCGCCAGGCTTGCGGTTCACCGCCTTCGCGCCCGGGCTGCACGACCGCCACCCGCGCGAGGATCTCGTCCCCCGCCTCTTCGATCTCCGCCTGGCGCGCCAGTCCCCACACAAGAGGCGCCACCGCCGCCAGAGCGATCGCGACTCCCCGCCAACGACCCCGCCCCCAGGACGTTCCCCAGTACGGCCAACGCCCCGGCGAGTGCGCGCGTGTGCCTGTGCGCATTGCGAAGACACCACCTCCACCCTCCGCCAGTCGCGCCCCGAGCATTCCGAGCGAAGCCCCGGCCGCCACCGTCCAGAGCGTCAGGAAGCGCGCCCCGAAGAGCTCGGCCCCGGCCGCGAGCGCCGGCTCCCACGCGAGCGATGCGCCCGTCGCCAGCCACGCCTGCCGCACCCCGGGCAGATGCGCCAGCGTCCACTCCGCGCCGGTCCAGCAGACCGCCAGCACCAGGGGCAGCAAGTGGGGCCGTCCGCGCGCGAGGAGGCAGGCCGCGCCCGAGCCCACACCCGCGACGAGACCGCCCAGCGAGGCAACCAGAATCCAGGCCGGGATCGCCAGCGGGGTCCTCCAGGAGAGCGCCGGGATCATCCAGAGGAAGCCGAGGGCGTGGGCGATGGTGGCCGCGGTGAAGCCGAGGACGACGGGAGGGGGGAGGATGGGGGAGGGGGAGGAGGCGGTGCGGTCGAGCCGGGCAAGAGCCGCACCCAGAGGCGCGAAGGCGAGGAAGGGAAGGACCGGTCCCCCGTGCGGCGAGTAGGTCGCGCCGAGTGCAACGCCCGAGATGGCCGCGAGGAGTAGTCCCCAACCGTGCGCTCCACTCCCGCCCCGGCCCCATCTCCTCCGGCCCGGCGCGCGCATCAGTCGAGGAGGACTTCGCGGCCCTCGAGCGCGGATTCGTAGGCGGCCCCGATCAGCCGCATGAGCGCGATCTGGTCTTCGGCGCTGCGGGCGGCCGCAGTTCCCGTCGTCACCCGCACGAACTCGTCCAGGAGGCGCCGGTAGCCGTTTGTGAAGTGATCCTCGCCGCCGCGCGGGATCGGTTGCCGCGGCGTGACGTCGACGGTGCGACCGCCCACCATCCGGTAGATCGCCAGGGGCGCCAGCCGGGCAGCGCCATCGGAACCCAGCGCCCAGAGCCGCCGCCGGTCCTCCAGACCGTGGAATCGCCAGCTCAGGGTGAGCGTCACCACCGCCCCGCTACGGGTGACCGCGTGGATGTGCGCCTCCTCCTCGACATCGAAGCCGTCGCCCGCGGTCGTGGCCGTGACGCGCGCCAACTCGGGAAATCCCAGCGCCCAGAGCGCAAGATCGAGCGCCGGGACCCCCAGGTCCATCAATGCGCCACCACCCGACTCCAGCGCCCGCCGCCGCCACCCCGTGCGCGGCCGCCGAACCGCCCGGTTCAGCCAGTCGACCCGCACCGCGCTCACTTCGCCCAGAGCTCCTTCCGCGATCGCCGAACGCAGCGCGCGCACATTGGCCTGGTAGCGGTGCGACATTCCCAGCACAACCCCCTTCCCCGTCCTCCGCGCGGTGGCAAGCACATCGCGCACTCCTCCCGGGGAAAGCCCCAGCGGCCGTTCCACCAGAACGTGCTTCCCCGCCTCGAGGCAGGCCTCGGCAAAGCGTTCGTGCAGGAAGCTCGGGGCGCAGATCACCACGCCATCGATCTTGGGATCTTCGATTAGATGGTCGTCGTTCAGGACCCGGGCTACGCCGAAGCGGTCGGCCACCGCGCGCGCCTTGCGCCGGTCCAGATCCGAGAGCGCCGCCAGCCGCACATCGCCGCGCTCGGCAAGGATCGGCAGATGAATGAGCTGACTGGTGATTCCCGCCCCCACCACCCCGATCCGCACGCGCCGCCGATTGTCGTCAGGCATGAATCCTCCAGGTGGCGGGCGCCATGCAGGCGACACGGCACCCGCCGCAATTTCCCCTGATTTCAGACATGAATCTTCCAAACCACCTGCGCCGCGCAAGCGACACGGCACCCGGCCCGGTGTCCCCTCGTGTCAGGCACGAGTCCGTTAGGCATGAGTCCTCCGCGCGTATTGCATCCCACGCTCCGGGCGCTCGACCACCCGGCCGGTCAGGTCGTAATCCCCCGCCTCCATAATCTCCGCCTCGACGATCTCTCCCGGCCGCGCTCCCCGCGCCGTCGCCAGGAAGGTCTGCCCGTCCACCTCCAGCGCCTGGCCCTCCATTCGGCCCACCGCTTCGTGCGCCCCTCCGGACGAGGTCTCGTCCACCAGGACGCGAACGCGCTTCCCCACCCACTGCACGTTGGACTCCAGGGAGAGCATGCGCTGATGCTCCATGACGGTTTCGAGCCGCTCGGCCTTCACCTCTTCCGGCACCTGGTCCGGCATCTTCGCCGCCGCGGTGCCCTCCTCGGTCGAATAGGCGAAGGCGCCCACCCGGTCGAAGCGGATCTCCTCCAGGAAATCCGTCATGATCGCGACATCGTCTTGGGTCTCGCCGGGAAAGCCCACGATCACCGTCGTGCGCAGCGTAAGATCTTCGATCTCGTCGCGGAGCCGGCGCACCCGTTCGCGGATCGTCTTTCGCCGTTCGGGGCGGCGCATGCGGGCAAGGACGCGGTCGCTGCCATGTTGGAGCGGCAGGTCCAGATACGGAACGATCCTGGGTTCGCGCGCGATCAGGCGGATCATCGCCGGCGTGATGCCGGATGGGTACATGTACAGCAATCGGTACCAGTCCACCCCGGTTCCCGCCAGCAGCGCCTCCAGGAGGTCGGGGAGGAGGGGCGCGGAGCGGTCGCGGCGGCGGAGATCGCGGCCATACCAGGTCGTGTCCTGCGAGACGATGTTCAGCTCGCGCACCCCTTGTTCGCCCAGGGCGCGGGCCTCGGCCACGAGCGATTTCAGCCCGGCGGAACGGTGCAGACCCCGCATGTGGGGGATTGCGCAGAAGGCGCAGCGGTGATCGCATCCCTCGCTGATCTTGAGGAAGGAGGTGTGGGGCGTTTCCGAGGCGAGGATGCGCAGCGGGCGCTCCATGTTGGGAATGGACTGGCCAAGGTCGGCCACCAGACCCCGGGCGCGGAGTTCGGGCACCAGCCGTCCCATCTCTGCAATGCCAAGGAAGAGATCGACTTCGGGGATCTCGCGCTCCATCTCGTCGCGGTAGCGCTGCACCATGCACCCGACGGCGACGACCGCCCGCACAGCGCCCCGCCCCTTGAGCTCGCAGGCCTCCAGGATGGTGTCGATCGACTGTTCCTTGGCCGCATCGATGAAACCGCAGGTATTGACAACCACCACCTCGGCGGATTCCACATCGCTCGTCACGCGCGCGCCCGCCGAGACCAGAGCCGCCATCATGTGCTCGGAATCGACGGTGTTCTTGTCGCATCCCAGGGTGACCAGTCCCAGGAGGGGACCATCCACCGGACCGACGGCAAAGGAGCGGGGATCCACCGCGCGCACATCGTTGAGGTTCCTTCCCCCTCGGGGACGCACCGGACCCGCCGAGACCGGGAAGACGGGAAGGTCGCGGGTGCGAAGCCTCACCGGTCGCTCCCCTGGCCACCCGGACCGCCGCGGATGCGCGCCCCCGCGGGGGCCTCGAAGACGAAGGTCGCGGGATCGACCTCCGGTTCCGGATCGAGGTTGCGCAGGGTTACGGTGCGGACATTCCCGCTCTGTTCGTGGATCTCGAGCCGGCGAATCAGGTGCGAAGCGGCGTCCAGCCAGAGACGGGCGCTGCGGTACGCGGCCCGTCCGCGCGGGGTGAGGGCGACGACGAGGCAATCGCGTCCGTCCACCGGTTCCATTCCCTCGGCCGCGGCCTCGTAGCGGGCCCCCGGGTCCTCCAGGAGTTCGCGGAAGAAGTTCTGGCCGCCCGGCGACGCCGATGCCGGATAGCGCATGACCTGCTCCTCGTCAAGGGTCGGATAGTAGACCCAGAAGTGCTCGCCATCGGACACTACAAGATCGCCATTGGGATCGCCGCCGGGGCCGTGGAAGCGCATCGAGAAGAGATTGGGCTGCTGTTGGCACACCCTTCCCGCGCTGGCAATCCGACGCCGCGCGAGACGCACTTCGATCGTCTGCTCGAAGTCGGCGCAGATGGCGGGCAGTTCGCGGTAGATGCGGGCGGCCTGCGCGAGGGGGGAAGCGCTCTCCTGCGCTGCCGCGCCCACCCTGGCGGCGGCGGGGAAGACGACCCAGGCCAGGACGGCCAGCGCGCTCAGGCGGGACATATCTCGTCCAGCGAATCGGTGCCGACCAGGACTTCGCGCGGCTTCGAGCCATCCGGCGGACCCAGCACCCCCGCGTCGTGAAGCTGGTCCACCACCCGGGCCGCGCGTCCGTACCCGATCCGAAGCCGTCGCTGCAGGAGCGAGGTCGAACCGCCGCCATTCTGAATGCAGACCAGCGCCGCCTCGCGGAAGAGCTCGTCCCATTCCCCCCACCCTCCCCCCGCGTCCCCGTTTTCGGCTTCCCCCTCGAGCTCCCGCACCTCTTCCAGGATGTCCGTCTCGGTGCGGGCGGCGCGCGCGCGTTTCAGTCCCTCCACCGATGCCGCCCGGTCCCGGTACCACGACATCAGCGCCTCGGTCTCGTCGGTCGAGAGGTAGGCGCACTGGATCCGCACCGGTTCGCTGCGCCCCGGAGGGAGGAAGAGCATATCGCCCGCGCCGAGTAGCGAATCGGCCCCGTTCTGGTCGAGGATTGTGCGCGAATCGGTCTTGGAGGCCACCCGGAAGGCGATGCGGCAGGGGAAGTTGGCCTTGATCAGCCCGGTGATCACATTCACGCTGGGACGCTGGGTGGCAACGAGGAGATGAATGCCGATTGCGCGCGCCTTCTGCGCCAGCTGGGTCAGCGGTTTTTCCACCTCCGCCTGCACCGTCATCATCAGATCGGCAAGTTCGTCCACGACCACCACGATCCAGGGAAGCGTTCCGCCACGATAGTTCCACCGGCCCGCATCCTCCTCGGGGCCATCGGGTTCCGCGGCCCTGAGCGACACGCCGCGCTCCACGCGTGCATTGAACTCGCGCAGCGACCGAACCCCATTCACACTGAGCAGAGCGTAGCGCCGCTCCATCTCCAGGACCGCCCACTTGAGAACACCCGCGGCTTCCTTTGGATCCGTGACGACGGGGTGGCGGAGGTGGGGAAGGTCGGCGTAGGCGGAGAGCTCCACCATCTTGGGATCGATCAGCAGGAGGCGGAGGCTGTCGGGGCCGTACCGGTAGACCAGACTGGTGATGACCGTATTGAGACAGACCGACTTGCCGGAACCGGTCGCGCCTGCGATGAGCGCATGCGGCATGCGCGCCAGATCGGTGACGTAGGCTTCCCCGCCGAGATCGCGCCCCAGCGCCAGGGGAAGCGCCGCCCGGGAGCCGGAGTAGGACGGCGCCTCGAGGACCTCGCGGAGCCGGACCATCTCGGGACGCGGATTCGGGATCTCGACGCCGACTGCGCCCTTGCCCGGGATCGGCGCGACGATGCGCACGCTGCGGGCCCGCATGGCGAGGGCGAGATCGGCGTCCAGATTGGCGATGCGGTTGACCTTCACCCCCGCCGCCGGAACGACTTCGTACTGGGTGATGACCGGCCCGGTGGTGCGCCCTGCGATCTCGCTGCCGACGTTGAAGGTGCGCAGCGTCTTGACGAGTATGCGGCCGAGCTGGTCGAGGGCGTCGTCCATGCCGACGCGGTTGCCGGGCGCCGGCGCGGTGAGGAGGGTGGAGGGCGGCCGCCAGGGTTCGTCCTCGCTGGCGCCCAGGGGAGGACTCGCGGAGACGGGCGCGGCGGCGAGGTGCTGGACGGACGCGGGAACGGCCTCTCCCGAAGGGTTGATCCGGCGCGGGGCGGCGTTTCCGGGAGCTGGCTCGGATTCGTCGTGGGTGGTGCCGCGGCCGCCCGTGATGGGTAGCGACTCCGCTGCGGCCGTGGATTCCCCCCTCCCCCCCCCCGCCCCCGTGCGCGCCGCGGACCGCCCTTTCGGCGTGGCCCCGCCATCGCCCCCTGCACGGCCACCCGGGCCCGGCTCCGTCCGGTCATCGCCGCGCGCGGCCCGGCCACCCTCCCGCGCGGCCTCCTCCCGGCGCGCCGCCCGCTGCTCCCGCCACCGCGCAAGCCGGCTCCCGGCGGCGGCGCGAGTCCCCCTTCCCCCCCGCTGCACCCCCCGCACCACCAACCCCGCCACCAGCGACGGCGGCCGTAGCGGATCGAAGCGGAAGGCGGCCACCGCGGCCACCACGGCGGCGGTCAGGAAGAGCACCCAGGCCCCCAACCATCCCACCGCGTCGCGCAGCGGCCCGCCCATCGCGCGGCCGGCCACTCCGGTGAGCGAATCGCGCGCGCCCACCATGTCGGCGCCGAGGGGCAGGAGCGCCAGGAGAGCAACGGTCAGGATCCACGCGCTGCGGCGAGCATGCCCCGGCCACCAGCCCCCGACCGAGGCCGCCGTGGCCATCAGTCCCAGAGGAATCGCCGCGCTGCCCAGCCCGACCCATCCGGAAAGGAGACCTCGCAGCGCCTCGCCGGCATCGCCAACCGGGTTGCCCGCCGGAAAGAGTCCCGCAATGCGCGCGCCCAGAAGCCCAATGGGAAAGAGCGCGGCCGCGACGAGAAAGGCCACCATCGCGATGACCAGCGCCAGGGTGGAGTTGAGGCGGGAGCCCGGCGCGGCAGCGTCGCCGTTACCGGGGGCGGAACGGCGCGGGGCTTTCGCGGCCCGCGGCCGGTCGGCTCCGTCCTTGCGGCGCCAGGGCAGCATCGGCGGCGGAAGGCCCTACCGGGCCGTCGCGGTAATGATCTCGTCTTGCATCATGGGAACAATCTTATGCCGGTCCACCGCCGCGCACAGTTCCAGATCGTCCCCCAGCCCCACCTCCACCAGCGCCTGCCCGGCGGCGGTCGCGGCAAGGACGGCGGCCGAGATCCCATGCATGCGCGCCAGAGCGGCGGCCGCGCGGGCATCCTCGGCCAGAGCCACGCCCCCTTCGCCGCCATCCACGATGCGCCGCACGATCTCGCCGGCGCAGAGGGTGTCGTCCAGCGCGAAGCGTCCCGCCTTGCCCGCGCAGACGATCACGACCGAGCGGTCGTCCCGCACCCGGCGCGCCACCGCTGCCAGGTTCATGCAGGCCGCAACAACGATCCGCCGCGCCCCCCGCGCCGCCGCCAGCGCCCGCGTTCCATTGGTCGTCGTCATGACCAGGCGCCGGCCCGCGACCGCCCCGGCTTCGAATTCACGCGGCGAGTTTCCCAGATCGAATCCCGCAATCCTCAGTCCGCCCCGCTCCCCGCAGAGCAGCGCACCCGGCGTCCGCACCGAGCGCGCTTCCTCCACCGAAACCGCCGGCCGGACCTCGGCCGCCCCATTCGCCAGCGCCTCCACCACGCACGAGGTCGCCCGCACCACATCGATCACGATCGCCGTTGCGTCCCGCAGCTCCTGGGCGCGGACCTCGGCGGGGGTGAAGCAGACGCGGAGCTTCACGGGCGGTCCCCGGCGACGCGGTCCTGCCGGGAGTCCCCCACAATCCGGAGCATCACGACTCGGCCCCTCCGAAGCGTTCCACGAATCCCGTATCCACCTTGCCCTCGCCGAAGTTCTCGTCGCGGGTGATGGCGGCCAGGTAATCGATCGTCGTCGAAATCCCCTCTACAACAAACGATTCCAGCGCCTCGCGCCCCCGCACCACCGCCTCCTCGCGGGTATTGCCCCACACGATCAGCTTGGCCAGGAGCGAGTCATAGAAGGGCGGTACGCGGTACCCGGAATAGACGTGCGTGTCCACCCGCACCCCCGGTCCCCCCGGCTGGTGGAAGGCGGTAACGAGCCCCGGCGAGGGAGCGAAATCACGCGCGGGATCCTCGGCGTTGACCCGGAATTCGATGGCGTGGCCGTGATGGCGCTGCATCCCGGGCGCGAAGGAGAGCGGTTCGCCCGCCGCCACCCGAATCTGTTCCTTGACCAGATCCAGCCCGGTCGTGGCCTCGGTCACCGGATGCTCCACCTGGATGCGGGTGTTCATCTCGATGAAGAAGAACTCGCCGGACTCGTCCAGGAGGAACTCGACGGTCCCGGCGCCGACATAGTGGATCGCCTCCGCGGCCCGCACCGCCGCCTCGCCCATGCGCGCGCGCAATCCGGAATCAAGGACCGGAGAGGGCGATTCCTCCACCAGCTTCTGATGGCGCCGCTGAATCGAGCAGTCGCGCTCGCCCAGGTGGACGACGCGCCCGAACTTGTCGCCGAAGACCTGGAACTCGATGTGGCGCGGCCTGACGATGCACCGCTCCAGGTACATCGAGCCGTCGCCGAAGTTGGCCTCCGCCTCGGCCCGGGCGGTCGCGAAGGTGCGCGCGAAGGCGCCGTCGTAGCCCGCAATGCGCATCCCCTTCCCCCCACCCCCGGCCGCCGCCTTGATCATGACCGGAAATCCGATCCGGTGGGCGATCTCGAGCGCCTCGGCTTCGTCCTCCACCAGCCCGTCCGATCCCGGCACCACCGGCACCCCCGCCGCCCGCATCGTCTCGCGCGCCACCGCCTTGTCGCCCATCGAGCGGATCTGGTCCGGAGCCGGCCCGACAAACACCAGGTCCGAACGGCGGCAGATCTCGGCGAACTCGGCGTTTTCGGCCAGGAATCCGTACCCGGGATGAACCGCTTCCGCCCCGGTGATCTCCGCCGCGGCGATGATCCGGGGAACCTTCAGGTAGGACTGGGCGGCGCGGGCCGGTCCGATGCACACGGCCTCGTCGGCAAAGCGCACATGGAGCGACTCTCGATCGGCTTCCGAATACACCGCCACGGTGCGAATGTCAAGCTCGCGGCAGGCGCGCACAATCCGCAGCGCGATTTCGCCGCGGTTCGCGATCAGCAGCTTCCGGAACATCCCCTGGCCGCGCCGAAGCCGGCGCCCCTCAGGCGGGCTCGACCCGGAAGAGGAGCTGCCCGTAGTCGACCGGTTCGGCGTTGTCGACGCAGATCTCCGCGATCCGGCCCGCCACCTCGCACTCGAGTTCGTTCATGAGCTTCATCGCCTCGATCACGCAGAGCACGTCGCCTGCGCCCACGCGCGCACCCACCTCGACATAGGGATCGGCGTCCGGAGAGGGGGCGCGGTAGAATGTGCCCACCATGGGCGAGGTGACGTCGACCAGGGTGGAGGGAGCGGGCGATGGAGGCGTGTCCGGTTCGGCCGCGGTGGCCGGAGTGGGCGAAGGCGCGGGAAGCGCGGGCTGGGAATGGACGACCGCGCCTCCGGAGGACGACTTGGCCAGCCGGATCCGGGTCGTGCCGCGCTCAATCTCCAGCGAATCCAGCGAGGATTCGTCCACGAGTTCGACCAGCGCCCGCAACAGCTCAATGTCGATCATCCGGTCACCCGGGTCAGGTACTTGTCTTCGCGCCGGTCGATCCGCAGCCGGTCGCCGACCTCAACAAAGAGCGGCACCTGCACGACCGCGCCGGTCTCGAGGGTGGCGGGCTTGGTCGCGCCCTGGGCGGTGTCGCCGCGGAAGCCCGGATCGGTGTCGGTCACCTCCAGCTCGACAAAGGCGGGGAGCTCCACGCTGATTACGTTTCCGTCGTGGACGAGTCCTTCGCACTCCATGTTTTCCTTCAGATACCGGAGCTGGCTCCGGCCGAGCATCTCGCCCCCGATCGGGATCAGGTCGTAGGTCTCCTGGTCCATGAAGTGGTAGAACTCGCCATCGGTGTAGGAATAGTTGACCGGTCGCCGCTCCAGCCGCACGCTCGTCACCCGCTCGCCCGCCCGATAGGTCCGGTCCACCACCGCTCCGGTAAGCACATTCTTGAGCTTGGTGCGCACGAAGGCGCCCCCCTTGCCGGGCTTCACATGCTGAAAGTAGGTGATGGTCCAGAGAACGCCATCGATCTCCAGCACCATACCGTTGCGAAAGTTCGCGGTACTTGCCATCAGCTCCTCACGCCATCAGCTCCTCGCGAAACGGCACCCACCCGCCGGGCCAGGACGCCGCAGAGACAACGAAAGCCCGAAATATAGCTGTCGGTCCCGAATCCGGCGACCAGTCCCGCGGCGGCCGGAGTCAGGAAGGAACGGCGCCGGAAGCGTTCGCGCCGATACGGATTGGAGAGGTGGACCTCGACGAAGGGCAGATCCACCGCCAGGAGTCCATCCAGGAGCGCCACCGAGGTATGCCCCAGTCCGGCCGGATTGATGACGATCCCGTGGGCGCGTTCCCGCACCTCGGCCAGGTAGTCCAGAATCTTCCCCTCGGAGTTCGACTGGAAGCACTCGACCCCAACCCCCAGGGCGGCCGCCTCTTTCTCCAGGGCGCGATCGATCTCCGCGAGGGTGGCCGTGCCGTAGATCCCGGGCTCGCGGACGCCGAGCAGATTGAGATTCGGGCCGTGCACGACGGCAATCGTGGTCAAGTGGAGATCCTTGGTGGGTTGGACTTGACAGTATGACTGGACGGTATGGCAGGCATAAACAGCGTGGCAGGCACAAACAGCATGGCAGATACACAAGTTCGATTTTCGGCGCTGAAGTGTCAACGCGCGCGCCGTCCGGATCTCCCGTCGCCGCCGCCGCCGTTTCGGTCCCGGGCAGGGCCGCCGTTCGCGCCCGCCGGCCGCAGAGGTTGAAGCGAGGTCGGCCCCGGGGTTAGCTTCCCTTCTTTCCGCTCCGGCGCTCCGGCTCGCCCGCCGTTCGAGTCGCCGGTTGCTCGCTACTGGTCCGGAGGTGGCGACCGCCATGATGGAACAACTGAGAAGAAGCACGAAGTGGATCATGATCCTCGTGGCCCTGGCCTTCGGGGGACTCATGTTCTTCGAATGGGGAATGGACATCACCGGCCAGACGTCGGGGTCCTTCGGCGAGATCGGCCGCGTGAACGGCACGCCCGTCGGCTACGACCAGTACATGGCATCGTACCGCAACCTCTACGACCGGCAGCAGCAGCTTCAGGAGGAGCCGGTCACCAACGCGCAGAACTCCGAGCTCGAGGACCAGGCCTGGGACGAAGTCGTCAACGGCATCCTGATTCGGCAGGAGCTGGAGCGGCGGCGGATCATGGTGACCGACGAGGAGGTGCGGAGCGCGGCGCTGCTGAGTCCCCCGCCCGATCTGATGGCCAATCCCGCCTTCCAGACCGATGGCGCCTTCGACGTCACCAAGTACCAGCAGTTCATCGCCACCGCCGACAACGTCACTCAACTTCAACTTGAGGCCTACTACCGCGACGTCATCCCGCGCGGCAAGCTCATGCGGCAGCTTTCGTCGGGCATCCACCCCACCGGCGCCGAACTTTGGCGTGCCTGGCGCGACACGAATGAGCGGGCCGCCGCCAGCTACGTGCTGTTCGAGGCCCAGACGCGCATCGCCGACGACCGGATCGAGATCAGCGAGGACGAGATTGAGGACTATTACGACGAGAACCGCGAGGAATTCCTCGTTCCCGCCAGCGCCGAGCTGATCTATGTAACGCTGGCCAAGGCCCCGACCGCCGCCGACACCACCGCCGTTGTGGAGCGTGCGCAGTCGCTGCGCGGGGAGATCCAGGAAGGGGCGGACTTCGCGGAGCTGGCCGAGCGAGAGAGCTCCGACGAGGGCACGGCTCCGCTCGGGGGCGATCTGGGAGTCTTCGGTCGCGGACAGATGGTGGAGGCCTTCGATTCGGCCGTCTTCGCCGCGCCGCAGGGAACGGTGACCGAGCCGGTGCGCACGCGCTTCGGGATGCACCTGATTGAGGTGACCGAGCGCTGGGGCCAGGATTCGGCGCAGGCGCGGCACATTCTGCTTCCCTTCGAGCGCACCGACGAATCCGAGATCGATCTGCTGGCCCTGGCCGATTCACTGGAGGAGCTGGGCGAAGCGATGGCCCTCGCCGATGCCGCCGCGATCCTGGAGCTGGAGACCGACACCACCGAGATCATCGCCACTCTGATGATGGTGCCCGGAGCCGGCCCGATCGCCGAGGGAGGCGAGTGGGTCTTCGAGGAAGAGACGTCGGTGGGCGACGTGAGCCCGGTCTTCGAGAGCTCCACCGCCTTTTACACCGTGGAGGTGGTCTCAATCGATCCCGAGCGCTACCTGACGGTCGAGGAGGCGGAGCCGTCGATCCGCGCCACGATCGGGGTACGGAAGAAGACCGTTCTCGCCGTCGAAGAGGCGCGCGAGTTCGCCGCCGAGGTGCGGAGCGGCCGGACCCTGGCCGATGTCGCGGGCGAGTTCGGACTGGATGTGCGCGAGGCCGAGTCCTTTACGCGCGACGATTTCGTTCCCGGACTGGGACGGCAAAACGCGGCGGTGGGAACAGCGTTCGGCCTGGAGATCGGCGAGGTGTCCGACGGAATCGAGGCGAACGGCAACGCCTACGTGATCGAACGAACGAGCTTCGAGGCTGCGGACAGCATGGCCTGGCTTGAACAGCTCGATGGGCAACGCATGCAGCTCGCGGGGCTGGTGCGCCAGGAACGGCTGGCGCTCTGGATCGAGGCGCTGCGGGCGAATGCGCGAATCGTGGACCGCCGCGAAGAGGTGCTGAGCGCCCCCGACGACAGCCAGGGAATGGCGCTACCGCCCGTCTTCTAGCGGCCTGCGAAGCGGGCCTGGGTCCGTCGTCAGAGACCCGCGGGCCTGGTCCTCCGTCAAATCTGGTCAGCCCGTCGTCAACCGGCGCGGCGCACCCTCGTTCTGTCCCTCGGCCTCCTCGCGCGCCGGGGGTAGCTCCCCTTCCATCTGCGCGGACGAAACCGATGTCCTCACTTCGCGCACCGACGACTTGAACTCCCTGATGCCCTTCCCCAGGGAGGTTCCAATCTCCGGCAGCCGCTTTGCCCCGAAGAGGAGCAGCACGACAAGGAAGATTACAATCGTTTCTGCCATACCAAGACCGAACGGCATACCGGTTTCCTCCTGGAGATTCTACCTCCTGTGGCCGCGGCGCCGCGGGGACTCTCCCCGGTTTCGACCGGCGCCTGACGGCGGGATGGAAAATGTAATCAGACCCAGGCACGCACGACCAGTGCAACCACCGCGATGCCCACCAGGGTGAGCATGTTCACGGCGACGCTGATCGGTCCCAGGGTAAAGCTCACCGCGACCATGTCGATGTAGAGCGGCCCCACGGACATCGACGCCGAGGTCGTCAGGAAGGTTCGCGCGGCGCTCAGCGGGAGAAAGATCTCGGCGAGCTGGGTGAATACCCCTCCCACGACCAGGCCGGCGATGACCGCCACAACCCCGCGCTTCAGCAGTCTGTTGCGTTGATTGGTGGATTCAGACATGGCTCACAGCGATCGATCGGTGACATAGTAGACTGCGCCCTGCAACGCGTCGAGCGCGGGTCCAGGACGTAGACCGCGAATTGCCCGGTCGGCCCTTTCGGCGCAGGCGACCGCCCGGTTTCCAGCATATTCGATTCCGCCATTGCGCCGCACCAGCGCAACGATCCGGGCGACATCTGCGTCGTCCGGATCCGGTAGGGTGAAGAGATGGCGCACCTCTTCGACCTCGGCGGGGGACATCTCCCGCAGCGCGCCCACCAGCGGCAGAGTGACCTTGTGACCGCGCAGATCCAGTCCGGGGGGCTTCCCGGTCACCTCTTCGTCGCCCACATAGTCGAGCATGTCGTCGGTGATCTGGAAGGCCATTCCCAGGGCGTGGCCGTAGTCACGCAGCGCGCGCCGATGCTCCAGATTGCCGGCCAAGGCGCCGAGTTCGCAGGCCGCCGACATCAGCGACGCGGTTTTGGCGGCGATCAGACGGTTGTATTCCCCCTCCGAATAGCTGATGTCGTCGTAGGAAAGGAGTTGGCGCATCTCGCCCACGCTCATCGTGTTGGCCGCAGTGGCCAGCACTCGCACCGCCTCCAGATTCCCCAGCCGGGTCAGCTCCGTGACCGAGCGGCTGTAAAGATAATCGCCCATGATGATGGCGATCTGGTGCGTCCACACCGAGTTGACGGTGGGCATGCCGCGGCGCAAGACCGAATGATCCACCGCGTCGTCGTGGACCAGGGTGGCAATGTGGACGAGTTCGACGACGGCGGCCAGGGTGATGGCGTCGCGCGACGGGCTGTCCTCAATCTCGCTGCAGAGGAGAACCAGCGTAGGGCGGAACATCTTGCCCGGCACCCGCAGGAGGTAGTCGTTCACCTCGTCGACCATCGAGTAGTCGGCAACGGCGATGCGCCGCAATTCGTCCATCACCTCTTCGAGGCGGTCGCGGACCGGCGCTCGTATCTCGGTAAGAGCCGCCGGGGCCGTCCCCGGGACCGTGCTGCGATTCGTCATCTCGGAAGGGGTCTCAACGATTCCAGGATCTGCGCGCCCGTCCCCGCCCGGTCATTCCGGAACCCGGCCGGCGCACTCCGGCTTCAAAGATAGCGCGGGCGGCCGATCGCACCACGGGCAGCGAGGTAGCGAGCCAGCCGGCGGCTCAGCGAGCGTTCCGCACTCCACTCCCGAATCCCGAGTTCGCGAGCCGCCGCGGGGGTACCGGCCGGGTCCGGGCACATCCCGATCACCTCCGTTCCCAGCACCCCGCCCCCCATCGCCCGCACCCTCCTGCCGATCGCGCGGAAGACAGCCAGCGGGTCGGTCGCCAACGGATCTTCGAGGTTCATCGAGATCTGAAGACGGTCCTGGCGCGGCAGCCGGAGCCCCAGCGCGCGCAGCCCGCGAAAACCGCCGCCGCGCTCGCGAATCCGGCCGGCAATCTCCCGGGCGGCCTTCAGGGTGATGCCGGCGACATCCACATTCCAGGCCATGAGAACCCCGCGCGCACCCACGCAAACGGCCCCGGCGGCCGGGTGGCAGGAGCGGTGGAGCGGACGGCCGCGGTCATCCAGCCCGGGGAGATCGGCCCGGCCGGCATCGTCCCCCGCGCCGCCCCCACGCCGCAGCCGGGCCAGCGGCCGCCCCGGGGGCGCGGAAGCCTCTCCGTAGAAGAGCACCGGAATGCCCAGCGCCGCGATGCGGGCCCCCGTGCGCCGCGCCAGCCCGGCCACCTCGTCCATCCCGATCCCGTGGAGCGGCACGAAGGGAAGCACATCCAGGGAACCGATGCGGGGATGAACGCCGCTATGCACGCGCAGGTCGATCGATCGCAGCGCCAGCGCGGCCGCCGCCACCGATCCCCGCTCCACCGCCCCCGGAGACCCGATCGCGGTCACCACCGAGCGATGATGATCGGGGTCCATCGTCGTGTCGAGAACCTCGCACCCGGCCTCCTCGTAGAGCGCCGCGACCCGCGCCGAAAACTCCGGATCGCGCCCCTCGCTGAAGTTGGGCACCGCCTCGACAACGGGAATCAATCGCCGACGATGTCCAGGCTCGGGTTGTCGGGCTGGGACTGGAAGGCCCAGTCGAAGACCGCCAGGCGGTGACCGCGCTGGTCGGCCCCCAGGATCGCCGGCCGGAGGGTGCCGAAGCGGGTCAAGCCGTCCTCGCCCGTCACCCGCAGCATGTAGGTGTTCCCGGAGAGCAGCGGAACCGGCGCGGAGGCATACCCCGAGATCGGCGCGCGCTCCCACGACTCGCAGTCCGAATCGGCGGCCGGGCCGCACTTGAGCGCCGAGGTGGCCCGGAATTCGGGGTGGATGCGGGCCAGCGGACCGGGAACCAGCTTCGGCCCGTCACGGTCGTACTCCAGGCGGAAGTGGCGGTCGGCGCTGTCCCCCGAACCGATCGCGGCGGCGGTCTCGGCTTCCTGGAAGCGGAAGCCGGACATGGCGGGTAGATCCTGGTAGACGTAGATCACCTCGCCGCTGTAGTCGATGCGGGGGGTGGAGGCCACGGCCTCGCTGTCGGCGCTCTCGTGGCCCTGGTCGTCCAGCGCGGTCACAAGGTAGGTCGAGGTCGTCCCGTTCTCGGCCAGCAGGTCCAAGAAGCCGGGCGAGTCGGTTTCGCCGAGGAGAAAGACGTTCTCCTCCGCCACGATGTAAACGCGGTAGGAAAGGAAGTCGTCTTCCAGCGCGGGCGAGTCGTCCCAGTGCAGATAAACGGCCCCGTCGAGCGCGATCGCCGCAACCGACTCGGGGACGGGCGGGGGGATGGGCTCCGGCACCCACACCTCGACCGCGTGCTCGCTCGGCGTCTCGGCGCCGGTATCGAGATCCACCGCGGCCACAAAGTACTCGTAGGCGGCGGCGCTCTGCACATTGATGTCGCGGTAGACGCAGCCTCCGTCGACGCAGCTTGTAACCTCGGCGATCAGGAAGTGTTCGACATCGCTCGTGCGCTTGCCGTAGACGCGGAAGACTTCGCCGTTCCAGTCCGGCCCCATGCGCCAGTCGAGCTCAACACCCCGGTTGTAGTACCATCCGGTCAGATCGCGGGGCGCATCGGGGTCGTCGGGATCGAAGAAGTGGAAGTCCTCGTCGCAGCCCGCCAGCAGGGCGCAGGCGATCAGCCCGCCGGTCAATGCTCGTCTCCTGGTCGTCTCATTCATGGTCCCCTCCCCTTCCAATGTCATCGGGTCCTGGTTGCATCCGGATGCCCGCGGGCGCGGCGGATCGAAGAGACTCGCGGGCGATCGCCCCGGACAATGGATGGCGCGGTTCCGATGCATTTGCCGTACCACCCGGCGCGGGCGGGATGGAACGCAACTCAGCGCGAGGGCCGAAGTGCTCCCGGCCGGCCTTCCAGTCCCCCGGCTCGCTGCTCGTAGTCGAAGTGGAGATCGCGGTTGTCGGAGAGCGCCACCTCGAAGAGGAAGGTCCAGTTCCCGGTCGCGGTCTGGCGGAAGGAAAAGTCGGCTTCCCAGCGGTGCATCTCGCGCTGCAGGCTGATCATGTGGTCGTTGAAGGCGGCCAGGGCCACATCGTAGGAGGTCCGCCACCGCACCGACCACTTCTCGGTGGGCTGGAAGTTCAGCGTCCCCTGCACCATGCTGTTGTCCGCCCCCCCCGCCCCCCGGTTGCGCGCCACCGAATAGGAGACCGATGCATCCCACCGTCCCACCTGGTCCGAGCCGCCGCGCTGTCCGCCCCCGGAACCGGTCCGTCCCCCACCGGGGACAATCGTTGATTCACCCAGGTCCTCGTTCGCGAATCCGGCGGGGTCCCGCAGTTCATCCACCGAAGCGCTCTGGGCAGCGGGCTGAGCCGCAGCGGTGTTCCCTTCCCCCGCCTCGGCGCCCTGGCCGCCGGCAAACTCCCGCAGCCAGCGGAAGAGGGCGGTCTCGCTCCCCATCGAAAATCCCAGATTCACATTCGACAGGTAGAACTCGAAGGGCCGCGCGCCCCCGGACGGATCGAGTCCCGCGTCGTCGAAGAGGAAGTGCTCCATCGAGAGGGTGAGTCCGCGCAGGTAATCCGAGCTGATCTGGTGCGAAATGCGCAGATTGTCGGCGAATCCGCGGGTGAAGTGGCCCAGCCGGGTGGCCTGCTCGAAGTCGTAGGTGACCGCGCTCGAACGCAGCGCCAGAATGGTGACGGTGCGGGCCTGGGGAAGGCGCCGGGGACCGCCGGAGGGATCGGCCGCAGCCGGCTGGGTGGCGGTCGAATCGGCGTTCTCGTCCTCGACCTTCATCTCGAAGGTCTGCGTGAGGCCGAGGCGGAGCTCGTTCTTCGGCTGAATGGCGCGATCGCCGAAGGTGGCGATCTGAAGGGGACTGGGCGTGGCCTCGGGCGTGTAGGCGAAGTCGACGCTGGGCGAGATCTTGTGGCGCATCCGCCCGCCCATGTAGAAGCCGTAGAGATCCGACTTGAGCTGCACCCCCAGCGAGGCCCGGTTCGGCGCGGAGACGAATCCCCCGCCCTCCACGGTCGAGGTGTCCGAACGAATCGAGCGCCCCGAAAGCGAGAGTTGCGGCGTAATGGTCGTGGACCCGACCAGGGTGTGCTGATAGTTGATCGAGGTCGTCCAGGTCAGGTTGTCGGCGCCGAAGTCGGTGGTCTCGGCGGCGGCGTGCGGATAGACGATCGAGCGCTGCAGGTCGGCCACGCTTCCGATTCCCGCGCGCTGGGCAGGCATCTCGGGATCGAAGAAGGTGGTGGGAATGTCGAAGCGGGTGTCGCGATTCAGATCCACATTCTGGTTGATCGAAAAGGCGCCGGCCGAGAGTGTGCTCGAAACCCCGAAGCGCAGGTTCTCGCTGTCCGCCAGGTTGAGGGTGAAGGGTTCCTCCGATGTAGGATCGGGGACGGGTTGGTCGCGGACCGAACGCGCGAGGCGGGCCGCCGCCGAGACGGTGGCGTTGTTGTAGAAGCGGGCGCGGTTGGGAGCGGCGGGGAAGAGGGTCATCGTGGAGAGCGACAGGTTGGCGGTGGGAAGCGTCATCTCCACCCGGTCGTCGGAGAGGAACTGCCGCCGGTTGGCGCTCATCGAGAGCGTTCCCCAGTCGAAGCGGTGGTTGAGCCCGCCGTCGGAATCGATCGATTGCGTGACCTCGCGCGGGTCGAAGGAGTTGCGGCGCACGAAGGCGGCGCTGGAGGCGTAGCGGCCCGAGAGGCGCAGCCGCGTCCGCTCCGAGATCTCCCAGTTGTAGTTGGCGTCGAAGGCGAGCTCCGATCCCCCCTGGGTCCTCCAGAACTGCCGGAAGCTCAGATCCGAATCCATGAATTGCCGCAGCCAGTTGAACTGCGCCCGGCCCGTCAGCGCGGCGTAGTTTCCGCTCCACCAGTCCATTCCCACCTGCGCGTCGAGGTAGTCGTTAATCGCCCAGTAGAAGCCCAGGTTGGAGACGCGGCGCGCGTAGCTACCCGAGGTGCGCACGATGTCGTTCACCGAAAAGCGGATGGGGAGGAGGCCCGACCGGCGCCCCTGCTCGGTGCTCTGCGCGATGAAGGGCAACCAGAAGACCCCCACGTCGCTGAAGTAGAGGAGCACGTTGCGCGCGACGATGGTTCCGCCCTCGGTGAGCTTCAGGTCGCGGGCGACGAAGTGGTAGTGCGGTTCGTCTTCCTCGCAGCTCGTGAACATGACGTCATGCCCGTACTGAACATCGGGGGCCACCCCGGGAAAATCGCCGCGCACGGTCCAGCTCCCGAGTCCCGCGTCCATCTTCGTGTTGACCTCCGACGCGGTGCCGCGGTCCTGGTTCAGATCGAAGATGATGCGCCGCGCGAGGACCTCTTCCCCCTGCTCGGGCCTGTACTTCGCCTCCTGCCCCACGGTGAAGAGGCGGCCGGTCGTCTCGTTGAAGATCAGCGCCGAATCCGCCGCCAGCTCGACTCCCTCGCGGTTCATCACCGCCTCGCCGTCATCGCTGCCCAGGAGCGTCAGCAAGCGCGAGCGCGTCTCGAAGGTGGCCGCTCCGCCGCGGTACTGGACGAGATCGTAGCCGGGCAGCGCGAGGAGCTGCATCAGCGCCGAATCCTGGGTGGCCACCGCCTCCAGGTTGTTCTGCGTGGAATCGATGGGGAGAAGGCCGGTCGTGTCGCCAAGTCGCCGGGTAAGGCGTTCAAGCCGTTCCCGCACCACCTGCTGCAGCGAATCGCGCATCTCCTGCGCGGCGAGTCCGCCCTCCGCCACCGGCAAGGTTCCCCCGGCCAGTAGCGCCGCCGCGACCGGCAGCGAACGCAGCGTTCGGCGCAGGATCCCGCGCATCCGGCTCATCGTCGTCATCAGTCCTCCGCACCCGGATCGTCGCGGGCCGGGTCGCCGTAGTCGTAGGGGGTCGGTCCCGGCGTCGCGGCTGCGCCCGAACCGTCGGCGGGGGAAGCGGCCGCAACCGAATCCTGCGGCGTTTCGTTTCCCGCCTGGGCATCCGCCTCGTCGGTGTCCGCGCCGTCGCGTCTCCGCCAGGTCAGTACGCTGAGCAGAATGCCGAACTCGTAGAGGAGGATCAGGGGCACGGTCATCAGGATGGTGAGCAGTATCACGTCGCCGGGGGAAAGGATGCTGGCCAGCACCAGGATCCCCACGATGGCGTGGCGCCGTTTACTGCGGAGGAAGGCGGGGGTGATGAGCCCCAGTACGCTCAGCAGCATGACCACGACGGGAAGCTCGAAGATCATCCCGAAGACCAGCAGGAGTTGGACGACCAGGGGGAAGTAATAGTTGGCCGTCCAGGCGGGATTGAGGATCTCCGTCAGCAGCCCGAGGAAGAACTCCAGGGTGATCGGCAGGGCAATGAAGTATCCCATCGCCACCCCGAGAACGAAGAGGATCAGCCCCAGAACCAGGGCCGGAACGAGGGCGCGCTTCTCGCGCGGTTCGAGGGCGGGGGAGAAAAAGGCCCAGAGCTGGTAGAAGACGATCGGCGAGGCAAGCACCACCCCGACGACCAGCGCCAGTTGCAGGAGTATGAAGAAGGAGGACTGGGGCGAGAGATAGTCGAGCTTGAAGTCCGGGCCGAAGATGTCGCGGGCCGGCTGCACCAGGAGAATTGCGACGTCGAAGTAGAGAACCAGGAAGAGTCCCGCCAGCGCCCCCACGATCACGGCGATCAGGCTCCAGAGGATTCGCCAGCGAAACTCTTCGAGGTGGTCGAGGAAGGGCATCTCCGCCCGGGGATTGCCCCCGCGCGCCAGCAGCCCCTCGCGCAGCCTTCTCATGAGGGGTCCCCGGCCAGGGACGTTTCCCTCAACGCCAACTCTCCCTGATCGCGATTATGCACCGTTCGCCTCGCCCTCACGTTGAGCTCCTCCACCGCTTCCTGGAAGTCCTCGATGTGCTGAAAGTTGCGATACACCGACGAGAAGCGGATGTAGGCCACCCGGTCGAGCGGTTCCAGCCCGTCCATCACCGTTTCGCCGATCGCCGTGGTCGAAATCTCGGCCCCCGCCGTGCCGCACAACTCGTCCTCGATCCGCTCGACCAGCTCGTCGATTGCAGCGGGCGAGACCGGCCGCCGGACGCAGGCCAGGGCAATACTCTCGCGAATCTTGTCGCGGCGGAACTCCTCGGCGCTGCCGTCGCGCTTGAGCACCTGCACGGGACGGCGCTCCACCGCTTCCCAGGTTGTGAAGCGGCCGCCGCATCCCCGGCACTCCCGCCGCCGCCGAACCGCCTGCCCCAACCGCGCGGGACGACTGTCCACCACCCGGGTCGACTCGTGTACGCAGACGGGACACCTCATCGGTCCGGTCCTTGCCGCACCCGGTCAGGAAATCTGCTCGAGACGCTCCTGCGCCTGCGGGGCGAGCGTGTGGTCGGGGTAGGAATCGAGCATCCACCGCAGGTATTCGCGGGCCTCGTCGTCGCGTCCAAGGGAAATGCACAGAAGACCGGCCCCGAAGAGCGCGCGCGGAACCTCCTCCGCTTCGGGGAAGAGATCGGGGATCAGGAGATAGGTCTCGATCGCCTCCGCCACCTCGTCGTCCACCGACATGACCTCGGCCAGCAACAGGTACGCGGCGGGAGCGATTTCGGCGTCCGGAAACTCGCCCAGGAGTCGTTGCAGAGCGCGCCGGGCGCCGGTCGGCGAACCGCGCTCCAGAAACATGTCCCGTGCCTGGTTGTACAGCTCCTCGGCGGAATCGTCGATCACGGCGGCAGAGGGTTCGTCGCTGGTCTCCTCCTCCTCGCCGACCTCCAGGGTGTCGCCGGGCGTGCCGAAGGAGGCGCGCTCGATCTGCAGCCGTTGCGCCTCCAGCTCCTCGGACATCAGGGCGAGGCTGTGCTGGCCCTGGCCGACGAGCTCGCCGATCAGGAGCTGCTGGTTCTGGATGTCGTGGAGCCGGTTGCTGACATCGCCGCGGAACGCGAAGAGCGTCTCCGAGAGGGCGGCCACCGAGTCCAGCGCCTCCCGGTTGGCCTGTTCCACGGCGCCCAGAAGGGCCCGGAAGGCGGAATCCTGGCGTGCCGAGAGGTAGCGCATCTCCTGCCGGATCTCGCGCACATCGCCCCGCGTGGCGCACGCCGCGGAAAGCACGGCCACGGCCGAGAGGCTGGCCGCGGCCAGCCTCCGCCCAAACCGGCCGAAACGGCTACTGCCCGACGATGCCGTCACTGCCCACCGTGATCACGAACTCCACGCGGCGGTTCTGTGCCCACGCGGTCTCGTTCGACCCCTGCATGGCGGGGCTCTCCTCGCCGAAGGAGACGGTGGAGAATCGTCCCCCGTCCAGCCCGAATCCGGTCAGGAACCGAACCGCCGCCTCGGCGCGTTCATTCCCCAGCGCGATGTTGTACTCGGAGGTGCCGCGTTCGTCGGCGTGTCCCTCCATGCGCAGCCGCACGCCCGGGTTGGAACGCAGGACTTCGAGCTTGGCGCGCAGGCGCGACTCGGTGTCGGAGCGCAGAACGGCCTCGTCGTAGTCGAAGTAAACCGGCTCCCGCAACGTCTGCCGGGCCGCCTCCGCACGTTGCGCCGCCGCTCGCGCCTCACGCTCCCGCTCGGCGCGCAGCCTGGCGTCTTCCTCCTCCTGGGCTCTGCGGAGCGAGTCTTGCCGCATCGCCTCCAGCTCTTCCGCGGTGGGACCGGTCGGCTCCGGATCGACCTGGGCCTCCGGCGGACCTCCGCAGGCGCCGACGGCCAGTGCCGCCACGAGGGAAGCGAGGATGAAACGGTTCGACATGCTTCTGTTCTCCGGTTGGGGGGGGTTGGGAATCGGTCAACACTATATGCCGATGGGGCCAAGGTCAACAAGCCGGACCCGCCGCCACCCTGGCTCCAGGCGGCCGTCCCCGGCGGCGAGGGCTTCCCTTCATCGTATCCCCCCCCGCTCCCCGCCACCCAGCGAGGGCGACCAGTCCGTGTCGGAGGCCCGCACATGCGCCACCAGACGCCGGGTGCGCCCCGTCGCCGAATCGACGACGAAGACGCCGTGGCCATCGCTCCTTTCACCCGCAAAGACCAGGTGCCGCCCATCGGGACCCCAGCTCGGATCCTCGTTGTTTCCCGCGTTGGTGAGCTGAATGAGCCGACGGTCCCCCGTTCCCACGTCGGCCACGAAGATGTGGTAGCGGGCCAGGGTGCGGCGATTGGCGATCCCCCCGGCAAAGGCCACCCGCCCCGTGCGCGGCGACCAGTCCGGATCGGCAAAATAACCGCCCTGGCCGAAGCGGTAGGGCGAGAGCAGGCTGGCTTCCCCTCCGCGCGACGGCACCGTATAGACCTGCGGGGTGGTGACGCCCAGGCGGTCGGATACGAAGACGACCCGGTTTCCGTCGTGCGACCACGAGGGCTGGAGGTTGTTGGCGGGTCCCTCCACGAGCTGGCGCAGGCAGCAGTCGTCGCGCAGATCCCAGGCGAAGAGACCTTCGGCGAGGATGGTGAAGGCCAGTTGGCCGCCATCCGGGCTGTAGGCCGGCGTCAGGTGCTGCCCCTCGCGCCCGAAGTCGAAGGCGCGTTCATTGCCGGTGGCCAGTTCGAGCTCGTAGATGCGCGGCAGGCCGGACTTGTAGGAGACGTAGGCGATGCGCCGTCCGTCCGGCGACCAGGTGGGCGAGATGGCGATGTTGTCGTCCCAGGTGATGCGCCGCAGCCCTTCGCCATCGAAATCGACGATGTAGATCTCCTTGGCCGAGGGATTCCCGAATGGATTCATGGCGAAGAGAACCCGGGACGCCGCGATTCCCGGTTCCTCGGTCACCCACTGCACTACCGTGTCGGAGATCCGGTGCACCGCCATGCGGAACCCGGGGTCGCCGGGCGGCGGAATGGGAAAGCGCCCCCGCTCGACGCTGGTAAAGACGATGTCGTGCAGCTCCAGGGCGAGATAGTGGCTGCCCGCGATCTCCTCGAGGTGGCCCACCAGGACCCAGTCCGCCCCGTACTGGTCCCAGAGGGAGTATTGTACGCCCTGGTCGGCCAATCCCTGGGGCAGCGAATCGATCACCACGAAGCGGTCGCTGTAGTCGAGATCGCGCGCGATGATGGCCTGCACATCCGCGGCAAGAGTAGCTCCCGCCCCGGCGTTCCGGAAGGGGAGGACCGCGATCGGCGGCAGGTACACATTCTCGTAGGTCAGCCCCAGCTCGACCCCCGGCACCGCATTCTGCGCCTGGGCCCCGGCCGGAACCAGTGCGGCCACGAGAACGGCCACCACAGGCGCGGCGACCCGGCCCCCTGCGGCTCCCGATGTGCACGTGCCCCACCCCCCCGCCCCCCGTCCCCCGTCAGGCTTCGTCATTGGCTGCATCCCGCTGCGTTTTCGGATTCGGCCCCGCATCTCTCCCCCCCGCCCGCCGCGGGCCCGGCGAGGGACGCGGACGGCGCCGATCCCCCATCGTCTCCGGCGGAAGCCCCCTCGGCCCCGCCCCTCTCGGGACGGACCAGGAAGCGGATCGGCATCACCTCGTACCGGTAGCTCTCCGGCAACGGCCCCAGACGGCCATTGGCGCACTCTTCGGCCGCGGTCATGGCCTCGTTGTCGAAGCGGAAGCTTCCCGAGCTCACCGCCACGGCCACGTCGGTCACGCCTCCGTCCGCCTGGATCACGAAATCGATCGCCGCCGCCAGCCCCTCGGCGCGGAGCGACGAGGGAGGCCGGAAGCAGCGCCGCATCTGCATCACGATATTCTCCCAGTAGGCCGGATGGTCGCGCCGGATCCCCTCCGTCCGCACCACGATGTCCTCTCCCCCCTCGTCGCTCTCCTCTTCGCCCGGCTCGGTGGCGGGCTGCGGATCGGGCGGGGTCGAGTCGGGCGGCTCCGGGGGCGGCGTCCTTGCGGGTTCGGTTTCGGCTTCAGGCTCCGGTGCGGGCTCGGGCACAGGCGCCGGCTCTGGCTCAGCCTCGACGGGCTCCTCCGGCGTCTCCACAACCAACTCCTCCTCCGGCGCGGGAGGTTCCTCCGGGGGCGGCTCGGGAGAGGTCGCCGGGGGCGCCGAGACGATATTCAACTGCACCGTCTGGTAGATGACCGGCTCGGGACGGAGTGCCGGCAGCACCCAGACGACCAGCGCCAGCGCCACCAGGTGCAGCCCCAGAGAGAGGAGCAGCGAACGCCTGTCCAGGAAGTCGCGGGGCGGGTCCGCGGGCGGCGGGCCGGGGCGTGCGGCGCTCACCGTTGGGCCTCCCCCTCCATGATGATCGCGAGCCCCACGCCTTCGTGTTCGGCCACCGCGCTCATGATCCTGGTCATCCACCCGTGCATCGCCAGCGAGTCCCCCTTGAGGTAGACCATCTTCTGCTCCGGGTTCGCGGCCAGCATCTGCGAGAGAATCGCCCGCCCCTCGGTCACATGACCGACCGCCGTGTCGCCCAGGTACATCGCTCCGTCGCGCTGAACGGTCACGATGATCAGATCCTCGGTGACCTCGACCTGCCCCACGCGCCCCTGCGGCAGATCGACCTCCACTCCGCCCTGCAGGACCGGCGCCGTAATGATGAAGATGACAAGCAGGGTGAAGGCGACGTCCACCAGACTGGTGACATTGATCTCCGCCCGGACCGGGAGAGGATCGCGCTTCCTTCTTGCGCCCGCGCCCTCGCTCATACGTGGCCGTCCCGCGCCAGGGTGCCGATGAACTCGCTGGTAAAGCCCTCGAACTCCCCCTGAATCAGACTCAACCGCGAGGCGAAGTGGTTGTAGGCCAGGACCGAGGGAATCGCCACCGCCAGCCCGGCCACCGTCGTGATCAGCGCTTCGGCCACCCCGGGCGCCACCGCCGCAATATTGGTCGAACCGTACTGCGTGATCCCGATGAAGGTGTTCATCACCCCGATCACCGTCCCCATCAGCCCGAGCAGGGGCGAGACCGATCCGATCACCGCCAGCCAGTTCAGCCCGCGCGCCAGGTCGTCGATCTCCTCAGCCTCGACCTTGTCGATCACCATCCGCAGCGCCTCGAGCTGGGTCAGCGTCAGGCCCTGAGCCGAACTATCGCCGGTGAGCGCGCCGGGCCGCAACTCGTCGAAGAAGCCCAGCCCACTGCGAAAGATCCGCGTGTAGGGCGAATCGGAAAGACGGCGCACGACCGCGTAGGCGTCTCCCAGCGAAGCCACCGATTCAAGGTGCGCGACGAACTCGTCCCCCTCCTGCCTGGCCGCGCGAAAGTGGCGGCTCTTGGCGACAATCACCCAGAGCGAGAGGATGGAGAAGAGGAAGAGGACGGCGAGAACGATGTGGGTCGGTGGACTGGCGCCGACGATCATGTCCATCACGCTGCGCGGGGCGCCGGCCGGCTGCGCCGGGACGGCGGTCATCAGGAAAAGCGGCCCATTCATGCGGGTACCTCCGTGGCGCGGCCGGCGGGTTGGCGGAGCGCGGCGATGTGAGCGAAGGTCCGTTCGAGCCCCTCGCGCAGGGTGAAGGCGGGAGTCCATCCCCACTGCCGCCGGATTCGGGCGGTGTCGAGAACGTTGCGCCGCACCTCTCCCGGCCGCGCGGGCAGATGCCGCCTCCCGGTTCGCGCGCCCGCAACGGCCTCCAGCGCGTCGGCCAGCGCATTCACCGATGTGCCGGCGCCGCTTCCCACATTGAAGGCGTGTGCATCGATCCCGCCGCCCGGCGCCACCGGAACGTCGGCCGCGAGCAGATTGGCGCGGGCCGCGTCCTCAACGAAGATGTAGTCGCGAAGCTGCCGCCCGTCGCCGTGGATCGTGAGCGGTTTGCCCCGGAGGAGGCGGTTGGCGAAGATCGAGACGACCCCCGCCTCGCCCCCGGGATCCTGGCGCGGACCATGGACATTGCCGTACCGCAGCGCGATGCAGCGCATCCCGTGCACCTGGCGGTAGAAGTCGAGGTAGAGCTCGCTGGCCAGCTTGGAGACGCCGTAGGGGGAAAGCGGCCGCTTCGGCGCGGTCTCGGGTGTGGGCGACTCGGAGCTTTCGCCGTACACCACGCCCCCGCTCGAAACAAAGACGACTCTTTCGGTCCCGCCCAGGCGCGCGCCTTCGAGCACATTGAGCAGACCAAGCAGATTGGTGCGGGCATCGGCGGCGGGATCGGCCACCGAGACGCGCACATCGATCTGGGCCGCGTGGTGATTGACGATCTCGAAGCCGCCGCTCCGAACGAAGTCGCGGGTGTCCTGACCGGCCACATCCAGGTGCGTGAAATCCGCCCCGGGAGGCACATTTTCGAGCCGCCCCGTGGAGAGGTCGTCCAGGATGCAGACGCGATCGCCCCGCGCGAGATGCGCCTCGGCGACGTGGCTGCCGACGAACCCCGCCCCTCCCGTCACCAGCACCCTGCGACCGCCGCCCGCCGTCGTTCCCCGGTCCGCCCGCATTGCCGCTGTCGCCATTGCCGCTCCCGCTCGCCTTGTGCCAGCCACGTGCCCCAGCCGCGCCCAAGTCCGGTGCGGGGCGGCGCGGCACGGTCCCACGGATTTCAATATGGTAACACATGGGGCGCGATTCCCCCGCCTGGACCTGGTCTCGACGGCCGGTCCGCAATGAGCACCCATCTCTTGTCCGCGGCGCGATTCCACCCGCTCGGGCTGTCTCGACGGCCGGTCCGCGGTGAGCCATTCCGTTCCCGCCAGCGGCTTGATTTCCTCTCTCCCGGGCCGGTGCCGCCCATCGCGGCGCGCTTTGCCCTGGGACGCGGTCCGGTCCTATCTTCTCCCGCACTGAGGAGGGGGGAGGTTCAATGATCGTCGAGAACCAGGCTCAGCTCGCGGAATTTCTGGAGAGCCGGCTCACCGGTGCGTACGCCATCGGCGATTCGGGACAACCCTCCGCCGGCGACGCCATCCCGGTCAAGAGCTACCTGCTGGAGGCGCGGCAGAGCTACCAGGGCGGCGGACGGCACGATCCGCCGCGCCACCTTGAGCGGATCCTCTCCGAGTTGCGGCTGCGGAGGCAGTTTCCCGCGCGGGTTCACGGGAGCCGGACACCGGAGCTCTTCACCATTCAGGGGCCCCTGGGGGGAAAGAAGACCGTGGCGCTTCACCTGGATTGCCGCGACGAGCGCTTCTGGGTCATCCACACCGTCGCCCGCAGCCACACCGCCGACTGGATTATTGGGCGGATGGCCCGCACCGGCAGCGGCCTCACCCGCCTGACCTTTCCGGACCAGCTCCTGGAGATGGCGATCGGGCTCGGGGAGCTGCGGGGCGCTGCGCTCGCGCACGACCGGCGGCCACTTGGCGATGAACCGCAGCGGGAGGACGGGAGCGGATTCATGTCGATGCAGATCTGGGGCGGCCGCTCCTCCCACGCCCTGGAGGCGCTGCGCCGCGAAGAGCGCCTGCAGGGCTGCGTTTCGCTCTCCCGGGTACAGATTCGATACCGGCCCCGCTCCGCCAACGCCGGGGCCTTCGTGCTCGACGACATTGACATGGAGGGGCGGCTGGAGGCGCGGGGGACTTCGGTGGACGCGCACCTCCACCTGGTCCAGACGCTGCGGCGCGCCGTCCGGCGGCAGATCGACGCGCTCGAGTCGCGGCACGGCCTTCGGGCGGACCGGCAGCGGGGACGGATCCAGGGCGCGCTGCTGACCGTGCGGACCGCTCGTCCCATCGCCGATGTGCAGCGTTTCTGCGAGCTTCTCTTCTCGGGGTCGGCGCCCTTTCGGCTCTGGGGGATCCCGGCGCACGGCCCCTCAACGGTGATGCGGGTGCGGGCGCTCGATCTCGAAACCACCGGCGTCCTCGATTTCGGCATCGGCAGCGATTTCATTCGCATCGGCCTGCCGCGGGGAACCAGCGGGAGCGCGGTCCTGCGCTTCTTCGCCAATGTGCAGCGCCACCTGGATTCGCGCGCACGCCTGCTTGACGAGGATGGTCGCGATGTCATCGACTTTCGCCCTTAGCGTCGTCAACCTGCTCATCGGGATGTGCCGGGGAGCGCCGGGTCTGCCGGACCGGATGCGGGCGCTCGGCTACCGCGACCACTGGCTGGACGGCGGCCTCCCGGGGGACGACACCGCGCGCCTGTATGCGCTGCTGGCGCTGGCGTCGGAGAGTATGCGGCACACCTTGTTCGTGGAGATCGCGACCGGTCCCCGCATCGACGACGCCCGCCTGGAGTGCTACGCCGGAACCACAGCCGTCAATCTGCGCACCGCAACCACGCTATTGCCCAGGCAGACCGAGACGTGGGGCGTTGCGGTCGTGGGACGGGCCGAGCATCGCGAGACGCTCCTGGAGTGCACCTCCGACGCGAAGGTGCGGCCCGCGCTGCTGCTCTGCGATGCCCAGGGTGTGGCGCTGGAGGCGAATCCCTTTGTGCAGACGACGTTGGCCACGGTGTTCCGGCCGAAGCTGGGCGTGGACTGGGGCGCGGTGCCGCGATGCTGGGTCCCCTTTGCGCACGACTCGCCGGCGAGGGCGGTGGCGGAAGCGATTTTGCCGGAGTTGACCGGCCGTTTCCTCCACGGCGAATCGAGAATCGCGATTTCGGGGCTGGCGCGCGGGCAGGTGCTGTGGCAACTCGCGACGGCGCGGGGAAGACGGCGGCTGGAAGCGCGGATCCGGGAGGTGCTCGCCGATGCGGCCGCGCGGGAGATGCGGCCCTGGTTTCGTGTGAGCGGCCAGATCGTGGAGGCCGTGGGCGGAACCGATGCGGGGCAGGAGCTTCCGCTGAATCCACGCAGTCTGTGGCGGCTCGCGAAGTCGCAGAGGCGTCTGATGGAACGACTGCGATGAGGAAGGATCGTAGATGGCGGGAATCGCCAGTCGCCAGGTCGGCGCCCGGGTTCAGGGATGATCATTCCCGGAGTTCGAGGATGAAGATCGCGGCGTCTCTAGGCGGGTCTTCGTAGTAGCCGGGGTGGATGCCCGCCATGCGGAATCCGGCCCCTTCGTAGAGGCGGATGGCGGGCGCGTTGCCGGTCCGCACGGCGAGAAGGATCCGGCCCGCCCCCCGTCCCCGTCCCCACTCCACCCCGCCCTCCACCAGCGCGGCCCCCACCCCACGCCCGCGGCAATCCGGCGACACGGCCACGCTGGTCAGCTCGGCTTCCCTTTCGCCGAGCGCCAGTGTGGCATACCCGGCCACCTCCCCGGCCGCGACCGCCACCAGGAGCGCCGCATCCGGGCGGTTCATGAGAGCGGCGAAGCGCTGGCCGCTCCAGGGATCGGGGAAGGCCGCGGCCTCGATCTCGGCCACGGCGGCAAGGTCGCCGGACCGGGCGGGCCGCACCACCGGGTTCCGTGTCATCGTGGCCGCGGGAGTGCGCGCCGCCCCTCCCACCGCCCCACTGCGACCGTCCCCGTCGGCGCCCGCCTCACCCCGGCTTCCACTCCCGCAGGTAGTCGGGCTCCCATGTGGCCGGGTCCGCCGGCTCCCAGGTGCAGGCGCGGATCACCGAACGCGCGTCGGGGTTGCCCTGCGGCGGGAACGCGACCGCGTAACCGGCGGCGCGCAGCAGACCGGCGTGCGCCGTCGCCCCGCTCCCCAGGAAGACAGTGTTGCGCCAGGGCCGCCCATTCAGCACTCCCACGATGGTCGTGGCGCAGGGCGCAACCGTCTCGGCAACCGACCCGGCCACGATCCGGTAGCAGGCGGCGTAGAGGCGGCCGCCGCGCGCATCGAAGAGGACGTAGCGGGAGCGGACCGGGCGGCCGCGCGCGCCGGTCCGGCCACCGGGGGCAGCCGCCACCTCGTCCGGATCGCCGCCCGCGTCACCGCCTGCCTGGCCAACCGTCACGCCGCCCGCCGCCGCTGCGATTTCGTTCGCTTGATTCCCGGGCACCCCACCCGGCACCACCGCCGCGGCCGGATCCGGTTGGCCAACCGCGACCTCACCCGGCATCACCGCCGCTCCCTGATCCGCATGTGCGTCCGCGACCCCACCCGCCGCCGCCACCGCGGCCGCGCGCAGGGAGGAGGTGGGGAAGAGGGGGATTCCGAGGGTGGATGCAAGCGCCTTGGCCGCAGCCGCGCCGACGCGCACTCCGGTGAAGGAGCCCGGACCGGAGCCGACCGCGATCCCCACCAGCCGCGCGACCGGAATCTCGTGCCGGGCCAGCAGCGCCTCGATCGCGGGGATGAGTGCCGCCGAGTGGCCCCGGGGTGCTCCGAGACGCGACTGTGCCCTGGCCCGCCCGTCGATCGCCAGCGCCACCGTGCCGTCGCGGCCCGAGGTCTCGATGGCGAGGACCGGACCACCGGGGCGCCGCGCGCTCACCGGGCGACCAGGGGGAAGGCGGGGAGGGGGGAGGGGCGGCCAAGTCGTTGCACGGCGACCAGCCGCCGGTCGTCTTGCCGCGGATCCCAGCCGAGAGCCACCTCCCACCGATCCGGCGGCAGATTCCCGGCCGCCCGCTCCGGCCACTCCACCACCACGATCGCGTCGCCGTCCGCCACAATATCTTCCCACCCGATCCCCCGCAGCTCGGCCACGGCCTCGATCCGGTAGAGGTCGGCGTGCACCAGCGCGGCCGCGCGCCCCCCCCCTTCCCCCCCCACCTCTCCCGGCAGCGTATACCGGAAGACCAGGTTGAAGGTCGGCGACGGCATCGTTGCGCGGACCCCCGCCCCCACCCCGATTGCCCTTGCGAGCACAGACTTCCCCGCGCCCATCGGTCCCTTCAGCCCAATGAAGGCCGGCGGCCGCATCTCCGCGCCGATCGTGCGCCCCCACGCAGCCAGCTCCGGCTCGGTCATCCTCATGCCGCTCCGGCCCCCCTTTCCGGCCCCGCCCCGGCTCAACCCGCCGCGGCCTTCAGATCGAACAACTGGTCGCGCAGCGCCGCCGCCCTCTCGAAGTCCAGCGCCTCGGCCGCCTTCGCCATCTCTTCCTCCACAATGCGCATGAACTGCTCGCGGTCCACCTCGTCGGCGTACTCCGGCGGCGGCGGCTCCGCCACCTTCGCGACCGGCTTCTCGCGGGCATCGGCCACCCGTGTCGCCAGTTCGATCTGTTCCACGCTCTTGCGAATCGTCTTCGGCACAATCCCGTGCTTCTCGTTGTGCGCAAGCTGCACCTGCCGCCGCCGTTCGGTCTCCTCGATGCAGGCCTTCATGGACCCGGTCACGCGGTCAGCGTAGAGAATCGCCTTGCCATTGGCATTCCGGGCCGCGCGTCCCACCGTCTGGATCAGCGAGCGGGCGTTGCGCAGGAACCCCTCCTTGTCGGCGTCCAGAATCGCCACCAGCGACACCTCCGGCAGGTCGAGTCCCTCGCGCAGAAGGTTGATCCCCACCAGGACGTCGATCCGTCCCAGACGCAGCGTGCGCAGGATCTCCATCCGCTCGATCGCGTTGATGTCGGCGTGCATGTAGCGCACGCGCACCCCGATCGACTGAAGATACTCCGAGAGATCCTCGGCCATGCGCTTGGTGAGGGTCGTGACGAGTACGCGTTCGTCGCGCTCGGTGCGCTCCCGGATCTCGGCGAGGAGGTCGTCCACCTGGCCCCGCACCGGACGTACGTCGATCGGCGGGTCCACCAGACCGGTCGGCCGGATAATCTGTTCGGTCACCACGCCGCCGCAAAGCTCCAGCTCGTAGTCGCCGGGGGTGGCCGAGACGAAGATCGCCTGCTTCAGCAGCCCCTGCCACTCGTCGAAGGTGAGCGGCCGATTGTCGATCGCCGAGGGAAGGCGAAAGCCGTGTTCGACCAGGGTGAGTTTGCGCGCGCGATCTCCCCGCGACATGCCCTGAATCTGGGGAAGGGTGACGTGGGATTCGTCGACGACGAACAGAAAGTCCTCCGGGAAGAAGTCGAGCAGGCAGGCCGGACGTTCGCCGGGACGGCGGTTGCTCGTGTACCGGCTATAGTTCTCGATCCCCGGACAGGTTCCCATCTCGAGCATCATCTCGAGGTCGAAGTTGGTGCGCGACTCGATCCTCTGCGCCTCCAGGAGCTGGCCCCCGGCCCGGAAGCGCGCGACCTGTTCGGCCATCTCGGCGCGGACCAGCGGTTCGATCCGTTCAAGGGTGCGGCGGCGGGTGACGTAGTGCGACGCGGGGTAGATCGCCGTCCGTTCCAGCGATGCGATGGGCCGGCCGGTCAGGGGGTCGAAGCGGGTGATTCGTTCGACCTCGTCCCCCCAGAGCTCGATTCGCACCCCCTGCTCCTCGTAGGCGGGAAAGATCTCGATGGTGTCGCCCCGGGCCCGGAAGGCGCCGCGCTCGAAGGCGATGTCGTTGCGGCGGTAAAGGATGTCGACCAGGCCGCGCAGAATCTCGTGGCGGGGAATCTCCTGGCCGACCTCGAGGTGCAGCATCAGGCCGCGGTAGTCGGCCGGGTTGCCCAGACCGTAGATGCACGAGACCGAGGCCACCACCACCACGTCGCGCCGCTCGATGAGCGAGGAGGTGGCGCGGAGCCGCAGCCGCTCGATGTCCTCGTTGATCGACGCGTCCTTCTCGATGTAGGTGTCGGTGGCGGGGACGTAGGCCTCGGGCTGGTAATAGTCGTAGTAGGAGATGAAGTATTCGACCGCGTTGCCGGGCAGCAGCGACCGGAGTTCGCCGTAGAGCTGCGCCGCCAACGTCTTGTTGTGCGACATGACCAGCGCCGGCCGATTCGATTCGGCCACCACGTGCGCGATCGTCAGCGTCTTGCCGGTGCCGGTTGCGCCCAGCAGCGTCTGGAAACGGTCCCCGGCGCGGACCCCCCGGACGAGTTCGCGGATTGCGCCGGGCTGGTCGCCGCCGGGCTCGAAGGGCGCCTGGACGCGGAAGTCAGGCATTGCTCGCATCCCTCCTGCCGGGGCGCGCCTGTCCCTTGTGGAGTTCGTCTCTGCCGATGCTCGCTCCCCGGGTCACCTTCGTCACGCCCTTCACTCTCCGCGCCGACTGGATGACACGCTCAAGATGGGCCAGATCCTTGACCTCCACGACGAACTCCGCGCCCATTCCCCCGTGTCTTCCGTGCATGTCGGCGTGCTGAATGTTCGTGCTGGTCGCGCTAATCTCTTTGGCGACATCGCCGAGCAGGCCACGCCGGTCGGTCCCCTCCATGGTGAGATGGACGAAGAAGGCGTCGTCCTGTTCGGCCTTCCAGTCGATCTCGATGCGGCGCCCGGGATCCTTGTTCAGGCTGAGGACATTCGGGCACGCGGTGCGATGAATCGTGATGCCGCGCCCCCGCGTGATGTAGCCGATCACCTCGTCGCCGGGCACGGGCTGGCAGCACTTCGAGTAGTGCGTCATCAGGTTGTCCATCCCCTGGAGCGTCACGGCGCGGTTGGACTTGCGGATCCTGGCCGCGACCCGCTGCAGCGCCGAGGGCGATCGCTTCACAACCTCCGTGGGGTCCTCTCCGGGATAGAGCGCGCCGATCACCACCGAGGGGTCGATGTCGCCGCTGGCCAATCCCACAAGAACGTCGTCGAAGGTGCTGACCCCGAGCTTGCGCGCGGACTTCGCCATCTGCGCGTCGCCGGGTTTCGGTCGTCCGGCCTTGCGCAACGCCCGGAGGTAGAGCTCACGGCCCAGGCGGAGCGCACGCGCGTAATCGTCGCGGCGGACCGATTGGCGGATTCTCTGCCGGGCCCGCGAGGTCTTGACAAAGGCGAGCCAGTCGCGGTTGGGCCTCTGGCGGGGATTGGTGATGATCTCGACGGAGTCCCCGCCCTCCAGCGGGCGAGAGAGAGGCGCGATCCGGCCATTGACGCGGGCGCCCGCGCAGTGCATCCCCACCTCGGTGTGGACCGCGAAGGCGAAATCGATCGGCGAGGAATCCTCCGGCAACTGCTTTACGTCGCCCTGCGGGGTAAAGACGAAGATCTCCTTCTGGAAGAGATCCATGCGGAACGTTGCCAGAAACTCCTCCGGATCGCCGGCGTCCTTCTGCCATCCGAGGATGCTCTTGCGAAACTCCGTCATCGCCGCGGCCACCTTGTCATCCTTTTCCTTCTCTTCCCTCCCCTCCTTATACATCCAGTGCGCTGCGATTCCGAATTCGGCGACGCTGTGCATTTCCTCGGTGCGGATCTGGATCTCGACGCGGTGCCCGCCGGTCCCGGCAACGGTTGTGTGAAGCGACTGGTACTGGTTGGACTTCGGGGTGGCGATGTAATCGTGGAAGCGTTCCGGCACCGGCGTCCAGCGCTTATGGACCAACCCCAGCGCACCGTAGCACCGGTTCGTTGAATCGGTGATTACGCGCAGCGCCATCAGGTCGTAGATGTCGTCGTAGTCGCGGTCCTGCGTGACCATCTTGCGGTGGATTGACCAGAGGTGCTTGGCGCGGCCGCTCACCTCGGCCTCGATCCCGGCGGCTGCGAGCGTATCCTCCAGTGCCCGCTTCATCGTCGCGACGTCCTGTTCCCGCTTCCGCCTGCGCTGATTGACCAGCCTGCGCAGATCGTCGTAGACATTGGGTTCCAGGAACTTGAAGGCCAGATCCTCCATCTCCCACTTGATCGCCGCCATCCCCAGCCGGTGAGCGAGGGGCGCATAGATCTCCCGTGTCTCGCGCGCGATCGGACGCCGCTTGGCGGGCCGGAGATATTCCAGCGTGCGCATGTTGTGCAGACGGTCGGCGAGCTTGACCAGGATCACCCGCACATCCTTGACCATCGACAGGAGCAGCTTGCGGTAGTTCTCGGCCTGGTGCGCGGCGTTCGACTGAAAGCGCACCTTCCCGATCTTGGTCACGCCGTCAACGATCGCCGCTACCTCCTCGCCGCAGAGTTCGCGGATTTCCTGCAGCGAGACGACCGTGTCCTCCACCACATCGTGGACCAGCGCCGACACCACCGTCCCCGTGTCGAGCTGGAGCGCGGCCAGGATCGTGGCCACATCGACCGCATGCGTGATGAAGGGCTCGCCCGAGGCGCGGAACTGGCCGGCGTGCGCCTTCGCCGCGAGCTCCCAGGCCGCCCGAATCGCATCGACGTCCAGACGGTCGGCGTACGCCTCCAGCGCCCGGGCCAGAGGCCGGGGAAGACCGCGAATCGTGGGAACGCGTTCGGCCGCCGCCTTGGTTGCCATGGAGAATGAATGTAGCCCCGGGGTGCGGGACGCAAAGGGCGCCGCCACCGATTGTCCGAGGCCGCCACCGCGTTGTCCGAGAAAGCGGGGGATCACGGATGAAGCGCCGATTTTGACTTTCGGACGGCGGCCGCCATACGTTCGGAATATCGTTCATCCTCGAAAGGGAGTTGCAAAATGCGAAATCTGTTTCTCTGCGCGCTGGCGCTGGTTTTCACGGTGGCTTGCGGCGATACCGTCGTTACGACCCATGACGTGGAGGACGAGCGCTTGATCATCACGGGTAAACTCATGGCGCTGATGGGGCCGACCGACGATCTTCTCAATACCGCAAGGGAAGGGGCGCGCATCTTGGGCCTTGATACGACGCGGGTAATCGTCGATGCTAGAGAAATCGCGGCGGACATTCCCGATCCGGAATGCGAAATCTACAACGAGGCGGCGGACTGGCAGCAAGTCGAATTTTTCGAATGCTTTGGAACCCATCCCCGATGATCGGGACCAAGTGATCGGGTGGCATGTTCACTGCGGGGCCCTAGCAGGCCGTGGATAAAGTCCGTTCCGCGAGGTCTTTGTGAATGAGTTAAATTAGGAGGACACGAGGACCTCAGCGAGAGGTGACGGCGATGGCGATAGGCAAGATGCCCGGTGAGCGGCAGGAGGAGCTGTTCATCGCGGCCAGTGCGGTCGGGGCGCTGGCCAACCCGTTCTACGCGGCTCTGGACAAGCTCCTGCGCAAGAGCGGCTTTGACGAGTTCGCGGAGGAGACGTGCCGGGAGTTCTACGCGGCGCGGATGGGCCGGCCGGGCCTTCCACCGGGCGTGTACTTCCGGATGCTGATGGTGGGATACCTGGAGGGCATCGGTTCGGAGCGAGGTATCGCGTGGCGGTGCAGGGACTCGATCTCGCTGCGAGAGTTTCTGGGCTACGGTTTGGCGAAGAGGCCGCCGGAGCATTCCACGCTGTCGAAGACGCGCAAGCGGCTGAGCCTGGAGGCCCACGGGGCGGTGTTCGGCTGGGTGCTGGAACGGTTGCAGGAGTCGGGGCTGCTGCGAGGCAAGACGGTGGGGGTGGATTCGACGACGCTGGAGGCGAACGCGGCGATGCGCGCGATCGTGAGGCGTGATGAGGGGACGGAGTACGACGCGTGGCTGGGGCAGTTGGCGAAAGCGTCGGGGATCGAAACGCCGACGCGACAGGACCTTGCGAAGATGGACCGCAAGCGCCCGAAGAAGGGGTCGAACAAGGACTGGAAGCATCCGCACGACCCGGAGGCGCGGATCGCGAAGATGAAGGACGGCAGGACCCGCCTGGCTCACAAGCTCGAGGTGGGGGTGGACATGGAGACCGGTGCGGTGGCCGCCGTCACGGTGCAGACGATGGACGGCGGCGACACCGCGTCGCTGCCGGTGACGCTGGACGAGACGGAGCGGCGGCTGGCGGATGTGGGAGCGGAGCCGAAGGAAGTGGTGGGCGACAAGGGCTACCACTCGAACGCGACCATGACGGGCGTGAAGAAGCGGGGACTGCGAACCTATGTGAGCGAGCCGAACCGGGGCCGCCGGAAGTGGAAGGGCAAGCGGGACGCGCAGCAGGCCGTGTACGGCAACCGCCGCCGCATCAAGGGCGAGCGGGGAAAGCGGTTGTTGCGCGAGCGCGGGGAGAAGCTGGAGCGGACGTTCGCGCACCTGCTCGGCAGCGGAGGATTGCGCCGCGTCCACGTTCGCGGACAGGAGGAGATCCGAAAACGGATGCTCGTTCACGCCGCAGCCTTCAACCTCTCGCTGGTGATGCGCACATGTCTCGGCTTCGGCACCCCGCGTGGCTTGCAGGGCCTCGCAGCGGCGACCGCGGCTCTCGCCGACGCGTCCGCACGCGGTTTTGCCGCCATTCTTACCCATATCGGGCGCATTCTCGGCCTCCTGGGCACTCACGTCGGCCCCGTCCGCCGCTCAGGCCGCCTGATGCACAACAAAACCGCAATCACGTCGTTCTCGCCACTTCCACAACCGGTTCCCAAGCAGGCCACTTCTTCCACGGCCTGCTAGAGGATTCTTGAAGCATCGGTCCCTATACGGAACGAAGCGGTGGCAGTTGCTCCGGTTGAAGGTGATCGAGCGGGACGGGTGGCGCTGTACGAAGTGCGGGCGCGTCGGTCGCCTCGAAGTCCATCACATCGTTCAAACCGGGCATGGCGGCCGAATGTGGGACCCCGGCAATCTCCGGACCCTCTGTCGGTCCCGTCATTTCCAGTTGCACCGCGAAGGGACGCGCACCGAACGCGCCGAACGGTGGGCGCGTTGTCCGGGAATGCGTCGTGAGGGAACAACCCGCCGGACTACCCTCGGCAGCGCTGTGGAATTATTGTTCCCCCCCGAGTATCTTCAGCGGTTCCCCGAGGACGCTACCCCGCAGACGCTCCCCTGGAGGGCTTGGCCGGTCCCCCAGGGACTTCACAACTCGCCCACGACCGTTCCCCTTCGCGGCCACGCGCTCCGGGCATCTCCGGCGACGCCGTGCGGAGACGTTCCCGGACCCGGACCCGAATCCACTCCCGACCGAGGTTTCATCAGATGCGACGACCGACCCGTACCCGCCGACCCCTCCCCCTTTCCGGCACGATCCTCGCCATGCTCACCCTGGCCTTCGCCCTGCACGCCTGCCGAAGCGACGAGAACGGCGATCCCGGCGCCGAGGCGGAGATGGACGCCCCGCAACAAGAGGAGACCGGCGGCGAGATCCACTGGTCCTACCAGGGCGATACCGGCCCCGGCATGTGGGGCTCGCTCGATCCCTCCTTCGCGATCTGCGACAGCGGAGTGCGGCAGTCTCCGGTCGATATCGCGGACGCGGCCGAGGGCGGCGCGGGCGAGCTTGAGGTCCTTTGGCAGCCGGCCGACGCCGAGGTGGTGGACAACGGCCACACCATCCAGGTCAATGTGTCCCAGGGCAGCCGAATCACCCTGGAGGGGCGCGAATTCGGCCTCCTGCAGTTCCACTTCCACACCCCCAGCGAGCACACGGCGGATGGACGCGCCACCCCTCTCGAAGTTCATTTCGTGCATGCCGCCGCCGAGGGCGATCTGGCGGTCATCGGGGTCTTCCTGGAGGCGGGCGCAGCCGATCCGTCGATTCAGGCCATCTGGGACGCGATCCCAGCGGCCGGCGCGGCTCCCGGAATGCTGGCCGGCTTCAATCCGCGCGCGCTTCTTCCCGCCGGGAGCAGCCACTTCCGCTACCCCGGTTCGCTCACCACGCCACCCTGCTCCGAGATCGTCAGTTGGGTGGTGATGACCGAATCGATTACCGTTTCGCAGGACCAGGCCGACGCCTTCGCGGCAATCCATCCGATGAACGCGCGTCCGGTCCAGCCGCTCCACGACCGCACCATCGAGCTGAAGCGATAACGAACGGCAGGGCGCGGCTGCGCAGACCAGCGCACAACAACGGTTTTCTCACGGGCAAGGTCCCGTCGGGGGTGGGGAATTCAGCTTTGCGCCAATCCGCTACGGTAGCGGTCTCGGCGCCACCTGTCGGCGGTTGGCTGCCAGGCGCGCCTGCGGGATGCGCGGCCGCGCGGAACCGAACACGACGCCAGGTTCCGGGAAAGGGAGGGGGATGATGGTTGGACGCTACGGAAAAACGTACGCACTTGGGCACCGGGCCACACAGGGCCTGCTCGACAAACCGGTCATCGTCGAAGAGAAGGTGGACGGTTCGCAGATCAGTTGGGGACTGGTGGACGATCCCCCGCGCCTCTCGGTCCGCTCCAAGCGGCTCGAACTCGATCTCGACGATCCGCCGAATCTCTTCGCGGCCTCCGTCGCCACGATCCGCAGGATGGCCGCCGACGGCCTGCTCAACCCCGGTGTGGTCTACCGCGGCGAGGCGGTCAGTCGTCCCCGGCACAACACCCTGGTCTACGGGCGGGTGCCGAAGGGCCACATCGCGCTCTTCGACGTGGACGCCGGAACCGAGGCCTACGTCGGCTACGACGAGAAGGCGAGCGTGGCGGACCGGCTGGGGATCGAGGCGGTGCCCCGTCTCTACGAGGGAATGCTCTCCAGCGTCGGCCGGCTGAAGGAGCTGCTGAAGCTGAAATCGTTTCTGGGCGGCCCCCGCATCGAGGGCGTGGTCGTCAAGCGCGTCGCGGACGCCCCCATCTTCGGCGAGGACGGGCTGCCGGTTCGCGCCAAATTCGTCTCCGAGAAGTTCAAGGAGGCCCACGCCGTCAACCCGGACTGGAAGCGCACCGGGCAGACCGAGTTCCTGAAGGCGCTGGCGGAGTCGGTCTCCGGGCCGGTGCGGTGGGAGAAGGTGGTGAACGGGCTCCAGGCCGAGGGGCTGATCGAGGGCGGCACCCCCGTCGAGATCGGCAAGATCATCCGCCACATCCGCGAGGACGTGCGCGACGAGTGCCTCGACGACGTCAAGGACCGCCTCTGGAAGCACTTCGAGCGACGCTTCCAGGCGCTGGTCACGAAGGGGTTTCCGGAGTGGTACAAGGAGCGGTTGGCCCGAAGCGCCTTTGAGGAACCGGGGAGCTGAGGCCGAGGGGGGGGCGGAAACCGGGCGCAACTCCGGACGTCTCGCCGTTCCCTGTCGCTGGCTGCCTTCAGTCGCTCACCCTGCGCAGCGGCGGCAGGGCCGCGCGGCCGATCGTGTTGGCGTCGGTGCCGAACCAGACCGCATTCGTCTTCGGATCGAAGTACATATGGCGGATCGTGCCGCCCCCGCTTCCCACATCCACCTCGCTGATGTACTCCTCCAGGCGGGTGTCGAATCCCACGAAGCGGTTCGGGCGCACTCCCGTCTCCACGAACCAGACGCGGTCATCCTCGTCGATGGCGACGCCGTAGGGCCGGGCGCCCTCGCCGCTCGGGTTGGCCCATTCGGTCACGTCGCCGGTTTCGGGATCGAGGCGGCCCAGGAATCCGCGCGCGTAGTCCACATACCAGACCACATCGCGCGAATCGATCACCAGCCGCCGCGGCCGCGCCCCTTCGGGCAGCTCGAAGTAGGTCGGCTCGAAGCTCGCCGGATCGACCATCGCCAACCGGTTGGTCCCGAAGAGCGTCGCCCAGGGCCGGTCGCGCGAGTCCATCTTCAGACCATAGGGCCGTGTGGATCCACCCCTTGCGCCGGGATTGTCCGGCATCTCGACCAGTCGCACGTCGCCGGTTTCCCGCCAGAACTTGCCGACGAAGTTGCCGCCCTGGACGGTGAACCAGAGATCGCCCGCGGCGTCGAAGGCGAAGGTGTGCGGATCGCGGGCGCGTTCGTCGGGCATGGGAAAGACCTCGATCTCGCCGGTCGCCGGATCGATGCGGCCCAGGTTGCCCACGCGGTTGCCGGTGTACCAGACCATCCCGTCCGAACCCACGACCACGGTGTGCGGCCCGGCGCCGTCGGGAAGGTCGATCCTTTCGAACTCTCCGGTCGCCGGATCGAGCACGGCGGCGTAGTGCGAGCGCTGGCCCACGAACCAGACGCGTCCATCCGGCGCCACGTACGGGTCGCGCGGACGGCTCTCCGCCCAGGGGACCTCCCACTCCTCCAGCGCTGGATCGTTGCCCTGGGGACGCTCGGCCTCCTGCGCAAGCGTGGGCGCCGGTGCCGTCAGGAGAGCAGCAAGCTCCGCCAGTACCGCAAATCGCAGGAATTTCATTCGATCGGTCCTTCCGCCCGGGGGACTTGATTGCGGCCACTCTTGGTTGTAGCCATCCTGGTTGTAATCAATATCTGTCTGTTCTGATCGCTATTGTTGTAATCGAAGCCCCGAACGCGAGCCCTGCAAGGTGTGCGGACCTCCCGCCGCGACCGCAGAGCGAGCCCGCGCCGCACCGTCCTGCCGCCGTGCGCCCAGCGGCATGCCTCCTCCAGCACCACGCCCGCCATGACCGACCCGCTGCCAGACGGACTCATCCCGGGCGGAGCATCCCCCGTCTTCACCCACGACACCCTGCCGGATGCCCTGCAAACGGAACACACCCTGGCGCCTGGACGCTGGGGCGTGCTGAACGTGCTCGGGGGCAGCGTCCGCTTCGTGAACATCGAGACCAACGAGGAACGGCTGGTCACGGCGCCGGACCTCGTCGCGATTCCCCCCGGTCTGCCTCACAGGGTCGCGCTTGGGGGCCCGTTGCGTTGCAGAATCGACTTCTACCGGGAGCCGCCCGCCGAATGAAGACCTCACGTTCCAGCCACCTCCCGGTGGGTTTTTTCCTCCCGGTGCTCCTGTTGCATTCCTTCGTGGCCGCCTGCGACCCCACCGGCGACGCCCCGCCGCTCGCCGTCCAACGCGACAGCGCGGGCATCACGATCGTCGAGTCCGTCGCACCCGTCTGGGGGGATACGGCGCACTGGCGGATCGATCCGGAGCCGCTGCTCGACCTGGCTCAATCCGGCACGGGCGACGTGCACAACTTCTACCGGGTCCGGAACGTATCGCGGCTCCCCGACGGGGGCATCGTGGTCGTGAATCGCGGTTCCTCCGAGGTCCGCAAGTTTTCGTCCGACGGCGCTTTTGTAGGACTGGTGGGCGGCTACGGCGAGGGGCCGGGCGAGTTCTCGAATTTGCAGCAAGTGGAGCTTGTGGGGGATTCGCTGCTCGTGCGGGACATCTACCGCGCCGCGCTCTTCGGTCCCGGTCTGCGGATCGTGCGCACCATGCCACTCCACCCCGGCCTGCGAAGCCTTCGCTATCTGGGCAGCGGCGTCCTGCTCGTGCGGGTGACGATGGAATACCCCGAAGAATACGGTCTGGTTCGGCCTCCCGAAGCCCTTTTGCTGTACGACCTGGAGGGGGCACGGGTCGACAGCATCGGTCGGCTTCCGGGCTCGGAGGAGTACATTACCGAGGCGCTCATGGCGTTCCCGCTCTTCGGCAAGACATCGGTGCTTGACACCCATGGCGAACGGATCTTCGTGGGCTCGTCGGACCACATGCAGGTGGAGGAACTTGACGCGCGCGGCGACACGGTGCGGATCCTTCGAGTCCCCGGTTACCCGCTGGCGCTGACCCCGGAAGAAGTTCTCGCCGAACGCAGCACCCGGCTCAACCCGCCATTGCCGCCTGGAGTGACGTCGCTGCCCCCGCCCATCGTCGAGGCCGTGGAGGGCATGCCGTCACCCGAGACCCGGCCGGCGTATTCCGAGATGCTGGTGGACCCGGCCGGCGCGGTCTGGCTGCGTCTCTTCCGCGGCCGGAGTGAACAGGACGGGCCGGATCGCTGGCTGGTGTTCGCCGCCGACGGGACCTGGCTCGGGAGCGTTGAGATGCCCGTGAACTTCGTGGTGAGAGAGATCGGCGTGGACGAAATCCTCGGTGTATGGACCAGCGGGCTCGATGTGCAGCATCCGCAGGTGTGGCGGCTGAGCCGGTAGTTCTCTTGCCTTCTCACAGGCAACGTCCCATCGTTCAGGCAAACGTCAACCGAGGAGGAATCGGGAATGACGTGGTGACCTTTGGATCCGAATAAGGGAGGCACTATGCCAATCCGCGTGGGACTCGGGGAAGTGCTGCTGTTGCTGGTTGTGGCAGCCGGAATCCTTTTCGCTGTCCGATTCGCTTTCCGCACGCTCCGACGACTCGGCGGTGGCCACCGCGAGCGGGAACTTGAGCGAGCGAGACGGGATCTCGAACGCGTGATCGCTCGCGAGCGCAGGCGCGAGGAGTTGCCCAGGGAATAGACCGTGCGAGGCGCCGCGACGGTACCTTGTCGCAGCGAATTGGAAATCCCTCGGCCCCGAGGCCACCGCCGGATGAAATTGCTTCCCTTCCCCCACCCCGCCCCGGAGCTGGCCCGCATCCTCGCCGCGGCCGCCTTCGTGGCCCTCTCCACCCCCGCTGCGGCCCAGCGCCTCCCCGACCCCTCGCCCGGCAACCTGGCCACGCTGTCGGTCCCCCGCTTCGCGATTCCGCCGTCGCCCATTGAGCTGACCGGCCCCGTGCGACCCGGCGAGTACCTCGGCGTGACCGGTCCGCGCGCCGCCTGGCTCGGGCTGGAAACGGGCGAGGCCGAGCTGTGGGTGCATCCGCTCAAGGTGGGCCGCGGCTTCCGCCTCGCGTTTTCGACGCCCCGCTACGGCGCCCCCATTTCCGGCGGGCAGGTGGCGCGCACGGTGCACGTCCGGCCCGAACTGACAACGATCACGTACAGCCACGCGGCCTTTCAGGTGCGGCAGCACATCCTGGCCCCGGCGGACACGGCGGCCCCCGGGATCCTGGTGCTGCTCGAGGTCGACAGCTCGGAGCCGATGGAGATCGTGGCGGAGTTCCACCCGGTCCTCAACTACATGTGGCCGGGGTCGCTGGGCGGGCAGTACGCCTACTGGGACGGGGACCGGCGCGTCTTCGTCCTCTCCGAGAGTCTGCAGGAGCGCAATGCGGTGGTGGGCTCGCCGTGGGCGACGAACTCGGTGGATCACCCGGCGCACCAGTTGGGCGAGGCGCCGCGCACGATGGTAATTCCTGTCGACCCGGAGCGCGCGCGGGCGGAGTTCATTCCGATCGCGGTGGCCGCGGGGACGGTTCCGCGCGACACCGTGTTGGCCGAATATGCGCGGTTGATTGCGGGCGCCGAGGTGCTCTATCGAGACAAGCGGGCGTGGGCCGACTCGGTGCTGGCGTCCACCGCCTCGGTCGAAACGCCCGACCCGTCGCTCGACCTGGCGCTCGAATGGGCGAAGATCAATCTGGAAGAGCAGCGCGTCTGCAACCCCGAGCTGGGGTGTGGATTCGTGGCCGGCTGGGGGCTGTCGGGCAGTGGCGGGCGCCCCGGCTTCGGCTGGTTCTTCGGCGGCGACGCGGCGATCAACACCTTCGCCATGGACGTGCTGGGCCAGTGGGAGCTGGTCGCGGAGGAGCTGCGTTTCCTGGCCCGATACCAGCGGGAAGACGGCAAGATCACCCACGAGATCTCGCAGGCCGCGGCGCACATCGACTGGTTTGGCCGTTATCCCTACGCTTACTACCACGCCGATACGACGCCCTGGTGGATGTTCGCGCTACACGAGTACTGGCGCGCGAGCGGCGACGACCAACTGGTGCGCGAGCTGTGGCCGGCCTACCGGCGCGCGTGGGGCTGGTGTCTCTCGGCCGAGACCGATGGCGACGGGATCATCGAGAATACGGTGGGCGGGCTGGGGGCGGTGGAGGTCGGGGGACTGGGGGAAGCGCTGCACCAGGACATCTACCTGGCGGGGGTGTGGGTGGCCGCGATCGAGGGAACGCGGGCGATGGCCGAGCACCTGGGGGACGAGGAGCTGAGGAAAGCGGCCGGGAGAATTGCTCCGATCGCGCGCAGCACCCTCAACGACGCCTACTGGCGACCCGGCGAGGGGCACCATGCCTTTGGGATCCTCGCCGGGGGCGGAACCAACGACAACCTGACGGTGTGGCCCGCCACCGCCGCCGCCTTCGGCCTCCTCGACGAAGAGCGCGCCCGCTCCACTCTGCGGCTGATCGCCGGCGACCGCATCTCGTCGGACTGGGGCACGCACATGCTCTCGACGGGGAGCCCGCTCTACGATCCGCTCGCATACAACCAGGGCACCGTGTGGCCCTTCGTGACCGGCTTCGCGTCGTGGGCGCAGTACCGCTACCGCCGTCCGTGGGCGGGATTTCACCTCATGGACGCCATCAGGCAGATGACTTTCGACTGGAGCCTCGGCCGCCACGGCGAGCTCTTCTCGGGCGCCTTCTACCAGCCCCTCGACCAGACGGTGCCGCACCAGTTCTTCGCAACCTCTATGCTGGTGACGCCCCTGGTGCGCGGCGTCTTCGGGTGGGATCCGGACGCGCCGAATGGGCGGGCGCGGCTGGCCCCGCAACTGCCGCCGGACTGGGACAGCGTTTCGGTGCGGCGGCTGCGCTCGGGCCAGACCATCCTCGATCTGGAGATCAACCGGCGCTGGACCGAGGCCGGGGGCGAGCTCGAGCTGGCGTTCCGCAGTCAAGGACCGCCGCTGGACATCGAGCTCGTGCCGGAGCTGCCGGCGGGGGCGACGCTGGAGTCTGTGGATCACACAGAGGAGTCGGAAGCCGGCTTCGCCACTCTGACCGTGCGCGTGAACATCGACCCGGCAACCGGGGAAGTGCGATCCATTCCCGTTGGCCTGGGCCACGAGAGCGACGAGGACGCAATCAGAAGAGTCAAGGTGACCTGGCGGGGCGGCCTTGCCATTGCACCCCCGCGCGTCCACCTGCAACCGGGCCAGCGCAGCACCGGCCTGCGCGTCATCGATCTGGTGGCCGACGACGACGGCTGGCTGCTCACCGTCGAGGGGGTCGCGGGCCGCAGCTACGAGATCGCTCTCTTCGGCACCCCGGTCGCCGCGGCCGCCACCGACGACGCGGCCACTGCGTCCGGCGAGAGCGGCGGCACGGTCCGCGTAACCTTCACCGGCGCCGAGGGCCGCGCCACGACCGCGCTCCGACTCACGCCAACGCAGAACTGACTCGGTACAGTGAGCCGCTATCGGCCCGGTCACGGAGAACCTGCTGGCCCCATCGCCTACATGGCGAGCAACAGCGTCGCCGCCAACCTTGTCATGGTCGGTATTCTTCGTTGCGGGAGTGGCCTCGCTCTTCGGACTCGAGCTGGCAGCGTGGCCCACCGTGCCCTTCAACCAGGTGGAGGTGTCGGTCGCCTATCCGGGTACCACCCCCGAGGACCCATCATTGCGGCATCCATCCGATGGCGACGCGCTGTTCCGACAACTATAAGGCTGCTTGCTGCCACCCCCTTGAGCCGCGACGTTACCGCAATGACACAAGATCCCCAAGCCACCCCGCCCCACGTCGAGTTCGGCGGCGTCTCCAAGAGCTACGACGGCCGCGTCCTTGCGGTGCGCGATCTGGACCTCGCGGTCCGGCGCGGCGAGTTCCTCAGCCTTCTCGGGCCCTCGGGTTCGGGCAAGACCACCATCCTGATGATGCTCGCCGGCTTCGAGACCCTCACCTCGGGCGCCATCCGCATCGACGGCCGCTCGGTGCACGCCCTGCCGCCGCGCCGGCGCGGCATCGGCATGGTCTTTCAGGACTACGCTCTCTTCCCCCACATGACCGTCGCGAAGAACCTCTCCTTCCCCCTTGAGGTGCGCGGCATCGACCCCACCCGCCAGTGCGAACTCGTCGACCGGGCGCTTGCCCTGGTGCGGCTGGAAGGGTTCGGCAAGCGCAGGCCGGGACAGCTCTCCGGAGGACAGCGCCAGCGCGTCGCGATTGCCCGCGCCCTCGTCTTCGAACCCGACCTGGTCCTGATGGACGAACCGCTCGGCGCCCTCGACCGCCATCTGCGCGAGGAGATGCAGTACGAGATCCGCCGTATTCACCGCACCCTGGGCGTCACCATCGTCTACGTCACCCACGACCAGCAGGAAGCGATGGTCATGTCGGACCGGATCGCCGTGTTGCGCGACGGAATGCTCGAACAGGCCGCCGCCCCGGAGGCGCTCTACGAGGAACCCGAACGCTCCTTCGTGGCCCGCTTCATCGGCGAGAACAACCGGCTGCACGGGCGGGTCGCGAAGATTCGGGACGACCTCTGCGAGGTGCGGGTGGGGGACGAGACCGTGACCGGTATGCGTGTCGTCGAATGTGCCGAGGGCGACCGCGTGACGCTCTCGATCCGGCCCGAGCGCGTGGAGATCCAACCCGAAGCGGGGCTCTATACCAACGACTTCGAGGCGCGCGTCGAGCAGATCACCTTCGTGGGCGACCACCTGCGCCTCCGCATGGACACCTGCGGCCGGGAGGGATTCATCGCCAAGATTCCGAATGTGCTGGGCCAGGGGAAGGTGCTGGAGGGGGACCGCATTCGGGTGGGGTGGACGCCGACCGATTGCCGGGTTCTCAACTACGGGGGGCCTTCGGGGGGGGAGGGGGAATGAAGCGCGGCCATCGTCTTGCGGCCGCCCTCGGGGTCGCGGTCGTCGTGGGGGCGGGGTGCCGGGGCGGGGGGGATGACTCCCTCACCATCGCCGCGTGGGGAGGCGCCTACACGCGCGCCTGCAAACTTGCCTACAACGATCCCTTCACCGCCGAGACCGGGATCCGCGTCCGCGACGCGCTCTACAACGGGGGACTGGCGGAGGTGCGCGCTCAGGTCGATGTGGGGCGCGTCCACTGGGACATCGTTCCCATGGAGATGGCCGACGCCGTGCGCGCCTGCGACGAGGGACTGATCGAACCGATCGATCCTTCAATCCTGGCCCCCGGCGCCGACGGCTCCGCCGCGGAAGACGATTTTCTGCCCGGCACCCTCACCGAGTGCGGCGTCGGCAGCGAGTTCTATTCGACCGTCGTCGCCTTCAACCGCGACCGGATTTCGGGACCGTCGCCCGCCACGATCCACGACTTCTTCGACCTGGAGGCCTTTCCCGGCCGCCGTGGGATGCGACGCAAGCCGAGCGGCAACCTGGAGCTCGCGCTCATGGCCGATGGCGTCCCCCCCGGGGAGGTCTACGCCGCTCTGGACACTTCGGAGGGAATCGAGCGCGCCTTTCGCAAGCTGGACACCATTCGCGACGAGATCGTGTGGTGGGAGGCCGGCGCCCAGCCACCGCAACTTCTCGCCGACGGCGAAGTCGCGATGACCACCGCGTACAACGGCCGCATCTTCAACGCGCAGATTCTGGAGGAGCAGCCCTTCGAGATCCTCTGGGACGGCCAGATCCTGAGCTTCGGCCAGACGGTGATCGTGGCGGGCACGCCCAGGCTGGAGGCCGCGCTGCGCTTCATCGTTTTCGTTTCCCGCCCCGAATCGCAGGCCGCGATCACCCGCTACATCTCGTACAGCCCCTCCCGCGCATCGGGTCTGCCCCTCGTGGGACGCCACGCCACGGCCGGAATCGACATGATGCCGCACATGCCGACCGCCCCCGGGAATCTCGGGCGCGCGCTGCAGAGCAACTGGGAATGGTGGGTGGACCACACCGACGAGATGAACGAACGCTTCAGCGCCTGGCTGGCCGGGTGAACGCGACGCCCTCTACCGGCACGGCCCCCGCCCGCGGCCCGGGGCGGCCCCCCGGCGAATGGCGTCCCCGGCTGCGCGCGGCCGGACTGACGCTGCCTCTCGTCGCCTTCGTCGCCGTGACCTTCGCGGCCCCGCTGGCCACGATGCTCTCGCGGAGCGTCCACGACGCGGTGGTGGCCGACGCGCTCCCAGCCACCCTGGCCGCGCTGGAAGACTGGGACGGTCTGTCGCTTCCCGGCGAGGATGTTTTCGCGGCCGTCGCCATCGAACTGGCGCGGGCCCGCGACGAACGCACCCTGGGACGGGTGGCGGGGCGCGTCAACCGGGTGCGGAGCGGTCTCCGCAGTGTGGTGTCGATCACCGGGCGGCAGCTACCCAACGCCCCCGGCGGATCGTGGCGCGCAACCCTGACCGCGATCGACCCGGCCTGGAGCGAGATCGAGAGCTGGCACGCGCTTCGCACCGCCGGCGACCGCTTCACCGCGCGGCACTACCTCGCCGCCCTCGACCTCCGCCGCCTCCCCGACGGGTCGGTCGTCCGCCAGGAGACCGACCGCCGCATTCACCTGCGCCTCTTCGTGCGCACCCTCTGGGTCAGCCTCGCGGTCACCTTCTTCTGTTTTCTCCTCGGCTACCCCCTGGCGCACTTTATCGCACACGCCCCGCCGCGCCGCGCGGGTCCCCTCCTGGCGCTGGTACTGGTTCCCTTCTGGACCTCGCTCCTGGTGCGCACCACCTCGTGGATCGTGCTGCTGCAGGGACAGGGCGTCATCAACGACCTCCTGGTCGGACTCGGCCTTGTCTCCGACGACGGACGGCTCGCGCTGGTCTACAACATGACCGGCACCTTCATCGCGATGACCCACATTCTCCTTCCCTTCATGGTGCTGCCCCTCTATTCGGTCATGCGCGCCATTCCCCCTTCGCACATGAATGCGGCCACCTCGCTGGGCGCCTCGCCGCCGCAGGCCTTTGCGCGCGTCTATTGGCCGCAGACGCTGCCGGGAGTCGGCGCGGGCTGCCTCCTCGTCTTCATCCTGGCGATCGGCTACTACATCACCCCGGCGCTGGTCGGCGGAAGCAGCGGACAGCTCATCTCCAACATGGTCGCGTATCACATGCAGACCTCCCTCAACTGGGGGCTGGCGGCGGCCCTCAGCGCGATCATCCTGGCCTGCGTCCTCGGTCTCTACCTGCTCTATGACCGGGTGGCGGGGGCCGAACGGGCGAGTCTGGCGTAGCGGCGATGCAGGCGCGAACCCCGGGAGAACGGGCGCTCGGCTTCGCCCACGGAGTGTTTTCGTGGGGAGTGCTGGCCTTTCTGATGGCGCCGATCCTGGTGATCGTGCCGCTCAGCTTCAACGCCGAACCCTATTTCACCTTCACCGAGGGGATGCTGCGTCTCGACGCGGAGGCCTGGTCGTTGCGCTGGTATCGAGAGATCGCCGGCAGCGAGGCATGGCGCGGGGCGCTGGCGAACAGTCTGCTGATCGGAGTCGCCGCGACCGCCATCGCCACCCTCCTGGGCACCCTGGCCGCGCTCGGACTTTCCAGTCCACAGATGCCCGCCCGCCGCCTGGTCATGGGATTCCTGGTCTCGCCGCTCGTCACTCCGGTGATCATCGCCGCCGCGGGCATGTTCTTCTTCTATTCGCGGATCGGACTGGGGCAGACGCACCTGGGGTTGATTCTGGCGCACGCCGCGCTGGGCACGCCCTTCGTGGTAGTGACGGTGACCGCGACGCTGAGCGGCTACAACCGGACGCTGAACCGTGCCGCCGCCTCGCTGGGCGCGGGACCGCTCCGGACCTTCGCGCGGGTGCAGTTGCCGCTGATCGCGCCGGGTGTGGCGTCGGGGGCGCTCTTCGCCTTCGCCACCTCCTTCGACGAGGTGGTGGTCGTGCTCTTCCTGGGAGGGGTGGAGCAGAACACGATTCCGCGCCAGATGTGGGCGGGCATTCGCGAAGAGATCAGTCCGGCGATCCTGGCCGTGGCCACCTTCCTGATCGTCTTCGCGGCGGCGTTGCTGCTCGTGGTGGGGTGGCTGCGGGGGCGGGGGAAGTAGCCGGAGCCGGGATCCGGCGAAGCTGCCACGTCCGGAGAGGCGCGGCTCCCGGGACTCCGGCCGCCCGCAACCAACCGCGGACAGGGTGACCTACTCTCGCTGAGCCGGGCCGGGGATCTCGCTCGCACTCACCGGACGTCCGCCGCGGGTAACCCGGTAGGCTTCCATCGCACGATAGGCCGGCAGCCCCAGGGTGCGCAGCAGATCGGCCGTTTCGCGGTTGCGATCGACGACCCGCTGCCAGAACTCGCGCGGATCGGATCCCGGAAAGGGCGCCGAGTCCTTCTGCGATTCGTGCCGGAAGATTGCCTGCACCTTGCGGCTCAGCTCGCCGGCGGAAAGGGGAACCAGAACCGTGGCCTCGCTCACCCCCCATTCCTGCCAGGCGCCGCGGTACAGCCAGAACCAGGGCGGTGGACCGGTGTAGTCCTCAAGCGCGCGCTCCACCGCCTCCAGGCACATGCGGTGCGTGCCATGCGGATCGGAGAGGTCGCCGGCGGCAAAGACCATCCGGGGGCGCACCTCGTCCAGCAGCCGCGACACAATTTCGACATCGGCCCTCCCGATCGGATTCTTGCGGACCTGGCCGGTGCGATAGAAGGGAAGGTCGAGGAAACGACCCCGGGCCCTGGGCAGCCCCAACGCCTCCAGCGCCGCGGTGGCCTCGCTCTCGCGAATCGCGCGCTTGAGCTTCTGAATCGCGGACGGATCGATCTCGCCGGGTCCCTTGGTTGCCAGTTCGCGCTCGACGGCGGCGATCCGGGCGGTCAGATCCCCTGCTCCGGCCGGGCCCAGGATCCGCGCCGCCCGCCTCATGAAGTCGAGATAGCGCCGCACCTCGTGGTCGAAAACCGCGATATTTCCCGAGGTCTGGTAGGCCACGGTGACGCGGTTGCCGTTCTCGGCCAGCTTGCGCAGCAGTCCCCCCATCGAGATCACGTCGTCATCGGGGTGGGGCGAGAAGACCAGGATCCGGTGACCGCACGGCAACCGGCTCTTCCCGCGGATCCTGGCCATGAGCGAGGTGAAGACTCGGCCGTTGAGCGGTTCGGCCGACCCGTACCGCGAGACCAGCGAAGCCAGGTGGTGCTCGCGATAGTCCTCGGTTGCAAGGTGCAGGATCGGCTTTCCGGTGTGCCGGCTGAGCCAGATCACGGCATCGGTCTCCATGCGCATCGTCCACGCGACCTCGTCCACCAGCCAGGGGGTGCGGATGCGCGTGAGCCCGGCGGCCGCGGCCGGATCCAGGTAGACCGTTGCTGCCGGGTGCTGCTGCAGGAAGGTGGCGGCCACGTCGGCATGCGCTTCCCCCTCGACCGAACGCCGCACGATCGGCGCCTTGTGTTCGCCGGTCGCCAGCAGGATCACCTCCCGCGCCTCGAGGATCGTGGCAACCCCCATGGTGATCGCCTGTGGAGGCACATTCCCGTGGCCGAAGAAATCGGCCGCCGCATCGGAGCGGGTTACGGAGTCCAGGTAAAGGAGCCGGGTCCGCGAATCGCGCACCGAACCCGGTTCGTTGAAGCCGATGTGACCGCTGCGTCCAATCCCCAGAAGCTGAAGGTCGATGCCGCCAGCCTCTCGAATGCGACACTCGAATTCGGCGCAGTGCGACTCCACCTCGGTTTCCGCCAGGTCGCCCCGGGGAATGTGTTGCTGCGCGGCCGGGATGTTGATGTGGTCGAAGAGATTTTCGCGCATGTAGCGGTGGTAGCTGTGAATGCTCCCGGGCCGCATGGGGAAGTACTCATCGAGGTTGAACGTCACCACATTCGCGAAGTCCAGCCCCTCCTCCAGGTGCATCCGGATCAGCTCGCGGTAGACGCCGAGCGGCGTGGACCCGGTGGCGAGGCCCAGGACGGCGTTGCGCCCCTCGCGGGCCCGCTCCCGGATCAGCGCGGCAATCCGCCCCGCCACCTCGCGCGCAATGCTGTCGTGACCGGGAAGGACGCGAACGTCGATCCGCTCCCGCCGCGCCGCCTGCGATCTCGTCATCGGAAAAAACTCCGGGCTCCGCTCACTCCCGCCAGGACGGAGCGCCCCATGCGCACCAACGCAGGCAGCGCCCCGTCCCCAGCGGTTCTTTCGGTTGAGGCCCCTTCGGCTACGGCACCTTCGGCTCCGGCAGCAGGACGAACTTCATGTACTGGTCGGTGCGCAGGTAGCGATTCGCCGCACTCTGCACCTGCTCCGCCGTCCAGCCCTCGATCCACTGGTAGGACGGGATCAGGCGAATGTCCTGCGCTGCCCTCTCGAAGACCGAGAGCTGACCCAGCCAGTATCTGTTCTGCTGGAGGTTGGTCTCCATGGAGCGCCGCTGCGTTTCCCGCACCTTGTCGACGGTTTCGGCGTCCGGGCCCTCGGTCTTCAGCCGCTCGATCTCCTCGAAGACGACCGCGCTCAACTCCTCCGCGCGCCCGGGATCGGAGCTGAACTGGATCCTGACGGTGTACTCCTCGTCGGGCCGATAGCTGACCGTGCCCGAAACTCCGACGCCGTAGGTGCCTCCCAGATCCTCGCGCAGCAGCTCCCGCAACCGGATCTGGAGGATGTCGGCCATCGACCGGATGACCACCCACTCGCCGCGCGAATACTCTCCATCGCCGGAGAATTGGATCAGGGTTGTGCTCTGGGGTTCGACTCCCTTGCGCACGACCTTCTCGATGACCCCCCGCGGCGGATCCATCCCGTGGTCGACCCAGCTCTCCACCCGCCCCAGACCGGGCAGCCCGCCCAGGTAGGTCTCGACGAGCGGCCGGATGCCATCCAGATCGAAGGTGCCCACGAAGTAGAAGGAAAAGTCCGAGGCGTCCGCGAAGCGATCCCGGTAGAGCTCGAGCGCATCGTCGAGGTCCGCGTCGCGCAACGTCTCCAGCACTTCGCTCAGCGTTGCGGTCGCCCTCGGGTGACCCTGGGCCATGGTGGTCGAGATCGTATCCTGCAACACGCCCTGCGGGGTCGCGCCCATGTTACTCATCATGCCGGTCATCTGGGCCTTCAGCGCCTCGACGGCCGTCTCGTCCCCGCGAGGAGCCGTAAAGCGCAGGTAGATGAGCTGGAAGGCCGTCTCGAGATCCTGCGGGGATGCCGAGCCGCTGACGCTCTCCGACAACTGCCCGATACTGGTGGACGCAGACGCCCGTTTGCCGGTAAGCTTCTTCCCCAGCGCGATCTCGTCGAACTCGCCGACTCCGCCCTGGGACACGAGCAAACCGGCGAACTCCGCATTGTGCACCTCCTCGTCCGGCACCAGAGAGTAGCCTCCCGGGCTCGTCGCCGAGAAGATGACCTGGTCGTCGCGGAAATCAGTGGGCTTCAGCACGACCCGCACGCCGTTCTCCAACTCCCAGATCGTGACGCCGATCTCGTCCACCGTCTCTTCGGCCACGACCGGCGAGCCCGCAGGAATCTCGGGCAGTAGCGGAGCGTCGACCGCCGCATCCTCGTACGGGGCGATCTCCTTGCCGGAGACGGCCGCAAAGATGGCGGTCACGTCTTCCTCGGCCGGGGTCTCGAGCCCCTGCTTCTCGGGCCCCGCAACCAGAATCACGCGGCCCTGTTCGGTCAACCAGTCCCTGGCGAAGGCGTTCGTCTCCTCGAGCGTGATCCCGGGCAGGACCGCGTCGAGCAATTCCATCTCCGTCTGTACACTCGGATACGGAACATCCTGCAGAAAGACGTTTATGTAGCGGCTCGCAAGACTGCCCGACACCCTGTTCTCGGCCTCAGCCAGCCTGCTCTCGTAGAGCCTGCGCAGCGAGATCTTTTCCCGCTCCAGCTCGCCGGCGGTGAAGCCGTGGCGCGCAACCCGCTCGGCTTCGGTGAGGAGCGCGTCGAGCCCACGCTCAATCCCGTCCTCGGCCACCGCGGCCGAGAACTGCGAAGCGTCCACTCCACGCAGGAAGCCACCTCCGCCCACGGAGGCGAAGAGGAAGGGGGGATCGGCCTGGACTCCCAGCTCGTCGAGTCGCTCGTTGAGCATCCGCGAATACAACGATCGCACGCGGGCGTGGCGGAAATCGGCAATGGTGCCACGCGGACTCGCAGCCTGCTTGTAGAGGACGCTGACCTGGGTCTGTGGCATCTCGGGGTCGGTCGCGACCGATATGAGCGGCGGATGGTCGTAGGGGACCTCGGCGGCGACCCTGGGACGCGGATTGTCCGGACCTTGCAGATCACTGAAGTTTTCGCGGATCGCCGCCTCAATCTCGGCGGCGTCGAAGTCGCCCACCGCTACCACCGCCATGAGATCGGGGCGGTACCAGTCGTAGTAGAAGCTGCGCAGACGTTCGGCCGGCGCATTCGCCAGGATTTCGGTGTCCCCGATCGGGAGCCGGTCCGCATAGCGCGACCCGTGGAAGAGGAAGGGAATCTGCTCGTCCTGGATCCGGGCCGAACCCCCGCGCCGGCCCCGCCACTCCTCAATCACCACGCCGCGCTCCTTGTCCACCTCTTCGGGATCGAAGAGGACGCCGCCCGCCCAGTCCACAAGGATCTGAAAGGCGGTGGAGAGCACCTCGGGGTCGTCCATGGGGACCTGCAGCATGTACACCGTCTCGTCGAAGCTCGTGTAGGCATTCACGTCCGGACCGAACTGCATCCCGATCGACTCGAGATAGTCCACGAGCGCCTGCTTCTCGAAGTTGCGCGTTCCGTTGAAGGCCATGTGCTCCACGAAGTGGGCCAGCCCGCGCTGATCGTCTTCTTCGAGGATCGAGCCGGCGTTGACGACCAGGCGCAGCTCCGCGCGGTTTTCGGGCTCGTCGTTCTCGTGGACGAAGTAGGTCAGTCCGTTGGCCAGCGTTCCGCGCACGACCGCCGGATCGGGAGGAATCGGCTGGGTGGGATCGGGCGGAGTCTGACCCGTGGCCGGGGGCGCAAGTGCCAGGAGTGCGAGGCCGAACCAGAGGGCGGGGCGGAAGGGGCGGGCAGAAGACATATGGACTCCTTCGGAGGTCGGGAGGGGGGACCGCTTGCGGGCGTCAGGCAAGCTTCGCCATAGTCGACGTTCGCGTTGGGGATTGCAAGTCGTGAACCATGGTACACGCAGCGTGAAGAAAGGAAGGGCGGGGGTGATGGAATGGCGTGCCGACGATGGAAGAGCGCAGGCGATGGAAGAACGCCGACGATGGAATGTAGCGCTGTATGGAAGCGTGATCCGTTTTCTTCACCTCACCATCACGAACCGCCGCCCGCGCCGACCAGGCTGCCGCGTCCCGCCATGGAGGAGAACGACTCGCCCGCGATGATGATGTGGTCGATCACGGGGATCCCCAACTGGTCGCCGGCCGCCCTCAACTGTTCCGTGACATGGATGTCCTCGGGCGACGGCTCGGTGTTGCCCGATGGGTGATTGTGGACCAGGATCAGCGCCGCCGCGCGCAGCACGATTGCGTCGCGGAAGACCTCGCGCGGATGAATGAGCGATGCGTCGAGGATGCCGCGGGTGACCTGGCGCTGGCAGATCGGTGCGTTCTGCGAATCGAGCAGGAGAGTGTGGAACTCCTCGTGGGGCAGATAGGCCAGCGCGGGTGCGAAGAGCATGTGCACATCGGCCGGTCCCGCGATGGGCTCCCTGCGGGTCAGGCGTGCGGAGGCGACCCGCCTGCCCAGCTCGATCGCCGCCACGATCCGGGCCGCCATCGCCATTCCGATCCCGCTGATCTCCATCAACCGGCCGATGTCGATCCGGGCGAGCTCTCCGAGGTGGCCGCGGGAAAGATCCAGCACGCGATCGGCCAGCACCGGGGCGGGTTGCGCCGAACTTCCCGCTCCGATCAGCAGCGCGAGCAGCTCCGCCTCGGAGAGGGGACCCGGACCAAAGCGTTGCAATCGTTCGCGGGGACGCCCCTCCGGGGGCCGCGTCGCTAGCGTACCCGTCCGCAGCATTTCTTGTACTTGCGCCCGCTCCCGCAGGAACACGGTTCGTTCCTGCCCGGAGTCCGACGGGCCACGACCGGCTTGCGGGGTTGCGGTTCGCCGCGGTTGGTCGCCAGCCGGCTGACCGGGGTCGCGCCCGCGCCCGGGGCGACCTGGGTGCTTCCCGTCGCCGTTGCCGCCTCGCGCCGGGTTCCGGCGGCCATCCCGAACGAATCGACCGATGCCTTCGATGCCGCCACGGCGGGCTGTTCGCGCACCGCACCGGCCGCCCGCGCCCGTTTCGCTCCCGGTGCCTGGTACCGCATCCGGCCCGCCGGTTGCATCCTCGGCGGGGGCCGCTGCTCGAGCCGAACCCGGAAGAACTGTCGCGTCACCGTGCGACGGATATCGTCCATCAGGCTGACGAACATCTCGTACGCTTCCTTTTTGTACTCGACCAGGGGATCCTTCTGTCCCCAGCCGCGGAAGCCGATGGAGGCCTTGAGGTGATCGAGGTCGTAGAGGTGATCCTTCCACTTTCCGTCGATCGTCGAGAGCAGGACGAAGCTCATCACCCGGTCGGCATGTTCGTCGAAGGATTCGACCTGGCGCGCGAACGCCTCGTGCACCGCCTCCTCGGCCGCCCCCAGCGCCTCTTCGCGATCGACCGTTCCCTCGCGTTCGCCATCCAGGGGAGGAAGCGCCGTGTGCAGATCGAGGAGCATGCGCTGCCGCAGTCCGGAAACGTCGAACTCTTCCTCCAGATCGTCGTCGGGGAGGCTGGCCTCGAAAACATCCGCCATGGTGTGGCGAATCATCTCCCGGAGCTCACCCTTGAGATCCTCTCCGCCCTCCAGCGCGAAGAGGCGCAGATCGTAGATGACCTCGCGCTGCTGGTTCATCACGTCGTCGTAGTCGAGCAGCCGCTTCCGCGCCTCGAAGTTATTGCCCTCCACGCGCTTCTGGGCCCGGCCGATCGAGCGGGTGACCAGGGGATGGGTGATGACCTCGCCCTCTTCCGCGCCCATCCGGTCCATGTAGTTCGCGATGCGCTCCATTCCCCCGAAGAGGCGCATCAGGTCGTCTTCGAGCGAGAGGAAGAACTGCGACGCGCCCGGATCGCCCTGCCGTCCGGCCCGGCCCCGCAACTGGCGGTCGATTCTGCGCGCTTCGTGGCGCTCCGACCCCAGAATATGGAGTCCCCCGGCCTCGATCACGTGGTCGTCCGGCTTGCCCTCCAGCTCCTCGTAGCGGGTGGGATCGGTCGCGGCCACCGTGTCGAGCTCCAGATTCCGCCCAACCGCCCAGCCCACCGTCCTCGGTTCGGTGACTCCCTCTCCCAGCTTGATGTCGGTGCCGCGGCCAGCCATGTTCGTCGCGATCGTGACCGCGCCCGGACGCCCCGCCTCGGCCACGATCTCCGATTCGCGCTTGTGCTGCTTCGCATTCAGCACATTGTGGGGCACGCCGCGCCGCTTGAGCATCCGGGAGAGCGTTTCGGACACCTCCACATTCGTCGTCCCCACCAGCACGGGCAGCTCGAGGCGGTGCAGCCGCTTGATCTCGTCCATCAGCGCCTGGTACTTCTCGCGACGGGTACGGAAGATCAGGTCGTCGTGGTCGTCGCGCGCGATCGGCCGGTTCGTCGGGATCACCGACACATCCAGACCGTAGATCTGGTGGAACTCGGTCTCTTCCGTCTCGGCGGTTCCGGTCATTCCCGCCAATTTGTCGTACATGCGGAAGTAGTTCTGAATGGTGATCGTGGCCAGCGTCTGGGTCTCGCCGCGGATCTCCACCCCCTCCTTCGCCTCCACCGCCTGGTGCAGTCCATCGCTCCAGCGCCGTCCCGGCATCTGCCGGCCGGTGAACTCGTCCACGATCACGATCGAGCCGTCGTCGCCGATGATGTAGCGCTCGTCCCGGTGGAAGAGGGTGTAGGCCTTCAGCAACTGGTGGATGACGTGGATGCGCTGCGACTTTTCGGCGTACTCGGCCTCCAGCTCGGCCATGCGCGCGCGCTTGTCCTCCACCGACATCTCTTCGTCCTCCTGGATCTCGCCCATGACCTCCGAAAGGTCGGGCACCACGAAGGCTGCGGGATCGTCCGGAGAGAGCTCGTCCAGGCCCGCGTCGGAGAGGTGGACGTTGCTTCCCTTTTCGTCCATGGCGAAGAAGAGCATCTCGTCGATCTCGTGGAGCCGTTTCTCGCGCATGTAGTCGCCCTCGACCTTCTGTACGAGCTTGACGACGCCGGGCTGGTCGGCAAAGAGCTTCATCAGGCGCTTGTTCTTCGGTCCGCCGCGCTTGGCCGCCAGCAGCTTTTCGCCGGCCGCGTAGTCCTCCGCATCGGCATCGAGTGCGCGTTTCGCCTCCGCCACCATCCCGGTTACCGTCCGCGACTGCTTCCGGTGCAGCGTTCCCACCACCGGGGCCATCTGCTTGAAGGGAGTGGAGGTGTCGCGGGTAACCGGACCCGAGATGATGAGCGGCGTGCGGGCCTCGTCAATGAGGATCGAGTCGACCTCGTCGATGATCGCGTAGTGATGCCCCCGCTGGACCCTCTGCTCCAGGGTGTGGACCATGTTGTCGCGCAGGTAGTCGAATCCGAACTCGTTGTTGGTCCCGTAGGTGATGTCGGCGCGGTAGGCGTTGCGGCGCTCGGGCGATCCCGGCTGGTGCAGATCGATGCAGTCCACCGTGAGGCCGAGCATGCTGTAGATGGCTCCCATCCACTCGGCGTCGCGCTGCGCCAGGTAGGAATTGACCGTCACCAGGTGCGCTCCCCGGCCCGCCAGCGCATTGAGATAGAGCGGCATCGTGGCCACCAGCGTCTTCCCCTCGCCCGTCGCCATCTCGCCCACCCGCCCCCGGTGGAGCTGAACGGCGCCGATGAGCTGAACATCGTAGGGGATCATGTCCCAGTTGAGACGGTGCCCGGTGACCGTCACCTCGCGGCCCACCAATCGGCGGCAGGCGTCCTTCACCACCGCGAAGGCCTCCGGGAGGATTTCCTCGAGCGCCTCGGCCAGGCGGGTCCGGTACTCCTCCTCCAGCTTCCCGATCCGGATCGTCAACTCCTCGCGCTCGTCGGCGTCGGCGGAGGTGCGCTTTTGGTCCCGCAGGGAATCGATCTCGTCGACGGTCTCCTGCGTGTGCCCGGCAATTCGCTCGCGAAAGTGGTCGGTGCGCTCTCGCAGATCCTCGTCGGTCAGCTCTGCGAGACCGGTCTGGTGCCCGTTAATGCGGTCAACCAGCGGCGCGAGACGCTTTACCTCGCGCGCATACCGCGAACCAACGATCTTCTTGATGAGTCTCTTGATCATGTACCCCCCCTGATGCGGCCGTCGACAAAGCGCGGTTGCCGCCAGCCCTGTCCCCGGAGTTGACGGGTCTCGCCTCTCCGGCCCCGAACCACGCGGGCGCTGGCGGCGACCGTCTCCGCTCTATCCGGGATCGCTATTTCCGTAGAGTCCTTCGTCCTGTATTATCGCCAGAACGGCGGGCGCCACCATGTTTGAAACGGTCAATCCGTTTTTGACCCGTTCCCGCACCCGCGAAGCCGACAGCTCCACCGGCGTCACCGCCACCGCGCGGGCCCCCTGATCAAGCTGTGCGGGGGGCGGCGGATCCGCGCCGGGACGCGAAGTCACGATGATCTCGGCCAGCTCCCGGATCGCATCCGGTTCCCGCCACAACTCGAGGCTGCGAAAGAGGTCGGCGCCGATGATCAGCGCCAGCCGCCAGTGCGGGTGTTCGCTCCGCAGTTGCCGCAGGGTGTCGACGGTGTAGGAAACGCCGCCGCGCGCCACCTCGATCTCGCTCGCGCAGAAGCGGGGATGACCGCGAATCGCCGCGCGCACCATCCGCAGCCGAATCCTTCCCGGGGTCGTCGAGCGGGCGGTCTTGTGCGGGGGAAGAGCGGTCGGCACCCACAGGATCCGGTCCAGTTTCGCCTCCCTGGCCACCTGGGTCGCCGCCGCCATGTGCCCGATGTGCGGAGGGTCGAAGGTACCGCCAAAGATCCCGATGCGCGGGGAGCGTCCCATTGTGGCAGCCCGGGGAGGACTCAGCGCGATCCATCCAGGGGGGCCCCCGGCCGGGGGGGAGCACGGCTGCGCACGACGCCGACGGTGTCGTCGGCCACCGCAGGATCCGCAGACTGCGCTTCGGGCGAATCGGGATAGCTCGCCAGGAGACGCGCGGTGAACTCTTCGACCTGGTCCAGCCAATCCCACTCGGTGTAGATCTCGATCAGGCGGGCGATGGCGCCGGGGGCGGCATCGGTCTCCGGATAGGCCTCCAGGAGATCGAGGAAGATATGTTCGGCCGATTCGAGGATCTCCCGTTGCAGGTAGAAGAATCCTTCCTGGTATTGCTTCTCGCCGAGCTTGTTCTGCATCTCGAGCGCCACCGCCGCCGCCGAATCTCCCTGAGGAGTGCCGACAAAGTCGCTCGCCACATTGCGGCAGGTGGTCCGCGCCTGGATGGTGTACTGCGGGTCACGCTGCGGGTGGGGAGACATGGAGGCGTAGGAGCGGCAGAGCCCCATCCATGCGTCGGGGGTGCGCTCGTCGTCGGGATAGACCTGGACGATGCGGGTGAACTCGGAAACCGCGCTCAGATATTCGCCGTCGGCAAAGAAGGACCGGGCCAGGTAGTGACGCGCCTCCACCGCCCGGCTGAACCCCGGCGAGGTGATCAGCAGACGTTCGAAGGCACGGCGGGCCTCGTCCCAGTCTCCATCCTCGAAGGCGCGCTGGGCATGCTCGAATAGCTGGTCTTCGCTCCACCCGGAGTAGGGCGGCGCCGATGCGCAGGCGGCTCCGAGCAGGCCGGCAAGCGCGCCCGCCGCAAGGGATCTCAGCACGGTCCGTCTCCTTCGCCAAAGCGAATCTGGTCGATGCGCGCGCGGGCATCGCGGATGAGCGCGCCCGACCCCGAGACATCGGCTCGCGGAACCATGTTGTAGCTGTCGATGGCACCGGCGCAGTCCCCCAGGCGCGCCAGGATCTCCGCCCGCTGGAAGTACACATCGGGTAGCGCGATCCGCGGCTCTCCCAGCTCCAACACCAGATTGAGATATCCAAGCACCTGATGGACCACATCCACCTCCTCCCCCTCCCCCCCGGCCCCCGCCGAATCCGGCCCGGCCACCATCTCCGCGCCCCCGGGGCCCTCATATCCCCCTGCCCCGGCATCCTCCTCGCGCGTCGGCGCCGTTTCGGTTGCGGCATTCTCCCCGCGTTCGGCCTCCTCTTCGGTCGCGGCCACGGCAGCCGAATCGCCCGGCGGCGGGATCGCGACCTCCACCGCACCCTGGTCAATCAGCTCTCGGGCCAGGCGGTAGGCACAGCTTCCCACATGCCAGCGTGTCTCGGGTTCGCGGCGCGGCGCGAGCTCGTTGAACTCCTCAAGCAGTTGCATGGTGCGGCCGCACTCTCCGATCTCCATGTGCGCCAGCGCGGCCTCAAAGATCACTTCCGGGTCGCCGGGACGCGTTCCCAGCACCCGCAGGTAGAGAGGTTGCGCCCGCCCGTGCCGCCCACTCCCGCTGTAGTGCCGCGCCATCGGCAGAACCAGCTCCGGCGCGACGACTCCGGGCCGGAAGTGCAGCGCAACCTCCATGGCGGAGGCGCCGCCGTAGCTGTCCCGGTCGGCGAACGCGCGCCTTGCCCGCGCCACGAAATCCGACGCGGCCTGGTCGGCGTGGGCGCTGTCCTCCCGCACGGCCTGGTCGTAGAGTTGGCGTGCCTCGTCCACGCGGCCGAGAACGACCTGGGTGTGAGCGGCGCGCAACAGCGACTCCGTTCCGGCGTCCTCCCGCATCGCGAGACGGTACTCCGCAAGCGCATCCTCGTAGTCGCCCTCGGCAAAGGCCCGGTCTCCGCGCGCCAGGGGCGATCCGCCATCTGCGGCCGTGCAACCACCCAGGGCCAGGGCCAGCGCAACCGGACGGAATCTTCGCACTCCGGAAATCATTCGTCTGTGCACCACTCCGCTTCGCCATTTCTGGATTTTTCGCCGCCGGGGCAGTCGCGCGCCGGGGATCGCCTGGACGACTTTCGCCCTCATGCCGCCGCGAACCGCAGCCCCAGGAAATACAGCCTGAAAAATATAGACAGTTCCGCACCGGGCAGGCGTTGCCTTCCTCCCCGGACAGCTTTCGGCCAACATGGGCTGCGTACGCTCCCGGCCGGATCCCGGGTCGCTCACCCGCCCGGCCCGCCTCCCGTTCAGCCCTTCGGCAGGGTCCGTGGACGGGCGTCGCCTGCCTCGACGCGCTCGCGGAACCAAGGCACCGTGCGCCTCAGTCCTTCTCGCAGATCCACCCGGGGGAACCAGCCGAGCTCGCGCCGTGCCACCGCAATGTCGGGCTTGCGCACCGCGGGGTCGTCGTCGGGAAGCGGGAGAAAGACCGGGGGCGCCGTGCTGCCCGTTTCTTCCATTACCACTTCGGCCAGCTCCCGGATCGAGATCTCGGCGGGATTCCCGATATTCGTCGGATCGGTCCGCGACGAGCGAAAGAGCCGCATGATCCCCTCCACCTCGTCGTCGACGTGACAGAAGGAGCGCGTCTGCGACCCGTCGCCGTAGATCGTCATCGGGTCCCCCCGCAGGCCCTGCACGATGAAGTTCGAGACGACGCGGCCATCGTGCGGACGCATGCGACTGCCGTACGTGTTAAAGATCCTGGCAATCCGGGTGTCGAGCCCGTGCGCGCGGTGGTAGGCCATCGTCATCGCCTCGCCGTAGCGCTTGGCCTCGTCGTAGACGCCCCGCGGTCCCACGGGGTTCACGTTCCCCCAATAGCTCTCCGGCTGCGGGTGCACCAGCGGATCGCCATAGACCTCGGATGTGGATGCGAGCAGGTAGCGGGCGCCGTGGCGGCGGGCCAGTCCCAGGGTGTTGTGCGTTCCCAGGCCGCCCACCTTCAGCGTCTGGATCGGGAGTTCGGTGTAATCGACGGGGCTGGCGGGAGAAGCAAAGTGCAGAACGCCATCCAGGGGTTCATCGACGAAGAGCGGACGGCTGATGTCGTGATCCACCAGGCGGAAGCGGTCGTGCCCGGCGAGGTGGTCCAGGTTCTGGATGCGCCCCGTGACGAAGTTGTCCACTCCAACGACGCGGCAGCCTTCTCCGAGGAACCGGTCCACCAGGTGCGAACCGAGGAAACCCGCCGCGCCGGTGATGAGGATGCGCATGTCTCTACCCACTGGTCGACGAGGGGGGAACGACCGAGACCCGGCCGACCGAATGGTATTCGAAGCCCAGCTCGCGCATGGCGTGAACCGGGTAGAGGTTGCGCCCGTCGAAGATGACCGGCCGCGCCAGGAGACGGCGCATCCGCGCGAAATCCGGCCTGCGGTAGGGATTCCACTCGGTGTGAATGACCAGGGCGTCGGCCCCGTCCAGGACATCGTAGTTGAGGGCGCGATACTCTACGCGGTCGCCGAAGATACGCCGGGCCTCCTCCATTGCCACAGGATCGTGCGCCACCACCCGCGCGCCCCGTTCGAGCAGACCCCGAATCGTGACCAGGCTGGGCGCCTCGCGCATGTCGTCGGTGTTCGGCTTGAAGGCCAGTCCCCAGACCGCGATCGTGTGCCCGGCCAGATCCGGGCCGAAGCGTTCCACGCACCTGTCGATCAGGGAGCGCTTCTGGTCTTCGTTGACTTCTTCGACCGCGTCGAGGATACCGGCGTTCACATCCTTTTCCTTCATGGTGCGGGCCAGCGCCTGTACGTCCTTGGGGAAGCACGATCCGCCGTAGCCGACCCCGGGAAAGAGAAAGGTGGGACCGATGCGCCGGTCGGAACCGACGCCGAGTCGAACCTGGTCCACATCGGCGCCGGTGCGCTCGCAGAGCCGCGCGACCGAGTTCATGAAACTGATGCGCGAGGCCAGCATCGCGTTGGCGGCATACTTGGTGATCTCGGCCGAGGCGGTGTCCATGACCAGGATCTCGTTTCCGGTTCGCACGAACGGCGCGTAGAGATCGCGCAGTACCGCGGCCGCCACCTCGTCGTCCACCCCCAGCACCACCCGGTCCGGCCGCCGGAAGTCGCGCAGCGCGGCCCCTTCCTTGAGAAACTCGGGATTGGAGCAGACCCGCGCCATGTGGCCGGTTTCCGCCGCAATCGCCTCGCGCACCCGGCGTGCCGTCCCAACCGGCACCGTGCTCTTGGTGATAACGATCCGCTCGCCGTTCATGGCGCGCCCGATCTCGCGGGCCGCCGCGATCACATGCCTGAGATCGGCCGAACCGTCCTCGTCGGGGGGCGTTCCCACCGCGATAAAGATGATCGACGACGCGCGCACCGCTCTCGCCACATCGGTCGTGAAGTGGAGTCGGCCCTCGGCAATGTTCTGCGCGACGAGATCGCCCAGGCCAGGTTCGAAGAAGGGAATCCGTCCCTTTCGGAGCGCTCCTACCCTCTCCGGCACAATGTCCACGCAGATCACGTCGTTGCCCGTCTCGGCAAGGCAGGCACCGGTCGTGAGTCCCACATAGCCGCTACCCAGCACGGCGATCTTCATCGCTCAATCCACCTCGGTGCGCCGAACGCGCCTTGCGGGTTCATTCCGCTCGGGAATCCGGCGGCGCACGTCCCCATTCACCCCTTGATGATCCAGCGCTCCGGACGGGACGAAGTTCGCGCCTCGGCCAGGCGTCCCGTGATGTTGCGGGCATCGACCAGCACTCTGGCGTGACTGTGGACAAAGCGCGGATCAAAGGCGGAGTGATCGGTGACCACGACCACGGCGTCCGCTCCCGCCAGCGCCGCCGCGTCCAGAGCGGTCGAGGAGATGGTTCGTCCACCGGCTAGCCGCCAAACCGGAACCTCGGGATCGTGGTAGGCGACCTGGGCTCCGTCGCCCTCGAGCAGCTCGAGGATCGCGTGCGCCGGCGATTCCCTCACGTCGCTCACGTCCTTCTTGTAGGCGACCCCGAGGAGGAGAAGGCGCGACCCGTTCACCGGTTTCCTCGCACGGTTCAGCGCCTCGCGCACCTTTCCCACGACGAAGACCGGCATTTCCGCGTTGATCTCCGAAGCCACATCGATGAAGCGCGTGCGGTAGTCCATCGAACGCATCTTCCAGGAAAGGTAGTGAGGATCGACCGGCAGACAGTGTCCTCCCAGCCCCGGACCCGGCATGAACTTCATGAAGCCGAAGGGTTTGGTGGATGCCGCCTCGATGACCTCCCAGATGTCAAGCCCGAGCCGGTCGGCGATCAGCGCCATCTCGTTCACCAGGCCGATGTTGACCGCGCGGAAGGCATTCTCGAGGATCTTGGTCAGCTCGGCAGCCTCTGCCGACGACACAGGAACCATCCGTTCGACGAAGCGGGAATAGAATGCAACCCCCGCCTCGGCACAGCGCGGCGTCACCCCTCCGATGACCTTCGGAGTATTGCCCGTCTTCCAGCGGTCGTTGCCGGGATCGACGCGCTCCGGCGAGAAGCAGAGGAAGAAGTCGCGACCTGCACCCAGGCCGCCCGCCTCCAGTATGGGGAGCACGACTTCGCGGGTGGTCCCGGGGTAGGTGGTGGATTCGAGGACGACGAGTTGTCCCGGGGTCAGATTTCCGGCCACCGCGCGCGATGCAGCCAGGATTGCCGATATGTCGGGATCGCGGGTTCGCGAGAGGGGGGTGGGAACGCAGATGGCGATCGCCCTGCATTCGCCCAGACGGGCCATCGCGGTGGTCGCTTCGAGGAGACCGCGCCGCCGCACCGCTTCCACTTCATCCCGGGTGAGATCGGGAATGTGACTGTCGCCGCCATTGACGCGCGCAACGACGGCGTCGTCAGTGTCGAATCCGATCGTGCGGATACCGTGCCGGGCCGCCTCTACCGCGAGGGGCAACCCGACATATCCCAAGCCGATTACGCCGAATACCGGATCGGCCCGCACCGCCGAATCCACCCGCACACTCAGGCCCTTAGCGCTCGCTCAGAGCGCGAGGAGGACCGGATCAGGAAGACGGTTCGGAGGTTGCTTCCTCACTCTCCGCATCGGCCGCGCCGCCGGAGACCGCAGTCACCTCCAGGAAGTCCTCGGCAAACTCGGCCTGAATCCGGTCGGTCGCCTGCGGGAACGCTCCCGCTGCCTCCCATGCGTTGAGAATGGAGTCGGACATCGCCATCACGGATCCGGCGACAGTGACCCGGTCTCCCTGGGCTATAGTGACCGAATCGGCGAGGGCGGTCTCGGTGAGGTGAAGCAGATAGGGCGTGCCACCCACCAGATTTGTCCACAGGGCCTGTGTTCCGAGCACCTGAACGACCTCGATATCCTCCAGGGTGACCTCCTGGCCGATGTAGTCCGCGGTCCCCGTGGAGAAGTCCGCGAGACTCACCACATTCGCCAACGCTTCCCCGGCCTCCTCGACGGGTTGGGCAACCTGGGTGGGCTCCGCCGTTCGGGAGAGCCAAAACAGGAAACCGCCAACCGTCAGGAAGCACAGGATCATCAGCGGAACGCCCAGCTTCGCCGCTCCCGCGCGGGACTTCAGTTCCGTAGCCATCCGTCTTCCCTGTTCCCCTTGATTTGGTACATGGAGAGGCCGCACGGGCCCCATCTTCAGCGAAGATACTAATCTACCAGCTCGATCAACGCCATATCCGCGCCATCGCCCTTGCGGATTCCCATCTTGAGAATCCGGACATAGCCGCCCGGTCGCTCGAGGTAGCGGGGACCAATCGTGTCGAAGAGCTTCCCCAGAATCTCCCGGTCGGCGATGCGGCGGGCCGCAAGTCTGCGCGCGTGGAGGTCGCCGCGCTTGGCCAGGGTGATCAGGCGTTCGGCGTACGGCCGCAACTCCCGGGCCTTTGCCGTAGTCGTGCGAATTCGCTCGTGGAGGAAGAGCGATGCCGCGAGATTGCGCAACAACGCCCGCCGGTGGCTCGGAGACCGCGAAAGGCCTCGTCCTTTTTTTCTGTGGCGCATGCCATCATCTCCTTGGGTCAAACTCCCTGGGTCAAGCTCTCCTGGTCAGGACGCCTCGCCCAGCGCGGGGCCGCCGTCGTCGACATCCCCGCCGGCAACGAGAAGCCTTCCGCTATCGTCGCGCGTGATTCGCATCCCGAAGTGAAGTCCGTGCCGGTTGAGGAACTCGAAGATCTCTTCAAGTGACTTGTCGCCCAGGTGTTCGATGCGGCGAACCTCGTCCTCGGTTCGGCTCACCAAATCGCCCAGTCTGGTGACTTGACTCCTCTGCAGCGCATTGCGCGTCCGTTGGCTCAACTCAACCAGGTCGTCCAGCGAGGTATCCAGCAGCTCCGCCAGCTCGACCGGAAGAGACTGCAGCGTCCGCGCGGGTCCCACGCTCTCGGCCGGCGGCCGCTCGACCGGCGGTCCTCCCTCGGCAAAGTAGAGCATGTACTCCAGGTGCTTGCGAACCAGTTCGGCCGAGTATCGAATCGCGCTCTCGGGGGTTACCGAACCGTCGGTCTGTACCTGCACGGTCAGGCGGTCGAAGTCCGTACGCTGTCCGACGCGGGTCTCCTCGACCGTGAAGTTGGCGCGCAGCACGGGGTTGTAGATCGCGTCGATGAGGACGAGGTCCACCGGGGCGCTCTTCGGCTCGGGGTGCTGGTCGGCGAGTACGAATCCCCGTCCAGTATTCACATGGAGCTCGATGTTCAGCTCCACGTCATCCACGAGCGTGAGGATGTGGTGCCCGGGCTCGTGGATCGTCACCGATGCCGGGGCGCGAATCATCTCTGCCGTAACGGGCCCCGCACTGTCCGCCCGGATCTCCAGAACCGCGCTGTCTACATCGTCGTCCAGGCCGAGCACCAGATACTTCAGATTCTGAATGACCTGGTGGACGTCCTCGACAACCGACGAAATGGTCTGGTGTTCGTGGACGACTCCCTGAATGCGAAAAGCCCAGACGGCGGCGCCCCGCAGCGAGGAGAGCAACACGCGCCGCACCGAATTGCCGAGGGTGTGACCATACCCGCGCTCCAGCGGTTCCAGCACGAAGCTGGCGGAGCGACCGTCTTCCGACTCGTTGGTAATCTCGACGCGCTCGGGAAGTACGAGTCCCGTGAGATCGATCCCATGTTTCACCGTCGATGCCTCCTCGATGTCAGCTTTGCGTGGGGTGGCAAGCGACGCTCCCATAGCATCGTCCGCTGCCACCGGATCCGGACCCGTCTACTTGGAGTAGAGCTCGACGATCAGTTGCTCCTGCGCCGCCAGCGGGATGTCGCCGCGGACCGGAATCCGCACGACCCTGCCGACGCGCCGCTTCTCGTCCAGGGCCAGCCAGTCCATGAGCGGCGGTCGCGTGCGCGCGCCCAGACTGACCTCTACCACAGCCAGCTCGCGGGAGCCCTCGCGCAGCGCGATCTCGTCGCCCGCCCTGACCCGGTAGCTGGGCACATTGACAACCGAACCATTGACCGCCACATGCCGGTGACGCACCAGTTGGCGGGCCTGCCGGCGGTTGGCGGCGAGTCCCAGGCGGAAAACCACGTTGTCGAGCCGACTCTCCAGCGCGACGATGAGGTTTTCGCCGGTCACTCCGGGCCGCCCGGAGGCGTAGCGAAAGAGATTCCGGAACTGCTTTTCGTGCAGACCGTAGATGCGCTTGACCTTCTGTTTCTCGCGCAACTGCATCGCGTATTCGGACTGCTTGCGCCGGCGCGCGGCCGCAGGACCGAGATGTCCGGGCGGGTACTGGCGGCGCTCCACCGGACACTTCTCGGTGTAGCACTTGAATCCCTTGAGGAAGAGCTTTTCGCCCTCCCGGCGACAGCGCTTGCAAACCGGACCTGTATATCGTGCCATGAATCGGTTTCCTGGTTCCTCAGACGCGTCGCTTCTTGGGCGGACGGCATCCATTGTGCGGCAGCGGAGTGACATCGTGAATCGACTGAATGCCGAGCCCGGCGGCCGCCAGCGCCTGGATCGCCGACTCCCGGCCGGAGCCCGGGCCCTGGACCCGAACCACCACATTGCGCACCCCCATGGCCACGGCTTCCCGTCCGGCCTGTTCGGCCGCAAGAGTCGCAGCGAAGGGGGTCGATTTCTTGGATCCCTTGAAGCCGGCCGTGCCCGCCGACGCCCAGACGAGCGCGTTGCCCGACTTGTCGGCGATGGTAATCAACGTGTTATTGAAGGTCGCCTTGATGTGGGCGATCCCCTCCGACGCGACGGTCTTCTTCGTCTTCTTGGTCCTGGTCGTTCTCGGTCTGGCCAAACCACACCTTCCCCCGCAGCGCGGGAACCATAAGGGAATGGGCTACTTCTTCGGTGCCTTCTTCTTGCCCGCAATGGCCCGGCGCGGGCCCTTCTTGGTGCGCGCGTTCGTGTGAGTGCGCTGGCCCCGTACCGGGAGCCCCCGCCGGTGGCGGAGGCCGCGATAGCAGCCGATGTCCATGAGGCGCTTGATGTTCATCGAGACCTCGGTGCGCAGCGTACCCTCTACTTTGTACTTGGACTCGATTTCGACGCGCAGCCTGCTGGCATCCTCGTCCGTGAGTTCGTGGGTACGGCGATTCGGATCGATGCCGACCGATTCGAGGATTCTCCTGGAGCGCACCCCGCCGATCCCGTAGATATAGGTCAGCGCGATCTCGATGCGCTTGTTGCGCGGCAGGTCCACTCCGGCGATGCGTGCCATTCGAGGTCCTCCTCAGCCCTGGCGCTGCTTGTGGCGCGGATTCCGGCTACAGATGATCCGCACGACTCCCTTGCGGCGGATCACGCGGCAGTATTCACAGATCGGCTTCACGCTGGTTCGTACTTTCACTGGACTGCGCCCTCCGGCTCGACTCGGCATTCTCCATACGGAGCAAAGATGGAAAAGGTAATCATTGCGTCGCCGTTGCGGTAGTCCCGGCTAGAGCAGGGCGCTCGGCAACGTGTGGTCCCGCGACGCTTTGAGAAGCGCCCGGATCGTCCCAGATCCCGCCGCCGGTCAGGAGTTCGGGGCCGGCCGCGGTGATCGCCACCGTGTGCTCGAAGTGGGCCGAGAGCGAGCCGTCGGCGGTCTCAACGGTCCAGCGATCCGGAAGAGTGACGATGGCGTCGGTCCCGGCAGACAGCATCGGCTCAATCGCGAGCACCATCCCCGGGCGCAACGGTACGCCGTGCCCGCGCCGGCCCACATTCGCCACGTGCGGTTCCTCGTGAATCTTGCGTCCCACTCCATGACCCACCAGGTCGCGCACAATCGACAATCCGGTGCCGCGGACGCAATTCATCACCGCAGCACCGATGTCGCCCACATTGCCGCCGGGGCGCGCGACCGCCACCGCCTGATCGAGCGCTCTGCGGGTCACTTCCAGAATCCTGGCTGCCGCGGCGGAGACCTCGCCGACAGGAAAGGTAAAGGCCGAGTCCGCGCACCATCCGCGCCGCCTCACTCCAACGTCGATCGAAACGATGTCGCCTTCGCGCAGCCGGGCGTCACGGCCGGGAATCCCGTGCACCACCTCGGCGTTGATGCTGGTGCAGGCGCTTCCGGGAAATCCGTACAGTCCCTTGAATGCCGGCACCGCTCCGGAGTGCGAGCGGATAAAGCTGTCCGCAAACCGGTCCAGCTCTCCGGTTGACACGCCCGGGCGCACCATCGGCTCGAGCTCCTGGAACAGATCCGCGATAATCGCCCCACTGCGCGCCATCGCCCGAATCTCGCGCGGCGACTTCAGGAAAATCGACCCGGATCGCTTCATGATTGTGGCTCCGCCCGCATTCCCATCGCCGCGAGCAGCTCCGTCTGGACCTCGTCGATCGTCCCTTCGCCGTCAATCCGCGCCAGAACACCGCGCCGCTCGTAGTGGCCGATCAGGGGCGCAGTGGCCTCCCTGTAGACCGCCAGGCGCGCGCGCACCGTCGCGGGACGGTCATCGCGACGATGAATCAGAGGCTCTCCGGTGTCGTCGCAGATTCCCTCGCGGCCGGGACGGTCGAAGTAGATGTTGTAGACTCGTCCCGATGGCGAGGACCTGCGTCCCGAGATTCGCTTGAAGAGCACCTGGTCATCGGCCTCCAGGAGCGCCACCCGCGTGACCGAACGTCCCTCGCTTTCCAGCATCCGTTCAAGCGCTTCGGCCTGGCCCACAGTGCGCGGAAAACCGTCCAGAATCACCCCGCGCCCACTTCCCAGAGCAGCCATGTGATCGCGTACCAGCCCAATCATCACCTCGTCGGGAACCAGATCGCCGCGGTCCATGAAGATCTTTGCCCTCGCTCCGAGCTCCGTGCCCTCGCGCAGAGCCGAACGAAGAAGATCACCAGTCGAGACATGGGACCAATCCAGTGCCACACCGAGACGTATGCCTTGCGTGCCCTTGCCCACCCCGGGCGACCCGAGGAGAACCACAACCGGTCCGGCGACAGTAGTCATTGTCCGCGCTCCCTACATGAAGCGCTGGCGGCCGCGCATCTTCACGCGCCCCTTCTTCATGAACCCGTCGTAGTGCCGGAGCAGGAGATGCTGTTGCGCCTGCTGGACGGTATCGAGGCCCACACCGACCACGATCAGGAGACTCGTTCCCCCGAAGGCAAAGTTCTGGATGCCGAAGGCATCGAAGATCAGGAAGGGAACAAGGGCGATGAAGGCCAGATAGACCGAGCCCGGCAGGGTGACGCGAGTAAGGATGCGGTCGATGTACTCGGCGGTGCGCGCTCCGGGCTTGACCCCGGGGATGAAGGCACCCTGCTTCTTCAGGTTCTCGGCCAGATCAACCGGATTGAAGATGATCGCGGTGTAGAAATACGTGAAGAAGATGATCAGAATCGCATAGGTGACATAGTACGCCCAGTTCCCCGGCTGGAAGATCGCCGCCAGATCCTCGACTATGGGGATGGTGCTGAAGGCTGCGATGGTGCCCGGAACGACGATGAAGGACTGCGCGAAGATGATCGGCATGACGCCGGCCGAGTTAATCCGCAACGGAATGTGGCTCTTCTGGCCCTCGCGAATGCGCCCCCGTCCCATCACCTTGCGCGGTATCTGCACGGGGATCCGGCGCGCCGCCATGGTCATGCCCACGACGCCGGCGGTGATCCCTACCAGAATTCCAACCAGCACGATCAGCGCAAAAAGGCTGATCTCGTTGGCCATCAGCGACTCCCAGGTGCGGGCGATGGCGCCCGGAAATCCCTGGATGATCGAGAAGAAGATCATGAGGGACATGCCATTGCCCACGCCCCGTTCGGTGATCTGTTCGCCCAGCCACATCACGAAAACGCCACCGACGGTCAGGGTGACCACTGTGGTGAAGGCGAAGAGGGGCCCGGGAGATGGAACCGCGCTGCCCAGCCCCTGGAGGAAGTTGGCGTAGGCGTAGGCCTGGATCAGGCAGAGCAAGACCGTGGTGTAGCGGGTCCACTGGGTGAGCTTTTTTCTCCCCTCCTCCCCTTCCTTCTGAAGCTTTTCCACGGTGGGGAAGACCGCCGCCATGAGCTGGAACATGATACTCGCCGAGATATACGGCATGATTCCCAGCGCGAGGATCGTGGCCCGGCTGAGTCCACCCCCCACGAACATGTCGTAGACGCCGAGGAAGGTCTGCGAGAACTGGCCCGCAAGCGCCTGGAGCGCCTGGACATCGACGCCGGGTACGGTGATATGCGACCCGATGCGGTAGATCAGCATGATGAGAAGCGTGAAGAGGATCTTGCTCTTCAGCTCTGGAGCCCGAAACAGATTCGGGATCGGATTGGCCATGCCGGTTCTACCCCTCCTCTCCACCCTGCCAGGGCAGAATCGTAATGGATCCGCCTGCAGATTCGATCCCGGCGCGGGCCGATGCGCTGGCCGCGTGCACCGAGCACTGCCGGGCGCCGGTCACCTCGCCGTCGCCGAGCAGCTTCACCCGGGAGCGCGTTGTTCGAATCAATCCCGCCCGCCTGAGCGTCTCCGGGTTGACCTCGCCGTCGACGAACCGAAGATCGCCAAGATTTACTACCTGGTACTCGACCCGATTCCGGTTCTTGAATCCACGCTTCGGGATGCGGCGTTGCAAGGGCATCTGTCCGCCCTCAAACCACGGGGCAATCCGGCCGCCCGAGCGCGATTTCTGCCCCTTGTGACCCCGCCCGGATGTCTTGCCGCGACCCGATCCCGGTCCCCGTCCGACGCGCTTGCGTCCCTGGCGGGAGCCCTTCGGGGGCCGTAGATTGTGCAGTTCGATCATCGCTCATCCACCTCCGTGACCTCGAGAAGGTGATCCAATTTGGCGATCATCCCGCGAATTGCGGGCGTGTCGTTGTGGACCACGCTCTGCTGATGACGCCTGATTCCGAGCGCGTCCAGTGTTCGCTGCTGGATCTTCTGGCGTCCGATCGCGCTTCGCACCTGGGTGATCCGCAGTCGCCTAGCCACCTTGTCCCACCCCCAATTCCTGAACCGAGATACCCCGCGCCGCCGCCACATCGTATGCGGTGACCAGCGATTCAAGCCCCGACATCGTGGCCCGCACGACATTGATGGGGTTGTTGGTGCCCAGACACTTGGTGAGCAGATCGGTGATTCCCGCAGCCTCGACAACCGCTCGCACCGGTCCTCCGGCGATGACCCCGGTACCGGGAGCCGCAGGCCGCAGCAGCACGCGCGCCGCACCCCAGCGTCCGATAATCTCGTGGGGAATCGTGCCGTTCACTACCGGTACGCCGGTCATGTTCCGCCGCGCCTGCTCAAAGGACTTTCGGATCGCCTCGGCAACCTCGCTGGCCTTGGCATGCGCGACTCCAACCCGGCCCGCCTGATCGCCGACAGCAACGAGTGCGGTAAAGGAAAAGCGGCGCCCGCCCTTGACCACCTTGGCCACACGGTTGATGTGAATGAGGTTCTCGACCTGCTCCGCGTTCTCGCGCGGCCTTTTTCTCTTCTTGTCTCTGGCCATTAGAACTCCAGTCCTCCGTCGCGCGCGCCCTCGGCAAAGGCCTGGACGCGGCCATGGTAGCGATATCCGCCTCGGTCGAAGACCACTGTCGTGACGCCCTTTGCCAGCGCCCGTTCGGCAAGAAGCTTCCCGGCCACCCGCGCCGGACCCACCTTTCCTGCGCCAGCCTCGGCTCCTTCGCCCCGGAACTCCGGCGCCAGCGTTGACATCCCGACCAGGGTGCAACGTGCGTCGTCGTCGATTACCTGTCCCTCGATATTGCGCAGCGAGCGAAAGACCGCCAGCCGGGGCCGCTCGCTTGTTCCGCGCACCTTCTTGCGAATCCGGGCGTGCCGGCGCCGCCTTTGCAGCCTGCGGCTCTTCCGGATCTTGCTACTCCTGATCATCGCTCAATCACTTTCCGGCCGTCTTTCCGGCCTTGCGCCGCACATATTCGCCCTGATACCGAATTCCCTTGCCCTTGTAGGGCTCCGGGGGCCGGAAGGAGCGGATGACGGCGGCGATATGGCCCACCTGCTGCTTGTCGGGGCCCTTGACCACGATCGTGGTGGGGTTGGGTGTCTCGAGGGTGATTCCCGCAGGCGCGGGGAACTCCACCAGGTGCGAGAATCCGAGCCGCAGCTCCAATCCATTCCCGCGTGTCTGGGCGCGATAGCCGACGCCCACAATCTCCAGCGTCTTGCTGAATCCCGTCCTGACGCCCTCGACGGCGTTCGCGATGAGGGCGCGGTTGAGTCCGTGAAGGGCGCGGTGGGACTTCTGGTCGCTTGGACGCCGGACCACCAGCGTCCTTCCGGGCTCGCCCTGCCACGCAACGGTAATGGGGTCGGTAACATCCAGAACCAACTCGCCCTGCGGACCCTTCGCCGCGACACGCTGGCCACTTAGCGACACCGAAACACCCTCGGGAATCTCGATCGGTTGCTTGCCAATTCTCGACATCGAATCCTCCTACCAGATCTCCGCCAGCAACTCGCCGCCCACCCGGGCCGCGCGCGCCTGCCGGTCGGTCAGAAGACCTCGGGAGGTGGAGAGCATGGCCATCCCCAGCCCGCCGCGAACGCGCGGAATCCCATCCACCCCTACGTACCGGCGACGGCCAGGTCGCGATATGCGCGCGATGTGGCTGATGACCGGCTTGCCTTCGTGATATTTGAGATAGATGCGCACCAGTCCGTGGCGTCCGTCGTTCAGGACCTTGTAGTCGTAGACGAATGCGCCCTCCTTGAGGAGCCGGGCAATTTCGACCTTCAACCTCGAGAGGGGAACGTCGGCCCAGCGGTGCCCGGCGCTTCCGGCATTGCGGATGCGGGTGAGCATGTCCGCGACGGGATCGGTCATCATGATCGGTTGTCTTCCTTTGCTTCTCGGCCTGACGCTCAGGCCTGCGCTCCGATGATCACCGGAATTTCGCCCCGGAAGGGGAATCCCAACTGTCGCAGGAGAGCATAGGCCTGGTCGTCCTTGTCGGTGGAGGTCACCACGGAGATGTCCATCCCGTGAATGCGATTCACCTTGTCGTAGTCAACCTCCGGAAAAATGATCTGTTCGCGAATGCCCATCGTATAGTTGCCGCGGCCATCGAAGGAGCGCGTCTTGAGCCCCCTGAAGTCGCGGATTCGCGGTACCGCCACCGAGACCAGACGGTCCAGGAACTCCCACATGTTCCGCCGCCGCAGCGTGACCGACGCGCCAACCGGCATCCCTTCGCGCAGCTTGAAGTTGGAGATCGACTTGCGGGCCCGCGTGACGACCGCCTTCTGCCCTGTAATCGCTCCGATCTCCGCAACGACCGAATCGATGAGCTTGCGTTCGCGGCTTCCCTCGCCTGCTCCGACATTCACCGTCACCTTGACGACGCTCGGAATCTGGTGGGGATTCCCGAAGCCGAACTGCTCCTGGAGCGCCGGCCGCGCCACCTCGCGATAGTGCTTCAACAGTCTGGGTTCGTTCATGTTCGTGGGAGCCCTCCGTTTTCCTGTCGGTTGCAAGGGATCATCCGGGCTTCGGAATGGGATTTCCGCTCTTGACTGCAATCCGTTCCTTGTATCCATCCGGCTCGACGCGCATGCGAATCCGCGAAGGCTCGCCGCTGGCCGGGTCGATAAGCATGACGTTCGAGACGTGGACCGGCCCCTCGAAGCTGACGATTCCGCCCTCCGGATTCGTCTGGGAGGGACGGGTGTGGCGTTTTCGCATGTTTACGCCCTGGACGACGACCCGGTTCGAGCCGCGAATCACGCGCAAGACCGTTCCTTCCGCATCGCGATGATTTCCGCGAATCACGCGCACCCGGTCGCCCTTGACAATTCTGATCCTGGTTCTCATTTTCTACAGTACCTCCGGTGCCAGCGAGACGATTCTCATATAGCGCCTCTCGCGAAGTTCCCGGCCGACCGGCCCAAAGATGCGGGTCCCCTGGGGCTCCTTCTGCTGGTTGATCAGGACGGCAGCGTTGTCGTCGAAGCGAATATAGGTTCCGTCCCGGCGCCGCATCTCCTTGGCCGTCCGCACGACCACTGCCTCCATGACCTCTCCCTTCCTCACCCCGGAGTTGGGGACGGCGTCCTTGATTGTGACGATCACCCGGTCGCCGATCCGCGCATAGCGTCGGCCCGACCCTCCCAGCACCCGGATACACAGAGCGCGCCGCGCCCCCGAGTTGTCGGCGATCGTCAGTATCGTTTCCTGTTGAATCATCGAAATCTGCCCGTTCTACCGCCGCTCGACGCCATATCAGGCGGGGCGCTCAATGAGTTCGACCACGCGCCACCGCTTCGTCTTCGAGAGCGGCCGCGTCTCCATGATGGACACCGTGTCTCCCACCATGCACCCGTTTTCTTCGTCGTGCGCGTGATATCTGCGTGTCCGCTTGACCTGCTTTCCATAGAGGGGATGGGCGAAGCGTCGTTCCACCAGGACCGTCACCGTCTTGTCGGCCCGGTCGCCCACCACCACCCCCGTCCGCACCTTGCGGCGGCTGCGATCTTCGTTACTCATTGCCCCGTCACTCATTGCCGGACTCGCGTTCGTGCAAAATGGTCTTGATGCGCGCAATATCGCGCCGGATCTCGCGGAGAAGCCTCGGATTCTCAAGCTGCATGGTCGCACTCCTGAACCGCAGACGGAACTGTTCCATCTTCAGTTCGCCGAGCCGGTGCCCGAGCTCCGCACTGTCCAGGTCGCGGATTTCTTCTGCCTTCAACGTGTCTCTCCAGGTCTCAAATCGGTGACTACAACTGCGTTTCGCGGGCGACGAACCGCGTCTTGACGGGCAGCTTGAAGGAGGCCAGCTCCATCGCCCGGCGGGCGGTCTCGACCCCGACGCCTTCCAGCTCGAACATGATGCGTCCCGGCTTGACCACGGCTACCCATTCCTCGGGATTCCCCTTGCCCTTGCCCATACGCGTCTCGGCCGGCTTCTTCGTGACCGGTTTGTCGGGAAAGATGCGGATCCAGACCTTTCCGCCCCTCCTGACATGCCGCGTGATCGCGACACGGGCCGACTCGATCTGCCGGTTGGTGATCCAGCTCGCCTCGGTCGCCTGGAGGCCGTACTGGCCGAAAGACACCCGGCTACCGCGGTAAGCCTTGCCGCGCATCTTGCCCTTGTGGGTCTTGCGGTGGCGGATTCGTTTGGGTGCGAGCATTGGTCCTCCTCTCCTAGGCGCCTGGCCCGGCCGAATAGGTCCGGCCGAAGCGGTCCTCAATCACTTCGCCCTTGAAAATCCAGCACTTGACGCCAACGACCCCGTAGGTGGTCGCGGCTTCGACGTGCGAGTAGTCGATGTCGGCACGCAATGTGTGCAGGGGTACGCGGCCCTCGTTGTACCCCTCCGTACGAGCGATCTCCGCTCCGCCCAGCCGTCCCGCGCACTGGATGCGAATTCCCTCCGCACCCGCCCGCATGGCCGACTGCACCGCCCGCTTCATCGCTCTCCGGAAGGAGATGCGTTGCCGGATCTGGTGCGCAACGTTGTCTGCCACCAGACGCGCGCTGAGCTCGGGCCGTTTGATCTCCTCCACATTCACGGAGACGTCGCTGTTGGTCAGCACCGCCAGCTCGTCGCGTAGCTTGTCCACCTCGGAACCACGCTTGCCGATCACCACGCCAGGGCGCGCGGTGTGCAGAGTGACGACGACCTTGGACGGCTTGCGCGCGATCTCGACCCGGGCCAGCGCCGCATGCCCGAGGCGCCGCTCCAGATAGGTGCGGATGATGTGATCTTCCTTGAGCATCGCAGGGAATTCCCGCTCGGCGTACCATCGCGAACGCCAATCCGCAACGATCCCGAGTCTGAATCCCCTGGGGTGGGTTTTCTGACCCATCCGCTAATCCTCCTGTTCGCTGACTTCGACGGTGATGTGACTGGTACGGCGGCGGCGGGGCATTGCCCGTCCCATCGCCGCGGCCCGCCAGCGCTTGAGGGCAGGACCCTCGTCGACGAAGGCACGGCTCACGACAAGATCGTCCACATCGATCATCTTGCCCTTCCGCTCCGCGCGGTCCTGGGCATTGGCAATCGCAGACCGGAGCGTTTTCCCGACCGGCACCGCCGCCGCCTTGGGGGAAAAACGCAGGACGGTCATGGCATCGTTCACGGGACGCCCCCGAATGAGATCAACGACGAGGCGAACCTTCCGTGGACTCATCCGGATGTCCCTCGCGATCGCGCGTGCTTCCATGACCACCGTCTACCTCCCCGAGCGCTTGTCGGCCAACTTGCCGCCATGACCGCGAAAGAGGCGGGTGGGGGCGAACTCGCCGAGCTTGTGTCCCACCATGTTCTCGCTGATATACACCGGAATGAACTTGTTGCCGTTGTGCACCGCGATGGTGTGTCCCACGAATCCCGGCGAAATGGTCGACGCCCGCGACCAGGTGCGGATGACCCGCCGTTCGTTCCGCGCGTTCATCTCCTCGATCCGGCGCAGCAGCTTTTCGCTGATGAACGGACCCTTCTTGACGCTTCGTGGCATCTCTTCTCAATCCCTCCCGGTGTTCGCGGCCATGCGCCCGCTCAGCGCGTCGCCTTCCCGCGCTTGCGGCCGCGGACGATGAACTTGTTCGATTGCTTCTTCCGCTTGCGGGTCTTCTTGCCCTCGGGCTTGCCCCACGGACTCACCGGCGGGCGCCCGCCTGAGGCTTTGCCTTCGCCCCCGCCGAGCGGATGGTCCACCGGATTCATGGCCACGCCGCGCACCTTGGGACGGCGTCCCCGCCAGCGGTTGGCCCCTGCCTTGCCGAGCGTCTGCAGACCGTGGTCTGCGTTTCCGACCTGCCCGATCGTGGCCAGACAACGCTCGTGAATGCGGCGGACCTCGGTGGAAGGAAGGCGGAGGGTGACGTAATTTCCCTCCTTGGCGACGATCTGCACACCGGATCCAGCGGAACGCGCCATCTGTCCGCCCTTGCCGGGCTTCATCTCGACATTGTGTACCATTGTACCCAAGGGGATTCGCTCCAGCGGAAGCGCGTTGCCGGGCCGAATGTCCGCGTCGGGACCGGAGGCGACCACATCTCCGACGCTCATGCCGCGCACATGGAGGATGTATCGCTTCTCGCCGTCCTCGTAGTGAACCAGAGCGATGAGCGCCGACCGATTCGGATCGTACTCGATCTCGGCTATGCGACCAGAGATCCCGAACTTCTCGCGCTTGAAGTCGATCCTGCGATACCGCCGCCGACTCCCACCCCCCCGCCGGCGCATGGTGATGCGGCCGTGGTGGTTGCGCCCGCCCGAACGAGTGAGCGACTCCGTGAGCGATTTCTCGGGTCCCTTGCGCGTGACAGCCTCGCGGGAGGTGGTCGAGCGAAATCGGCTCCCGGGCGTCACCGGCTTGAACTTCTTTAGCGCCATGGTCCTATCCCATCTCGTAGAATTCGATCTGGTCGCCCTCGTCCAGTTGGACGACGGCCTTCTTGTAGGCGGCGCGGCGGCCGAGATCCCAGTTCTTCGCCATGCGGCCAAGGAGAGCGCGCTTCGCCTTTCCGGGATACCGCATGGTTCGGACATCGTTGACCTTGACGTCCCACAGAGCCTCAACCGCCCGTGCAATCTCGTGCTTGTTGGCACGGAGACTCACCACGAAGGTGTAGAGGCTCTTCTCCATCTGTTCCGTCGTCTTCTCGGTGACGACCGGGGTCACGATTACATCGTACGGTTCGCGCATCAGGCCACCTCCTCCATCTCCGTCGCGGACTCCGCAGGTGCGGATGCGACCGACCGGCGTCGGGATCCGGTTCGGACCGACGGCGCTTCTGTGGCCTGATCGAGCGCGGCTTCTTCAATGATCACGGAGCCCGACCAGACCAGATCGAAGGGAGATTCCTGGCCGAAGGGAAGAACGCGTACCCCGGCGAGGTTCCGGCTTGAGAGATAGAGCTCGCGCCGTACCCCGTCGGTGAGGATGAGCACCTTGCCCGGGGTTTCGATTGTGGACAGAAGCTCACGCAGCTTGCGGGTCTTCGGAATCTCGAAGTCGAAGCCCTCGATCACGACGACGCGGTCTGCGGCGGCGCGGCTGTTGAAGGCGGACGAACGGGCCAGTGCACGGATTCGCTTCGGAAGCCGGTGTCGCCAGGAGCGCGGTTGCGGAGGAAAGGCCCTGCCCCCACCCCGCCACTGAACCGCCCGAATCGTTCCCTGACGGGCCCTTCCGGTTCCCTTTTGCCGCCACGGCTTGCGGCTGCCTCCGGCCACGGCCGAACGGTTTTTCTTCTGGACGGTTCCCTGGCGCTGGTTCGACCGATAGGCGGTAACCGCCTGGTAGAGCGCTCCCTCGTGGATCACACCGTCAAAGAGCGCGGCGGGAAGGGGAACCGCCTGTCCCTCGGATCCGTCGATCTTCACAAATCTGGCAGAGTACATGAGGCCTCCTACCTGCGGATCAGAACGAAGCTGTTGCGGCTACCCGGAACCCCACCCATCACGAAGAGCAGGCTGCGTTCGGAATCCACGCGGACGATCTCCAGGTTGCGGATCGTGCGTCGTTTGCCGCCCATGCGTCCGGGCAGCTTCTTGCCCTTGATGACGCGCGAGGGGTCGGTGCCGGGCCCCATTGAACCGGGCGTGCGGGACATGGGGTGACCATGCGAGGCCGGCCGGCCCGCGAAGCCATGACGCTTTACAACGCCCTGGAAGCCGCGGCCCTTCGATACGCCGGTAACGCGAACGCGTTCTCCCGCACGGAACAGATCCACGGTGAGTTCCTGGCCGGGCTTGTATTCCTCTCCATCCGCGGCGCGGAATTCGCGGAGGAGACGCGGAGCTGCATCAAGGCCCGCGCGTGAGGCATGTCCCAGCTCCGCCCTGGTGCTGCGCTTGTGCTTCCTGGCGCCGTAGCCGATCTGGACCGCCGCATATCCATCGCTGGCCGGGCTCTTGACCTGAACCACCGGACAGGGGCCCGCCTTGACAACGGTGACGGGAACCGCACGGCCTTCCTCATTGAAGACCCGCGTCATTCCCACTTTCCTGCCGATCAGTCCAGGCATCGTATCACCTCTCCTCAATCCAGTCCTCGGCTTCAGTCCACCTTGATCTCGACATCCACGCCCGCCGGAAGATCCAGCTTGGTGAGCGCGTCGATCGTCTGGGGACGACTCTCGACGATGTCGATCAGGCGTTTGTGAGTGCGGAGCTCGAACTGCTCGCGGCTCTTCTTGTCGATATGGGGAGAGCGCAACACCGTCCACCGCTGCCGCCGGGTCGGGAGCGGAATCGGGCCACGGATCGTGGCGCCGGTTTTCTGTGCCGTGCGCACGATGTCGGCGGCGGTCTGATCCACGACCCAGTGGTCGAAGGCCTTCAGCCGAATCCTGATCCTGTGTGTCTTGCCGCCCACCTGCCGTCTCGCCGGCAGCGGCGCTTGCGTCGCTCTCGCCATGATTTTTCCGCTATTCGATGATTTCAGTGACGACGCCGGCGCCCACCGTGCGCCCGCCCTCGCGGATCGCAAAGCGCAACTCCTCGTCCATCGCAATCGGCGTGATCAGATCCACCTCCATCTGCACGTTGTCCCCCGGCATCACCATCTCCACCCCCTCCGGCAGCATCGCCGAACCCGTCACGTCCGTCGTCCGGAAGTAGAACTGCGGACGGTACCCGTTGAAGAACGGCGTGTGACGCCCGCCCTCCTCCTTCGTCAGCACGTACACCTCCGCCTTGAACTTCGTGTGCGGCGTGATCGACCCCGGAATCGCCAGTACCTGGCCCCGCGAAATCTCCGTCTTCCCCACCCCACGCAGCAGCAACCCCGCGTTGTCTCCCGCCTGGCCCTGCTCCAACAGCTTGCGGAACATCTCCACTCCCGTCACCACCGTCCTGCGGTCCTCGCCCATCCCCACGATCTCCACCGTGTCACCCTTGTGGATCACGCCTCGCTCGATCCGGCCCGTCGCAACCGTCCCCCGGCCCGTGATCGAGAACACATCCTCCACCGGCATCAGAAACGGCTTGTCAATGTCCCGCTTCGGCTCCGGAATGTAGCTGTCGATCGCCTCCATCAACTCCTCAATGCACTCCCCGGCATCCCCCTCGCCTCCGCTCTCCAGCGCCTGCAACGCGCTCCCCATCACCACCGGCAGATCGTCCCCCGGAAACCCCTGATCGCTCAAAAGCTCCCGAACCTCCAGCTCCACCAGCTCCAGAAGCTCCTCGTCGTCCACCATGTCCACCTTGTTCATGAACACCACGATGTGCGGAACGTTCACCTGCCGCGCCAACAGAACATGCTCCCGCGTCTGCGGCATCGGTCCGTCCGCCGCGCTCACCACCAGAATCGCACCGTCCATCTGCGCCGCGCCCGTGATCATGTTCTTCACGTAGTCCGCGTGCCCCGGACAGTCCACATGCGCGTAGTGACGATTCGCCGTCTCGTACTCCACATGCGCCGTCGCGATCGTAATCCCCCGCTCCCGCTCCTCGGGCGCCTTGTCAATCTCGTCGAACGCGATCGCGTCCCCGCCATACTTCTTCGCCTGCGCCAGCGTGATCGCCGCCGTCAACGTCGTCTTCCCGTGGTCCACATGACCGATCGTCCCCACGTTTACATGCGGCTTCGTGCGCTCGAAGGTCTCTTTCGCCATCTCTCCCTCGCTCCGGTTCGTCGTCTCTTGGGTTGCTGTAGTCTCAGGGTCCGGCGAAGCGTGTCAGCGAACGCCCGCCATGGCCTGTTTTCCGTTGCCGGCCTTCTTGCGGGCCGTTTCTTCGTAGTGTGAAAACTGCATGGAGTACACCGCCCGGCCCTGGCTCAGGGAGCGAAGACGGGTGGAATATCCGAACATCTCTCCCAACGGCACGGCGGCCGCGATCACTTGCGCATCGCCACGGTCGGTCATTCCTTCGATCCGCCCCCGGCGCGCCGAGAGATCTCCGATGAGGTCGCCCATGTACTCCGCCGGGGTGACGATCTCGACCTCCATGATCGGCTCGAGAAGCACGGAATCCGCCTTGCGCAGCCCCTCCTTGAGGGCCATGGATCCCGCGATCCGGAAGGCCATCTCGCTCGAGTCCACATCGTGGTATGAGCCGTCGGTCAGCGCCACCTTGACATCGACCACCGGATAGCCCTCCACGACGCCCGCCTGGAGTGCGTCGCGTAGACCGTTCTCGACAGCGGGAATGTACTCGCGGGGAACGGAACCCCCCTTGACCCGGTCCTCGAAGACGAATCCGGATCCAGCCTCGCCGGGTTCGATGTCGATGACGACATGTCCATACTGGCCGCGGCCCCCGGTCTGTCGCACAAACCGGCCATGAACCTTCGACGCCGCCCTGCGGATGGTCTCGCGGAAGGCGACCTGGGGACGGCCGATATTGGCGGATACGGAGAACTCCCGGCGGAGGCGGTCCACGATGATCTCGAGGTGGAGCTCGCCCATCCCGCTGATGATCGTCTGGCCGGTCTCGGGGTCGGTGTGGACCCGGAAGGTGGGATCCTCCTCGGCGAGTTTCCCCAGCCCGGTGCCGAGTTTGTCCTGGTCGGCCTTGGTCTTCGGTTCGATCGCAACCGCGATTACCGGCTCCGGGAAGTTCATCGCTTCGAGGATGACCGGATCGTCCGGGACGCAGATCGTATCGCCCGTGCGCACCTTCTTGAGGCCGATCACCGCCACGATGTCGCCGGCGAAGACTTCCTCGCGCTCCTCCCGTTTGTTGGCGTGCATCTGAAGAAGTCGCCCGGCCCGTTCGCGCGAACCCTGAGTGGCGTTCAGCACACGGCTACCCCTGGGCAGGGAGCCCGAATAGACCCTTAGATAGGTGAGTCTTCCGACGAAGGGGTCTGTCATGATCTTGAAGGCCAATCCCGCGAAGGGAGCGTCGTCCGAAGCCTCGCGGGTCTGAGTGCCGCCTTCTCCGTAGAGGGGACGGCCCTCGATCGGGGGCACGTCAAGGGGTGACGGAAGGTAGTCAATGACGCCGTCGAGCAGGCGCTGAACGCCCTTGTTCTTGAAGGCGGAACCGCAAAAGACGGGGAAAAGCGTGCCCGAGGTGGTGGCCGCGCGGATGGCCCGGCGGACATCGTCCTCACTCAGCTCGTCGCCAAGGAGGTAGCGTTCGAGCAGGTCGTCGTCGTGCTCCACGGCCGCCTCGATGAGCTCGTCGCGTAGCGTTTCGGCCCTGTCGCGCAGAGCATCCGGAACCCCGACCTCGATGATCGTGGCGCCCAACTCGTCGTCCCAGACGAAGGCCTTCATGGCCACGAGGTCGATCACGCCGGTGAAGAGTTCGCCCTCGCCGAGCGGATACTGCACGGCAAAAGCGTTGGCGCCGAGTCGTTCCCGCATCATCCGGATGACATTCTCGAAGTTCGCGCCCGTGCGATCCATCTTGTTGACAAAGGCGATGCGGGGCACACCGTACCGATTGGCCTGCCGCCAGACGGTTTCCGATTGGGGTTCGACGCCCCCCACCGCACAGAAAACCGCGATCGCGCCATCGAGGACCCTCAGCGACCGCTCGACCTCGGCCGTGAAGTCCACGTGGCCGGGGGTGTCGATGATGTTGATTCGGTATTGAGAGTCGTCGCGCTGCCAGAACGCCGTCGTGGCCGCCGAGGTAATCGTGATGCCGCGCTCCTGCTCCTGTTCCATCCAGTCCATGGTCGCGGCGCCTTCATGGACTTCGCCCATGCGGTGCAACCGACCGGTGTAGAACAGAATTCGCTCGGTCGTCGTCGTCTTTCCGGCATCGATATGGGCCATGATGCCGATGTTCCGAAGCTTCGGAAGCGGGGTTTTCCTGGGCATGATTTATCGTCAACTCTCTCTATGTGACCCGTTTCTTACGGTACCGCCTGTCAAACAGCGTCCCGCACCGGCCCGGTGCCCCGTCGGCGTCCGTCGCCCCGCGGAGGAGGCGGCGATCGTGCGGAGGGGCTACCAGCGGTAGTGCGCGAAAGCCTTGTTGGCCTCGGCCATCCGGTGCGTGTCCTCCTTTTTCTTGACGGTGGCGCCCTCGCCCCGGCTCGCCGCGAGAACTTCGGCCGCCAGACGCTGGGACATGGTCCGCTCGCTCCTTGAGCGGGAAAAACCGATCAGCCACTTGATCGCCAGCGCCTGCCGCCGTTCGGACCTGACCTCGATGGGCACCTGATAGGTCGCGCCGCCGACCCGCCGGCTCTTGACCTCGAGCGCGGGTTTCGCATTCGAGAGCGCCTGCTGGAAGATGTTCATCGGGGGCTGTCCGGCCCGTGACTGCACGATTCCCATCGCGTCGTAGAAGATGGCCTCGGCCAACGACTTCTTGCCGTCCAGCATCAATCCGTTAATGAACTTCTGGACAATTTCCGACCCGTAACGGGGGTCTCCGGGAATCCTGCGGCGTACCGCACGCGAACGACGGCTCATGATGAACGCTCCACGGAATGCGGCCTACTTCGGCCGCTTGGCTCCATATTTGGACCGACCCTGCCTGCGGTCGGACACGCCGGAAGTGTCCATCGTTCCCCGGACGATGTGGTACCGGACCCCCGGAAGGTCCCGTACGCGGCCGCCGCGAATCAGCACGATGGAGTGCTCCTGAAGGTTGTGCCCCTCGCCCCCGATGTACGCCGTGACCTCGTAGCCGTTGGTCAGGCGCACGCGCGCCACCTTCCGCAGCGCCGAATTCGGCTTCTTCGGAGTGGTGGTATAGACGCGCGTGCAGACCCCCCGCTTCTGGGGGTTCTTCTGGAGCGCGGGCGACTTGTTCTTCCGGGCAAGCCGCGCGCGACCCTTTCGGACCAGTTGGTTCAGCGTAGGCATTTGGGGCCGGGCTCGTTTCCTGTGTTCCTGTTCCAGTATTCCTGCGAGGTCGTTGGGAGGTCCGGTTTCGGGGCGAACAAAAGCGCGCCTGGTTTCGAGCAGGCGCGCCTTTTCGCCCGGGAGCCGATGCCGCCCGGGTTCACTTCCTGAACAGCCTGAAAAAGGTAGGCGAAGAGGCGAAGGGTGTCAACCTTCGAGGTCCTGGCCCCGGTCCCACGGGCGCCGAGGTTATCCGTCGTGAACCGATCCCTCTTCGGCGACCACCCCTCCCGCGGCGATCTCGCCGCCGCTCTCGTCCATGTCGTCATCGCCCATGTATGCCAGGTCGCCCATTCCGGGAACAGCCTCGCCGGGACCGGTCAGCGGGAGGATCTCCTCGTCGTAGAATTCCTGATCCATGTGGAATTCGATGTCGTGCCAGCGGTGGGCGCCGGTTCCGGCCGGAATGAGGTGCCCGATGATGATGTTCTCCTTGAGCCCCCGCAGATCGTCGCGCGCGCCCCGGACCGCGGCGTCGGTCAGCACCCGCGTCGTCTCCTGGAAGGAGGCGGCGGAGATGAAGGACTCGGTGGTCAGGCTGGCCTTGGTGATCCCCAGGAGAAGCGGCTCCGAGATCGCCGGCTTCTTCCCTTCCAGAAGGGCCTGCTCGTTGATCTGCCGGAACTCGATGCGATCAATGTGATGGCCCTCGAGGAGCTGCGTTTCGCCCGGATCCACCACCCTTACCTTGCGGAGCATCTGCCGAACGATCACGCCGATGTGCTTGTCGTTGATGGTGACGCCCTGCAACCGGTAGACTTCCTGGATCTGGTTGAGGAGGTACTCCTGCACCTCCCGCGGTCCCTTGATCTTCAGGATGTCGTGTGGGTTGACGGGGCCTTCGGACAGACGGTCGCCCGCCCGCACCTGGTCGCCCTGGTGCACCCGCAGGTGCTTGCCGACGGGGATATGGTAGGTCTGTGACGCACTGTCCTCGGGTTCGACGATGACCTCGCGCTTACCGCGCTTGATGTCGCCGAACGAGACGATGCCGTCGACCTCGGTAACGAACGCCGGATCGGGATCCTTGGGAGGCCTGGCCTCGAAGAGCTGGACCAGCCGGGGGAGCCCGCCGGTGATGTCGCGGGTCTTGTAGACCTCGCGGGCGATACGGGCGATACGGTCGCCGGCATAGACCGTGTCGCCGTGTTCGCACAGCAGCTTCTGGTCGCAGTCCCTGTCGTCCCTGATGAGCTGGGTTCCCACCGGAACGATGAACTCCTGCAACAGCTTCGGGCCATCGGTGGTTGAAGCGCCGTCCTCCCGGATCTGGATCATCGGGTGCAACTTCTTGTGGCGATCCTCAATCACCATGCGCTGGCGGCGTCCGGTGGATTCGTCGAGCTCTTCGCGGACCGTGCGCTCGTCTTCCAGGTCCACCAGGACGACGTACCCGTCCGAGTCCGCGACCAGGGGTTCGTGATAGGGATCCCACTTGAAGAGCAGAGCACCCTTCTCGATCTCCTGCCCGTCCTCGACGTGGAGATGCGCGCCGTAGGGAACCGCCAGCGTGCTGAGCACCTGCCCCTCGCGGGCTTGAATGACGATCCTGCCCTCGCGCGAGGTCACGACGTGGTTGCTTGCTCGGTTGGTAACGGTCGTGATCCGTTCCAGCTTCGCGATCCCTTCGATCTTGGATTTTCGCTCGTTCTGGGCCGCAATGCGGGCGGCTGTGCCTCCCACATGAAAGGTGCGCAGGGTGAGCTGGGTACCGGGCTCGCCGATCGACTGCGCAGCGATGATTCCCACCGCCTCGCCCCGGTCCACCAGACCCATCGTGGCCAGGTTGCGGCCGTAGCACCTCTTGCAGATCCCGCGCTGCGTCTCGCAGGTGAGGACCGAGCGGATCTTCACCGACTGGATCCCGGCCGCCTCGACCGCTTCGGCCTCATCCTCGCTGATCAGTCGGTTGGCTTCGAGGATCCGTTCTTCATCGATCGGATCGTAGACATCGTCCACTGCGACGTTCCCGACGATGCGGTCGGCCAGCGCCTGAACGATGTCCTCGCCCTCCTTAAGGGCGCTCATTTCGATCCCCTGGAAGGTGCCGCAGTCGTCCTCGGTAATCGTCACGTCCTGTGCCACATCGACCAACCGCCGCGTCAGGTATCCGGCCTCCGCGGTCTTCAGCGCGGTGTCGGCAAGCCCCTTCCGGGCCCCGTTGGTGGAGATGAAGTACTCCACGACCGAAAGTCCCTCGCGGAAGTTCGCCTTGATCGGACTCTCAATGATCTCGCCGATCCCACCGGTCAGCTTCTTCTGCGGCTTGGCCATCAGACCGCGCATCCCCGCAAGCTGCCGCATCTGATCCCGGTTCCCGCGCGCGCCCGAATCCATCATCATGTAGACGGGGTTGAAGCCCGCCTTCGACCGTTTCAGATGCTTCACCATCGCGTCGGCCACATCGTTGTTGGCGTGGGTCCAGGTGTCGATGACCTTGTTGTAGCGCTCGCCGAAGGAGATGAAGCCGGAGTCGTAGGCGTTCTGGAAGCGGGCTGCATCGGCGTTGGCTTCCTCCAGCAGGCTGGCCTTCTCGGGCGGAACCTCCAGGTCGTCGATGCCTACCGAGACGCCCCCCAGCGTGGCGTACTGAAAGCCGAAGTCCTTCAGATGGTCGAGGAAGCGGGTGGTCTCGGCGAGTCCGGCGTCGGTGAAGCAGCGAAAGACCAGATCGCCCAACTGCTTCTTGCCGAAGGTCTGGTTGAGGAAGCCGATCCGCTCGGGAATGATCGAGTTGAAGAGAACCCGGCCCACGGTCGTGCGAATCCACTCCGGCGGGGTCCTGGCCTCTTCGGAGGGTGCGGAGGGGCGGGCGCGGAAGTAGCAGGGAGTGGCGAACTCGACATGACCATTCGCGATCGCCATCTCGACCTCGCCGAAGTTGGAAAAGCGGCGGGCATCGCGGTAGAGCGCATCGAGACGGGCACTGGCCTTGTCGGCCTCCGGGCTGGATCCCTTTGCCGCCCCTTCCAGCTCATCGATCTCCAGCGGTGGCTTGGTGAGGTAATAGGAGCCGATGACCATGTCCTGCGTCGGCGCCGCGACCGGACGCCCGTTCGAGGGCAGCAGGATGTTGTTGCTCGCGAGCATCAGGACGCGCGCTTCGAGCTGGGACTCGTAGGAGAGCGGCAGGTGGACCGCCATCTGGTCGCCGTCGAAATCAGCGTTGAAGGCGGTGCACACGAGCGGATGAATGCGGATCGCCTTGCCCTCCACCAGGACTGGTTCGAAGGCCTGAATTCCGATGCGGTGCAGCGTCGGGGCGCGGTTGAGGAGCACCGGATGATCGCGGATGATGTCTTCGAGGACCTCGTAGACCCGCGGATCGTTCGCCTCGACGATCTTCTTGGCCTTCTTGACCGTTTCTGCCTCGCCGCGCCGTTCCAGCTCATGGATAATGAAGGGCTTGAAGAGCTCGACCGCCATCGCCTTCGGCAACCCACACTGGTGCAGCTTGAGCTCCGGCCCCACCACGATCACGGAACGTCCCGAGTAGTCGACGCGCTTTCCCAGCAGATTCAGCCGAAAGCGCCCCTGCTTGCCCTTCAGCATGTCCGAAAGCGACTTGAGGGGCCGCTTCCCCCGACCGCGGATCGCCTTGGCACGGCGGCCGTTGTCGAAAAGAGCGTCGACCGATTCCTGCAGCATCCGCTTCTCGTTGCGCAGAATCACTTCCGGCGCCCGCATATCCATCAGCTTCTTGAGGCGGTTGTTGCGGTTGATGACGCGGCGGTAGAGATCGTTGAGATCGGAGGTTGCAAAGCGTCCCCCGTCGAGCGGCACCAGGGGGCGCAGATCGGGCGGCAGCACCGGGATCACATCCATGATCATCCACTCGGGGCGGTTCCGTTTGTCCGGCGTCTCGCCCGAATTGCGGAACGATTCCACCACCTCGAGCCGGCGCAGCTTCTTTTTCTTGCGGTGCTGTGAGGTTTCGTTCCTGATCTCGTCGCGCAGCCACAGCGCCAGGCGGTCCAGCCCGCGGCCATCCCGGTTCCGCTCGGAGATCGGCTTTTCGGGATCGTCCAGCATCTTGAGAAGGGTGCGGGCACCCTCGGCGCCGATCTCGGCCTTGAAGCGCCTGTCGCCCTCCAGCCGGGCCTTGACCCGCAGGTCGTAGTACTCGTCCTCGTCGAGAAGGTCCAGGAACTCCACATCCTGGTTGCCGGGATCGGTGACGACATGCTTCGCGTAGTAGATGACCTGCTCCAGCTCCTTGAGCTTCATGTCGAGGAGGTAGCCGAGCTGACTGGGCAGCGTCTTGAGGAACCAGATGTGGGAGACCGGGACCGCCATCTCGATGTGGCCCATCCGTTCGCGCCTCACCCTGGTAACGGTGACCTCCACCCCGCAGCGATCGCAGGTGATGCCCCGGAAGCGGATCCGTTTGTACTTGCCGCAGGCGCACTCCCAATCCTTGGCCGGCCCAAAGATCCGCTGGCAGAACAGCCCGTGCGGTTCCGGCTTGTAGGACCGGTAGTTGATGGTCTCCGGCTTGGTGACTTCGCCGTGCGACCACTCCTTGATCTGTTCCGGCGAGGCGATCCGGATCTGGATGTAGTTGAATTCCTGCGAACGGGTCTCGCGGGACCGGGGGAAATCGATCATGTGTTTGGTTCCTTGCCTGATTCTACGCGTCGGTGCCCAGATCCACGGCCAACCCCAGCGCCTGGAGTTCCTTGACCAGGACGTTGAAGGACTCGGGAACTCCGGGATTGGGAAGGTTTTCGCCCTTGACGATGGCCTCGTACACCCTGGAGCGGCCGGTCACGTCGTCGGACTTGACGGTCAGGATCTCCTGCAGGGTATGCGCGGCCCCGAAGGCCTCCAGCGCCCACACCTCCATCTCGCCGAAGCGCTGCCCGCCGAACTGGGCCTTCCCGGCCAGAGGCTGCTGCGTGACCAGCGAGTAGGGCCCGATGCTACGCGCGTGGATCTTGTCGTCCACGAGGTGGGAGAGCTTGAGCATGTAGATCGCCCCCACCGTGACCGGGAACTTGAAGCGTTCGCCGCTCCGGCCGTCGCGCAGCCAGACCTTTCCGTTCGGCAGAATGTCGGCCGCCGCAAGGAACTCCAGGAGCGCCGCTTCCAGCCCGGGACCGGGATTCTTCTTGCCGCTGAGAGCCGCGATCGCCGGGAAGTCCCGTTTGAGCGGTCGCCGCCGCGAGGCCGCCGCCTCAATTCCGGCCGCCACCAGGAAGTCGCGCATGAAGGTAAAGAGTCTCGTCGCCTCCTCTCCCTGCTCGGCCTCGACGTAGGCGTCCAGCGCCTTGCCGATCGCGACGACCGCCCCGGGTCCGTCCGCCTGTCCGCCGCCATTGCCGTTGGTGGTCATTCCGCCCTGTCCTACCTCGGGGTGTTTCCGGACCAGGCGCAGGAACGAATGGTAGTCGGCCGCGTTGAAGGGCCAGCGCACCGATCCGGCCAGGTGCGAGCCCGCCCACTTCGCCCCGGCCAGGCGCAGCAGCAGCGCAATCTCGTCCTCGCTCGCGCCGTGGAAGACAGGTGTGCGGGCATCGAATCCCAGGATGTCGGCCGCCCAGCCGAGGTGCGTCTCCAGCACCTGTCCGACATTCATCCGCGACGGAACCCCCAGCGGATTGAGTACGATGTCCACCGGCGTGCCGTCGGGCAGGCAGGGCATGTCCTCCCCCGGGGCGATGCGTGCGATAATCCCCTTGTTGCCGTGCCGGCCCGCCATCTTGTCGCCGACCGAGATCTTGCGCTTCTCGGCGATGCACACCTTCACCAACTGCACCACCCCCGGGGGCAGTTCATCGGGCTGGAAGACCTTGTCGATCTGGTCCTCGGTGTCGCGCCGGAACCGTTCGATCATCCGGCCCGCCTGCAGGATCACGCGGCGCAGTCCGGCATTCGCCTTGCGGTTGCGGACCTTGAGCTGCGCGAGATCGATCTCGGAGAGAACCATCCGCTCGATCCGCCGCTCCGTGAGCTCCGTTCCCTCGGGGAAGTAGGGCTCCACCGTGCCCTTCTTGAGGCAGAGCGCGATCGTCTGGCCCTCCAGGAGGCGGAGCACTTCCTCGTCACGCGCCTCGCCGACTCGCTGGATGTCTTCCCTCTCGCGGCTCCGCAGTTCGCCGATGCGGGCGCCATGGTCGTTCTCCAGGAGCGGGTCGTCGATGCGGCGCGAAAAGATCTTCACGTCGATCACGGTTCCCACGATCCCGGGCGAAACGCGCAGCGACGAGTCCTTCACATCCTTGGCCTTCTCGCCGAAGATCGCCGTCAGCAACTTCTCTTCCGGCGAAAGATCGGTCTCGCCCTTCGGGGTGACCTTGCCGCAGAGGACATCGCCGCTGCGAACCTGGGCTCCGATTCGAATGATCCCGCGGTCGTCCAGATCGCCAAGATGCTCCTCGGCCACATTGGGAATCTCGCGCGTGATCTCCTCCATTCCGAGCTTCGTGTCGCGCACGTGGAGCTCAAGCTCCTGAATGTGGATGGAGGTGAAGATGTCGTCGCGGACCAGACGCTCCGAGAGCACGATCGCGTCCTCGAAGTTGTAGCCGTACCACGGCATGAAGGCGACCCGCAGGTTGCGGCCCAGCGCCAGCTCCCCCAGATCGGTTGAGGGACCGTCGGCGATGATCTCGCCCCCGGCGATACTCTGGCCCGCCCGCACCAGCGGACGATGGTTGATCGCGGTGTCCTGGTTGGTGCGCCGGAACTTCTTCAGCGGGTAGTGGTCGAAACGGGACAGCTTGGCAAGGGGCCGACCGGCCTCGGACAGCGCCGCCAGACCCGTGTCCACGATGACCTCGTCGGCCGTAACCCGCACCACCCGGCCGTCGCGTTTCGCGACGGTCACCGCCCCGGAATCGCGCGCAACCTTGGACTCCAATCCGGTGCCGACCAGCGGCGCGTCGGTATGCAGGAGCGGGACCGCCTGGCGCTGCATGTTGGATCCCATCAGGGCGCGGTTGGCGTCGTCGTGCTCCAGGAAGGGAATCAGCGCGGCCGCCACCGACACCAACTGGTCCGGCGCGACATCGATGAAGTCGATCTCGGCGGGACGCAACAGCGGGAAGTCACCGCGGCGGCGGCAAAGCACGAACTCGTTGCGAAACTGGCCGTCCGGCAGCAGCGGGGCATTCGCCTGCGCGATCGACGACTCCTGTTCCCGGCTGGCGTCCAGCCACTCGATCTCGCCGGTCACCCGTCCATCCACCACTTTGCGGTAGGGCGTCTCGACAAAGCCGAGATCGTTGACGCGCGAGTAGGTTGCCAGCGAGGTGATCAGACCGATGTTCGGACCCTCCGGCGTCTCGATCGGGCACATCCGTCCATAGTGCGAGTAGTGCACGTCGCGGACCTCGAAACCGGCCCTTTCCCGCGTCAGCCCGCCCGGGCCCAGCGCCGAGAGCCGCCGCTTGTGCGTGAGCTCCGAGAGCGGATTCGTCTGGTCCATGAACTGGCTGAGCTGCGAAGAACCGAAGAAGGCCTGAATCACCGCCGACACGGTGCGCGCATTCACCAGATCGTCGATGTTGATCTTCTTGTGATCGGTGTTGATCGTCATCCGCTCCCGGACCAGCCGCGCCATCCGCGAGAGCCCCACCGAGAACTGGTTGGCGATCAGCTCGCCCACGGTGCGCACCCGGCGATTTCCCAGGTGATCGATGTCGTCTGTGTGGCCGCGGCCCTCGTTCAGCTCGAAGAGGTAGCGGAGCAGCGCGACGAAGTCGTGCTTCGTGAGGACGGTTCGCGACTCGTTCATCGCTTCGGCCGGGTCGAAGGCCTCGCCCAGACGCCCCAGCGGCTCCGGCAGCTCGTTGAAGGTGTCCTCCAGGCGCTGGTTGATCTTGTAGCGTCCGACACGCCCCAGATCGTAGCGCCGGGGGTCGAAGAAGAGACTCTCCAGCGCCGCGCGCGCGGTCTCCATATTCGGAGCATCGCCGGGACGAAGCAACGAGTAGATCGCGTTCAACGCCGCCTCTTCGGAATCCGTCGGATCCTTTCCGATGGTGTTCTTGACGACCGGACTCTCGCCGGGCCGGCCACCCTTGCCGGCGTGGCGCGAGCGGTACACCCGAATCGTCTCGAAGCCGACCCGCCGCAGCATCTGGAGGTAATCGGTGCCAAGCCCGGCCCCGTGGGGCAGGAGGATTCTGCCCTGGCCCAGCACTTCGCCGGAGTCCCTGGCCACCACCGAGATTCCGTTGTCCTTTTCCTCGAGGATGTCGACGGCCGTACCCAGAATGTCGCCGGTCTCCGCCTCGACCACCTCCTCGGTGACCTCGCCGGTCTCCCTGTCGTAGTCCTCCACGCGCGCTACGACATCCACAACGTTCCCGCCCGAAATCCTCCAGATCTCCCGCGCTTCGCCAGTCTGCACTTCGCCCGTTTCCGGGTCGACGTCCTCGACCTCCGCGTCGATCTCCACCACATCCTCGGCCGCAACCAGTCCGCCCAGATCCCGGTCGTCCTCGTCCTCGGCAGGCACGCGCTCGTCGTCGACATTAAAGAAAAGTCCGTAGAGCTCCTGGTCGGTGCCGTAGCCGAAGGCCCGCAGCAGGGCGGTGGCCGGGAACTTCTTCTTCTTGTCGATGTGGACGTAGCAGACGTCGTTGATGTCGATCCGGAACTCGACCCACGAACCGCGGAAGGGAATGATCCGGGCCTTGTAGAGCCGGGTGCCGTTGGGGTGCGTGTCCTCCTCGAAGACCACCCCCGGCGACCGGTGCAACTGGCTGACCACCACCCGCTCGGCCCCATTCACGATGAAGGTGCCCAGATCGGTGAGCTCGGGCAGATCTCCCAGGTACACCTCCTTCTCCACCGCATACTCGATCCGCCGCTTCACATCGGGATCCACGGCGCCCTTTTTCTTCTTCTTCTCGGACTTCTCATAGACGACCAGCCGCAGCTTCGCCTTGAGCCGGCGCGAGTGGGTCATGTCGCGCTCAATGCAGTCCTCCACATCGTACTCCGGATCCTCCAGCGAGCACGAAACGTATTCCAGCGCCAGATCGCCGTTCACATCGGTGACGGGGAAGATGTCGCGGAAGACACGGTCCAGCCCGAAGTGCCAGGCTCGCTCCGGGTCCACATCCGTCTTGACCAGCTTGCGGAAGGACTCCAACTGGACGCTCAGAAGATCCGGCATCGGCATGCCGGGCTCGAGCTTCCCGAAGTTCACGACCGGCCGAGGTTCCATCAGGGTGCCATTCGAATCAGCCACTGGATCTCTTCCCTCTCTGGGGGACATGCATGCGGGATTGGTGGGCGAAAGCGGAGCCCAGGCGCACGAATACACCTCGCCTGCAACCTGCGGTGACAGGCTTCGCGTTGCGGCTCCGATGCGTAACGAACACGCCGGAGCAACTTTTCGGAGGCGCCCTGCGGCACACTCGAGGTGGCGCGCCTACTTGAGGTTGACCGTGGCGCCCACGCCCTCGAGCTTGCTCTTGATCTCCTCGGCCTCCTCCTTGGAGACCGCCTCGCGCACGGTGTTCGGAGCGCCGTCGACCAGCCCCTTGGCCTCCTTCAGACCGAGGCTGGTGACCTCCCGGACGACCTTGATGACCTGGATCTTCTTGGCTCCGAAGGACTCGAGGACGACATCGAACTCGTCCTGCTCGGCCTCCTCCTCGGCATCCGCCACCGCACCGCCCGGCATGGCCATCATCGGAGCGGCCGCGGCAGTCACGTTGAAGCGGTCCTTGAATGCCTCCACGAACTCGGAGAGTTCGATGACGGTCATGTTGCCGAAGGTGTCGAGCAATTCCTGTTGATTCACACCCATTCTTCCGATTCACTCCTTGAGGGTTCGCCCGGCAGTTGGCGCGGGCAGTTGGATTTCTACTGGGCTTCGCCGTCCTGCGACTCCGTCCGTTCACGGAGCGCTTCGACAAGCCCGGCCAGCTCCCGGGTCTTGCCTTCGAGGGCGGACACGAGTGCCGAGAGCGGCGCTTCGATGGCTCCTGCGACCTGCGACAGCAACTCATCGCGCGAAGGCAGCTTCGAGACGGCCACGATGTCTTCGGGCATCAGGACGGTGGTCTCCATGAGACCCACCTTGAAGACCGGCCGCCCATCGTTCTCCTTCGCGAAATCGACGATTACCCGGGCCGAATCGACCATGGTTTCTTCGCTGAAGAGGACCCCTGTCGGGCCGGTCAGCCAGGTCGAGATGTCGGGCCCGTTCATCTCTGCCAACGCGCGCAGGAGCAGACGGTTCTTGACGACCAGGAACTGGCCCCTGGCCTTCCGGATCTCGCTCCGCAAGCTGGTCATTGCCTTCACATCCAGTCCGGTGAAGTCGGTCAGGAAGACCGCGTCGGCCCGGGCCAAACGCTTCTTGACGTCGGCGACGAACTTGTATTTCTCTTCCCTGGTCATGGTTCAGACGCTCCGTGCAAAGCTGCCGGGATCCACGGGAACTCCGGGTCCCATCGTGCTTGCAACCGTGACGCTCTTGACGTAGGTGCCCTTGGCCGCCGCGGGTCTCGCGCGCAACACCGCCGCCATGAAAGCGTTCAGGTTCTCGTCCAGCTTCTCGATTTCAAAGGAAACCCTGCCGATCGCGGCGTGAAGGTTGCCCGTGCGGTCGACTCGGTATTCGATCTTTCCGGCCTTGATTTCGCGGATCGCGAGGCCAACGTTGGGCGTGACCGTTCCCGCCTTCGGTGTGGGCATCAACCCGCGGGGACCGAGGATACGGCCCAGCGGACCCACCATCCGCATGAGATCCGGGGTGGCGACGCAGACGTCGAAGTCCAGCCAGCCCTCCTTGATCTTTGCGATGTAATCCACGCCGATATAGTCGGCTCCGGCCTCGCGCGCCTCGACTTCCCTGTCTCCCTGGCAGATGGCGAGCACGCGGACGGATTTGCCGGAACCGTGGGGCAGAACGACCGTGCCGCGCACAATCTGGTCCGCGCGCCTGGGATCCACCCCGAGATGCGCCGCTACCTCCACACTCTCGTCAAATCGGGCAAAGGCCATCTCCTTTACCTGCGAGAGCGCCTGGCGAGGGGCATGGCGCGTCTGGCGGTCGAACGACCCCCGCGCCTCCGAGTATTTTCTGCTGCGTCTGGGCATCCTGGTCTCCTGTTGGGGAACTCCGGCCCGCCTCTAGGCGGTGAGTTCGCCCTCCACATCGATTCCCATGGACCGCGCCGTACCCGCGACCATCCGGGCCGCCGCGACCACATCGTCGGTGTTCAGATCGGGTAGCTTGGTGCGAGCGATCTCCACGACCTGGTCGGCCGAGAGGGTCGCGACCCTTTCCTCCAGTGAATTCGATGCCGCCTTGTCGAGTCCCGCAGCCTGCTTGATCAGGAAGGAGGCGGGCGGCGTCTTGGTAACGAAGGTGAAGGTGCGGTCCGCGTAGACCGTGATCTCCACCGGGATGAGCGTTCCGGCCTGCTTCTGGGTCTGGGCATTGAATTGCTTGCAGAAGTCCATGATGTTGACGCCATACTGACCCAGCGCCGGACCCACCGGCGGCGCGGGATTCGCCTGGCCCGCCCTGATCTGAAGCTTCGCGAATCCGAGAAGCCTCTTGCGCGGTCCTTTTGCTGCCATGACTAGGATGCTCCCGGGGCGCCAACGCCCCTGATCGTTGAAATCAGAATCCCTTGAGCTGCGTGAAGTCCAATTCGACCGAGGTCGGGCGCCCGAAGAGGGAGACCTCGACCTTGACCTTGCCTTTTTCCGGAAATACATCCTGGACGGTCCCCGAGAAATCCGTGAAGGGCCCCTGGATGACCTCTACCACCTGGCCCGCGCGGAAGGGTATCTCCTGGCGGCCGGTGGACTCGTCGGCTTCCTCGATTCCGAGGAGGCGGTTGATGTCCTTTTCGCGCAGCGGCTGCGGATCGCCCCCATGGGTGACAAAGCGCACACCCTTCATGGCGTTGATCGCATGCTCGGTGCGGTCGCTGAGAACCATCTCCACGAGGACGTATCCCGGATAGAGCGGCTTGGTGACCGTCTGGCGCTTTCCGGCGCGCAGCTCGATGACCTCCTGCTCGGGTATGAGGATCTCGCGAATCTCGCCGTCCTTCCCCTCCGGCTGCTTGTCGATCTCCTGCTGGATGAGTCTTCGAACCCGGTTTTCGTGCCGCGACTGGGTCTGGAGGACGTACCAGCGACGCGTATCGCTCAAGACGTAAACACTCCCATGATGAAATCGACGATGACGAGCCGGGAGGCCATGTCCATGATCCAGATCACGATCGAGATGAGGATCGTGAAGGCGATCACCACCCAGGTGGCGTTGCGGAGCTGTTCGCGGTCGGGCCACGTGACCCTCTGCATTTCGACCACGCACTCGTCCACGAAGGTTCGGATTCCGGCAATTCTCGCCATGATTTTTCCGCTATTCGATGATTTCAGTGACGACGCCGGCGCCCACCGTGCGCCCGCCCTCGCGGATCGCAAAGCGCAACTCCTCGTCCATCGCAATCGGCGTGATCAGATCCACCTCCATCTGCACGTTGTCCCCCGGCATCACCATCTCCACCCCCTCCGGCAGCATCGCCGAACCCGTCACGTCCGTCGTCCGGAAGTAGAACTGCGGACGGTACCCGTTGAAGAACGGCGTGTGACGCCCGCCCTCCTCCTTCGTCAGCACGTACACCTCCGCCTTGAACTTCGTGTGCGGCGTGATCGACCCCGGAATCGCCAGTACCTGGCCCCGCGAAATCTCCGTCTTCCCCACCCCACGCAGCAGCAACCCCGCGTTGTCTCCCGCCTGGCCCTGCTCCAACAGCTTGCGGAACATCTCCACTCCCGTCACCACCGTCCTGCGGTCCTCGCCCATCCCCACGATCTCCACCGTGTCACCCTTGTGGATCACGCCTCGCTCGATCCGGCCCGTCGCAACCGTCCCCCGGCCCGTGATCGAGAACACATCCTCCACCGGCATCAGAAACGGCTTGTCAATGTCCCGCTTCGGCTCCGGAATGTAGCTGTCGATCGCCTCCATCAACTCCTCAATGCACTCCCCGGCATCCCCCTCGCCTCCGCTCTCCAGCGCCTGCAACGCGCTCCCCATCACCACCGGCAGATCGTCCCCCGGAAACCCCTGATCGCTCAAAAGCTCCCGAACCTCCAGCTCCACCAGCTCCAGAAGCTCCTCGTCGTCCACCATGTCCACCTTGTTCATGAACACCACGATGTGCGGAACGTTCACCTGCCGCGCCAACAGAACATGCTCCCGCGTCTGCGGCATCGGTCCGTCCGCCGCGCTCACCACCAGAATCGCACCGTCCATCTGCGCCGCGCCCGTGATCATGTTCTTCACGTAGTCCGCGTGCCCCGGACAGTCCACATGCGCGTAGTGACGATTCGCCGTCTCGTACTCCACATGCGCCGTCGCGATCGTAATCCCCCGCTCCCGCTCCTCGGGCGCCTTGTCGATCTCGTCGAACGCGATCGCGTCCCCGCCATACTTCTTCGCCTGCGCCAGCGTGATCGCCGCCGTCAACGTCGTCTTCCCGTGGTCCACATGACCGATCGTCCCCACGTTTACATGCGGCTTCGTGCGCTCGAAGGTCTCTTTCGCCATCTCTCCCTCGCTCCGGTTCGTCGTCTCTTGGGTTGCGTGCTCGGTTCGGGCCAGGAGCGGACCGGGCCGCTCCCCCCAAGCTCTGGGCGGGGATTGAACCCGCGACCTCTTCCTTACCAAGGAAGCGCTCTACCACTGAGCTACCAGAGCACCTCTCCAGTTTTGGCGGAGTTGCCGTCCGCGCGTGCCCGGAGCACCATTTTCCGGCGTTCCGTGCCTCAGAGCGGGAGACCGGATTCGAACCGGCGACCCTCAGCTTGGAAGGCTGATGCTCTAGCCAACTGAGCTACTCCCGCGTGCTGTCCAGAGGGCCAAGGCCCTCCATGGTGGGGGGAGGATTCGAACCTCCGTAGGCATTCGCCAGCAGATTTACAGTCTGCCCCGGTTGGCCGCTTCGGTACCCCACCAAAAAAACCGTTCCCACCGCTGCCCCGGCAACGAACCGGCAGCTCCGGATGGAAACGAGCAGAAAAGGGTAACTGATTTCGGACGGAGGGTCAACCGTGACGGAAAGGGACCAAGGGTTGGGGGTGGGCGGGCGGGGACCGGGGCGATAAGGTTGCGGCGATGGAATGCCCGGACGCGGAAGCGGAAACGCCCAGAGCTGACGCGGGGACTCGAACCCCGGACCTGCTGATTACAAGTCAGCTGCTCTACCAACTGAGCTACGTCAGCGTTGTGGAAGACGCGCGTGATGGAGGCTCTAATGGGGAAACGCGGAGGCGGACCGGGGAAGAGGAGGCTGCCGGACTCGCTTCCAACGGGTTCCATTGGGGGTGTCCTCAAGTCGGACTCCTTCCTCTTCCAGCTCCTTGCGAATCCGGTCGGCCGTGGCGAAATCGCGGTTGCGGCGCGCCCGGTTCCGGGACTCCACCATCTCGACGATGCGCGCCTCGGTCGCGGCGTCCAGATCGCGTCCCCGCTCCGCCAACTCCACCACCCCCAGCACCGCGTCCATCGCCGCGATCGTCTCCAACGCCGCCTTGCGTTCCCCGGCGCCGATCCCCTGTGGGTGGCGGTCCAGCGCGGCATTCACCTCCCGGACCAGGGACCACAGCTCGGAGACCGCGCGCGGAAGATTCAGATCGGCATCCATCGCTTCGCGGAAGGAGGCCAGAGCGGCGGCGATTCGAGGCTCCAGACCGCGGTCCGCACCCGGAAGCACCGGAAACCCGTCCACGCGCCGCCGAAAATCGACGATGCGCTGCATTCCTTCGGTCGCCTCGTCCAGGCCCTCGAAGGTAAAGTTGAGCTCGTTGCGGTAGTGGGCGGAGAGGAGGACCCAGCGGATGGCGGCCGGATCGTATCCACGGGCGACAAGATCCCTCACGGTGTGAAAGTTGCCCAGCGACTTGGACATCTTGCTGCCCGCGACCTTGAGGTGCCGGATGTGGAGCCAGATGCGCGCGAAGGTGTCGCCGGTTGCCGTTTCGGACTGCGCGATTTCGTTCTCGTGGTGCGGGAAGCGCAGATCCTCGCCGCCGAGATGAATGTCGACGGTGTCGCCCAGCAACGCCCTGGCCATCACCGAACACTCCAGATGCCAGCCCGGCCGGCCCGGTCCCCAGGGCGAGCCCCAGACCGCGCCCACCTTCCGGTCGCGTGGTTGCGCCGCCTTCCAGAGCGCGAAGTCGCGGGGGTCGCGCTTGTCGTAGGCCGCCGCGTCGATGCGGGACCGCTGCTCCTGTTCCTCGCCCGCCATCCCCGAGAGTCGTCCGTAGTCCTCGAACGACGACACTGCGAAGTAGACCGAACCGTCGCCGCCCCGGTAGGCTGCGCCCCGTTCCACCAATCCCGCAACAAAGTCGACCATTGCCGGAATGAACCCGGTCGCGCGGGGCTGTTCGCTGAAGGGAAGGAGTCCGAGCCGGTGGCAGTCCTCCTGGAAGGCGTCGATGAAGCGCGCGGTATGTTCCGCCAGGGAGCGCCCGGCGGACGCCGCCCCGTCGATCGTCTTGTCGTCCACATCGGTGAAGTTGACCACGAAGCGGACATCGCGCCCGCTCGCGCGCAGGTGCCGGTGGAGGGTGTCGTAGACGACGAACGCCCGGAAGTTGCCGATGTGCGCGAAGTCGTACACCGTGGGACCGCAACCGTAGATGGCGACGGGGCCCGAAGGGGGGGACTCGAAGTCGACGAGGTCGCGGCGAAGGGAGTCGTAGAGTTTCATGGCCCCGACAATATAGGTTTCATGGCCCCGACAATATAGAAGGTCGTCCCGGTAAGGGGGATCAGGAGGTCGTCCCGGTAAGGGGGATCAGGAAGCCTCTGTGGCCAGGGCCGGCTCCGCGGCGGCGATGATCCGCTCAAGGGCGCGGCGGGGATCGGGAGCGCGCGCGACCGGTCGGCCGACGACGATGTGGCTGGCGCCCGCCCGGAAGGCCTCCGCTGCGGTAAGGACGCGACGCTGATCGTGGCGCGCTTCGGTGGCGGAGCGGATTCCCGGTGTGACGACGAGCGCACTCGGGCCCAATCGCGCGCGCATGCGGCCGGCCTCGGTGGCCGCACAGACCACCCCCGCCAGCCCCGCCGCGCCGGCATGGCCCGCGAGCCGTTCCGCCTCGGCGCCCACATCCGTTACGGTGCGCCCGAAGACCTTTCCGAGCGCGCGAGCGTTTAGCGAGGTCAGGACGGTGACGCCCAGGAGCGAGAGCGAGGACGGAGCCGCCTCGGCTGCCGCCGCAAGCATCGCGCGGCCGCCCGCCGCGTGGATCGTGAGGAAGCGCACGCCGAGGGCGCCGGCCCGGGCCACCGCGCGCGCCACCGTGTTGGGGATGTCGTGCAGCTTGAGGTCGAGGAAGACGTCCAGGCCGCGGTCGTGGAGCGCCGCCGCCACCGCCGGCCCCGCGGCCGTGTAGAGTTCCAGGCCGACCTTGACGAAGGTGCAGGCCGGGCCGAGGCGGTCGGCGAGGGCGAGTGCGGCGGAGGCCGAGGGCACATCGAGCGCCACGATGACGCGCTCCCGGAGCGGTGGCCGTGTGGGGAGGGTGGTCATGGGGGCGGGATCAGGGGTTGGGGGTGGACGGGGGATGGTGGGCGAGGCCGCGGGCGATGCGGGCGGCGCAGCGGGGATCGGCCAGCGAACCGGTCCCGACCTGTACCAGCGATGCGCCCGCGTTGAGGTAGGCGCGCGCATCGGTGGCCGTGAGAATGCCGCCGACTCCGATGACGGGAACGGTAACCGCGTCGGCGATCTGAGCTACCGCCGCCAATCCGACCGGGAGGAGGAGCGGCCCGCTCACCCCGCCCCGCCCCGCGCCCAGGCGGGGGCCGCGATCGCCGGCGAGATAGCCGGGCATGGTGTTGACCGCCGTGATGGCGTCGGCGCCGTGTTGAACCGCGACGGAGGCCGTGACGGCGATCTCGGGATCGTTCGGGGCAAGCTTGACGACCAGGGGCCGCGCGGTGCGGGGTCGAACCCGGTCGAGGAGCGCGGCCAGCGCACGGTGGTCGAGGCAGAAGGGGCGGCCGGAGCGGTGGCTGTCGTTGGGACAGGAGAGGTTGAGCTCAAAGCCCGCGAATCCCCCTTCCCCCTCCAGCCCCACCACCACATCCACATACTCTTCCGCGCGGGCGCCGGCCACCGAGACGAAGACCGGGAGCCCCCGCAGGCGGCGCCGCATCCAGGGCAGCTTCTCGTCACGAACCCTCTCCCACCCCGGATTCGCAAGTCCCACCGAGTTCAGCATCCCACCCGGAAACTCGGCCACACGGGGCGCCGGATTGCCCCACCGGGGCCGCACCGTCACCGATTTCGTGACCACGCCGCCGATCTCCTCCGGCGCCATCACCTCCACGAGCGGTTCGCCGAATCCGCAGGTTCCCGCCGCGGCCAGTACCCGGTGGCGAAAGGTGGTTCCGAAGAACTCAATGGCGCCCGCCCCCCTTCCCCCGGAGCGCGCGCGGCCGCCTGTCGGACCGCCCCCCTTCTGCCGCACGGTCGTCGCCGCGCTCACCGCCGTTTCCCCATCGCACGTTCCGCCTCGCGCTGCATGGTGCGCCGCTTCAGCTCCTCGCGCCGGTCGCGCTGCCTCTTCCCGCGGCAGATTGCCAGGGTGATACGGGCACGGCCCTTGCGGAAGTACATCTCCAGGGGAATCAGCGCCAAACCCTTTTCCTCGGCGCGGCTCACGATGCGCCGGATCTGCTCGCGGTGCAGGAGGAGTTTGCGGGGGCGCGTCTCGTCGTGATTCCAGCGATTGGCGGGTGCGTAGTGGGCGATATGAACGTTGTGCAGCCAGAGCTCGCCGGATTGGGCGCGGGCGTAGGCGTCCTGGAAGGAGACCTTGCCGGCGCGGATCGACTTGACCTCGGTGCCGACCAGAACCAGCCCGGCCTCCCAACTGTCGAGCACCTCGTAGTCGTGGCGGGCCTTGCGGTTGCGCACGACGGTGCGGCGGCCGCCACCCGCGGGAGTTCCACTCATGGGGCCCAGATCCTCCCGGTCGCGTAGCAGAACGGCCGCCAGGCGGGTTCGCGGCTCAGTCGTCCGCCGATGACCGGGCCATCGCCGCCTCGCGCTTCCGCCAGTCCTCCAGGAAGCTCCGCTGGCCGCGGTCGGTGAGGGGATGCCGCATGCACTTCAGGAGAACCTTGTAGGGGCAGGTGGCGATGTGGGCTCCGGCGAGCGCGGATTCCGTGATGTGGCGCGGATGCCGGATCGACGCGGCCAGAATCCGGGTGCGGATGTCGGGATCCAGTTCGAAGATCGCCGCGATTTCGCGGATCAGCTCCATCCCGTCCACCGACATGTCGTCCACGCGGCCCACAAAGGGCGAGACGACAAAGGCCCCCGCCAGCGCCGCCATCAGCGCCTGGTTGGCGTTGAAGACCAGGGTGACGTTGCAGCGGATGCCCCGGTCTCCCAACCGCGCCACCGCCTCGAGCCCCGCGGTCGTGCTCGGCACCTTGATGATCACATTGGGATGCCAGGCCGCATAGGCGATCCCCTCGGTGACCATCCCGGCAGCGTCCTCCGAAACGGTCTCGGCGCTGATCGGTCCATCGACCAGGTCGCAGATTGTGCGGATCGTCTCCTCGAAGCCGGCGCCCGCTTCGCGCGCCATGAGGCTCGGGTTGGTCGTGACCCCGCTGAGAATGCCCCAGCGCGCCGCCTCGCGGATTTCGCCCAGATTGGCCGTGTCCAGGTAGATCTTCAAGATTCGCTTGCTCCGGTGGTGGATTCGTCCTCCAGCGACGCCTGGTAGGAAGCCTTCGAGCGCGCCAGCCTTTCTTCGAGATCGGCCCGCGCATCTGCCACCCGCTCCCGTCCCCGGCCAAGCGCGCCCTTCGCGGACTCCATGCGCGCGCCCAGATCGCTCCGCAGATCGCGCACCCGGTCGCCGGTCAGCTCCCGGATACGGCCCGCCCGCGTCCGGATCGCTTCCTGCGTTTCCTTGCCGCTGCGAGGCGCGAGGAGAAGCGCGATGCCCGCTCCCACCAGTGCGCCCAGGAGGAAGGCGCCCACCTCGGCGCGGTGATCGCGGTCAACGGCGGAGGTTCGGTCTGCGGAATCGCTCATGATGATGCCTGGGGCGTGCGCGGGGGATTCGCCGGAGTGGCAACGGGCCGGGGTCGGGGCCGCGACGGCGCGACCGGACTGTGGATGCAGCTCTCGGGCCGTGCCTGCGGAAAGCAATCCGTTAAGCTAACGCGCACCGGGCCACGGGCCAAAGACCGGGACCGGACGAGCCGCTCGTCACACTCGCCAGCGTGAATCGAGCGACGGGAAGACCACGGGGCTGGAACCGGGCCGTCCCAGGAGTCCCGCCAGAATCTTCTTGCCGAGCTCGACCCCCGGCTGGTCCAGGGGATTGACGCCGTAGAGTGCCCCCGCGTGAACGACCGCCAACTGAAAGAGCATGACCAAGGCGCCGACCGCGAAGGGTTCGATCCGGTTCAGGGTGATGGTAAGGTTGGGGCGACCCGCGCGCCGCAGCGCCTCCGCCGTCGCGATCTGTTCCCGGTCGAGAAGCTCGAAGAGGGTGGTGTGAGCGAGCCAGCCCGGGATGGCGGGGTGGTGGGAGGGAAGCGCGGGAATGCCGAGATCGCGCTCCGGACCCTGGCGGCGAAGAAAGACGATGACCTTGTCGCGGGGCCCCTCCATGAAGAGCTGCAGGAGCGAGTGCTGGTCGGCCGGGCCGAAGGCCGGAAGAGGAGTGGAACCTGTCCCGGCCGGGCCCCCGTCGGTGTGCCGCGCCTTGCCCAACGACTCCGCCCAGAGCTGCTGCACCCAGTAGGCGAACGCGCGCAGCCGGTCGGCGTAGGGCATGAAGACATGGACGCCCAGCCCCAATTCGGTATCGGCGTGGTGCAGAAGGGTGGCCAGCGTGCCTGCGGGATTGGCCGCCGGCGAGGGGGATGCGCAACGGGCCAGGGTGGCGCGGGCGCCGGCCAGCACGGCCTCGATGTCGATCCCGGTCATGGCCGCGGGAAAGAGCCCTGCCGGGGACAGCGCCGAGAAGCGGCCGCCGGTGCCGGGAGGAACCGGCAGGGTGGGAAGATCGTGCTCGCGGGCGAAAGCGCGCAGGAATCCGCGCTCGGGATCGGTGGTGACGACGATGTGGCGGCGAACGGCCTCCTCGCCGAGGGCCAGCGCCAGACGGCCTCGCGCCAGGGCGAAGAGTGCCAGCGTTTCGGCGGTGGAGCCCGACTTGGAGACGACGTTGAAGAGGGTGCGGGAGTAGTCCAGGCGGTCGAGGAGAGGGGCGACCGAATCGGGATCGGGGTTGTCGAGGATGTGGAGCATGGGATGGCCGCCAGAGGGGTCGCCGAGGGCGCCGTGCAGTGCGGCCGCGCCCAGCGCCGAACCGCCGATGCCAATCACGACCACATCGCTGAAGCGGCGCGGGGCCAGGGAGTTGGCCAGCGCCCGGGTCCGGGCTGCCAACACGCGGTCGCCCGGCAGCGCGATGAAGCCGGTCTCGTCCCGGGCCAGCGACTCGACGGCCGCGTGGGCAAGCCGGAAGCGCCGGTCAAGCTCGCCTAAGGGGGGAGCCGGGCCGGAGGCCGCCGCTGCGCGCAGGGACCCGGACGGCGGGAAGTCCGCCGGTGGCCGCGTGGAGGCGGAAGCCCCGGCTTGCGGGAATCGGGCCGGATCGATGCCGCCGCCCTCCTCCGCCCCCATCATGTTCCGGAAGTCGATGAGGATCGGGAAGTGGCGCGCGGTCCGGTCCCGGGTCATCGGATCTCCACCACCAGCCCGTCGTGGGCCGGCTCGATTCCGGCGGGTAGCGCCCCGGCGAGGTCGCGGTGGCAAACGCGGTGCGTGAGATGCGTGAGGAGGGTGCGGCGGGGACCGAGTTCGCGAGCGGTTTGCACGGCTTCCTCGATCGTGAAGTGACTGGGATGGGATTCACCCCACCAGAGTGCGTTGAGGACCAGAACTTCCACTCCAGCAAGGATTTGGCGCGCTTTGCCGGGGAGTCTCTTGGCGTCGGTGACGTAGCCCAGGGGGCCGATGCGGAAGCCGTAGGCGTGGACGGGACCGTGGGGCACGCGAAAGGGAAGGACGCGCTCGCCCAGGACGCTGCGCGGGACGCCGGCGCGGTACGGCTTCAGGGTGAGCCGGGGTCGGTTCTTCTTGCGCTGGCGGCGAAGTTCGTCGTCGAAGATGTAGGGAAAGCGGCCGGTCATGTCGCGGGCCATGTCGGCCGGCACGAAGGCGGGCAGCGAGCTCCTGCCCCGGTCGGTGAAGATGCGCACGTCGTCGATGCCGTGGACGTGGTCGGCGTGCAGATGGGTGTACCAGACGGCGTCCACCCGCGCGATGCCCGCGGCGAGAAGTTGAAGCCGCAGCTCCGGGGGCGTGTCGATGAGGAGATTGCCGCCCTCCAGGCCGATGAGCGCGCCGTGGCGGGTGCGGTGGTCGCGCGGATCGGTGGAGGCGCAGTTTTCGCAGTCGCACCCGATGACCGGAACCCCCACCGAAGTCCCGGTGCCGAGAAAGGTCAGCCGCAAATCCCGCTCCCGCCTGTGCTTGCAGGCATTCGCCCGCGCCTGTCGCTCGTCCCTACGCCCGCCCGGCGTCCCGTCCGTCCGGACCGCCCCGCTGCCCGCAACCGCCGCCCGCTCCCGGGGCTACAGTCGCTCGACCCGCATGGTGTTGGTCGAACCCCGCCGGTGGAAGGGCATTCCTGAAGTTACCACCACCGGATCGCCGGCTTTGCCGCGCCCCGATTCACGGACAATCCGCTTGCCCAGCTCGGTGAGCGCCTCGTAGGTGATTTCGCCGTGCTCGGCCAGAACCGGCCGCACCCCCCACACGCCGCAGAGCTGGCGGTAGACGCGTGCTTCGGTACAGACGGAAAAGATGGGGGTGACCGGGCGATACGACGCCACCAGCCGCGCCGAGAATCCGCTCCGGGTAATGACGAGGATGGCGGGGGCGCCCAGATCGCGAGCCGAGCGCACCGAGGAGGCCGCCACCGCATGTTCGCGCAGTGAGGCGCCGCGCCGCTGCACCGGACCCATCTGGCGCAGGTAATGCGGTCCCCCCGCCAACACCCCGCTTCCCTCGATCTCGGCCGCGATCCGCACCATCACCTCGACGGTGCGCGCCGGGTGCTTTCCCACCGCGGTCTCGCCCGAAAGCATGACCGCGTCGGTTCCGTCGAGGATCGCGTTCGCCACATCGGAGGTCTCGGCGCGGGTGGGGCTGGGATAGGTGGTCATCGATTCCAGCATCTGGGTGGCGGTAATGACCGGACAGCCGTGGCCATTGGCCGACTGAATGATCCGCTTCTGCACCAGGGGCACCGAGGCGAAGGGCAGCTCCACCCCGAGATCGCCGCGCGCCACCATCACCGCGTCGCTATACCTGAGGATTCCGTCCAGCTCCTCGACCGCGCTCGCCCGCTCGATCTTTGCCACCAGCCAGGCCCGTCCCTTCATGTGGGCCTTCAGGATCTTCACGTCCTCCACCCGCTGCACGAAGGAGAGTCCCACGTATTCCGCCTTCATCGCGTAGGCGAACTCCAGGTCGGCCAGATCCTTGCGCGTGATCGCCGGTGTGTTCAGCTCGATTCCCGGCAGGTTGATTCCCTTGCGCGAATGGAGAATTCCTCCGCGGAGGACCTCGAAGCGCGCCCTTCCCCCTTCCGACGCGACGCAGACCAGTTCGAGCAGCCCGTCGTCGAGAAGAATGTGGGTGCCGGGCGAGACCTCGCGGGCCAGCGGCGTGTAGGTCGTGGGGAGCTCGCCGGGGGAGTGAAGTCCCTCCGGAGCAATGGTGACGAGATCGCCGTCGCGCAGCCGAACCGGTTCGTGAAGGCGGCCCATGCGTATCTTGGGACCCTGAAGATCCACCAGCACCGCGATGGGACGTCCGATCGAGTCAGCGGCCTCGCGCGCCATCCGGATCGATTTTTCGTGGAAGGCGTGGTTGCCGTGGGACATGTTGATGCGGGCCACATCGACGCCGGCGCGTACCAGATCGACCATGACATCGGGCTTTGCGCTTGCCGGTCCGAGGGTGGCGATGACCTTGGTCCTGATCATCAGATGGTTCTGGTCATTGGGGGACGGTCGCCTCCCGGGAGGGCTTCGGCGGGCCTCCGACGCCTGGAGATCCCGCGGACGGGAGGGCGGAGGACGGATGACGGGCAACTGAACGGGACAGGGAAGGTACCTCGCGCCGCGACGATTCGACCACACCTGACATGGGCGGCCGCACATGGAGCGGCGGCGGATCGCGCGGCAATGATGGCAACTCCGGCCGGGAGACGGAATGGGCAGCAAAGGAAGAATGGGCAGGGGGAAGGGAAGAGTGGAGGGGGCGGAAGCCGGGAGGGGGCGCCACCACCGGGGTGCGAACCGCGGCGGCAACGGGGGGAGGGGGAGGAACTCTGGCGGCGGAAGCCGCGGCCCGGGCGGGAACCTCGGCGGCATTCGCTACATCGACGGAGGCGGAGGAGCCCGGGAGGTGGAGCGCGCGCTGGCCGGTGCGGAATGGGTTGCGCTGGATTGCGAGGCGGCCGGCTTCCACCGCTACTCGGACCGGATCTGCCTGCTCCAGTTGTCCACCGCAGCGGCGACTTTCGTGCTGGATCCGCTCGCCTTCGACCCCGCGCCCCTGCTGCGCCCGGTGCTGGAGGATCCCGGACGGCGGATCCTGATGCACGGCGCCGCCTTCGATCTGCGGCTGCTGGCGCGCGATCTGGGGATTCAGGTGGCCGCCCTGGCCGACACCCAGGTTGCGGCGGGGTTTCTGGGCGAGACCGAGGTGGGGCTCCAGTCGCTCCTGGAGCGGAAGCTGGGAATTCGGGTGTCGAAGAAGTTCCAGCGGGCCGATTGGGCGCGGCGGCCGCTGCCGCGGGCCATGATCGACTACGCGGCCAGCGACACGCGGTACCTGCATGCGCTGCTCAGCGGTTTGGAGGACGATCTACGCGAACGAGGACGGCTGCACTGGGCGCGTGAGGAGTACCGGATCCTCGCGGGGTCGGCGACCGATGGGACCGACGCCCCACCCACCGACCCGGTGACGCGCTTTCGCCGCGCCCGCCACCTGGACGACCGCTCGCTTACCGCGCTGCGGGCGGCGATTGCCTGGCGCGACGAGGTGGCCCGGGAGATGGACCGGGCGCCGTTCCGGGTGGCCGGCGACGCCGCGCTGCTGGGGGTGATCACGGCCCGGCCCCGGAACCTGCGCGCGCTGGCGGCGGTGCCGGGGTTCCCGAAGGGGATGGCTCAGAGGCGCGGGCAATCGCTCCTGGCCGCGCTGGCCGAGGTGGCGCGGCTCCCGGAGGCGCGGCTCTCGTCGTGGCCGAGGCCCCAACGGAGGCGCGCGCGGCCGGACCCCGAGGAGGTGGCCGTCTTTGAGCGGCTGAAGGCGGTGCGGAACCGGACGGCCGAGAGGCTGGGCATGGAGCGGGGACGGGTGATGGCCAACCAGTTGTTGCTCCGGGTGGCCGCCGCCGCGCCCGCAACGGTGGACGAGCTTGAGCGGATCGCCGATGTGAGGGGGTGGCAGGTGGAGGCGGTGGGAGGGGAGCTGTTGGGGGCGGTGGCGGGACGCTCCTGAAGGGCGCGCCTAGCCCGCTCAGTTTGCCTGCCGGCGCCGCGGCCCGTCGCCGCGCAGTGGAGTCAGCTCCCTGGAGCCCGGGACACCTTCTACCAGCCCAGATCAAGCTGCACGCAGCTGGTGATCCCGCGGAAGGCCGAGAGAAGAAGCCGGAAGGCGCTGAGGATGACACTTCATTGGCCGGATCCTGGTGTGTATTTGAGCGTGGCCCTCGTAGATGAGCGCCGCACGATACCGGGCACCCTCCCGGTAGGGCGGGCCAGGAGGACACTCTACCACCCAGGCATCGTCAGATCTGGCTCTCGCATGCGTTTCACCGACAAGCATGCCGGCCGATGGCCAGCCATTCCTCAACCGCAATGGTGTCATCCTGAGCGAGGGGCCACGCCGGTGGCGCCGGCGCATGGGGCAGAAAGCCAGCGGGCCCGTCCGATTCGGAGCAGGAACCCGAAAGCAATGTGGCGGCAAGAACGCTCCCGAGGAAAATCCGAGTCGATTTGGAATGCATCTCGGATGTGATGGTCATGAATGAGAACCTCCGTGCAGCCCTCGCGGACCGCGCAGCGCCTCAGGCAGCGCATTGCCTCGCGTTCAGCTACTCGCCGCGGGCCTCCAGCTCCCGTTTGTATTCGATGCAGTAGCGCGCGTGGGGGAGGGCGTCCAGCCGCTCGAACCCGATCGGCTTGCCGGTGCCGTGGCAGCGTCCGAAGTTGGCCGGATCGGCGTACAGCCGCCGCAACGCCTCCTCAATGCGGTAGAGGTAGCGCCCCTCCTTGGTCGCGAAGGCGGCGGCTTTCTCGCGCTCCATGGCCTCGGTGCCCTGGTCGGCCATGTGATCGGTGTGGCCCGCAAGGTCGGAGTCGCCGAATCTGCGACCGCGCTTGGAGATCTCGCTGAAGAGACCGAGGCCGCGCAGCGCTCTGGCCCGCTCCGCCAGGAGCCGTTTTTCGAGATGCGCCAGTTGTTGTCTTGAGAGTTGGGTGGCCTTTCCATTGGGGCCACCCATTCCCTCCGGTGCACGGGACGACGACATTGTCTGCCTCCTTCCGACTTGTTCGTAATCCAATAATCTATCCAACTGGATGCCGCGCGGGCCAAATCCCTCCGACTCCCAGCGAGTTTCCATGAATCCGATTTCCTGCCGCCGCCACCCCGCCGACCCCGCCCCTCCCCTGCCCCGCCCTCCCTTTCGCGGCCCCCTCGGCGAGCGCATCCACCGGGAAGTCTGCGCGCGCTGCTGGGAGGAGTGGCTGCGTCATCAGATCCTGCTGATCAACCACTTCGGCCTCGATCCGCGCAAGCGCGAGGCCCGCGATTTTCTTTACGGCCAAATTCGGGCGGTGCTCTTCGACGAGGGCGAGGCCGCCGAGATCGACACCTCGCTCAGGGGCACGATTCGCTGAATCCCGCCGCAGCCGCCGCGCACGGATCCCGCCGGGCCGGCTCCGCTTCTTCGCGTCCTGGTCGCTTCCCGCCAGCCGCAAGAGCCGGTGGACGCGTCACCTACCTGAGTACGGCGGCGATCTCCAGGAGCGCGTCCTGCAGGACCGCCCGGCTCACCGTGAGCGGGGGCGCGAAACGCACGACCTGGTGGTGGGTCTCCTTGGCCAGGATCCCGCGTCGCTCGAGCTCCTCGCAGAAGGGCCGCGCCGGTCCCGAGGATTCGCGGATCACAACCCCGATCATCAGCCCCCGCCCCCGCACCTCCTGCACGTGTGGCGAGCCGATGCGGCGCAACTCATCCATGAACCAGCTTCCCAGCTCGTCGGAGCGCCGGGAGAGATCCTCCTCCAGGATCACGCGCAGCGAGGCTCTTCCCACCGCCGCGCCCAGGGGATTGCCGCCGAAGGTCGATCCGTGGTCGCCGGGGCGGAAGATGTCCATGAACTCGTTGTCGGCGATCGCGGCCGAGACCGGATAGACTCCGCCGCCCAGCGCCTTCCCCACGATCAGCACATCGGGTCGCACATCGTCCCACTCGCTGCAGAAGAAGCGGCCGGTGCGCCCCAGCCCGGTCTGGATCTCGTCGGCCACCAGCGCCACCCCGGCTTCGCGGCAAACTTGGGCCGCCGCGCGCAGATATCCGTCCGGGGGAACGATCACTCCAGCCTCGCCCTGGATCGGTTCGACCAGAAAACCCGCCGTGTTGGGCCCGATCGCGGAGCGCAGCGCATCGATGTCGCCATAGGGTATGCGCGGGAAGCCGGGCGTGAAGGGACCGAATCCCTCGCGGTACTGGTCCTCCGAGGAGAAGCCCACAATCGTGGTGGTGCGCCCGTGGAAGTTGTCGTCGCACACGATGATCTCGGCCTGGTCCTCGGCGATGCCGCGCGTCTGGTAGCCCCACTTTCGCACCATCTTGATCGCCGTCTCGACCGCCTCGGCGCCGGTGTTCATCGGCAGGGCGGCGTCGTAGCCTGCAGCCTCGCAGAGTTCGCGCAGGAACGGGCCCATCTGATCGTTGTGGAAGGCGCGCGAGGTGAGGGTCAGGCGGTCGAGCTGGGTCCGCGCCGCCTCGACGATCGCCGGGTGCCGGTGTCCCTGGTTGACGGCCGAGTAGGAGCTCAGCATGTCGAGGAAGCGTCGTCCCTCCACATCCCAGACCCAGACGCCTTCGCCGCGCTCGAGAACGACCGGCAGCGGGTGATAGTTGTGCGCCGAGTAGCGGTCGGCTTCGTCCAGCCACTCCTTAGTGCTGCGGGCCGGGGGACTTGCGCCCGGGGCCGGGGGCGCGGTCGTGGCGGGTTCGGTCATCGTCGTCGGGCTCATCGGTGATTTCCCTTGTTTGGGGTGTTGGCGTTTGCGGGAGCGGGATTGGAAGAAGGGGAAACCGGGGCGCTGGCGGCCGGCGCGGACTCGGCCGGCACGGGACCGCTCGCCCAGGGGACCGCCGCGTTCAGCGGCGCTTCGTTGACGAGAAGGCGGAAGACGTCGGGGCGGGCGTAGTGGCCGACGACGTCGAAGTCGAACTTGCCGCGGGCAATCTCGGACCGGTCCAGATCGGCGTAGAGGATTCCCGCCTCGCCGTTCAGCGGACCCGCCAGACACTCGCCCAGGGGTCCGTAGATCGCGGTGCCGCCCCGCGAGAGGGTGGCCGGCCAGTTCTCCAGATCGCTCAGGATTTCGAGATCGGCGGGGTAGTGCTCGCGGGTGACGTACTGGTTGCAGCCGATGACGAAGCAGCGTCCCTCCAGCGCGATGTGCTGAAGGGTGGACTGCCAGCGGTCGCGCGCGTCCGCGGTGGGGGCCAGGTAGATCTCGACGCCCTTCGCGTACATCGCCGTGCGCGCGAGCGGCATGTAGTTCTCCCAGCAGATCAGCCCGCCGAGGCGGCCGAAGGGGGTGTCCAGGACGGGCAGGGTGCTGCCATCGCCCTCGCCCCAGATGAGGCGCTCGGCCGCGGTAGGCTTGAGCTTGCGGTGCCGCGCGGCCAGCTCGCCGTCGGGGGTGAAGTAGAGAAGGGTGCAGAAGAGGGTGCCGGGGGAGTGCGCCGCCCCCTTCTCGATGACCCCGACCGCGAGATGCACTCCGGCCCGGGCCGCCGCCCGCCCGATCCGCCGGGTTTCGGGGCCGGGAACTTGGATCGCGGCGGCGTGGTAGCGGCCAAACGCGCGGCGTCCCTCGGGCTTGCGCCCGCCCACTGCGGTGCCGAAGGCGAGTCCCCAGGGGTAGCCGCCCACGAAGGCTTCCGGGAAGACGACCAGGGCGGCCCCGTTGGCGGCGGCCTCGGCGGTCATCGCGGAGAGGCGGTCCACGGCGGCGGCCGAGTCGAAGGGGTGGCCGCGGGGTTGGGCGGCGGCGACGCGAACGGGGGCGGTGGGGGGCATGGGGGCGGAATGGTTGCGGGGTTCCGGAGGAGGACCGCTGACCGGGGCTCGGCGGCACCTCCGTTGCGGCCGGCGCGGGAGCGGTTGCGTTGGCAAGGGCGGTTGCGTTGGCGAAAGCAAGTCAACAATCTGTTCGGATTCGTCGAATCGCACCACCCACCCGCACCCGTGTCCCGGCGACGCCCAACCGCTTTGGAGTCAAGCGATGATCCAGTCCCCACAATCCACGCCCCCAGGATCCAGTCCCCCCCACCCCCCCACCCTGCCCCGGCGCCGCATCGCGCCCCACGCACCGCACGCACGGCGAGACCCTCCTTGCGGCGGCGCGTCTTGCCGCGGCGCGTCTTCCAGCCGCGCATCTTCCGGCGCTTTGGTCCAGTCCTCCCCTTCGCCGTGGCCACCCTCTTCCACGCGGGGCCCGCGGCCGCCCAGTCCGCGCACGAGACCGTTTCGGCCCACGTCGAGGCGAACGCGGCGCGCTACGGTACGGTGGCCCAGCGGATCTGGGAGCTGGCCGAGGTGGGTTACCAGGAGACCGAGAGCTCGGCGCTGCTCCAGGAACAGCTCGCCGACGGTGGGTTTCGCGTCGAGGCCGGGGTCGCGGGAATGCCGACCGCCTTCGTGGCAAGCTGGGGCACGGGATCGCCGGTGATCGGAATTCTGGCCGAGTTCGACGCACTACCGGGAATCACCCAGTCGCGCTCGGCGGAGCGGGAAACGGTCGCGACCATGCGCGCGGGTCACGCCTGTGGCCATCATCTCTTCGGCACGGGATCGGCGGCGGCGGCGCTGGCGGTCCGGGAGTGGATGGAGAGTTCGGGCACGCCGGGCCAGATCCGCGTATACGGCACGCCGGCCGAGGAGGGAGGCGCGGGGAAGGTCTACATGGTCCGGGGCGGTCTTTTTGACGATGTCGACGCCGTTCTGCACTGGCACGCCGGGAGCGCAAACAACGCCAGTCCCTCGGCTTCGCTCGCCAACAAGTCGGCCAAGTTCCGCTTCCACGGGCTCTCGGCGCATGCGGCGGCGGCGCCCGACCAGGGTCGTTCCGCGCTCGATGGGGTGGAGGCGATGAACCACATGGTGAACCTGCTGCGCGAACACGTCCCGCAGGAGACGCGCATCCACTATGTGATCACAGCGGGAGGGGCGGCGCCGAACGTGGTACCGGACTTCGCGGAGGTCTATTACTACGTGCGCAACCCCGACGCCGAGCGGGTGCGCGAGATCTTCGACCGGGTGGTGCGCGCCGCCGAGGGTGCCGCCCTGGGCACCGGAACCCGGGTCGAGCATGAAGTCATCCACGGCATCTATGCTCTCTTGCCGAACGAGGCGCTGCAGCGGCGGACCTGGGAGAACCTGAAGACGGTCGGCGGGGTGAGCTACGACGACTCCGAGCGCGCCTACGCCAGGATCATCCACGGGACGCTCGCCAACCCCCGGCCCCTGGAGAGCGCGGCCGAGGTGCAGCCGTACCAGCCGCGCCCGGCGGGAGGATCGACCGATGTGGCCGACGTGAGCTGGGTCGTGCCCACCGCGGGGCTTTCCACCGCCACCTGGGTGCCCGGCACACCCGCTCATTCCTGGCAGGCGATCGCGGCCGGGGGCACCTCAATCGGCGAGAAGGGGATGATCGTCGCGGCCCGCACCCTGGCGATGACCGCCGTCGATCTCTTCTCGGACCCGGAGCTGGTCGCGGCGGCCAAGGCCGAGTACGCCGGGCGCGTGGGCGCTGATTTCCGCTATGTGTCGCTGGTGGGCGACCGTCCGCCGCCGCTGGATTACCGAAACGCGCCGGGGGGGTCGTAGTAGGAGCCGAATCCCCTCACCCGCAGTCCGAGAACCCGCAGACGTAGCACTTCCGGCAACCCTCCTCGTAGGCTAGCTGGCCGGCGCCGCACGAAGGACAGGCCCCCAACGCCACGTCGGTGCGGGCTGTGTAGGCGGCGCGCGGTTCCGCGACCGTTCCTCCGCCGGTGCCCACCGGTTTCGGGGCGCCGATCGGCAGTTCCTCCTGCACGCCCTCCTTTTCGGCCAGGTAGTGATCGAGGGCCTGCGCGATCGCGTCGGGGGCGGAGAGGACCTTGTGGGGACCCAGGCCGACGGCGCGGTCGCAGGAGATGCCGCGCAACTGGTCGCGGACGGCGGTGATGGGGATTCCCGACCGAAGCGAGAGCGAGATGAGGCGGCCGATCGCCTCCGAGTCGGCCATGGCCGCGCCGCCCGCCTTGCCGACGGTGCAGAAGACCTCGAAGGGGCTGCCGCTCTCGTCTTCGTTGATGGTGACGTAGAGGTCGCCGAGCGGACTGTCCATCTTGATGGTGCGGCCGCGGAGGATCGCGGGGCGCCGCCGCTTGTGCCGGGCCGAGCCGCGTTCGAGATCGTGGTCGCGCAGCTTCGACCGCATGGCGTCCAGCTCGTCCTCCATCCGGTGGGCCCGCTCCCGGGCGTCGGCCAGCTCGCCGCTCAGCCGTTCCATCTCCGCGCTTCCCGCGCCCTCTTCCTCCTGGCCGGTCTTGCCGGTCGAGAGCACCTGCATGGGGCGCGACCCGTCGCGGTACACCGTCACCCCCTTGCACCCCAGCGCGAAGGCCATCTCGTAGATTTCGCGCACATCGGCGCGCTTCGCCTCGAAGGGAAAGTTGGTGGTCTTCGAGATCGCCGAATCGACGTGCTCCTGGAAGGCCGCCTGCATGCGCACATGCCACCTGGGCGTGATGTCGTGCGCGGTGCGGAAGGTCTCCTGGACGGTGCGCGGAACCTCGTCGAAGTGAATGTGCCCCTCTTCGGCGATCCGGTTCATCAGCTCCGGCGTGTGCCAGCCCTCCTCGCGGGCGCGGGCGACGAAGTCCTCGTTGACGTCGGGCATGAGGCTGCCGGCCTGGTTGCGCATGAAGGCCACCGCGAAGAGCGGTTCGATTCCCCCGCTGCACCCCGCGATGATCGAGATCGTGCCGGTGGGCGCCACCGTCGTGAGGTTGCAGTTGCGCAGCCGCCGTTCGGGACGGATGCGCTCGCCGGACGCGTCCCGGGCGCAACTCTCGTCCGGTCCCCAGATCGATTCCTCCCACGCGGGAAAGACGCCGCGCGCCTCTGCCAGCCGCTCCGAGGCGACCCGCGATTCCTCTTCGATGAAGGCCATCACCCTTCGCCCCAGCTCCACGCCATCGTCGGAGTCGTACTGGACGCCGGTCCTCACCAGGAGGTCGGCCCACCCCATCAGCCCCAGCCCCACCCGGCGGATCCGCTTCGCCAGCGCATCGATTTCCTCCAGCGGATAGCGGTTGGCGTCGATCACATTGTCCAGAAAGTGGACGGAGAGGTGTACGACGCGGCGCATCTCGTCCCAGTCGATCGCCTCTTCCGGATTCGCAAAGCGGCCTTCCTTCGCAAAGGCGCCCACATTCACGCTGCCCAGGTTGCAGACGTCGTAGGAGAGGAGGGGCTGCTCGCCGCAGGGATTGGTGGCCTCGTAGCCGCCCAGCGCCGGAACCGGGTTGTGCTCGTTGGCGCGGTCGATGAAGAAGACGCCGGGTTCGCCGGTCTTCCACGCCCCCTCGATGATCAGGTCGAAGATCTCGCGGGCGCTGTCGCGGCCGGTGACGCGGCCGGTGCGTGGGCTGACCAGATCGTACGGCTCGCCGGCCTCCACCGCGCGCATGAAGTCGTCGGTGATCGCGACCGAGATGTTGAAGTTGGTGATCTGGGTGGTGTCGTCCTTGCAGCCGATGTAGCTCCGGATGTCGGGGTGGTCCACCCGCAGGATTCCCATGTTGGCGCCTCGCCGGGTACCGCCCTGCTTCACCACTTCGGTGGAGGAATCGTAGAGGCGCATGAAGGAGACCGGACCCGACGCGACTCCCATCGTGGAGCGCACGGTGTCGCCCTCGGGGCGGAGCCGGGAGAAGGAAAAGCCGGTGCCGCCGCCTGACTGGTGCACGAGCGCCATGGCCCGCAGGGTGTCGTAGATGCCGCTGCTGCCGTTGGAGAGCGCGTCGTCGACGGGAAGCACGAAGCAGGCGGAGAGCTGTCCCAGGGGACGGCCCGCATTCATGAGCGTTGGCGAGTTGGGCTCGAAGAGACCGGTCGTCATCAGATCGTAGAAGCCGCGGGCAACCTCCTCGACGGCCCGGCCCGAGGCCCCGTGTTTGCGATCCTCCTCGGCAATGACCCGCGCGACGCGCCAGAACATCGTCTCGGGATCCTCGACGGGTGTGCCGGATTCGTCCTTGCGCAGGTAGCGTTTGGCGAGGACGATGCGGGCGTTTTCCGAGAGACGGGCGGGGGGGAGGTCGGGGGGCGGGGAACCGCTGAAGGTTGGACGAAGGTCGGTGGGTGCGTTCATGTTCGGCGGTCCTTTGGCGCGCAAGAGGTGGCGCGGCGGGAGGAAAGGACGGATGCGCGGCAACGGCGGCCGGGCGGCGGCATCATCCGTCAGGGTGCAGCGAGGGAAGGGACTCGGGATGCTTGGGGGCGGGCTTCAACATGTAGGGGCTGACATTGTAGCGACCCCCTACCACTTGGGGCAAATTCCCGGGAGTGACCCGGAGGGTGAAAGGGGGCGGCGGAGCGGGAAGACCGGTGGCCCCCGGGGGGCGCGCCCGGCGAGGCGCGAAGGCTGAAGGACTCGAGCTCAGAAGGCGCTGCCGACGCGCAGATGGAATACCGGATCTCCGCCGTTCAGCGGCACCCCCGTCCCGAAGCGAACCCCGATCCCCCGCTGATAGGCCGGCGCGACGATCAGCGTCAGTTCGCCGCCCACGCCGGCCAGCGTTTCGCGCCGGGGGTTGTCGTACCTGGGCTGCCCCAGCGTCGGTCCCCAGGCGTTGCCCGCATCGAAGAAGACGGAGCCGTGCAGGCGGTCGAAGAAGAGGGGCAGGAAGGGCATGCCGCGGTCGATGAGCGCAATGGGGAAGCGGTATTCGGCGCTGGAGCTCCACGCGATCCGGCCGGAACGGAAGTTCGCGCGGTAGCCGCGGATGGGGAAGAGCCGCGACTGCCCCCCGAAGAGCCCGAGTCCGGTCACCGACTCGGTCGTTCCCTCGGCGTCGCCCACATCGAAGTGAAACTGGTCGGCCCCGGGCCCGGAGGCGATCCCCCCGGAGAGACGCAGCGCCAGCACGTGGTTCGCGAATCCGGTCCGGCCAAGCGACCGAAAGGCCGCCACCTCGCCGGTGAGCTCGCGGTAGCCGCGATCCATTCCGGCCAGGCCGCGGGCGTCTCCCTCGACGCCGTTCTCGTGCCGCAACCGCCCCGAGACCCAGGCGCGCACCCCGTCCTCGCGCGAGATCGAGAAGGCGCGCCGCTGGGTGTTGCCGGCCGAGAGTGTGGTGCGCAGATCGAAGAAGGTGGTGGTGGGGTCGCGCAGCGCGGGCCCTTCTTCGCCGGTGGGACGCTGGATCGTGAGGTGTTCCTGGACCAGCGCGCCGCTGAAACCGAGCGAAGCCGCGTGGCGGTAGCGCTGCCGCAGGAAGGATGTGGAGAGGCTCGCCGCGCGCTCCCGCTGGACAAGAAAGAACTCGTCGGTGGCGCCGCCGGGAACGAAGGTGCCCGAGGATGCGTCCCAGCTCTGCGACAGCGAGAGACCCAGGACGGGATTGCCCAGTCCGCGAAAGCTGTAGCCGAAGTTGCCCGCGAAGCGGCTGGCGTCGAGGGCGAGGCGCGCGGCCAGCGACCAGGCGTGGCGTCCCACCAGATCGGAGCCGCCGGTGGCGATTCCCGCGAAGGGCTCGAAGACGGTGTGGGTTTGGGTGGACTGGTCGGTGCCCCGCTCGGCGGCCCGGTAGAGCGGCTGCCAGTACCAGGGTCGCAGGGTGGAGGAGGGGCGGTAGGGACCGGAGGGGGGAATGTCCACGGAACCGGTGCCAGGCAGCAGGACGGGTCCGGAGGCGGCGGGTCGTCCCCCCGAACCCTGAAAGCGCGGGCTGGCCGGCTGCGGGGCAAACCAGGCGGCCGGGTCCCAGGGGATGCGCTCGATGTGCCAGCCGTCGGCGTGGTAGGAGGAGAAGAGGATCCAGCGCGAAGCGGGATCGACGGAAGGGTGGGAAGCGCCACCGAGCACATTGGTGACCTGGCGCGGATCGCCGACCTCCAGTCCGTCTACGGGGGCCGCGAAGAGATTCGGAATCCCCGTTCGGTCCGACGACCACAGCAGCCAGCGGCCGTCCGGCGACCAGAAGGGGGTCGTGTCCACCGCGCGGTCGCGCGTCACCTCCGCCACCACCCCCCCCGCCCCGTCGAGCACCACGATGTCCATCCGGGCGGGCGCCTCCCAGCGCACGGCCACCACTCGTGTCCCGTCCGGCGACCAGCGCGGAAAGGCCCAGTGGCGGTCGTTACGCGGCTCCACCCAGGGCGTCACCGCTCCGGTCGCGAGATCCACCATGACAAGCGCGTTCGATCCGCCCCCTTCGCGCACCGCCACCGCCCGCAGTCCATCGGGAGCCACATCGGCGTAGCTGATCCGTTCGCCTCTTGTGATGCGCTCCACCGCACCATCCGGCCCCACGCGGTGGAGATCGCCGTAGAGCCGGTAGCGGTCGATAAAGTCAAGCTGGGTGAAGACCAGGCCACCGTCCGCCTCCCAGGAAACCGATCCCCCCACGCTGTTCACCCGGGCCAGCCGGCGAGCGGCGCTTCCGTCGGGGTTGCCCACCCGAATCTGGGCCGCGTCCACCCCGTCGGCTCGTATCCACGCCAGCGTACTTCCATCGGGCGACACAATGGCCTGTTCGGCCAGCCTTCCCGCTCCCTCCACCTCCTCGCCCACCGTGAGCGGCGCCCATTCGGCCAACTCGGCAGCCAGATCCCGGGTCTCGTCGGCCAGAGCTTCGCCCCAGCGCCGCCAGCTCTCCTCCACGCCCACCCCGAAGGCGTCGCGCGCGGCCGCATTCATCCGGTAGGGCACCAGCGTTCCCGCCACCGAACGCGCCATCCCGGCCAGCGCCTCCTCGCCGTGCAGCCCCGCCATGTGCGCCAGGTAGCGCGAACCGTAGACGTAGGGGCGGTTCCCTCCCGGCCAGACCGGCGAAGCGCCCTCCACCCGCCCCGCAGCGGCGAAATCCCCCTCCAGCGCGGCCATCCGCAGCACCATCTCCTGCCAGCTTCCACGCACCCGTCCCGCTCCCGTGTACTGCGACTCGAACCAGACCGCAAGTCCCTCCACGAACCAGGTCGGCGAGGCGGCCGAGGGAAAGGCCGGCCATTGCGTGGGCAGACGACCGAAGAGCGCGCGTACCACCTTTCCAACCGGACCGGTCATGTCAAGGTGGAAGGTGTGCACAAGTTCGTGCACAATCACGAGCTCAAGCCAATCGTCGAAGTAGGAGATGCTGCCGCCCTCGACCGGAGGCCGCGCGAAGATCGTGATCCGGTTGAAGGGAGCCGGCGAGGCGAAGCCGTTGGCGATGTCGGCGTGATCGGTGAGGAGGAGGTGGACGGGGGTGGCGGGGGTGTCTTCGAAGTGGCCGGCGAGGAAGTCCCAGGCGCGCTCGGCCAGCACGCTCGCGCGCGCACCGAGATCCGACAGCGCAGCCGGGTGGGTGACGACGAAGTGTTCGGTCGTGAACTGTCTCCAATCCTCGTCGGGAGGAACGGTCTGGCTGTGCGCCGGGAGCGGCGGGAGCGCGAGGACGGTTGCGATCGCGGCCATGGCGGCGAGCGGACTGCGGCTGGCCCAGGCGGCCGGGCGTGGCAATGGCCGGGTGGGCGCGCGCGGGATGCGCGGATGGGCGCGGCCGGACCGGTTTGCGGTGGGAAGGGTCATGGATGAATGGCGCCTGCGGGGACGAAGGCGAGGGCGCGGCTGGAGGCTACGGTCGCCCCAGGATGGGGACGTGCGGCGAGGCCAGAGCGGCGGCGGAGGGGGGCGGCGGGGGTGCGGGACCGGAGCAACGCGGCAAAAGCAACCCTTCCTCGGCGGGCGTGCTCGGGGTTCGGGTGGAATCATCGGGTGCGGACGGCAGGATCGCCAGGAGGGTGACGGGCTGACCACCCGGGGCTGCAAGGCGCGCCGCTGCGCAGAACCGTTCGGAGTGGGCCAGGATCGCGGGCGCCAGGTAGCGCTGTCCGGTCGAGTCCCAGTTGCCGAAGACGAGGTGGCCGATCCCGAGCGAGTCCGCCTGCGCCGTCATCCGGTCCGGGTCGGTGGTGAAGGGATAGGTCACCGAGGGCAGACCGCTGAAGATGTGGAAGAGGCGCGGTTTGCGGCTGAAGACCGCCGACCCTGCGGGCAGCAGATCGCGCGCGGCCAGGGCGATCGCCTGCATCTCGATCACGTTGGGGCCGTAGCAGCCGAGCGGACCCTGCGCCAGTACCGCAGGCCGGCACCGCGACGCCCATTCCATCCTTGTCTTCCAGCGGTTCAGGGCGGGCGCGGCGACCAGCAACGCGGCGGCGGCGACAAGGACCCCGGCGGGACGGCCGAGCGTGGTCCGGGTGGCCCGGGGCGGAGAATTGCGTGACTTCGCCGGAGTGCCGCGAGAGGGAACCGGAGCGTTGCGTGCGCGGGAACGGGCGTTGCCTGCATGGGCTGGCTTGCCTGCATGGGCTGGTTTGCCCGTACGGAGACCCGCGTTGCCCGCACGGAAAACAGCGTCGCCCGCACGGAGGAGTCCGCGGCCCGCATAGAGAAGCAGTGGGGGAAGGAGAGGCAGCGCGAATCGTTCCCCCGACCAGACCTCGGGCCAGATCAGGATCAGGCCGGCGTAGAGGAGGACGAAGAACTCGGTGGGACCGGGGCCGGATCGGAGCGCCCACACCCATCCGGCCAGCGCCGCGGCGGCCAGCACCGCACCCAGGAGCGCGGCCGCAAGGCCGTCGAGTCCCGCAACCGCCTGGGGGATGTGTTGGAAGGCGTAGCCGGTCAGGTTGGCGGCGATGCGCGCGGCGAAATCGGCCGGGCCGGCGAGGCCGAGGTCGGGGGCGTAGGGATCGATCAGGCGGAACTCGGAGACGTAGTCGCCGCCGGAGCGAAGCTGCCAGGGAAGCGCAACCAGGGCGAAGAGGGCGCCGAAGACGACGAGGGAACGCCAGCGCCGCGCGAGGGCGAGCCAGAGGGCGGCGGCCACGACGAGGGGCAACCCCGCCGAACGGGTGAAGTACGCCGCAATCGCGAGAACGAGGCCGATCGCGAGGGGAAGGGGGAGGGAGCGGAGCCGGACCGCCCAGCGCCGGATGGAGGCAGCCGCGGGAGTGGGGCGGGGGGCGGGGGGACTGGACCCGGATGCGCCCAGGAGCCAGAGGCAGCCGAAGGTACAGGCCGCGAAGAGCGGGTCGGAGAGGATCCACTGGGAGGAATCAAGGAGCGCGGGCGAAATCCCGAAGAGAAGCGCCACCGTTGCCGCGCCCGCCGTTTCCGTCCGTTGGCGCGCCCAAAGGAAGCAAAATGCGGCGGCCAGCGCGGTGAGCGCAGCCGAGAGGAGTTTGAAAGCCGCCCAGCTTCGCACTCCGGCCAGGATCAGGAGCGCGAGCAGCCCGGGATAGAGCGGCGGATACTTGGTGTGGGGCGGCGCCCCGGGATACCACGACTCGGCGTAGCCGTCCCCCTGGGCCAGCGCGTTCGCCAGCGAGAGATACGCCGCATTGTCGCCACCGCTGTGAATCCCGGGATCGGCCGAGAGTACCGCAAGAATCAGGTGGATGGCGGCCGCGGCCCCCGCCAGCGCCGCCACCCCCCACCCCACCACCCCCTTCCCGGCGACCACCCTATCCAACCCGGACCGGTTCCAGCGCGGCCACCACTCCCCCAGCCCCGGCCAGCGCGCTCCGGGCGGCCTCCGCGTCGCACCCGTGCCGCTGCATGACCAGCGCGGTCTTCACCTGCCCCCCGGCCCGGCCGAGCAGATCGCGCGCCGCCCCCCGCTCCAGCCCCAGCCGCGTCATCAGAATGCGCTCGCCGCGGTCCTGAAGCTTGGCGCAGGTCACCTGCAGATCGACCATCAGATTTCCGTCCACCTTTCCGAGCCGCACCATGGCCGCGGTCGTGATCGCGTTGAGGACCATCTTGGTCGCGGTCCCGGCCTTCATCCGGGTCGAGCCGGTGACGACTTCGGGTCCGGTCAGCGGCGCAATCACGACATCGTGGGTCTCCCGCAGCTTCGGGTGGGGCGGTGTACAGAGGAGAAAGCCGGTGCGGGCCCCGAGCTCGCGCGCGCGCTCCAGGGCGCCGTGCACATAGGGAGTGGTCCCCGAGGTGGCGATCCCCAGCACGAAGTCGCGCGGCCCCGCCCGCCGTTCAGCGATCGCCGCCGCGCCCGCCGCCGCATCGTCCTCGGCTCCCTCGCGCGACCGCACCAACGCCCCGAATCCCCCCGCGATCACCCCCTGTACCATCTCGGGATCGGTGCCGTAGGTGGGCGGCATCTCGGCCGCGTCGAGCACCCCCAGCCGTCCCGAGCTTCCGGCCCCCGCATAGATCAGTCTTCCACCGCCGCGAAAGGCCGCCAGCGCCAACTCCACCGCCCGCGCGATGTGCGCCTCCTCGCGCCGCACGGCCGCCGCCACCCCGGCGTCCTCGTCGTTGATCACCCGCACGATCTCCGCCACCGAAAGCCGGTCGATCCCGGCGCTTCGCGGATTCCGCTGCTCTGTCAGGCGATCGTCGTGCATCTCTTCTCTCCGTCGGAGCCCTCGCGGCGCCATCGCCAGCTCCACCTGCGACCCGCACCAGCCCGGGTCTTCCGGCCGCTCCGGCCAGGCCAGCTACGCCGGTCGGGGTGAATCTGCGGGGCGCGGGGGCCGGGGTCAACGCAACGAACCAGCCGGGCTTCGCCTTAGCCATTGCCCGCCCCCGGGCACATTGCCCGGTCATTCGATTCAGCGGCAACCCGTGCCCAGGCTTCCGGCGAATGCGGGCGGCCAGGCGGAATCAACCGTCCACAGCTACTTCAACGACGACAGGAACTGAAGGGGGGGGGGAGGACCAAGAACGATGCTCGTACCTCTCTGCATGTGGCGGACTGGACTGATTCGCCAGCCGGCCTTCTACATGAGCGCCTTTTTCGAGGCCAACCGGGAGGCATACTACGAAGGACTGCGGTCCGTATCGCGCGATGACGATTGGAGCGGCTGGTGCGCGTTCTTCCTCGATGCCGTTCGCGCGCAGGCGGAGGACAACCTGGCGCAGGCCGAAGCGATTCTCGGTCTCTACGAGGAAATGAAGGACCGTGTGCTGACTGTCACCAACTCACGGTACGCGATACGAGTCCTCGACGCGATCTTTCACCGTCCGGTATTTTCGAGCACACAGTTCGTGAAAGCAACCGACTCGTCTCCGCCTACGGCGCGAAGGATCCTCCAACGTCTGTGCGAATCAGGTGTATTGCAGGAGATCGATCCCGCGCGCGGCCGGCGGTCCGCCCTGTTTGTGTTCCGCCGCCTGCTCGACGCCGCAGAAGGCAGGAAGGCCGGCTTTGACGGTTGCAAATAAACGACAACCGGGTTTGGCGTTCATATTACGGCCACAATGATCGTCAACGCGGCGCCCACCTCCCAAGGAGCCCCCACCAAATGCCAACCACCTTCGCCCGCCCTCGCCTACGCGACCCATTCACCACCACCCCCCGCCTCCTCCTCCCCCTCTTCCTCGTTGCCCTCGCGGCGTGCCAGCCCGCCCCGCCCCCGCCCGAGCGCGGCGACGCCGTCACCGAGACCCCGGCCCTTGCCTTTCCGGCGGCCTGGCCCTTCGTCGCGGACGCCGACCCGGTGCGCGCACGGGATGGCATGGTCGCGACGACCGATCTCCTCGCCTCGCAGGTCGGCATTGAGGTGCTGGACGCGGGCGGCAACGCGGTCGATGCGGCGGTGGCGACCGGGCTGGCGCTGGCCGTGGTCAATCCCGAGGCCGGGAATCTGGGCGGCGGCGGCTTTATGATGGTACGGCTGGCCGATGGTTCGGTGTATGCGCAGGATCACCGCGAACGGGCGCCGCTGGCCGCGACCCGCGACATGTTCCTGGACGCCGCCGGGAATGTGACCGACCGGTCCGTTGTGGGACACCTGGCGGCGGGAGTGCCGGGGTCGCCGGCGGGACTGTGGGAGGCGCACCGCCGCTTCGGGGCGCTGCCCTGGGCGGATGTGGTGCAACCGGCGATCGATCTGGCGAATGGGTTCGAGGTCACCGTCCGCTACCTCTCCACCCTGGAGGCCGCGCGCGAACGAATTGCCGCCTTTGCCGAGGGGGCGCGCGTCTTTCTGCCCGGCGGCACGGGGCCGGCTCTGGGCGACACCTTTGTCCAGAGCGATCTGGCGGCGGTCCTCACGCGGCTGCGCGACCAGGGCCCCGACGACTTCTACCGGGGCGAAACCGCTGCGCTGATTGTGGCCGAGATGGAGCGCGGCGGGGGGATCATCACCCTGGAGGATCTGGACGCGTACCGTGCCGTGTGGCGCGATCCGGTCGTCTTCGACTATCGCGGCTACGCCGTTCACTCCATGCCGCCGCCGTCCTCGGGTGGGCTCACGATGGCGGCGATCGCCGGAGTGCTGGAGCGCTGGGAGCTGGGAGCGCTGGGCTGGAACACGCCCGAGACGATTCACCTGATGGCCGAGTCCTTCCGCCGCGCCTACGCCGACCGCAACGAATACCTGGCCGATCCGGATTTCGTAGAGTTGCCGGTGGAGGCCTTCCTTTCGGAGGAATATGCCGAGCTGCGCGCGGGTACGATCCAGCGCGGCCGGGCCACGCCCTCAAGCGAGATTGCGCCCGGGATTGAGACCTTCTTGGACGAAACCCACACTACGCACTACTCGGTGGTCGATGGCGACGGCAATGCGGTCGCAGTGACGACCAGCGTAAATTCGTGGTTCGGGTCGAAGGTTGTGGTGGCGGGGGCGGGATTCTTCCTCAACAACACGATGGACGACTTTGCGGCCAAGCCGGGCACGCCCAACCAGTTCGGGCTTGTGCAGGGGGAACGCAACGCGGTGGGACCGGGCAAGCGCATGCTCTCGGCGATGACGCCCACGATCGTCGAGGATGCGAATGGCGGCCTCTTTCTCCTGACGGGGACGCCGGGCGGATCGACCATCATCACAACGGTGTTGCAGTCGATCTTCAATGTTGTGGACCACGGGATGAATGTTGTGCAGGCGGTACATGCGCCGCGGGTTCATCATCAACACCTCCCCGACCTTGTGCAGTTTGAATTCGGGGGACTGGATGCGGGCACGGTGCGCGCGCTGGAGGCGTTGGGCCACACCGTGCAGGAACGCGATCCCGGGCCGCCGGACACCTACTTTGCCGGGGGAATGTCGGGCGATCTGCAGATGATCATGGTGATGCCGGACGGGACTCTGGCGGGTTGGTCGGATCCGCGGCGGGGCGGAAGGGCGCTGGGACGGTAGACGCTGGGGACGATAGACGACAGGGAGAGCGCGGGCGGCGGGGAGGGTTTGCAGGGCCGGCCCCGTGAGGACGGGAAATGCGACCTGCAAACCGGTGTGCCGGGAAAGCGGGCGAAGCGGGGCGCCTTCAGCCGGCGGGTGAAATCGTGTCGGCCACAGCGGCCGAGTCCCCGGCCAGGAGCGAATCGGGCAGCGGCAGCCTCACCGGCTCGCGGATCTGCACCACGATCGTGGATCCGGCGGCGATCCGGCCCGGAACCATCACCAACCGGTCCTGGCCGCCGGCCCTGGCGCGCGCACGTTCGGCTTCGGCGTCCAGGACGATGGTGGCCGCGATCACCAGGGTCTCGACGGGACGCTCGTAGTCGGTGGCCGATATCGTCTCGAAGGTCATCTCCAGAACGGGCTCCTCGCCGATCCCGCCCGATCCGACAGAGGTGGTGATCCGTCCCAGGAAGAGCGTCCCCGCCGCGACCAGGATGGTGCCGTCGGGATGAACCACATCCTGCGCAGCCGCCGCGATCACCGCGTCGCCGGTCCGGTAGCCATCGGTGGAGATCTCCTCCAGGGCGACGAGCTCCACCTGCGTCCCCGAAGCCAGCAGCACGGTCGGGGGTGGCGCGGGCGTTTCGCGCGCCGCCAGCGAATCCAGCCCGGACCCCAGCGAGTCGTCCGCCAATAAGTCCGCCGCCAACGAGTCCTCCGCCAACGAGTCCTCCGCCAACGAGTCCACTTCCGCCACCAAGCCGTCGGCCTCCAGCGCATTCCCCTCGTCCCCAACCCCCCCACCCGCCCCCGGCCCGGCTTCCTCCTGGGCGCCGCCGGCCATCGCCGAATCCACGGCCACCGAGTCCGCGGCCACCCGCGCCGCCAACGAGTCCCCCGCCTCGGGCCCGGCCTCCGCATCGCCGTTGCGCCCGCACCCCCCGGCCACCCAGAGACTGACGGCCACCACCGCCCACAGCAGCCACGCTTCCCCCCGGGCAGACTTCCCTCCCCATCCGGTTCCCGTCGTTGCTCTTCGCATGGCGCTAATATACGACCATGCGCGAACTCCGGACCGTCCTCCCCTACTTCCGTCCCTACCGCGTTCCCCTCTCATGGGGGATGCTGCTCGTCGTTCTGGCCAACGGCTTTGCGCTCCTTCAGCCCTGGCTGCTCAAGCTCCCGATCGACGCCCTCACCGCAGGGGCGGACGCGGACCCGGCCACGATCCGCGGCACCGTTGTCTTCTACGCGCTCCTGATTGTGGGCACGGCGGTGCTGGGGGGCGCGGCCCGCTACGGCATGCGCGAGATCCTCAACGGTCTCAGCCGCCGCATCGAGGTCGATCTGCGCGATGACTTTCTTCGCCACCTCCTGCGCCTCGACGCCGGATTCTACGCGCGCAACCGCACCGGCGACCTCATGAGCCTGGCGACCAACGACACCCTGGCGGTGCGTCAGGCGGTCGGACCCGCGGTGATGTACACGGCCAACACGGTGGTGAGCTTTGCCGTCGGGATCGCGGTCATGCTCTGGATCAGTCCGCGGCTGACGGTGGCGGCGCTCGTTCCGATGCTGGCTCTACCGCCCCTGGTGGCGTGGTTCGGGAAGACGATCCACAACCGTTTCGAGCGAATTCAGGCGCAGTTCGCCACCATCTCCACGATGGTTCAGGAAAACCTGACCGGGGTGCGAATTGTGCGCGCCTATGGGCAGGAGGGGGCGCAGGCCGACGAATTCGATGTACTGAACCAGGACTATCTGCGCCGCAACATGCACCTGGCCTACGCCTCGGGCGCCTTCCGTCCGATCATGGGACTGCTGACCGGGGCGGCGATGGTGGTGGTGCTCTGGTACGGTGGCCGGGAGGTGGTGGCGGGGCGGATCGGGGTGGGGGATTTCGTGGCTTTTTCCTTCTACCTCTGGCTGCTCGCCTGGCCGATGATCGCACTGGGGTGGGTGGTCAATCTCTACCAGCGCGGGGCGGCGTCGATGGGACGACTCAACCGCATCTTTGCCGAGAAGCCGGCGATCACGATCCCGGACGCGCCCCATCCCCCGCCCGCGGGCATCCCCGGCATCGAGTTTCGCGGCGTCTCTTTTTCCTATCCGGGGACCGAGCGGCCGGTGTTGCGCGACATCTCCTTTTGCGCCGCGGCGGGCGAGACCGTCGCCATTGTGGGCCCTACCGGTTCGGGCAAGACCACCCTGGTGTCGCTGATTCCGCGCATCTACGATCCCACCGAGGGCTCGGTCCTGGTGGACAGCATCGCGCTCGACCGCTTCGACCCGGCCGAAATCCGCGCCCGCATCGGCTTCGCGCCCCAGGACGGCTTCCTCTTCTCCGACCGCCTCGGCCGCAACATCGCGCTGGGCCTGCCGCCCTCGCTGCCCGCGGCCGAACGCAACCGCCGGATCCGGGACGCCGCCGCCGCCGCCGACCTGCACGATACCGTCGCCGACTTTCCCGACGGGTATCGCACCCGCCTGGGCGAACGCGGGATCAACCTTTCCGGGGGGCAGAAGCAGCGCGCGACGCTGGCCCGGGCGCTGGCGATCGATCCCCAGGTGCTGATTCTGGACGATGTGCTGAGCGCGGTCGACACCGCCACCGAGGCGCGCATCCTGAGCGGCCTGCGGAGCGAACTCCGGGGCCGCACGGCCTTCATCATTTCCCACCGGGTGACGGCGGTCAAGGACGCGGACCAGATCCTGGTGCTGGACGACGGACGGATCGTGGAGCGCGGCCGCCACGATGAACTCGTCGCGAGGGGCGGCACCTATGCGCGGCTGTTGCGGCGGCAGTTGCTGGAGCAGGAGGTGGGGGGGAGGGGGTGATTCGTCCCTACAGCCGGTCCAGCAGGAACTCCGGGGTGAAGCGGTTGAGCCAGGCCGCCAGGGTGGTGAAGGAACCGCTCACGAGGAGGACGCCGAGCAGGAGCAGAAGCAGCCCCGAGACGATCTGCACGGTGGCAAGGGATTTGCGGAAGCGCGCGATGCCCTGCAGGAAGCGCTCCATCGCGAGCGCCGACAGAAGGAACGGGACCGCGAGGCCGACCGAATAGACGAAGAGGAGGAAGATGCCCGCCCCCACCGTCTCGCGCGCGGCCGCCATGGTGAGGATGGCGCCGAGGATGGGACCGATGCAGGGGGTCCAGCCCGCGCCGAAGGCGACGCCGACCGCCACCGTGCCGACGTAGCCGGCGGGTTTGCTGGACAGGTGGACGCGCCGTTCGCCCATCAGCGGAAGGATGCGGAAGACCCCCAGCAGGTGTAGCCCGAAGACGATGATGATCGCGCCGCCGACACGCGCAATCCAGTCGCTGTTGTACAGAAGGAAGCTCCCGATGAAGGTCGCTCCCGCGCCGAGAAGCACGAAGATCAGAGTGAAGCCGCTCACGAAGAGGAGCGAATGCACCAGGACGCGCCGCCGGTCAAAGCCACCCCGCATGTCCTCCAGCGACATGCCCGTCACGAAGGAGAGGTAGCTGGGGACGAGCGGCAGTACGCAGGGCGAGAGGAAGGAGAGCACCCCAGCGATCAGGGCGGCGAATATTCCGACGGAATCGATCATGAGCCTGCCGGGTTGGAAGTGGCCAACGGACCGGTTCGCTCGACGACCAGGGTGGTGGTCAGGGTGCGTTCACCGATCGTGAGGGTGAGGGTGTAGGCGCCCGGTTCGACGAGTTCGCCCTGCCCCCCGCCCCGCCGCCCCCCGAAGAGGCCACCCATCGACACGCCCGGCCGTACGAGCTCGGCAAGTTGGCGGAGCTGGTTGAAGTTCGGAGCCCGGCGCGCTCCCCCGCCTCCCCGCCCCCCGCCCCCCGCCGATTCACCGGGCCGTTCGCGGAACGCCTCCGGATCGTCCCCGCCCTGGCCACCGCCGAAGCCCCCGCCCCCGAAGCCCCCGAAGAGCGTTGCGGGATCGACCTCGCCGGTGAACAGCCCGATCTGGCGTCGGAGCGGCTCCTCCTCCCACCCCGCCTCCACCAGTGAGTCGGCCACCTCGCGGGCGCGCGCGGCAATCGCAATGCTGTCGCGGCGCTCCGACGGAGAGAGCTCGTCCCGGGCGGCCTCGGGAGCCGCGCCCCGGAGGTTCCAGTTCACGCTGTGCAGTCCGGCCCCCGCGGGACCATTCAGCGTCTGCACCACATTGCCGGCCGCATCGGCGATCGCGATCTCCACCCGGGGACCGCGCTGCGCCCCCGGTCCGCCCCCTGGACCCCCGGCGCCGCCCGCGCGCCGCTGTCCCCGCCCACCCGCTGCCTGCCCGGCGCCCGCCGCGGCATCGTCCTCCGCCTCCTCGGCCAGCGCCGCCGCGACCTCTTCGCCGATGTAGTAGCGAATTCGCCCGGCCGCACCCGGCGTCGGCCGCGAAAACCAGGCCTGCCCGTACGATTCGCCGCCCCGCGCGCTTTCTCCGAACTGGTAGGCGGGAGCGCTTTCGAAGACCCCCGCGCCGTCGGCCAGCACACGCCCGGTCAGCTCCTGGAGCGGCGCGATGTCCACAATCCAGATCGATCTCCCGTGCGTTCCGGCGATCAGTTCGCGGTCGCGCGGATGGATGCGCAGATCGTGCACCGGCGTAGTCGGCAAGCTCGTCATGAAGCGCCGCCACGACGCGCCCCGGTCGAGCGAGGCGTAGATCCCCACATCGGTTCCCGCAAAGAGCAGATTCTCGTTGCGCGGATCCTCGCGAATCACATGCACGAAGTCGGGCGCGCCGGTCGGAAGCCCCGCCGCAATCGAGCGGAAGGTGTCGCCGCCGTCGTCCGAGAGATACACATACGGCGTAAAGTCGTTGGTGCGGTGACCGTCGAAAGCGACGTAGAGGCGGTCGGGATTGTGGCGCGAGGGCTCCACCCGGCTCACGTAGGTGCCCTCGGGCACGCCGGAAATGTTGCCCGTCCGCTCGATCCACTCCCCGCCGTCGTCGGGCGAGCTCCAGACGCGGCCGTCGTCGGTGCCCGCGAAGAGACGTCCCTGCACGAGCGGCGATTCGGCCAGCGCGGTGATCGTGGCGTAGGTCTCGGCGCCGGTCACGTCGGGGGTGATCCCGCCGGTGGTGCGCGTACTGACCTCGATCTTCTCCGGGTCGGCGTAGCTAAGGTCCGGCGAGATGATCTTCAGGTCGTCGCCGAAGTTGGTGCTCTTGACCACGCGGTTGCCGGCGGCGTAGAAGTGGCTGCGGTCGTGCACCGACTGGAAGAAGGGCGTGTTCCAGTTCCAGCGCATGATCGCCGCCGCGGAATCGGCGGTGGCCCGGGCCTGCAGGTCGCGAATCCGCGAATCGTCTTCGGCGGCGCCGCCCTCCAGGAGCAGCACGATCGTGTCCTGCAGCGGCCGCCAGGCGTCCTCCCAGCTCGGTTTCGCAAGTGCCGTGCTCTCGCCGGTCGCCAGATTGAGCCGCCGCATGTTTCCGCCCTGCGATTCGGCCCACACCAGATTCGGATCCTCCGCGTCCTGCGCGGTCACGAAGCCATCGCCCCCGCTGATCGTCGCCCAGTGATAGTTGGAGATTCTTCCGCGCGCGAGCCGGCTCGGTCCGCACCAGGTGCCGTTGTCCTGAAGTCCGCCACACACCCGGTAGGGCTTCTCCATGTTGAAGGACACATCGTAGAACTGGCCCAGCGCCATCGTGTTCAGGTAGCGCCAGTTGCCGCCGCGGTCCCAGGTGATCGCCACGCCGCCGTCGTTGCCGACCACGATCCGTTCGGGGTCCACCGGATCGATCCACATCGCGTGATGATCGACGTGGATGCCGTTGGTGGTCGTGCCCGCCGTGCGCCCGCCGTCGTCGGAAAACATCACCGGCGTCGAGGAGAAATAGACGCGGTCGGGGTCTTGCGGATCGACGCGCACCTGCGAGTAGTAGAAGGGCCGGGAGTTGGCGTCGTTGACCTTCTCCCAGCTTGCGCCGCCATCCGCCGAGCGATAGAGGCCGTTGCCGCCCGAGCCGTCTTCCTCTTCCTCGGCCTCGACCATGGTGTAGATGACGTCGGGGTTGCTCTCGCTGATCGCGATCCCGATGCGGCCCTTCGTGGTGGTTGGGAAGCCGCCGCCCGTGACCTCGCTCCAGGTGTCGCCGCCGTCGGTGGACTTCCACAGGGCGCTGCCGGGTCCGCCGCTGTTGAGGAACCAGGGTCCGCGCACCCGTTCCCAGCTCGCCGCAAAGAGGACGTTGGGATCGCCGGGGCGGAAGGCGACGTCGACGAAGCCGGCCTTGTCGCTGATCTGCTTGACCGGCTCCCAGGATTCGCCGCCGTCGGTGGTGCGGTAGAGGCCGCGTTCGGGGTTCGATCCCCAGATCTGCCCCAGCGCCGCCACGAAGACGATGTCGGGGTTGAGCGGATGAACGACGATGCGCCCGATGGTCTGGGTCTCGCGCAGGCCCTTGAACTCCCAGCTCTCGCCGCCGTCGGTGGAACGGAAGATTCCCCCGCCCGGCGAGATCGAGTTGCGCGAATCCTCCTCGCCGGTTCCGGCCCAGATCTGCCCGGGGTCGCTCGGCGCGATCGCCAGGTCGCCCATCGCCGCCACCCGCGGATCGTTGAAGATCGAGCGGAAGGTGATGCCGTTGTTGGTCGTCTTCCAGATCCCCCCCGCGGCCGCCGCCACATAGAAGGTCTTGGACGGACTCGCAAGCCCCTCCACGTCGGTCACGCGACCGCCCATGTTCGTTGGGCCCACCGAGCGCCAGACGAAGGACTCCCAGACGTCGTCGGGGATCTGTTCGGTGAGCTGCGCCGAGGCGGGACCGGCAGCGGGAAGCCATGGCGCGGCGGCCAACGCGAGGGCGATGACCGCGGCCGCGGGCGACGGGGCGAGCGGAAGGCTGAAGCGCTTCATCGGGGTTCTCCAAAGAGGCGGGGGATTGGCGTAGCCCTGATCTGGACACGCAGGGGCGCGAACGTGTTAAAGGCTACTCGCTCCAATATCCGATCATCTTGTAGACCAGCTTTGCCACGAGGAAATCCGGGGCGGTCATTCCCGGGATCGGCGCATGCTCCACCACATCGACGCCAACCACGCTGCGTTCGGCAAAGACGCGCCTCAGCAACGCCAGCGCGGGATACCACTCGCCGCCGCCGGGCTCCGGGGTGCCGGTGGAGGGAACCAGCGAGGGATCGAAGAAGTCTACATCGAAGGTGATGTACACGCGCGGTCCGAGCGCCGCCAGTGCGCGGCCGGTCCAGTCGTCGCCGCGGGCCAGCTCTTCGGCGGGAATCACGGTGACATGGTCGCGCGCGCGAGCCGCATCCCACTCCTCGGCGCTGATTCCGCGGGCCCCCACCGTGACCAGATTCACCCGGTCGATGACCCGTCGCATGGCGCAGGCGTGCGAGTGGCGGTTGCCGTCGTGGCTCTCGCGCAGGTCGAGGTGCGCGTCGAACTGGAGGACGGAAAGGCGTTCGGATTCACCGTTCAGGGCGGCGTTGCGGTCGGCGTGGGCCCGGATCGAGGGCGAGGAGACGGCGTGTTCGCCCCCCAGCATGACGACCCGGCGTCCCTCGGCGGCCTCCAGGATCCGGGTGCAGGCAATCTCCAGCTCGGCCATGGCGCGGGCCGCGTCGCCGCGGGCGATCTCCAGGGCCGGGAAGGTGTAGACGCCGCCGGTGGAGGGGTCGCGGCCCAGCTCGTGGTCGAAGAGTTCGATGTAGCGCGAGGCCTCGATGATCGCGCGGGGGCCCTGGCGGGTTCCGGAGCCCCAGCTTGTGGTGGCCTCGTAAGGGACGGGGAGGATCCAGGTGGCCGCGGCGGCGGGCGTGGCGGGCGGACCGTCCAGTCCCAGAAAGACGCGGGGCAGCTCCCAGGGCAGCGCCTCCAGGCCGGGGGGAAGCGCGTGGATGGTGGCCGCGCCGGTGCGGGCGGGGGCGGCGGGGTCGCGGCGGTTGGGCATGGGGGCGGGGTTGGTGGAGTGGGGGGAGGGGGTGGGGAAAGGGGGTTGTGGAAAGGGGATGACGCGTGGAAGCGCAGCGGGAATCAGGGCTCGGGCGGGGCGGCCTCGATCGGGCAGGTGATGCCGCGGTACTCCACATCGGCGCCTGATTCCTGACTGGCACGCGAAAGGCCGAAGATAACCAGCTTGTGGTGCGTGGGGCGGAAGCCGTGGCGGGCGGCGGTCTCCTGGACGATGCGCGCGAGGGCCTCGCTGCGGAACTCGATGACTTCGCCGCTCCGGGCGCAGACCATGTGATGGTGGACGGGATCGCGCGAGAGACGGTGCTCGAAGCGGCGGAAGCCCTCGCCGAAATCGTGCTCCTCGACGAGGCCGCTGCGTACCAGGAGCCCGAGGGTGCGGTAGATCGTGGCCTTGCCGAGGCCGAGCCCACGGCCGCGCAGAACGGTGTGCAGGTTGTCGACGGATTGGTGGCCGGACGAGGAAAAGACGGTCTCGGCCACCGCGGTGCGCTGTTGCGTCACGGCAAGTCCCTGTTCGCGCAGGTAGCGGGCGAAGATCGCCACATAGGGATCGATGTCGGCGGGTCCGGTATTCATCGCGTCCTTCCTCCTGGCCCCGGTCGCGGTGCGGGCGGTTGGGGCGCACTCGGCGGCGCCCCGGCCACCGCTTCCCCGAAGAGATCGCCGGGGTGCTTCTCTACGAACGTTGCCATCAACGCTGCAAAGGCCGCCTCGTCGCCGCCAATCTCCACCAACCGCGGGGCGCCCAGCGGCGACGGAGCCCGGCGCGCGGCCCCATCCATGACCCGTCCGATGCGGTCGGCCGTGGCGATCCCCTGTTCGCGAAAGTTCCACTCCAGAAAGAGCCCCTTGCCGGTCCGGCGGGCATGGTAGGGCGCGGTCACAATCCGGCGCGACTCGCCTTCGGTGTAGCAACCGGCCGCCACCAGTCCCCACTCGCGGCGGCCTTCAATCAGCGGGGGGAAGACCCAGATGCGGTCGATCGTCCCCACCCCCAACCGCCGCCCCGCCTCTCGAATCGTGCGCGGCAACGCTTCCGGCACCCCCGGTCCCTCTCCCGGGACGCTCCCCGCGCCAACCGGCCGCGGCCGCCACCCGGGACGCCCCCCGTCCCCCCTCACCGCCCCGCCCCGCCCAGCGCGGCCACCGCCATCGCCACCACCCGATCCCGCACCGGCCCCAGCTTCCCCGAGACCACGGCCGCCGCCGCCTGCGCATGTCCCCCGCCCCCCAGCTCCCGCGCGATCCCATGGACCGTCACCGGGGGCAGCGCCCGGAGCGAGACCTTGATCCGCCCGTCGTTGGTGGTGCGAAACAGGATCGCGACCTCCACCCCGGCCAGGTCGCGCGGAACGTCCACGAACCCCTCCAGATCTTCGCCGGTCGCGCCCAGGCGGTCGAAGGCCTCGCGCGGCACCGTCATCCACGCCACCCGTCCCCCCGCGTGCACCGTCAGGGTGGCCAGCGCCTCGCGGAGCAGCGCGTAGCGGCGGGGACGCGAATTGGACCAGACGGCGCGGTGCAGCTCCTCGGGTTCGGCGCCGAGCTCCACCAGGCGGGCGGCGGTGCGCAAGGTTCGCGGGGTCGTGTTCCGGAAGCGGAAGCCCCCGGTATCGGTGAGGATCGCCACATACAGCGCGTTGACGATCGTGTCGGTCCAGGGCCCGCCCGCGCGCTCGATGACCTCGAAGACGAGCTCGCCCGCCGCGGCGGCGGCCGTGTCGACAAAGGCCGTGGCGTCGAACGAACGTTTCCCCGGCGGATGATGATCGATCACCACCGTCGGCAGTCCCCGAATGCGCGGCGCGATGCGCCCGATCCGGTTCGGTTCGGCGGTGTCCACGACCGCGGCCGCTCCCGCCTGGCGGCACCAGTCGGCCTCCTGGTCGCTCTTCGGCTTCAGCGCCCACGCGGGATCCGGCAAGAGGAACGCGTAGCTCTCGGGGAAGGGCGTGGGATTCGCGAGCCGCACCTCGGCTCCGTGCGCGTGGAGGAACGCCGCCAGCGCCACCGAGGAGCCCGCGCCGTCTCCGTCGGCGTTCGCGTGCGTGGTCACCACCACCGGCGACGCCTCCAGCAGCACCTCCAGGACCGCATCGATGCGGCGGCCGCGCTCTCCCGCCTCGGGGCCGCGCCACCGGTTCCTTCCCCCGCCCCGCCCCGCCGCCGCCGCCCGCGCCAACACCTCCGCCGCCCGCGCGGCCAGCTCCCCGCGCGAACTCTCGTTGCCGATCACGAAATCGGCGCGCGCGCGCTTTTCGCGGGCCGGAAGCTGCGCCGCCATCATCGCTCCGGCTTCGGCCTCGCTCAGCCCCCGGTTCGCCACGGCGCGCTTCAGGCGCAGGGCTTCGGGCGCGTCCACCACGACCACCACATCCACCTCGTCCTCCATTCCCAGCTCGAAGAGGAGCGGAACCTCCCACGCCACGATCGCTTCCCCCGCCCGGCGCTGCTTCGCCATCCACGCATCGCGCAGCCGCCTTACCCCGGGGTGCACGATTCGCTCCAGCTCGCGGCGCAGCTCGGCGTCGCCAAAGACCCGTTCCCGCACGCCGGCGCGGTCCAGCGAACCATCCGGCCCGATCGCCTCCGGCCCCAGCAGCGCGGCGATGTCCTCCAGTGCGGGCGAACCCGGGGCCACCGCGCGCCGCGCCAACTCGTCCGCCGACGCCACCCCAAGGCCCAGCGACCGCCAGATTCCGGCCACAGCGGACTTTCCAGCGGCCATGTTTCCGGTCAGCCCGACGACGATCATCGCGGTTTCGCCCTCACCCGCCGAACCAACCCCATACCCACGACGCCCCGTAGGCCAGAGCGGCATTGAAGACGGCATTGCCGCAGAGGACGGTGATCATCACGCCCGGGAGCGAATATCCCATGAAGGCCAGCGGAATCACGACGAGTTCGTTCGGGAAGGGGGACAGCGACGCATAGAGGAAGAGGGGAATGTAGACGAGGAGGGGATGGTGCGCGCGGAATCGCCCGAGCGTGCGTTCGACGCGCAGGCTCAGCGCCAGAAAGGCTCCGGTGAAGGTGCGGGCGGAGCGTCCGATCAGGAAGCCGACGAGATCGCCGGTGGTCATGCCGAGCGCGATCGTCGCCAGGGTGGCCAGCGGCGCGAATCCCGAATCCATGAGGAAGGGATGGAACAGCGCAACCGGCACCGGCGCGATTACATTGAAGCCGCTCACCAGCGCGGCCAGGAAGAGACCGGGGTAGCCCGCCGCCGCAACCACCTCCTGGAGTTCGTTCGGGCCGCCCGCGCGCAGATTGATCCACACCACGGCGAGCACGACCAGCGCCAGCGCCAGAACCCGGGTGCCGAGCGAGGGACCGCTCCGGGGACGCATCCGGCGGCGCATCGCGGCGGACCAGCTCACGAAGCGCGCGAGTTCGTCTGTGGGAGGGATCGCGCCGCCTTCCCCATAGGCCGTCTCGAGGCGCCACCGCATATAGGCGGGCGAGGGCAGCGGCAAAAAGGGCGGCCTCAGGTACCAGCCCCGGCGCCGGAAGGCCCACGCCGCAGCCAGCAGGTCGGGCCAGAGCCCGGGACGCCGCAGCGCCAGCCGCACGAAGGGATTGCCGAACACGCCTTTCATTCCCTGAACACCATCGCCTTGGTCCTAAAGTCATCCGGCCGGAATCACCCCCAATAAGAGTAGTCTCCCATGCCCAACCGACTCGTCCGCGAAACCAGCCCCTACCTCCTTCAGCACGCCCACAACCCGGTGGAGTGGCATCCGTGGGGGAAGGAAGCGCTCCGGCTCGCCCGCGACGGGGATCTGCCCATTCTGCTCTCGATCGGCTATTCCGCCTGTCACTGGTGCCACGTGATGGAGCGCGAATCCTTCGAGGATCCCGAGACCGCGCGGATCATGAACCGGCGTTTCGTCAATGTCAAGGTGGACCGCGAGGAGCGCCCCGACATCGATTCGATCTACATGAAGGCCGTGCAGGCGCTGACCGGACAGGGAGGCTGGCCGCTGACCGCCTTCCTGACGCCCGAGGGAATTCCCTTTCATGGCGGCACTTACTTTCCGCCCGAACCGCGCCACGGAATGCCGTCCTTTCGGCAACTTCTCGGTGCGGTGGCCGACGCGTACCGGGACCGGCGAAGCGATGTGGAGCAGGCCGGCGCGAGGATCCGGGAGGTTCTGGAGAGAAGCGCCACCGAGCCGCAACCGGGGTTGGGAGCGGGGGATGGGGGACTGCGTGGCGGGGGGACGATCGGGCATGCGGTCGCGCTGGCGGGACGGGGATTCGATCCCGCGAATGGGGGATTCGGAGGCGCGCCCAAGTTTCCGCAGCCGGTCTTCCTGGACTTTCTGCTGCGCGCGGGGCTGGCGACGGGGCCGGCCGCGGGGGGACGAGACTCGCATGCGGCGGCGATGGCCACGCACACCCTGGAGCGGATGGCGGCGGGCGGGATTCGCGACCACCTCGGCGGGGGATTTCATCGTTATTCGGTCGATGCGCGCTGGCTGGTTCCGCACTTCGAGAAGATGCTCTACGACAATGCGCTCCTGGCGCGGGCGCTGACGCGGGCGTGGCTGCTGGAGGCGAACACGCGGGGAACGGACCGGTTGGCAGGGAATGATGCGGGGCCGGGGGTCGGCGGATTGGGACGCGTGGCGGAGGAAACGCTGGACTACGTACTGGAGGACCTGACCTCGTCCGACGGCGCCTTCTATTCGGCCCGCGACGCCGATTCCGAGGGCGAGGAGGGCACCTTCTACCTCTGGACGCCGGCGCAGGTGGAGGAAGCGCTCGACCCGGTGGCCGCGCGTCTCCTCTGCCGGGTCCACGATGTGAGCGAGGCGGGGAACTTCGAGGGCCGCAACATTCTGCACCTGCCGCACGACCTCGATGCGGTGGCCCGCCAGGCGGGGCGGGGGCGCGGCGAGGTGGAGTCGATTCTGGAGGATGCCCGGACGGCGCTCAAGGCCGTGCGCGCCCGGCGGCCGGAACCGTTTCGCGACGAGAAGGTCATCGCTTCCTGGAATGCCATGACGATCCGCGCGCTGGCTGAGGCCGGACCCGCGCTGGGCCGTCCGGATTACACCGCGGCGGCGACCCGGGCGGCGGGTTTTCTGTTGACCACACTCCGGACCGGCGACACGCTGCACCGCGTCCTCACCGCCGGCCGCGTCCACATCGAGGGCTTTCTGGAGGACTACGCCGCCTTCGGCAACGCCCTGGTCTCCCTCTACGAGGCCACCCTGGAGCCGCGCTGGCTTGGCGAGGCCACCTGGATGGCCGAGGCCGCCGTCGACCGCTTCTGGTCCCCCGCGGAACAGGTATTTCACGATGCCGCCTCTCGCGGCGACGCCGGGGGAGGGGATGAGCTCGTGGTCCGGCCGCGCGACATCCTCGACAACGCCACCCCTTCGGGCAACTCGCTCGCCACCGAACTGCTGGCCCGACTGGCCGCTCTCACCGGCCGCGAGGAGTGGGGCGAGATCGCCGACGCGGTCCTGTCGCGCGAAAGAGGCACGATGGAACGCTATCCCTCCGGCGCGGGCCGACTGCTGACCGCCGCGCTGCTCAGATCCACCGCCCCACTCGAAATCACCATCGTGGAGACGCCCAAACGGGCCACGGCCATGCTCGAGCGGGCGCATCGGCACCCCCATCCCCACCGCGTCATCGCCGGCGGAGATCCTGCGGATCCCCTGATTGCCGCGCTACCCGCCATGCAGGGCCGTCTGGATGCCCGGGGCCAGGTGTTCGTCTGCCGAAACGGGAGCTGCCTGGAGCCTGTGTCGTCGGCGGAGGGGCTGGGGAAGGCGCTGGAAGGGGACTTGACATAAGACTGGTTCTCGTGGGGACATCTGCACGCGAAGCCTTGCCTACTACCGCGGTCCCGTGGCCGAGACGCTCTTTCGCTTCGGACACACGAGGCCGTCCCCCACCTCCTGGCGGTGGCCATGTCGCCCCACGCGAACGGCGGCAAAGCCGGCGAGCCCCTCTGGGTACTCGCGAGCATCGTATCCGTGCATGGCCCCGGCGCGTTCGAGGACGAATTGGCCCGCGCGGCCGCCCTTCACCTCGACGGTCCGCCTGAGCACTACCAGTCGGCATGGAGCAATCAGGAGCAGATCATCAGCTTGCTTCAGGCGATCGCGCTGGCGGGCGTGCTCCGAACCCCTGATCTTCTGAGTCGGCTTGAGCGTTGGGCCAACAGCACACCCGAGGAGATTGAGAACCGGACCGGACACTACGTCCCGCGGCCAGACAGTATCCTCTCCTACGTCCGCATCCTCTCCTGCGTCCGCGCCGCCCTGAGTGGCACCGAAGCCCCGATCAACTGCGATCCCACGCGGTGGGCGCGACCGAGGTAACCGGACCCGAGCTGCCCAGTCTTCCCCAGGATTCTCGCCCTCCCGGCCCGGACCGTTTTGCGCGGTTCCCGGCCGGGGGCGACCCTGCCTCCATCCGCCCCCTTGGGCAACGGCTGAACGGACGGGCACATTCCACCGAACCGTATCCCGGCTTGGCGAGAGAGGACGGCCCCGCAGTATTATCTTGGAGGCCCCTGACGGCAGCACGGCTCCCGGCGACACGTTCGGGTGCGGACGGATCCTCCAGCGGCGGACAAGAATGGCCACACTCGAATACCAACTCGACCCCGAGACCGACGCCAGCCTTCCCGACCGGGAGACGCTGCTGCGCTGGTTTCGCACCATGGTCGCCGCGCGCGAGATCGACGACCGCGAGGCGATGCTCCACAAGCAGGGAAAGGTATTCTTTCTCATCGCGGGTGCGGGACACGAGGCGGTGCAGGTGGCGCTGGCCGATTTGTTGCGTCCCGGGTCCGACTGGTTCTACTTCTACTACCGCGACCGGGCGCTGGCGCTGGCGCTGGGCGTGAACCCGGTGGAGCAGCTCCTTCAGGGGATGGGGGCCGAAGCGGATCCGGCGAGCGGCGGACGGCAGATGCCGGCGCACTTCGGCGATACCCGCTACAACATCGTAGCCGCATCGTCGCCAACGGGTACGCAGTTTCTTAATGCCGTGGGGACGGCCGAGGCGGGGCTGCGCGCAACCGTCGATCCCGAGCTGCGCGAGCACGTCACCACCTTCGCCGAAGACGAGATCGTGGTCTGCACGACGGGAGACGGCGCGACCTCGGAGGGCGAGTTCTGGGAGGCGCTCAACACCGCCTGCAATCTGAAGCTCCCGATCCTCTTTCTCGTCGAGGACAACGAATACGCGATCTCCGTTCCGGTCGAAGTGCAGACGGCTGGGGGGAATGTGTCGCGTCTGCTGACCGGGTTTCCGGGGCTGAAGATCATCGAGTGCGATGGAACCGATCTGGTCGAGAGCCACCGGGCCGCGCGCGAGGTCGTGCGCTGGTGCCGCGAGAGAAAGGGACCCGCGCTGCTGCACGCGCACACGATTCGGCCCTATTCCCACTCCGGTTCCGACGACGAGACCCTTTACCGGACCGCCGCCGAACGCGCCCGCCAGGAACGCCGCGACCCCATTGCCAGGGCCCGCCGCCTCCTGATCGAGACCGGGACCGCCACCGTCGAGCGCCTGGACCGCATCCGCGCCGATGCCCGCGCCGCCGTTGCCGCCGCCGCCGACCAGGCCCTGGAGCACCCGCAGCCCGCGCCCGAGACCGCAACGAAGTGGCTCTATTCCGAGACCGTCGATCCGACCGGCCCCGACTTCGACACCGAGGACCGCCCCCGCTTCCGCGACGACCGCCCGCTCACCATGGTGGATCTGCTCAACCGCTGTCTGCGCAGCGAGATGGAACGCGACCGGCGTATTGTCGTCTTCGGTCAGGATGTGGCCGACGCCTCGCGCGAAGAGGCCCTGGGCGAGGTAAAGGGAAAGGGCGGCGTCTTCAAGGTAACGCACGGTTTGCAGGCGCGTTTCGGGAGCAACCGCGTGTACAACTCCCCGCTCGCCGAAGCCAACATCGTGGGGCGCGCAATCGGCATGGCGGCGCGCGGACTCAAGCCGGTCGTCGAGATTCAATTTGTGGACTACATCTGGCCGGCCTTCATGCAGATTCGCAACGAACTCGCCACAATGCGCTATCGTTCGGGAGGACGCTGGGCCGCGCCGGTTGTAGTGCGCACAACCTACGGCGGGTACATCAAGGGGGGGATATATCATTCGCAGACGGCGGCAACGCTGTTTACGCACACGCCGGGACTGCGCGTCGTCTGTCCCTCCAATGCGCTTGACGCCAACGGACTGCTGCGCACCGCAATCCGCTGCGACGATCCGGTCATCTTCTTTGAGCACAAGCATCTATACCGCCAGGTGCACAACAAGAGCGCCGATCCCGGTCCCGGCTACATGATTCCCTTCGGCAGGGCCAAGATTGTGCGTCCCGGCGACGATCTGACCGTTGTGACATACGGAGCCATGGTCAAGCGTTCAATGGACGCCGCGCGCATCGCCGGGGATCGCCACGGCATTGATGTCGAGGTCATTGACCTGCGCTCGCTCTCGCCGCTGGACATGGACACGGTGGCCGATTCGGTGCGGCGCACAAACAGGGTCATCGTCGCCTACGAAGACGCGCTGACCTGGGGGATCGGCTCGGAGGTCGCGGCCCAAGTCGCCGACGAGTGCTTCCCCTGGCTGGACGGACCGGTGCGCCGTGTGGCCGCGCTCGATACCTGGGTGGCCTTTTCGCCACAGTTGGAGAAGGCAATTCTCCCGCAGGCCGACGATGTGCTGAAGGGGATTGTGGAGCTGGCCGCGTGGTGAGGGGGATCTGAGGACTGAAGGCAGCTTCAATAGCTCCAGATGTGCGGACGCGGCCGGTATTCGTCGCCCTCGACCAGATCCAGGTGGATGTATCGCGACGCGCGCGGGCCGCGCTGATTGATGCCGACGCCCCGCACGCCGTTGCCGAGCGCCGCGTGGATGATGCGCATGGCCAGGTGGCCGTGACAGAGGACATCGACGGCAAGGCCGGTGGTGTGGGGTCCGGGCCGTGCCTTTCGGCGTTCAACGGGGTGATCGGGGTGGCGGTACCAGCTTGAGAGCCGCAGCGGGGCATCGACTCCGGCGCGAATGACCTCGAGGAAACCGGCCATCCGCGCGACGGCTTCGCGCACCTCGGGCGGCATGGGGTTGCCGCGGCGGTCGGCGGCTTCGTCCCAGGAGAAGTGATCGGTGATCATGGCCATGGGGGATTCTCTCCTGATCAGAACCGCGCACGCAAGAGCGGCACCCGCCACCCCACCCCGCCCCGCCGCCCATCGCCCGTCCGCGCATCGGTGCGCACCGGCATCGGCATCGGCGCGGCCAACGACCAGTCGCTCCCCGACCAGTTAAGCAGCGCGCGCCCCGTGCCGAGCGCTCCCATCGCCCCCGCGTCCTCGCTCGGGTCGTCCTCCGCGCCCGTGTTCCGCGTCAGCGCGGCTCCCCCGGCCAGGCCTAGCACGCTGCCCGCCATCGGCACCGCGATCCAGGTGTCGTCCTCAAAGTCCTGGTCCATCAGGAGCAGTACGCCCATCGCGCCCACAGCGCCGATCAATCCTCCCACACTGATCAGGCGAGCACGCGAACGGGTGATCTCCCAATGGCTTCCGGCCAACGCACCGGCCAGCAGCCCCGCGTCCCCAGCAAGCGCGGTCGTCGCCCAGGCCTCGTCTTCGGTAAGGTCTGCCAGCGTCGCGGCGGACAACCCGAACCAGGCTCCCCACAGCGTTCCCAGGGTGGCCGAGGTGGCGGTTCCCGGACGGATTTCGCGCCGTCCGGCCCGCATTCCACCCCAGATTCCCAGCGCGCTACCCGCGATCATGGCGGTAAAGACGGCCTCGTCGCTCTCGGGATCGTTGATCAGGATGTCGCCCTCGACGATGCGCTCGCCGCCACCCAGATCCATCGCCATCGCCAGCGCCATTCCGTGAAACGCGCCCCACGTTCCGCCCCAGGTGATCGCGCGCGCCTGTCCCAGCGACACCGGCCGGGAGGCGCCGTAGGCACGGCTGCCGAGGAATCCCGCGGGCGCCCCCAGCAACAGTCCGGCTCCGTACGCTTCGGGGCCGTCGGCGCCAAGTGCCGTGGGGACCGCGATCCCCAGCCAGATTCCGTAGGTCGTCGCCCAGACCTTGAGTTCGGTTTCGCCCCCGGCCCGGGATCGTTCCGTGGAGGCGGCGGCGAAACGGGTGCGGGCTGCCTGCGCGGCGGGCGTGCCCGCGAAACGTTCGAGGATGTGGCGGTAGAGCGCCTCGGCCAGCTCGGAATCTCCCCGGTCGGCGAAATCGGTGGCCGCCGCGAGGAGAACGGCCGCGGAATCGGCGCGGGTGGGCTGGGCAGACGCGGGAGAAGAAATGAAGGCAGCCAGCGCGAGCGCGACGAGTGCCGGTCGCGCAAACAGAGCCGGTCGCGCAAACAATGTCGGCAACGGAACAAGTGCCGGCAACGCAAACAGCGCCGGTCGCGCCGGTAACGCAACAAGTGCCGGTCGCGCGACGAAACGAAGAAGCGCCGACAGACCGGGACGGACCGGCGAACACCACTCGGGCGCAGCGGCGGCGGGCGCCGGGACGAACACGGGTCGTGTCATGACTCCAGGGCTTTCGTTCCCGTTTTGCTCTTCAATCCTCATGTCTTCCTCTTCAATCCACCCCATACGATCCTCTCGGCATGATCCTGGGTCGAATCTCCGGCATCGCGTACCCGGCCAGGGCTCGGTCGTTCCCCCGGGGCCGGCTACGGAAAATTCAGCCACCACAGCCCTCTACGCAACTTGAGCCCCGGAATCCCGGCCGGCGGCAGCGCGGTGATTTCGGTCACCCAGAGGCTTTCTATCACCCAGAGAAAACTGTGGACGAGATCCGCGTGTCGCTGGCCTCGTTCGCAAACAAACCACTCGCGGGACCATGGGGACGCGCGACGAATGCGACCGCGGACGGCATTTGCCCCAATTGCGGACGGGAACGCGCGGAGCACTTCTGCCCCCGGTGCGGGCAGAGCGACCGGAACTACGTCCGTGAACTCGGGTCGGTTGCGGGTGAGTTTTTCCGCGAGACATTCGAGGTGGATTCGAGGCTGTTCCGCACCTTGAAGTTACTTCTTTTCAGGCCGGGACGCCTCACGAGCGAATTCTCCCGGAATCGCCGGGCCGGCTACATGTCTCCGGTCAGGCTCTACCTACATCTTCGCCAGCTTCGTGTTCTTCCTCGTTCTTTCCCTGTCGGGCACGTTCGATTCGCCGGAGATTGCGGTTCGCGCTTCAGGTGGCAAGGAGTTGGCCGAGAGCCAGGGGCCGACCGACGAGCGTGGCGTGGCCTTTCTTGCGGTGCTGCCCGAAGAGTACCGGCGCAAGGTGCAGGAAATCCTCGATCGGCCCGATGGCGATCCAATGAAGGAAGGGCTGCTCAACTTCGTCGCGACGGAGACCCCGGCCGAGATGGGCTGGATCGAGAATTGGTTCCTTTTCGCGACGATCGACCTGTTTCACGATCCCTCGGTCATCCGGGAGCGGGTCATCGGCAATTTGCCCATCGCGATGTCCTTCCTGCTGCCGTTGTTTGCCCTGACACTCGCGGCCTTCTACATCAGAAAGGGACGGGCTAATAAGGGACTCGAAGTGTGTCGGCAACCATATGGCTATATGGCGGAGTGTGAGGTCATGTGCAACACCCCCAGGATCCCCCCCTCCAGGTTGTGCACATCGGCGTATCCGTTCCCTGCCAGCAACCTTGCCACCTCAAGGCTGCGCACGCCGCTGTGACAATAGACCACAACGGGGCGGTCGGCGGGCACTTCCCCCATGCGTTCGGCCACCTCGCCCATGGGCATGTGCACCGCGCCCAGATGCGCCAGGTTCATCGTCCTCCATTCCACCATTTCGCGCACATCGAGCAGGAAGGGCCGCGGTTCGCGCGCCAGGAATCTCTCCAGATCGCCGCCCTCCAGCCGTCCCACACCGGCCGTCCGGCCATTCGCGTCCGCCACGCCATCCGCACATGCACCCGCATCCCCTCCCCTGTTCGCCACCCCGCAAAAGACCTCGTAGTCGATCAACCCGCTCTGGGTCGGTTCGTCCCCACACACCGGACAGCCCGGGTCGCGGCGGATTTCGAGTTCGCGCCAGCGGCCGGCGAGCGCGTCGTGGATCTGCAACCGCCCGATCAGGGGACGCCCCACCCCCAGGATCAGCTTGATCGTCTCCATCGCCTGGCCCGCGCCGATCACGCCCGGGAGCGCCCCCAGGACTCCCGCCTCGGCGCAGTTGGGGATCAGCCCGGGAGGCGGCGGTTCGCGGAAGAGGCAGCGGTAGCAGGGCCCGTCGGCGGCCGCGAAGACCGAGAGCTGGCCCTCCCAGCGATAGACCGAGCCGTAGACGTTGGGAATGCCGGCCAGCACGCAGGCGTCGTTGACCAGGTAGCGGGTGGGAAAGTTGTCGCTGCCGTCGACGACCACGTCGAATCCCGAGACGATTTCGAGCGCGTTGTCCGAGGTGAGCCGCACCGCGCCGCTCTCGATTCGGGTGTGGGGATTGATGTCCGAGAGACGCGCCGCCGCCGACTCGACCTTGGCCACGCCCACATCGCGGGTTCCGTGCACGATCTGGCGCTGAAGATTGGTGACGTCGACGGTGTCGGGATCGACGATGCCGAGTGTGCCGACGCCCGCCGCCGCGAGGTACATCGCCGCGGGGGAACCGAGGCCGCCGGCGCCGACCAGCAACACGCTCGCGGACTTGAGGCGTTCCTGTCCCTGGGGCCCGACTTCGGGAAGGACCAGGTGACGGGCGTAGCGTGCGGTTTCGGGGGGGGTGAGGGGGGGGTGGGGCGCGTGGGCGGGGGGTGCGCCGCGATTTCCGGCGGACGGGGGACGATCAGCGTCCACGGCCTCTCCGGTGGTCGCCCCCGATGCCGTAGCGGATTCCCAGGTTGAGGATCGGCCAGTAGTTGACCAGATCGCCGAGCTCGTCGCGCACACTCGCCGTTTCGGCCCGCAGATCTTCGCGGAAGCTCCGGGAGCGCAGAACCGATCCCTCGCCGCTGGCCGAGATTGAGAGATGGGAGCGATCAAGGAAGACGACCCCCACATCGAGGAAGAGTCCCAGTCCGCTGGACCTGTGCTGGCCAAATCCGACCAGCGCATAGGGCGCCCAGGGATCCGAACGCAACGTGGCCTTGACGCGGGTAACCTGCGGGTGCGCGTAGCTTCGCTCGCCGATGGATATGCGGGCTTCGTCGCGCAGCGTGATCGCGTACCAGGGGTCCTCGGACTTGTGCATCATGCCGCCGCCGATGCGGAAGTTCCCGATCTCCAGATCCGCGCCTATGGTGTAGATCGCCCGGGGCAGAGCCAGGATGCCGGTGCGATTGTCCGCCAGGCCCGACACAGAGGTCAGATCGGCCTCCACATCGAGGAGTCCGGCACCCCCTCGCAGGACGAGGAAATCGTTCAGGGCGAGCGAGACGTCGGCGCCGGCGCCCAGCGTGCCCACGCGTCCCCCCAGCCACAGGCTCTGCGCCTGGGCCGAGAGCGTGGCGGGCAGCGAGAGGACGACGGGCAACGAAAATGCGGCAAGGGTGAACGGAACTCTGGACAGGACACATTTCATGGCGGCGCCTCCGGTTGTGGTTCGCTTGCCTCCAAGTGTGCAACCGCCGGGGAGATGCCGCCAGTCCTCCCGCGTCAGAAGCCGCCGCCCGACGAGAAACCACCGCCCGATGAGAAGCCGCCGCCGGAAGAGAAGCCGCCGCCGCCGAATCCACCCCCGGCCGAAAAGCCGCTGTCGTCGAGTCCCGTCAGCCGCCCCAGCCCCAGCGCCGCATCGATCCCGTCCAAAGTCGGCAGGAAGCTCTGGTTGCCGCTCAGCGCACGTTGCACCTGATCGCTGGAAAGATGTCCGGCGAGGTAGCCCAGCACGAGGGCGTTCGCGTCGAGCGACGCGTTGAACCGCGAGCGGTGTCCATTCCAGTCGCTGGCCTCGAAGTCGTCGCGGAGGCCCTCCAGCCCGGCCAGCCGTTCGGCCACCCGGTCGCGCTTCCGCTGTTGCTTTGCCAAAGCGGTGCGCAGCCGGTCCAGACGCGACTCGATCTCGCGCAGCTCGGCCACCAGGGCGTCGTCGCGCGGGTCGCCGGTCGAGCGGGCCATCGTCATCAACTCGTCCAGCGTCCGGCCCGCGAGGTGTTCCTCCAGACCGTCGATCGCCGACTCGTACCAGCTCCCCCGTTCGTCGTGCAGCGCGGCCAGCTCGTCGGTCAGCTCGCGCAGCTTCGCCTCGGCAGCCCGGAGGGTGCCGCGCGCGCCGTCGCGTTCCTCGTACAGCCGTTCGCCCCGTTCCAGCACCAGGGTCATTTCGTGGCGCACGATGACCTCTTCCTCCAGTTGGGCGAGGGGCGGGGCGGCGGTGGCCAGAGCGGCGCGGTCCTCGTCCAGCACCGCCTCGGCGTGACCGGGCAGCGCGTGGAGAAGATCGAAGCTGGCGCGTGCGTCGTCGTAGCCCACCAGAGCGGCCACCCAGCGGTCCAGGCGGCGGGTCAGCGCATTCCCGGCGGCGTTTGCGGTTCCGTGGCGGCGGCGCGCCAGGTAGGAAAAGAGCGGATCGCGATCGTAGGCGGGAAGCTTGTCCTCCTGTTCGCGGCGGGCGGCCTCCAGGCGCTTTACCGATGCCGCCACCCGGGCCTCCAGACGCCGCACCCGCTCGAAGAGCCGCCGCCAGCGCGACATTCCCTGAAGCTCTTCAAAGACGAGATGCGCCAGCCGCGCCCGCTCGCGCCCCGTCTCGTCCAGCGCCCGCGTCACCTTCCCCAGCGTCTCTTCGGCCCCGGCAACGACCCCCCGCTGCTCCGGAATCAACGCTTCCACCTGGCGCAGCCGGTCCCGTTTGGCCTCGAAGATCCCGCGAATCCGCCCCTGCACCGCCGCGAGCGTCCCCGCCACGGCCTCCTCGGTCATCCCCGGCAGGTGGAATTCGGCCAGGCCGCGCATCGTTCGGCAGCGCCGCTCCCCGATCTTCGCCAACTCTTCCTGCAACTCCTCAATGCGGCCCTCGGCGTCCTCCAGGCGGTCGCGAGAGTCGCGAATCCCCTGGCAAATGCGCTTGTGTACGTCGCGTCCCGTGTGCATGGGTCTACCTCTCCAGGTCCGTGATCCTGCCGACATCCGGATACCGGCGTTCGGCGGTGATGAATCCGCGGCGCTTCCAGGCGAAGTGGTCGTCGTCGATGATGCCGTTGTCCTGCTTGTCGGCGGCGACCCGGTCGTAGATCTCGCGAGAGACCCGTTCCCCCCACTCCAGCACGCGGCGCACGACCCGGTCCTCCTCGGAGCGAATGGGAAGCTGCAACTGCCGGCCCTGGGCGTCCACAGCCTGCACGATCAGGTAGTCGTTGCGCGCATCGGGGTTGTCGTCCGGATAGCGCCAGATTCCTCCGGTGACGACGATGCGGTACGCGGTCATGACCAGCGCTTCGAGCTCCGCCAGGGTGCCGGCGACCTGGGCAAGCTCCGTTGCGTCGGCCGATGCGATCAGCGGTTGGGCACGGCGGTGCAGCTCCGCGGCGCGCTGCCGGACCGGCTCCTCCGCGGCGTTGGCCAGCAGCGAGGCGTGCAGGCGGTCGATTTCGTCGCCCAGAGTAACCAGCAGGGCGGCCTCGCGCTCAACTCGCTGCTGTTGGCGCACCTCGACCAGCTCGGCTCCACCCCAGACCAGAAGTGAGGCCGCGGCGGCCGGAAGGAGCACGCGCAGTGCTATCCAGCCCCGCCGGATGTAGGCCAGCGCCAGCGTGCGGCGGAGACCGGGTCCGGCAGGCGCAAAGGCATGACGCTCGGAGAGATACTCGTCGAGGGCGCGGCCGATGGTGCGGCGCCCGACCAGATCCCCCAACTCCTCGTACATGACCTGGATCTCGCGGATCGTGGCCTCGCGGTCGAACTCCCGCTCCTCGAGCGCGGTGCGGCGTTCGTGAATGACCCGGGCGGCGTCCATCACGCGAAGGAGCTCGTGGGACGCGAGCGGTTGTCGGTCGGGGTCGGTCATTTGCGGCGGGCTCCGGGTTGGTTTGGTGGTGGACTTGGTTTGGTAGTCGGCAATGGGATATGATACACGGGATACGTACCGGCTGGAGCCGCCGAATCTTCGCTCGCGGGGCCGGGCGGGCACGACGCGAACTCGAAATTTGGGGAGAATCGGAATGACCGGAAGTCGGATGACCAGAGATCGCGGGACCGGGAATCGAACCCCCTATCGCATGAACCGGAGCCGCGCGGCCAGGAATCCCTCAAACGGAAAGCCCGCCCACCGCCGGCGGACGACGGCGTTGCGCTGCGGAATCCTGGCGGTCGCTGCCACCACCCTGGTCTGCGAGGGCGAAGCGCAGACGGTGCCCGGACTCTTCGCCTTCACCCATGTGAATGTGCTGCCGATGGACGGAGAAGAGGTGCTCCGCGACCGGACGGTGGTCGTCGCCGACGGGGTGATCGTCGCGGCGGGCCCGGCCACGGAGGTGGAAACGCCGCGCGGCGCAACGGTCATCGACGGAACGGGACGCTATCTCATGCCGGGGCTGGCCGAGATGCACGCCCACGTTCCCCCCGGCGACGATCCGCCCCGCGAAGAGGTCGAGGACATTCTCTTCCTCTACGTCGCCAACGGAATCACCACGATTCGCGGAATGCTCGGTTCGGCCTACCAGATCCCCCTTGCGGAGGAGATCGACCGCGGCGAAGTCCTGGGGCCCAACTTCTACGTCGGCGCGCCCTCGATCAACGGCGGCTCCGCACCCACTCCGGCCGACGCCGAACGCCTGGTGCGCGCGCATGTGGAGGCGGGCTACGACCTGCAGAAAATCCACCCGGGGGTCTCGCGGGAGAGCTGGGACCACATGGTCGGGGTGGCGAAGTCGGTGGGGCTGACCTGGGGCGGACACGTTCCCGCCGATGTGGGGCTTGTGCACGCGATCGAGAGCGGAATGTCCACCGTCGATCACCTGGACGGCTTTGTGCAGGCGGTCGCGTCGGACGATGTGCAGGCGCAGGTCAACGCGGGTCCGATCAGCCTGGGGGGACTGGCGCGCGGATTCGACGAGACCAGGCTGGACGAGGTCGTCCGGCTGGCGATCGAGCACGATGTCTACGTTGTCCCGACGATGTACCTGTGGCGCAATCTCTACGGCGCTGCGGACGCGGAGGCGATGCTGGCCCAGCCCGAGATGCGTTATGTGTCGCCTCAAACGCGCGACGGATGGCGGAGGCGGGCGCAGGGCGGAGGCCGCGGACCGGCGGACGAGGTGGCGCTCTACCTGGGGCTGCGCGACCGGATCCTGAAGGCGCTCTCGGACGCGGGCGCCGGAATTCTGATGGGGACCGATTCGCCGCAACTCTTCAATGTGCCGGGATTCGCGCTGCACCGGGAGCTGCAGGTGATGAGCAAGGCGGGCATGTCCAACTACGAGATCCTGAAGAGCGGAACGGCCACGGTGGGCGAATACGTGGCCTCGCACCTGGGCCAGGACGGCAACTTCGGCACCGTTGCGCGCGGGCAGCGAGCCGATCTGGTGCTGCTGGGCTCGAACCCGCTCGACGACCTGGCCAACCTCTTCGACCGCGCCGGGGTGATGGTGCGGGGGCGGTGGGTTCCCCGGGCCGAGATCGACGCGGGGCTGGCGGCGCTGGCGGCGAAGCACGGTGCGGACGCGTTGCGCTGACTACCATTTACTCAATGTGATGAGTAATATTACTTTGACCATTGAGTAATATGCGCTACACCGGGGCGGGAGCGACGAACAGTGGCATCGGCGACGCCTTCCTACACTCGTCCGCAGACCTCGGAGCTCCTGAAGCGGCTGCGTGAACCGCGAAGGTTCCTCCAGATCGTCACGGGGCCGCGACAGGTCGGCAAGACAACGCTGCTCCACCAGGTGGCCGAACGAGCGCGAGTCCCCCACACCTACGCCAGCGCCGACGAACCGACGCTACGCGGCCCCGAATGGATCGCGCGGCAGTGGCACGCGGCCCGGATCGAGGCCGACTACGCGGGTGCGGGTGGTTCGCTGTTGATGATCGACGAGGTCCAGAAGGCGCCCAACTGGGCCGAATCGGTCAAGCGGCTCTGGGACGAGGATACCCGGGCGGGAAGGCCACTGAGGGTCGTGCTCTCGGGGTCGGCGCAACTTCTCATTGGACGGGGGCTCACCGAGAGCCTGGCCGGCCGCTTCGAGCTGCTCCGCATGCCGCACTGGAGCTTCGGCGAGATGCGCACCGTCTTCGGCTGGACGTTGGAGCAGTTCCTTCACTTCGGTGCCTATCCGGCCGCGACGCCCCTCGTCACCGACCCCGAACGCTGGTCCCGCTACATTCGCGACTCGCTGATCGAGACCACCATCGCACGCGATCTGCTACTGCTGACCAAGGTCGCCAAACCCATCCTGTTGCGCCGCCTCTTTGAACTTGCGTGCGCATATTCGGGGCAGATCCTGTCCTACAGCAAGATGGTCGGCCAACTCCAGGACGCCGGCAACACTACCACGCTCGCCCACTACCTCGATCTGCTCGCGGGGACCGGACTCGTCACCGGCCTGCAAAAGTTCTCGGGGACCGCCGTGCGCAGACGGGCGTCCAGTCCCAAGCTCATCGTCCTCAATACAGCCCTGATGACCGCCCTCTCGGGGCTGACCCCGGAGGAAACGGCCGGCGACCGTGGATTTCGGGGCCGACTGGTCGAGTCCGCCGTCGGAGCGCACCTGCTTAACGGAGCGGCCGCGCAGCCGCTCGAAGTGTATTATTGGCGCCACCGCAACCGCGAGGTCGATTTCGTCGTGCGGGCGGGGCCCAAAGTCACCGCGATTGAGGTCAAGAGCGGGCGGGCGCGGGCGAATCAACCGGGGCTGCATGCCTTTTCACGCCACTTCCAGCCCGACCGCACGCTCGTGGTGAGCGGGGACGAGGGCGGCAACGGGATCGCGCTGGAGAGGTTCCTGGAGGAACCGGCGGGGCGGTGGGTGGGGTAGGAACGGCATCGGCAAGTCCGAGCCGCTCCGCGGGCAACTCGCGGGGCAATGGTCCCGCCGAATCGACGGCGAACACCGGCTGGTGTACAGGGTCGGCGCTGCGCGGGTCCACTTCCTGGCCGCACGCTACCACTATTGAGTCGGTCTCTCATCCCCCAAAGGGCACCGCAACCGGCTCCAGGCCAAACGCTCCGGGAAAGTCCGCTTCGACCTCCTTCTGCTTGCCGCTCCAGGTCTCGACATCGATTCGGTAAACGGCTGTGCGCTTCAGCTCTTCGTCGGTTGTGGGACGGTAATGCACGCCCGGCCTCAGGTGGGGTGCGTACTTGTCGAGCAGCGTCTGCAGGGCGATCCGCGCTTCACTCCGGTCCTCCACCACCCGCCCGGTTCCGAAGGCCACGACGCCCGCGTACTCCACGGAGAATTCGAGCGCCTCGTCCGCGGGCAGAAGCCGCCCCATCGCCACCGCGCTGAAGGCCACCTTCTCGGACGCCTCCAGGTTGCGGCGCGTGCGGCCGGTGCGGTGCGTGTGCAGGTAGATGCGGCGCTCGCCGCCGGTGTCGTCGAATACGAAGAGGTTCGAATTGAGGAAGGGCTGACCTTGGTCGCCCACGGTTGCGAGGAATCCGTAGGGTGCGCGGCGCAGGAAGGCGGCCGTCCATTCGTCGTCCTTGCCGCGGTCCCGGCGGCGAATCGCGCTGCGGGGGTCGGAGCGGCCGGCATTGGTTGCGCCGATTCCGGGGGAAGTGGACATTGGGGGGTTCCTGTGGGGATTCGGAGTGGGGCGGACGGGCCCGAAGTCTACCGAAAACGGGGGATTTGTTCATGGGCACGAGGTGGCGGACGGTGCTGGTTCTGGTGGGAGTGGGAGGGTGTGGGGATACCCCTTCGACTCCAGAGCCAAGCCTGCCGAACGCTACCGGGACGTGGCGGGAAGCCAAAGCGCAGGTCGACCATGGAACTCAAGGGGGCGGACTGGCGTTATCCCGAACGATTCTGTGACCTACACTCTCCGAATCAAGGACCGGGAAGGGTTTGTGCACGGGACCTGGACAATTGACGGGGATCCCGATCTGCCGAAGGACCCGTGGGAAGTCGTGGTGACCGGCGACCACACCGCCGGAACGATGATCACCGAGTTTCACGATCCCTTGCGCGGGCAATGCCGCCTTCACGGACCGGTCGACAGCATCGCGTACAGGGCGGAACAGCGCTGCGAAATCCCGTCATGGCAGGTGGCCACCAGCTTTACGCTGAACTTTGTGGACGAACCGGTCGGGCCCCGCACGGCTTCTGTCCTGGGTCTGGTGATGGTGGACAACAATCCTCTGTCCGGCGCGAGGGTCAGCCTCTCGGGAATGGGCGAGGCGGCGGATACGGTGTCTGATGGCAACGGCTACTACGTCTTCACGGAACTTCGGGCCGGGCGCTACTCGGTCGGGGTTTCGGGCTTCGACACCACGAAGTTCTTCTTTCCGGTCACGGATTCCACGGTGACGCTCACGCACGGGGAGTCGAGGATTGTGAGCTTTGTGGGAAGCCAGGTTGACAATGCAGGTGTCAGCGGGCAGGTCAGCGTCGAAGGCGAGGGCCTGGGCGGCGTGACGGTCAGCCTGCGCGGCGGGCCGCGCGGAGTCGACCTGACCACGACAACGAACGCGGCTGGGCAGTTTGCGTTCGCAAACCTACGTGCCGGCACTTACACCGTCGGCATCTCCGGCTGGGACGACACGGACTTCGAGTTCGAGGTTACGTCGAAATCCGTGACGGTCGCGCCGGGGGAAACCGGCCATGTCGAGTTCGAGGGCGAGCTTCTGCGCACCTCCGGCCTTGCGGGCCGGGTCAGCGTCGATAGCGTGGGACTGGCGGGTGTGACTGTCACGCTCTCGGGCACGGCCGACGCGACGACGAACACCGACGCCAACGGGGTTTACGCCTTCGCGGGACTCGCGGCGGGCGACTACACGGTGACGATCGAAAACAGCGTTTGTTTTGATAGTAGTAAGAATGTGACCCTGGAAATGAATAAGACATCGATCGTGAACTTCGAGGGCCGATCCGGAGCAGCAAGCCCTCCGCGCAATTTGTCGGTCGCAGCCGTGGACAGCTCGGTGGTCGAGTTGAAATGGGATGCGCCACTCTACGACGGTGGATCCGCGATCATTGGCTACCGAATTTTCCTTTCGGAGGACGGTGGTGGATGGTCAGCACTCGTTGAGAACACAAAGAGCCTTGAGACCCGGTATCGACATACAGGGCTAAATCCGGGAACCACGCAACGCTATCGGGTTGCGGCGATTAACGCAACCGGTCTCGGATGCTGGTCGAGTACGGCGAGTACCACCGGCCCACCGGATCCCCCAACCGGCCTGCGTGCAGCAGCGCAAGGATCGGCGGCGATCGCACTTGGATGGAATGCGCCTAGCTAGTGTCATGTCACATGTGATATGTCGCAGGGGTCGTGTTAGATTCCTTGCCAGTCCACAATGGCGAGGAGGCTGGCATGAAACGGTATCTGGTGGAGCTGGAAGCTGGGGAGCGCGAGGCGTTGGAGGCGATCACACGTAAGGGCTCGCATCGTTCGCAGAAGGTGGTCAACGCGCTGGTTCTGCTCAATTGCGACGCGGGCGAGTTCAACGAGCGGCCCACGACGGGCCGGGAGATCGCCGGGGTGTTGCGCATCAGCGCGCGCAGGGTGGGCCGGGTCAAGAAGCGGTTTGTCGAGGACGGTCTGGAGGCGGCGCTTGGGAGCCGGCAGGGTCGTCGAGCGAAATACCTTCGCAAGGCGGACGGCGAATTCGAGGCGCGCCTCGTCGCGCTCAGCTGCGGCGATCCGCCCGAGGGGCGCTCGCAGTGGTCGCTGCGCCTGCTGGCGGACCGCGCGGTGGAACTCGGCTACATCGACACCGTCTCGCACGAGACGGTGCGGCGCGTGCTAAAAAAAACGCCATCAAGCCGTGGCGGCGCGTCGGCTGGGTGATCCCGCCACAGCGCAACGCCCACTTCGTGGCGGGGATGGAGCGGGTGCTCGACGTCTACCGGCGTCCGTACGATGCCGACTTCCCCGTGGTGTGCATGGACGAGACGCCGCGCCAGCTGATCGGCGAGACGCGCACGCCCGTCCCGCCGGCACCCGGACGACCGGCCCGCGAAGACTACGAGTACCGGCGCCTCGGCACCTGCAACGTGTTCATGGCCACCGAACCACTGGCCGGCCGCCGCCAGACCAAGGTGACCGAGCGCAGGACCAAAACCGACTGGGCTCACTTCCTGCGCGACATCGCCGCGCGGTACCCCGCCGCCACCCGGATCACGCTGGTGATGGACAACCTCAACACGCACCGCCCCGGCGCGCTCTACGAAACCTTCGAACCCGCCGAGGCCAAGGCGCTTTGGGATCGCTTCGAGTTCGTCTATACCCCCAAGCATGGCAGCTGGCTGAACGTCGCCGAGGTCGAACTCAACGTCATGATCCGCCAGTGCCTCAACCGCCGCATCGATTCCATCGACACCCTACGCGCCGAAGTCGCCGCCTGGCAGATGGCCAGAGACCGAATTCGAGCAAAGGTCGACTGGCAGTTCACCACAGACGACGCACGTATCAAGCTCAAGCGCCTGTATCCGACGTTTGATGTGTGACATGTCACTAGGTACACGGGCGGTGTTGCAGTCACGGGATACCGGATCGAGGTTTCGCGCAATGGCGGCCGCACCTGGATAACGTTGCGCTCGAACACAGGCACGGCGGCAACGACATTCGTTCACAAGAACCTACGGCCGGTGACGACCAGGCACTACCGGGTGAGCGCGATCAACCGCGTGGGAGCGAGCGACTGGTCCAACACAGCCAGCGCGACGACCGAGGCCGAAAGCGGCGACCAACAGATCTCCGGAACCGTCTGGCACGACGCCGACGCGAACGGCCTTCGCGACGCCGAGGAAGAGGGGATTCCCGCGATGGTCGTCTTTCTCGACGACGACGGCGATGGCATCCGCGATTCGGCCGAGGTTGCCGTGGTCACCGGCGATAACGGCGCCTACCTCTTCGAGGGGCTCGAGGCCGACCGAAGCTATTCCGTCACCCAGGAGCTCACACTCGGCTGGACCAACACCGCGCCCGGCCTCCCGGGCACCTCTCCCCCCTCCTCCACCCCGCACCCCCCGCCCGTGGCCGCCATCATCGGCGGATCCGAAGCCGAACCGCAGGAGTTCCCCTTCCAGGTCGCGCTCGTCAGCGCCGCTACGCGCGGCCAGTTCTGCGGCGGAACCTTCATCGCGGCCGACTGGGCGATGACCGCCGCGCACTGCGTCGATGGAATCACCGACCCCGCCGTGATCAAGGTCCTGGCCGGCGCCCACAACAAACGCACCGACGGCGAACTCATCGATGTCGAGCGCATCTTCATTCACCCCGGCTATTCCACGCAAGCCTCCTTCTCCAGCGATGTCGCGCTTATCAGGCTCGGAGGCCGCCACATGTACCCACGCGTCGAGTTGCTGACCCCCGAACGATCGGATCTGGCCGCGCCGGGCACCCTCGCAACGGTGGTCGGCTGGGGGTTGACCTCCGAGGGCGGAGCATCCTCCGATGTGCTCAAGAAGCTGGCCTCCGAGATCATCTCCAACGACGAGTGCAAGACCCACCTGGGCGACAACATCGTCGCCGGCACGATCTGCGCGGGCAAGCTGGGATCGTCCGAATCCATCTGCAACGGCGACTCCGGGGGACCGCTCATGGTGCCCTTCCGCAATCGGTGGCTCCAGGTCGGAATCGTCAGCTTCGGCACCAATATCTGCTACCAGCCCACCGCCTACGCCCGCGTGTCCACCGTGATGGACCATGTCCGCGGCGTCGTGCCGCCCGAACGCTCCGGATCGGTCGTCGTCAACTGGAACGCCGGCCAGGAGGAGGCCATTGTCGATTTCGGGAACTTCCGGTAGGGGGTTAGAGTCATCTGGAATACCAGGAGTGAAACCGACCAACCGGAGCCGTCGCATGCATGACCCATTCCAGATCGAATCATCCCTGAAGGCCTGTCTCAGCATCACCCGCACTCCATTTCACCCCCTCCCCCCCCTCATCCCAGCCACCATCCTGGCCCTCGCGTCCTGCACCCCCGCCCCGGACACCTCCTCCCGGCCACCATCCGATTCCCTGACCGCCATATCGCCCTCGTCCCCCTCCCAACCAGACCCCACCACCCCCACGGCCACCACATCGCCGACCACCCCCTCCCCCCTCCTCATCACCGGCGGCACCATCGTCACCATGGACCCCGCCGGCGCCATCCTCGAAGGCGGCTCCCTCCTTATCCAGGGCGACCGCATCGCCGCCATCCTCCCCGCCGGCGCCCCCCTCCCCCCCGCGGCCGCCACCATCGACGCCACCGGCCAGCTCGTCATTCCCGGCCTGGTCAACACGCACGGCCACGCGGCCATGTCGCTGCTGCGCGGTCTCGCCGACGACCTTCCCCTCCTGACCTGGCTCAACGAGCACATCTTTCCGGCCGAGGCCGCGCTTGTCGCCCCCGATTTCGTCTATCACGGCACCCTGCTCTCGGCGGTCGAGATGCTCAAGAGCGGCACCACGACCTTTGCCGACATGTACTATTTTCGCGACGAGATGGCGCGCGCGACGATCGACGCCGGGATTCGCGCCGTCACCGGGCCGCACGTTATCGGCTTCCCCACGCCCGACTTCGCCACGCCGGAGGAATCGCTCGCCGAGGCCGCCGCTTTCATGGAGCGCTACCGGGATCACCCCACCGTCGTGCCCGCGGTCGCCGCCCATGCGCTCTACACCACTCCGCTGGAGGCAGTCGCCGCCGCTTTCGAGCTTGCCGAGCGCTACGACGCTCCCTTCCAGATTCACACCCTGGAGGACCCCACCGAGAACGCCCAGTCGATCGAACGCAATGGCATGGGGGTCATCGACGCGCTGGAATCGATCGGGGCGCTGCGGCCCGGCACGGTGCTTGCTCATTCGGTCTATCTCACCGACGACGAGATCGCGCGCGTTGCCGCATCCGGCGCCGGAATGGCTCACAATCCCCAGTCCAACATGAAGTTAGGGGTAGCGCGGGCCTCCCCCGTGGCGCAGGCGCTGGCGGCCGGAGTTCCCGTTGGAATCGGCACCGACGGACCCGCGAGCAACAACGACCTCGACCTCTTCGACGAGATGGACGCCGCGGCCAAGCTCGCCAAGTTCACCTCCGGCGACCCCTCCGTGCTTCCCGCCGAGACCGTCTTCCGAATGGCCACCACCGGCGGCGCGCGAGTCCTCAATCTGCACGACCAGATCGGTTCGCTGGAGCCGGGCAAACGCGCCGACATCGTCCTGGTCGACACCCGCCGGGCCGGCCTCACCCCCCTCTACCGCGTCTATTCGCACCTGGTCTACGCCGCGCGGGGAAGCGACGTCACGACCGTTATCGTCAACGGCCGCATGGTGGTACGGGATCGCCGGATCCTCACCGTCGACGAGGACGCGGTGATGGAACGCGCGCGTAGCTTCGGGGCCCAGGTACGGGAGGTTGTGGAAGACCGGGGTGCGGAGAACTAGCCCGGTGTCCCCTTTCCGGCCACCATACCTTTATGCTCACCGTCGGCCTGGTAGCCCCCGGCACGCCTGCGCTAGCGCGCCCGGCCGCCACCTCGCCCGCACATCGCAGCGGCAAGCGCGGCGATCCTTTTCCACGGGCAACCATCGCGTCACCGGTCCGCCGCAAACCGGCACGGAAACTGCCCCGGTGGTCGGCGTCAGGTACGTCCCGGGCTCAACGGCTGCTCCACTGCGGCGGACCCGCTACCGCCGCAACCCCACCGAGACCCATCGCACCGGTTCCTCCGCCGAGAGCCGCACATCCAGCGACGCACTCGCTCGCCCCGATCCGGCAGTCACGGTAAGGGTGCGACGATCCGCCGGAACCGCGCACAGTTGAAAGGCGCCAAGCGCGTTCGTCGTCGTCGCCATCGTACGCTCTTCAGCTCCAGGGCGCCCGCCCCGGTCCTGCGCCGTGGTCCAGGAAGCCACAACGGGCACGTGGGCAACCGCGCCGGCATTGGCGCCGGACACATCGCCAAGCAGTACGCCCATGTCCGCACTCCATTCCTCCACACCGCACGCACGGGTGAGCACATCGGCCTGCCGGGGGGGCTTGAGACGGACCCACGCCGTGTCGTTGGCCGCAACCCGCGCCGAAGCAACCACGAAATCGCGATCAATCCCGGCAAGCGACGGGTGCAGATAGGACAGTTGATAGTGTCCTTCCGGCAGATTCGGGAAACGGAAGTGCCCCTGTTCTCCCACCTCCGCCGTAGTGCCGATACCCACCAGTCGAATCCTCCCGTCCGCACGCCCCAACACCTGGCCCGCAATCGCGCCACCATGCCCGGAGTATGCGACCAGCCCCGTACCGCGTCGCGTCGCACGGACCACGCGACCTCCCTCCTCCACGATCCCCGTCATCCTGACCCGCGTCGCGCCGAACAGGCCGTCCCGCTCCTCAACCATCAGGGGCATGCGGATACGCCACTCGGAAACGATCCAGCTCCCGTCGGGCAGACTCCGAAAGTCCACGCGACCGCCGATCCGGTCGCTGCGGTGTTCCTCGGCAAGGCCGGGAAGGCTGCGGTAGCGAAAGTCGAGCCACTCCAGCGCCCCGGTCTCGCGCGACAGCCAGAGCTCTCCCTCAATGGCCGTGCGACCCGTGCGTACACGAATGGGCCGAAACTCCAACGCCAGGAGGCGATGCCGCGCTTCATCGCGGGGCGCGAGCCGCAGGCAGTGCGCCTCGAGGAACTCGTTCGAAAGCAGGGTGTGCGCATCCGGCGCGAAGTAGCGGTCGCCCTTGGGATCGCTGATCACCCATCCGTCGCTGAGCAGCAAGTCAATGGGGCGGCTCCTGATGGGACGCCTGCTCACGGACCGGTTGCGAGACCGGGTTTCGCCACGAATCCTGAGCGAGCGCGGTTCCAGCTCCCGGACATGCTGTTCAAGATCGAAGAGATACCAATCCGCCGAATCAGTGTAACTCACGGCCTCCAGCGATTTCCGAGCTTCCTCCCAGACGCGATGGGTCGCCCCGCCGAGATCGCCGCGCAATTCGCAGCGCCCTGTGCCCCCAGCGGTGATGCCGACAAGAGGGACAGGTTCCGTGTCCAGAAGGATCCGGACGGCAATTGTGTCTCCCGGCCCTACGGCCAGCCCTCCGACCGTGGTCGTGGCTACACCGATGCGTTCCGATCGAATCAGGTAGGCGCCCGGCCCCGGAAGAACAAAGCGGAAGGTTCCGTCGGCGTCCACGATGGCGCGTTGAAGATCGCGGTGCCCTTCGGCGATCAGTGACACGAGGACACCGGCGACCGGTGCGTTGGTCGTCGAATCGACCACAACGCCGCGGATGACCTGCGCGTAGCCCGGACCGGCGACGAATCCGCCTGCGGCGAATGCCAGGAAGGCCGCCGCGAGCGAAAGAGCGTACGTCTGCCGACACTGGTAGGGAGTCGTCACGGTCAGTGGATGCGGCGCGGTCCCCCAAGTCGAAAGTCACCCAACCACCGCCCGCCCGGTGCCGCGTCAGACAGTGAGATCAAAATCCCACCAGGATGAGCCGACCCATTTGCCGGGTTCGTCTCCACAGGGCAGACCGGCGTCCAGGCCAGCAGGGGGACCAAGGGACGATTACCGATCTTGCGGTGACGGTCATTCGTTGTCGGCAAAATGTTGATATTCGACGTGACGCTCTGATCACCCGTCATCGGCCGCAACGTCTGGGGATAATCGAGCAATCCAGCCGAGACCGAACGTTTGGCCGCGAGCGCTCCACACTCATCGTGCCAACTGATGCAGGTGCCCCAGATCCAATCCGTATGGGATCCGTCAGATCACCCGGGGCGCCATCGTCGGGGAACCGATGCTCCCAATGGCCATCGACAAACGTCTCTTCACATGGCTGACACCCATGTGAAATCTGCTGTGAACTCGCATGTGACACCTGAGCCCCGACTCCGCCGAACAGGAGTACGATTGAGAGGAACGTCAGGACACTATGCGGATCCCACCCGCCGACCTTCAGCGTTGCATCTCCAGCGACCTTCATGCCGATTCCCTCCTGTCCGATGTCTTTCTGGAGCACCTCATTGTCTTCAGCTACGCCGAAGATCGCTGATTACGGACCGCCTGTCAACGCCAGACAGTCAGGGAAGGACCCGCCGACCATCACAGCGACCGTCGATGGCATCCGATCGAAAGCGCGCTCGGATCGGGCCGCTGTACCGACCCCGGCCACCCTTGATCGCCGACGCTCTCCAGGCACACCTTACATAGCCCAACGGCTTGCCTCGTTGCGCACTTTTTCACCCTTCCCCCGAACCAACTTCCAAGGTTCCTGCAACCTGGCCCTTTCCGCACCACCCACGAGTCCCCCCCCCCCCGACCCCCGGAACCCCGCCATGACCCGCCTCGCCTTCTGCAACCGCCTCCCCCGCTTCGCCGCGGCCCTTTTCCTGCTGCTCCTCGCGGCCGCCGCCACACCCCTTCGGGCCCAGCCCACCACCGCCCAGCTCGACGGCCTCCGCCCCCGCAACATCGGCCCCGCGGTCATGAGCGGGCGTATCGTCGATCTGGCCGTCGCCGAGTCCGATGTCTTCAAGTTCTACGTCGCGTCGGCCACGGGCGGCGTCTACAAGACGAGCGACAACGGAATCACTCTCAATCCCGTCTTCGAGAACGAAGGCACGCACTCGGTCGGCGCCATTGCGCTCCATCAGCGCGACACCTCAATCGTGTGGGTCGGCACCGGCGAACGCGCCAACCGACAGAGTTCGTCGTGGGGCGACGGCGTCTACAAGAGCACCGACGGCGGAGAAACGTGGACGAACATGGGGCTGCGCGACAGCAAACACATCGGGCGGATCGCGCTTCACCCCGACGACGCGGATCTGGTCTACGTCGCCGCGATGGGGCACCTCTGGGGACCGAACGAGGAACGAGGCCTCTACCGCAGCACGGACGGCGGCAACACCTGGCAGCCCATCCTGCAGATCGACGAGAACACCGGCGTCGTGGACGTGGCGCTCGACCCGGAAGATCCGGCAGTCGTCTATGCGGCCAGCTACCAGCGCGAGCGGCGCCCCTGGGGATTCCACGGCGGCGGACCGGGCAGTGCGCTCTACAGGTCCACTGACGGCGGCGACACCTGGGAGCGGCTCACCGGACCCGGCGTCACGCGCGGCCTGCCCGAGGGCGACATCGGGCGCATCGGCATCTCCATCTACCGCTCCGATCCGCGCATCGTCTACGCCAGCGTCGAGCAGGGCTACCGCTACAACGCGTCCACCGCCTACACCGAGCGGCGCGCCGGCATCTACCGCTCCGAGGATCGCGGCGAGAGCTGGGAGCTCATGAGCGACTGGAATCCGCGGCCCATGTACGCCAGCCAGATTACCGTCGATCCCAGCGACGACCAGCGCGTCTACATGGTCAACAGCTATTCCTTCTCCGACGACGGCGGACGCACCTTCACCGTCCCGCCCCAGAGCCTTCACGGCGACGACCGCCTGGTCTGGGTCAATCCCGCCGATTCGCGCCACGTCATGAAGGCCGACGACGGCGGGCTCGGCATCTCGTACGACCGAGGGCTGAACTGGCTCTACATCTCCGACCTGCCGGTCAGCCAGTACTACCGCGTCAGCGTGGACATGGCGCAGCCCTACAACGTCTATGGTGGACTTCAGGACAACGGTTCGTGGATGGGGCCGAGCGAGACCTACCGCCAGAATGGCATCGTCAACAGCGACTGGAGACGGCTCGGCGGCGGCGACGGATTCCTGAACCTGGCGGATACGACCAACAACTCCATCGTCTACACCGAATCACAATACCTGGGACTTTCGCGCGTCGACACAAGGACGGGCCAGCGCACAACCATTCGCCCCGGCGACCCCACCGGCCACATCGCGGGAAGGCGCAACTGGGAGACCTGGCGCGAGGTCGGCGCCTTCGAGGAGCAGCGGCTCGGCAACGCCATGGCGCCCGCCAACTGGGACGGCCCCTTCACCATCTCGCCGCACGACGCGTCCACCCTGTATGCGGGCACGAACGTTCTCTGGAAGACGACCGACCGGGGCGACTCCTGGCAGCCCCTCGGCGACCTCACCACCGGAACCGACCGCCGCACCCTGCCCGTCATGGGACAGATGCCGCACGACGATCTCCCCTCGCTCGACGACGGCATCCCCTATTGGCCCACGATTGCGGCCGTGTCGGAAAGTCCTCTGCGGCAAGGACTTCTGTACGCCGGCACCGACGACGGACGGCTGCACGTCTCGCTGGACGGCGGCCAGAGCTGGACCGATCTCACCCGCCGCGACATCTCCGATTCCGATGTTCGCGACACCTCGATTCTTCGCGCGCCGACCGGATTCCCCGGCCTGCCCCCCGGCGCCTGGGTGAGCGGCATCGAGCCTTCGCGCCACGCCGAGGGCCGCGTCTACGCCGTCTGGAACAACTATCGCAACGACGACTACGCCAACTATCTCTACCGCTCCGACGACTACGGCCAGAGCTGGGTCCCGATCACCGCAAATCTGCCGCCCGAGCGCGTCCTGCGGACGGTTCGCGAAGATCCGCGCAACGAAGACGTTCTCTTCCTGGGTGCCGAGATCGGGCTCTTCTACACCATGAACGGGGGCGGCCACTGGACCGAGCTGCGCGGGGGCATGCCTACCCTTCCCTTCAACGATCTTGTGATTCATCCGCGCGACAACGACCTGGTATTGGGCACGCACGGGCGCGGTGTCTGGATCCTCGACCAGATCAACGCACTCCAGGAGCTGACCCCCGAGGTGATGCGCCAGGACGCCCATCTCTTCACGATCGAACCCGCGGTGCAGATTCGGCGGGCGGGCGGCGCGGCCCACACCGGCGATGTGCACTATCAGGGCGACAATCCGCCGCTGGGCGCAATCCTGGACTACTGGATCGGCGCCGAGGTGCCGACGGGAGAGGGTGAAGGGACGGGGGGCGCGGTCGAGATCGCGATTGCGAACGACGCGGGCGAGGAGGTGGCTACGGTCACGGGAAGCGCGGACGAGGGAATGAACCGCGTGGTGTGGAATCTGCGGCACCAGTTGGAGATGCGCGGCGCGCGTGGTGGTCAGCGCGGGGGACCGGGTGGCGGACGCGGGGGACGGGGTCCGCTGGTGGTGCCGGGAAGCTATACGGCCCGCCTGATGGTGGCGGGCGCCGAGGCCGGATCGCAGAGCTTCGAGGTGCGCGAGGATCCGCGGCTGAATGTGACGCCGGGTACGCGCGCCGCGTGGACCGCCAACCTGCTGGAGCTGGCCGGTATGGCGGAGCGCGCAAGGGCGGGGGCGGAGCGCATCGAGGCCGCGCTGGAAGGGATCGCCGAGGACGACATGGGCGACCGGGCCACGAAGCTGCGCGATCTGCTGCGCGAGTTCGAGGAGCTGGGCAGCCGCATCGGGCGGTTGTCGGGGGAGGTGGAGGGCGTCGTGGCACCGCTGACGCAGGACCAGAGATCGCGCCGGGACTTCTACGCGGAGATGCTCGGGGTGCTGGCAGGGGAGGCGGGAGCGGTGGGGTGACCGATGCAGGGGCGATTCGGTTTGGCGGCATCGGTCCGGCGCTTCGTCGCCGCAGCCGGGGTCGGTGACGCACGCACGAGCAAGTACAACCGCCGGTGGGCTTGGATCTGACGTTCGATCTCGGCGCGTTCCGCAAGTTGCGACGATCAGAACGCCGTCGTTTGCAATACAGGTATGAAATGTGTATGATATATGTGTGTGTTTATGTTGTGTACCCATCTTCTGGAGTCTCCCGTGCCACGAATCCACCTGATTGTATCGGAGCCTGACCGTACCCGGTACGCATCTGCCGCCCGTCAAGAGGGCCTGACGCTGAGTTCATGGCTCCGGTCCGCCGCCGCCGACCGCCTCGACCGCCTCGCGACCGCGAATTCATTCTGCACCGAGGACGACCTGTGGGCCTTCTTCGCCAATCTGGACGCCGACGTCTCGGCAGGTTCCGAGCCGGACTGGGAGCAGCATCTCGACGTTATTGACGCGTCACGGAACCGCGGGACTTCGGGGACATGAGGGGTGGGCACATAATCTTCGTGGACACCAATGTCCTGATGTATGCAGTGGGAAGAGATCACCCGCTTCGGCAAGCGGCGCGGCGCTTCTTCGCCACTGCAACGAAAGACGGGCTGCCCCTCGCAACCTCCGCCGAGGTGATGCAGGAACTTGTCCACGCCTACCTGCCCGTGTCCCGCAACCGTGCCCTGGCGGCGGCGGGGCAGCTCATCAGTCGGTGCCGGATCGCGGTCTGGCCACTGGAACGCGAAGACGTGATGCTCGGAATTGAACTCGCGGCCCTTCACCCTGAGCTCGGGGCCCGCGACCTGTGTCACCTGGCCAGTTGCCAGAGGCGAGGAGTTACCCGCATCCAGACCTTCGACCGAGCCCTTCGAGCTGCCGCCGCTACCCTGCGCTAGCTAGTTCTCGTCCGTAATCTCGTAAGTTGTTGTCATCATTGGAGCAATGGAACTACGAGAAGGCTAGTTTTGCTGCAATTCGGGTGTAAAAGGGTTATTTTTGGGGTGAAATACTGTTCCCAAAGCCCCCTGGAGGCCGCAGATGCGAGCAAAGCGTGCTCCCCAGCGCAGTTTCTTCGACGTGGGATACCCCAACCATGAGATGGGCCGTGCACTGGAGCGGATCTCGACGCTCCTGGACGGTCATCCGGAGTTCCTGGACTGGATCTCGGCCGATGTCGACCGCGGGCGCCCGTCGAGGAGAGGCCGGGCGGGGCTGCCCTGCGAGGTGATCCTTCGGTGCGGGATCCTGAAGCAGCTGTGGCAGGTGGACTACCGGGACCTGGAGTTTGCACTGCTCGACTCCGCGTCCGCGAAGTACTTTGCCCGGGTGGACCCGTTGCGGCCTCCGAAGAAGTCTGCGTTGCAGAAGTGCATCGGGGCCGTTCGGGCCGATGTGTGGGAGCGGATCAACCGGGTGCTGATGGACACGGCCCGGGGCGGCAAGGTCGAGGGGGGCCGGACGGTGCGCATCGACAGCACGGTGACGGAGACGCACATCCGCAATCCGACCGACAGCCAGCTGCTCTGCGACGGGGTGCGGGTGCTTACCCGGCTTCTGGTCCACGCACGCGACGAGTTGGGCGCGGAGGCTTTCCCGTTCCACAACCATCGCCGGGCGGCGAAGCGATGGGCGTTGAGAGCGTCGCGGAGGCGCGGGAAGCGGCGGCGCGGAGCGTACCGGGAGTTGCTGGGGATCGCGCGACGCACGCTCGGGTACCTGCACGGTGCGCTGGCAGCGGCCGAAGAGCGCGAGGTCCCGGCGCTACGCGACTGGCGGGCCAAGGCGTTGCAATACGGGGAGTTGCTGGGCCGGGTGGTCGACCAGACCGAGCGCAGGGTGCTGCGGAGCGAAAAGGTCCCCGCGCAGGAGAAGGTGGCAAGCCTGTTCGAGTCCCACACGGACATCATCGTCAAGGGCGGGCGGCGGGTTCAGTACGGACACAAGGTCAATCTCAGCACGGGCGCGAGTGGACTCGTGCTCGATGCGGTGGTCGAGCGGGGCAATCCGGCCGACAGCAGCCGGTGTCTCGCCATGATCGAGCGTCACGCGGAAATCTACGGTTCGGTGCCAGAGCAAGTCGCCTGCGACGCCGGCTACGCCAGCAAGCGCAACCTCCACGAGGCCAAGGCGCTTGGCGTCACCGACATGGTGTTCGAGCGGAAGAGGGGGCTGCAAGTGGCGGATATGGCGTCGACACCCGGCGTCTATGACAAGCTCCGGCGCTTCCGCGCAGGCATCGAGGCGGCAATCTCGTATCTCAAGCGATGCTTCGGCCTTCGCCGGTGCCACTGGAGGGGGCTCGATCACTTCCGGGCCTACGTCTGGTCGGCGATCGTTGCCCACAACCTGGCGGTGCTGGCCCGCAGCCCGTTGAAACTGAAGCCGACGTAAACGGCGGAGCGACCTCGACGGCTCCTCTTCGAGACCGACTCAAGCAAGTCGGAGGGACTCTCAGCCCCATGGGCCGACAGAGCCCTGCCAACAACGCCCCACACCGCCCAACACGTCACCAGCACCACGCAAATCCGCCCGGATCCCGCGCTAAAGGCTTGACAGAGTTCCGCTTACAGGCAGAAAATGGACGAGAACTGCTAGGGGAGTCGTCTTGCCCTTCCTGACAATCCTCGGTATCGTCTAGGGGCATGCTCCATTCTGGCGGTTCACCGCAATAGTACGCCACGCCGCGTCTCGTTTGCCACGCAGTTGCAGAACACTCTGCATAAAGAATCTCGGCTATCGGATACTCGATGAAGCCCCACGCTGACAGGCAGGTACAAGCGGCGGCGGCGAAGTAGGCCGCGCCGACGCACACAGCCCCGATTGTAACCTTGCCCAGGATCACGCAAGCCGCAGCCCCAAAGAACAGAGCCTGGAAGCACTCATCCTGACGCTCCTTGTCGTCAAACTGAGTAGAGGGCATGCACGCCTCGATGGGAAGCGCTCCTGCCGAGACACTCGACGAGGCTTCCTTCACGACGGAAGCCTCGGCCAGAATGGAAACAGGTGGCACGGAGAAGAAGGTCAGCGACAGAACGACGGCAACGATGCGCTTCATTTTGCTACATCCTCGTTTGCGCTTGCCCCAATAGCTTCCAAGGCTTCCAAGGGCATCCGTCCCGTTTCGGCCATCTTACGCGCCACTTCCGGGGCCATGTCGCGCACCTCTTGCGGAAGTAGCCGAATAACGTCGTTGAAGTTCTTGAATTCCTCTTCCTCTGCGAGTTTCCCCGTGTGGTCGTACACCCGTACCACGATTGGCTCACCGGGAAGGCCCGGATTGTGAGCCGTCCTCTTGGGCATTCCGTCCTCACCCAACCAGACCGAGATGCCTGGTGTTTCCGACCCGGTGTCCGTGGGTCCGAAACACCCCGCCGCCAGAAACAGCACCGCCGCCAAAACGAGCAGGATGCCGAAGAACACGCCCACGGCATTGCACACCGGGCGCACAGCTTGGATGAAGCGCCATCCGGGCAACAACTGAGGGATCTTCCGGCTTCGGCGGACCGTACCACTGCACATGCAAGAACTCCTTGAAAGCGCCCATCTTTCCGTTCGGCCGAGTCGTCATTTGTTGGTTTATCTCCGTCAAGGGTGAGAGGGAAATCGGTACTGGACAGAAGTACGGGCCGGATCTATGATCCGCAAGGTTCGCCCGCCTTGCCACCCCGAAGCAGAATCCCCCCCCAGAATCACCCCTGTTCCCGCCGTCCCCGCACCGGGGAGGCGTTCGGGTGCGGCGGCTCGCGCACCTCTGGAGCGATGGACAAACGGTGACTAATAGCGCGATCCGGCCCGTTGCCACCCGGTCGCAGACGAATCCGCCCGCGACCGCCGCCACGACGGCCACGACGATCCAGGCGGCATTCCAGGTGCCCGACGTCTCCCAGCTTCCGGGACGGAAGGCGCCATCGGCCCCGAGCGCCAGCCAGAAGAACATCGGCAGGAGGAAGCTGAGCATCCTCATCGTGAGCATACCCAGCACAATGGCGGCAAGATTGCGCACCGATTTCATGATAGGGTTCATGATCGGGACATCCGTTCCTGACCGGTTCCGCCCGCGGCGCGCCGATGGCCCCGGGGCTGAGCGGGCGGCCAGGTTCTACCCCAGCGTGGCCGCGAAGGTCGGCGCAGTGCGGTGGCCGGTCGCCTGCTCGAAGGCGTAGGCAATGCGGATGAGGGTCGGTTCGCTCCAGCGGCGGCCGAAGAAGGAGACGCCGATCGGCAGGCCCGAGACGAATCCCATGGGGACGCTGATGTCCGGGTAGCCCGCAATGGCCGCCGGTCCCGCGCTGGATCCGCCGTCCAGACGGTCGCCGACGATGTGGTCGGTCTTCCAGGCCACGCTGCGGGTGGGCGCCGTGATGGCGTCCAGTTCGTGTTCGTTCATGACCGCGTCGATGCCGTCCTCGCGGGCGCCGCGCTGGATCGTCCGCACCGCGTCCAGGTAGAGAGGGTCGGTGAGGGGGCCGCGCGCCTGGGAGGCGAGGAGCCGCTCCTGCCCGAAGTGGGGCATCTCGCGGTCGGCGTTGCGTTCGTTGAAGTCGATGATCTCGGCCAGCGTCTTCGCCGGGGTGTTCGGGCCCAGCGAGGCCAGGTAGGCGTTCATCGTGGCCTTGAATTCGTATTCGAGCACGATCAGCGGCTGCTCGTCGTTCCAGGCGGCATCGGGAAGGTTGGCCGGATCGACGATGGTGGCGCCGGCCTCGCGCATCGCCTGGATCGCGTCCTCGAACACCCTCAGTTCGTCGGGCGAAAAGCCGCCGAAGCTGCGTGCCACCCCGATCCGTGCGCCCCGAAGCCCGCCCGCATCCAGAAACCGTGTGTAGTCGGCGTGGGAGTTGCCGGCGCTCGCGGCGGTGGCGGGGTCACGCGGGTCGACGCCGGTCAGGGGGCCCAGAAGGACGGCCGCGTCGCGCACCGTGCGGCACATCGGTCCGGCCGAATCCTGCGAGGAGGAGATGGGGATGATTCCCGACCGACTCCACAGCCCCACCGTTGGTTTGATCCCTACGACGCCGTTGATCGAGGAGGGACACATGATTGAACCGCCGGTCTCGGTCCCGATGGTGAGAGCGGAGAGGTTCGCCGCCGCCGCCGCCCCCGACCCCGACGACGATCCGCACGGGTTCCGGTCGAGCGCATAGGGGTTGCGGCACTGGCCACCGCGCGCACTCCAGCCGCTCGTCGCGCGCTCGCCCCGGAAATAGGCCCATTCGCTCATGTTGAGCTTGGCCAGGATGATCGCGCCGGCCTCGCGCAGCCGCTCCGCGATGAAGGAATCCCGCGGGGGAACCGATCCCTCGAGCGCGAGCGACCCGGCCGTGGTGGTCATGCGGTCGTGCGTGTCGATGTTGTCCTTGAGCGCAACCGGGATGCCGTGAAGCGGTCCCCGCGGCCCACCTGCGCGCCGCTCCTCGTCGAGCCCGTCCGCGATCTCCAGCGCTTGCGGGTTGGTCTCGATGACCGAACCGAGCTCCGGCCCCTGCCGGTCCAGCGCCGCAATGCGGTCCAGATAGGCCTGCGTGATTGAACGCGCTGTGCGCTCGCCCGACTCCATCGCCGCCTGGAGATCGGCGACTGTGGCTTCGTCGAGCTCGAAGGGGGGAATCCCGCCCGCCGCACTCGCGCGCTCCTCCACTCCCGCGCCCTGCGGCGCGTCGGCAACACACGCGGTCGTGCCCAGAGCGACGGCCGCACCCCCCGCCGCGGTTCCGAGGAATCGTCGTCGGTCGATCATGTCTTCACCCTCGGTTGGCCTGTCCGCCGGAATCCAGGCCGAAGCGGCGCACGACTCGCCAATTCACGGCGCCCATTCATATCACCACTTCATGGGCTCCCGGCTTCATGGGCTCTCGGCACCGCGTCACCCGGCCTGCGGAAGCGCGTCCACATACTCGATCATCCGCTGCTGCTCGTCCTCGTTCGGCAAGCGCCCCAGACCCGCGCCCAGGTTGTCGACCATGTGCTCGGGCCGGCTCGTGGCGGGGGTCACGCACGTCACCGCCGGATGCGCCGCGGCGAACTTGATGAAGAACTGCGCCCAACTGTGCGCGTCGAACTCGCGGGCCCACTCGGGAACCTCGCGGTCGCCCACCCGCTCCCAGAGCCGGGTGCGGCCGAAGGGAACGTAGACGAGCACGCCGATCCCCCGCTCCTGCGCCAGCGGCAGGACCTCGTCGGCGGCGTCGGTGTTGTCCACCGCGTAGTCCACCCCGATGAAGTCGAGCGGATAGTCGCGCATGGCCTGCATCAGGCCCCCGTACTGGGGACCGCGCGGCGTGAGCGTGGTGCCGATGTAGCGAATGCGGCCCTCGGCCTTGAGCTCCTCGATGATCGGCATCTGGACCGAAAGATCGCCCAGGTTGTGCACCTGTATCAGATCCATGGCGTCGACGCCGAAGTATTCGAAGGAGCGCTCGATCTGGGCGCGGGCCTCGGCCGCATCCGCCCCGCCGCCGCGCCGGGCGACATTCACCTTGGTGGCCCAGAAGATGCGGTCGGTGATCCCGAGCTCGGCCGCGAGCCGTCCCGCAACCTCCTCGGAGGTGCCGTAGCTGGGCGCCGTGTCGAAGATGGTGCCGCCGTTCTCGACGAAGGCGTTCAGCACCGCGGACAACTGCGAGACATCGTCGCCGCGCGCAACCCGCGAGAAGGTCGCCGAACTGCCCAATCCCACGATCGGCACCTGTTCGCCGGTGGCGGGGATCGGGCGGGTCATCATCTCCTGGTGCGCAAGGGCACGGAGAAGCTCGGGGCGCAGGGCGAGGGCCGCGCCGGCGGTGGCGGTGGTGGTGGTACGGATCCAGTCTCGTCTTGTCAGCATGGTGGGTTCCTTTCTTGGTGGACGACGAAGATCTGCGATTGGCGAAGATGCAATGTGGTGAAGATGTGGTGTTAGGGAAACGCGTGTGCGCGCGGGGAATCGGGGCCATCGCGGGCGTGCTTCCCGGCAGGTGTCAAAGTTTGGGGACGACCGGGCCCGATCGCCACTCCCCAAGGGACAGCGGACCGCGACGTTTTGTTGGAAGGAGACCAAGCGTGGGGAGGAGACCAAGTGTTGGGAGGACGCTACCGTCACCCCGGAAACAACGCCCGGTCAATCGCCGGGACCACCCTCAGCGCATTCTCGTAGTAGATCTTGCGCAGCACCTCGTCGGGGAGGCCCAGGCCGTACATCTGCCAGAAGGCGTGGTAGCGGCGGTAGTAGTCGAAGTAGTCGTCCTCGGTTTCGAAGACGCGGAAGTAGGTGTGGAACTCCTCCTGGTTGTACGAATCCTTCCCCATGAGCACGCGGTCCTGGTACTGCGTGAGCCACGTGCGGGCAAAGCGGGGCTGCCGTCCGAGCTCGTAGACCACCGCGCCCAGGCCGACGTACATGTTGGGAATCTCGTCGAGGAGGGCGCCGAGGCGCGCGAGGTCGTGGCCGAGCCAACCGAGGTGGGCGGCGATGAAGTTGGTGTTGGGGTGATTGCGAAAGAGGTTGTGCTGTTCGGCGATGATCTGCTCGAAGGGAGGGAACCGGCCGGGAGGTCGAATCCGGCGCGGACGCAGATGCAGCTCGAGCCAGCGTTCGTTGAAGCGGTCGTGCGGTTGCCAGAATTCGGCCGGATCGGCGGAATGAATCAGCACCGGAATCCCCAACTCGCCCGCCTTGTCCCAGAGCGGCGCCAGGCGAGGATCGTCCACCGCAATCCGGTTGCCGTCGGTGTCCCGGTCGGCCATCCCGAGGCCCTTGAAGATCTTCAGGCCGGCGGCTCCGTTCCTCACATCCTCTTCGAGCTGCGCGGCGGCCGCTTCGCCCCAGCCGGGCTCGCCGACGCCGAAGAAGTTGGTGTTGGCAAAGAAGACGAAGCGCGACGGATGCCGCCCGGCCATGTTCTCCAGCCCGGCGGCGAGATTGAGGCCGCTGCCGCCGGAGAGATTCACCATGACGGCCATGTTGAGCTCGTCCATCTCGGCGACGAGCCGGTCCACGTCGGCGACCGACATCCCTGCGCCGCGCTGGTGGCCGTGAATGTCCACAAAGGGAAAGCGCGCACGGGTGAGCGGGTTGCCGGGAACGACCAGGGTGTTGCGCGGTTCGTAATCGGCGATGGTGACGTCCTGGGGGGCGGCGGGGGCGGGGGCGGTGGCCAGCGCGAGGATGGTGGCCGCGGAGAAGCTCGCCGCGAGGTGGCGCCAGACGAGGTGCGCCGGGGACGGGGCCGTGCCGCGATGGTTCCCCGGTCGGCGCCGAATCCGGGGCGCGGCCGGGCGCGGTGACCGATCCGAACATCCCGCAGGCGCAAATGGGTGGGCGGGAAGCCGGTGGCGTGTGATGGAAGATCTGTGCGGGGACATGGAGCCTCCTTCCCCCTCTATATTTTGGTGTTGTCGGTTCTGGTATTCAGGGCTGGTGTTCTTCCAATTTGCGGCAGGCGAGCAGAAGATAGCGCCGGGTCGCGGCGAAGACGGCGGGATCGATGACGGCGGTGTTGCGGAGTGCGGCGTCGCGGGCGCTTGCCAGGATGTTGCGAAGAACGTAATGGAGGGCCGGGGATTTGGCCCGTAGCTTGTCTCGCGCGAAATCGATGGCGGGCAGGCCGAGGCGCGTGGCGAGGAGGTGGGCGAAGCCGAGGGTGGGCAGGATGTGGGCGGTGATGTCGGTCTCGTGGGTGATTTGGAAGCCGGCCTGGTCGAGCCGGCGGCGGAAGTCGGCGAGGGGCCAGCCGGAGCGGTTCGCGCTCGTGGTCGCGGGTGCAGGAGTTGGGACGCTGCCATGCTCCGTTGGGACGCGGGGGTCCGGGGTTGCGTCTGGACCGGGGGGCTTGTCCGAACCGGAGAGCGTGTCCGGGGTCGCGCGGTTGGTCGGGCCGGGGGTGCGGAAGTAGTCCGCGACGATCCACGTCCCGCCCGGTGCGAGGATTTCACGGACGATGGGGAAGACCTCGCGCGCTTTCATGTACTGGAGCGATTCGGCGTGGATGACGGTGCCGAAGCGGCCGGCGTGTTCGCGCGCGGGCATCTCTTCGAAGCGGCACGGGAGCACGGGGACGCCGGGGTAGGCGCGCCCGATGTGTTCAACCTGAAAGCGGTCGGGGGTGAGTCCGGTCACGTCGTGGCCGCGGGCGCGGAGAAGGCCGAGCATGCCGCCCATTCCGGAGCCGACGTCGAGGACGGGCAGGCCGGGACGCTCGATGAGCTGGATGATCCTCTCGGCGTAGCGGCGTTGGGCGCGCTCGATCGCGGCAAGGCTGACGGCCTCGGGGAGCGTGTTCGGATCGTCGAAGTAGCCGTAGTGCAGAAAGTCGCCCGGGAGGATCTCGTTGTACAGCTTCAGTTGGGCGTTTGCATGGACGGTGGGGACGCGGCGGTGTCCGCGGCGCAGGCGGATCCAGCGAACGACATGGTGCGGAAGGAGGGCGCGGCCCGCAATCTGGCGAAGGAGCCACGAACTCGTTCCTCTCACCTCCGTCCCCCGATCCACAGCGGCCGCACCGGCACATACCGAACCAGGCGCATCCGGTTGATCTCGCCCGCGTAGATCCTCCCCTCCAGATCGACGCCCAGAAACTCGATCCCGGGCCCCACATCCTCGTCGTGCTGCGGAATGAAATGCGTCACCCAGGCCTGCTCGCTCTTCAGGTCGCCAATGCGGATCCCCTTCTCCCACCCGAAGTTGCTGCGCCAGTCGTCCGGGGGGCCGGTCCGCAGATCGCCCGAGAGCCCGTCGCCCGCGTACAGGATGTCGCTTGAGTCGATGAAGAGGCCACTGGGCTTGCCGTACTGCGTCCACAAATAGAGCAGCTCGCCTTCGCCGTCAAAGACCTGGATGCGGCTGTTGCCCCGGTCGGCCACGTAGACCCGGCCGCGCGAATCGATCTTGATGTCGTGGGGATCGCTGAAAGCTCCGGGCTCGCGGCTCTCCGACCCGATGCCGCCCCCGATGGCGCGCACGAAGCTGCCGTCCGCCCGCAGCCGCACGATGCGGTTGTTCCCGCCCCGGTGTCCGTCCGCGATCCAGATGTCGCCGTTGGGCGCGATCGCCACTCCCGAGGGTCCGTTGAAGTGCGTCTCGTCATCGCCGTGAATCCCCGCTTCGCCCAGCGTCATCACCACCTCGCCCTCGCGCGTGAGCTTGAAGATCTGGTGGCCCATTCCCATCGACTCGCCGAGTGCCGCCCGCGCATCGCCGTGCGCACCCCCCTCCGTGACCCAGAGGAAACCGTCGGCGTCGAGCGCGAAGCCGTGCGGGAAGGCGAAGAGACCGCCGCCGAAGCTGTCCACCAGGTTACCGTCGAGATCGAACTTGAGGATGGGGTCGATCTCGGTGCCCGCGCACTGGTTGGCGCCGCAGCGGTCGAGGATCCAGAGGTGGAGGCCGTCCGGGTCGGGGAAGACGCCGCTGACGATTCCCAGGGTGCGGCCCGGCGGCAGCGTGGCCCAGTCGAAGGTTGCGCGGTAGGGGTTGCCGCTCGTGGTGGGTTGGGCGGTCAGGCGGGGGTTGGAGGTGGGGGGAGGGAGGACGGCGAGGGCGAGCGCGGGGACGATCAGGCGCAAGAGGTGTAGTTTGGTCATGGTGAACTGGCTCCGGATGATGCCGGTGCCCGGCATGAATCCGTTGTGCGGGTACGGTGGCGGATGAATGGCGGGCGCCGGCGAGGGGCGGGCCGGATGACTCGGCGTTTGTGAGGGGCGTACTCTACAGGCGTACTCTACAGGCGTACTCTACAAGAAAAAAAGTACCGGGAGGAATCATGTTGCGAATCGTATCCCGCCGCGCCGCGCCCGCGCTGCTGCTGGCGGCCGCGGCCGGCTGCGGACTGGAGGACACAGCCCAGCCGCTGCCTCCCGCGGAGCCCCCCACCACCCCCGACTGCGACTCCGCGATCACGGTGCCATCATTATACTGCGCGCGCATCTTCCACAACGGGGTCGGTGCCGCGCGGCAACTCGCGGTCGCGGCCAACGGCGATCTCTTCGTTGCGGTGCGCGACCGGGGCGGCCAGAGCGGCGGGATCGTGGCGCTGCGCGACAGCGACGGCGACGGCCGCTCCGACCGCATGGAGTCCTGGGGCGACGAGGGCGGCAGCGGCATCGCGCTCGGCGACGGGGCGCTCTTTTTCGCGACCAACACCGCGGTGCTGCGCTACCCGCTGGCGACGGGGTCGCTCACGCCCGCCGGCCCGCCCGACACCATCGTCTCCGGCCTCCCCGACGACCGCAACCACGCATCGAAGAGCATCGCGCTGCACCCCACCGACGGAACGATCTTCGTCGGAATCGGATCGCCCTCCAACGCCTGCCAGGAAATTCCGCGCACGGCCGGCGTGGCGGGCAAGGATCCCTGCGGCGAACGCAACTACCGCGCCGGAATCTGGCGTTTCGCGACCGGCCGGACCGGACAGAGGCAGGCCGACGGCGACCGCTTCGCGGCCGGGGTGCGCAATGCCGCGGCGATTGCGGTTCACCCCGAGACGGGCGAGCTCTTCGCCGCAATCCACGGGCGCGACCAGTTGCGCGAGCTCTGGCCCGCGCTCTACTCCGACAGCGATGGCTCCGAGAAACCCTCCGAGGAGTTCGCCCTGATCGAGGAGGGATCGGACTTCGGGTGGCCGTACTGCTACCACGATCCCTTCACGAACACCAAGGTGCTCGCGCCGGAATACGGGGGCAACGGGGTGGAGGTGGGACGCTGCGCGGATATGGCGATGCCCGCGATCGGGCTGCCTGCGCACTGGGCCCCCAACGCGCTGGCGATCGTGGCGGGCGGTTCGGGAACGTACGGAAACGGCGCGTTCGTGGCCTTTCACGGATCGTGGAACCGCTCGCCCGTCCAGGCCGGCTACAAGGTCGCGTGGATACCATTCGAGGGGACTCGCCCCGGGAGCGTGCATGGGATCTTCGCCGACGACTTCGCCGGGGGCCAGATCACCTCGTCCAGCCAGGCCGACCATCGCCCAACCGGAGTGGCGGCCGGCCCCGGCGGCGCGGTCTACGTCAGCGATTCTCTACGCGGCCGAATCTGGCGGATCGCTCCCTCCGGGTAAACGGCGGGCCGGTCGCGGATCAGGCTTCCACCACCTGCCTTGCCCGTGCCGCGAACTCCACTCCCGTTGCGCACTCCAGGACTGCGTCGGCCACTGCCGTCATCACCTCCGGGTCGGTCACACCGTCAAGCAGCGGACGCACCTCCTCCTCCACCCCGGATCCGAACCGCCGACTCGCCAACCGGCAGATGAGTGTCCGCCCTCCCTCGGCCATCCCCGCCTCCATCCCCGCCTCCATCCCATCGGCCATCCCGGCTTTCCTGGCCGCTTCCATTGCCGCGGCCTCCCTGGCCTCCGCCTCTTCGCTCCACTGCCAGACCCGGTCGAACAGGTCTCCCGACACGAATTTCGTCATCTCAAGTTCCTCCTCCCCTTTCGGCATCAAGTCCGTGATTCCCTCCTGCGCGCCCACGCGCCGGGCCAGGACCATCGAGACCCAGGCCCGGAAGGCATCCAGTAACTCCGGCGCTGCGGATCCGCGAATCCAGGCCACCAGACCGGTCACCGCCGCCTCCAGTTCATCGGGCGTGCGCGCCTGCTCCAGCCGGGCCATCATCGCGATCGCCCCCGGCCCCGCCTGCAACGCCGCATCCGGCTTCTGAAGCTCAATCAGAAGATATCGTTGGCTGGGCAGATATCCAGTCAGTTCGTCGGGCGCCGGGGCGATGAGCTGTCGGATGTCCCGCGCCGCACTCCAGCGCCGCCGGCCGTTGTACACCACGATGGGCAGGATTGGCGGGTAGCTTCCGCCCGGGCCGAGGTCTCTCCGCTTCATCCCCATCATGATCCGGGCCGTGTAGTCCATCATCCGCAACGCCATTCCCCGGTCCACGGTTGACTGGAATTCGATCAGCACCAGGAGGTAGAGCCACCGATCGTCGACCGTGCGCACCCGCCACAACATATCGGCTTGGCGCGTCCCCAGAACCTCGGTGACGAAGCTGGCCGGAAGCCGCTCCAGTGTCTCGAAGTCCAGATGGCCCGCCAGCTCGGAGGCGGCCCCGCGCAGCGTATCGGCCACGGTGCGGCGGTGGCTGAAAAGGCTGCGGTAGGCGGCATCGTACTTCGTCCGTGCAAGTCCATAATCGAGGCGTGCGTGCCCCGGGGTTTCGTTGGACATCGTGTGGTGGCTCCTCCGGCCGGGGAAGCGGGGCGCAGCCGCGGCACTCGCGCAACCGTGCCCCTTACTCCCATTTGCATTCCGGCAGAAACAATGCACCCGGTGCGTGGGCATCCGAATGGCTGGATGGGACAACTTCGGCGACATATGTTTCCCCCTCACGCCGTCCCTTTCACCAAACCCCTGGTCGCTGCCGCCGACAGCCGGTTGGCCGTACTCCGGATCTTGCGCGCATCCGGCCCGGTTTCGCGGCCCCTACCGTCCAACACCGGGTTCCTCCCTCCATGAATCCCGCTCCTCATCCCCACAACGCCGTGGCCCTGTTCCTGCTCTTCGCGGCCGCGGCTCCGGCATTTGCGCAGGATCCCCCCGACACGGTCTTCGTGGCGGAGGAGATCGAGGTGATCGTCGGCTCGCGGGCGGGTGTGGCCGATCCCGCGACGCTCACCGTTCCGGTGGACATCTACGGCGCCGAAGAGATTGCGCGCCTGGGCGAGACGGACCTTGCGGAAGTCCTCGGACGCATCGCGCCGTCCTTCAACTCGACCCGGTTTGCCGGTGGCGACGGAGCCGCGCTGCACCTTGCCACGCTGCGCGGAATGAACGCCGACCAGACGCTGGTCCTTGTCAATGGCAAGCGACGGCACGGAGTCGCATTCCCGAAGGTTCTCGCCACCTCGGGCCAGGGGACCACCGGCACCGATCTGCGGGCCATCCCCGTGCATGCCATCAAGCGGATCGAGGTGCTGCGCGAAGGGGCCGCCTCGCAGTATGGGTCCGACGCGATCGCCGGCGTGATCAACGTGGTGCTGAAGGACGATGCCCAGGGTGTGAACGCAATGACCTATCTGGCGCGCTCTTCGCGCGGGGACGGAGCTCGCCTGGTGACCGCGGCCAATGCGGGGATTCGCCTGGGAGACGGCTTCCTCAATCTGACGGTCGAGATGGCGCGCCAGGAGGTGACCAGCCGTGCCGGAGTCGCGCCGACCTGCTTCGCCAGTCACCCGTCCTACGGACCCTGTGCGGACGGCGGCAAGGTGTTTCGCCTGCAACGGATCGGAGAACCGGACTATCGCGGCGCGGGCTTCATGGCGAACGCAGCCCTTCGGCTCGGGGAGTCCGCCCAGATCTACGCCTTCGGGGGATACAGCGCCCGCGAGGCCGTTGCCGACGGGCTCTACCGCAAGGCGGACTGGGTGGAACGTTCGGTCAGCTACGCCCGTCCCGACGGCTTTTTTCCCGTAGAGGAATCCGATCTCTCCGACGGCTCTCTGGTCGCGGGGATTCGCGGCGAAACCGGGGCGTGGCGGGGCGACCTCAGCCTGGGCGTCGGTCAGGGGAGATTCGCCTTTAGCGCCGCCAACTCGCTCAATCCCGCGTACGCCGCCGAATTCCTGGCCCGCAATCCCGGCGCCGACGGAGCCTCGATCGCAGCCAACGCCGGACCCGCACACTTCTTCAGCGGAGGACTTAACGGGAGAGAGTGGACGCTCAACGCCGACGCCACCCGCAATGCGCGACTCGGCGCCACACCCGCCCTGATCGCGGTCGGCGGCGCCTGGCGGCACGACGCCTACTGGATGGAGGCGGGCGAGCGGGCGTCGTGGGCATGCGGACCCAGCGACTCACCCGGCAGCTTTCCGGCCGCGCACCACCTGAACGGCGAGGGCACCGTGGTTGCGAGCTGCGGAGCCCAGGGATTTCCCGGCTACAGTCCCTCCTCGGCCGCGCTGGCCAGACGGGACCGCAACAGCGTGGGCGCCTACCTGGAGATGGAGCTGCATCCCGGTTCAGGAAGCTCGCTCGGCGGGGCGCTTCGCTACGAGCACTACACCGACGCGGGTGGCTCGTTGACGGGCAAGGTCGCGGGCCGCCTGGAGTTGGGAGAATCGGGCGCGGCGGCGCGCGCGGCGGTCTCGACCGGATTTCGGGCGCCCCGGCTGGCCCACCGCGGCTTCAACACGATCGGCTTCGTCGGGGGCAGCGACGGTCTTCAAAGCACCGGCTTCCTGCCCGAGGGCGACCCGGTCGCGTGCGAGGACTTCAGAGCCTGTTCACTCAAACACGAGACTTCGCTCAGTCTGACCGCCGGACTCGTCTACGCCCCCGTCGACGGTCTCGTTGTCACGGCCGATTACTACCGGGTCGCGGTCGCCGACGCCATCGCACTCACGCGGTACCTCAACCAGAGCCACGGCCTGCGACCCGGCGCGCGCTTCCAGGGACGCCCCGTCGATGCGGTTGCCTTCTGGACCAACGCCATCGACACACACACGCAGGGCTTCGATTTCGTCGCCGGCTGGCGCCTCCGCGGAATGACCTGGGGCGCGGCCGACCTCTCGGCGAGCTTCCACGCAAACCGCACCGAGATCGTCGCGAACCGCAACCAGGACTTCATCGGTCCCACCCAGGCCATGATCATCGAGGAAACGCAGCCGCGAAGACGATTCGGTCTCGGCGCCGACCTCCGCCTGGCCTCCGGCCCCGGCATCCGCATCGGGTTCAACCACATCGGCCGGATCACCACGCCCTTCCTCTTCGAAGAGCGCATCGACATCGACGCAGCCACACTCATGGACATCGAGGCCACCCTTCGGATCGGCCAGCGTCTCCAACTCGGCCTCGGGGCCAAGAACCTGCTCGACCGTTTGCCGAACCGCCTCCCCCCCGAATCGCCCGCCCAGATCTGGGCCATGGAGTACCCGGCCGAATCGCCCTACGGAAATACCGGCCGCCTCTGGTATGCGCGGTTGACGCTCGCGGGAAGCTGAGGGACGGAAAGCCGAGGGACGAGCCGCTGACGGACGGGAAGCTGATGGAACCGTCGGATTGCAATTGTTGGGGTTGCGCGCGCACCCGTCGGAAGCGGCCGCCACCCGGGCCGGCCCGCGCAGGGGCCGGGGGGGATTTTCCGATAGACCCTTCCCCATAGAGAAGTCGTGCCGAACCTGTCTCCGGCAGGAATTTCCGTGCAGCATTGCCCGCGCTCGGCCGCGCCTCAAAACGCCAGATAACCGCCCAGTTGCACGAGGACGATGGTTCCGTTCTCCGTCGCCTGGCCGCGGTGCAGCACCACGCGTCCCCCGTAGCGGCGTCCCGTCGTGAGGCTTGCGCCGTAGGTGCGCGAAAGGTCGCCGCCGTCGTATTCCAGTCCCCCGTGCACCCCCGGCCGCACCAGCCAGCTCGCGGGTCCCAGCCGAATCGAGGCGCCGAAGCGCAGCGCCGATCCCGCGAAGTCGATGCAGCGGTATTCCTCGACCATGCCGTAGAGCGAGACCGGGCCGCCGAGGCGTCCGTTGAGCGCCATGTAGCGTCCCGGGCAGGCCAGACTGTTGCCGCCGACCAGGCCGGCCTCGAGCATGAAGAGTTCGGGTTGCTCGCTCGCCTGGGAAGCCGTGATCGCGGGATGACTCCGGGCTGCCGGCCGCATAGACCCGTTCTGCGCGTGGGCGGTTGAGGACAGCGCCAGCGTGGGGATGGTCAGGGCAAGGAGCGCGAGGGTGCCGATTCTGGACTTGCCGGTCTTCATTGTCTGGTTTCTCTGTGTCTGGATGCGCTCATTCGTGGATGAGCACCGGTGGACGAGTACTCGGTGGACGAGCACTTGGTGGATGAGCACTCGGGTGGATGAGTACTTGGTTGGATGAGTACTTGGTTGGTTCACTCACCGCCCGAACAGCCGTCCCAGCGCTCCCCGCTCCGCCGCCACCACCCCCCGTTCCGTCACCAGCGCGGTAACCAGGCGGCGCGGCGTCAGGTCGAAGGCGTAGTTCGCGGCCCGGGTTCCCGGTGGCACGATTCGCACGAACCGCTCCACGCCGTCATCGTCCACTCCGCGCACCCGCGTGATCTCGTCCGGATCGCGCTCCTCGATCGGGATCTCGCGTCCGTCTTGAATCGTCCAGTCGATGCTCGGGCCCGGGGCGGCCACATGGAAGGGAACGTCGTTGTCGCGCGCGGCCAGCGCCAGCGGGTAAGTCCCCACCTTGTTCGCCACATCGCCCGCCGCGGTGGTGCGGTCGGTTCCCACAATCACCAGATCAACCTGTCCCCGGCTGAGCAGATGGCCCGCCGCGCTGTCCGGGACCAGGGTGTGCGGAATGCCGTGCTGGCCCAGCTCCCAGGCGGTGAGGCCGGCGCCCTGAAGCCGCGGCCGGGTCTCGCGCACCCAGATGTGAAGGCGCATTCCGGCGTCGTGGGCGCGGTACATCGGCGCGGTCGCGGTTCCCCAATCCACCGTGGCCAGCCAACCCGCGTTGCAGTGGGTCATGACGTTGAGAGGACGGCCCGAACCGCCCACGCCACCGCCCGCCCGCGCCGCGATCTCGCGAAAGAGACGGAGCCCGTGGCCGCCGATGTCGCGGTTGGTGCGCACGTCGTCGTCGCAGAGCCGGGCCGCGAAGTGGAAGGCGGCGGCCGGGCGCTCGCCGGGGGGAAGCGGTGTGAGGAGGGTGGCCGCGCCGTCCAGCGCCCAGCGCAGATTGACCGCCGTGGGACGAGTGGCCGAGAGCCGTCGGATGGCGGCCGCAAGAGAGGCGCCGGAAGGGTCGGACCGCATGGCCAGCGCGACTCCGTAGGCGGCCGTGGCCCCGATCAGGGGAGCGCCTCGCACAACCATGTCGCGGATTGCGCGGGCCGCGTCGCCGGGAGTGCGGAGCGCGACCGTTTCGAAGCGATGGGGAAGCAGCGTCTGGTCGATGACGCGGACCTTGGGCGGGTCGCCCCGTGTGAAGATCGCGCGGTAGGGGGTGCCGGCTATGTTCATGGGGGACTCTCGTGTTGGCGGACCGGAGCACCCGGGCGCGATGCAGGGCGTGCCCGAGCCGGGGATGGGCGCCGCAGGCGAATCACATCGGAACCCGAATCAAGGTATAGCGCCAATGACAGCAGGACAGGTGATCTCGACTCCGGTCACGCGGGCGCGGGTGGCCGAGATGGCCGATGCCTGGCAGAGCGACTGGATCGAGGCCGTGGTGGACATTCGCCCCCGGGACGGAAACAGGTCCCGCGGCGTTGACGATCCTGAGAGGCGTGCCCGCATTCGCCGCGTCGTCGAGTCGCTCGTGGTGAATTGAGGCGAGGGAGACAGGACATGGGCAAGGTCTTTCACAAGGAACTGGCCTCCGGTCGCTGGTTCGAGCTCGATCTGGTGGATCAACTCGGCAATGTGGGCAGCGAGGTGGAGCGCACCATCCGCGCTCACCGGGCGGGAAACGCCGTGCGCTTCCAATCGGCGCTGGCCCGTGCGCTCGAGCTCTTCGATCTCACCACCTCCGACCCTCGCTGACACGGCCCCCGTTGCCAGGAGATCCGGCGGGCCCGCGAAGAGTTCTGCCGCCTCTTCTTTGACCCGGATGTCCCGAAAGACTCGGCGGAGGGCCTTCAGCGGTACTTTCTCGGATTTGCTCTGGCCGCTCGTGCGCGGCACTACCGGCGGACAGGGCACGGGAGCTGAACCGGCGGGAAGTGGCGGGTTCGCGCTGACCGTCCGCGCGCGATCGCACACGGCGCCGGGTACGAAAGGGAAAAGCCCGGCGGCCCTCAGCCGTTGGCGCAGGGCGACGACTCGGGGTGTGCGGTCCAACTCTCGAAAGACTCGCCGCCCGAAGGCAGGCTGACGGGCGACGACGCTCCGGGAGCGAGATCCACGCCTTCCGTCGGCCCGAGCTCGGGTCCGCTTGTGAGGTGGACTTCGACGCGCACGTTGCAGATCGCCGCCTGTGTGATGTTTTCGACCGTACCGGTGAAGGCGCCCCGGGTCTCGTCTAAGGATAGAGTCAGCCGGACCCCTCGCCGGGTGGCGTCCCAGGTGTCGCTGCGGACAATGTATTCGCCCGACTCCTCGCCCTCTTCGCCGTGTTCGCCGCCTTCCGAATGCTCGCCGTGTTCGCCGTCGCCCTCATGTTCGCCACCCGCGCGGTGCTCCCCTTCCCCATAGCCTTCCCGGTGCTCGCCACCAGGCTCGGCGACTGCCGGCTGCGACTCTTCCGGAGCGACTTCTTCGGCGACCCGAGCCATCTCCGCGTCGGTCGCCGGTCGCTCGGAAGTGGCCTCCGAGCTCTCGCCAGACTCCGATTCGGGAGCGGCGCCGCACCCGCTCGCACCCAGTAGCGCGAGGCAGACGAGGCAGGGTAGCGCGGTGTGGGCAAGCGACCGGGAGGACACGTTCGTCATCGGAACTCCTTATTGTCTTTATTTCGGGGGGTTGGTCACGGGATTGCGACGTGGCGGCGGTCCAGGCGACGCAACGCAGACTGCGCGCCTGGCTCCTGTCATTAACCTCTGGCTCCTGTCATTAGCCTACAAGCCGGTTCACGGCGCATGCAAATGCCCATCAGCCGACCCTACACCCCAAAGAACACCTCCCCCACATCCTCGGGCGGTGGCTTCGTTGCCAGGCTCACACCCACCAGCAGCGCCAGCGACACGGCCGGTCCCACCAGCGCCGGCCACAGCCCGGCGATCCAGTTGTCGAGGGTGCCGTGTTCGAGCCAGCCGAGCCAGTACCAGATCACGCAGGTCGCCGCTCCGCCGATCATCGCCACCAGAGCCCCGGTCCGGGTCGCGCGGGGCCACCACAATCCGAGCAGCAGAGGGAAGGTGAAGGCCGACGCCATCAGGCTGAAGGACATGGTCACGATGAAGAGGATACTGGCCGGAGGATCGACAGCCACAACCATCGCCAGCGCGCCGATCCCCAGCGTTGTCCTGCGAGCCAGCCGCAGACCCGATTCCCGCGAGACTTCGCGTCCCGAAAACGGCACAACCAGGTTCTCCACCACCAGCGAGCTCGCCAGCAGCAACACCGAGTCGATCGTGGACATGGTTGCGCCCAGAACCGCCGCCACCAGGATGCCCCCGAAGAGCGGATGCAACAGCAGTTGCACAAGAGTCGGCAACGCAAGATCGGTCTGTTCGAGATTGGGCAGCAGCACGCCCGAGGCAATCGCGATCAGCGTGGAGCCGATGAAGATGAAGGACGAAAAGGCAATCGAGAAGACGAGCGCCCTCCGCAGAGTCCCCCGGTCCTTCGGGATCAGAAAGCGCGTGACCGCCGCCGGAGCCCCGCCGATCTGGAAGAATCCCCAGACCAGGAAGGACGACACGACCCACACCGCCGGCATTCCCCCCAGAAAGGAGATTCCGTCCGGGTTGAACTCGGCGTAGCGCAGGTGCATCTCGGAGAAGCCGCCCGCCGCACCCACCGCAACCGGCGCCAGCACCGCGAAGCCGATGATCATGATCGAGCCCTGGATGAGGTCGGTCCAGGCGACCGCGTGCATTCCCCCGATCACGGTGTAGAGGACGACGATTCCGCCGAAGACGAAGAGCGCCGGCAGGTACGGCATCCCGATCAGCACCTCGAAGAGATTGCCCGCTGCCTTGAGCTGCGCCCCGATCAGCGGAATGAAGGCCACCAGCATGAGTCCGGTCGCGGTCGTCGCCACCGCCCGGCCCGGGTAGCGCGCCTGAAAGACGTCCACGATCGTTGTGCAGCGAATCCGGGACGCCAGGCGCCGCAGCCGCTCGCCCAGCAGGATGTAGGTGAACCAGGCCGCCGCCGCCGAGGACACCCCCGCCGGAGCGAAGTTGTAGCCGAGTTCGCGCTCCGTCCCGACCGCGCCCATGTACGAGCTGCCGCTCATCTGCGTCGCCGAGTACGAAAAGCCGAGGGTGGCGGGTCCCAGGTCGCCCCGCGCCAGAAAGAACGACCGCCGCGACCGGTTGCGCCGGTTGAACCAGATTCCGAGCCCCATCAGGGCCGAGAAGTAGAGGATGAGGATGACGGTGTAGATGGCCGCTGTGGACATGTGCGCGCTCCCCGGTCAGCGCCCGGTGCGGGCATGCAGGATGGCCGCGCCGATCACATAGGCGTATCCGCCGTACAGAACCACCCAGACGCCCCAGTCGAGGTTGCCCGGGCCCGCCGGCCAGTCCGCCAGCAACCCGACGCTTCCCCCCGTCAGGAAGACCGCCATCAGGATCATCGAGACGATGGGGATGCGGCGGGGCTCTTCCGGCGATCGCCCCCTCGCCAACCCGTTGCCCGTCGCCGACCCGTTGCCCGTCTTCGATCCGCCGCTCGTCGCCGAACCAACGCTCGCCACACCGCCGCCGCCGGAGCGATCGCCAACCTGCGCCGAACCCGCCGCCCCGCTCACTGCCACGCCTCCTTCAGCACCCGCATGATGTTCTCTCCCATCACCCTGGCGATGTCCTCGTCGCTGTAGCCGCGCTTCACCAGCCAGCGCAGAATGTTCTTCGACCCCTCCGTCGGGTTCTCGATGCCGCGCACGTATTCGACCGGAATGTGTTTCGCCGGATTGTGCCCGGGCCCGCCGCCCTTCGCGCCATCGCCGCCGCCGGACCCCGCCTCCCCTTCCCCCGCGTCGTGCGTCTCCTCGATCGACAACGCCGCCGCATAGACCTTGTGCAGGCCGACGTGATCGCCGTAGAGGGTGTCCGGCCCGAAGGCGACATGCTCGATCCCGACCAGCTCCTTCACGTACTCGAAGTGGTCCATGAAGGATTCGATCCCGTGGCGCAGGTGCTGCGGCGAAACGGTGGTGTGCGGCGCGGCCTCGATCCCGATCACCCCGCCCTTGTCCGCCACCGCGCGAATCACGTGGTCGGGCGCCAGCCGCTTGATGTTCCAGAGTCCCCGCGCCCCGGTATGGGTGAGGAAGATCGGGTGGCGGCTGACCTCTACCGTGTCGAGCGTCGTCTGGTCGCTCGCGTGCGCACAATCGATCGCCAGTCCCACATCGTTCATCCGCTGCACCGCCTTCCGTCCGAACGAAGTCAGCCCCCCGTCGCGCTTCTCCTTCAGCCCCGTGCCCAGCGCATTCGACTCGCTGTAGGTGATGCCCAGGACGCGCAGCCCGATTCCGTAGAGGATCTCGATCCGGTCCAGCTCGTTCTCGATCATGGCGGCGCCCTCCTGCGCGGCCACAAACGCAATCCGTCCCTCCCGCTTGGCCCGCCGGATGTCGTCGATCTGTTCGCACTTGACGATGAAGTCCTGGTGCGCGAGGTCGCAGAAGCGCATCCCCATGTCGTAGATGATGTCGCTCCACTTCCACCCGTTCTTCGAGGTGATGCAAGCGGCACCGTCGAGGAAGTTGTCGAAAACGCAGTCCCACCAGGAGTTGGCGAGCGCTTCGAAGGCGGTGTGTACGCGCCCCTCGGAATCGTAGGCGCGGATCTGGCCGGCGCGCGCGGGGAAGAGGTGGGGGTGCTCGTGCAGCGAGATCATCAGGATGCGCCCGGCGAGCTCTACGGCGCGGGCTTCCTCGGCCGGGGTGAGCGGCACGGTGTAGGGCTCGAAGAGCGACTCGCCCTCGATGAGGTCGTATTCGGTGAAGTCGCGGTTGTGGCGGATGTACTGGTAGGAGCGGTAGCCGGTGTAGCGGGGACGGTGGGGCATGGGAAGTGCGGGGGTGGGGGATTGGGGGGGATGCGGGGATGCGAGGGGCGATCGGTGACGGATGGGTGGTGGACGGACGAACGGTCACCGTGGAAGATGGGGGCGGATCGATGGATTTGCGCAACGGTGCCCCCGGCACGCGCGACCGGGTGAGCCGGCCCGATCAAGCCGCCGGACTGCCAGCCGATTACCTTTCCGTCGCTGTCATGTTTCCAGCTTTCCGTCGCTGTCTTGTTTTCCGGATTTCGTGCAGACCACCCAACATGCCCGAATCGCTCGCCACCTCCAAGCCGCTGGTCGCCGCCGCCGCGCTCGCGGTTCTCTGGTTGCTCGAAGGCCTCGTCCCCATGTTCGAGGGCCGCCGCGAACGCCTCCGCCACGACAGCGCGAATCTTGCGCTCGGAATCGTCAACGCGGCCATCACCGCACTCGTCTTTGCCGGCGCCACCCTGGTCGTCACCGAATGGGCCCGCGCGAACTCCTTCGGCCTCCTGCACCGGCTGGGCCTGGCCGGCGCCTGGTCCTTCGCCGCATCTTTTTTCCTCTTCGACCTTTGGCAATACCTCTGGCACCGGCTCAATCATCGGCTCCCCTTCCTCTGGCGCTTCCACGCCGTCCACCACGCCGACCGCGAACTCAGCGCCAGCTCGGGCCTCCGCTTCCACACCGGAGAGATCGTCCTGTCCTCCGTTGCGCGCCTCGCCGTCCTGCCCCTCATCGGCATGACGATCCCCCAACTCGTCGTGTACGAGGCCGTGCTCCTTCCCGTGATCCTATTTCACCACGGCAACTTGCGCCTCCCCGCGCGGGTTGACCGGCGGATTCGCTGGCTCATCGTGACCCCCTGGATGCACTGGGTTCACCACTCCGATTTTCAGCCCGAAACCGACTCCAACTTCTCCAGCGTCTTCTCCTTCTGGGACCGAATCTTCGGCAGTTTTCGCCTGGTTGCCGACCCGCACACGATCGATCTGGGTCTGGGCGAGATGGAACGGCGGGAGTGGGCGACGCTTCAGGGAATGGCGGCGATGCCATTTCGCAAGGCCTCCGGGCGCACGCGATCGGGGATGGAGGAGGGGGATGAGAGGGCGACCGCCCCGGTGCGGCCGCGACGCCTGCGATGACGGCCCGCCGCCCACCCGGCCACCGGATTGCGCACGCCGCAAGCGGCAACGCGCCTCTTTCGGCCACCTCCCCACCCCGCGCCGTCCGCGTCTTCGCCCCGGCTTCGATCTCCAACATCGGCCCCGGCTTCGACATCTTCGGACTCGCGCTGGAGCGCCCCGGCGACGAGGTGGTGGTGCGCGCCGTCCCCGGGAGCGCCCCCGGAATCGTCTCGGTAGCGGTCACCGGCGACGATGGCCGCGTTCCCACCGACCCCGCGCGCAATGCGGCGGCGCTCGCGGTGCGCGGCGTCCTGGATCGTGCGGACGCCCCTGCGCGCGTTGCGGTCGATGTGCATAAGGGGATCCCCCTGGCGTCGGGCCTGGGCGGCAGCGGCGCGAGCGCGGTGGCGGGCGCCGTGGCCGCGAATGTTCTGTTGGGGAGGCCTCTCGGGCGGACGGCGCTGCTCGAGTGCGCCATGATCGGCGAACACAAGGGTTCGGGCGCCAACCACGCCGACAATGCCGCCCCCTCGCTGATCGGCGGCTTCGTGCTGGTCCTGCCCGGCGACGCGGCGCACCCCGTCGGTCCGGCCACGGTTGCAGACAGTTCGCGGCCGGGCAAGGCGGCGGCCCCGGACGGGCGGCCGAGCCATTCGGCGGCCTCCTCCGCGACGACGCCGCCCCGCATGGTCCCGCTCCCCACCCCGGACGATCTGGTGATCGCGGTTGCGCACCCGCACATGGAGGTCGAGACGCGCCGCGCCCGCGAGGCTCTGGGCAACAGCGTGGCGCTCGCCGCCGGGATCCGGCAGTGGGGCAATGCGGCCGGGATGGTGGCGGGGCTCCACCTTGGCGACTGGGAGCTGATCGCGCACTGCCTCCACGATGCGGTGGCCGAGCCGGTGCGGGCCGGGTTCGTGCCGGGATTTCACCGGGCGAGAGCGGCTGCCGTGCGGGCGGGGGCCGTGGGGGCGGGGCTGTCGGGATCGGGGCCGACGGTGTTCGCGTTCTGCCGCGGCGAAGCGGTGGCCGAGGCGGCCGGGGCTGCCATGGCGGCCGCGTTCGGGGCGGGGGCGGGGGTGGGGGCGGACGTGTTCGTGTCGCGCGTCAACCGTGTGGGAGCGCGAGTGATTCCTCCGCGCGGCGCCGGCGATTCCGGCAAGGTCGGTCGCGCGGCGCAGGATCCCCCATGCGCCTGATCAGCACCGGCGGCGGCCCGGAAGCCCGGGTGTGGTCCTTTCACGAGGCTCTCTTCCTCGGCCAGGCCCCGGACGGCGGGCTTTTCGTCCCGGCTTCGCTCACGCCCCTACCGGACGCGGACCGTACGGCGCTCGTGGACGCCACCTTCTCCGAGCGGGCCCTCATCGCCGCCCGCCACTTCCTCGGCGACGAGCTGTCCGGCCCCCTCCTCGCCTCCGTCGTCCAGGGCGCCTTCGATTTCCCCCTCCCTATTCGCGAGATCGAACCCGGCATCCACATCCTCGAACTCTTCCACGGTCCCACCCACGCCTTCAAGGATGTGGGCGCGCGCTTCATGGCCCGCATGATCGCCGCGCTGGGCCCGCCTTCATCCTTTGCCAAACCAACCTCGCCGCACACCACCCTGGCCGGCTCTGGTCAGACTTCACCCTTCGCACGTGCAACCGCTTCCCCCATCACCATCCTCGCGGCCACCTCCGGCGACACCGGCGGCGCCGTTGCCCATGCATTCCACCGCGTTCCCGGCATCCGCGTGGTTGTGCTGTATCCGCTCGGCCGCGTCAGTGTTCGCCAGGAGGCCCAGTTTGCCACCCTGGGCGACAACATCGCCGCCGTTGCGGTGCGAGGCGCCTTCGACGACTGCCAGAATCTTGTGCGCCAGGCCTTCGCCGACCCCGCACTCAACACCCGCCTGACGCTGACCTCCGCCAACTCGATCAACATCGGGCGCCTTCTTCCACAAACCTTCTATCATATCCACGCCCTCGCCGAACTCGGGCAGGCCTTTTCGCAGTCGGAGATGGTGGTGTCGGTCCCTTCGGGGAACTTTGGCAATCTCACGGCCGGGCTCATCGCGCGCCGCGCGCTCACAATGTCGCTCGCACGCTTCGTCGCCGCGACCAACGAGAACTCCGTCGTACCCGACTACCTGCAAGGCCGCGGCTTCCATCCACGCCCGTCGGTTGCCACAATTTCCAGCGCCATGGACGTCGGCGATCCCGGCAACTTTCGCCGCATCGCGCACCTCTTCCGTCTCGGCGGCAATGGCGTCCACCACAACGTCGGCGGCAGCACTCACAACAACGTCGGCGGCACCGCCAGCCACAACGCCAATCTCGCCGCGCCCCCGGCCCGTCTGCGCAACATTCTCGCCGGTTCCTCCTGGAGCGACCGGCAGACGCGCGCCTGCATTCGCGATCTTTGGCAGCGCCGGGGCATCGCCATCGACCCGCACACGGCGGTCGGGCTGCTGGGGCTGAGACATGAGCTGCGGCGGCGGCCGGACGCCGTCGGAATCGTGCTGGCCACCGCCCATCCGGCCAAGTTCGCCGAGATCGTCGAGCCGCTGATCGGCGAGGAGATCCCCATTCCCCCCGGTATCGCGCGGGTCATGAACCAGCCGCGGCGCGCCATCGAAATTGAGCCGGAGCTGGATGCGCTGCGCGAGGTGCTGGAGGGTTGCGCAACCGAATGCGAACAGGCCGGCAAGACGCGCACGGAGTGACTCGCCACCGACCCGACGGATCCGTGACCGGATTCGCTACATTTTTCGGATGGCCGGGGCGCACGGCCGAAGCGCCAGTCCCCACATACCTGCCGCAGCCGTTCGCAACTCAATTCCACCCGAGGACCTCATGCCCATTGCCAATCCCCCCAAGCCCACTCCGCCGCCGATCCTACTCCGCAGCCGCGACGCCGAAGACCGGATCAAGGTGCTCTCGTGGAATATCGCCAAGAGAATTCCGAAGCGCCTGGAGCAGATCTCGGCCGCCATCGACTCAGAGCAACCCGACATCCTGACGCTGCAGGAGGTGCCTTCAGGCCAGGCGGCAACGCTGGACAGGGCGCTGGTCTCGCTCGGTCTGGGCCACGTTCGCCACAGCCATGACCCAAGCCCGGAAGGGACCGGCGACGGCGCCAAGATGTCGCATCATTGCGTGATCGCGAGCCGGTGGCCGATGTACGACAAAGACCCCGACGAGGATGCCTGGAGAGCGGAGGCGCCGTATCCCGAGGCGCTCTGTGACGCGGTGGTCGACGTTTCGTGCGGACCGTTACACGTCTTCACGGCGCACATTCCCAACGGGTCCACGTACGGGTGGGACAAGATCGACACTTTCAATGTGCTGGCGGACACCTTGATGACATCTCCAGACACCCCCCGAATCCTCACGGGCGACTTCAACGAACCGAAGCTGTTCCTGAGTTCGGGACAGATCTTGACCTGGGGTGGGGAGGATATGCTTCCAGACGGGGGCATCGACTTCACTGCAACCGATAAAGAACAGGCGCTCGCCCAGATGGACTGGCGGTACGGCGTTCTCTCCGTTCTCGCCGGACAGGCACACCACGGCCTGCGCGACGCCTACCGCGACAGGCACGGGTTCGACGTCCTGCCGCCGGTCACGCACCGCCTGCTCCGCCGCCGCACGCCCCGCTGCTTCGACCACACCTTCGTCTCCAGCCACTTTGCCGTGATCGACAGCGGCTACCGTCACGATTGGCGGCGCGATGGCATCAGCGACCACTCCGCGATGTGGACCGAGCTGGCCATCGGCCGGGAACTTCCGCCGCTGGACTGGTGGCAGGAATCCCCATCCGGCGACCGTGACTGACCTTCGCGAGAGGGTTCCGATCCCATGCTTCAATCCTTCGACGAACGCAATCGCGACCTGATCGTCAACGTCAACGGCAAGCTGGCGCACCGCGACCAGGCGGGGGTCAGCCCCTTCGACTCGGTTGTGCAGGGGGGCGACGCGGTGTGGGAGGGACTTCGCCTCTACAATGGGCGCATCTTTCGGCTTCAGGAGCACCTTGCGCGGCTCCGCTCTTCGGCCCTCGCGCTCGCCTTCGCCGAGATCCCCGCAAACGACGAGATCACGGCCGAGATCCGCCGCACGCTCGACGCCAACGACATGCGCGACGGCGTCCACATCCGGCTCACCCTGACCCGCGGCGTCAAGTTCACCAGCGGCATGGACCCGCGTCTCAACCGGTCCGGGCCCACCCTGATCGTACTGGCCGAGCACAAGGCGCCCGTCTACGACCGCTCCGGCCTGACCCTCGTCACCAGTTCGCTGCGCCGATTCGCTCCCGACGCGCTCGACCCGAAGATCCACCACGCCAACCTTCTCCAGTCGATCCTGGCCAAGATCGAGGCCAACGCAGCCGGTGCCGACGACGCGCTCATGCTGGACCCGCGCGGTTTCATCGCCGAGACGAACGCGACCAACTTCTTCATCGTAAGGGCTGACATGGTCATGACCAGCCATGCCGTCGCCTGCCCCGAAGGGATTACGCGCGCCGCCGTTCTCGAACTCTGCCAGGACAATGCCATCCCGCACCGGATCAAGGACCTCTCGCTGGCCGAAGCCTACCGGGCCGACGAAGCCTTCTGCACCGGAACGATGGGCGAGCTGGCGAGCGTGACTACAATTGACGGACGGCGCATCGGGCGTGGCCGGCCCGGTCCCACCACGGAACGGCTCTCCGCACTCTATCGCGAGTTCGCGGCGAAGAGCGGAACCCCGATCCTGTAGCGAACCCCAACCCCGATTCGCAGAGGAGGCACGCGGCATGTTGGTCAATCCGGAAGTCCCCCCGGATTCCCTTCCCGGCGCGCGCGACCTTGCCTGGAGACCCCTTCACCCGCGTTTCGCGAGGCGTCTTCAGCTTGGAGCGCTCTTGCGGGCGATTCTGATCGCGGCGCTCTGGGGCGCGACTCACCACTTCGGCGTGATCGGGGAGCGCGTTCCCTGGATTCCTCCGCTGGTCTGGACGATCGTGGGCGTCTTCGCGCTCTGGTCGTGCCTCTGGCCGCTGATCTCGGTTCCGCGCCGGGGCTACATCGTTCGCGAGAAGGACATTCTGTACCGCTCCGGCGTGTTGTGGCGTTCGGTGCGGACCTTCCCCTTCAACCGCGTGCAGCACACCAGGCTCGACAGCACTCCGCTGGACCGGTGGTTCGGGCTGGCGAGCGTATCGGTCTTTCCGGCCGGGGCGCATTCGGGACAGCGGATTCGTGGGTTCTCAAGGACGACGGCCGAGCGGCTGCGCATCTACATCTCGGAGCGGATCGATCCCGGAACGGAGGGGGCCGACGAGTGGCCCGCCACGGCTGACGCTTCGCTCCATGGGCCGACTGCGGAATCGGCCGGATCCGGCAAGGCGGGGGAAGGGACGGCCGACGCGAAAGGCGAATCGTGAACCGAGACCACACCGACCGGGCATCCCCCCCGGCGAACTCCGGTGCGGAGGACTGGCAGCGGCCCTCGCCCTTCGCCATGCTGTTTTTCGCGGCAAGCACGATCAAGTTTGTGATTCGGGCCCTGCAGGCGGCGTTTCTGCCGTGGCTGGCGCTCTTCCTGACCATGCGCGACGACACGGACGAGATGCGTTCCTTCGTCATCTTTCTGTGGGCGTTTGCCGGGTTGATCGTCGTTGCGGTCGCGGCCTACTCGGTAACCCAATGGGTCTGCTTCCGCTTTCGAATCGGCACGGACCGGCTCCTCATTCGCCGGGGATTCATTCGCAAGTCCACCCTTGACATGCCGTTTGAGCGCGTGCAGGGGATGAACATCGAGCGTTCCCCGGTGGACCGGATCGTGGGGCTGGTGACTGTAACGCTGGACACCTCGGGGTCGGCGCAGGCAGAGGGCAGCCTTCCTTCGCTGAAGACCGAGGTGGCGGACCTGTTGCGGGCGCGGGTGGCCCGGCGGCGGCAGAGTGGGGAGGAAACCGGCGACGCAGGGCAGGATGCGACTGAACGCGGCAAGCCGGGCACAGGGGGAATGTATGCGGGCTACGGCGCGGATGTGGCCCGGATGTCTGTCGCGACCGCCGCTTCAGAGGGACCGGCCGGCCGGCGAAGGATGCTGCTCAAGCTCACCGCCGCCGATCTGATCCGCATCGGCCTCGCCAACCGCAACTTCATTTTTGTGGCGGCCATCGCCGGTCTGGTCGCCGATCTGATCTCGCCCGGCGTCGGCCTCGAACCGATCCTGGAGCTGCTCGCCCAGGGGGCGGAGAGCGCGGCAGGCAGCCTCTCGGGGTTGGGCGCACTCGCTCGACTCGCCCTGGCCGCCGTCGTTCTCCTGGTCCTGTTGGCCGGGGCATTCGTCCTGACTGTGACGGCAGCCCTTCTGCGCCACTACAACTTCACCCTCTGGCACAGCGGCGGCGGCAGTGGGGGCATCTTCCGGTCGCGCGCCGGGCTCCTCACGCAGCGCGAAGTTGTCGTCCGGTCGGTTCGCATTCAGCAACTGTCGGTGAGCCAGGATCCGGTGCTGCGCTGCTTCGGGAGGTTCCGGATGCGAGCGCTGCCGGCGGCGACCATTGTGGCGCAGAGTGGACAGGCTCCGGGTGGTCTGAATCTTGCCGATACCCTGGAGGTCCCCATTCTGCGTGGCCGCTCGGCGGAGGAGCTGCGGGCGTTGGCGTTCGGGCGCGAGGCGGGGGGAATCGCGGTTCTTCCCGGCGACGGACGGTTCAAGCGCGTATCACCCTGGTTCATTCGGGTGCTGGCGCTGAGATTCTGGTTGGTTGCGGGCGTCATGCTCGGATTCGCGTTCGCGGAGTGGGGTCCGCCGGACCTTGCGGGGAACGGCTGGGTTACGCCGTGGCTGACCTGGTGGCTGGCCCTGCTTCCGGTTGCGACGTTGGCGGGATGGCAGCTCTGGCGGCGGCGCGGGTATCTGCACGACGACGACGGCCTGGCAAGCCGCAGGGGATTCCTAGGAAAGACGGTGGACGCGTGTCTGATGCGGAAGGCGCAGAGCGTGGTCCTGAAGCAATCGCCGCTGCAACGACGCAAGGGTCTCGCCACCGTGGTGGTGCGTCTGGCCTGCGGGAAGGTTGTGGTGCCGTACATCGACGAGTGGGCGGCGCGGCGGTTGCACGACCATATCGTGTACAGGGTGGAGTCTTCGCGGGAACGCTGGCACTGAAGTGGCGGCCCGGACGGAAGGGCGACCGGCCCGGTAATCGCCTCCTTGCGGCTCGCGGCCACCCTTGCCCATCTTGCCGCAACACCAGCCCATCTTGCCGCAACGCCCCCGAGAGCAAGCGGTCGCCTCGCCGCATCACGTGCCGGAGCCAGCCATGCCGTACCGAATCCTCCGCCCCGCCGCCGTCTTTCTCATTGTGGCCGCGGCCGCCTGCGATCGCTGGCCGTCCCCACCCGAGAGCCGACGCGACCCCGTGGCGGACACGCTACACGGCGTCGAATTCGTGGACGACTACCGCTGGCTCGAGGACCAGGACAGCCCCGGGACGCGCGCCTGGATCGACGAACAGAACGCCTACGCCGAGCGCATTGTGGGCGACACTCCGCTGCGAAGCGAGCTGGCCGCGCGGCTGCGTGAGCTGATGGATGTGCCGGGGGCGATCTTTCCGCGCCGCGCGGGCGATTTCGAGTACTTCAGCTTGCGGCGGCCGGGAGAAGAGGTGGCCGCGATCTACCGCCGCCAGGCGCCGGAGGAGCCCGAGCGCGAGCCGATCGACCCGAACGGCGACTTTGAGGTGGTGATCGATCCGCTCGACATTCATCCCGACGGCACCACCAGCGTGAGCATTCGCGACCTCTCACCGGACGGTAATCTGATGATGTATGCGCTCCGCGATGGTGGCCGCGATGAGGTCGAAATCCGTATCCGCGACGTGGCCGCCGGCGAAGACCTGCCCGACCGGCTGCCCACCTTCCTCTACGGTTCCACCTTCTTCGACGCGGAGGGCACCGGCTTCTACTACACCTGGCGATCGCGCGAGGACGGCCCCCGGGTCCGCCATCACACCCTGGGCACCGCGATTGTCGGCGACCGCGAGCTCTTCGGCGAGGGACACGGACCCGAGAAGTTCATCAACACGACCGCAGGCGGAGACGGCCGCTACCTTGTCTTTTCCGTTCAGCACGGCTGGGCCCGCACCGATCTCTACATTCAGGATTTGCACAGCCAAGGAGAAGCCGAACCGCTCATCGTCGGCGCCCCGGCCCGCTTCAGCCCCCGCTTCGTGCACGGCGAACTCTGGCTCCTGACCAATGTGGACGCGCCCAGGAACCGTGTGCTGGCGGTGAATCTCAACCGCCGCGATCCCGCCAACTGGCGCGAGGTCATCGCCGAATCCGACGACCTGCTGACCGGCTACCAGATCATCGGCGACGCAATCTACGCCGACTACCTGCACAACGTAAGCAGCCGCATTGTGCGCTACGACCTGGAGGGCAACCGAACCGGCGAAATCCCCATCCCCGAGCACCACGTGGCGAGCCTGCGCTCCTGGGGCGAAGGTGCGGGATTGATCACCCTCAACTCTCTGGTCACGCCTTCCCATATCCGGCGGATCGATCTGGAGACGATGGAAACCGGGCCCTGGCTGCCCTCGGCGGCACCCTTCGACGGTTCCGGCTACGAGATGACGCAGGTGTGGTATACCTCCGCCGACGGCACGCGCGCGCCCATGTATCTCGCGCACAGACGCGGACTTGTGCCCGACGGCGACACGCCCGCGCTCCTCTATGGCTACGGCGGCTTCAATGTCAACAATCTGCCCCGCTTCAGCGCAAGCGCGGCGGCCTGGATGGAACGCGGCGGAATCCATGCCCTGGCAACCTTGCGCGGCGGCGGCGAGTTCGGCGAGGACTGGCACCGTGCGGGAATGCTTGAGAACAAACCCAATGTCTTCGACGACTTCATCGCGGCGGCGGAATGGCTCGTGGCGAGCGGCTATACCAACCCCGGCCGCCTGGCGATCCGCGGCGTCAGCAATGGCGGACTGCTGGTGGGCGCGGCGCTGACCAAACGGCCGGAGCTCTTCCGCGCGGTCTTCTGCGGCCTACCCGACCTCGACATGGTGCGCTTCCACCAGTTCACGCACACCAACAACATGCCCGCCCTGCTCGAATACGGAAACGCGGCCGTGCCCGAGGAGTTCGAGGTGCTGCGGACCTTTTCCCCCTACCAGAACGTGCGCGACGGCGTGGCGTATCCGGCGGTGATGCTTACCCAGGGCGACCTCGACACGCGGGTGCCACCGCTGCAGGCGCGCAAGATGACGGCCCGTCTCCAGGCAGCAACAAGCTCGGGGCTGCCGGTGATCCTCGACTACAATCCGCGCCGGGGACACGCGGGCGGGCGGACCTTCAGCCGGAACGTGCGCGACAACGCCATGGAGCTGGCCTTCCTCTTCGGGCAACTGGGGGCGGGGGAACTTCCGTGATGCGCTCGCGATTCCATCCCTGGATCCACTCGCGCCCTACCCCGGCATCCGCCGGAACAGCCGCACCAGCGACCAGAACGCCAACGCGTACATCGCCGCGCCCAGGAGGAACGGCGCCCCCGGCAACTCGATCGACGCCTGCTCCGAGGTGAAGTAGCTGAACAGCCCGGCCGTGAAGATCAGTGGCGCGAGGATGCCGGTCAGGCTCATCAGCGAGGCGATTCCCCCCTGCACCTTCCCCTGGTCCTGGGGCGGAACCGCGCCCGCCACCAGACTCTGGAGCGCCGGTCCGGCCACGCCCCCGATCGAACCGAAGACGATGAAGACGAGGAGCATCCAGCCGGCGGTGGCCAGTCCGTAGCCCACGAAGGTCAGCACCGCCACGACCAGACCGTAGAGGATTGCACGGCGTTCCCCCAGCCTGCCCACGATCGGGCGCACAAGTCCCCCCTGCACAATCGCCGCCATGGTGCCGACCAGCATCAGCGAGAGTCCGTTTGCCTGTTCGTCCCAGCCGAACTTGTGGCCGGTGTAGAGGACCCAGACGGTTTCGAGCCCGCGCTGCGCCAGAACAACGAAGACGAGGGCCGCGGTCAGTCCCGCCACCAGCGGATAGGCGCCGAGCACATGCAGGCTACCCACCGGATTCGCCTTCCTCCACTCGAAGCGGTCGCGCTTTGCGGGCGGCAGCGATTCGGGCAGAACAAAGAAGCCGTAGAGCCAGTTCACCAGCGCCAGACCCGCCGAGACGAAGAAGGGCAGACGCAGATCGATTCCGCCGAGGAGCCCGCCCAGCGCCGGTCCGAAGATGAAGCCGAGGCCGAAGGCGACGCCGATGAAGCCGAAGTTGCGCGCACGGTCCTCGGGCCTGGAGACATCGGCAATGTAGGCGTTGGCGGTGGTGATGCTCGCCCCCATGATCCCCGCGACGAGCCGTCCCGCGAAGAGCCACCCCAGCGACGGGGCAAATCCCATGACGATGTAGTCGATGCCCAGCCCGAAGAGCGAGATCAGGATCACCGGTCTGCGCCCCACCCGGTCCGAAACGGCGCCCAGGAGCGGCGCGAAGACGAACTGCATCAGCGCGTAGGAAGCGGCCAGAACTCCCACCCAGCGGCCCGCCAGCGCGGTGCTTCCCCCGGCGAAGTCCTTGATCAGCTCGGGCAAAATGGGGATGATGATGCCGATCCCCAGCACATCGATGAAGACGGTGACGAGAATGAAGATGACCGCGGCCGGCCGGCCCTTTGCTCCTGACATCGACGCCTGCCTTCTCCGGTATGCCGTGCCGCGCGCGCGGGGACGCCGGATGCGGACGCCGGCGAATCCCGCGAGACGGATCGCTTCAGCCAGCGCCTAATCTATGGACTTCGACGACTTCGAGAGAGAGGCCCGCCGCATCTTCGAGGCCATTCCGCCGCGCTTCCGCGAGGGCGTGGACGGGCTCACCATTCACCGCAAACGGCTGCCGCATCCGCGCTTCCCGCAGGTCTGCACCCTTGGCGAATGCGTGACCGATTCGTATCTGTCGGACTGGGAGGGACCCGAAACGGTGCGGTCGCGCGTCCTCCTCTACTGGGGTTCCTTCCGTGCGCTGGCCGAGATCGATCCCCACTTCGACTGGGACGAGCAGATTCGCGAGACGATCGACCACGAGCTGCGTCATCATCTGGAGTGGCTGGCGCGCGAGGACGACTACGAGGGGCTTGACTACGCGATGGACCAGGGATTCCGGCGCCACGAGGGACTGGACTTCGATCCGGGGTACTACCGTCGCGGGCTGCGGATCGGGCCGGACCAGTTCGAGGTGGAGGACGAAGTGTTCATTGAGCAGCGTTGGCGGGCGGAGGAATTCGGGCGGGCCGGGCGGGTCGTCTTCGCCTGGGCGGGACGCCGCTACGAGATTCCGCATCCGCGAGAGCTGGGGGACCTGCACTTTGTGCGGATCGTGGACGGGATTCCCGCGCCCCCCTACCTTGAGCTCGTGCTGGTGAGACGGTCGTCGTGGGCGGAGCGGATTCGCGCTGTCCTGCGGCGGCGGGGCGAACCGGTGATCTGGGAATCGGATGCGGTGGCGCGCGCGTTGGACCGGGGGCGCAGCGACAGGGGCGCAGAGGAGGCCGAACAATGACTGGATGGAGCGGAACTGGACCGACCGGAAGAGGGTCAGGCGTGAGATTTCGGGAGGGCAGGGCGGGCGGCGGATGCCGGGAGGCGGGCGGAACGGGGCGAGGCGGCAGAACTTCGGGGAATCGGGGCGACTCGAAGCGGCGGCGGCGCGTGGGCGGGCTCCTGGTGGGTGTGCGGCGGCGGCCAGCCGTGTTCGGGGGACTGGCGGCCGCGCTGGTGGCGTTCGTTGCCGGTGGCTGCGCCGGCGCGGCGGGCGGTGGCGGCAGCGAGGACGCGCCTTCGCTTCCCAATCAGCGACGGACCGTGGTGCGCGTCGGCGGCTACAGGCCCGTCGACATCTACAACGAGCCCGGGGTCGGCATCCGCACGATCGATGTCGCCGCGGCCACCGTCTGGCGGGTGGTCGGCGGGGTCTACGCGCAGCTCGAGATTCCAATTGAGCACACCAATCCCCCCGTCATGGAGATCGGCAACCAGGGCTACCGCGCGCGGCGCATCGGTGGCGACCGCATGAACACCTTCGTCGATTGCGGATCGGATCTATCGGGGCCGCTCGCCAACCGCTACGACATCACCCTGTCGGTCATCACGCGGATCACCTCCAAGGGAGAAGAGAGCTCCGAGATCCTCACGATCGTCGATGCCTTCGGGCGCCCCAGCGCGGTGAGCGGCAACCCCATCCACTGCCAGTCGCGCGGAACCCTGGAGCAACGGGTGGCGCAGGCGATCGCGACGGCGCTCGGACGGGAGCCGTAGGGGGAAGACGCCCGGTCCGTGCCGCCGGCCCAACGCCGGACAGGATGACGGGCCACTCCCGAATGACTTGCCGCTCGGAGTCGGTGTGCGCATGGCGCAGACCCTCTTAGCAGCTCAGGCAGTTGTGATTGTTCTTCGAGCCGAGCGCTTCGAGGAGGACGACGGTTTCGGGAAAAGGCTGCTGGCGCTGAATCGGGCCGTTGGCCATGTCGGCAGTGGTCTGGCCGCGGCGGCTGACGGCGGTCACGTCGGCGCCCCGATCGACCAGGTAGAGGACCATTTCGCTGTCGCCCCGCGAGGCCGCGTGGTGGAGCGGGGTGTAGCCGTTCGCGTCGCGGGCATTCACATCGGCGCCGCACTCCTCGACCAGAAAGCGCAACGCGGCCATCCAGTTGCCGGGGACGTGGCGGTGCGCATTGCCGGCGAAGGATTGTCCGTAGCCGACCCCGGCCGCCGCGTGAATGGGGTGGATCGCGGGGCCACCGACCGGAATGGGGGGCAGGCCCGAGGGGTCGGCTTCTTCCGCGGCGGCGCTGTCGGCGGCGGGCGCGCGGCGTCGTCGCTGGGGCGGCTTCGTGGTGGGAAGGGAGGTATCGGCGCCGTGATCGCTGAGTAGCCGCATGGCGTCGATGTCCAGGGCGTAGGCGGCCCGCCAGAAGGGGGTCGCGCCCTGGAGATTGATGCCGCTGCCGCGCAGCACGCCGAAGGTGTACTCCATATACCAGAGATGGGTCGTGAGACGGGCGTTCGGATCGGCGCCCGCATCGAGGAGGGCCGCCAGCGTCTCCAGGTAGGTGGCGCGTTGGCGGAGGTGCTCGGTGGGGTGGGAGTAGGAGGCCCGCGGCGCCCACTGCCGCTCCAGGACCACGAAGAGCGGGGTCGCGCCCGATGCGCCGGCCAGATTGGGGTCCGCGCCGCGATCGAGCAGGGCCAGCGCCAGATCGAACTGGCCGTTCACGGCCGCCATGAGAAGGGGGGTGGTGCCATCGCCGGAGGGCTGGTCGATCTCGGCGCCGCCCTCGAGGAGCGCGAGGACCGAGGCCGCGTGGCCCTGGCGGACCGCATGGTGGAGCGGGGCGAGGCCTCCCCATGCGCCGACGAGCTGGCCGTAGGATGGGGGGCGGGGGGGAGCGGCGCTGTCCGCCCCGGTACCCGCAGCGGAGGCGGCGGCACTGTCGGCCAGGGCCGCCTCGTGGGGAGCGGCCGCGTCCGGCGTTGCGGCCACGCCCCCGGATTCGTCCGCTTCGGTGGCAACACCGGCTTCCTCTCCCTCCCCCTCCCCACCCGGCTCCGGCTCCTGCCCCGGCGGCCCGCTTTCCTGCCCGGCCTCCTCTTCGCCCGTCCCGGCCCCCTCCCCGGTCCCGTCGTCCGCGGGATCGGGCACATCCGGCCACCGCCGCTGGATCTCGCGGGACGCCTCGATCGCGGCCTGCACCTGGCTCGGCGTCGGTTGCCACCCGGGACCGCCGCCCTCGCGCTCGCGGAAACTCTCCAGGAACTGGTCGATGCGCCGTTCGGCGGCGGCGTCGGCCTTCTCCCACTCGGACACGTCGACCGACCTCGACGCGGCCCCCACATCGGCCCCCGCCTCCAGAAGCGCCTCGATCGCCGCCACCCGGTTCGCGGCTGCGGCAAAGGTGAGCGGAGTCTGGTCCCACGCACCCTCGCGACCATTCACGTCGGCGCCCCCCGCGATCAGCGCCCGCACCACACCCGGATCGCCCGCGGCCGCCGCCAGGTGGAGCGGTTCCACGCCCGAGTTTGTGGTGCGCGCCCGGGGGTCGGCCCCGGCCTCAAGGAGTTGCGCCACTACGGCTTCGCTCGCCGCGCGCGCCGCCAGGTGCAGCGGCGTGTAGCTCCCGATGCGCGTTCCGGCATCCACCCGCGCGCCCGCCCACAGCAGGATCCCGGCCAGCGCCCCGTCGCCGCGTTCGGCTGCCCAGTGCAGCGCGGTCATCCCGTCGCCCTGGGGAGCATTCACATCGGCACCGTCCCGGAGAAGCTCGCGGACGGCTTCGAGATCGCCCCGCGCGGCGGCCGCCGCCACCGCAGACGGGCCCGCCCGGTCCTGCGCGGCGAGCGCGCCAGGCAACGCGACGCCCACCGCACCAAGCAGCGCGGCCGCCAGCGCCAGAGCCGGAGCCGCAACCAGCGCCGAACGTACGCGTTGGCCGAAGGCCGTGCGTCCCCCGGCTGCCGCGCGTGCAGCCCGCCGTAGCTTGCCGGACAACGCGCCGCGCCCGGACCGCCGCGCTCCCTCCCCCTCAACCCAACCCCCGTACAACCGCCAACGGCCCGTCGTGGCGGGAAACGGACCCGCACTCACTCTGCGGCCGGAGCGGACAGCGCGAACTCGCCCGTCGAGTCCCCGAACCCCTTGAGATCGGTGTGGCCCAGGCGGTGGAGCAGCGTGGTGAAGACATTGGCCATCGGCGTCCCGGTGTCGGCGCGGAGGTGGAGATTGCCCTCCAGCGCGCCATTCGCGCCGCCCAGCAGAACGAGCGGACAGCGGCGATGGTTGTGCAGATTCGCGTCTCCCATCGGCGATCCCCAGACGATCAGCGAACGGTCGAGCAGGCTGGCGTCGCCATCGGCGGTCTCTTGCAGGCGCTGCAGGAAGTAGGCGAGTTGGCCGGTCCGGTACTGGCAGATCTTGTTGAACTCCATGATCGCGCGCTCGCGGCCGCCGTGGTGCGAGGCGGGGTGGAAGGCGCGCTCGGAGCCGCTCTCGGGGAAGGTGCGGTTGGAGGCGTCGCGGCCGGTCTTGAAGGCGATCACACGCGTGGCGTCGGTCTCGAAGGCCAGGATCTGCAGGTCGAACATGAGGCGCATGTGCTCCGAGAAGGAATCGGGCACACCCGGCGGCGCTCCGGGAAGTTCGCGCGGCTCCCCACTCGTATTGCGGGCCTCGACCCGTTCGATGCGGCGTTCGATCTCGCGCACGCTCTCCAGGTAGCGGTCGACCCGCCGCCAATCGGCCGCCCCGAGCTGTGAGCGCATTCCCGCCACCTCGTCGGCCACCCAGTCCAGGATCGAGCTGTGCGTTCGCCGCCGCCGTGAGCGTTCCTCCGCGCTGCCCCCCGCCCCGAAGAGCATGTCGAAGGCGGTGCGCGGACTGCGCGTCATCGGCAACGGGGTGGTGGGCGAAGACCACGAGATCGAGTCGGTGTAGGCGCAGGAATAGTTGTAGTCGCAGCCGCCGCCCTTGTCGGTGCGCTCGATGCAGAGCTGAAGCGATGGCAGCACGGTCTCCTGGCCGAAGCGCTGGGCGTGCAACTGGTCGAGCGAGGTGCCGCAGTGGATGTCCGATCCCTGGGTTTGCTTGGGGTGGGACTGGGTGAGGAAGACGGCGCTGGAGCGAAAGTGATCGCCGCCGACCTCCTGCGCCTCGAAGGCTTCCGCCATGCGCACATCGGTGTTGCTGACGATCGTCATGTAGTCGCGCCACGGTTCGAGCGCCTTGAGGACGTTGGCGTCGGAGAGCTCGAAATCGCGGCCGGTGGCGGCGGGAGCGAAGAGGTGTTGCCCGGCGCCCCACTCGTTGCAGCCCGCGACCCCGTGCACCTCCTCGATGCAGACCAGGCGCGTCGGCGGTTCGTTGGCCGCGGCGGCGCGCAAACGGCCGGCCGGGAACATGGCGTCGAGGAGCGGCAGCGCAACGGTCGCGCCCGCGCCGCGAAGGAAGGTGCGGCGGGGAAGGGCGATTCCGGTCAGAAAGTTCATGGCGGCTCCGGGGGGGAAGCGACAAGGGCTGGACAATCAATGGTAGGATAGTCAATGTAGGATAGCGCGGAGGGGCGCTGCCAGTGGGTTCCGGGGCTCGGCGATTGGTGCCTGACCATTCGCTGCGGGTTTGCCAACAGGCCACGAGCGGGTTGCGTTGGCCGTGATCGCTGTCAATCCATCCTTGTCCGAAGGAGAACATCCAATGCGTCGTTGGTCAATCTTGGTGATCGTAGCTTGCGACGAACGCGACGACGGGAGAATAGGACACTGCATTGAACGCCCGAACTGATGTTGTTCGCTCGCAGGGCCAACGACATTGTGCCTGGTTCAGGCCATTCGGGATTCTGTTTCTTGCTAGCGGGACCACTCTCTGGGGTTGCGGCGAAACAACCACGCCGGGCGATCCGGCCACGCTGATTCTGCGCGGCGATCCGGTCTGCGACTCCTGCGCGGTCTTGCTGGAGGAGGTGGCGGTCCTTGGACATCCTGACGATTCCGCATCGATCGCAGCCGATCCATCTGCCAGGTGCCGACTGGGCCGGCTCTCCACCGGGGAGTTCGTTTCGAGTGGAATCGTGGGTGGCGAGACTCTCTTCGTTTACGCTGCCTCCGGGCGCGCGACGCGTGCCATCGGGCGGGCGGGCGAGGGGCCCGGAGAGCTGGGGCGGGATTTGCGGATCGTCGGCTCCGGCAACAGGCTGGTTGTTGTGGACCGGCGCCGGCTCGCGGTCGTGACGCTGGACTTGGAGGGAAACCATCTCGGCACCGCCACGCTGGAATGGCGACCGTGGAATTCGGCGCGGTTGCGCGATGGAGGCTTTGTCTTCTCAGCCACGCCCGTCGATCTCGACGAAGCCTCCTTTCGACTTGTCAGGGTCGCGGACAGTACCGGGGGCCTCATCGCGTCCCATGACCTGGTCTCGGCGGAATTGGCCACCCGGATGATGCCCGACCTGGATGGCCGTCGCGTCGCGCCGGCCCGATCAGGCCTCTATTGGACTGCCGTGCGCTGGTCGTACGAGTTGCACCGATGGGCGGCGCCCGGTCAGCGCGATCTCGTCATCGTGCGCGAAGCGGACTGGTTCGAGCCCAACAGGATGGGGTCGATCGACGACATCGACGCCTGGTACATCACGGAACCGCCTCCGCGCGACGTCTTCCATATGCACGAAGCCGCGGACGGACTGCTCTGGGTTTACGCGCAGATTCCCGACGAACGGTGGACGCCCGGATCCGAACCCGACGACGCGACATCGGTGCACCTGGCCCTGGACACAATGATTGAGGTTATCGATCCGGAGGCCGGCGAGCTTGTGGCCCAACTCCGCTTCGACGAGAGACTGGGTGCGGTCTGCGACGGCAGCGAGTTCATGACCACCGTCCGCGAGACCCCCGGAGGAGACACGCGCATGGTCGTCATGCGCCCCACCCTGCAGCGCGGTCCCACCTGACCCGAGGCTACTCCGACCCCGCGTCCAGCTACCCTTCCCCCACCCCCGCCACCTCCCTCATTCGGAAGGGCTCGCTCATCACCACCCCGAGCACAAAGGCCGACATCCGGTAGCCATTCTCGGCGGCCCGCCCGGCGATTCGCCGCACCGTGGGCTGGTCGCGGTATTCGATCTCGCGGCCGTAGGCGTAGGCCATCAGATTCTCGGTGAACTGCCTCGCGAGCGGCATCGGACGCTTCAGCAGGACCATGGCCAGATCGCTCGGCGTCTCGATCTCGGTGCCGTCGTAGAAGGTGCCGCGCGTGTCGAGACCGGCGCCCCCCTCGCGAATCCGCCACTGTCCCGTCACATCGAAGTTGTCGAGCGCAAGTCCAATCGGATCGATCAGGTTGTGGCACGACGAGCAGTTCGGATTGGAGCGGTGCATCTCCAGCCGTTCACGGGTGCTGAGCGTCCTTCCCTCCAGCGAGCTCTCGGTCTCTTCCAGGTCGGGAATTCCCGGTGGTGGTGGTGGCGGCGGCGTCCCCAGCAGCACCTCCATCACCCATTTGCCGCGCAACACCGGCGAGGTCCGGTTCCCCAGCGAGGTCTGCACCAGAATGCTGCCGTGCCCCAGAATTCCGCGCCTGCGCCCGTCCGGGTACTCCACCCGCCTGAAGGCTTCGCCGTGAACGCCATCGATTCCGTAGTGGCGCGCAAGTCGTTCGTTCACAAAGGTGTAGCCGGCGTCGAGAAGCTCGGGCAGACCGCCGTCGCGCCGCACCAGGTCGTCGAAGAAAAGCTCGGTCTCGCGCCGCATGGCGTGGCTAAGCTGGCGGCTGTAGTTGGGGAAGCGAAAGGCGTCGGGGCTGACCTTGTCCACATCCTGCAACCGCAGCCAGAGCGAAGCAAAGCGCGTGGAGAGCGCCTCCGAACGGGGATCGGCGAGCATCCTCCGCGCCTGGGCCTCCAGCACCTCCGGGCGAGTGAGCGAACCGTCGCGCACAGTGGCCACCAGTTCGTCGTCCGGCGCCCTGCCCCACAGAAAGAAGGAAAGACGGCTGGCAAGATCTTCGGCGGCAACGGGATAGACATCGCCGGGGCCTGCGCCTCGCGGTTGTCGCTCCATGCGGAAGATGAAGTGGGGGGAGGAAAGGACGGCTTCCAACGACGTTCGTATCCCGGCCTCGAATCCCCCTTCCTGGCTCCCGAGGCGGAAAAAATCGAGAAGGTCGTCGATCTCCTCGCGGCCCGGATCGCGGCCGTAGGCATCCGCCGCCAGCCTTGAGACGATTTCGCGGGCACAGGGCTCCGCCTCCTCGGGCGCGGTGGGACGGCACGAGAAGATCCGCCGCCGCGCGGGAAAGTCCGACACCCCGGTCGCGTTGTGCGGCCCTTCGGCGGTGAGGCTCATCAGGTGCGGCAGAGAGGTCGTGCCGTAGCTCGCTTCGGTGCCGGTGAGCGACCAGTCGTGCGGACGGATCAGGTCCTCGTACGGCCCGTCCATGGTGCGCACGAAGGCGGCCGCGAGACGACGTTCGCCCGCGCGAATGAAGATCGGTTCTGTGCGGACCGGGAATCCCTTGCGACCCTGGAAGTCGATGTCGCCGCCGTAGCGGACCAGAGCCACCCGTTCGCCATCCACCGAGATGTCGATGTCGTGGAAGCGCTCGCCCCAGCCCGACATGAAGCTCATCTCGAAGGTGTACTCGCCGTCGGCCGGGAAGGCGTGCAGCGCGCTGATCCCGCCGCGGGTTCCGAAGGGCGCCCCCTCGACCCGTTCCCATTCATGCTGCGAGAGGGCGGGCGGGTTGTTGTAGCTGACCGAGATGGGGGCCGCGTCGCGGTCGCCGACGGCCCGCCGGGCGATCTCCGAGGCCGCGGCCAGGTAGGCGTCCATCAGGGTGGGGGAAAGGGTCTGCGAGGCCGCGATGTTGTCGAAGCCGTGGGTGATGCGATCGGGGGGAAGCCAGCTCTCGGGATCGACGGTGAGGCCGAGCAGGTCGTGGATGACGCGCGCGTACTCGGCCCGGTTGAGGCGCTGAAAGGGGCGCGCGCCGATGTGGGGATGACCGGCGGCGGCCGCGTCGATGCCCTCCTCCAGCGCCGAGGCCAGCGCCGCCAAGGTGTCTTCGGTGGGGCGGCGGGCGCCGGGGGGCGGCATCATCCCCGCGCGGAGTTTGCGAATCATGCGCTCGGCGGTCTCCGCGTTCTCGGCCGCGCGGGCCACGTCGAAGCCTTCGAGGGAGAGGTTGCCGCGCAGGGAGCGCTCGTTGTGGCAGCGGGTGCAGTAGCGCTCGATGACCGGGGAGAGGGGGGCGGGGGCGGCGCACTCGGTGGAAGAGGCGCACTCGGCGGTCGGCGGCGCGCTGGCGGGACCTGAGCTTGCGGGCACGGCGCCTTGTTCGACAGGCACAGAGACCTGTTCACCGGGGGCCGTGGCGGCACCGGAACTCGGGGAGGACCGGCCGGTTCCGGCCAGCAGTGCGGCGCCGGCCAGCGCGACGAGAAGGGCGTGTTTCATTGCGGGTTTTCGGCTCAGGTGATGCGCGTCGGCATCCGACCGACCAGGGAACGAAGGTACGGCGGATCGGCCCACCGGTCCATGTCGCTGCGCGTCCGCCCCGTGTTCGCGGCGGTTTCCGCTCATCTTTGCCCATCCGTGGCGACGGCATCCTCCGACTCCCGTTCGGGTCTCCTTCGCGGTGGCTCTGTGACCGTGCGGGGCTCTCCCTTCGCGGCGTTTCCGCGACCCCTTGCGGCTCCCCTTCGCGCTGCTTGCCCGACCTCGCGCGGCTCTCGACAGATTGCTCGGCATCGTGGATGTTTTGGTGCTTTGTCGCGGTCGCTGTCCCAATCAGCCATTGACACGCCCGGCCTTCGATCTCATCCTTGGCCGAGTATGTTGTCAGGGCTTTGCCGAACGTCCTGCGGGAGCGGACCACGAAGCGGTGGTCATCGGGGTGGGGGGGAATCGGCCTTCATCCCAAACAGGAGAATTGAAATGACCGCTGGACAGTCTGCTCGACTCCGGCACCTGGCGGGACTTCTTGCGGTTTCGCTGACCGCCGGGTGCGCTTCTCTGGTGGACGCTCCGATCGATGAGGTGACGGGCCCCCCCGCTCTGGCCGCCCTGATGGCGCTGGCGGGCGATTCGGGCGATGTGCGGACGGCCAGGGGCGAATTCACCAAGGCGGACACCTTGGCAGGCCTTGCCGTCGCCGACCGGGAGATGGGCGAAGCGTTGCCCTTCTGCTGGTCGGGTCGCGCCAACGCCGATGGCTCCACCACATGGTGGGACGCGCGGTGCATGGTGAGGGAACATCCCGACGGAATCGACGTAACCCTCGCGGGATCGCCGGGCGACCTGTGGTTCGTTCTGGTCCTGCTGTTGCCCATGCCCGAGGTGGTCATCGCGGGGCAGACTCTGGCCGTCGCGCCTGAAGACGATTGCTCGGACTACGATCGCGACGACTATCGCTATCCGCAGACGGTGGAGGATTCGTTGATCGCGCGCATGGGGCGCATCTACGGGCCCTACACCGGCACGGTCTTCGACAACAAAACGGAAACGCACATCGAGCACATGGTCGCGCTCAAGCAGGCCCACCTTTCGGGCGCGTGCGCGTGGGACGCGGAAAAGCGCAAGCAGTTCGCCCGCGACCTGGACAACCTGACGCTGGCCGCGCCGGAGGTGAACCGGGACAAGAGCGCCAAGGATCCGAAGGATTGGCTGCCAAAGAAGAACAAGTGCTGGTACATCGCCAGGGTCGCGGCCACGAAGCAACGCTGGTTGCTGACGGTGGACCGGGGCGAAGCGGAGGCCATGCGGGCCGTGGCGGACACCTGCGAGAGCTGGGAGATGATGTGACGGTGGTTGGTCGCGGCGGAAGTCCGGGCCGCACTTCGGGGGCCCGTGGAGCGCTACCGCGGAATCAGACGCGCCTCCAGTATCACGATGGAAAGTTCGTCGTCGGTGATGCGGAACCAGAGGTCTCCGTGGATGGGTTGGGGGGTCTCCCGGAAGGTGTCGAACCGAATGGATGCAACCAGTTGACCATCGGGTGTGAACGCCTCGATCACATTGTCCCTGAAGATGTCCTGTCTTGCCAGAATCGCATTCACGTCGGAATTCGCCGCTGCTGATTCGATTTCGGATATCATCAACGGTTCGTCCGGCGCATCGGGATCCGCCGGAGCGGTCAACGCCCAAAGCAACCCCTCTCCAGCGTGCAGACCAAACACGTTGGCCGGATCGTCCGCGGGACCCGGAAACCACTCGCGAGCGATGACGATCGAGTCCGACACCGCGCCCGTAGGCCAGAAATGCCGCCTGAGTACACAGCGGTCATACGGAGCCGACCAGATCCCGAGATCCTCCGCCGCCGCCAGAAAGATCAATGGCTCTCCTGCGGCTCCGAAAGCCCCAAGCGAGCGAACGCTGTCGCCGTGCAAAGCAAATCCGGTTGCTCCTCCGCCAAAGGCCGGAGCGGTGGCAATCACTGCGTTCCCGTAGGTTGCCACTCCCCCTTTCCCCACTCCTCCATGGGGGGAAACGCGCACGGAGCCCAGGAACCGGCCGCTGGCCGAATACCATTGCATGACCTGGCTGCCAGTCGATATCCAGAACTCATCGTCGCCAGAGCGCGCAAAGCCGGTCGCGTAGTGGAACTCGCCCGGACCTTCGCCGGGGCCTCGCCCGAACGACTCCAGAAAGTCCCCATTCACCGCCCAAAGGCCCAGCTTCCCCAGAGACCAGGTTGCGGTCAAAAACCTGCCATCCTTGAGCAAGGCGACCGGACTTGCCGGAATCATACCATCCATGTCCCCTTCAAGACGCGTGAGCTCGCGAAAATCCAGCCGGCACGGAGCGGTTTCCGGTACACCTCCGACCTGCACCGCGGACTGCCAATCGCAGACTTCGGTTGGTTGGGTGTCGGCGGCGGATTCCGTCGGCGTGGCGACGGGCGGAGGGAAATCCGGATCGGACCCACACGCGGCGGCAAGAAAGAACAGCGTGGAGCCAACCGCTACCGTGAGAAGGAGAAGAACGGGTGAGTGAGGCAATCTCTCGCGGCAACCGACGGATTACAGACAGAGTGCGATCCCCATACCGAGGCACCCCACCGTGGTCAACCCCAACGCCGCCACCCGCTGCCAGTTAGGGTCGACAGAACGGAGTTCGCTGACCACGCGGTAGCCAAGAGTGGCTACAAACACGAGAGAAGTAATAGCGAAGATCATGATTCGAAACATCCTTCCGCGAGGTCGGGGCAAGAAGTGTGTAAACGTCAAGTGGGCGTGACCCAGTTCAGTGACGTTCGGGTAGTCTGTTCTGTACCGGTTCGGGTTTCCTGGACAAGGGGACGGCTTAAACATCATGCTGCCTTTCGGCTGAGCTTTTCGCGGGCCTGGGCCGGGGTCAGATACCCGTGGCGCTGGAGAAGCCAGCTGTTGTTGTAGCGCTCGACGAAGGCGCCGATCACCTCTCTGGCCTCCTCGAGGGTTTCGAAGTCGTGCAGATAGATGCACTCCTCCTTGAGCGTGCGGATGAAGCGCTCCGCGACGCCGTTGCACTCCGGCTCGCCGACGTAGGCGGGTGTGGAGCGGATGCCGAGCCATTGGATCTCGGCCTGGAACTGCTTGGCCCTGTACTGCGAGCCCCAGTCGTGCCGCAGACCGAGGCCCAGAGCGATGGCCTTGTCGAAGCCGCCCATGTGGGCCCGCACCCCCTGGCGGACCGGCTCCAGCGCGGCCCAGCGGTCACCCTTCTTCGCGATGTGCCAGCCGACGACGTCCGAGGCGCAGTGGTCGACGGCCACGAAGAACCAGCACCAGCCCTCCGTCTTTGTCCAGAACCGTGCCGCGTCCGTGCCCCACAGTTCGTCGGGTCGCTCGGTTCGGATCCGGCCGCTGTGGCTCCGGTCTCCGCGGGGATGTCCCCGTCGTACCGGCGCCAGCAGCCCGTTCGCCCGCATCAGTTTCAGGACCCGGTTCTTGCCGACCCGAACCCCCTTGGCCGCAAGACGCGCCTTCACCTTCCGGTGCCCCTCGCCGAGGAACGGACTCGCCTTCAGCACCGTCCGGATCTCCTGCAGCAACTCCTCGTCGCTCAGTGCCGTCTTCGGGCCCCGCTTCCCCGGCTGCCGGCGATCGGACGTCCCTGGCCCGCCCTGTTGCGCTCGTAGCGCATACACGCTCGAACGCGCGACACGCCATGTCTCGCACACCATCGTCAGCGGGTACGGCTGGTTCGTGGCTGGACTCATCCGTCCAAGCGCCTCAAGAGCTTCCTCAGCTCGTCCCCGAACCCCCTTTTTTCGAGAAGCTCCGCCTGCAACTCGACCCGCATGGTCATCTCCCCCAGCTTTGCCCGGGTCCGCATCAGCTCGCCTCCCGGCCGGTTCTTCACCTTGAGGCCCTGCTGGCCGCCCTCCAGGAACTCGCGCCGCCACCGCTCCAGCTCCGGTGGCGCAACCCGAATCTCCCGGCTCACCTCGCCGATGTCCTCGCCGCGCAGCAACCGCAACACCACTTCGACCTTCCGCCGCGCGCTCCACCGTTTGGGGAGGCCGGCCGGCCTCCCCAAACGGCCCAGTCCGCTCTGCACTTCCGTACTCTGAGACATCCAACGCTTCCCTCTCTCTCGGACCCCCCGGTTGGTTGGCTAAACTACTGTCCAGAAAAATCGGGGGCACTATAGTTCAGAGTAGTCGTTCTTCTTCGTTGTTGCAAGCTGCGACGGCATGCGAGAGATGCAAGAGACCGGATTTGCCGAGGGGTAGGAGGTATGGAGGCAGCCTCTGCGGACGGATCCTCGGGGCTCTGGGGGCCGGAGTCGCCGGGAACCGTCACTCGCCGGGGATCCGGCAACGTTGGTGGCCCGGAGCCTTCCCGCAGCGGCCCCCGGGCGGGTCTGGTGCGCCCCGTTCTTTGGCGGCTCGCGCTGGCCGGACCGAAATCGCAAACGTTGGTCAGGCCGCGGGCCGTTCCTCCGCAGGAACGGGCTTGCCGTCGGCGTACCGCCTGCCCGCGAGCACCCCGGGGCTTTCGACCACATTCGTCGTGCGCAGGTGCCTCCAGTGCCCGGCGGGGAAGTCGAAGAACGCGGTCATTCGGCCCCAGTCGCCGGCCAGGATCTCGACCGCCTTGGGGTACGCGTCGGCGTAGAGGTCCGCGAAGGCGTCGCGAGCCTTCCCGGCTCCGGCCCTCGACTCGGCGTACACGACCTCCCGCAGCCGCCGCTTCGCCTCCGCCTGCTCGCGCTTCGGCAGACGATCGAGCACGTTGGCCATCTTGTGGTTCCAGCACCGCTGCTCCCCGGCCTCCGGCCACACCTGCCGGGCCGCCGCCCAGATGCCCAGGTTGCCGTCGGCCACCAGCAGCTTCGGAACGCCGAGCCCCCGGGCCTTGAGGCTCCGTAGCACCGCAGCCCACGACTCGGCCGACTCGCGAAAGCCCGGCACCACGGCAAGGACTTCCTTGGTGCCGTCGGCCATGGCTCCGATCACGACCAGCAGCACCGCCTTGTCCTTCTCGAGACCCGCCTTTACATAGATCCCGTCCGCCCAGGCGTAGACCTTCAGGCCCCCGACCGTCTCCTCGGCCACCATCCTTCGCTCCGCCCACGCCTGCATGAGCCGGAGCACCTTGAAGCGGCTGGCCCCGAGCCAGTCCGAGAGCTGCGCGCGGCTGAACACACCGCCGTGCAGGCTCGCTAGCGCGATCCACTCGGCCCGGCGGCCCGTCAAGCCGATGGGTTCAAGCGCCCGGTCGCGTCCCTTCAGGTGGGCGATCATCGGTGGTTCCTTTCTTCCGAGCCTTCTCGGCTCGGCGAACCCGCCGCGACCCGGAACGCACCGACACCGGGGGACGCTCCTTCGGCGAGACTTCGAACTGCATTCGCCACGATGTTCACGCACGTCAACCCGAATGCGGTGTCGGCAAGCCGCGCAAGTGAGTGGGGAATGGGCCATTCCCCACGTCTCGACGGGGCAACTGGTTGCGGGATCCGGCGTTCGGCCACCCGCCGCCAGTGACCGCCGACGCGTGCGCTCCATTCCTGTGGAGGAGCGCCCCCGTCCGCACGTCGAACCTTTGTTCCAGCCATTCCATGCCCAAACGGTGAGGAGCCGCGCGCGAAGCAGTAAACCTTTAGGAAATGTCCGAAATGCTCATAACATCTTCATGATGTCTAATGACCTATCCGGCTTGCCGGAAGGCTCTGTCGGCGGCCTGTCCGAACACCCCCGCTGAACTCCCATGCGCCCTATTGGGGGGTGCCATCCGGCTTGCGTGGGTCGGGCCAAATTGGCCAAGTTTAGTGGTGATTGCTACCCACCGGAGGGATTTCATGCGGACGCTGAGCGCCAAGGACGCGAAATACGGGTTCGGGCGACTGATGGACCTCGCCCGGGCCGCGCCTGTATGCGGTCGCCAAGTACGGGCGTCCGGTCGTTGTGGTGCTCTCGGTCGAGGAGGACGAGCGGCTGAAGGCGCACGACCTGAGAACGACACAAGCCGGAACGGCGGCGCGGATGCGCACCGGGGCGGGGGGCCGGTGATCCGGATGGACAGGCGGGGATTTTCAGAACGCGACGTCTGCACGAAATTCATCACGCCCGTTGCCCGCCTCGTCGTGCGGAGCAGGCTGGAAGACACGGGTCAAAGGGGTTTGTAATGACTCGAGAGATGTTCTTGGCCGAGGAGATGCTCCTCCTGATGTATGACGAGGAGAGCGGGGCTGTCTCCGCTCCCTCGGATCGTGCTCTCCGTCTTGCGCTCGCGGGTTCGGTCCTGCTCGACTTGGCCCACGCCAACCGTATCGATCAGGACTTCGGCCCCAAGGGACAGGGCGACCGGCTGTTCCTGGTGGATGCCCGGCCCGTGGGGCACGAGCTGCTCGATCCGTGGCTGGCAGCTCTGGCGATGGACGAGGGGGACCGGACCACCGGGTATTGGCTGGAGCGCTTTTCCTCACGCGAGGTCGCCTACCGAATCCGTGATACCGCGCTGGCCACCCTTGAAAGGCGAGGGGTCATGGTCCGGGAAAGCAACGGCTACATCCGACTGGATGAAAGGGTCCGGCGGACGCGCACCTACCGAACCCCGGACGACAGGACGCAAGAGGACGTGCGCCTCCGGATCATGAGGACCCTCGACGGTGAAGCGCCCTCTCCCCGTGACGTGGCGATCGTTGCCCTGGCAAACGCCTGCGGCATGTTTGACACCCTCATGCCCGACCGGGATGCGGAGACCCAACAGCTCATTGACCTGTACAGTCGCCTTGAGCTGACCGGCCGTGTGCTGTGCGAGCACATCCGGGTCGCCGCGAGGCAGAACGCGCTGGGGCCAGTCGACCTCCTCAGCACAGAGCGCTCAATCAAGACCGCGCTGGCCAGGATGCCGATGGCTCCCGGCGCGCTCCCTGTGCTCGGGCACGCACACCGCATGCTCGGTGCCGTTACCGCCTTCTTCACCCGTACCTTCCTCAGCGTCGGACCCGTCTTCAGGCTCAAGCTCATGAACCGCGAGGTGGTGGTTCTGACTGGACCGGAGGCCAATTCCTTTGTTCAGCGCCAAGGGAACCACGTGTTTCGCGCCACCGAGCACCATGCCGCCCTGGTACGTGCGTTCGGATCGCGCCGCAACCTCTTCAGCATGGACGGCGGCTACCATTTCAAGTGGCGCAAGCAGATGGCCCCGCCTTACAGCCGATCCTTCTTCTGCAACCACCTCGATGAAGCGGTGGCCATAACGGACAACGTCATTCTCGGTCTTCCTGCGGACCGTCCTGTGCACGTCAAGGATCTGTTCCAGCGGCTGGTCAGTGATCAGCTTGGCGGCATTTCAGCAGGCTACGCCGCCGACGACAAGGACTTCGCGCTCATCCGCGACTACACCACCCGCGCGGTTCGAGTGGTCGGCATGGGGCTGCCAAAGATACTCATGCGCACACCGGCCATGCGCCGCCGCCGGGCCGCCGTGGAGCGCTTGTACGAACGCTTGCTCGTCGATTACGCCGAGGGCAGGTATCGAAAGGGAGGCATGGTCGACCGGTTCATGTCACTGCACAAGGCGGATCCCAGCTTCTGTGCGGCGGCCGACCTGATGGCGGTGGTTGTGGGGCCGCAGATAGCCGGCCTGGACACCGCCTCCCACGCCGGCGGCTTCATGCTGTATCACTTGGCGCGGGATCCCGAGCTGCGTGATCGAGTGCGGGTCGAGGCCGATGGCCTGTTTTCGGGTGAGGATGGTCCCACCGGTGCGAAGCTGGGCCTGATGGACACCACGCACAGGGTCATGCAGGAGTGCCTTCGTCTCTATCCGGCCCAAGGCATCACACTCCGCGACGTGATCAACCCGTTCGACTTCGGGGGCTATCGCGTGCCCGCGGGTGCTCAGGTGATCCTCGGCAACACAGTGCCTCACTACTGTTCGGAGTATTTCAGCGACCCGGAGACTTTTGACATCGATCGCTTCAGACCCGACCGCGCGGAGCATGCGGCACCCGGCGTGTTCCACCCGTTTGGGGTGGGCACTCGACGGTGCCTCGGATGGGGATTTGCCGAAGCGCAGTTGGTCTTCACCCTGGCGCGCATCCTGCACCTGAACAACGTCCGATTGACCCACCCCCGCCGTCCGTTGAAGGTGAAGTACACCGGCGCAGCCCCCAGCCCCGGCAACCTGACCGTTTTCGTGGAGCGGCGGGGCCAACCGGGAGGCGCGTCGTGAGCGCGAAGGACAAGCCACCGCGAATGCTGCACGTCAGCGCGTTCGCTCCAATCTCTCTCTGGCGGCGCCTATTGCGCGAATTCGGCGGGGTGTCTCCCGGCTATCGCACCCGACTCGCGGGCATCGTTGCCGCTAGTGCGCTGACCAGTCCCCTCCGGCTCGCCGAGCGGATGTTCTACGATCGACGGATCGCGAGGACGCGAATCGAGCATCCGCCGGTCTACATCCAGGGATTCGCCCGCACCGGAACGACCCATTTGCACAATCTGATGGCCTGTGACCCGCAATTCGGCTTTGTCGACACATTCCAGGTTTTCGCCGGTCCATTCTTTCTGGTCGGCCGGGGCTGGCTGGACCGGCTGATCGCCAAGCGGCTTCCCGCCAAGAGGCCCATGGACAACGTCGCGCTCGCGCTGGATTTCCCGCAGGAGGAAGATCCGCTGCTTGCGACCGCGTCGCCCATGTCCGTGACGCACTCACTCACCTTCCCCAGCCGAATCCGCGAGATACTTCGGCGATACCATCAGATGCAGCTCTCGGAGGACGAACTGGCGGAGTGGAGGCGTCAGTATCTCCGCGTCCTCACCAGGGTGACCTTGGCTTGTGGCGGAAAGCGTCTGGTGCTCAAGAGCCCGGCCAACCTGGGGCGGACGGCGATCCTTCAGCGGATGCTGCCGGGTTCCCGCTTCATATTCATCCAGCGCAACCCCTACCGGGTCTTCAGTTCACTGATGCACCTCCTCAGGTCGCTGCTGCCCAGGATGTCGCTCCAGGCGATTGACTGGGAGGATGTGGAGGCAGCAACGCTGGACAACTATGTGGCGGTCACACGCCGCTACATGCGCGACCGCGAGCTGGTTCCCAGGGGCATGCTCACCGAGATCCGGTATGAGGACTTGGTGGCGGACCCGCTCCCTGTGCTGAAGGGAGCGTACGAGGCGGTGTCGCTGCCGTGGGATCAGGCCGAGGGACCGATTAAGAAGTACCTTGGGACCCTGACCGGCTACAAGACGAATCGATATCGCCTTGATCAGGCCATGATCGACAAGGTGACCGCAAAGTGGGGTTTTGCCGTGCGGGAATGGGGGTACGAAGCGCCGGCGGGGAGGCAGGCGATCTCTCGCATCCCGTCGTGACCGGCGATGTCCTTGGCGCCACACCTCGTCCGGCCTGCTGGTGGCAGTTGAGCACCGTCTTGGAGTTCTTCCAGCCGCCAAACTCGCAGAGCACCTTGAGGGGCTGATCCATCAGGTCGCTCGCGAACCTGCGCCTCAGCGAGTGCCAACCCTGCGGTGCTTGCGCTCCAACCCCGCGAGCTGCTCGGCTCTGCACCACCAAACGATCTGTTCTATCGGTGACCAAGCGTTTTCCTACAGGATCGAGAAGTCGTCGCCTACTCTGTGGCGCTCGATGGTGAAGCGGATCGCCAAGGGCCAGAATCCCGACAGGGGATCACGTAAAGTCATACAGGGCTGCACGATCTGCGCTTTCTGCCTTTGGACTGGATCTTGCTGGACCGTACCGCGAAAGCGGGAACTTCGCCATCGAGTGGCGGGAATTTCGCTCCTCTTTCGGACCCGTCGGATCAGGGTGTCCGCCAGAGCCCGCAGGGACGAAATGCCCCCGGCTTCCGAGGCGCGGCGCACATACCGCTCGTCCGCCGACGAACACGCCCCGGAGGCCGAGCGCCACGGCATGGTAGGCCGCGTCGTAGAACGCGACACCATACCTGACCGATAGCGACAGGGCCCGGGCTCTCCACCTTGCGTCCAGCTTTGCTTCAGTCAGGCCGAAGTCCGCGAGAGACGCGAGCAACTCGCCGGCGTCCTCGGGAAACCGCCTCGCAAGCGTATTGCCCACCTCGTGGTGATTATGTATTTGATGCACCGGATTCTCACGTCTCCGCGTCGGGTTCATCGCGCGAAACCAGCGGTGCGAAAGGGCTCTCCGCCTTCCGTGCGGTGACGAGCGACCTTATCAGCAGTTCCCGATTCACCTGAACCGTTTCACCTTGCCGTGCCCCCTCCTTCGGGTGGGAACGCATGAACTCGGTAGCCAGCGTGGCGGCGGCAACTTGGATGATCTTTACCGCGTCGTCGGGACGCACCCACTTCGGATCGTCGCCGATTCGGTAGGTTGCGCGGTTGATCTCGTCGTAGGCCGCCCGTGCGCGCTCGCGGTTCGCCGCTTCTTCAGCCTCTCGCTTGGCCTTCGCGGTCTCCTTGTTCTTGCGCCCAGCGAACCGGGCCAGCGATATGACGCTACTCGCGATGATCGCCAACATGACGACCGTATACAGCCAGTCGGCGGCGATGTTATCCATGGCCCACCCCCTTGGTGCCGGGGTCAGCGCGGCCCCGGCCGCGGCGGCGGGAGAAACACCCTTGACGATCTGTTTCCAGTCGTCGATGGTGCCCGGAATCGAGGCCAGCCAGTTGGTTCCCCGAGCGAGAACCAGCGCCGTTCGTTTCTTCTCTGCCATTCTCCATCCTACGCACCTCCTTCTGGTGCGTCAAAGACGCGGGTGAAATAGTCGTTTCCACTGGAATAACCACGGGAAGCTCACGACCAACGCCGCCACCTTGCGGGGCGGGCGGTGGGGGTTTACGCTGTCAAACCACTTCTTGAATCCGGGGCGGAACGGGGTTACGGTCTTGTGAGTGGGCCCGCCCCAAGTCGAATTCGGTCGAACCCCGGGAAGAGGAGGGCCCGCCATGACCACACGGACGCTGCGCCAGATCGGCGAGTTGATTGAACGAGAAGCTCGGCAAGGAGCTGGCCGCCTCCGAGAAGCGCGTCTGCCGCCGGATAAAGAACGGCGCGGGCCTCCATGCCCTTATGAGCAGAGATCGGCGTGAGGCCGAAATCACACAAGGAAAGGACGTTCGACATGACCCGGAACACTTTTTCCACCGCAGCACTGCTTTTGCTGACACTCATGTCTACCGCTTCGCTCGCGGCCCAGCAGCCCGGGGATACCGTCAGGGTATCCGGAGACGTGATGGCGGAATTCGTCCGTGCCGACGAACGCGGGATCCACCTCTCGACCGGCTTCGTCTCCTATGGCGACATCGAATCGTACGAGCTGAAGACCGGCGAACGGTCCTGGGCGGCCGTAGGAACGCTGATCGGCCTGGGAGCCGGCCTGGGGCTCGGCTCCATCGTGGCGGCGGTAGGAGGTAAGGGCGACCTGGGCTCCGATGCCGCCGCCGGTCTGCTGGCAGTTGGCTGCGTGGTAGGCGGAGCTGTGATCGGGGGCGTGGCCGGATCCCGGAAACGCACTCCGAAGTTCGCAGCGATCCCGCTACCGGAACCGACGGTGGGCTTGATGAGTAGTCGTCGCGGACAGCGGGGTCTGGCGCTGGGGGTCCGCTGGCGATTCTGATCCGATAAAACCAAACCACCCCTGGTGGAAGCTTCAGGTGAAGCCGAAAGGGCTCGCCGGAGGAGGAGGTTGCGGGGTCCGGTGAGGATCCGATCGTTCGTGAGGGGGGCGCGAAGGGGTACGGGGAGGAGGGGGGGCAACCGGGGACGGGAAGCAAATAGGTGAAGAGGGGGGTTACTCTGTCCGCAGTGAGGTCGGGGCAAGAAGTGTGTAAACGTCAAGTGGGCGTGACCCAGTTCAGTGACGTTCGGGTAGTCTGTTCAGAGTAGTCGTTCTTCTTCGTTGTTGCAAGCTGCGACGGCATGCGAGAGATGCAAGAGACCGGATTTGCCGAGGGGTAGGAGGTATGGAGGCAGCCTCTGCGGACGGATCCTCGGGGCTCTGGGGGCCGGAGTCGCCGGGAACCGTCACTCGCCGGGGACCCGGCGATGTTGGCGGCCCGGAGCCTTGCCGCGGCGGCCGCCCGGGACGGGTCTGATGCACCCTGTCCTTCGGCGGCCCGCGCTGGACGGACCGGAGTTCGCAAACGTTGGTCAGGCCGCGGGCCGTTCCTCCGCAGGAACGGGCTTGCCGTCGGCGTACCGCCTACCCGCGAGCACCCCGGGCAGCAGGTGGGGGGAGTTGAGCTTCCGAAACCGCTTCTCCGCGACCATGAGGAGCTTCCAGATCAGCGCCGTGGCGCCGTCGACCTTCCTGAACCGCTTGGCGGCCGATGTGCGCAGCCGCACCGCCGCGAAGGGGCTTTCGACCACATTCGTCGTGCGCAGGTGCCTCCAGTGCCCGGCGGGGAAGTCGAAGAACGCGGTCATTCGGCCCCAGTCGCCGGCCAGGATCTCGACCGCCTTGGGGTACGCGTCGGCGTAGAGGTCCGCGAAGGCGTCGCGAGCCTTCCCGGCTCCGGCCCTCGACTCGGCGTACACGACCTCCCGCAGCCGCCGCTTCGCCTCCGCCTGCTCGCGCTTCGGCAGACGATCGAGCACGTTGGCCATCTTGTGGTTCCAGCACCGCTGCTCCCCGGCCTCCGGCCACACCTGCCGGGCCGCCGCCCAGATGCCCAGGTTGCCGTCGGCCACCAGCAGCTTCGGAACGCCGAGCCCCCGGGCCTTGAGGCTCCGTAGCACCGCAGCCCACGACTCGGCCGACTCGCGGAAGCCCGGCACCACGGCAAGGACTTCCTTGGTGCCGTCGGCCATGGCTCCGATCACGACCAGCAGCACCGCCTTGTCCTTCTCGAGACCCGCCTTCACGTAGATCCCGTCCGCCCAGGCGTAAACCAACTCCCGGCCCGCGAGCGAGCGCCGCTCCCACTCGGCGTGCTCCGCGACCCACCGCTCCCGCAGACGGCGCACCGTGGACTTCGACAGCGGCGCTCCGTCGCCCAGCAGACCCCGCAGGGCCAACTCGAAGTCCCCCTCGGCCAGGCCGTGCAGGTATAACTGCACCACCAGCTCGGCCGCCTCCTTCGTCCGCCGCGCGAACAGCGGCAGCACCCGGCTCTCGAACCGTTCCTCCACGTCGCGGACCCGAGGCCGGCACACCTGCACGGTCCCCGATGCCAACGTCAGGTTCCGCGGCTTCCCGTACCCGTTGCGGTATCCCCTCCGCCCGCCCTCGACCGTCGCCCTGCGCTGCGACTTCGCCCGGCCGCCCAGGAACTCCGTGACCTCGTCCTCCAGGATCTCCTGAATGAACTCCTGGATCCTGCCCCGCACCATCCGCTCCAGCGTCTCCCACAGATCACTGGACTTCCACCTGCTCCCCTGCGTAGCTTCTCTCATGAGACGGCGTGCCTTTCCCGGGGTCTCTTCCCCGGCTCGCGTGAGTGATGTCACCGAACCGACAAGGTACGCCGTCTCTCCTTTTACACACCTTTTGATCCTACCTCACCAAGCAGCAGAGACTGAGGCAGATCGAGCGCCAGTTGAATTCTCATAGACGCCGAGATCCGGCGGCGACTCGGGGAGGAGAAGGCCTTGGAACGCCCGGGCCGAGATCCTGACCTCCATCCCGGGCATCTCGGACGTCACCGCCGCGGGACTGATCGTCCACTTGCCGGAGCTGGGCACCCTCACCTGTGCCCGAGCCGCCAGCCTCGCCGGGCTGGCCACGGTCACCCGGGAGTCCTGATACCTGGAAGGGACGCGGCTTCATCCAGGGCGGCAGGCACCGGGTGCGCAGGCTGCTCTACATGCCCGCGATGGTTGCCGTCCGCCATAATCCCGACCTCAAGCGGAAGTACGAGGCGCTCGTGGCCCGGGGGAACCCGTCGAAGGTCGCCCTGACGGCTGTGATGCGGAAATTCCTCATCCTCGCCAATGCCTTGGTGCAGCAGGACTGCAACTGGACGGCGCATCCGCCGCGCGAATGCTCCTGCCCGGCCTTCCCGACGCCCAGCCCGGCGGGGAGCGCTCATGGATGATCGAGCCGGGCCAGAACCAGCACCGAAGCGGAATCGTCGCGAGGGGCGTTGCGAGGCAGGTCGCTTCGAGAAAAACGGGCATCCGCTTGACATGGATACTCCCGCCACGGCCGCACCGTTCGGAACGGCATCGTCGTTCGTGCGGCTGAGGTGCAACCTCAACGCGACCAGCGATAGACGGAGCCCCTGCCCGGGCACATGAACACGACGATTCTGTGCACATGCACCCCGATGTCGATGTGCACGCGCGGTACGCCACCGGCACCGTCGCGAAGGACTTCCTAATCACCGACAGATCGGCCGCGGATCGGGGACCCGAGGCAAGGTAGGCGCTGGACTCCCTCCAGATCGACAAGCCTCCGAGCCGATGGTGGACGAGTTTCCCAGCCTAGTGTAGTGTCCCGAATAAACTATTGATTATCGAGTGAGACTCGGTTACCTTCTTCTTCATCGTACACCATCAGAAGAGGAGGGGCCATGCGGGTGGCGGTCAAGATCGAGCTTTCGGATGGGGACCGGCAGCGGCTGGAGCGGTTGTCGCGGTCGCGGAGCGCGGCGATGCGTCTGCGGGAGCGTTCGCGGATCGTGCTGATGGCCGCGGGTGGCATGACGAACAAGGCGATCGCCGCGAAGCTGGGCACGGACCAAAACAAGGTGGGGCGCTGGAGGCGGCGATTCGCGGACGAGGGGCTCAACGGAATTGCGAAGGAGCGTCCGCGGGGTGGCAACCACGGTGGGAAGAACTCGGTGGCCCAGGCGGCGCTGAGGCGCGAGGTGATCCGGCTGACGACGCAGACCGAAGCGCCGGACGGGACGCACTGGTCGTGCCGGTCCATGGCGCGGACGGCGGGGACAACGCACAGCTTCGTGCACCGGGTCTGGCGTTCGTGCGGGCTGAAGCCGCATCTGGTCCGGACGTTCAAGCTGAGCACCGATCCGCGCTTCGAGGAGAAGCTTCAGGACGTGGTGGGGCTGTATCTCGACCCACCGGACAACGCAGCCGTCTTCAGCTTCGACGAGAAGAGTTCGGTCCAGGCGCTGGACCGAACGCAGCCGGGCCTGCCGCTAAAGAAGGGCCGCTGCGGGACGATGACGCACGACTACAAGCGCCATGGCACCACGTCGCTCTTCGTGGCGCTGGATGTCGCCTCGGGCTCGGTGATCGGCGAGACCTACAAGCGGCATCGCCACCAGGAGGTCCTGAAGTTCTTGCGCAAGGTGGAAAGCGCGGTGCCGAAGGACCAGGAGATCCACATCATCCTGGACAACTACTCCACCCACAAGCACGCCAAGGTGCTGGAATGGATCGAGCGCCAGAAGCGGGTCTTTCTACACTTCACGCCGACCAGCGCTTCGTGGCTCAACCTGGTCGAACGCTTCTTCTCCACGCTGACACAGAAACGCATCCGGCGCGGTATCTTCCATTCCGTGGACCACTTGGAAACGTGCCTGAAGGAATACATCGAGACCTACAACGAGGACCCGAGACCCTTGGTCTGGACCAAACCGGCCACAGAGATTCTCAAGAAAGTGGACCGGGCCCGGCAGGCGCTGGCCGCCGCTTCCTCAAAATAACTATTATGTTTAGGACACTACACTAGTATCACGAGAGGGCCGGTCGCTTTGTCCGTGCTCTCCCGGGAGTCCTCCAACAAATGATTTGCGCACCGGCAGTACCTTGGGTCAGGACCGGATACGCCCGCGAAAACGACGTGGGGTGCCGATGCGCACCCCGGAGCTCCGGACATGCGCACCGGCGAAGCGGCGGATGCGCTTGCACACAAAGGTCTTGCGCGTTGCTCTCCGGGCGGCCGGGGCCGCAGGGAACGCGAAGCCGGGGCTGGGAGCGACCCGTCAGTCCGAGGGCCTGCTACGGGCGCTCCCGCACCAGCGATCCCTTGCGGGAAGGCCGTCCAGCCTCGTTCCGGGACTTGCCTGCACCCGCGCACCGAACCCCTCGCCTCTGGGCACGCCGTCGGGGCTCAGAACGAAATGTAACCGCCCATCTGGAAGAGCACGATTTTTGTATCGTCGGACCCGTCTCCGACGTGGAGGATGACGCGCGCCCCGTAGCGCCGTCCGAAGGTGAGGCTCGCACCGGCGGTCGGCGTCGTACTCGATGCCCGCGCGCAACGCCGGGCGAACGACCCAGCCGGAACGTCCGAGGAGAGCCGACGCGCCGATCCGGTTGGCCGACCCGGCGATGTCGGCGCACCGGTAGTTCTCCACCATCCCGTAAAGCGACACCGGCCCGGCGACCCGCCCGCTGATGCCGACGTAGCGTCCGGGACAAGCGATGCTGTTGCCGCCGACGATCCCGGCTTCGAACAGGAAGCGGTCCGGGGCCTCTTGGGCCTGCGCTTGCGAAGGCAACGCGATGACCAGACAAGCCAGCAACAGCTTGCGCATGTCGATCCTCCCTCGCGTGGTTCAGGACGCTCCGGCCATTTGAGGAGGCTTCGCCGCTCTCAACCGGGGCCGCCGCTCTCAACGGTGGGACGAAAAGTTCGTCGCCCTGGCATATCACCGGCAAGGCCAATCCTTGCTGGGAGCCGATTCACGCCAACGCCTCCGGCCAGTGCAGGCGGCTCTGGGGCAGCGACCCTGGGACATCGCCTAAGCGAGCGCCGACCGAGACTGTCAAACGCCTTCCTGCAAGGACTGCTGGACTGGGAGCGACCCCACGGCGGAGGTGTCCGGGATGTGCACATCCCGACCCTCCGCGATGCACGCACTGGGCATCGAAAGTGGGGGGTCGCTCCCAGCCACGGCCAAAAGGCCCGGTTCGGCATCGACGAATCGGGCGGCCGTGGCCTAACCGGCAGACCGCCAGCGATTTGCGGCATCGGCCGCGTGTCACACCCGAGGGTGGATTTCGTGTCCGGTCGACCTCGATGTCAAATGCACATCTCCAGTACGGCCACGGGGCCACCGATTGCTCGTCAGAACCACGACCGATCGAGCCGCTCCGACTGCCATGTGTGCACCCGGTGCAACAACCCTCGGCTGGACTCCCGGTGAGCTTGATTCTGGAGTTCCGCCAGCCGCACCAGCCCGCCCCGGATGTCGCCACACACCTCTCGGATCAGGTTCTTGTCCCTGCTGCGGAGGACATGCTTGATCCACTCGATCTCTCGCTCGATCTCCCCGTAACGCTCCGATGGGCGCGGGTCTCTCACCCAGTTGCCGAGCACGGTGTCCGCTCGCCTCGTCTCCTTCCAGCCCCGCGCAACGGCCACGATCTCGATCTTGTATCCGCGATCACGGAGCACCCATCATAGCTTCCGGTGTGCCGCGCCCCAAGCGCGCAGCGATGTCGCGGTCTCGTGGCCGGGATCGACGTACACGAAGACCGCGCGCTTGGTGTACAGGGCCAGCGGAAGGCCGAGGTGGAAGTAGCGGCGGATGTTCCCGGTCACGCCACGGTAGGTCCGCCGGGGCAGGATCCGGCGCTCGATCCCGAGCGCTTCGAACGCGGCGACCTTTTCGGCCTCTCGGTCGGGAGCCACGGCAAGCGGGTACGGTCGAGGACGTAGTCGAGCGCCAGCAACCGACGCGCCAGCACGTCCCTGAACGTGATCCGGCGCGGCCGAAAGAACTCCCCGGCTCCGAGCGCCCGGTAGATCTCGCGGGCTTTGATCCGGCACACGCGGCCTATGCCCCGGATGCCAACCGGGGCCTCTTCGACCGTCAGGCCCTGCGCGACGAGGGCGAGGACGGCGCGTCGCACCCTCTCCGGGTGGCAACCCAGGAAACTCGTCCATTGCGCGCGGGTGAAGACGCCGCCGTTGAGGCAGGCCAAGGCGATCCAGCCGGCCCGGCGTCCGGTCCATCCGAAAGGCTCCAGAGCCTTCTCGCGTCCCTTGAGATGGGCGATCAGAGCGGTCGCCCGTGGTTGAAGGACTGGCCGTGCATGTCGCTCCTTTACTCACTGCCCCGTGTGACTTCTCCGGTTGAAATCGGGAGTGCGTCTTGGGCCGCGTCAAGCCGCGCCCACGAGTGGGTTTCCCAAGCGGTCCGGAGCAGTCCCGGACGCGCACCGACCCCCGGCAGCGCTCCTCCGTCGCGTTCCGGGAGTGTCGGCACTGGTCAAGCAGCCGGCGTCCAGCGAAATTCCGATCGTGCAGATCGTGCAGTCCATCAATTCGGAGGTATCGAACGATGGCACGCACGAAACGAAGCCGGCGCTCCTACGGCGCCGGAGAATGGGGCCGCAACCGGGTCAGGATCTTTCCGGACCCGAAGACCGGCCTCTTCCAGATGGAGTGGCGCGAGAACGGGCGCAGGCTCACCCGGTCCCTCAAGCACCGAGACTGGGCGCGCGCGAAGAGGCAGACGGATCAGTTCGCCGCGGGCTTCATCGACGCGCCCAACGGCAAGGCGGAAGCCGAGCCCGAGCCGCTCACGCTGGAGACGCGGATCGCCAGAGGTCGAAATCCCGGCAGAAGATCGCCTAACTACTTACAGGGCTGCACGATCTGCGCTTTCTGCCCTTGAAACGTGTCTACCCCTGTCGTCCAGAAACGGCGAGGAAACCGCCTCAATTTGCGGGAATCGCGTTCCCCTCACAACCACCCCCTTCACGGCTCTTCTAGAGCCGTGAGCCCGGCCATTGGAGACGAGCCACAGACATAACGGGATCCCGTGACGAATACGCCCCCGAAACCGAATACCAACGGCTCGTAGCACACGATCTACGCGGTGAGGGTGAGGCCTCACACCGGGTCCAACCAAACCTCCTTCAAGTCAGAATCGGCCAGCGACGGAAGAGTCGCCTACCGCTTGACTCGGTTGCCCCCTCGGTGACGGCGCTCACGCGCGCTACCAAGGCCGCTCCGTGGCGGGTACGTTATCGTACGAGGTTCCCGCGCAGCGCGGGCAGCACCCCACCCCGAAAACCCACGACTCCACATGACCGCCCCCAACCTGAACTGGATCGCCAACTACATCTGGGGCATCGCCGACGACGTGCTTCGCGATGTCTACGTGCGAGGCAAGTACCGCGACGTGATCCTGCCGATGACCGTGCTCAGGCGGCTGGACGCGGTGCTGGAGCCCACCAAGCGGGCCGTCCTCGACATGAGAGCGACGCTGGACGCCGCCGGAGTCACGAACCAGGACGCCGCGCTCCGGCAGGCGGCCGGGCAGGCCTTCCACAACACCTCGAAGTTCACACTTCGCGATCTCCGGGCGAGAGCCAGCAGACAGCAACTCCGGGCCGACTTCGAGGACTACCTCGACGGATTCTCGCCCAACGTGCAGGACATCCTCGTCAACTTCGAATTCCGCAACCAGATCCCGCGCCTCGACAGAGCCGACGCCCTGGGTTCGCTGATCGAGAAGCTGACCTCGCCGGACGTCAACCTGGGTCCCGATCCGGTGATGGACACGGACGGCGCGGTCCGGCACCCCGGTCTCGACAACCACGGCATGGGCACGGTCTTCGAGGAACTGATCCGGCGCTTCAACGAGGAGAACAACGAGGAGGCGGGCGAGCACTTCACCCCGCGCGACGCCGTGACGCTCATGGCGAAGCTCGTGTTCCAGCCCATCGCCGACCGGATCGAGTCCGGCACCTACCTGCTCTACGACGGGGCCTGCGGGACCGGCGGCATGCTGACGGTCGCGGAGGAGGTGCTGCACCGGTTCGCGGAGGAGCGCGGCAAGGAGGTGTCCACGCACCTGTACGGGCAGGAGATCAACGCCGAGACCTACGCGATCTGCAAGGCCGACCTGCTGCTCAAGGGCGAAGGCGAGGCCGCCGACAACATCAAGGGCGGCCCGGAGCGCTCGACGCTCTCGAACGACGCGTTTCCGACGCGCGAGTTCGACTTCATGCTCTCGAATCCTCCGTACGGAAAGAGTTGGAAGACCGACCTCCAGCGGATGGGCGGCAAGAAGGGGATGAACGATCACCGCTTCCTGATCGAGCACGCGGGCGACCCCGAGTACTCGCTCGTCACCCGAACCAGCGACGGCCAGATGCTCTTCCTGGCCAACAAGCTGTCGAAGATGAAGCGGGACACGCCGCTCGGAAGCCGCATCGCCCAAGTCCACAACGGCAGTTCGCTCTTCACAGGCGGGGCGGGACAGGGCGAGAGCAACATCCGCCGCTGGATCATCGAGAACGACTGGCTGGAGGCGATCGTCGCGCTTCCCCTCAACATGTTCTACAACACCGGGATCGCCACCTACGTCTGGGTGCTCACGAACCGCAAGCCCGAGCACCGGCGGGGCAAGGTGCAACTGATCGACGCGACCAGGTGGTTTCGACCGCTCAGGAAGAACCTGGGGATGAAGAACTGCGAACTCGGGCCGGAGGACATCGGGAGGATCTGCCGGACGTTCCTCGACTTCGAGGAGACGGCGGAGAGCCGGGTCTTCGACAACGAGGCGTTCGGATACTGGAAGGTGACGGTCGAGCGGCCGCTGAGGCTCAGGGTGGACCTGTCGCCCGAGCGTTGTGCCGGGTTCTCCGAGGCGTGCCGTGGTGCCGGGGAGGAGCCGCTTGCGAACGCGGTCGCGCAGGTGGCCGAGGCACTCGGCCCGGGGCCTCACTTCGATTTCAACGTCTTTCTTGAGGCGCTCAAAGCCGACATGTCCGGTCGTCGCGCGAAGCTCACGGCCAAGCGCAAGAAGCTGTTGCAGACCGCGCTGGCCGAGCGGGACGAGAAGGCGGAGCCGGTGGCCAAGAGGGTCCATCGGCGAGGCACCGCGCCCGACCCGATACGGGGGCTGTTCGAGTCTCGCGACGGCTCGAAGACTCGCGTCATCAAGTACGAGCCTGACACGGCGCTCAGGGACACCGAGCAGATCCTGCTGATGGAGGAGGGCGGGATCGAAGGGTTCCTGCGGCGCGAGGTACTTCCCTACGCCGGGGATGGGTGGTACGTCGCCAAGAGCGTGAAGATCGGCTACGAGATCAGCTTCAACCGTTACTTCCACAAGCCCGAGCCGATGCGGACGCTCGCTGAGATCGGGGACGACATTCTGGCGGTCGAGCGGGAGACGGAGGGGTTGCTCCTTGAGATACTGGGGCGGTCGGTATGAGTGTCAACGGCCTTCGGCCCTATCTGGCCTACAGGGACTCCGGCTTGGATTGGCTCGGAACCGTGCCCGACCATTGGCGCTTAGTGCGGGCCAAGTGGATTTTCGCCAAGATGGACCGTCCCGTTAGGCCGAATGACGAGGTCGTTACCTGCTTTCGCGATGGCACTGTAACGCTCCGGAAAAATCGACGAGAGTTGGGCTTCACCGAATCCCTTAAAGAGATCGGCTACCAAGGGGTTCGGCGCGGTGATCTCGTGATCCATGCGATGGATGCCTTCGCCGGTGCTTGTGGTGTCTCCGATTCCGACGGGAAGAGCACGCCCGTGTATGCGGTCTGCACCCCCAAGGATGAGAGAGCAAGCCCTCGGTACTACGCGTCCTGCGTTCGGGAGATGGCTCGGAGCCGGTGGATCATGGCCCTTTCTAGAGGCGTTCGGGAGCGGTCGACCGACTTTCGTTTCGCGGCCTTTGGCAACCAATTGGTTCCGGTACCCCCAAGTCAGGAACAGCGCGCCATCGCCAGTTTCCTCGACGCCGCCGACCGGCGCATCCGGCGCTACATCCGGGCGAAGGAGCGGCTGGTCGAGCTATTGGAGGAGCGGCAGCGGGCGCTGATCCACGAGGCCGTGACGGGCCGGATCGATGTCCGAACCGGCCAGCCCTATCCGGCCTACAAGGACTCCGGGGTGGAGTGGCTGGGGAACGTGCCGGAGCATTGGGAGGTACGGCGCCTTGTAGCCACAACTGAACGCTTGGTCGCTGGCACGTGGGGTAGTGAACCGACAGGACATGACGACATTGTTTGCGTTCGTGTCGCGGATTTCGACCGACGGCGCTTGGGCGTCAATCTGCGGAAACCGACGTTGAGGTCGGTGCCTGTTGGCGAACGGAAACGACGCCTGCTGGAGCCGGGAGACTTGCTCTTGGAGAAATCGGGAGGTGGGGATCTGCAACCAGTCGGCGTGGTGGTCCACTTCGGTCATGACCAAGAAGCGGTCGCGTCCAACTTCATCGGTCGAATGCGAGTCCGCAGGCAGCACAGTGCACGATACGTTCTGTACCTGAATTCGGTCCTCTACGCCATTCGCCTCACGGTCCGGTCTATCAAGCAGACGACCGGGATCCAGAACCTGGATGTGGGTGCGTACCTCAGCGAATCTGTTCCCCTTTCCCCTCTTGCCGAGCAAACCGCCATCGCCCGCTTCCTGGATGCCGCCGACCGCCGCAGCCAGCGTCACATCTCCGCAACCCAACGCCAGATCGCCCTCCTCCGCGAGTACCGCACCCGGCTGATCGCCGATGTCGTGACGGGCAAGCTCGATGTGCGCGAGGCGGCGGCGAGGCTACCGGAGACGGACCCGCTCGCAGGCAACCGCAACCGGGCCGACCCCATCCCCAACGAATCCAGCCTACATTCAACCGCACCCGACATGATGACGGAGGCAAGCGCATGACGGACTGGAACACATGCCCGGCGGTCGAACGGAACCCCCGCAAGATCAGCGGAGCGTGGGCCTTCACCGGCACGAGGGTGCCGGTGTACGCCCTGTTCGAAAACCTGGAGAGCGGCGCTACCGTGGAGCAGTTCCTGGAGTGGTTTCCCGAGGTCAAGGAGTGGCAGGTGACGGCGGTTCTCAAGCACGAGACGGAATACTTCAGGACGCCAGCCTGACGGTGAAGATCCTGTTCGACCACGGCACACCGGCACCGCTGCGCCACCATCTCCGGGAGCATTCGGTGGACAGGTCGGCCGAGAGGGGCTGGGAGTTGCTGGAGAACGGCGAACTGATCCAACGGGCCGAAGAGGATGGGTACGAGGTCATCGTGACGACGGACCAGAGCATGCGCTACCAGCAGAATCTGGCTGGCAGGAAGTTGGGCGTGGTGGTTCTCATGGCCACCGCATGGCCGAGGGTTCGCCTCCGTACCGCAGAAATCGCCAAGGCCATCGAGGCGGTGCGTCCGGGCCAAGCCGTTGAAGTGCCGATCCCACGTCGCGGCTGACATGCCCACCGACCACACCGAGAGCGGCCTCGAACGCCTGATCTGCAAGGCGCTGACCGGCGACGCTTGCGATCCCCCATCCGGCCGCACCGTGGGCGAGCCCACCCCCGGATACGGCGGCGTCGGCTGGTCGCCCGGCAACGGTCGCGACTACGACCGGGAGTACTGCGTCGATCTGGTGCAACTCCGAGCGTTCCTAGAGGCCACGCAGCCCGACTCCGCTCCCGCCCTCCGCCTTGGCGAGGACTGCCCCGTGCGCCGCAAGTTCCTAGCCCGGCTACAGGGCGAGATCAACAAGCGCGGCACCATCGACGTTCTACGCCACGGCATCAGGCACGGTCCCCACGACCTAGAGCTTTTCCACGGCACGCCCTCAGCGGGCAACGAGACGGCCCAGCGGCTATTCGAGCTGAACCGCTTCACCGTCACCCGCCAGCTTCGCTACAGTCGGGACGAGACCCAGCGCGCGCTCGACATCGGGCTGTTCATCAACGGCCTTCCCGTCTTCACCTTCGAACTCAAGAACAATCTCACGAAGCAGACGGTCCACGACGCCGTCCGGCAGTACGAGAAGGACCGCAACCCGAAGGAGCCGCTCTTCCGGCTCGGGCGCTGCGTGGCGCACTTCGCGGTGGACGAGAGCGAGATCCGCTTCTGCACCCACCTGAAGGGCAAGGCCTCGTGGTTCCTGCCGTTCAACCGGGGCTGGAACCAGGGCGCGGGCAACCCGCCCAGCCCGGACGGTCTCAAGATCGAGTACCTGTGGCGCGAGGTGCTGCCCCGCGAGAGCCTGACGGACATTCTTGAGAACTACGCCCAGATGTTGGCTCCGAAGGACGCCAGGACGGGCAGGAAGAAGCGCGTCCAGATCTGGCCCCGGTACCAGCAACTCGACGTGGTGCGCCGCCTTCTGGCTGACGCGGCGACGCACGGGGCCGGGAAGCGATACCTGATCCAGCATTCTGCGGGCAGCGGCAAGAGCTTCTCGATCGCGTGGCTGGCGCACCAGATGATCTCACTGATGAAGGACGGCGCGACGGTCTTCGATTCGATCATCGTCGTCACCGACCGCCGGATCCTGGACAAACAGATCAAGGACACGATCAAGCTGTACCAGCAGGTGAAGGCCACCGTCGGGCACGCCAAGCGGGCGGGCGATCTTCGGCGGTTCATCGAGCAGGGCAAGAAAATCATCATCTCGACGATCCAGAAGTTCCCGTTCATCCTCGACGAGATCGGGAGCGGGCACCGCCACCGCAGCTTCGCGATCATCATCGACGAGGCGCATTCGAGCCAGGGCGGCAAGACCGCCGGGGCCGTCTCGAAGGCGCTCGGCGAAGGGGACGGCGAGGACGGATACGAGAGCTACGAGGACCGCATCAACGACGAGATCGAGCGCCGGAAGATGCTCGACAACGCCAGCTACTTCGCGTTCACGGCGACGCCCAAGAACAAGACGCTCGAACTCTTCGGCGAGCCGGACCCGCAGAGCGACGGCGCGGTCAGGCGGCTTCCGTTCCACACCTACAGCATGAAGCAGGCGATCCAGGAGGGATTCATCCTGGACGTGCTCGAACACTACACGCCGGTCGAGAGCTACTACAGGTTGGCCAAGACGGTCGAGGATGATCCGGAGTACGACGTGCGGAAGGCCGGGAAGAAGCTCCGGCGCTACGTCGAGAGCCACGAGCACGCGATCCGGCTCAAGGCCGAGATCATGGTGGACCACTTCCACGAGCAGGTGCTGGCGCAACACAGGATCGGCGGCAAGGCGCGGGCGATGGTGGTCACGAACGGCATCGAGCGCGCGATCCAGTACTTCCACGCCATCCGCGACTACCTGAAGGAGCGCAAGAGTCCCCACGAGGCGCTCGTCGCGTTCTCGGGCGAGCACGACTACGGCGGAGGCCGGGTGAGCGAGGCCAGCCTGAACAGCCTCCCCTCGTCGAAGATCGCCGACACGTTCCGCGAGGATCCGTACCGGTTCCTCGTCTGCGCGGACAAGTTCCAGACCGGCTACGACGAGCCGCTGCTGCACACGATGTACGTGGACAAGACGCTTTCGGGGATCCGGGCGGTCCAGACGCTTTCGCGCCTCAATCGGTCTCACCCGGAGAAGCGGGACGTGTTCGTGCTCGATTTCCTGAACGACACGGAGACCATCACGAAGGCCTTCTCGGACTACTACCGGACCACGGTCCTGTCCGACGAGACCGACCCCAACCGGCTCCACGACTTGCAGGCCGACCTCGACGGGACGCAAGTCTACGCTCCCGATCAGGTCCGGGCGTTCGTGAAGCTGTACCTGGACGGCGCCGAGCGCGGACGACTCGACCCCATCCTCGACGGGTGCGTGGCGGCGTACCTCAAGGATCTGGAAGAGGACGGGCAGGTCCGGTTCAAGAGCAAGGCCACGGCATTCACACGCGCCTACGCGTTCCTCTCCTCGATCCTCCCCTACAACAACCTGGGCTGGGAGGAGCGTTCGATCTTCCTGAACTTCCTGATCCCGAAGCTTCCGGCGCCCGAGGAGCCCGATCTGTCGAAGGGCATCCTCGAGAGGATCGACATGGACAGCTACCGCGTCGAGAAGGACAAGATGCGGAAGATCATCCTGGACGACGAGGACGGGGAGATCGATCCGGTCACGACGGGCGGGGGCGGCGGCAGGGGCGAGACCGAGACCGACCGGCTGTCGGCCATCATCCACGAGTTCAACGACCTGTTCGGCGGAATCGAGTGGGGGGACCCCGACCGGGTCATCAGGACGGCCACGGAGGACATCCCGGCCGCAGTGGCGAAGGACGCCAAGTTCAAGAACGCGCGGCGAAACTCCGACAGTGAAAACGCCCGCGTCGAGTCTGACAAGGCGACGGAGCGGGCGGTGCTGGCGATGATGCAGGACGACACCCGACTCTTCAAGCGCTTCGCCGACAACCCGGACTTCCGGCGGTGGCTGACGAAGACGGCGTTCCTGCTGGCCTACAAAGCGGCGGACTGAGGAGCGCGGGCGGCCTGCCGAGGCGTTACGGGGGTTTTTCTCCACCGCGTTGGCGACGACCGCCGCCGACTACCTGACGTTATTGGATCTCCTTGGACGTTATCGACAAATGGGAGATTCCGGTTGGGTTGACTTGCTGGCCGGTGGCTCCAGCGTTCTAGGCATGGAAACGCGGAAGCACCAGTTCGAAAAGCGGGTAGGCACTTCCCCCGGGGGGCCTGCCGTGCCGTTTCCGACGGCATTCGTGATGAAGGACTCCGGTCCAGACCTTGGCGACGGTCCCGTCCCCGAAGATGAACAGCGTAGTATGCCGCCCTTCGGATCACCGATCCGTGACGGGCAGCACGATCAAGCGAGGCGAACCACCGGAGGAAACGCACGTAATCAGGTTGATCTACTCCACAGTGGAACTGATGCCCGGGCCCCACGACAGGGACGCTGGCGGGATCAGTCGCCGCTTTGGATTCGGGGGCACCTGGACGGCCCGGCATCGGCCACCATCCCGTTTCTGGCCGCGCTTCGCGAGGCCCGTCTGAACGGGTTCGCCGGAGCGCTCGCGGTGGTGCCCGGCCGCTGCAATGCCGACCGCCGCCGACGGGTCTCGGACCCGCCGCCGACGGGCTTGTCGGACGCCTCTAATGAGGGGGAGCCAGCTTACTCCTTGGGGCCACACTCCGTGAGTCCCCTGCGGAGGCTGGCGGGGGGCCGTGCCCCCTGTGACCCCCGAAACGGAAACGGCGCGGCGTGAGCGCCGGACGGGGCGTTTGGGTGAAGGTTCGCGCCAGCGAGGCGGAGCGTGCCGAGTGGCACGCCAAGGCGCGCGCCGCAGGCCTCACGCTGTCGGATCTGGTGCGCCGGTCGGTGGGCCGGACGCGCACGTGGACCGTGGCGCACGCCGAAGTCGAGCGCGAGCGCACCCGCCAAGTGGCGCGCATCGGGAACAACCTGAACCAGATCGCTCGGTGGGCGAATACCCACCGGGAGGCCATCGAAGCGGTCGAGGTGATGGGCCACCTCGTCGCCATCAGGCGGACGCTCGCGGCGCTGGCTCCCGTCGAGAGTTCGGACGCGGATGCTGGTTAGGTTCCTGGCCCGCGGGACGGGCTCGGCGCGCGCCGCGGCCAACTACCTCCTCGGCGAGCGGGACGCGGCCGGGAAGCCGCGCGAGGGCGTCGAAGTCCTTCGGGGCGATCCGAACCAAGTGGCCGCCGTGGCCGACTCGCTGGAGTTCGAGCACAGGTACACGTCCGGCGTGATCGCGTGGGCGCCGGAGGACGAGCCGACCGACGCTGAGATCGAGGCGGTCGTGGACGCCTTCGAGGACACCGCTTGGGCTGGGCTGGAGCCCGACCGATACGCATGGGCGGCCGTGCTGCACCGCGAGCGCGGCGGCGGCGCGCACGTCCACGTCCTCGCCGCGCGATGCGACCTGGAGACCGGCCGGAGCCTCAACATTGCCCCGCCGGGCTGGGAGAAGACCTTCGGCCCGCTCCGGGACGCCTTCAACCACGAACACGGCTGGGCTCGCCCGGACGACCCCGCGCGGGCCAGGGTGCAGCAACCCGGCCACCGTGCCTACATCGAGGCAGCGCGGCTGCGGGCCGGACTCCGGCTCGAATCTTCCCCCCGAGACCTGATCCGGGACTACCTGCTCCAGCGAGTCGAGCACGGCATGGTGCGGAACCGGGCCGATGTCGTCTCCGCACTGCGGGCAGCGGGTCTCGAAGTACCGCGCCAAGGCAAGCACTACCTCACCGCACTGGACCCCGAGACCGGGGACCGGTGGCGGCTGAAAGGAGAACTGTATGGAGAGAACTTCGACCGCGAACGATTTGACCGAGCGGCTGCGGAGGAGGCTGGAGAGCGAGAGACGGGAGATCGAGGAGTTGACCGCGAGCGAGCTCGGGCGGCTCGCAGAGAACTCGCGGCGCGCCGCGAGGAGCGCGCTGCGTTCCATCGAGCGCGATACGGAGGCGGCGGCCGGGAGGATGCGCGAGTTGCTGGCCAAGGCGTGGCAACGGCCACTGATCGTAGGCCTGAGTCTTTGGCTCGGTTTCTTCGGCGGAAGCTGGGCGACGATGCGCTGGCTGTCGATGAGCATCCAGAACCGGATCGAGACCCGCGCCGAACTGGGCCGGGACATCGAGGACGCCCGGCGGACGCTGGCCCAGCTGGAGGAGGACACTTGGGGGCTCGTGTACCGCGAGATCGAGGGCGAGCGGTTCGTGGTGGTGCCGGACGAGGTGCTGGCCGATCCGCCCTGGTGGAGGGTGGACGGCGACCTTCCGGCGTTGAAGCTGTTGAGAGAGTGAGGGAGCTGTATGAGCGAGTTGGAACGGCAGTTGACGGAGGCCTTGAAGAGGCTCTCCGCGCAGTACGAGACGGAGCAGCGGCGGCACTCCGGGCAGGTCGAAGCCTTGCAGCGGCGCGTCGAAGCCTTGCAAGGGCGCGTCGAGCGGCAAAGCGAGGAGAACGATGCCTTGCGGCAGCACGTCGAGCGGCAGAGCGGGGAGAGCGAAGCCTTGCGGAGGCGAATCGAGTGGCTGAACGAGGACGTTACACGCTTAACCGAGTCGTACGGCGCGCTCGCCGCAACCTTACGATGATGGTCACGGCGATGCGCCTGCGCGCGCTGGACCGCGATCACGATCGCGATTACGGTCCGAGCCGTTGATGAGCGGGAAGACTGAATCTGGCGCAGAAGGCCTCCCGCAGCGAGCTTTCAGGAGCGCAGATCGTGTGGTCCATCATCGGAGGAATCGAATGATGGCACGCACGAAACGAAGCCGCCGGAGCTACGGCGCCGGCGAATGGGGCCGGAACCGGGTGAGGGTGTTTCCTGATCCGAAGACCGGCATCTACCAGATCGAGTGGCGTGAGAAAGGGCGCAGGCTCACGAGATCGCTGAAGCACCGCGATTGGTCGCGGGCCAAGAGGCAAGCGGATGAGGTTGCCGCTGGCCTCGCGGTCCACGAGCCCGCTGGCAAGACCGAAGCCGAGCCCGAGCCGCCCACACTGGGAGAGCTTTTTGACATCTACGGCGAAGAGGTGACGCCCACCAAGACGCCGCAGTCCCGGCAGCGGGACAGAGCTACGATGGCGATGTTCCTCAAGCTCTTCGGCAGGGACCGACGACCCGAAACCCTGTCACAGAGGGACTGGGACCGGTTCATACGGGAGCGCCGCGCGGGCCGTGTCGGCCCCAGAGGCAAGCCCGTGGGCAACCGGATGATCGAATGGGACCTGACGTTCCTGATGGCGGTGCTCAACTGGGCGGCGCGGTCGAGGGACGAACAGGGCCGTCTGCTCCTCGACAGGAACCCGCTCAAGGGCCTCAAGAAGCCCAAGGCGAAGAACCCCACCCGGGTCGTTCTCACGGAGGAGGAATACCAAGCGCTCCTCGCAGTCTCGCGGCAGGTCGATTGGCGCTTCCACGTCGCCCTCGTGCTCGCGCACGAGACCGGCCACCGGATCGGCGCGATTCGCAATCTCCAGTGGACGGACATCGACATCGAGGGCCGTGAGATCAGGTGGCGCGCGGAGCATGAGAAAACGGGCTACGAGCACACCACGCCGGTGACCGACGAGGCGGTCGCCGCGCTGGAGGAGGCAAGGCGGATGAACCCCGGACGCGGCAACGGTCCGGTGCTGCCTGCACCGGCAGACCCTTCGCAGTGCCTGGGTCGTTACTTGGCGCTGAGATGGTGGTATCGGGCCGTGACCCTCGCGGGCCTCGAACCGAAGCGGGGACGGGGCTGGCACTCGCTCAGGCGCAAGTTCGCGAGCGACCTGATGGACCTGCCGCTGAAGGTGCTCTGCGAGCTTGGCGGCTGGAAGAATGCACACACGGTGCTCAGGTGCTACCAGAGGCCGGACGCAGGACAACTCAGGACGGCCTTGGAAGGCCGACACAGGGTTCGCACCTGAGAATCCAATCGGCGGGAGTCAATCGGCGGGAGTCGAGCCACCAACACTCCCAAGTTCAACGACAACAACAAGATGCGTTCCCGGCAACACTTGCTGGAGACGCTTTTTGAAATCTACGGGGAAGAGGTGACGCCCACCAAGACGCCGCAGTCCCGGCAGCGGGACAGAGCTACGATGGCGATGTTCCTCAAACTCTTCGGCAGGGACCGAAGGCCCGAAACCCTGTCACAGAGGGACTGGGACCGGTTCATCCGGGAGCGCCGCGCGGGCCGTGTCGGCCCCAGAGGCAAGCCCGTGGGCAACCGGATGATCGAATGGGACCTGACGTTCCTGATGGCGGTGCTGAACTGGGCGGCGAGGTCGAGGGACGAGCAGGGCCGCCTGCTCCTCGACAGGAACCCGCTGAAGGGCCTCAAGAAGCCGAGGGAGAAGAACCCCACCCGGGTCGTTCTCACGGAAGAGGAATACCAAGAGCTGTTGAAGGTGTCGCGGGAGGTGGACTGGCGATTCCACGTCGCGCTCGTGCTCGCGCACGAAACCGGGCACCGGATCGGCGCGATTCGCAACCTCCTGTGGTCGGACGTCCACCTTGAGGGCAAGATGGTGAGGTGGCGGGCGCAGCACGAGAAGACGGGCTACGAACACACCACGCCGCTGACCGACGAGGCGGTGGCCGTCTTGGAAGAGGCGCGGAGGGCGAACCCCGCAAGCGGCGACGGGCCGGTGCTGCCCGCGCCGGCGAATCCCTCGCAGTGCCTCGGTCGTTACCAGGCGCTGAGATGGTGGTATAGGGCCGTGACCCTCGCGAGGCTCGAACCGAAGCGCGGCAGGGGCTGGCACTCGCTGAGACGGAAATTCGCCAGCGACCTGATGGACCAACCGCTGAAGGTGCTCTGCGAACTCGGCGGGTGGAAGAACCCCCAGACGATCCTGATCTGCTACCAGCAGGCGAACGAGGGACAACTCAGGACGGCTCTGGACAGTCGCCGGAGGGTTCGCACCTAAGATTCCGATTGGCGGGAGTCAATCGGCGGGAGTCGAACCGGTGAAACTCCCAAATCCGACGCGCACAACAAGATGCGCTTCCAGCAGCACTTGCTGGTGAAGCTGTTGCGTGGCGACGCCACCTATGTCGACCTGTCGCTCGCGCTCGGCTTTCGCTGGCCGGTGCTGCGAATCGCCTCGCGCCTAGTCCGGTGCTTCCCGATGGGTCCCAGAACCCCGGGCTAGCTTCCTCATCACCAGGTCAACGCACTCCTCCGGCGACAGCTGCTCGGTGTCCAGCCGGAGGTCCGGGCGTTCGGGCCGCTCGTATGGACTGTCCACACCCGTAAAGTTCCTGATCTCGCCCTTCAACGCCTTCGCATAGAGGCCTTTCGGGTCGCGTTGGGCGCAAACCTCGAGAGGCGCGTCGACGAAAACCTCCATGAAGTCGCCCGGCGCAAAGAGGCTGCGGGCGAAGTCGCGCTCGGACTGGAAGGGGCTGATGAAGGACACGATCACGACCAGTCCGGCGTCGACCATGAGGCGGGCCACCTCGGACACCCGCCGGATGTTCTCGATGCGGTCCGTCTCGGTGAAGCCGAGGTCCCGGTTGAGACCGTGGCGCACGTTGTCGCCGTCCAGCAGGTAGGTGTGGCGGCCTTCGACCACGAGGCGCTTTTCCAGAAGGTCCGCCACCGTGGACTTGCCGGAAGCGGACAGGCCGGTCAGCCACAGGCAGCGCGCGCGCTGTTGCTTCATCTCGGCCCGCACTTCCCTGGTAACGTCGAAGTCCCGCCACTTGAGGTTCGCCGAGCGCATGAGCGAAAAGGCAATCGTGCCCGCTCCGACGGTGGCGTTGGTCACGCGGTCGATCAGAATGAAGCCCCCAAGTACGTGCGATTCACCGAACGGAGCGAACGGGATCGGCCGACTGGTGGCCAAGTTGACCACGCCCAGATCGTTGAGTTCGAGCCGCGCGGCGGCGAGTTCACTACCGTCGGACACGTCCACCCGGTGTCTGATCCGGGTCACGGTGGCGCCTGCTTCACACGCGTGCAGCCTCAGGCGGTAGGGACGCCCCACGGCCAGCGGCTCGTCGCCCATCCACACGATCCGCGCCTGAAACTGGTCCGCCACATCGAGCGGCTCGTCGGCGGCCACAATCACGTCGCCGCGGGAAACGTCGACATCCGGTCTGACGGTGAGTGTGACGGAGTCGCCCTGTGCAGCGGCTTCGCGAGTGCCCTGCCATACCACGATGGACTCGACCTCGACGGCCGTGCCCGCGGGCGCTATGCGCACCCGGTCTCCGGGAGCCACCGTGCCGGCCGCGATGCGGCCACAGTACCCGCGAAATTCGGGGTTCGGGCGGTTGACGTACTGGACCGGCATGCGGAAGGGCTGCCGGGCGGCTGGCTGCTCGATCTCGACCGTCTCCAAGTGGTCGAGCAGCGTCGGACCGCCGTACCAGGGCGTGTCCGCGCAGCGCCGCGTCAGGTTACCTCCCGTGAGAGCGGAAACGGGAACCGACAATACCTTCGTGACTCCGACCTCGTCGGTGACCGTCCGGTAGGCGTTGGCGATGCCCTCGAAGGTGTCACGGTTCCACCCTGCCAGATCCATCTTGTTGACTGCGAGGACGATATGGCGCACGCCGAACATGGCCACGATCCTGGTATGACGGGCGGTCTGGGACAGGATTCCCTTGCGTGCGTCCACCATCACGACCGCAAGGTCGGCCGTGGATGCGCCGGTCGCCATGTTGCGCGTGTACTGCTCGTGGCCGGGCGCGTCCGCGACGATGAAGCGCCGCCGGGACGTCTGGAAGCCACGGTAGGCGACATCGATGGTTATGCCCTGCTGCCTCTCATCCCGAAGTCCATCCACCAGAAGTGCCAGATCGGTCGCGTCACCCTGAGTGCCGTAGCGGCGGGAATCCTCTTCCACCCGCGCCATTTGATCCGCAAACACCTGGCGGCAGTCGTACAGGATCCGCCCGATGAGCGTGCTCTTGCCGCCGTCCACGCTGCCACAGAGGACGAACCGAAGGGTTGGCGGCATCAGAAGTAGCCCTCCCTCTTTTTTCGCTCCATGGAGGCCTCGCCATCGTGGTCGATCAGGCGGCCCTCCCGCTCGGAATGGTCTGCGGCCAGGGTCTCGGCGATGATCGCCTCCAGCGTCTCGGCGTCGCTCTCGACCGCGGCCGTCAGCGGATAGCACCCCAGCGTGCGGAAGCGGACCCGGCGCATCTGGCCCTCTTCGCCGGGATGGAGCGGCATGCGGTCGTCGTCCACCATGATCCATTGCCCTTCGCGCTCGACCACGGGGCGCTCGGCGGCGAAGTAGAGTGGCACGACGGGGATCTCTTCGTCCGCGATGTAGCGCCAAATGTCGGTCTCGCTCCAGTTGGACAGAGGCGAGACCCGCAGCGATTCGCCTGCGCGGACACGGGTGTTGTAGAGGTTCCACAGCTCCGGCCGCTGGGCCTTGGGATCCCACTGGTGGGCGGCGTTGCGCAGCGAATAAACGCGTTCCTTGGCCCGTGACGTCTCTTCGTCCCGGCGTGCTCCGATGAAGATCATGTCGTAGCGTCCGGCATCGAGCGCCTGGCGCAGGCCTACGGTCTTCATCACCTCGGTGTAGTAGTCGGATCCGCGCGTGAATGGGGTTATGTCGGCGTCGACTCCCGCCCGGTTCGTGTGGACGATAAGGTCGACCTCGGCCTCTGCCGCAACCCGGTCGCGAAACGCGATCATGTCGCGGAACTTCCATGTCGTGTCGATGTGCAGAAGCGGCATGGGCGGTGGCGCGGGCCAGAACGCCTTCCGCGCGAGATGCAGCAGCACCGACGAGTCCTTGCCGATGGAGTAGAGCATGACCGGCCGGACGGCAGCCGCGATGCCCTCGCGGATGATCTCCACGGCTTCCGATTCGAGGTCAGATAGCCGGGGACTCGGTCTTAGCAGCTCTTCGGCTGCGACACCGGCCCGGCGGTGGAGGCGCATGTCAGGCTCATCCGAATTGAGTGAATGAAGACTCGGGGCAGAAAGTAACCGATTGTCCTACCCAGGCGGCAAGTCTCGCCGAGCAGCGCGGTGCCCTCCCGGCGTCGGTCGCCCGGCACCTCTCGCCGGTTCGAGATGCGTTGCCAAGTGGTGGAGTCCCGTGCGAGATGCCCGGATCTGCATTCGGTGGGATCGGCGCGGGCAGGCCTTGCGGCAGCAAGTCGAGCGGCTGAGCGAACAGGTGACGCGCTTGATCGAATCTTCCGGGACCTTCGGCGTGAGGTACCCCGGCGGTCGCTGGAGATAACGCCGCCGCGCGGGCCAGAGCGCGACTCCGGACCGAGCCGCTGACGGTTCCCGAATTGGAGGGATACCGGCTCGTGTCGAGTCGCTGGCGGACCGAAGTTCGGCCTCGCAAGACTTGAACGAGACTGGTCTGCGTCCACATCTTTGGAGATGCTGCACTCGACGGATGGCTGGTGATCCCCAATAGCGCGATCACCGCCAACTCCGATCCACAGTCACATGACCTCGGGATCCAAGACCTTGGCTGATCAATCGGCGGTGCCCGTCCTCGTCACCGGCTCGGCCGGGCATGTGGGCGCGAATCTCGTGCGTCGGCTTCTCGACGACGGCGTGCGGGTCCGCGTGCTGCTCAGACACGAGGACAACAACGAAGCCTTGGACGGCCTTGAGGTTGAACGGGTGTTCGGTGACATTCGCGATCCGAGTGCCACCAGGAACGCGCTCGACGGCTGTCACGGGGTCTATCACTGCGCGGCGAAGGTCTCAACCATCGAGGGCAACCGAGCCCATCGCCGTGAAGTGTACGAGTGCAACGTCCTCGGCACGCGCAACCTGCTGCAAGCGGCGCGGGACGTGGAAGCCGGACGGGTGGTCGTTACGGGATCCTTCAGTGCGGTGGGGTACGATCTGGATGACCCGTCCGCTCCCAGCGATGAGACGATGCAGTTCTATCCCATGGAGCGGACGATGCCCTACGAGCGCAGCAAGGCGCTCGTCGAGCACGAGTGCTGGCGAGCGGCCGCAGCGGGTCAAGACGTCATCGTCGCGACGTGTTGCGCAGTGGTCGGTCCCGCCGACTTCTTCCCATCACGCTTGGGCAGGACCATGTGCGACTACACCAACGGCAAGCTCCGGGCGTTCGTGGACGGTGGCTTCGAGTTCGTCGCGGCCCGCGACATCGTCGAGGGGCATGTGCTGTGCATGCAGCGCGGGCGCTCGGGCGAGAAGTACATCTTCAGCACCGAGTTCAAGACGATCTCCGATATCCTGGACCTGTACGAGGAGGTTTCGGGCATCCCCCGTCCGCGCCGGCAGATTCCGGTCCGCCTGATGCTCGGCTTCTCAGAGGTGGCCAGCTTCTATCTGAGCCGGTTTCACCCGAGCTTCCCGCAGCGATTCACGCCCGGCGCCATCCGACTCCTTCAGAAACGCCGTCACGCCGATACCAGCAAGGCGAGACGAGAACTCGGCTACCGGCCGACGACAATTCGCGCGGCAGTTCATGAGGCTTACGCCTTTCACTACGACCGCAACGCGATCCGGAACCCGCACGCGAACCGTCCGATCCGGCGCGGCGCCAACGAGCTGAACAACTCCATTCCGAGCGAAGGCACATGAATAATCCCGCACCAGGGCTTGCCGTGAGCCCGCCACAGCGTCTCCCTCTCCCCCCGGGCTTCGAGGAAGCCGGCAACCTGCGCCAGCGCGCGCGCGCCGCGGGCATGGACCCGAACTACTGGTACGCAGTCGAAGAGGTGCGCCAAGTCAAATCGGGGACCGTGGTCGAGGTCGTTTTCTGGAATCAATCCATCGCCCTGTACCGGGCGGAGGACGGGTCGTTTCACGCCGTTGAGAATCGCTGCCTGCACCGCCAACTGAAGCTGTCACTCGGAGTGGTGGAGGGCTGCCGGCTTGTTTGCGCCTATCACGGCTGGGAGTATGACGAGAACGGGTGCGTGGCCGCGATCCCGGATCTGTTCGGTCGCGACCGTGTCCCCAAGCTCTCGATCCGGGCTTATCCCGTGAAGGTTCGCTACGGACTGGTCTGGCTGTTCCCCGGGGACCCGGAACTCGCGGACGAACGCCGGATTCCTGAGATCCCGGAACTTGAGGGACCCGGCCGGTGGGCCTGCGTACCGCTGACCTTCACGATGTCGGCCCACCACTCGATGGTGATCGACAACGTGAGTGACTTCTCACACGCCTACCTGCACCGCCGGTATCGTCCGTTCATGGGTGCTACCCTCACGCGCAACGAGACGGTGGGTGACAACGTGCATCTCGCCTACGAGACGCGGGTGGGACGCGGCCGCATCTCCGGACTCTTCGTCGACCACGAACGTCTGGACACGAATCACATGGAGCTGTGCTACGAGTACCCCTACCAGTGGTCGAACACGGATGACGAGATAAAGCACTGGCTCTTCGTGTTGCCCGTCGATGAGCGTACGACGCGGGCGTTCTTCCTCTTCTACTTCAAGTCGCTGAAGATCCCGTTACTGCCGGTTCGCATCCCTCGCTTCGCCATGACTGCGGTCTTGAAGATCGCGAACCGCGTTCTCATCGGGCCGCTGCTCGCCGAGGATCGGGTTGCGGTCGAAGCGGAGCAGGAAGGGTACGAGCGGCACTGGGGCGACCCTCCCATAGAGGTCAACCCGGTCGTCCGGGCGTTCCAGAAGGTGACCGTGCGCAAGTGGCAGGAGCATCTGGAGCGCGCGGCGGTGAACGGTGATACCCGTGGCTGAAAGCGATTTCCCGCTGGCCGCGGCGTGGTCCGGCCTCTCGGGCGGTACCGTGCTGGAAGCGGCGGGAATGCTATCGCTGTTCGTCGGCCTTCTCTTCCTGGGGTCGATGTATCTGCCCGGCCCCCGGGCCTCGGGGCCGGGCCTGGAGGGAGAGTCACGCAGCTACAAGCTCAACGGCCTCGCTTCGTTCCTCATCGCCATGACCGCGGCGGGTTTGGCCCAGGTTTTCGGCTGGTTCTCTCTCTCGGTCCTGCATACGCACTTTTTGGCGCTCTTCCTGGTGGCGAACGGGTTTGCGTTCGCCATGTCCGGCTGGCTGTACGCCCGGAGAGCCCGGACTCCGGATGCACCGGAGGGGTTCTGGCGGCAGTTCTTCTTCGGCGCGGAGCTCAATCCGGCCTTGCTCGGAGTGGATCTGAAGTTCTTCAGCTACCGCCCTTCCCTGATCGGCCTCGCGCTGTTCAATGCATCGTTCGCCGTGGTGCAGTACGAGACCTACGGACGCCTGAGCCTGGCAATGGTGCTCTACCAGATCTTCACCTTCGTTTACGTGCTCAACTACTTCCAGTTCGAGTACGGAATGACGCACACCTGGGACCTCGTCAGCGAGCGTTTCGGTTGGATGTTGATCTGGGGCGATTACGTGCTGGTTCCGTTCTTCTACTGCCTCCCCGGCTGGTGGCTGGTGCACGCGTCGGAGCCGCTGCATCCGACCTGGGCCGCCGCGATCGTCCTGCTCTTCGGCTTCGGCTTCTGGCTTTTCCGGGGCGCGAACGAACAGAAGCACCGCTTCAAGCGGGACCCGGACGCGCCGATTTGGGGAAAACCCGCCCGGTCCTTGGACGGGCGTCTGCTGATTTCTGGCTTCTGGGGAATCGGACGCCATCTGAACTATACCGGCGAGATATGCATCTACCTCGCGTTCACGCTCACGACCGGCTTTGCCTCCTGGGTGCCCTACCTGTTGCCCGCGTGGCTGGCGGGTCTGCTGGGGCATCGCTCCAGACGCGATGAGCGTCGCTGCCGCGCGAAATACGGGGAGTTGTGGGGCCACTACACGCGGCGGGTGCGTTTCGCCATGCTGCCATTCATCTATTGAGGAGAGACGTGGCGCTTCAATCGGACCAAACCGTTCCCGAACTCGCTGGGGGGTGGCCGCTCATCGGTCATCTTCGGGACTTCCGCAGGGACCCGGTATCGATGCTGAGCCGCGGTTGGCGCGAGCAGGGCGAAATCGTACGGTTCCGGCTCGGTCCAAGAGACTGCGTCCTGTTCACCGGACCCGAGGCGCACGATGCCTACTTCCGGGCACCCGAGGAGCAGCTCGACGCCAAGGCGGTCTATCAGTTCACGGTACCCATCTTCGGCCGCGGCGTGGCCTACGACGTCGCGCCCGAGATCATGGACGAGCAGCTGGGGTTCCTCTATCCGGCACTTCGCGATTCCGCGATGCGCAGGTTCGCCCGCCTCATGTTCGAGGAGGCAAGCCTGTTTGCCGACGGCCTCGGCGACCATGGGGAGATCGATCTGCCGCAGGCGATGAATGAGCTCACCGTCAGAATCGCGAGCCGATGCCTCTTGGGGCAGGAAGTCCGGGATCAGGTGGACACGGGGTTTGCCGATGCCTACCACGATCTCCAGAAGGGCATCAACACGTTGGGGTTTTTCCTTCCCAGGCTCCCGACTCCGGCACACCGGAGCCGCGACCGGGCACGCCGCAAGGTGGTCGATCTCTTCAGCCGGATCATGTCTGAACGCCGGCGTTCCGGGACTCGGCCCGACGACTTCATGCAGACCTTGATGGGGGCCCGCTACAGGGACGGCCGAGCGCTGACCGATGACGAGATCTCCGGCATCCTGCTTACGGTCTTGTTCGCGGGGCAGCACACCAGCGCGGTGCTGGCGACCTGGACAGGCCTCGAGCTCCTGGGGGCGCCCTCGTTTGTGGCGCGCATACGAGAGGAGATGCGGAAGGTGTATCGCGAGACGGGAGCCATGAGTCTCGCGGGTCTCAAGCAGCAGGTGGAGCTCGAATACGCCGTGCGTGAGAACGAGCGGCTGCACCCGCCGCTGATCCTTCTGATCCGCAAGGTGCTCCAGCCCATGGAGTACGCGGGCCACACCGTGCCCGCCGGCACGCTTGCCATGGTGTCGCCCGCGGTCTCCCACCGGTTGCCCGAGGTGTTTGCTGCCCCGGAGCGGTTCGCTCCGGAGCGGTTTGCCCCTCCCGCCAGTGAGGACAAGCAGCATCACTACGCGTTGATCGGATTCGGCGGTGGCAAGCACCGGTGCATGGGCAAGCAGTTCGCCTACCTGCAACTCAAGGCGATCTGGACGGTGCTGCTTGACCGCTTCGAGTTCTTCGGCGATGCCGAGGTTCCCGCCCCGGATTACGGCAGCTGGGTAACGGGTCCCGAAACGCCGTGCCGTGTCCGTTACCGCCCCCGCACGGAACCGAGCGTCTTCCGGTGACCACCGCCCGCCCGCGGGACTACGACGTGGTCATCGTGGGCGCGGGTCCGGTGGGTAGCCTTTGTGCCATCGCTTTCGCGCGGAAGGGCGCTCGCGTGGCCCTGTTGGAAGCCAATCCCAAGTCGTCGAGACGCATGGCGGGGGAATGGCTGCATCCGCCCGCCGTGCGGATCCTTCGCGGGCTGGGGATAGAGTTGGAAGAGCAGCCGCGCAGCACGAGGGGCAGGGGTTTCGTCGTGCTTCCGGAGGACGGTTCCGAACCGATCGTTCTTCCCTATGCGAACGGATCTCACGGACTGTCGTGCGAGCACGAGGCGCTCGTCTCGACCCTGCGTGAGGCCGCCAAGAGTGAATCCGATGTCGCCTTCATTGACCGCGCGCGCGTGCGTTCGGTGGAAAACGGCAGGGTCGCCTTTGTCCATGACGGAGCCATGGAGTCCGTGACCGCAGGGCGGATTGTCGGCGCCGACGGCCGCGCTTCGACCGTGCGCCGGTCGCTGGGCGTACCGGCGGGCCGGATCACCTGCTCGCGGATGGTGGGCGTCACGGCGGGCGGAGCGACCTTGCCGCTGGAGGGTTACGGGTACGTCGTGCTCGGTGGGCCGGGTCCAATCCTCATGTACCAGCTGGGAGAGAATTGCGTCCGCATCATCGTGGACGTCCCGCTGGACCAGTGGGTCCCCCGGGACCGGATCGGCTTCCTGTGGGATGCCTATGCCGGCTTGGTTCCCGAGACCCTCCGACCCGCGTTCGTCGAGGCGCTGCGGGCGGGGAGGTTCGATACCGCCGCCAATGAACTCAGACCGCGCGTGACGTACGGGACCCCGCAGCGAGTGCTCATCGGCGATGCGGCCGGACACTATCATCCCATGACGGCATCGGGAATGACGCTCGGTTTCGGCGATGCGCTCACTCTGGCCGAGACGGAGGACTTCAGGGATTTCACGCGCAAGCGGTTCGGGACGACCCACACGCCGGAACTCCTCGCCATGCAGCTTTACGAGGTCTTTGCCGATCACCGATCCGAGGCCGCAACGGTCAGACGGGCGGTCTACCGGCGTTGGCGGGCAAGCTCCTCATTCCGCGATCAGACCATACGTCTGCTCGCCTGTGAAGAAACATCCCCGGCCCATCTCAGTCTCACTGGAGGCGCGATACTGGCGCGGGCGGTCGCTCGCGAGATCCCGCGATCCTACGACCACGCCGCCTGGCGCCGGACTCGCGACACCGTTCATGCGCTCTCCAATCGCATCCGATGGCTCTTGCGTGGCGTCTGGCTGCTGCGCAAGGCGAGCAAGAAGGGAAGAGAGGACGAGCGGATTCTGGACGCCCTGGGTCGCGCGTTGCCGGCCTCGATGCCGCCGGTTCCGGACAACGCCAGTCCCATGCGCTCACGGAAAGTGGCTTCATCCGATGCCGGGCCGACTTTGAGTCGCGCGAGTGCGCGCCTGCTGAGCCTCCAAGGCGAGGATGGCGCGTGGGAAGGCGAGATGGTCTGGTGTCCCATGCTGACGGCGCAGTACGTGTTGCTGCAGCACCTCCTTGGCCGGCGGCTCAAGCCCGGCCGCCGTCGGCGCGTGCTGCGGTCCTTCGAGCGGACCCGTCTCGAAGGGGGTGCCTGGGGTCTGCACGAACACTCCGCCCCTCACCTGTTTGTCTCAACGCTGGTCTATGTGGCGGCGAGGCTACTCGGGGTCGAACGGGATGACCCACTGATAGCGTCGGCTCGACGATTCCTGCGGGAAGAGGGCGTTCTCGGTGTCCCGAGCTGGGGAAAGTTCTGGCTGGCGCTCCTCAACCTCTACGACTGGCGCGGAGTCCACCCCATTCTGCCGGAGCTGTGGAGCCTGCCGCGCTGGATTCCCTTGCATCCCGCCAACTGGTACTGCCACACGCGGCTCATCTACATGGCCATGGCGGCGGTTTACGCACAGCGGTTTCAGGTGCCCGTTACGCCCGTGATCGCTTCGTTGCGCGAGGAGCTGTTTCCCCAACCGTTCGCGGACATCGATTTCTCCCGGTGTCGCAACCGGTTGCGAGACGAAGACCTGTACGCCCGGCCCAGCCGGTGGCTGCGGGCCGGATATGGATGGGCGAGGGTGTTCGACCGGTCCCACGGCAAGCGTCGCCGGGCGCGATGCGTGGAAACGATCCTCCGGCGCATCAAGTGGGAGCTGCGCACCACCGACCATACCAGCATCTCGCCCGTCAGCGGCCTGATCAACATCCTCGCCCTGTGGTTGCAAGATCCGGACGACAAGGACTGCATTCTGGCGCTCGAACGGCTGGACGGCTGGATCTGGGAGGACGATGAGGATGGAGCGCGGGTCACCGGAGCGAGAAGCGCCTCTTGGGACACCGGGCTCTCCCTGCAAGCGCTGTCGACGGTGCCGGACGTTGACGGGGTTAGGGACGCCCTCCGGCGCGGAGCATCCTACCTGCGCGGGCAACAGATCGGCGTCAGATTCGAGGGGTTTCGCGAGGCGTATCGGGCCGACCCCAAGGGGGGCTGGTGCTTCCCCGGCGCGTGGCATGGCTGGCCGGTCACCGACTGCACCGCCGAGGCCGTGCTGGGGATCGTCGAAGCGCATCCCGACGCTGCGGACACGGCGATGCTCCGCGATGCGGCCGGGTTCATGCTGCGCGGCCAGAACCGCGATGGCGGGTTCGGCAGCTACGAGGCGCGGCGCTCGCGGATCGGACTGGAGTGGCTGAACCCCGCCGAGATGTTCGGCGACTCCATGACCGAGCGCTCCTATGTCGAGTGCACCGCGTCCTGCCTCGCGGCGCTCGCTGCCTGCCGGAACCACTTCGCGCCGTCCACTGGCGGAGAGATCAAGAGCGCCATCTCAAGGGCCGAAGAGTGGCTTAGGCGGAGCCAGGCAACGGATGGATCGTGGCGCGGCGCGTGGGGCATCCAGTTCATCTACGGCACAATGTTCGGCGTCCGGGGTCTCGTCGCCGCCGGCGCCCGTCCCGGGGATCCTGCGCTGCGGCTCGCGTGCCGGTGGCTGCTGGACCGTCAACGGGCAGACGGGGGGTGGGGCGAACACCACAGCGGATGCGTGACCGGCCGATTTGTCCCGCACGAGCAAAGCCAAGTCATCCAGACCGCATGGGCGCTGATCGCGCTCCTCACCGCCGCCGACTCGAACTGGAGCGCGATCTCGCGGGGCGTCCGGTTCCTCATCGACACCCAGAAGGCAAGTGGGGCGTGGCCCAGGCAACAGGCGTCCGGGGTCTTCTTCCGCACGGCGCTACTGGAGTACGCCCTTTATAGGGACTACTTCCCCCTACAGGCGCTCGGCCTCTACGAGCAGCGGCGCCGGACCCGGCTGGACATGGTGACACCTGCACCGCTCGTCGCGGATGCCACCGGATGAAGCTACCGCCCGGTTGTCTCCGGCGGTGTCTCCTCCATCGGAACTGCTTCCCCGTCGCGAGGCTTGCGGGCCAGGAAGTAGAACATTGGCGTAAAGATTCCGGTCTCGCCGCCCTCAACAAGGGCATCCGCCGCTCTGTTCAAGAACGTGCTGACCGCGCGGGCGCCCTCTGGAACCACCCGCAACTTCTCCCCGGCCCTCAACGCCAGATTGGTCAGCGCGCGGCCGATGGGTGTGCGCGGAATGCTCCTGAGACTGAGATCGCGGCCCTGCAATGAGCGGTACCAGGGCGTTTGCGGATCCGATTCGAAGGCAAGGTCACGGGCCGCCAGAAGCTCGAATCCGGCCGTCTCCAGCGATGTGCAGACCTCCGTCGTGAAGGCGATTTCCGGTAATGCGTTTCCCCTCATGATGTCGGTCTTCATCCGCCGGTGCTTGGTGTCTCGTGAATCGAAGGCCTCGGTAAGGCACCAGTCGTATCCCCCGAAAAGGCCCCCGGGACGCAGAACGCGGAAGATCTCCCTGAAGGCCGCTGTCTTCTCAGGTGCGTGGGGCATGGATTCGATGGCGATCACGGCATCGTAGGACTCCTGGCCTTCGGGAATCTGCATGTAGTCGCCGTGTATGAAGCTGCACAACGACTGGACATCCCGGGTGTGCGCCTTCGCGCGTTCGAGCTGGTAGGCGTTGTTGTTGAGACCAACGAAGCTCGCCCCGGTGTCGCGTGCCAGAGCGCCCATCGGTCCTCCGACCCCGCACCCCGCATCAAGCACCCGCATCCCCGGTTTCAAAGCCAGTCGGTCGGCGAGAAAACGCTGGTGTCTGAGCAGGGACGCCTCGAAGCTCTCCCCACGGCGCCGCGGGGCAAAGTGAAAGGACTGCCCCCAGCCGAACTCGTAGAAGTCAGTTACCAGGTCGTAGTAGTGCTTTACGAACGACCTGTAATGCTCCCTCCTGCTCTCCAAGCCGGCATCGTGAATCCCCGTGTATTGATCGACCACGGATTCTACATCGTCCGGGGAAAGATTCGCGAGTGAGCGAGAGCTTGATCTAGAAGCGCGCAAACGAGAACCACCCTGCCTTAGGCTCGCCAGGCACCGGCCGAGAGCGTTGGTGCCTCTTGAGACCAACGCCCTTTCGATCGTGTGTTCTGCACCATGGCCCATCCCAGCGAAGCGACGCGAAGAGTAGCTTGGAATAACTGACCCAAGCTAATCGAACCCGCTCGCCGCGATCAAGCTGAACCAAGCCGGGCAGCGAGGATCGGAGTCGGCGAGCCGCGAGAACAGCTCGGGAACGTTGGCGGATTCGGGTCTGCGGACGCCTAGCAGGCCGTGGAAGAAGTGGCCTGCTGGGGAACCGGTTGTGGAAGTGGCGAGAACGACGTGATTGCGGTTTTGTTGTGCATCAGGCGGCCTGAGCGGCGGACGGGGCCGACGTGAGTGCCCAGGAGGCCGAGAATGCGCCCGATATGGGTAAGAATGGCGGCAAAACCGCGTGCGGACGCGTCGGCGAGAGCCGCGGTCGCCGCTGCGAGGCCCTGCAAGCCACGCGGGGTGCCGAAGCCGAGACATGTGCGCATCACCAGCGAGAGGTTGAAGGCTGCGGCGTGAACGAGCATCCGTTTTCGGATCTCCTCCTGTCCGCGAACGTGGACGCGGCGCAATCCTCCGCTGCCGAGCAGGTGCGCGAACGTCCGCTCCAGCTTCTCCCCGCGCTCGCGCAACAACCGCTTTCCCCGCTCGCCCTTGATGCGGCGGCGGTTGCCGTACACGGCCTGCTGCGCGTCCCGCTTGCCCTTCCACTTCCGGCGGCCCCGGTTCGGCTCGCTCACATAGGTTCGCAGTCCCCGCTTCTTCACGCCCGTCATGGTCGCGTTCGAGTGGTAGCCCTTGTCGCCCACCACTTCCTTCGGCTCCGCTCCCACATCCGCCAGCCGCCGCTCCGTCTCGTCCAGCGTCACCGGCAGCGACGCGGTGTCGCCGCCGTCCATCGTCTGCACCGTGACGGCGGCCACCGCACCGGTCTCCATGTCCACCCCCACCTCGAGCTTGTGGAGCCAGGCGGGTCCTGCCGTCCTTCATCTTCGCGATCCGCGCCTCCGGGTCGTGCGGATGCTTCCAGTCCTTGTTCGACCCCTTCTTCGGGCGCTTGCGGTCCATCTTCGCAAGGTCCTGCCGCGTCGGCGTTTCGATCCCCGACGCTTTCGCCAACTGCCCCAGCCACGCGTCGTACTCCGTCCCCTCATCACGCCTCACGATCGCGCGCATCGCCGCGTTCGCCTCCAGCGTCGTCGAATCCACCCCCACCGTCTTGCCTCGCAGCAGCCCCGACTCCTGCAACCGTTCCAGCACCCAGCCGAACACCGCCCCGTGGGCCTCCAGGCTCAGCCGCTTGCGCGTCTTCGACAGCGTGGAATGCTCCGGCGGCCTCTTCGCCAAACCGTAGCCCAGAAACTCTCGCAGCGAGATCGAGTCCCTGCACCGCCACGCGATACCTCGCTCCGAACCGATGCCCTCCAGGTATCCCACCATCAGCATCCGGAAGTACACGCCCGGTGGAAGGCCCGGCCGGCCCATCCACGCCGCGTAGAACGGGTTGGCCAGCGCCCCGACCGCACTGGCCGCGATGAACAGCTCCTCCTGCCGCTCACCGGGCATCTTGCCTATCGCCATCGCCGTCACCTCTCGCTGAGGTCCTCGTGTCCTCCTAATTTAACTCATTCACAAAGACCTCGCGGAACGGACTTTATCCACGGCCTGCTAGGCTCGGCGACCGATAGGAACTCAGACGCGGTTTAAGCGAAATGGGCGTCCGGGGTCCGCGACCGTCCAAGTGTCCCCGGAGCAAGTCCATTGACAACCGCATGCCGCGTATCGAGCATGGGATGAGCCGGGGCGCGGCCGCACATCGACCACACCCACGTCGGAACCTTCCCTGCACCCACTCCTCAAACGAGGTCCCGTCGGCGGCACGGCCGGTTGACGAGGCCGGTCCCCGTCCTCAGCCAGCCGCTCGACCCCATCGATGGCCCAGTGGGTTGGCATGGATGAATCCAGTGTCATGATGTATGGTGTCGAGTTCGCCCGGCTCACTCCAGGTTGTAGCCCTCGATGCCCCGGAGGGCCGAGTATTCCCCCGCCGCTCCCGTGCGCGCCGGGCATCTCCGATCGACGGGAAACACGGGCCAACCAGGATCACAGGCGATGGGTGGACACAACTCCGATCAGGAAACCCGGGACCCGGGCAAGCGGACGAGCGGTTCGGGGATCCCGGTGGGACTGCTCATCGCGGCGGTGATCGCGGTCCTGACGGCGGCCGGCATCGGGACCCGCTATTACCTCTACGGCGGCCTGGACGCCATCCATTGCCTGTTCAGCGTGTTTTTCTCGATCAATCTGCTGATCTGCTACTGGGAAGTGTGCCTGTTCTTCCGCAGGGACTACATCGAGGCGCGCGCGGAGCATTGGCGCAAATGGAGGCGTGAGACCGGCCGCACCCCGGCGGTCGAATTCCTTGTCACCAGGGTCCCGCCGAACCGGATCCTGTCCCCGACGTTCTGGGCCGACGTCTGGGCGACGTACTCGATGATCGATTCGGCGTACGAGGAGCGCAGCAGCTTCGGCTTCACCGCCGATATCGGCAACGGGTTCGTTACGCCGGTTCCGACCCTGGTCCTTTACGTGGGCTATACGGTCGAAGTCGTGCCGCCCATGGTTGCCGGTATCGTCGGGGCGATGCTCTTTTGGCAATGGGTCTACGTGTCGTCGCTGTACTGGGTCAGCTTCTTCGTGACGCGGAGCCAAGCGCGCATCACCAGGCGCGAGTTGTACATCTATGTGGTTGCCCTGAACTCCATGTGGGTGCTGATTCCGCTGCTGGGACTGTATGTCTCCGTTCGCCTGATTCTCGACGGGACGTACGGCGTGCTTGGGTACTGAACACCAATTGGGCGCCGCGGATCGGGATTCGGGTCGACACGCGTGTTCTTCGCCGCCATGTGACGGGGCCGAGGCATCGCATGAACCAGCGAAGGCGTTCGCGGACCGCGTCCTTGCCGCGGATGTCCGCTTCTCCATGGACGGCCGGGGACGCGTCCTCGACAACATCTTCATCGAGCGGCTGTGAAGGTCCCTGAAGTGACGAGGCGGTGTATTTCCACGAGCTTCGTCCGGTCCCGATGGAGGTTAAAAGGGGAGATGCTTCGTCGGTGTTGGCGGGCATTGAAAACTGCACATATCCGGGCATCGAAAATGGCACGGTCCGGGTGGGTGCCGGGGGGTCTCTGGAGTAGCGGATCGTGCCGCGTCACGATGGCGTCTTCACTCGCAAGAGGAGAAGACGCGATGATCGGGAGAGAGACGCGGGTGCTTCTGCGGCACTACCTGGAAGAGGGCGCGAGCAAGGCGGAGATGGCGCGGCGGCTGGGAGTGAGCCGCCGTACGGTGCATCGCTGGATCGCCTCGGGGCGGCTGGACCGGGAGCTGGACGATGAGGCGGTCAGGTACGGACCGCGTCGGCCCGTGCCGTCGAAGCTGGATCCGTACAAGGGGATCATCGGGGCCCGTCTGGCCGCGTACCCGAAGCTGAGCGCGGTACGGCTGTTCCGGGAGGTGCGGGCGGCGGGCTACGCGGGCGGCTACGACCAGGTGAAGCGCTATGTGCGGGAGGTGCGGCCGCGGGAGCCGGAGGAGCCGGCCAGGCGCTTCGAGACGCCTCCGGGGCACCAGGGGCAGGTGGACTTCGCCGACTTCCGGCTTCCGTGGGGCAGGCGTCACGCGCTGGTGGTGGTGCTGGGCTACTCGCGTCTCATGTGGCTCGGCTACTACGAGCGGCAGACGATGCGGGTGGTGATGCGGGGTCTGGAGTCCTCCTTCGCCTACTTCGGCGGGGTGCCGTCGGAACTTCTGTTCGACCAGATGAAGGCGGTCATCACCGCCGACGGACGCGCGGAGGGCGGCCGGCTGCTGGAGAACGGCGAGTTCCTGCGCTTCAGCCGCCACTGGGGCTTCCGGATCCGGGCCTGCCGTCCATACCGGGCGCAGACGAAGGGGAAGGCGGAGCGTCCGATCCGTTACATCCGGAAGAGCTTCTTTTACGGCCGGGAGTTCGTCTCCGACGCCGACCTCAACGCCCGAGCCCGGCGCTGGGTCGAGGGCGAGGCGAACGTGCGGATCCACGGCACGCTGAAGGAGCGGCCCGCCGACCGCTTCGAGCGGGAGCGGCCGCACCTGGCTCCCCTGGCCGCGCAGCCCTACCGGCCGCTGGCCGCGCAGCCGGAGCCGGAGGACTCCACGACCCGTGAAGCGACACCGCCGAAGATCGTCGAGGTCGAGCGCCGTCCGCTGGCCGAGTACGCGAAGATCGCAGGCGGGGTATCGTGAAGCGGCCCTCCCGCCGCGAGCGCATCGCGGCCCAGCTCGCCGATCTCAAGCTGCCCGGCGCCTTGGAGGCGCTCGACGACGTCCTGGCGGGCGTGGATGGAGGCGGAACCGCCGCCGCCGAGGCCATGGAGAAGCTTCTCGCCGCCCAGATCACGCTGCGCAACAGCCGCCGCCTTGCCACCGCCATGCGTGCCATCCGACTGCCCGCGCTCAAGACGCTGGCCGAGTTCGACTTCAGCTTCCAGCCCTCGGTCAAGCGCGAACAGATCGACGCCCTGCACGAACTCGGCTTCGTCGAGCGCAGGGAGAACGTCGTCTTCCTCGGGCCCTCCGGCGTCGGCAAGACGCACCTGGCGATCTCCCTCGCCATCGCCACCGCCGAGAGCGGCCGCCGGGTCTACTACGGCACCCTGGCCGAACTCATCGACTCCCTCGAGGAGGCCCGGGCCGCCGGCAACCTCAACCGGCGCCTCAAGACCCTCTCCCACCCGGCGCTGTTGATCGTTGACGAGATCGGCTATCTCCCGGTGACCCAGAGCGGAGCCACCCTCTTCTTCCAACCGTCAACCGGCGTTACGAGCACGCCTCGACCGTGCTCACCTCCAACAAGGGCTTCGAGGAGTGGGGCCGGATCCTCGGCGACGAGGTCATGGCCGCCGCGCTGCTCGACCGCCTCCTGCACCGCTGCCACATCGTCAACATCCGCGGCAACAGCTACCGCATGCGCCGCCACGCCGGTCTCTCCAAGGCCATCCACCCCGGTGCCGCCCGCAATGTCTCTCCGCCCGGAGCGTCCACCTCGTGACCGCCGTACGACCCCGTGCCACCCTCCCTCGAGGTGGGACATTTTCGATGCCCATTGACAGTTCGGGCCTGCCCGGTCGCGATCAAGGGCAAACGCCGCACGAGGTTGCGCCCACGGCTCGAATACCCGATTGCATCACGGTCGGTCGGCGTCGTCACCGCAAAACGATCAAGCCACTTTGCGTCGGTGTCGCCGCTGAGCCACGAATGAGGCGGCTGGCCCGCCGCCCGGACAGGTCAGCCGAAGGCGCTCGCCAGCGGCGAACCCCCTTTTCTCCGGCTGGCGATCCGACGATAATCGTTCCGACACCACGGTATCGTCTTCGCTCTCTGCCCCGCCTCCCGATGGAGGTAACAGCCGGGCGCTTCGTTGGTTGCTCGGTCCCCGTCGAGGGCAAGCCCGCAGAAGACTTAGTTAGCCCACCGGCCTAACCGAACAGTTACGTCCGCCGGTAACTGTTCGGTCAGGCCGTGGCGGTGGCATGGCGATACGGAACGCGAACGGACATGTCGGCGTGGCGCTGGCCGAGGGGCCGGAGGAGCCATGGGCGGTGCCCGGCTCCGAGAGGGCGGAGCTTGCGGACCTGGCGGTTGCTGTACGAGCGGGAGCGCGCTCCTGGCCCAGTTCGGCCCGTCGGTCGCGTTGTAGAACGCCGCCAGGACGGCTCGGTCCGGGCTCTCCACCGTGATCCGCGACAGTGCGCTTCCCGCACCCGCAGTGGCCGTGATCGTCGCCGTCCCATCGCCTACGCCGCGGACAAGCCCGGCACCGTCTATGGTCGCCACCGACTCGGAACTCGATGACCAGCCGATGTCCGCCGCTGCGATGGCATGGCCGTTGGCGTCGAACGCCTCCACCGTCAGTCGTAGCGTATCTGCCAGCGCGATGGTATCCGCACTCGGCAACAGCGCAATCGAGTCGACCGACTGATCAACCCCGACCTCCGCGCTGCCGGAGATGTCTCCAGCCGTTGCGGTAATCGTCGCTGTCCCGTTGCCCGCCGCCATCGCAAGCCCGGCGGAGTCGACCTGGACCACCGCCGTGTCGCCGCTCGCCCAGTCCACGACCACATCCGCCATCGCGCGTCCGAGCTGATCGCGCACATCCGCCACCAACTCCGCCGACTGTCCGAAAGCCGTGAACTCCACCGTGTCCGGGGTCACCTTCACCGTTGTCGGAACCGGCGCCAGTACGCTGAGCGACGCACTGCCCGAAACTCCCAACGCCGTTGCCGTGATCTCCACTCCCCCCGCTCCGACTCCCGTGACCAGCCCCTCGTCATACACCACGGCCACCCCCGTGTCGCTCGACGCCCACCCAAGATCGGCCCCGGCCACCGCATGCCCATTCGCATCCCGAGCTTCGCCGGCAAAGCGCAAGGTGTCCAGCGCGACCAAGGTGTCCGCCGACGCCGCCACGGTCACCGCGCTGACCGCCTGGACCACCGTCACCGCAGCCCTTGCCGAGACCGAACCCGCCGATGCCGCGACAGTCGTCGTGCCGTTGCCCGCCGACACAACCAGACCGGCGGCGTCCACCGTCGCCACGGAAGGGTCGCTGGACGTCCATGTAACCGTAGCCCGCGCCATCACCTGGCCATCCTGGGCGCGCACTACCGCCAACAGTTGTTGCGTTGCGCCGATCGCCGTGAGTTCAGCGGCGTCCGGGATGACGATCAATGTGGTGGGAAGGAGTGGCTCGACGGGTTCCGTGCCCGCGTCCGTGCAGGCCAGGACCGAAAGCAGCGTGACCAGACCCGCGACGGCAATCCCGCGCTCTCGGCAACCCGCCCCCTTTCAGAACGACCGCGGCATCCCCAGCGCATGCGTGGCCACATGGCTGAGGATCAGGTTGTTGGCCACCGGCGCCACCATGTACAGGCGCGCCTCGCGGAACTTGCGCTCGATCCCGTACTCCGACGCCATCCCCCAGCCGCCGAAGGTGTCCATGGCCACATTGGCCGCCTTCCACGCCCCCCGCGACGCCAGGTACTTGGCCATGTTGGGTCCCTCGCCGCGCGTCTCGCCGTCGTCGTAGGCGCGGGCCGCCTGGTCGCGCACGGCAGCCGCGGCCCGAATCTGCATGTAGGCGTCGGCGATCGGAAACTGTACGCCCTGGTTGGCGCCGATCTCGCGGCCGAAGACCTTGCGGGCGCTTGCATAGTCGGATGCGCGGTCGATGAAGAAGAGGCCGTCGCCGATCGATTCCGACGCAAGCAGAATCCGCTCCGCATTCATCCCCGACATGATGTAGCGAAATCCCCCGCCCTCGTTGCCGATGCGGTGCGCGACCGGAATTTCCAGGTCGTCGAAGTGGACCTCGCAGCTCTCGTGGTTGATCATCGTCTCAATCGGGGCCACCCGCATCCCGTCTCCCGCCGTGCGCAAATCCACAATGAAGACCGACAGCCCGGCGGTGCGCTTCTCGACCTCGGCCAGCGGGGTTGTGCGCGCCAGCAGAATCATCAGGTCGGACTGGCGGACCCGCGAGATGAAGACCTTCTGGCCACGGACGATGTAGCGGTCGCCGTCGCGCCTGGCGAAGGTGCGGATGCGGGTCGTGTCGGACCCGGCGTCGGGCTCGGTCACGGCGAAGGCCTGGAGGCGCAGCTCGCCCGAGGCGATCCCGGGAAGGAAGGTGCGCTTCTGCTCGTTGGATCCGTGCCGCAGGAGGGTTCCCATTGTGTACATCTGAGCGTGACAGGCCCCCGAATTCCCGCCCGAGCGGTTGATCTCCTCCAGGATCAGTGACGCTTCGACGAGCCCCAGCCCCATTCCCCCGTACTCCTCAGGGACCAGGCACGCCAGGTACCCCGCGTCGGTCAGCGCATCGACGAACTCTCTCGGGTAGGCGCGAGCCCGGTCGGCGGCTTGCCAGTAGTCGCTGCCGAAGTCGGCGCAGAGGGCGCGGACGGCGGACCGAAGCTGGGCGCGGGGGACTTTCAATGCCCCATCGAGTGCATGTCCCGCCCATTCATGACATGCTTGATCACGCGGCCGCCGAGCATGACGAATTGCACATCTTCGGTCACCGCGATGTCGTCGAGCGGATTGCCCGGCACGGCAATGACGTCGGCCAGCATGCCCGCCGCCAGGCGTCCCCTGTCCGGTGTGCCGAGAAGGTCGGCTGCGTGTATCGTTGCGGTGCGGAGCGCGTCGAGCTCGGTCATTCCCAACTGCACGTAAATGCCGAATTCGCCTGCATTTTCGCCGTGAGGGAAGACGCCCGCATCGGTACCGAAGGCCACGGGAACACCGCGTGCGATCGCGCGCTCAAGGCTGACGCGCATGAGGGGCAGGATCTCCTCGGCCTTGGCCCGCACAAGGGCGGGAAGCGCATCCAGGTCGATTCGGTCGGCGAGATACGTGGTTGGGACAAGCCAGGTCCCCTTCTCGATCATGAGGTCCATGATTTCGTCGGTCAGGACCGAGCCGTGTTCGATCGACGCTACCCCGGCCTGCACCGCCGCCAGGATTCCCTCGGGACCGTGCGCGTGGGCAGCGACCTTGATGCCGTGCCGCGCGGCCTCCTCGACCATGGCCGTGAGCTCCTCCAGCGTGTACTGCTGCGCGCCGACCGGACCCTCCATGGAAAGGACGCCCGCCGTGGCACAGGTCTTGATTACCTTTGCGCCGTGCTTGATCTGGTAGCGGACCGCCTCGATGACCTCCCAGGGGCCGTCCGCGACGCCCTCCTCCGGTCCACGCTCGCGCACGCCGGGCGCAAATCCCGTCACGTCGCAGTGGCCGCCGGTGATGCCGAGGGGATTGCGCGATGGAATGACCCGGGGGGCCACAATGTCTCCACGCTCCACCGCGTGACCCAGCTCAACCGTGATGTCGCCCCCGTAGTCGCGCACCGTGGTGAAGCCCGCGCGCACGGTTCGCCCGCCGAAGACAACCGCGTTGAAGGCGCCCCAGGCCTCGGTGCGGGTGATTGCGTCGGTGAAGGAGGTCGCGCTGATCTGGCCGGCCAGGTGCGTGTGCGCGTCGATGAAGCCGGGAAGCAGAGTGACGTCGCCGAGGTCCATCTCGTGGGCGCCGTCCGGGACGGTTTCGGGGTTCACCGCCGCGATGAGCCCGTTCTCGACCACGAGGACCGCGCCCGCGTGCATCTGTCCGCTCTCGACATCGAGCAGGCGCGCAGCCCGCAGGACGGTGGGGCCGTCGTACATGCCGCCGTGCCCCGTCCCGCCAGCCGACTGCGCGGTGAGGTGGCCGGGTGAGGTGGCGAGGAGCGTAGCCGCGAGAAGGGCCACGCCGACGGGCGCGCAGGTGCTCGCGCAGGGAGTGGGAGCTTGCGATGAAGACGAGCACGGGGCCATGGGTCGCTTTCCGGGAAAGAGGGCTACGCTTGATTGAGCGGTCGGGAAATTCGACCGATACCTGGCGCAAGTCAAACGCCGGCGCACCTGGACCAGCTCGGCACTCCCCCGGTTGACGGAAAGGACGCTGCCGCGCAGAATGGCTGGGACAGCTTTCAGGACTTGCACCCCCGTCACGGTCAAAGTCTCCTCCTGAGAATGCCACTCGGTCGATCGCCCCCCCTCTTCGCCGCGGTCATCGCAATGGCTGCGTGCGACATCCGCATCGGAGTCGAAGTCTCGCGCGGACCGCCCATCCCCTATGTGCAAGTCCGGCTTGGGGACACAATCGCGGCCTTTCCCGACCCGTCCCTCTCGCTTGCGGACCCGGAAGCGGCCACCTTCGCCGGAATCCGGCAACTCGCCCTCGGAGCGGATCAACAGAGCGTCTATGTCCTTGACCCTCCAAACCACCTGGTGCATCGAATCAGCCTTGACGGAGTGTTCCTGGGATCGGTGGGCGGCGAGGGCGAGGGTCCGGGCGAACTGAAGCGTCCCGTCAGCATTCAGGCGGCCGCGGATAGCGGAGTCTGGGTGTTGAACGGGATGCGAGTCACCCATTTCCGGACCGATGGGTCACTCGTGGAGACGCGGTCGCTTGAAGGGGCCAATGTCACCACCTTTGCTCCGGCCGAAGGCGGCGAGCTTCTGATTCCCGCCGTGACCCCGATGGCGTCTCCGCATGCCCTCCTGTCCCGGGTCGGCGCGGCGGGCGTCCGGGATATGGCGAACCCCGATTCCTTTCCACGAAGGCTGGCCAGTGATCCTGCCCGGGAGCGGCACATCGGGTGGAGGCTGGCGCCTCTTGGGCCTCGCGAATTCGCGATCGTGTTGAATGGTCCCGATCTTCGGGCCTGGCGCGCCCATGCGACGGCGGATGGGCAGGCTCTGGACAGCGTGACAGCGTGGAGGATGCCGCGGAGACCGGTGGAAACGGCCGCCGCAGCGATGACCCTGCCCGACGCTCGCTTGAGTCCGGTGGTGCGGGCGGGAATGGCGGGCGACCACTTCTGGGTCGTGTCACCGGGGCTGGGCTGGGTCGGGCCGGTGGCGTTCACCGTACCGATGAATCCGGGCGATCCGTCGTTCTACCTGGACGCCCCGGGCCTTCATGAACCGGGACGCGCCGTCCGGGACGCGGTCGTTCTTGCCGACCGCGTGGTCATTGCGCGGGAAACCGGGATCGTGATCCGATCGGTTCTGTGGCCATCCTGAGCTGTTGTGGGCGATGGGTGCCGGACTCGGCCTCGGCTCTGGAGCGCCGCATCGCGCAGCGCTTCGGCGACGACTTCCCCGGCGGCGGCGCCAAGCGACGACCCCGTCAAGCGGGATCGCCGCCCACGCCAACAGCCCGCAACCCCCCGGGGGGATAGAGGGCCGCCCACATCCCGAGGCAGCGCCGGGCTACCCCTCCCCTTCCAGCACCTTGTCGATGCGCATGATGGCGTCGTGGAAGTGCAGCCGCGTGGCGCGGTGGGAGGATCCGCCGGAGGCGGTCGCAAGCTCGCCACGCAGAGTTCCAAGCTGGTCGCGCAGGAACGGGGCCACATCCGACTGCATTGCCTCTTCATCCTCCATCAGCTCGCCGACCCGCTGGAGCCAGGCACGCTGCAGATTGCGCCGATAGGCGTCCGTGTCCTGTCCCGACGCGACCTCGGACCAGACGCCCGTACGGAGATCGTCGAGCATTGCGCCCAGCGAGTACGCTCCTGAGCCGTGGAAGGCCTCCTGTTCGACCAGCCTCTTCATGCGGGCCACATTGAGGACCTGGTTGAGCGCCTGGGTCTGGCGCGTGCGGACGAGTTCAACGGCGCCGCTGCCCTGAAAACGGTCGAGGATATCGGCTTCGAGGAGCCATTCGGGGGTGGCGAAGACCTGCCGGTTCAGATATTCCAGCGCCCGTTCCTGGCGATCGCGCTCCACCATCTCCCACGGAACGCCGTCCTGGCCCTGCCGCTTGCGCGTTCGCACAACGCCGCCAATGTTGGCCATCACGTGACCGGTGTAGCGTCCCCACTGGCCGACGACGTTGTTGTACAGCTCCTGGAGCTGCGCGTAGTCCTCGCCCTCCTGGTAACTCCAGTCGGTGAGATTGTCGACAATGCGCTTCAGGTTCTCGACGCCGTAGTCCGACGCGCGCATGGCGTCGTCCCCGATGGCTTCGGTCAGCGCGGTCGGATCGGCGCCGGTGGGACTTGAGAAGCGGTAGACGGGATCCTCCTGCATCTCCACCACCATTTCGCGCAACTCTTCGCGCTCGGCGTAGCGGTCGGCGCCCGCGTAGTGCCGGTATCCCCAATCGATGGCGAACTTGTCGTACGGCCCCACCAGCGGCATGAAGCAGGTGTCGTCGCCGGGCTGCGCCACATAGTTGAAGCGCGCGTAGTCCATGATCGAGGACGCAACGCCCATTTCGCAGACGAAGCGGGTGCGCAACTGATCCACCGTATAGGAAAACGATCCCTGCATGTTGTGCTGCAATCCGATCGTGTGCCCGACCTCGTGCGCCGAGACAAAGCGGATGAGCTCGCCCATGACCTCGTCGTCGAATTTTATGCCGCGGGCCTGCTCGTTGGCCGCCGCCGTCTGAATGAAGAACCAGTTGCGCAGGAGGTTCATGACATTGTGGTACCACTGGATGTCGCTCTCGAGGATCTCGCCGGTGCGCGGATCGTGCACATGCGGACCGGAGGCGTTCTGCACGGGCGACGCCAGGTAGCGGATGACCGAATAGCGCGCGTCTTCGGGGTCCCAGCCGGGATCGTCGGCGGGCGGATCGGCGGCGACAATGGCGTTGCTGAAGCCGGCCTCCTCAAAGGCGACCTGCCAATCCTCCACCCCCTGCTTGAGGTACGGCACCCACTTGGGCGGCGTGGCAGGATCGATGTAGTAGACGATCGGCTTGACCGGATCGACCAGTTCGCCGCGCGCGTAGGCCTGCGGGTCGCTCGGTTCCAGCCGCCAGCGCGTGACGAAGCACTGTGTGACCGCGCGCTGCTCGTCGAGCCCGTAGTCGATCCGGCTGGTGCTGAAGAAACCGACGCGTTCGTCGCAGAGGCGGGGCTCCATGGGATCGTCGGGCAGGAGCAGCATCGAGTGATGCATCTCCATCGACAGCGTGTTGCTCTGGCCGTTGGAAGGCGCAGAGGTGGCGTCGTAGGTGAGGACGCGCCGAACCTCGACATTGGTCGGGAAGGCGGACGCGCGCACAACGTAGGTTCGGTCGCCGTCGACGCGCCGCACCCCGTAGGCCGTCCGGCGGGACTTCTGCAGCCCCAGCAGCGTGACGTCGGAGGTGAATAGATCGGTGACATCCACCACCACCGCGGTCGAGTCATCGTTCATGACCTCCACATCGAAGGCCGCGACGATCGGCTCGAAGTTGGAGTTGCGCACCGCCCCCGCGATCGCCGTCGAGTCCCCCGCCACGTTGTCGTAGCTGACCAGCCGCAGCAGGACGCGGTCGCCATTGCGCTGCCAGCGCACCGTGGAGGTGTTGGCCTTCGAGCCGCCGTAGCCGACTCCGTCCGGCGTGCGCGCCACCCGGGTGAGGAGCAGCATCTCGCGGTCGAGCAGGTCGAGCGGGATCTCGTAGAAGAGGTCGCCGTCGATCATGTGGGTGTCGAAGAGGCCGCGCGAGGTGACCGCGTCCTCGGTGATGACGTCGCCGTAGGAGGTCGTCGTATCCGGTTCCTCCTCGTCGTCCCCGGCGCTTTCCTCCTGGGCGGCCAGAGGGGTGGGGGCGAGGGCGAGTGGGAAGGCGGCGAGGCCGAGGGCAAGGAGGAGGGTGGCCGCGAGGGGGATCGGGTTGGCGCTGCGCATGATGGTCTTTCCGGTCGGTAGGGGGGGGACGAGTCGGTTGGGGGAGGAGTCGGTTGGGGGGAGGAGTCGGTTGGGGGGAGGACAAGCCCTGCACATGGAAACTCGTCACATAGGGGGATTCAAACAGGGGGATGCAAGTGTACGCGCCGGGGGAAGCGATGGCCAGTGCGGGAGGAATGGGACCGGCGAAGCGGATGGGCCCGGTGCGCCGGGGAAGGCGGCGATCGAGGCCCGGGGCGCCGCGTCGTCGATTCGGTGGGACCCGGGCCTGGCCTCAGGCGGCGGCCCAGCGGTCCGCAAGGAGATCCCCTCAGCGACCCGCCCGCCCGAAATCCGCCTGGAAGAGCGCCCAGACTCCCGGGTCGAGACGAATCTCCGAGGGCTCCTCCGCGACCGGAATCACGAACCGGTTCGGCCCGGGGGCCACCTCCACCGTCGCCACCTGCGCCGGCAACCCGCCACCGACCCGGTACACGCCGATGTCAAGGGCAAAGTCGAAACTTCCCACCTCCTGCACCTGATTCAGCTCAATCTCCACCGCGCCCGCATCCGCATCGTAGCGCCAGCTCCCCGCAAGCCGCGGATTTCCGCCCTGCCGCAGCCACTGGTCGAAGAAGCTCCGCAACTCTTCCCCCGAGGCCTCCTCCATCGCCCGCATGAAGTCGTCGGTCGACGCGGTGCCGTTGAGATGGCGCGCATAATACAGTTGAATTCCCCGCCAGAAATCCTCGTCGCCCAGGCGGCGGCGCAGCATGTGCAACACCCACGCCCCCTTCTGATAGGTCGCCACACTCGTCACCCGCGACATGTCGGTCAGCTCTTCGTGCACAATCCGGTAGCCGGGGTTGTCGTCGTACCAGCGCCAGACCCGCTCGGCCGCCTCGCGCAGCCCCGCCACAAAGTCGTCGCGTCCGTAGGCATGTTCGCGAAAGAGAAGGGTGAAGTAGGTCGCGAATCCCTCGCTCAGCCAAACGTCGTCCCACTCCGATTCGGTTACCGCATTGCCAAACCACTGATGCGCAACCTCGTGAATGATCACATTTCGCCAACGCACCGACCGCTCCCCCGTCACGGAGTTTTCGTTGTACATCAGCGCCGTCGCGGCCTCCATCCCCCCGCCCGTTGCCGGCGATGTAATGTTGGCCAGCTTCTCGTAGGCGAAGGGACCCACATACTCGTCGTAGTAGTGCAGCGCCGCCATCGTGGGTACGGCAAAGTCGTGAAAACCGGCGTCGCGGTCGCGCGCATAGACCCAGGTCTGCACCGGAACGCCCCGGAAATCGCCCAGGTGCTGCACCGCAAATCGCGCCACCCCAACCACATAGAGCCACGGCGAGATCGGCGCCGACTGCTTCCAGCGGGTCAGGCGCATCGCCCCGTCCAGGTCCGTCTCCTCGATCAGCCGGCCATTCGACACCACCTGGTAGTGCGCCGGCGCGGCAATCACGAATTCGCACGCCGCCTTGTCCGCAATGTGATCCACGGTGGGCAACCAGTGTCGCGCGCGGTTGGGCCAATTGTCGCTGAAGAAGGTGCGCTCGCCATGTTTGTTGGGCCCGATGCGCAACCCGGACGCGGGAATTCCCCGGTAGCCGACCACAATCGTCGTCATCTCGCCCGCCATTCCCGGAGACCTGAGCCGCACCGTCAACAGGTCGTTCTCGTGGGTGAACTCCAGCGCCCGTGTGAAATCCGGGACATCTCCGCCCCCCTCGGCCATGGACACGCCCGTCACCCGCATTCCCCGTCCGTCTTCGCCAAGACCGATCAGGTCCAGCGGCAGCTCGGTCACCCCGTCGGCGGTAAAGCGCACCGCGATGGTGGTCCGTCCGGCGATCTCGTCGGTGTCGTCGCGCAGCGTGAGCTCGAAGCGGTACGACTCGATGTCGATCCCGGGCCGGCTGGGTCCGGTCGCGGCGATGTGGCCGGAGTGGGGCGCGGCCGCGGTGAGGACGCCGATAAGAAGGAGCAGGATCGGGGCCGCAAGGAGGGTGGGGGGGAGAGAGGGCGGCGGTGGCTGGGCGGAACGGGGGCGGCGCATGGGGCCTCCGAATGGTTTGCGGCGACGGATGCGGAACCTCGCGCCGGGGCGCGAGGAATCCGAAACCCCCATCTTGCGTCCCGGGGGCGCGGTCTCGTCAAGTCGGCGGCCGGGATCGGCGCGGTTGCCGCAGGCGTCCCTGCTTTCTCCAGGGGTCGCGTTTCTCGGGCGTCGCGCCGGTTCGCACGGGCCCGGGAGCGGATCCAGCGCCGGACGACCTTGCCACCCGACCCCCGCTTCGGTAGCTATCCAGAATGGTCACCCCGATGCTCGAATGGTCCACTGCGCGGCCCCCCCGCGACCCGTTGCGGCGGCGGCGCCCTCGCCGATGGTGTGTGTGGCCCCGGCCGCGCGGCTTCCCCGCCCCCCCCCGTTTCGGCCTCCGTGGCGCCCCCCTCCTGGGCCTCTTTCTCGCGGCCTGCGGCGACAGCGCCGACCCCGGCCCCGGCCCCGAACTCCCGACCGCGCTCGTCATCCATTCCGGCAACGACCAGGTGGCGCGCGCGGGACAGCAGGCCGACGAACCCGTGCGCGTCCGCGTCACCGCGCAGTCGGGCACCGGTCTGGAGGGCGTCACGGTTGCCTTCCAGGTCACTCTCGGCGGCGGTTCGGTCCCGTCCGGCACCGCGGTCACCGACGGCAACGGCATCGCCTCGCCGGGGCGCTGGACGCTGGGCGCGGCCGGTCCCCAGGAGCTGCGTGCCTCCGTGCCCGGGCTCGATCCGGTTCTCTTTCGCGCCACCGCGCAGGGCCTTCCCGCCGCGATCGCCTTTGTAACCGGCGCGGACCAGACTGCGCGGGCGGGCGAAGCCGTGCCGGTGACCCCCGAAGTGCTCGTCACCGAGGCCGATGGCGCTCCGGCCTGGGGGGTGCGGGTCTTCTTCGAAACCGATCCGGGTGCGGCCGTCGAGCGCGCCGAGGCGGTGACCGGCCCGGGGGGCCGCGCCAGTCCGGGAAGCTGGACGCTCGGCACGGCCACCGGAAGCTACCAGCTCACCGCACGCGTCGAGGGAGAGGGTGTGCGCGGAAATCCCGGCCGGGTCGAGGCGGTGGCGCTGCCCGGACCCGCCGCAAGCATCGTCGCGGTGGAGGGCGACAACCAGGAAACCGAGACCACCCTTCCCGTTCCGGTCGCCCCGGTCTTTCGCGTCGAGGACAGCCACGGGAATCCCGTTCCCGCCGCCGAGGTCAGCTTTATCTCCTCCGGCGACAGCCAGGTCATCCCCACCACGCGCACCACCGACGGAGAGGGGCTTGCCCGGGCCGACCGCTGGGTGCTCGGCAGAACCGCAGGAGCCACCTACCGGCTCACCGCGCGCCTGTCCGCCTCCGACGGCTCCACCCTGTCCGAACTGGCCATTGCCGCGCGCGCCCTGCAGGCGGATTACGACATCGAGATCGTGCACGCCGCCTCATCGCTCGTCACCGACGCCGAGCGCGCCGTCTTCGCCAAAGCCAGGTCCTTCTGGGAGAAGGCGATCCGGGGCGACCAGGATTGGAGCACGCTCCGCAAACCAACCCTTGAACGCTGCCTCCGCCGCAACAAATTCGACGACGAACTTTCCGGCGACGTCCTCGCCGACGATCTCGTCGTCTACGCCGACATCCGCGAGATCGACGGTCCCGGCGGGGTGCTGGGCGGGGCGGGACCCTGCCTGATTCGCGAGAGCAACTCCCTCCCCGTCGCCGGAATCATGTATTTCGACCGCAGCGACACCAGCAACCCCGAGACCTTCGAGGGCACGGTCATCCACGAGATGGCTCATGTCATCGGATTCGGAACGCTCTGGAACCATCTCGGGCTGCTGGAGGACTCCGCGGCGGTCGGCCGCAACAACGCCGACACACATTTCCGCGGGACCGAGGCTGTCAAGGCCTTCGCCGAGATTGGAGGCGCGCGCTACCCCGGCGGCAAGCTCGTCCCGGTACAGAACCTGGGCGGGCCCGGGGTGTGGAACGGCCACTGGCGCGAGCTCGTCTTCTTCACCGAACTCATGACGCCCTTCCCCGATCGCGGGCGCAATCCGGTCAGCATCGTGACTCTTGCGTCGTTTGTGGATATAGGATATGAGGGCGTCGCTCTGGACGCGGCCGACGACTACGCGCTGCCATCGAGCCCGGCGGCCCCGGGACGGATCGTCGCGGGCGCAGGCGCCGAGCGACCAGGTCCCGATTTCCCACGCGGCCGCGAGATCGTGCACGAACCCATGGCCGTCATCGATCGGGAGGGAAGGATCGTGCGGCGCGTTACCGGCGCTCGTCCACCAGCGCCGGCGCGTCCCCCGAAATCGTTCCGGCGCTGACCACCTCGACCTCGGCGCGCACCTTCACGGCCTCGCGGATCCGCGCCTCGAGACGGGCCACCTCGGCCGCGCCCGGGATCGCTTCCCCCTCCCCCCCGCCCCACCCCGCCCCGACCTCGATCCGCACGGCAAGCCGGTCACGCCCCGCCGCGTCCTCGCGCACCACCCCCTGGTAGCGCCCCACCACCGGATCACCCCCGAGCGCGGCCGCCAACTCGCGCGGGTGCACGAACATCCCCTTTACCTTCACCCCTTCGCCCACACGGCCCAGGAATCCGGCCAGGCGCGGCCCCTCGCGACCGCACGCGCACGGCTCGCGCTTCCACGCCGAGAGGTCGCCGGTCCCGAAGCGCACCAACGGATAGACCTCGTTCGGGCTCGTCACCACAACCTGCCCGGCATCGCCAGCGGCCGCGGGACGGTTGTCGCCCGGACGGAGCAACTCGATCACGATCTCCGGGGCCACGTGCCAGCCGTCCTGCACCCTGCACTCGTAGCCGAGGGTGCCGCAGTCGGCGGTCCCGTACGACTGGTGGACATCGACGCCGAATTCGTCTTGCAGGCGGGCGCGGAGCGGCGGCGGCAGAGGCGCACCGGTAACCAGCGCGCGCCGAAAGGGGAGCGGCGAGGTCCGGTTGCGGTCCGGGTGTCGCCGTTCGGAGTCTCCCCGGGTCGCGGGGGCATCGGTGGCGGATTGCGCCCCCAGCTCGCGGGCGCGCTCCAGCAAGGTCAGGAGGAACTGCGGCGTTCCCGCGTAGCCCGTCGCCCCGGTCGCGATCGCCAGCTCGATCTGCGCGGCGGTGTTGCCCACACCCCCCGGAACGACGGTGCATCCGGCCGCGCGAAACCCGGCGTCGAGCATGAGTCCGCCCGGGGTCAGGTGGTAGGAAAAGGTGTTGAGCACCACATCGCCGGGGCGGAATCCGGCCGCGCGCACGGCGGGGGCCAGGCGCCAGAAGTCCTCGCGGTCGCCCTCGGGATCGTGGATCGGGCCGGGCGAGCGGTAGATGCGGCGCAGCGACGCCACCGGAACGGTCAGCATTCCCCCAAAGGGTGGATCGGCAGCTTGCAGAGCAGGCAGGTCGTCCTTGGGCAGCAGCGGAATGCGGGCCAGATCCGCCACCCTCCGCACGTCGGCCGGCACGACCCCGGCGCGCTTCAGTCGTCCCCCGATCTCGGCGCTGTGCGCGGCTCCGTACGCCACCGCCCGCGCGGCCAACCGGTCCTGACGGGCACTCCACTCCGTCCAGGGCCACTCAGTCACTGGAATCAAAGTCCCCCGGTTCCGGGATTGCCGCCCCTCACGACAGCCACCGCTTCCGCCGCCGGTAGTGCTTCACGTCGCGGTAGGAGCGCCGCCCCCCTTCCCCCAGCCCCAGGTAGAACTCCTTGACATCCTCGTTGTTGCGCAAATCTTTGGCCCGGCCCTCCATCACCACCCGTCCCCCCTCCATCAGGTAGGCGAAGTCGGCCACCGAGAGCGCCAGGCGCGCGTTCTGCTCCACAAGGAGGATGGTCGTCCCCTCTTCGCGGTTGATTCTCTCTATGATTGCAAAAATGTTCTCGACCAGGATCGGGGCCAGACCCAGAGACGGCTCGTCCAGGAGCATCATGCGGGGCGAGGCCATCAGCGCGCGTCCCAGCGCCAGCATCTGCTGTTCGCCCCCCGAGAGGTGGCCGGCGAGTTGGCGGTGGCGGTCGGCCAGGACCGGAAAGTAATCGAAGACGCGCTCCAGATCGGTCTCGGTGGCCCGGCGGTCGCGGCGCGTGTAGGCCCCGGCGGCCAGGTTTTCGCGCACCGTCAGATGCTCGAAGACGCGGCGGCCCTCAAGGACCTGGAAGATTCCCCTCTCGACGATAAGGTGAGCCTCGGTCCCCTGGATCTCATCGCCGTCAAAGACGATGGCGCCGTCGGTGACCTCGCCGTCCTCGATGTGCAGCAGCCCCGAAATCGCCTTCAGGGTGGTGGTCTTGCCCGCGCCGTTCGCTCCCAGCAGCGCAACGATCGATCCCTCGGCGACCTCGAGCGAGAGCCCGCGCAGCACGAGAATCACATCGTCGTAGAGAACCTCGATGTTGTTGAGGCGCAGCAGGGGTGCGGGGGTGGAGGGGGTTTCCGACGAATCCGCCGCGGTTGTCGATGGAGTGGCGTTCGCCCCCCGTGCGGCGCCCGGTGCGGTGGCCATGTCTCGGGGCATCAGCGGCGCATCAGGCCGGATCCGGCGCCTGAATGAACTCGGTGACCGGTTGCCACGCGCCGTCCTCGACGCGGTAGATCCTGAGCCCCTTTGCGCCCCGGTGATCGTCGGGGGTGAAGGTAATCGGCACAGTGACGCCGCCCATGTCGAAGTCGGTGAAGGTTTCCAGGGTGGCCTTGATGTTGGCGCCGGTCAGATCGCCGCCCGCGGCCAGAACCTGTCGCATCGCCTCGGCAAAGACGGCGAAGGTCCACCACCCCTGGGTGTAGGCGTTGGTCCTTCCGGCCATGGTTTCGCCCGTCGAAGCGAGATAGTCGCGGATGACGCGGGTTCCGGGCACATCGACCGTCAGCGGCGCATAGGGCATCGTCCCCATGACCTCTTCGGCCGCCTCGCCCGCCAGCTCGACGAGCTGCGCATTCGAGCACCAATTCAGGCAGATGAAGGTCGCGTCGATCCCCAGGCTGCGGGCGTTCTGGAGCGCCACCGCGGCCGGGCCGGAGGTGTTCTGGAAGACGATGTAGCGGGCGCCGTTCTGGCGAATGCGCGAAAACTCGGCGGTGAAGTCAACCGCGCCGCGCGGCATCGGGTAGAGCGACAGATCGATTCCCCGGGCCGCCGCAAAGTCCTCGCCCCCCTGGCGCGCCGGCGAAAGACCGAAGGGGCTGGCGTTGTGCATGAGCGCCACGACGGGAGCACCGCCCTGTGGATTGTCCTGGGCATGATCTTGCGAGATCCAGTCCAGCGCGATGCGGAACTGGTCGCTGTAGCTCGTCGCCACCAGGAAGTTGTAGGGAGACTCGGCAGGATCGCCCAGTACATGCGAAAGAGAGGCCGAGCTGAAGGGAATTTCGTCCTCGGCGATGCGAAGCTGAAGCGCCTCGGTGTCGCCCGTTCCCCAGCCCATGAATGCGACCGCGCCCTCTCCGACGAACTGCCCGTAGAGCTGCTCCGCGCGATCGACCTGGTAGGCGTAGTCCTGGTAGATCAGTTCGATCGGCCGCCCCTCGATTCCGCCCCGCCGGTTGGTCCAGTCGACGAAACCGCGCATTCCGGCGGCATAGTCGGTGCCCACATCGGCGGTCGGCCCCGTCAAGTCGAAGATCGCGCCCACCTTGATCGGGGCGTCGGGGGCATGGGCGTCGTTGGCGCGGTCGGCCCCGCCTCCGCAGGCTGCGGCGAGGAGGGCGAAGAGGGTGGCCAAGGTGTGGATCCGCCGTGCTGGCTGGTGTTCGGTCATGAAGCGTCGTCCTGTACGTGCGGTTTTTCCGTGCAATCCGTGATTTCTCGTATCTGCGGTTTCTCGGAACCCGGGGCCCTGAATTCTCGTAATAGGCCCTCACCCCTTCCGGTACGCAAATGGCCACACATGGAAGTAGTCCTTCACATTTTCCCATAGTTTGGACAGGCCGCGCGGCTCGAAGATGAGGAAGACGATGATGACAAGGCCGAAGACGGCGTGTTGCACATGGGGAAGCAGCCCCGCCACCTCGGGCGCGGTCTCCTGAACGGCGCGTCCCGCATTGGCGATGAAGGCGGGCAACAAAGTGATCAACGCCGCGCCCAGGAACGAACCGCGCACCGAACCCAGTCCCCCCACAATAATCATGGCCAGATAGACGATGCTGGTATCGAGGGTGAAGCGCTCCCAGCTCACGATGTTGCGATAGCAGGCGATCAGCGCGCCGGCCAGCCCCACGAGGAAGGACGAGGTGGCGAAGGCCAGCAGCTTGGTCCGCGCCACGTCCACGCCGATGACGCTGGCCGCAATGTCCTGGTCGCGCACCGCAACGAATGCGCGTCCCATGCGGCTGCGAAAGAGATTGGCCGCGAAGAGCGCGGTTCCCGCTGCCAGCGCCGCGCCGATCCAGTAGAAGGCGAAGGGGGTGTTCATGCGGACGCCGAAGAGACGGGGCGCGGTGAGGACGAGCGCTTCGGTGCCGCCGGTCAGCCAGGTCCAGTGCGTCATCAGCCACTCCACGATCTCCTGCGCGGCCAGGGTGGCGATCGCGAGGTACAGTCCCTTGAGCCGCAGCGAAGGCAGTCCGAAGAAGGCGCCCGCCGCCGCCGCAATGCAGCAGGCAATGGGAATGCTGGCCGCCCAGGGAAGACCCGCGCTCTGGGTGAGAAGGCCCGCGCTGTAGGCGCCGATGGCCATGAAGGCGCCCTGTCCCAGCGAGATCTGACCGGTATGGCCAACCAGGATGTTGAGTCCGATGGCGCCGATCGTCGCGATGGCCACCTGGTTGGCGAGGTCGAGCCAGTAGCCGTTGGCGACGAAGGGATAGACGACGATCGCGGCCGCAAGGAGGGCGAGTCGAACCCTTTGCGCGGGCCGGGGCCTGAGCCCCATTTCCGCGGCATAGCGCGTGTGGAAGACGCCGCACTCGTAGCTCACGCGTCCGCTGCTCCAGTCATTCGCGCCGGTCCGCTCCCGTCTGCCGCCCCGTTCATGCGCGGGGAGCCGGCGCCGCACGCTTGTCCCGTCATACGCGTTCGATGATCTCCTTGCCGAAGAGTCCGTAGGGACGAAACATCAGCACGAGGATCAGCACCAGGTAGGGGACGACCAGGTTGAGTCCGTGTCCGAGGTAGGTGCCGGTGTACGCCTCCAGGAGGCCGATGGCCGCGCCGGCGATGACCGCGCCCGGAATCGAGTCCAGTCCCCCGAGGATGACCACCGGAAAGACGCGCAGCCCGATCGAGGCCACATTCGGCGTGACTCCCACGATGTTGCCCAGCATGATTCCCCCGATCGCGGCCGATGCCGCCGCCAGTCCCCACGCCACCGCCAGAACCCGCGGAATGCTGATTCCCATGCTCAGCGCCGCCTGCTGGTCGTCGGCGATGGCGCGCATGGCGATCCCGTCGCGGGCGTAGCGGAAGAAGAGTCCCAGTCCGGCCAGCACCGCGAGAGCAATCGGGATCGAGAGCACCCGGTCCGCCGAGAGGACCGCCGGGCCGATCGCGATGTCGCCCGAGGGCAGGAAGGAATCGAAGGAACGCGGCGACGGACCCCAGATCGCGCTCACCAGGCTGCGCAGGATGGAGGAAAGGCCGATCGTCACCATGATCATCGAGATGACCGGTTCGCCAATGAGGGGACGCAGCACCAGCCGCTCGATCGCCAGCGCCACGGCCACTGCCAGGAGAATCGTCACCGCCACGCCCACGCTCCAGGGCAGCCCGGTTTGCGCCACAGCGAAGAAGATCAGGTAGGTGCCGAGAAGGAGAAGGTCGCCCTGGGTGAAGTTGATGACGTCGCTCGCCTTGTAGATGACGACGAAACCGGCGGCCGCAAGCGCGTAGATCATCCCGGTGCTGAGCCCGGAGACGGTCAGTTGGAGGAAATCGGCCACTGTTCAGCGCTCCGGGTTGCGATGCACGGCAATGAGACGACCATCGGCCCGCGGCACTGGAGGGACGCCGGAATCATCGCGCGCTCAGTCCAACTGCTCGATGCGAAGGTCGTGCGCCACCCGGGCCGTGCGCCCGTCCTGGTAGGTAATCTCGGTGGCCACGGTGACCGAATCCCCCTCTCCCTGCAAGGCCCGGACGATCTCGCCGAAGCGACCGGCGATGTGGCGGCGCCGGACCTTGCGGGTACGCGTCAGCTCGGCGTCGTCGGCGTGGAGCTCCTTGTGCAGGAGGAGGAAACGGCGGATGCGGGCCGCCTCGGGGAGCGCTTCGTTCACGCTCTGGACGTGGCTGCGGACCAGTGCGTGGATCTCGGCGCGGCGGGCCAGGTCGGTGAAGGTGGTGTAGGCGATCCGGTTGCGCTCCGCCCACTGCCCGGCGTTCTCCGCGTCGATCGCAATCATGGCCGTCACGAAGGGGGCGCCGCCGCCGCCAAAGACCACGGCTTCGCGAATGTGGGGGCTGAACTTGAGCTTGTTCTCCACGAACTGGGGGGAAAAGTTCGTCCCGTCGTGGAGCTTCATCACATCGGCCAAGCGGTCGATGACGACAAGATGGCCGTCCGGCTCGAAGTACCCGGCGTCGCCCGAGTGCAGCCATCCCTCCGTGAGCGCCTCGGCGGTGGCTTGCGGGTTGTGGAAGTAGCCCTGGAAGACGGCCGGGCTGCGGCAGAGGATTTCGCCCTCGTCCGAAATGCGGATCTCGGTGCGTGGAAAGGGTTTGCCCACGGTGTGGAAGCGGATATCGCCATCGCGGTGAACAACCGAGATCCCCGAGACTTCGGTCTGGCCGTAGAGCTGCTTGAGATTGACTCCAATGGCGTGAAAGAAGCGGAAGACGTCGGGTCCCAGCGCGGCCCCGCCGGTGTAGGCACGGCGGACGCGGGCAAGCCCCAACCGGTCGCGAATGTGGTGCAGGACGGTCCAGTCGGCGATGCGGTGGCGGATGCGGGCCAGAGCGCCGGTCTTCGCCGCTTTCGCGCGCGCCCCGGCCGCGGTGGATCCCTCGTGCAGGGCCCAGCGGTAGAGCCAGCCCTTCAGGCGGGTGGTGTCGTCGGCCATGACCTGAATGTCGGAGACCATGTTCTCCCAGATCCGCGGCGGCGACATGAGAAAGGCGGGACCAATCTCGCGCATGTCGCTCCGCACGGTGGCGGTCTCTTCGGGAAAGTTGACGGTGAATCCCGCGTGCAGCGCGCTCGCCACCCCAACCATCTGTTCGCCGATCCAGGCCAGCGGCAGAAAGGAAACGAACTCGTCGCCGGGGCCCATCGGGTCCACCTCGCAGAGCTGCGCCGCCATCGAGGTCAGATTGGCGTGCGAGAGCATGGCCAGCTTCGGGACGGAGGTAGTGCCGGAGGTGCTGCAGAGGAGCGCGGTGTCGCCGGGGCCGACCTGGGCAAGCCGGTGCGCGAAGTCGCCGGGGGATGCGCGGTGCGCCGCCCTTCCCCGTTCCTCCACCTCTTCGAAGGAGACCAGTCCGGGAGCGCGGTAGCCGAAGAGGCCGCGGGGGTCGTAGTAGATGATTCGTTCCAGCCCGGGGACCGAGTCGCGCACCTCGAGCACCTTGTCGACCTGTTCCTGGTCCTCGGCCACGATCACCCGGGCGCCCGCCGCGCGCAGCATCGTCGCCAGCTCCTCCGCGATCGAATCCTGGTAGAGACCGAGCGGCAGCGCGCCGATCGCCTGCGCGGCCAGCTCGGCAATCACCCATTCGGGGCGGTTGTCGCCGATGATCGCGATCCGGTCCCCCTTCCCCGCCCCCAGCCCCGCCAACCCCAGCGCGAAGGCCCGCACCCGGGCCAGGAACTGCTCCCAGCTCAGCTCCTGCCAGATTCCGAACTCCTTCTCGCGCAGTGCGATGCCCTGCGGATCACGGTCGGCGCGGCGGGCCAGCAATCCCGGCAGGGTGTCGGAGGCGGGCGCGGCGGCCTTGCCCCGGGGGTCTGTTTCCATCCGGCCCGGTTCCGAGCAGCCCGCGGTCTGGCGCGCATCCCCGGCGGTCGTATCCACCTGCGCCTTCACCCCTCCGCCCCATTCGGCGCGCGCCCCAAGTAGGCGTCGATCACCGCCCGGTCGGCCCGAACCTCGGCAGGCTTACCTTCCCCGATTCGCCGCCCAAAGTCAAGCACCACCACGCGGTCGGCAATGTCCATCACGACATCGATGTCGTGATCGATCACCAGCACCGTAACCCCCCGCTCCTCATGCAGATCCAGGATGAAGCGGGCCATCGATTCCTTCTCTTCGGCATTCATTCCCGCAGTTGGTTCGTCAAGGAGGAGAAGCACCGGATCGAGCGTCAGTGCACGCGCCATCTCCACCAATCTCTGCTCTCCATAGGCGAGATGACCCACGACCCGCTTGCGGAGCGGTTCCAGGTTCATGAAGTCGATGATCTCTTCCACGTGACGCCGCTGCTCGATCTCTCGCCGCCGCTGCCGCCCCAGGTAGATCCCGCCCGCGAGCACCCCGCCGCGCATGTGCAGATGACGTCCCAGCATGAGGTTCTCGAGGACGGTCATGTGGCGAAAGAGCTCGATATTCTGAAAGGTGCGGGCCACTCCCAACGCGGCGATGCGGTGGGGAGCGAGGCGGTGCAGCGCGTGCCTCTTGCCGTCGCGGCCCAGGAAGGTGATGGCGCCGGATTGCGGCCGGTAGAGCCCGGAGATGCAGTTCAGGACACTGGTTTTGCCCGCGCCGTTGGGGCCGATGAGCGCCAGAAGCTCGCCGCGGCGAACCTCCATGTCGAGGCCGGAAAGCGCGGTGACGCCGCCGAAGCGCAAACTGAGGTCGCGAAGTTCGAGAAGGGGCACGGAGGACCGGCTTTATTGTGGGGAACGGCGGTTTGGCGTGGGTGGGAAAGTTCGAAACAGCCTGAAGGAAGGGCGGGTCGGGCAGGGACCGTCAATCCAGGGGCGCGTCAATCAGGGCGCGTCAATCAGGATAGAAGTACCGGGCCGACTTGGAAAACACCGGGCGACAGGAAGAGGGCGTGTGCAACCGGAGGCGAGATCCGGCCCCGGGGACGCACGCGGACCTACCATCTCGACGACGCCGACATCTCGGGACCTTTGGACGCGCAGGTAGAGGGAGCCTGCCGCTTCGTAGCCTGAGACATGAAGATCGCCGCCTTCAAGGAGATGGGACGGATCGACCGGCCCCAATACGACATGACCGCCGTCTTCGAGGCGCTGGTCAACGCGGTCGCGCACCGGGACTATTCGATCCACGGGTCGAAGATCCGGCTGCGCATCTTCGAGGACCGGCTGGAGCTCCGCTCGCCCGGCGGCATCCCCAACACCACCCCGGACCGGCTGGCGCATTTGCAGGCGTCGCGCAATGAAATCGTGACCAGCCTGCTCGCCAAGTGCCCGGTGCCGGTGGACATTCCGTGGCTGGAGTCCGATCGTAAGACGTTGATGGACCGTCGCGGCGAGGTGGTGCGCATCATTCTGGAAGACAGCGCGCGGCTGTCGGGGCGGGAGGCCGAGTACCGGCTGATTGGTGACGCCGAGCTGGTGTTGACGATCTGGGCGCCCCCGGAGTAAAGGGGACCGGACGAAGAGATGCGGCTACCCCGGTCGTTGCCGGGATGACGAGCATCCGGCCGGTGTCCAGCAGCATGATGGGGGAATCGGACCGGGCACGACCGCCCGCGCCGCTTACTCCCCCGGCCGCGGAAAGAACTGGTCGATCAGGACCGGATTGCCGTCCGGGTCGATCACCACGATACTGGCGGGCCCGGTGCCCTCGGGGTCGGTGTCGGTCGCGATTTCGACTCCGGCGGCTGCCAACGCAGCGCGAATCTCGCGTACGTCGGTAAAGTCTTCGACCCGCGAGGTGTCCTGCGCCAGTCCCGGATTGAAGGTGAGGATGTTGCGCTCGAAGAGTCCCTGAAAGAGGCCGATGATCGTCCCTCCGTTGATCATCATCAGGTATTTCTCGCCGTCGCCACCCGTGACGCGAAAGCCCAGCTTCTCGTAGAACGACCGCGAAGCGGCAAGATCCGCCACCGCCAGGCTGATTGAGAAGGCGCCGAGTTCCATCGTCATTTTCCCCTTGACCTGGATTTGGTCGCTACTTTCGCGATCCCGGTACGCGCTCCCCCCCCAGCCACACCCCGTCGATCCGGCGCGCGTTCGTCACGTCAGCCAGCGGGTCCGCCCTCAGCAGAACGAAGTCCGCCCGGCGCCCCTCTTCAAGTGTCCCGATGTCGTCGCGGCCCAGACACCCGGCGGCCACCCCGGTTGCGGCGCGCAGGATCTGCTCGGGAGTCAGTTGGGCATCGGCCATCATCTGCATCTCCACATGCTCAAAATAGCCCTGAAAACGGCCCAGCGGCCCCGAATCGGTCCCCAGCGCCACCGGAATCCGCGCGCTGGACACGGTCGGCAGATTGGCAAGCGCCACATCAAGGGCCCGGCCGTAACTTTCCGCCGCCCCCGAGGCCCGTATCTGCGCCTGCCGCGCGCCTTCGCTCAGGGTGGCGATCTGCGTCGAGTCCACATCGTTCAGAAGGAAGGGATCGTCGAAGAAAGCGGGCCGGTTGCCGTAGGCGAAGGTCGAGACTTCGCGCGTAAGGGTGGGCACATAGCAGATTCCCGCACCGTGCAGGAGCGTCAGGAGTTCGGTGTCGACGGGAAGGTCGCGGATGCTGTGCGCAATCATGCCGGTGCCGGCGCGCAGGAGTTCCTTGGCGTCCTCCAGATAGAAGAGGTGCGATGCCACCGGCAGGCCATGTTCCCGGGCGCGGGCGATGACGGAGCGGTAGACCTCGGGGGGCATCTTCGTGGTCATGCCGAGGTTGTCGTCGACGCGGATCTTAACCCAGTCGGGGCGGCGGGGCGCAAGCCCGTCGATTTCCAGCGCGGCCCGTTCCGGCGTGGCGGGGGATTGAACCGGACCCGAGACCAGGAGGCGCGCGTGCGGGGAATCGTCGCCGGGGCCGGGGGTGTCCTCCCAGCTCCTGTCGCGAATGGCGAATGCGGGATCGCGCTCCCCACCGAGACTGTTGATGGTCGTGACGCCGAAGCGGGCGTAGCGGCGAAGTTCGCCCAGGACGAAATCGCGGTAGCTGATTCCCTCGCCCGGCGTCCAGGTGCCGCCCACGTGGCCGTGCACATTGACAAGTCCGGGGATGACGAAGCGGTCTTCGGCAACGATGAAGCGGTCGGCGGCGGCGGCGCCGCGCAGGGAGGTCCAGGCGGCGAGGAGCTCGGCCGGGTCCGTTTCCCGCTCCGCGGCCTCCACCGCGAGAACCCGCCCCACGCCCACCTGCAGGATCGCGTTGCGGACCGGAGGCGCCCCGGTGCCGTCCCATACGGTGGCCCCGTAGATCACCAGATCCGCCGACGGATCGAACTCGCCGCCCATCATGCCGCAGCCGCCGGCCACCCACGCGGCCGCGAGCGCCAAAAGGGCAGCCGGGCGAGCGGGCTTCCCCCCTGCCCCCCCCTTCCTCCACCCCCTCCTCACGGCGACACCTCCGCACCCACATACAGCTTTGCGCCGCCGCGCCGGAATTCGCGCGCCTTCTCGTCCATCCCGGCCTCGACCGCGGCCGCCGTATCCAGGCCCCGTTCGCGCGCGAACTGCCGCACCTCGTCGCTGATCTTCATCGAACAGAACTTCGGCCCGCACATCGAACAGAAGTGCGCCACCTTGGCCCCCTCGGCGGGCAGCGTCTCGTCGTGGAACTCCTGCGCGGTGACCGGATCCAGCGACAGGTTGAACTGGTCGCGCCAGCGGAACTCGAAGCGCGCCTTCGAGATCGCGTCGTCCCACTGCTGGGCGGTCGGGTGGCCGCGCGCCAGGTCCGCCGCGTGGGCCGCGATCCTGTACGCGATCACGCCATCCTTCACGTCGTCGCGGTTGGGAAGGCCGAGGTGCTCCTTCGGCGTCACATAGCAGAGCATCGCCGTCCCGTACCAGCCGATCATCGCGGCGCCGATCGCGCTGGTGATGTGGTCGTAGCCGGGAGCGATGTCGGTGGTGAGCGGCCCCAGGGTGTAGAAGGGCGCCTCGTCGCACCACTCGAGCTGCTTCGTCATATTCTCCTTGATGAGGTGCATGGGGATGTGCCCCGGCCCCTCGTTCATGACCTGAACATCGTACTCCCACGCGATCCGGTTCAGCTCGCCCTGGGTGCGCAGCTCGGCGAACTGGGCCTCGTCGTTGGCATCCGCGATCGAACCGGGACGCAGCCCGTCGCCCAGCGAGAAGGAGACGTCGTACTCGCGCATGATCTCGCAGAGCTCGCGGAAGTTCGTGTAGAGGAAGTTCTCGCGGTGATGCGCCATGCACCACTTGGCCAGGATCGAGCCACCGCGCGACACGATGCCGGTGACCCGGTCGACCGTCAGCGGCACGTAGCGTAGAAGGACGCCCGCATGCACGGTGAAGTAGTCCACTCCCTGCTCGCACTGCTCGATGATCGTGTCGCGGTAGACCTCCCAGGTCAGCTCCTCGGGCACTCCGCCGACCTTTTCCAGCGCCTGGTAGATGGGCACGGTCCCGATCGGCACGGGGGAGTTGCGGATGATCCACTCGCGCGTGGCGTGGATGTTGCGGCCGGTCGACAGGTCCATGACGGTGTCCGCGCCCCAGAGCGTCGCCCAGCGCAGCTTCTCCACCTCCTCGTCGATTGACGAGGCCACGACGGAATTCCCGATGTTGGCGTTGATCTTCACCTTGAAGCCGCGCCCGATAATCATGGGCTCGAGCTCGGGGTGGTTGATGTTGGCCGGGATAATGGCGCGGCCGCGCGCCACCTCGTCGCGGACGAAGCGCGGGTCGAGGCTCTCGCGCAGCGCGATGAACTCCATCTCGGGCGTGACCTCGCCGCGACGCGCATAGTGCATCTGCGTGACGGGGCCGTTGCCGCGGCGGGTGGTGCGGCAAAGGCCGGGGGGGAGCCCCAGCGGGTCGTCGCGCCTGCCCGGGGTGAGGGGCGCGGAGCGACCGGTGACGCGCACGTCCCGCGCGGCGATCCAGCCTTCGCGGAGGGGGGGCAGGCCTTCGCGGACATCGTGGCCGGGCGGGCCGCTGGTGTCGTAGACGCGAAGGGGGGGCTCGCCGCCCGAGAGGGCGATTTCGCGCATGGGGACGCGGATGCCGCCCGGACCGTCGATGTGGACGCGGGTGGAGTTGGGAAAGGCGTCGCCGTAGTCGGACTTCCCGTTGAGGGCGGGCTTCCCGTTCGCACTGGATCTCATGACTGCGTTCTCTGCTTCCCCCGGCTCCCGGGTCGTCGCCGCATGGAAGCGCGTCCCGACCGCGGGCGAGAAGACAACCCGCCGCAGCCGCGCTCCCTACGCCGGTATCAGCCGGATCAGGTCATTGGGGTTCGGTCTCAATCCCGCCCATGGCGCCTCTCCTCACCACGCGCGGGATGCCCCCGGCGACTCGGTGGTAAAGATAGATTCACCGAGACCGCAGGGCCAATCGAAGGGTGGATGAACCCGTCGCTCCGGCTGACAGACATCCGCGGCGCTCAAGTGGTGGGTGCGCTTCATCGATCTCTTTGGAGGCTCCTCACGGCTCGAGTATCGCCGCCCACCACCCCCAGCCCCGCTCCGATAAAGGCCCGCTGGAAGCGCATCTGGTCGCGAACCGGCATCGGCTTCAGCCCCGCGGCCGCCGCCTCGGCGCGCACTTCCGCCTGAACGCTCGCGGCCGCCTCTTCCCCCTCGCCCACTACCGCCGCAACTCTCGCCGCCCACCCCGCAATTCGTTCGTGCCACCGCATCAGCGCGGGATCGGGCGGTCCGAGTTCGCAGCCCACACCCGGCGTGATGAAGAGCGGCATCTCGGTCACAAGGGTTAGAGTGCGGCCGCCGGAGAGCGCGCGCACCGCCTCCATCGAGCTGGGTCGAAAACGCGCCGCCGTGCGCGGGTCGTTCAGGGCCTGGAAGTGTCGCCGCATCGCGCGCGAGTCGGGTCGGCTGCAGAATCCGGGAGCCAGGCGCTGGAATCCCTTTTCGCCGTGCCGCTCAATGTCGTGGAGGGTGTAGCCCGACGCCCCGACCTGGCGGGCCAGCTCGCTCGCCGCATCGGCAAAGCGCGGCCACCACGACCGTTCGACCAAGAAGTACGGACCCGCCGCGACGCCCATCCCGTGCATGCTGACGTGCAGGTCATAGGGGGCGCCGCTCCGCCAGAAGCGCCACGCGGCCACATTTTCGGGCCGGGGCGGAGGAAGCCGCGCCGGGTCCGCCGCCGCATCCGCCGCGACCGGGTCCCTTGCCGAGTCGGCGCCGGCCGCCTGCGCGGGATCCGGTTCAAGCGACGACGCCCCGCTGTGCGCCTTCAGGGACTCGCTCCCGTGCTGCTCCCGCGGTGCGGCGCCCGTATCGTTCGCGCCGTGCGGGAAGCCGAACTCAATGTCGTCGCCGGGAAGCTCGCGGTGGCGGTGGCGGAGCCAGTCGGCAAAGTCGTAGCTCGCCGCGCGCGGAGTCTGCCAGGCGGCGTTGGCGATCGCACCGTCGGGGTTGAGGTGCGGGATCACGGTCCAGGTGGCGGCAGCGCGCAGCACGTCGCCGCGGGGACCGGCCAGTTCGCGCAGGAAACGCAACAGGGCGCGGGGTCCGACCGGTTCGTCGGCGTGACAGCCACCGAGCAGACTGATGCGGAGCGGTCCCGTGCCGAGGCGCCAGCCGCGGATCGGCCGACCGGAGCGGGAATGGCCAATTGGGCGAGCCTCCGGCCGCTGCCGCAACGCCGCTTCTTCCTCCGTGCTTGCCATCTCCGCGCTCACGACCTCTCCGCTCGCATTTCCCGGATCCCTGGACGACTCCCGATCCCTCGGTCCTCGGGCGATTCCCCAAGTGGTCAGGCGACTCCCAAGTCCTCGGGCGATTCCCCTCCTCCAACGACCGCCGCGACCCCGGGCAACGGCTACGCGGACGGAATCGGCACAACCACGTCCTTGTACTCGACTTCCTCGCCGCACATCGTTCCCCGGAATACGCCCTGCGGAGTGGGGCTGGGATTGGTCAGGTCAAGCTCCACCTCCAGCTCCAGGTCAACCGCACAGTCCCCCGAGCGATCCTCCACCTCCCACTGCACGGCTCCTACCAACGTCCCCTCGATATCCAGATCCTCGAAGAAACCAACCATCGACATCTCGGTATGGTTCCGCAGATTGCCGCTGGCCAGAGTGAACTCGACCCCGTCGTGCGCGAAGCCACAGTCGGCGGGAATGATCTCCACATCGACGATCAGCCACAACGTGTCGCCCCGCTGCCCGTCGCTCCCGTCGAGAATGCCCCGGGCCTCGCCGCCGAGCGGACAGGCAACCACGGCTTCGGTTCCGGAGACCTCGGTGACCTCAAGCGTCGTATCGTTCGTGAGCGCGGAGATGCCGCGGAAGAGAGCCTCGGCCTCGAGATCGGTGAGCGCGGCCGCCGGGTCGGCCGGGTCGTCGTTGCAGGCGGCGGTCAGAACCAGGGCAAGCGCCCCGAGAACGATCCGCCAACCGCGCGCGCGGCGGTGGCCCGTGGAGTGCGGGGATTGCGTGGAAGCTGCGGCACGTGCGGTTTTCCTGGACATGATAACCTCCTCGGTTGTGGGCGCCATCCTGCTGCCCCGACCGTGCCGGTGCGCTAAATTGATGCCGACCGGATACTGATTGAGGATGGGCGTTGCGGCGGATTGGGCGCGGCGGATTGGGCGTTTGCGGCACATACACCAGTTTAGCCGCATTGGTTCCCGCACGCGAAACATCAGTTTCGGCCCACCCCAGACATCGGTTCCCGCGCCCACCAACGCTTCCCCGGCCCCAGGTCGGTTCCACGCCCCAAACGATTCCCCCTCGCCTTGACGACCTCCCGTACCCTCCATCTGACTCCTTTCGAGCGTGGCATCCTCGCCGGCGACCTCGGCCCGGCCACCCGGCTCGCGCTCCGGCTCGTGGTCCGCATGGGAGAGATCCTCGGGGCCCGCGATCTCGTCCCGGTCACCTCCTCGCACATCGACGGCTGCCTCTACCACGGCGACGGCGGGGTCGAGTTCGCGGAGCGGCTGGTCGCGCTGGGCGGCCGCGTGCGCGTTCCGGCCACCCTCAATGTGGGCGCTCTCGACCTGCTCAATCCCACGCGGGTGCGCGCCTCCGACCGGCGGCGGCGGATGGCGCTGCGGCTGATGCGGGCCTACGAGGCGCTCGGCTGTACCCCGATCTGGACCTGCGCTCCCTACCAGGCGGGCCACCGTCCGGCGCCGGGCGAGGATGTGGCGTGGGGCGAGAGCAACGCGGTCGCGTTCGCCAACTCGGTGCTGGGCGCGCGGACCAACCGCTACGGCGACTTCATGGACATCTGCTGCGCGCTGGCGGGACGGGCGCCGCGCACGGGCCTCCACCTGGACGAGGAGCGCCATGCGACGGTGGTGGTCGATACCGGCGCGATTGCCCGCGAGCTCCGGGCGCGCGATGTCTTCTATCCCGTGTTGGGGAGCTGGCTCGGGGTGGCGGCGGGGGAGCGGGTAACGGTCGTGACGGGACTTCCCGCAGCGGTGAGCGAGGACCAGCTCAAGGCGATGGGGGCCGCGGCCGCGTCGTCGGGGTCGGTCGGGCTGTTCCACGTCGAAGGGGTCACGCCGGAGGCTCCGGATCTGGACACCGCGCTCGGGGGGAAGGCGCCGCAGGAGGTGATCGCCCTGGCGCCGGAGGAGTTGCGCCGTGCCCGCGACCGGCTCAGCACGACCGGGCAGGGACGAATCGACGCGGTGGCGGTCGGCAGTCCCCACTTCTCGATGACCGAGTTCGCGCGCCTGGAAGATCTTCTGGACGAATACCTGGGAGCCGGACGGTTGCCGGACCTGCGTTCGGCGGCGCCCCTGGCCGTGCCCTTCTACATCTGCACCGGCCGCTCGGAGTACCGGCAGTTGGAGGCTGCGGGGCGGTTGCACCGCTTCGAGCAAGCCGGTGCGCGGATCGTCGTCGATACCTGCGTGGTGGTGACGCCGATTCTGCCGCCGACCCATGGCGTCCTGATGACGAATTCAGGGAAGTTCGCGCACTATACCCCCGCCAACACCGGCTACGGGGTGGTCTACGGAAGCCTGGAGGACTGTGTGCGGTCGGCGGTGCGGGGCCGCGTAACGCGCGAGGAACGGCTGTGGAGCTGACGGGAAGGATCGTCCATCCCGGGTCCGGCGGGGGACGGGTGCTCGCGCTGGCGAGGCCGATCAGCTTCTGGGGGGGCGTGGATCCGGTGAGGGGCGTGGTGACCGACCCGCGGCATCCGCAGCACGGGGTGGGGCTGGGGGGGCGCATTCTGGTGATGGAGCGCACCATCGGGTCGAGCTCGTCGAGCGCGGTGATGCTCGAGCTGCTGCGCAACCGTGTGGCTCCGGCGGGAATCGTGGTGGGCCGTCCCGACGCGATTCTGGTGCTGGGGATCCTGGTGGCCGAGGAGCTTGGCTACGATACGATCCCGGTCGTGCAGGTGGAGCCCCGGGTCATCCAGCGACTCCTGGCCGCCAACGAGAAGTGCGCAACGATCGATGACGGACGGATCCGCGTGGAGTGAGCGTCCCCCCGATAAGCGTCTCCCGCCTGGGCCTGCCCACCGCCAACGCCGCGCGCCACCTCGGACGCTTCCGGCGTCGCCCCCGGGTTCCCACTACGGCAGCGCGTACCGCTCCAGCGTCTGGAGTCCGAACTCGTCCATCGCGACCACATACAGCACACCGTCGCCGAAGCTGACCACGCGCCGGCCCGTGCCGAGTTCAATCGTCATCACCGGCTCGCCACTGCCGTCGAAGAGGTCGTAGGTAGGGGATTCGCCCGCATCGCGGTGCCGCCGCACCCAGGCGCGACCCAGCCGGTCCACGGGAATCGGCGCGTCGTAGAAGGGCGGCTTGGCTTCGGGCCAAGGCCGATCGTCCAGGCCGTCATCGTCGGGAGAGGATCCGCCGCGTGTGGCGGTCATGGTAATAACGCCGTTGTTATCCGTCACGCCGATGGTCAGGCCCCCGCCTCGCTCCATCGTTTCGTGCGCCCACTCTTCCCGCTCCGCGCGGCCCAGGCCAACGGGGGTGAAGGGAACCGGCGGACCGCTCGTCACCGAACCGTCCGGCGCGATCCATTCCAGGTGGTAGTCACCCGCGCGCGCCACGGCGATGCGGCCGTCGGGAGCAACGCCCCAGGAATCGGCGGGCGACAGGGGAACCTGCGAGACCGAGGAGCTCCGCTGTCCGGCCGATCCGCTGGTCTCGACCACCACATCGGGGATCTTGACGGTAGCCACCGTGTCGAGCGCTCCGGTCTCGAAGTCGTAGCGAAGAACCGCGGTCGAGTCGCGTTCCCCGGGCCGGCCGAAACCCCGAAAGTAGAGTCCGCCCCGGTCGTCCACCGCCTGCGGCAGCGCGAGCACGATTTCGCCCAGCCCAAGGTTGCCGATGCTGTAGGGCCGCGTGTCGCCAAAGGCAAGGGAGGGATCCATCTCCGTGAGGCGGCCGTTGCCCAGATCGACCAGAAGGGTGCGATCACCCGGCAGCGGCCACACCGCGTCGGGCTGGCGGTATTCCTCCGGGCCCTCGCCCGCGCCCCCGATCGTATCGGCCACACCCGCGTCCAGATCCAGTCGCACCAGCACCTGTCCAAGCGGGTCCGCGACCAGGACACGGCCGTCGGGCAGTTCGCGCGCCGTCGAGACCACCGAGAAGGCCTCGTCCCAGACGGCTTCGGGCTCGCCAAGCATCTCCACGGACACCCGGCCACCGCCCGCAGCTCCGCCGCCGTCCTCCACAGCCGCCCCCTCCCCACCGGGCCCCTCGCCCGTGATCAGCAGCGCCGCCCCGGCAACGACCACCACGATCCCAGCCCCGACCGCCAATACGCCCGACCCACCCTTCTCGCTACGCCTTGCCCGCATCTACCCCCCTCGAAACGGTGTGCGACGAGCCGCCGGCCGGGAGCTTGTCATCCTCTGGCAAACTCCCACCGCGTCCCCTACTTGACGAACAGCATGTCGCGGTAGGTCGGCAGCGGCCAGAGATCGTCCGGAATCACCTTCTCCATGCGATCGGCCACGTCGCGCACCGCGTTCATCGCCGGGATCACGTTGTCGCGCATGTGAATGACCTTGGACGAAACCTCGTCGCCGCCGAGTTCCTCGTTCTGTGCATCGAGCACATCGAGCGCCGCGCTGAGTTCGTCGATGAGGCCGGCCACCCGCGCGACGTTGCTGTCGAGTCCCCGCGTGGATGCGCCCGCGTTCTTGGTTCCCTTGCGCGCCGACCCGAGCTGGTTGAGGTACGTCACCGCCGCCGGCAAGATCATGCAGCGCGCGATGTGGGCCGCGGTCTCGCCCTCGATGTTGATCCTGATGAAGTACTGCTCGGTGAGCACCTCCAGACGGGCCTCGAGCTCGCGCGGCGACATCACGTCGTACCGGTCAAAGAGCTCCTGGTTCTTCTTCGCCCCCAGCGCCGGCAGCGCGTTGACCGCATTGCGCGTGTTGAGCAGGCCGCGGCGCTCCGCCTCCTCGACCCACTCGTCGGAGTAGTTGTCGCCGTTGAATATGATCCGCTTGAAGGAGGGAATCTCGTTGGCGAGCAGCATCCAGAGCGCGTTCTCGATCGAGGTGCCCGCGCCGACGATCGGCTCCAGCAGATCGGTCCATTCGTCGATCGATTCGGCCACGATCGTGTTGAGCACGGTGGCCGGCAGCGAGATGCTCGACGCGGAGCCCACCGCGCGGAACTCGAACTTGTTGCCGGTAAAGGCGAAGGGCGATGTACGGTTGCGGTCGCCGGAGTGGCGCGGAAGGTTGGGCAGAACCTTCACCCCGAGGCCCAGCAGGCCGTCGTGCTCCCGCTTCTTGGTGGATCCCGATTCCTCAAGCTGGCTGAAGATGTCCTCCAACTGGTTGCCCAGGAAGATCGAGATGATCGAGGGCGGGGCCTCGTTGGCGCCGAGACGGTGGTCGTTGCCCGCGCTCGACACCGACGCCAGGAGAAGGTCCTGGTGCTTGTCGACCGCGCTCATCACGGCGGTGCAGAAGAAGAGGAAGATGAGGTTGTCGTGCGGCGTGTCGCCGGGATCCATCAGGTTCCTGTCCGAGGTGCCGAAGGACCAGTTGACGTGCTTGCCGCTACCGTTGATTCCCTGGAAGGGCTTCTCGTGGAGGAGGCAGATGAAGCCGTACTGGCGCGCGTTCCGCTCCAGGATCCGCATCACCAACTGCTGGTGGTCCGACGCCACATTCGCGTCCTCGTAGACCGGCGCCATCTCGTACTGCCCCGGAGCGACCTCGTTGTGGCGCGTCTTCATCGGCACGCCCAGGCGGTACAGATCCATCTCCACCGACTGGATGCAGGCCAGCACGCGTTCGTGGATCTGGCCGAAGTAGTGGTCGTCGAGCTCCTGTCCCCGCGGCGGCTTGGCCCCGAAAAGGGTCCGGCCGGAGGTCATCAGGTCGGGGCGGCGGTAGTAGAACTCGCGGTCGAGGAGGAAGAACTCCTGCTCGGGTCCCAGGCTGGCCATGACCCGCCCGGCGTCGATGTCGAAGAGCTTGAGCGCGCGGCGCGTGACCCGGTCGAGCGCGTCGATCGAGCGCAGGAGCGGAATCTTGGCGTCGAGGCTGTCGCCCGCCCAACTCGAGAAGGCGGTGGGAATGCAGAGGTAGGTCGCCGATTCGCCCCCCATGATGAAGGCCGGCGAGGTCGGATCCCAGGCCGTGTAGCCGCGCGCCTCGAAGGTGGCCCTGAGTCCCCCCGAGGGGAAGGACGAGGCGTCCGGTTCGCCCTGGACGAGCTCGTCGCCGCCGAACTCGGTGATGGCGCGGCCGTCGCGCTGCACCTTGAGGAAGGAGTCGTGCTTCTCGGCGGTGCTGCCGGTGAGCGGCTGGAACCAGTGCGTGTAGTGGGTGGCGCCGCGCAAGAGCGCCCAGTCCTTCATGGCGGCGGCAACGGTGTCGGCCACCCCGTGGTCCAACTGCTTGCCGTCGCGGATGGTGCTGACGATCTGTTTGAAGACATTCTCGGGGAGCCGGGACTGCATCTCGGTCAGCCCGAAGGTGTCCTCGCCGAAGGTGCGGGAAAGAAGGTTGCGATCGGCGGAGCGGGACTCGGAGCCCCTCCTCCAGGTCTTGGCGGCGCTGATGGAATCGAAGCGGCGGGGCGTGCTCATGAACTGCGTTTCCTCACGGGTGATGGCGGGATGCGGAGGGACTCCGGGCGAGGGTGTCCGGCTAACCTCGAAAAGATGTACCTAAATGCGCGAAGCCGCAAGAATTGAGGCGGCTGCTGCCCCGGTGGCCAACTCTTCCCTATGGCTGGTTCCTCCCTATGACCGGCCGGGTTGCGGCGCGCCCGGCTGGAGGTCGGTCGCGGGGGCGCTGGTGCGGAGATAGTCCAGCAACAGATTCGACATCGCCCGGATGCCGACCGGAACCGCCGAGTTGTCCGCCTGGAAGTCGGGGGTGTGATGGCCGCCCGAGTATCCGCCGGGAACCACCTGGCCCAGCCGGAAGAAGAATCCGGGTACCTCGTTGGCGAAGTAGGCGAAGTCCTCGCCGCCCATCGTCGGATCCAGCTCCACAACGTTGCCGGCGCCCACGGCGCGCTCCAGCGCGGGCAGCATCCGCTCGCCGAGTCCGGGATCGTTGATCGTGGCCGGGGTGCCGCGCTCGTAGTCCAGCTCGTAGGCGCCGCCGCCCGCCGACGCAATCCCCGCCAGGATCTCGCCCATGCGCCGCTCCACCGCATCGCGCACGTCGGGGTTGTAAGTGCGCACGGTGCCCTCGAGCTCCACGGCATCGGGGATGATGTTGAAGCGGGTACCGCCCCGGATGATTCCCACCGTCACCACGCTGGGCTCGAGCGGGGACAGATTGCGCGAACGAATCGTCTGAAATGCCGTTACCGCCTGCGACGCCATGACAACCGGGTCGATGCCCAGGTGCGGCGCCGCCCCGTGCGACTGCTGCCCCACGATCCGGATGCGGAAGTGGTCCACCGCGGCCAACGCGGGCCCGGAGGTAAAGCCGACCTTCCCCACCTCCATCTCGGCAAAGCTGTGCAGCCCGAAGATCGCGCTCGGCGCGGGAGCCTCCAGCACGCCCTGGGCGACCATCATGCGCGCGCCTCCGTCCTCGCCGGGCGGCGGTCCTTCCTCGGCGGGCTGGAAGATGAACTTGACCGTACCGGGAATCTGGTCGCGCATCGCGGCCAGTACCGTAGCCACCCCGAGCTGCACCGCCACATGGATATCGTGGCCGCAGGCGTGCGAGACCCCGACTTCCTGGCCCAGGTAGGTGGTGCGCACGGTGGATTTGAATGGGTAGGGCGTGTCCTCGGTGACGGGCAGGGCGTCCATGTCGGCACGCACCGCCACGACCGGACCGGGGCGGCCGCCGCGCAGAATCCCCACCACGCCGGTGTGGGCGACTCCGGTCCGCACCTCGTCGAAGCCGAGTCCGCGCAGGTGGTTGGCCACCAGTGCGGCGGTCTCGAACTCGCGGTTGCCGAGCTCGGGATGCCGATGAATGTGTTCGCGCAGCCGAATGATCGAATCCTGAACCTGTGCGAGGACCTGCTCAACGAGGTCGTCCTGGGCGAAGAGGGGGGTGGCGGGGGCGGGGCCGAAAAGAAGAGCGGCGGAGAGGGGGAGGGCGGCGAGGGCGGGACCGAGTGTGGGACCGAGGGCGGCAAGCGAGCGGGTCACGGGATTCTCCTTAAGGGGGGTGGGGGGATGGGGGGGCGGGGTGAGCCTGTTCAGCGACCATCACGGCGAGCACGGCGCGGCCATCTGGGGTTTGCGCGGATCGCGTACGACGCGGGTCGCGTACGATTAGCCGTGGGGATTCCAAACCCGTGGGGATTCCAACTTCGCGCGAAGAGGGCTGGCGGGGCAACCGGGTGGGGACGGTGTCCCTTCGCGGGGACGGTTGTGGCGGCAGAGTGGCGGCGTGGCGGCAGCCGGGTGCGCGTTTTCTTCCCCCAAGTCAGGCGACTCCTTCCCCTGAATCCGTTGACATTCGCCTCAATTGCGGCCCCAAATCCGTGAGATGTCGTCACCTGCGCTGCGGAACCGGGGCGGATTCGCGGAATCCTCGGCGGCGGCACGTCCCTTGCATAAGATCCCCTCCATTCGCCACTCTGATCCCCATTCCAATCCAAGTGACGGGAGGTTCGATTCCATGACCATTCGATCCGCAACGCTTGCCGCCTGCGTCGCTCTGGCGGGTACCTTCGGCACCGAGCGGGCGGCGGCGCAATCCGGGGGCGACGGCTTCCTCTTCCAGGAACCGCGCGTCTCGTTCTCCTTCCGCGGCGGTCTGAGCATGCCGCGGGCGGGCGGCGGCAACGGGGGAGCGAGTCTCTGGGACGACACTCGCGAGTTCTTCACCGTCGAGACCTCCGACCTCACCGGTCCTCTGTTGGTGGGCGAGCTGGCCATCCGGCTCAACGAAATGCTCGATCTCACCATCGGCGTCAGCCATCACAGCTCGTCATTCAACTCCGAATACCGCGACTGGGTGGGCGACGACGATCTGCCCATCGCCCAGCACACCACCTTCACCACGACGCCCATCACCGCCGGGGTGCGCGCCTATCCCCTTTCCCGCGGACGTTCGATCGGGAACCTGGCCTGGATTCCGCGCACCCTCAATCCCTTTGTGGGCATCGCCGGAGGATTTGTCAACTACCGCTTCGACCAGAGCGGCGAGTTCATAGACTACGAGACGTACGACATCTATCGCGACGGCTTCCTTTCGCAGGGCCGGGGGGCGACCCTACATTTCTCCGGTGGCGTTGAGGTCAGCGTGAACCGGCACCTGATGTTGGTCGGCGAAGCGAAGTATGCCTTCGGAAGCGGGCCCCTGAGCAGCGACTTCGTCGGATTTCCGGATCTGGATCTGGCGGGATTGCACCTCTCGGCCGGACTTTCGGCGCGGTTCTAGATCGTCAACGGCGAGCTCGGGCGTCGCCGGCTCCAATAAAGGGTCCTCGGCTCCAACAAGAGATAGCGAGTCAGGCAGGCAACAAATCAGGAAAGGACAGCAAGATGAAGAAGATGTTCGCAGGAATCCGATCGGGAATGACCGTAGCCGCGGCCACGGTTCCGGCTTTGGCCTTCGCGGGCGCGCTTGCCGGGCAGGTAGAGGGACGGATGGGATGGCAACCCTACCTGGGGTGCTGGGAGCGTCCGCAGCCGATGGTGGAGGCCGAGACGATCGAGACGGCCGCCGCGAGCGAGGGCGTGCTCTGCTTCGTGGCGGGCGACGCCGGAGTGGAGATGCTGACCGTCGCGGACGGCGCCGTCACGCACCGGGAGCCCTTCCCGGCCGATGGACAGCCGCGCACGATCGAACAGGATGGCTGCCGCGGAACCGAAACCGCGCGCTTCTCCGACGACCGCCGCCGGATCTATACCGCGTCCCGGATTGTCTGCGAAGACGGGGCGACACGGCGAGGCACCGGGATCATCTCCATGCCGAGTCCCGCCGCGTGGCTTGATGTGCGCGCAATGGAGGTCGACGGTGAGGCGACGGCCTGGTCGCAGTGGTACCAGCGGACCTCGAGCAATGCGCTGGCCGAACTGGGAATCGAGACCGGCGAGGCGGCGACGCCGCTGGCACTGCGTGGTGCGGCGTCCTATGCGGCAGCCCCGATCACGATCGAACACGTCGTTGATGCGTCGCGGAATGTGGACGCCAAGGCAGTCGCAGCGTGGATCGCGGAGTCCGGGCAGCCCTTTGCGCGGCTCGATTCCGACGACCTCCTCCGCCTCGATGCCGCCGGCGTACCCGGTCAAGTGATCGATGTGGTGGTCGCGGTCTCCTTCCCGCACCGCTTCGCGCTGAACCGCCAGGGGGCCTACCCCGAAGACGCGGCCACCGGAGTCCGCCCCGCGCGTACCATCATGATGACGCCCGGCTACTACGATCCCCTCTGGGGCGGCTACGGTTACAACCCGTACTACAGCCGCTATGGCTATAACCGGTACGGATACGGCTACGGCGGCTACTATGGCGGCTACGGCTGGGGCGGCGGCTACTATCGCCCCGTAGTGGTTGAGGTCACCCATGTGGAGCCGGAGCGGGGCGGCCGCTGGGTCGCGGGCAAGGGCTATCAGGGATCGCGTCCCACGGCAAATTCGGGGCCATCGCGCACGGTCGGTGGTGGCGCCATCCAGAGCACCGGAGGAACGCGGAGCACCGGTGCGGCAACGGGCGGAAGCCGCTCAACCGGCGGTCGCAAGGCCAAGCCCAAGGGCGGCAAGGGGTAGAGGGGTCCGGGTCTCGCCACGGACGCCTGGCCACTCGCGAACGCTGGCCACTGCGAACACCCTGGCCATCCATAAGGCTTCGCCACCCCTGAACCGGGTTGGGCTCCCGCGTCGGCGTCGGCGCGGGGGCCCTTCGCGCATTCACCCCAACGTTCATGCCCTTGCCATCCTCCATGCCCTCGCCAGCGCCTGACTCATATCCGGGGAACCGATGACTTCGCCGGTCCAGTTCGGTGACATGGCCGGGCTCTCGCAGGCCCTCGGCTCCAACCCGCTCCTCGCGCTCGTCGTACTCTTCGGCGCGGGCGTCGCGATCAGCCTGACCCCCTGCGTCTACCCGATGATCCCCATCACCGCATCGGTCATCTCGGGAACCGCGCGCCACGGACAGTCCTGGCGGCGCACCCTGGCGTTGACGCTGAGCTATGTGTCGGGGCTCGCGCTGCTCTACGCCCTACTCGGCACCGTCGCCGGGATGACCGGAACGCTCTTCGGCACCGTCAGCGCCAGTCCCTGGGCACTCTTCGCGATCGGCAACCTGTTGCTGCTCTTCGCGCTGGCCATGCTGGACGTGATTCCCATCCGCGTGCCGCAGCGACTTCTGACCTGGGCCGCCACCCGCGAAGGAGGGTCGTACGGCGCGGTGTTTGTCCTCGGCGCCACCTCCGGAGTCGTCGCCGCCCCGTGCGGCGCTCCCGCCTTCGCCGCGGTGCTGGCCTGGGTCGCGGCAACCGGGGCGGGCCTGATGGGATTCGTCTATCTTTTCGTCTTCTCCCTCGGCATGACCGCGCTGCTGGTCGTCGTGGGGCTCTTCTCGGGCGCGGCCTCGCGGCTCCCGCAATCGGGCCCGTGGATGGTCGCGGTCAAGCGCGTGGCCGCCGTCATCATGCTCGGCGTGGCGCAATACTACCTTATTCAGACGGGATATAACCTGTGAGGAAGCGGACCGTGAGACGATCCATCGAACCCCGTGCGGGACGGACGGCAACGGGCACCACCGAGACGATCGCGAATCGCGCGGTTCGGGCGGTCCTGTCCCTCGGCGCCGCACTCGTCCTGGCCGGGACCGCGCTCGCGGGCGACCACACGGCTCACGCCCAGGACGCGGGGATCGGTCTTCCCCCGGGAACGCCCGCGCCCGACGCCGAGGTGCAGGATCTGGACGGCAACCCCGTCTCGCTGCACGACCTGATCGGTGGCCGCCCGGCCCTGATCGAGTTCTGGGCCACCTGGTGCGAACAGTGCGAGGCGCTGCAGCCCGAGATCGACGCGGTGGTCGAGCGCTTCGGGGACCAGGTGGCGGTGGTCGCGGTCGCCGTTGCGGTCAACCAGACGCCGCGCCGCATACGCCGCCACGCCGAGGCGCACGGGGCGCCGTACCCATTTGTTTACGACGCGCGGGGCGAGGCGGTGCGCGCCTACGAGGCCTTGACGACAGCGGTGGTCGTGCTGGTGGATGGCGAAGGCCGCGTGGTGTCGACCGGGGTGGGGCCGAACCAGGACCTGGTTGGGGCGGTGGCGGAGCTGGTGGGGGGTGGGTGAGGGGTGGCTGGGCAGGGAGCGAGGAGCGGCTGTATCGGGGCACTCATCCGTGGATCAGACTTCCGGGCGCTGACTGACCGACGCCCTCATTCATCTGACACTTCGCCAACACCGGCTTCCGCCAGGAGCGTTTCAACGTTGTGGGTCAGCGGATAGCGGGCGCCGCGGGCCGGGTTGCGGAGATTTGCATACCCCCCTACCCCTCCACCTCCGGCGTCACCTCGTCGATCACCGCCGCCAGCTCCTCGTACGCCGCCGGGTCCACCTGGTTGAACTGGGGGATCACCTTGACCACGGTGCCATCCGGTCCGACCACGATCACGGCGCGGCTGCCCACCATTCCGTTGTCCCGGAGCGATCCTCCGAACGCAACGAAGGCGTCGCCGCCGGCATCGCTGCCGAAGAGGTAGGGGAAGTCCTCGTCCTGCAGCCACGATGCGCCCTCTTCCGGCGAGTCGTTGGAGATCGCCATGAGCACGACGTTGCGGCCTTCGTTGAACAGCTCTGCGTACTGATCACGGTACGCTCTCATTTGAACCGTTCAGCCACGCGTCCTGACCCGGAAGAAGAAGGCGAGTACCACCGTTTCGCCGCGGTAGTCGCTCAGGCGGACCTGTTCGCGGAGGACGCCGTGGCGGGTCGCGCCGGTGAGGGTGAAGTCGGGGGCCATCTCGCCGACCTGGATGAGGCCGCCGCCGGACTCCTGGGCGGTGGTGTCGCGGGGGGCGGCCAGGACGAGAGCGGCAATCAGAGCCGCGATTGTCGTCAGTCTGCGCATTCCTCGGGTTTCTCCTTGACTTGGAGGGTTGATCTGCTGGTTGCAACCGGAACCGCACCTGGGCTCCGGATGATTCGCACACGCATTCTAGCGCACCGCCATCCCGGACGCGACCTTGGGCGTTTCCAGTCTCCCGCCCGCCCCCCCGCCCCGAGAACGCCCCAATGCCCACCCGATCCCCATCCGCAATCGCAACCGCCGCGGCCCTCCTCGCCTTCGCCGCCCCCCTCCCCTCCTGCACCCCCGCCCCCGACCCCCCTCCCGACGCGGCCACCTCGTCCATCCCTTCGTCCACCGCTTCCACAACCGCTTCCCCTTCCACCACCACCCCGGCCCCCACCCCCGTCCGCACCGCCGACCCCTACGCGCGCGGCTACACCGACGACGACTTTCCGCGCGTTCAGGAGCTTGCGCCGGGCGTCTACAGCTACGAACAGCTTCGTTCCGCGGGCGATGAGCGCTTCACCACCGTCAGCATGTTCGTCGTGACCGACGAGGGCGTTCTCGTCGCCGACGGCCAGGGCAGTCCCGCCGAAACGCGCCGCATGATCGAGACCATCGCCGAAATCACCGACCAGCCGATCACCGACATCGTCATCTGCTCCGACCACGGCGACCACACAGCGGGCAACGCCGAGTTCCCCTCCACCGTGCGCTTTTGGGCCCATCCGACCTCGCAAGCCGTCCTGCAAGCCGCCGCCGAGAACCCGAACCGTCCCGCCGATGCGCCCCCGGTCGTCGTCCCCAGCCACTTGGTCGAGTCCGCCGAGACCCTCCACCTGGGCGGCCGCGAGATCCGCCTTCTTTTCCTCGGACGCGCCCACACCGGCGGCGATCTGGTCGTCCATCTGCCCGCCGAACGGATCCTCTTCATGAGCGAGGCCTACCTCCACCGCGTCTTCCCCGCCATGCGTTCGGCCTATCCCTCCGAGTGGGTCGCGATGATCGAGGCGGCGCAGGCCATGGAGATCGACACCTACATTCCGGGGCACGGTTTCGTCGATTCGCCGCAGATTCTGGCCGAGGAGTTGGAACGCTACCGGCAGGCGCTGGTCCAGGTGATCGAGGAGGCGTCGCGGCTGCATGCGGCCGGCCTGCCGCTGGAGGAAGCGGTCGAGGAGGCGGACTTCGGCGAACTCCACGGCTGGTCGCTGCGTTCCAGCCAGGCGGGCCGCGCGATCGGGCGGGTGTACATGGAGCTGAACGGGGAGCTGCCGCCGCGATAGCCGCACAGGATGGCTGCGTCATGGAGTCTGGCTTCGGCTGACGAGACTTTGGGGGGGGAAGGAAGCGCGACGCTGGCGGGTCCGGCGTCCACATCGCCGAGCGCGGTGCGGTTTGGCATGCGGCCGCGAGGCGAGAACGCAGGGCTGCGTTGGCCCCCGGGTGGCGGGATGGTTGGCTGTCGCCGTGCGCGGTTCATGGAACCCATCCTTTCCACTGGCCGAACGCCCGCTGCCGGGATATTCTGTTTCGGCGCTCGCATCGAACATCGTGCCCGCTCTCGCCATGCTTCAGGCCCCCACCCACCCCCCTTCCCCCCCACCGCCCCAACCCGGAGACACCTCAGTGAAACCGACTGCCCGCACCCGCACGGCCCCCCTCGCCGACACGGCCACGCGTTCGCTCGCCGCCACTCCTCTCGCCCTCGTCGCGGCCGCCGCCTGCCTCGCCTTCGCCTTGCCGCCCACCGCCCGGGCGCAGCAGGCCGAGTGGCGCTACTGGGGCTCCGATGCGGCCAGCACCCGCTACTCCCCCCTCGACCAGATCGACGCCTCCAACTTCGACCGGCTCGAGGCGGCGTGGATGTGGCGCGGCGACAACTTCAGCCCCGACCCCGATCCCTTCCTGCGGGCGACGCCGATCTACGTGAATGGCACGCTCTATTCGGTTGCGGGCTCCCGGCGCACCGCCGTCGCGATCGATCCGGCTACCGGCGAGACGTTGTGGACCTTCCGCGAGCCGCACACCAGGCGCTGGGAAGACTCGATGCGGAAGAACTACGGCAAGGGCGTCGCCTACGCCGAGGTCGACGGGCGCGGGATGATCTACCTGGTCACGCCCGGATTCTTTCTGCACGCGCTCGACCCCGGCACCGGGCGTCCCGTCGAGTCCTTCGGCGCCGGCGGAACCGTCGACCTTCTGGACAATCTCGGTCCCTGGGAGCACCATCCCGAGGACGGCCTGCCCCCCGAGGTCGGATACATCACCAACTCGTCCCCCCCGATCGTCGTCAATGGCGTGGTCGTGGTCGGCAACTCGCACGAGCAGGGCTACTACCAGACCCGGCAGGAGAATGTGCCCGGGAACGTTCTCGCCTACGACGCGGACACCGGCGAGCACCTCTGGACCTTCAACGTCATTCCGCAGGAGGGCGAGTTCGGCAACGACACCTGGGAAAACGACGCGTGGATGCGGACGGGGAATGTGTCGGCCTGGGCACCGCTGTCGGCCGATCCCGAGCTGGGCCTGGTCTATGTGGTGACCGATCCGCCCACAATCGACTACTTCGGCGGCTTCCACCCCGGCGACAACCTCTTCGCGACCTCGATCCTGGCCCTCGACGTGCGGACCGGCGAGCGCCGCTGGCACTTCCAGACCGTTCACCACGATGTCTGGAACTACGACAATCCCACCGCGCCCAACCTGGTCGACATCAATGTGGACGGGCGTCCGGTCAAGGCGATCGTGCAGACCACCAAGCAGGGCTGGGCGTATGTGCTGGACCGCGAGACCGGCGAGCCCGTGTGGCCGATCGAGGAGCGCGCGGTGCCGCAGTCCACCGTTCCCGGCGAGCAGCTTTCGCCCACGCAGCCCTTCGTCACCCGCCCGGCGCCGTACGAGATGCAGGGGATCACCGAGGACGACATCATCGACTTCACCCCCGAGCTGCGCGCGCAGGCGATGGAGATCCTTGAGGATTACAAGCTGGGACCGCTCTTCAATCCCCCGTCGACCGAAGACCACCCCGACGGCGTGGCGATTCACTGTCCGGGCGCCAACGGCGGCGCCAACATCCCCGGCGGCGCGGCGGTCGATCCCGAAACCGGAGTCCTCTACGTGGCCTCGACCAGGGGATGCAGCGCGCCGCGTCTCCAACCCGGCCCCGAGGTCGATCCCGACTCCAACGTCGAATGGGTGAGCGTCGGTCCCGGCGGCGTCCGCGGTCCGCGCGGCCTGCCCATCGTCAAGCCCCCGTACGCGACCATCACCGCCATCGATCTCAACACCGGCGACCACCTCTGGCAGATCCCCAACGGGCAGACCCCCGAATCGATCCGCAACCACCCGCTCCTCCAGGGCATCGACGTGGGCAACACCGGCGCCCGCTCGCACGCCACCAAGCTCGTCACCAAAACGCTGCTCATGTACGCCGAGGGCCGGGGCGCCGCTCCCATCTTCCGCGCCGTCGACAAGATGACCGGCGAGGAGCTGGCGTCCGTCGATCTGCCCGGATCCAGCCTGACCGCGCCGATGACCTACATGCACCAAGGCGTCCAGTACGTGGTGTTGGCAATCAACGCGCAGGGGCTGCCGGGATCGCTGGTGGCGCTGCGGCTGCCGGAGAACTAGTGTCATGTCACATGTGATATGTCGCAGGGGTCGTGTTAGATTCCTTGCCAGTCCACAATGGCGAGGAGGCTGGCATGAAACGGTATCTGGTGGAGCTGGAAGCTGGGGAGCGCGAGGCGTTGGAGGCGATCACACGTAAGGGCTCGCATCGTTCGCAGAAGGTGGTCAACGCGCTGGTTCTGCTCAATTGCGACGCGGGCGAGTTCAACGAGCGGCCCACGACGGGCCGGGAGATCGCCGGGGTGTTGCGCATCAGCGCGCGCAGGGTGGGCCGGGTCAAGAAGCGGTTTGTCGAGGACGGTCTGGAGGCGGCGCTTGGGAGCCGGCAGGGTCGTCGAGCGAAATACCTTCGCAAGGCGGACGGCGAATTCGAGGCGCGCCTCGTCGCGCTCAGCTGCGGCGATCCGCCCGAGGGGCGCTCGCAGTGGTCGCTGCGCCTGCTGGCGGACCGCGCGGTGGAACTCGGCTACATCGACACCGTCTCGCACGAGACGGTGCGGCGCGTGCTAAAAAAAACGCCATCAAGCCGTGGCGGCGCGTCGGCTGGGTGATCCCGCCACAGCGCAACGCCCACTTCGTGGCGGGGATGGAGCGGGTGCTCGACGTCTACCGGCGTCCGTACGATGCCGACTTCCCCGTGGTGTGCATGGACGAGACGCCGCGCCAGCTGATCGGCGAGACGCGCACGCCCGTCCCGCCGGCACCCGGACGACCGGCCCGCGAAGACTACGAGTACCGGCGCCTCGGCACCTGCAACGTGTTCATGGCCACCGAACCACTGGCCGGCCGCCGCCAGACCAAGGTGACCGAGCGCAGGACCAAAACCGACTGGGCTCACTTCCTGCGCGACATCGCCGCGCGGTACCCCGCCGCCACCCGGATCACGCTGGTGATGGACAACCTCAACACGCACCGCCCCGGCGCGCTCTACGAAACCTTCGAACCCGCCGAGGCCAAGGCGCTTTGGGATCGCTTCGAGTTCGTCTATACCCCCAAGCATGGCAGCTGGCTGAACGTCGCCGAGGTCGAACTCAACGTCATGATCCGCCAGTGCCTCAACCGCCGCATCGATTCCATCGACACCCTACGCGCCGAAGTCGCCGCCTGGCAGATGGCCAGAGACCGAATTCGAGCAAAGGTCGACTGGCAGTTCACCACAGACGACGCACGTATCAAGCTCAAGCGCCTGTATCCGACGTTTGATGTGTGACATGTCACTAGCGCTGGCCTGAGCTCTTGCACAACCGGAGCAATCCGGCCCCTGTTGAGCATATCGACAAAGGAGGATAGGGGAATGAGGGTGACGATCTTCGCACGGCCGGCCGCTCTGGCCATCGCCGGGGCGCTGCTGGCCACGGGGTGCCTGCGGGATGCGCGGCCGGGGGACCAGGCGGACTCGAGCGGGACAGGCACGGCTCCCATCGGCATCTTCGATGGCAGCGCGGCGGGCGAATGGGTCGATCTCGGGCACAGTTTCGGCCCCTCGACCATCTACTGGCCCACCGACACCGCCGGCTTCCAGCTCACCGAACTCGCCTTCGGCCACACCGAGGGCGGCTACTTCTACGCGTCGTACGCCTTCGCCTCGGCGGAGCACGGCGGCACCCACCTCGACGCTCCGGTCCACTTCGCCGAGGGCAGGCGCGCGGCCGACGAGATTCCGCTGTCGAGCCTCATTACCACGGCCTCCGTCGTTGATGTCACGGCCGCGGCCGACGCCAATCCCGACTATCTCCTCACCGTCGAGGACCTGACCAACTGGGAGGCCGCGCACGGCCGCATCGCCGACGGCACGGCGCTCCTGGTGCGCACGGGGTGGTCGTCGCGCTGGACCGACCGCACGGCCTATCTCGGCACCTCGCTGACCGGGCCCGAAGCGGTGCCTGAGCTGCACTTTCCCGGGATTGGGCCGGAGGCGGCGCAGTGGCTGGTGGACAATCGCGCGATCGCCGCCATCGGCATCGACACGCCCAGCATCGACTACGGCCAGTCCAGCGACTACCGCTCGCACGTCATCCTTTATAGCGACAACATCGTGGGGTTCGAGAACCTGGCCAACCTGGACCGGCTGCCGCCGACGGGCGCGGGCATCGTGGCCCTGCCGATGAAGATCGAGGGGGGAAGCGGGGGGCCTTTGCGGGTGGTGGGGTGGGTGCCGGGGGCGATTTGATCCTCTCACTGGACTTCAATACGGCGGAGGGTCCATGACCTCGCAGAAGATCTCCCGAAGGACGCTGTTCTTTCGTCTCCTGGGAAACGCGCTCCTGGCGATCGTGCTCATCTTTCTCGGTCGCCCGGCGGCGGCCAACATGTTGCGGGCCTGCACGAAACTGCCTGGAGCCAACCTGATGACTCCTGGTGGCTGCCCTGGATCGGTCGGCGGCGAGCGGTTGCACCCGGGACCATCGCCAGACGGACCCCTTCAGCCTCCACGGATGGCGGGAAGCGTCGTCACCGAAATCGCGTCAGCGGACAACGCACCCTTCGGATACCTTGGCGGCATGGCCCTCACCCCGGACGGCGGGGTCTGGGCGGCCGACTCCCAGGCCGAAAGGGTCTACCTCTTTGACGCCGCTGGAAGCCTGGCGAACCGAATCGGACGGGGCGGCGACGGACCCGGGGAGTTGCGCGAGCCCTGCTGCATCACCCTGGCCCATGATCGCCTGTGGGTGCTTTCCCCCGGCAGACGGCGCATCGATGTTTTTCCACTTGCGGGTATTTCCGGCGGCCGATCGGCCGATGCTCATCGAATCCTACTGCCGGGCGCCTATATTGTGTTGTACCACGAGGCGCCGGTCGTCATCGACGGTGGAGAGAGCGTCGCGGTTACCGTCATGTACAAGGACCCGTCCCGCGATTATCGGAAGGACCGCCACGTCTCCCTTGAGATCTCCTGGTCCGGCTCCGTGATTGCCGAATCCCCAGCTCCCACGCGACCGGGACAACATGCCGGAGCCGGGATTGCCGAGGCCGTGTATCCGCGGAGCGTGAGCTCGCTCCCTGCGATCGCGCTTGGCATCCCCTTCGGCCCCAGATTCCTCAGGTCTCGAAACAAGACCGGGACCTGGGCAACCGTGTTTACCGGCGTATACGACGTGTCTCTACAGCGCCCCGGCGGTACGCCGCTTACGAGGATTGCGCGCACGGATGTCACCGGCCCTCCGCTTCTTCCAAAGGAGACTGCCTCCGCTCAAGCCACCCTTCAATCGTGGGCACGGCAGGCTCGGGTTGGCGGCGGCCGTCTCTTCGTCACCGATCCGCTCAAGGCCAAGCCTCCCATTCACCACGTCTGGTTCGATTCAGACGACCGGCTGTGGGTGCAACTGAGTACAGCCGGAGATGATCCCCATTCGCAGGGGGATGTCTACTCAAACGACGGGACCCCGCTCTTTCACGCCGAATGGCCAAGGGGTATTGACTTGCGCCACGGTGCGGCCGCCGGCCAATCAGCGTGGGGAATTCGCGAGACCGCATTGGAGGAACAGATTCTGACTCTCGTGCACTTTGCTCCGTTTCGGGAAAAGGACTGAATCGTGATCCGGACCTCGACCATTATTCCGTCGCCTGCGTGGCGGTCGGCGGCCTGTCGCTTGCCGACTTCCTGATCGACGCTACCCTCCTTCTTCCCTTCCGGCCCGCAGTTGCGGCGGTTTTCGCCTCGATCACGCTGCTGGGATCCCTGGCGCTCCACATGGTTCGCCCCGCCGGTACCCAGGGTGGCTGCGGCTGCTTCGGAGTCTTCGATTCCACCGCAAGTCATCAGCGATCAACCACTCCCCGCACAGTTCTCTTCCTTGTTGTTGCGGTGGCCATTTCGGGCCGCGAAGCCCTGTTCTCGCCATCCGTCCGGAGTCCACAAATTCTGGCCACAGGATTCGCCATCTTCGTCGTATCGGCTTTCCTCCATCTCGGCGCCTACCGAGGAAGCCGGTCTCACCCGTCGTCCCCATTGCACCAACCGGTCAGAACCGACCGCTGGCCATGACCTGGCTACCGTTCTCTACATTACCCACATCCTGCTGTGGATTCTCGTCATCGGTCTCGCGGTCTCCGTCCTTCAGATCGCCCGGCCCATCGCCTTCGCCCCCAACCCGGTCAGCGACGGGCCCCGCCACAGGAACCAGGAAGGCGGTCGCGCTCATCTGATCCACCACCCAGGCGCTATCGTCGGTCGCTATTGCTATGCCGCTCACCTGTCCCAGGGGCTCGCCGTCCAGGAATTCACTATCGCGACGCACCTCGCCAACGAGCACCGGAACCTGGGGAATCAAATTGGCGTAGACCGCGTGGGAACCAGGGATTGCTGTGAACGCCACGACCCCAATCAATCGGATTGTTCGCAACCCTCGACGCTACCACAACGGTCGAAATCCGTTCCGGCACATGTGCCGCACGGCTGCATTCGGATTGAAGTTGGAGTCCCGGCGGGCCATGTTCAGCACCGCCGGGACTCCAACTTCCAGTAGAAAAGGCACTTTCCCTACCGCGACTCCCAGAGCCAGTCGTAGCTCAGGCGCACATAGTAGAAGCCGCCGTTAAAGCCGAAGGGTGTACTTTCCGGATAGAGGGCGCCCACACCCGAAGCGCCGGGGTTTTCGTCCGGGTAGGTGTTCAGCAGGTTGTTCGCGCCGATGGCGATCGAGGCGTTGTCGGACAGCGGCAGCGACACCTCGGCGTCAATGATCACGCGCGCCCCGTAGCGCTGGTCGGGATCGCTGAGTTCGGAATCGTAGAAGCCATCGTAGTAGGTGCTTCGCAGCAGGGTTCCCACCGATCCCAGCCGCTGCGACAGACTGAATACGCCGCGGAAACGCGGGAGCGCCCGCTCAAGCTGGTCCACGCGCCCGTCGCTCACGACATCGGGATTGCGCTCGGTGACCTCGGTGCCGGTGTAGTTGAAGAGCAGGTTCAGGTTGGTGGCGTCGCCGACGGAGTAGTTCGCCACCAGATCGATGCCCTGCGTCAGCGTCGCGAATTCATTCGTGAAGAAGCGGAACTCGGCCAGGTTCGCCGCGCTCGTGACCCCCTCGGAGACCAGCCTCGTCACGTCGGCGTCGCTCAGCTTGAAGGTGCTCGTCTGCGCGAAGCGGTCGGAGATCGAGATGCGGAAGTAGTCGGCCGTCATGCGGAGCGCACCCTCTTCATACATGATCCCGCCGGCGAAGCTCACGGAGGATTCGGGCTCGAGCTGCTTGCCGCCCTTGGTCGCGGCCACTGCCGAGGTCGAGGGAATCGTGCCGCGGTTGACCAGGTCGCCCAGGTCGGCATCGAAGACCGTCGAGACGTTGAAGGCATTCTGCTGGCCCGGCGTCGGCGCGCGGAAGCCGGTGTTGGCGCTCGCCCGGAAGGCCAGCTCTTCGGTCGCCTCGAAGCGGAAGGAGACCTTCCCCGTGGCCTTGCCGCCGAAGTCGGAGAAGTCCTCGTAGCGACCCGCGATTCCCATCGCCCACGGGTCGTCGGGGCGGCCCAGGTTCAGGTCCGCATAGACGGTGGTGTTGCTGCGGGTCCAGTCGCCCGCGGCCAGAGGGCTGAAGCCGGGAAAGCCATTCGACGACGAGCTGAATCCCTGCTCCGCATAGGGCCCGATCTTCCACGATTCGTCCTGCCCCTGCCCGATCTCAAAGCGCTCCTCACGCTGCTCGAATCCGCCCGCAAGGTTCGCGGCGTCGTTGATCTGGTAGGAGAGGTCGAGGTTCAGGTTGATCTCTTCCTGGTTGTAGAATCCGGGATCGAAGTGGGTGGGGGTCTCGGGACCGAGCGCCGCATTCACCGTGTTGTAGATGAAGAAGTCGGCCAGATTCCGTCCCCAGCTCGTGCTGGCGTCCCAGGAGATGCCGCTGTCGGTGCGCCCCTTGATTCCGCCCACGATCGATGCGTCGAAGGCGTTGCCGCCGAATTGGGGGGTGAAGCCGCCGGGGAACATCTCCTGGAAGGAGAAGCAGTTCGGGTCGTCGAAGACCTGCTTGAGCGCGACCTGGTCCGGCACGTTGTTGGTGATCGCGACCACCGGGCAGTCGGCCGATCCCAGTCCCTTCGCCCGCAGCACATCGCCGATTAGAAGGGTCTCGCCGCCGTCGCCGGAGAAGACGCCGCCGCGGGTGTTGGGATTCCGGAAGAAGAATCCGCCGTCGACCTCCTTCGACGCAATGTTGCCGAAGGCGTAGGCCTGCTCGTCGTCGTCGAAGTTGTAGCCGGTGTTCAGCCAGAGCTTGAGGTCGTCGCCAACCTTGGGCGAGCCCCAGACCTGCGCCGTCGGCGTCCGCACCGCCGAGTTGCCCGCCGCCACCAATCCGGCCGCATCGCCACGCTGAATCGCGCGGTCGGTGGGTTCCGCGTTGCCGTATTCCACCGTAATGTTCGCAAAGCCGGACTCGCCCAGAGGCACTCCGAAGTTGCCCGCCACGGTAACGGTGTTGCCGTTGCCGCCCCACCTCTGTCCGGTGCCGTCCACAAACTCGTCGCCGTCGAAGTACTGGCCCTGCTTGACCTGCACCGATCCGCCGGAGCGGTCGTTCTTGAGCTGGAAGTTGAGCACGCCCGCGATCGCGTCGGAACCGTACTGGGCCGATGCGCCGTCGCGCAGCACCTCCACCTGCCGCAGCGCGATTCCGGGAATGGCGCCGATGTCCGGGCCCTGCGCGCCATCGGAGAGACCGCCGCCCAGCCACGAGATGATCGCGCCCCGGTGACGCCGCTTGCCGTTCACCAGAACCAGAGTGTGGTCGGAGGCGAGGCCGCGCAGATTCGCCGGCCGGGTGATCGTGGCCGCGTCGCTGATCGGCTGAATGTTCACATTGTACGAAGGCACCACGTTGCGAAGCAGAAAGTCGATGTTGGTCTCGCCCTGCTGCGCGATCTCCTGAACGGGAATCACGTCGACCGGCACCATCGATTCGGTCACGGTGCGGGGCCGCGTCCGGCTTCCCACCACCACCAGCTCGTTCAGCGCGAAGGCAGCCACGCCAAGCGAGATCTCCAGGTTGAGCGCCTGACCGCTGGCGACCGTGACCTCCTGGGTGTAGAGGCCGTATCCCACCTGCCGAACCTCGATCGTGTAGCTGCCGGCATCGACGCCGGCGATCGAGAACTGGCCGGTGGCCCCGGTGAAGTCCACCAGGCCGAGCGCGGGAATCTCCACACGGGCATTCCCGACGCCGAGTCCGCTCTCGCTACTGCGGACGGTTCCTTCGATGGTGCCCTGCTGCGCCTGAACCGCCGCCGGAAGAGCGAGCAGCGCAAGCGCCAGAGCAAGGGTACCCCGTCTGATCATGAGTCGTCTGATCATTGAATTGATCTCCTTGATTTGAATGGGTGCGGACGACCGCCGGGAAACGGAATGAAGCAAGGGGCCACCCGCGGCACGGAAAATAATCGATTCCTTCTGCCGGGGTACACGGGCCCGCCCGGGAGGATCCCACGGGCGCGCAACGGGAACGGGCGGCGCCTTTGCGGGAGATTTTTTCTCGGTACCTTTCTCGGTACCTTGTCTCGGTACCTTCGGCCTGTTCGCGGTTCCTTCGGCCTATCGCCACGGCACTCCGAGCGCACCGCAGAGCCACCGTTGGAAGGGGGCGCAGGCGGTGCAGAGGCGGGCGAATTTGTCCAGCAACGACGGGGAAACGATCTCGTCCCCGGCCAGCGGCGCGACTGCGATGAAGTCCTTCCGGCGCAGATCCGCAATCAACGGATGATCCACGCTGAATCCTCTGGGCGCGCGCACCAGCGAGTCCCCCGCAAGCTCGAAGCTGTTCCGGAAACGCCTCCCGCGCGAGACCCGCTTCCAGCCTTCCCCGTCTTCGTCAATCCCCTCGCGAATCCGCCGCAGCGCCGGTCCCGCCGGATGCCACACGCCGCCGCCCATGAAGCAGTTTTCCGGTTCGATGTGAAGGTAGAACCCGGGCGCGTGCGCATCCTTCGCCGCCTCATGCCGGAATTGGATTCCGAGGTGCGTCTTGTACGGGCTCTTGTCGCGCGAGAAACGGGTGTCGCGGTAGATCCGAAAGAGCGAACCGCCGTTGGCCCGCGGGTCGGCGCGGAAACGTGGACTGATGCGGCGCAGCGGCTCGGCAAAGTCCCCAATGAAGCGCAGCGCGGGGTCCCTCGCGTCGTTCAGGTAGCGTGACTTGTTGGCGAGGAACCACTCCCGGTCGTTGTTCGCGGCAAGTTCGGCCAGAAAGGCAAAGGTGCGGGGGCTGAACCAGGGTTCGGACATGTGGGCGGCGGGTCGCTGGGGTTGGGGGGAAGAGCGGCGCGGGTCGTGCGGCGGCGAAGGATGTAGCGTCTACAGGGTAACCCCGGTCGCGGTTTCAGGGTAACCGCCGGTGGCGGCTTCAGGGCGAGTCCAGGTGGATGACGCGGGCGAGGAAATCCTTCCGGGCGTAGAAGGCCCGGGTCTTTGGGGCATTGCCTCCGGCGCCCTTGGTTCGTGGCTGAACGTATTTGCCCATGGTGCTCTGGAGCGCGTCGAAGCCCCGGCCGGGATCGACGATGCACTCGCGCACGAGATTGTAGTCCCGCCGGACCTGCCGGTACAGGTGGGGGTCGTCGTCCAGGCCCGTCGCGGTCGCGGAGTGGACGATCTGCGGATCCTCCGGCTTCTGTCCCACGATCCGGGCCACGACGACAGCCTTGCGCATCTTGTCCAACAGATGGCTTTGCTCGAAGGGAGTCCGCCGAATGTAGGGCGCGTCGATCATGGTGATGGCCATCGTTTCCTTGAACCGGAGCTCGCCATTCTTCAGATACTTCAACGGCACGACCTTGAGCTCCCACGTGCCCATGTTCGGAGCCCGCGACGAGTTGAGTTGAATCCCCAGATACCGTTCGATGACATGCCCCGCCCATCCCTTGTTGATGGTGCCGGTTTCGGTCCTGAAGGTCACATCGGGGTACGCCCTGCGGCGCAGCTCGTGCAGATCGCATCCCTTGAGCGCCTGAAGCTTGCGAAGGGCCTCGGCGCGTTCCATGACCTATCCGAGATCGAGCCGGGGGCTGGCGATTTCCGCCTCCAGCCGGGGAAGGCAGAGTTCGCGCAGATAGTTCTCGCTCCGGTCGATGCCGATGAAGGCGCGGCCGTGCCGAAGCGCGATCACGCCGGTCGTGCCGGACCCGGCGAAGGGGTCGAGAACGGTGAAGCCGGGATCGGTGCTGGCGCGGACGACCCGATCCAGCAGGGCCTCGGGCTTCTGGGTGGGGTGCTTGCCGAATTGCTTCTCCCGCTTGCCCGGTGGCGGAATGGACCAGACGCTGCGCATTTGCTTGCCGGGCGACTTGAGGCGGTCTCGGGGGAAAGCGCCCTCGCGCATGTCGCGGTAGTGGAAGACGTGACGGGCCGATGGCGACCTGCTCGCCCAGAGGAGTGTTTCGTGGCTGGCCGTGAACATCCGCCGGCCGAGGTTGGGCGGGGCGTTCGGCTTGAACCAGACGATGTCGTTGAGGATGCGCCATCCCTGCATCTGGAGGGCGTGGCCGCAGAGATGGATGCTGTGGTAGGTGCCCGAGATCCAAAGGGTGCCGTTGGGGACGAGCACGCGGCGACAGGCCCGGATCCACCTGAAGTGGAAGTCGTAGTCGGATTCGACGCCTCGGCTGCGGTCCCAGAGGCCCTTGTTGACGCTGACGCGCTTGCCGCTGTGGACGGTGGTGCCGTCGTTGGAGAGGCCGTAGGGCGGGTCCGCAAAGACCATGTGGACGCTCTTCGCGGGCAGCTCCGACAAGACGCGGATGCAATCGCCCAGATGGAGCGCGGCGGCGCCGATGCGAAAGGCGGGGGCCGGGGTCGTCATGGGCGGGCGACCCGCCACCACTTGAAGAAGGCCGCAGGGTGGCCGGGTTGTCGGCACGAGCGGGACTCGCGTGCGGCGGTCGCGCTTCGTTTGTCTGGTGAAGATTCCCGGCGGCGGGAGCTCTGGCTGTGAACCGGGAAGCGGGCGTTGCGGCTACGGGATCGAGGCGCCGCCGCGCGGTCGCATCCTACCCCCCCCCCCCCCGATATTCACGATGGCGCCCACCGCCTGACTCGACCGAAAGAACGCACTCGCGAGGCTGCGGCGCACCGGCCAGGGCACCAGTGCGACCGTGTGCGTGCGGTCGCGTGAATCGCCGGCGAAGCTCGCGCGGGAACGGTTCGTGGACGCAGAATCAGGGCTCGGGATCTTCATGATCCGATCCGTAATCGATCCGCGCCGAAAGATCAAGCCGCCGGTGGCAGGCACGGGGGCCGTGGCATCGTCCACATTCCCCCGCGCCCCTTTCCTGTCACCAGCCCCACACCCCGGAGGTCCCCATGCGCCGACCATCTCCCCACCTCCCCATCCCCACCTCCCGTCCCCCCGCCCCGCACCCTACCACCCCCCGCACGCACGGCCACCGCAGCCGCGCCCGGACGGTCGCCCTCATCCCCCCCACGCTCCTGTTTCTGCTCGCCGGACTGTCCCCCGGCCACCTGGCGCAGTTCGGCACAGCGCTTGCCCCCCTTGCGTCCGCCCCGCTCCACGCGCAGGAAGACGGCGACGATGCGCCCTGGGACGTCACCGCGCCGCGCGGCCAGACCCGCGAGATCGACTTCACCACGAGCGAGGGCACCTGGATGTCGGTCGATCTGTCGGCGGATGGCGATTGGGTGGTCTTCGATCTGCTGGGCCACATCTACCGGGTTGCGGCCGGCGGGGGCGAGGCGGTGTCGCTGACGCAAAGCTCGGGCGTGGCGGTCAACTTCCACCCGCGCTTCTCGCCCGACGGCGCCACGATCGCCTTCATTTCGGACCGGGGCGGGCAGAACAACCTCTGGCTGATGGACGCGGACGGGTCGAATCCGCGGCCGGTCTTCGAGGACCAGGCGTTGCGCGCGGCCGAACCGGCGTGGTCTCCGGATGGACGATTCATTGTCGTGCGGCGTTCGTCGACGGAGCGTGAAGCCGGGGGCGCGGGACTCTGGATGTACTCGCGGGACGGAGGCGAAGGGGTCGAGCTGGTCGGTTCGGACTTCCCCGGTGCGGCGTGGCCAGCCTTTTCGCCCGATGGCGGGTCGCTCTACTTCCAGCTTCGCACGGCGCCCCCCGGGGTGTGGTCGGGGCGCTCCGACGTCATGCAGGGCTTCCGGCAGATTCGCAGACTCGACCTCGAAACGGGCCGGGTGGACGAGGTCACGGCGGGCCAGGCGGTGCAGCAGGGGCAGACCTCGAGCGGCGGCGCGATCGCCCCCGAACCGTCGCCGGATGGACGCTGGCTGGCCTTCGGACGCCGCATTCCCGACGGCACGATTTCGCACAAGGGGCTGCGCTTCGGTCCCCGCACCGCGCTCTGGCTACGCGATCTGACCACCGGCGCGGAGCGGGTCGTGATGGACCCGATCGAGGTGGACATGGCCGAGGGGATGAAGGTCTCGCGCGATCTGCCCGGCTATGCGTGGTCGCGCGACAGCCGCTCGATCGTGATCCCGGCGGGCGGGAAGATCCGGCGCCTCGATATCGAGAGCGGCGAGGTGGCGACGATCAACTTCGACGCGCGCGTGCACCGGGTGATCTCGGAGATGGCGGGGCGGCCGCAGGAGCCGCTCGGCACAACCTTCACGGTGCAGTTTCCGCGTTGGACCGCATCCTCGCCCGACGGGAGCCGCCTGGCCTTCCACGCCGTGGGCCGGATCTGGGTGATGAATCTGCCGGACGGAACCCCGGCGCGCCTCACCGGCGACGCGCTCGATCACTCCGAGGTCGCCCCCGCCTGGTCGCCGGATGGCAGCGCGATCGCCTTCACGAGCTGGGAGCCGAACGGACGCGGCCACATCTGGCGGGTTGCGGCCAATGGAGGCGCCCCCGAGCAGCTCACCACGGTCGAAGCCGAGTACATGAACACCGCGTGGAGCCCCGACGGCGGCGAGATCGTGGCCACCCGGGGCGCCGGCGCCACCAACCGCGGCCGCACCGTGGCCAGCAACGAGTACTTCGAGTTCGTGGCGGTGCCCGCCGAGGGCGGCGATGTCCGCACCATCGGCAAGGTCGCGCGCCCGTATACCGGCGGCCGACCGATGATGCCCCGCCGTCCCCCGCCCCAGGGGTGGTTCGGCCCGGATGGACGGCTCTTCTACGCCGAGGCGCTCGGGCCCATGGGCGACGATCCCGCGCGCACCGAGATCGCTTCAATCGAGATGGACGGCACCGGCCGGCGCGTCCACTTCACCCTGCCCGACGCCGACGAGGCCGCGGTGTCTCCCGACGGGCGGTGGCTCGCGTTCCAGGAGGGCGACAACGTCTATCGCATGCCCTTCCCCTACGGCGGCACCGGGTCCAACACGGTTCGGATCGCCAAGCGCAACGGCCAGCTCCCCGTGACGCAGGTCAGTCTGGAGGGCGGCATTCACCCCCGCTGGCGCGACGCCGAGACGCTCGAGTTCGTGAGCGGGCCGCGCTACTACGCACACAACGTTGACACGGGCGAGACTCTGGAGGTGCCGATCCGGCTGGAGCTTCCCCGCCACCTCGCGTCCGGAGCGGTGGCCTTCACCGGCGCGCGCATCGTCACGGTCGAGAACGATGTTGTCGTCGAGAACGGAACCCTCGTCGCCACCAATGGCCGGCTGACTTGCGTGGGCCAGTGCGACACGAGCGGCGCGGACCGGGTCTTCGACGCCACCGGCAAGACAATCATTCCGGGGCTGATCGACATGCACGCGCATCACCACCGCGACCACCTGGGGCTGATTCCGCTGCGCAACTGGGAGTCGGCGATCTATCTGGCCTACGGCGTCACGACCACGCTGGACAACTCGCAGTGGTCGGCCAACGTCTTTCCGGCGGCGGAGCTGGTCGAGTCGGGAAGGATGATCGGGCCGCGCGTCTACAGCACCGGCGATCCGGTCTATGCGGGCGACGGCGCGCGCCAGAACGAGATTACGAGCTACGAGGCGGCGGACCGGAATGTGGCCCGGCTGATGTCGTGGGGCGCGGTGTCGATCAAGGAATACATGCAACCGCGGCGAATCCAGCGGCAGTGGGTGACCGAGGCGGCGCGCGTGCGCGGACTGCGGGTGACGGCCGAGGGCGGCGACATCGAGTACAACCTCGGAATGATCATGGACGGGCACACGGGATGGGAGCACCCCATGAGCTACACGCCCCTCTACAGCGACGTGGCCAGGTTCTTCGGGCAGGCCGAAGCGGTGTATTCGCCGACCTTCATGGTGGGGGGACCGGGGCCCTGGAACGAGGAGTACTTCTACCAGGAATACGAGGTTTGGAAGGACCCGAAGATGCGGCGCTGGCTGCCCTGGCGGATGCTGGTTCCGGTCACGCGGCGACGGATGCTGCGTCCCGGGACGGACTATTCGTACCCGCTGATTGCGCGCGGTCTGGGCGACATGATCGAAGAGGGCGGCTGGGGCGCGATCGGCGCGCACGGGCAGTTGCACGGGCTCGGTCCCCACTACGAGGTGTGGATGGTGGCGGCAGGCACCGACGAGCACACCGCGATCGAGGTCGCAACGATTCACGGCGCGCACTTCCTGGGCCTGGAGCACGAGCTGGGTTCGCTGGCCCAAGGCAAGATCGCCGACTTCGTGGTCCTGAACGCCAACCCGCTGGACGACATTCGCGCCACGGCGGACATCGCCTGGGTGATCAAGGACGGCATCGTCTACAACGGGGAAACGCTGGATGAACTGTGGCCCGCGCCACGGCCCTTCGGCGAGCACTACTGGGTGGACGAGGATGCGCTGCGCGGCGACAACCGGCCCACCGACTACTGGAACCGGGTTCGGCCTGGACCGCCCCCCGCGGCACAACCCGTTCGATCGCCTGCCCGGTGACCGCGCCGGCGCATGACTCGGTCGCCCATCCCGGCTAGATTCAGGCCTTCGGAACCGCACGCGAACAACAGCCACGCGCGAACATCCACGAGCAAGCAGCGCATGCAGACAGAGGTGCCACAGGAATGAAGACCGCCTTCGCCGCCCCCGAGAGGGCCGCAACCGATATCGAGCGTCCGCCCTTCCGCGTTGCCGATCTCTCGCTGGCCGAGTGGGGGCGCAACGAGATTCGCCTGGCCGAGCACGAGATGCCGGGGCTGATGGCGCTGCGCCGCGAGTTTCGCGGCCTCCGGCCCCTTGCCGGTGCGCGGATCATGGGGTCGCTGCACATGACCGTTCAGACCGCCGTCCTGATCGAGACGCTGATCGAACTGGGGGCGTCGGTGCGGTGGGCGTCCTGCAACATCTTCTCGACGCAGGACCACGCCGCGGCGGCTGTCGTGGTGGGTTCGGATGGCAACCCGGACGACCTTCGCGGTCCCGCCGTCTTCGCGTGGAAGGGAGAGACGCTGGAGGAGTACTGGTGGTGCACCGAGCAGGCGCTCACCTGGCCGCGCGGCTTCGGCCCCACGCTGATCCTCGACGATGGCGGCGATGCCACCCTGCTCGTCCACCGCGGAGCCGAGTTCGAGCGCATGGGCCGGATTCCCGATTTCGACCCGGCCGCCGACAGCGAGGAATGGGGCGTCATCCTGGATCTTCTGCGCAGGCACCGGCGCATCGACGACCGGCGCTGGCAGACGATCGCGGCCGACATTCGCGGCGTTTCGGAGGAAACCACAACCGGCGTCCACCGCCTCTACGAGATGGCGCAGACGGGCAACCTTCTCTTCCCCGCGATCAATGTCAACGACTCGGTGACCAAGTCCAAGTTCGACAACATCTATGGCTGCCGCCACTCGGTGATCGACGGGCTCAACCGCGCCTCCGATGTGATGCTCGCGGCCAAGGTGGCCGTGGTGATGGGGTACGGGGAGGTGGGGAAGGGGTGCGCGCAGGCGTTGAAGGGACAGGGCACACGGGTGATTGTGACCGAGATCGATCCGATCTGCGCGCTGCAGGCGGCGATGGAGGGATTTCAGGTCGCGCGTCTCGAAGACGTTCTGGAGACGGCCGACATCTTCATTACCGCAACGGGCAACCGCGACGTTGTCACCATCGACCACATGCGCCAAATGAAGGACAAGGCGATCGTGGGCAACATCGGCCACTTCGACAACGAGATCGACATGGCCGGGCTCGAATCTTCCGCGGCGGTGCGCCGGACGATCAAGCCGCAGTTCGACGAATGGACCTTCCCGAACGGGCGCAGCATCCTGATCCTCGCCGAGGGCCGCCTGATGAATCTCGGTTGTGCAACCGGCCACCCGAGCTTTGTGATGTCGGCCAGCTTCTCCAACCAGGTTCTGGCCCAGATCGAGCTACACAAGCGGGCGGAGGACTACGAGCTGGGGGTGCACATGCTGCCCAAGTCGCTTGACGAAAAGGTGGCGCGGCTGCACCTGGACCAGTTGGGCGCGCGCCTCACCAGGCTGACGCCGGGCCAGGCGGCGTATGTCAACATTCCCGTGGAAGGTCCGTACAAGCCGGAACACTACCGGTATTGACCGAAGGGATTCGGGGCATGGCCACCTGTGCAACAACGCGCGGTTTTGGACGGACATCCCTGCGCGCGCTGGCCGCAACCCTCTTCGCCTTCGCTCCGGCCGCCTGCAACGCGCCATCCAACCTCTTTCAGGGGGAATGGATCTCGGGCGCGCCGACCTCGCCCACGATCTTCTGCCACTTTGGCGGCGATGGACGGCTGCGCTGGACGATCGACTTCGCCACCGGCGCCGAGAGCTTCGATCTGGCCTACCGCCTCGACGACGCGGCCCAACCCGGGCAACTCGACATCGGTCCCTGGCCGGAGGGTCCGCTGGCGGGAAGAACGTTGCTGGGGATTGTGGAGATCGAGAGCCCCGACCGCTTTCGCGTGGACTTCGAGCCCGGCGATCCCGCAGGGGACGGATCGGAGCGCCCGGCCGCCTTCTCGGCCCAGACGCTGACCTTTTTGCGGCGGGTGAACTGAGGAGCGATCCTTCCGACTCTGCCCGCGTCGATGGCAGCGTTGCGGATCCGGCGGCAAAGGCGTCCCCCAATGTCGTTGGCGGTCCCTTGCCTTTGGACCAACCGCCAATCCCCCCCGAATTGCGAAAGGGCCCGACCATCTGCGGCCGGACCCTTCCGGTTGCGGACTGCTCCGGGAGACCGTCTTCCCCCGTGGGCTTGCGTCAGCTTCTGCGGTTGACCTCGATCTTTCGGCTGAGCGCCTCGTCGGCCTTGGGCAACCTCACGATCAGAAGGCCGTTGTCAAACTCGGCGACGATCCCCTCGGCGCGAATGGTGCGCGGCAGGGTGAAGGAGCGGCGGAAGGACCCGAAGCTGCGCTCGACGAGATGGAACTTGCCGTTATGCCCGCCCTCGGTGCACGGCTCCGTCTTCTCGCCGGAGATGGTGAGCACGTTGTTCTCGAGGTTGATCTCGACCTGGTTTTCCTTCATGCCGGGGAGCTCGGCGGTGAGGACGATCTCGTGAGCTCGCTCCTCGACGCTGACCGGGGGAATCCAGTTCGATCCGTAGGTCAGGTTCCCGAAGGGGGAATCGCCGAAGATGCGGTTCATGCGGTTGGCGAGGGCGTCCAGATCGCTCCAGGGGAGAGACCGGGGCGCGGTTCTGGCGAGGGACATTGGTGTGCCTCCTTGGGACTAATGGATGAATGGGATGACGGCCCCTCGCGGGCCGCGCGGAGGCTGTAGCAGGAAGCGTGCCACCGGCGAATTGCCGGAATGGCAGGGGCGACGAATTCCCGTTCCGCGGCGAAGAAGGCCGGGATCCGCGGTTAACGGCGCTGCTTGCCCGAAAGGACCGGTGCGTGTAGAATCCTTCGCCCCGGATGCAGGATCCATCGTCGGAGAGGCCAGTACGGCGGCTCTCGGAACCCCGGTCGGAATTCACCTTGGCGGCGCCCTCCAACCGTCCATCGCAGCCAGGTCCATCGTAGCCAGGCTTACCCCAGCCAATGGAGACTCCCCGCACCGAGGATCCGTGATGCACTGTTTTGGTCGCCCTCCGTATCGCCGCGCTGGGTATCGCCGCGCTGGGTATCGCCGCCCTTCGTCTTCCCGCCATTCGCGACGCATCGCCGGATCTTGGCGGGTCGGATTTCCGGCGCTTGCGTTTGCCCTTGCGACGCCATCCGAGGCCGCGCCCCAGGAGGCCCCACCCTCGGCGGGCTCGCGGATCCACCGATCGACGCCGCCGCCGAACGCGACGACTCACCGGGCCATTCCCGGCCGGCGCTTCGATGCCGGTCGGTTCAAGCGCTGGTTCTACGGCGACAACTACCGCGACCTCTGGACCACCGCCATCGACTTTCCGGTGCTCGATCTCGATAGGGTCGGAAGCGGTCTGACGCCCCTGCGCACCGGGGGATTCGGGCAGTCCATCTCCCTCCACTTCACCGGGAAGGACGGTCTCCGGTACACGGTGCGCTCCCTGGACAAGGACCCAACCCGGAGGCTCGCCGACGAACTGCGGAACACACTCGTCAGCGGCGTTCTTCATGACCTGATCAGCACGTTGCTGCCAGCCGCGGGACTGGTGGTCGATCCGCTCATGGAGGCCACCGGCATCCTGCATTCGAAACACACGCTGGCGGTGATTCCCGACGACCCCGGACTCGGCGAGTATCGCGAGGACTACGCCGGCCTGATCGGATCGCTGCAGATCCATCCCTCCGAGGGGCCGGACGACACACCCGGATTCGCCGGTTCCCGAAAGGTCAGTGGAACGGAAACGTTATGGGAGGACCTGGAAGAAAGCGCCTGCGAGCGCGTCGATGCGCGGGCCTTTCTCAAGGCGCGATTGATGGATTTTCTCGTCAACGACAAGGACCGTCACGCCGGTCAATGGCGATGGGCGCGCTTCCCGGGCGGCGACTGCTACACCTGGCTCCCGATTCCGGAGGACCGCGACCAGGCCTTCATCCACTACGGCGGCGCCGCCATGACGCTGGCCCGCTGGTTCGTCCCGGTGGTGATCGACTTTGGGCACAGCTTTCCGAATCTGACCGGCCTCACGGGCACGGCATGGGAGCTGGATCGCCAGTTTCTGGTCGAACTCGACAAGCCCGCCTGGGACGAGGTGGTTGCGACCTTTCGCAGCGAGCTTCCCGATTCGGTGATCGAAGATGCCGTCCGGCGACTTCCGGAACCCTACTATCGAATGGTCGGCGAGAGTCTTGAGGAGAAACTGAAGGCCCGGCGCGACACTCTGCCGGAGTTCGTCAATCGCTACTACGCGCTGATTACCCGCCAGGCCGAAATCCAGGCGACGGACGAGGACGAATACGCCCGCCTCGAGCATCTGGCCAACGGAGATCTCGCGGTCCGCGTCGGGCTGCTGGGAGACTCCGGCGAACAGGTGGAGTCGCCCTATTTCGAGCGCACCTTTCGGCGCCGGGAAACCGACGAAGTCCGCCTCTACCTGCGCGGCGGAGCCGATCGTGCGGAGGTAGTGGGCGAGGAAGGATCGATTACCGTTCGCATCGACGGGGGCGGCGGCAGCGACACATTCGCCAACGCATCCGCGGCGCCCGCCTCACGGACCCGTTTCTACGATTATCGCGGCAACAATGCGTTCACGCGCGGAAACGGCGCTCGCATCGATGAGCGGCCCTACCGGCGTCCCCCGGGCGCGGCGGGTCTGGAAACCCCGACCAATCTCAGGTACGCGCTCGACTGGGGCATGGTCGGCAGAACCCGTCCGATCGTTCGGGCGGATCCCGATCTGGGTCTGTTCGTGCAAATGCTCCATAACCGGACATACTTCGGATTCCGCAAGGATCCGTTCGCCTCGCAACATTCGCTTTCCGTCGGGGTGGCCAGCGAGGGCTACAAGCCGATTGCATCCTATGAAGGCGTTTTTCGCCACCTCCGGCACAATGTGGACCTGAGGTTGGCCCTTGAGTATTCGGGGTTGGTCGTGACCCGGTTCACGGGGTTTGGCAACGACTCGCGGCTCGCGCATCCTTCGTCCTTCTACAAACTGCGCCAGGGCACCTTCCTCCTCGCACCGGCACTTGAGTTTCGCGGTGGAGGGCAGGAAGTGGATGCGTCCGCGGACGAGACCCAACTCCATCGCCCGGAGCTTGCCGTCCGCCTGGGACCGGTCGTCAAGTGGTCGAGCACACCGCTGGACGAGAACCGCGACAACTTTATCGGATCGCTGGATGAACCGCTTTACGGCACTGGATCCTTTGGTCAGATCGGGGCCGAGAGTGCGATCCGGTACGATGGACGCGACAGTCCGGCGTATCCCACAAGCGGCTTCCTTGGCCGGGTTACCGCCGCCGGATACCTGGGGGCATGGGATGCCGACGAGGCCTTCGGAAGCGTGGATGGCGAGCTGCGCACCTACCTCACCGCGCCGATTCCTACCCATCCGACGCTGGCCCTCCGGGCGGGCGGGAAGAAGCTCTGGGGGAAGTATCCTTTCCTTGAGAGCGCGTTTGTGGGCGGGCCCGGCCGGGTTGGTTTCAGCCAGCAGCAGGGCCCCGTACGCGGATTTCGCCAGAATCGCTTTGCCGGCGACGCATCGCTGTACGCCAACGCCGAATTGCGATTGAAGCTGGCAAGGGTCAATGTGGTGGTGCCCGGAGAGTTTGGCGTGTTTGCGGCCGCGGACGTCGGCCGGGTGTACTACGGCGGCGATCCGGACCACGCCGATCACCGGGGCGTAGCCGACTGGGACCGGGGCGGAAATGACTGGCACAGGGGCACGGGAGGCGGATTGTGGCTGTCGTTGCTGGAACGCCGTACGGCCGTCAGCGTCGCCCTGATGAAGGGCCGCGACATGACAAGCGTCTATCTTCGCGGCTACATGTTCTAACGGAAGCGGGAGACTCGTAACGGAAGCGGGAGACTCGCCTTTTTCGCTCAGGAATATCCTATGCTCAGAAATATCGTCGTCCGTCTTGTCGTCTACTACGTGGCCTGGGCTGCGTTTCTGAGCGGGGTCTACCGCCTGTTTCCCGGCGTGCTCTTTTATGTCGCCCAGGAGCGCAACCGCTTCCTGGTGGGGACATCCAGCAGTGGATTCGAGGCATCCGAGTTTCTTGAACAGATGCAGCAGGTTCCGGGTCGTCCCGACGGCGCTCAGAGCCTTTTCGACGGCAAGGGCGCCTTCAACCAGTTGGTGGATCCGGCGATTACGATCCCCGTCCTGGTGGCGCTTATCCTCGCGTTCGCCGTGACTCTGCCGATTGCCTGGGTATACCAGTGGACTCGCCCGCGCAAGAAGCACAACCAATCGTTCCTGCACGCGCTTCTGGTGACCCCGATCGGCATTGCGCTCGTTGTGTTCCTGGTCAAGGGCAGCCTGCCCCTGGCCTTCGGTCTCGCGGGAATTGTGGCTGCGGTTCGGTTTCGGGCCACAATCAAGGAACCCATGGACGCCGTGTACATGTTGATGGTCATCGGGATCGGGCTGGCGAGCGGCACGCAGCTTACCGTCGTGGCCTTCCTGGCATCGCTGAGCTTTGTCGGGATTACGCTGGCGGTGTGGAAGAGCAACTACGGAGCCCAGCCGACGCGGTTGTCCGGGTGGAGCATCGTTCCGCCTGAAGCGCAGACGCAGGCTTCCGACACCGGTGGGCAGCGCAAAGCCGGGAAGCGGCCAGGGTAACGTGGGGGTGATTTTCGGGATGAGTATTGTGACGGGATTACGCGCGTCGTGGCGCCATGGCCTTCTCGTCGGCGGCATCGCGGGTGTGCTGTCGTGTTTCGCGTTCCCGGGTCTGGCCCAGGAGGGTCTGGCGCAGGAGGAGGTTCTGGCTCAGCAGCCGGTCTCCCTCGCGGACTATGACCTGGAGGCCGAAAGCGCAACCCACTGGAGACTTCCGGGGCGGCTCAGGGAGATTTCCGGCCTGGCAACGACCCGCGACCACCGCTTGCTGGCGCACAACGACGAAGCGGGTGTCATCTATGAGATCGATTTTCTCAACGGGTCCATCGTGAAGCAGTTCCAGATGGCGGACATGGCGGATCCGGTCGCGGATGACTTTGAGGGGATTGCGGTGGCGGACGACCAACTTTTCCTCGTCACAAGTTCCGGCAGGATCTACGAGACGCGCGAAGGAGCCGAGGGCGAGTCGGTGCTCTATCGCGTGTATGCCACCGGTGTCGGTCGCGAATGCGAAATCGAGGGTCTGGCCTACGACGCGGGTGCGCGCGAACTCCTGCTGATGTGCAAGGATGCCCGCAACGAGGAGCTTGAGGGGCGGTTGCCGATCTACCGCTGGTCCATCGACCGGAAGCGCCTGAACACCGAAGTCCCCGTCATGGCGGCCATTCCTGACTTTACCCGGCACATCGGATCGAATCGTTACCGGCCATCGGGGATCGAGCGGCATCCGGAGTCGGGGAACTACTTCGTCGTTGCGGCGCGTCCGGGCGCCATCGCGGAGGTGACGCCGAGTGGCGAAGTTGTGGCCGCGAGGAGGTTCGTCGCACAGTGGCATCGTCAGATTGAGGGGATTGCCTTTGCCGCCGACGGAGCTCTGATCGTTGCCGACGAGGGAGCCGGGGGCCGAGCGAGGCTGACCATCTATCCCGCACCGGGAAGTCGCCAGTGATCGCAGGACGTTGGTGGAGCCGCGGCGGCACCGGACCGTTGTGGACTGCCCTGGCGGTTGCCGTTTTCGTGGCTGCGTGCGGGACCGGAGGGCGAAGCGGAGAAGGAGGGATCGCGACCGTCGAGACCGGTGGCGCGGTGGCCGGTACGGAGCATGCGGATACGGTGTCGGCGGCCCGGTTGATCTTTGTCGGAGACACCGGAACCGGTGATGATCGCGCCCGCGGAGTTGCGGCCCGGATCCGCCGCCAGGCCGCGGCAACGTTCGTCTCTCACGTTTTTTTGTTGGGGGACAACGTCTACGAACACGGTAGCGCTCAGTCCATCGAGCCCCGGTTCCTGGATGTGTACGGTTCGCTCGTGACCGATGGCGTGAAGATGCACGCGGCTCTTGGCAACCACGATGTATGGCGGTGCCGCGACTCGGGACTCAGGCCCGTCGGCCGGGACAGGTTCGCCTACCGGCGATCGCCCGGGTGCGACGTGGAATCACACCTGGCCACGCCCGAATTCGGATACGTCGATCGCTTGCGCTACTACGCGGTCGGGATCGGGGTGCGGTCCCCCGGCGGGCGCGTCGGTGCGGGCGCCGACCGTGCAGCGGATCCACCCCTCGTTGAGGTGTTCGTTCTCGACTCCAACACGCTCGGCAACGACGACACAAAGCTCACGCAGGGACAGGATGCGCCTCAACTCCGCTGGCTTGCCGAGGCGCTCCGGAGCTCCAGCGCGCGGTGGAAGATCGTCGCCATGCATCACCCCGTCTATACACCGGCTCGATGTCTGTGGCTGCGCTTTGCATGCCGGGGCGAGGACCGGGCGCTGCGGGACGAACTTGAACCGATCTTTCGCGAACACGGCGTGGACGCGGTGTTCCAGGCCCACCAGCACTTCTACGCCCGGCTGCGGCCGCAACACGGCATCCGCTACTTCGTGACGGGGGCAGGCGGCAAGGAGGCGGATTCCTTTCGGGAAGACGAGCGCACCGTCCCGCGCGACGACCGGGGGGCATTCAATCACTTTGTGTATGTGCACGCCACCGAGCATCGGTTCGGCTACTGCGTGATCGATGCGAACGGCGGCGTCCGCGACGCCGGGAGCTTTGGCCACGGCGATGCCATGGATGCCGTGCTGAGTCACTGCCCTTCGGGGAGCGGGGGGGGCGGTGGAACGCAGCCGCAGGGTTCCCCCAAGTAACTGGATGTGCGGGTTACCGGGCCGTTGTGATGCGGATCCCCAACCCCACCGCCCCCCGCTCCGGCACCACCTCACGCGGATGGACGCGGCACCCCGCCCCCCCCGCCACCCCGGCCACCGCCTCGCGCAGGGGCCGTCCCTCCCCCACCAGCCCCCCGGCCAGCGCGACCACGGGACGATCCGCCCACCCCCCGGTCCGCCCCAGCGCAGCCACCAGGTGTGAGCGGATCGCCGCCACCGCGCGCTCCACGATCCCGGCCGCAACCGCGTCCCCCGCTTCGGCCTCCGCGGCCACCCGCACCGAGAGCGCGGCGATCTCTCCCTTGGTGGCGCGCGCGGCCCATCCCACCAGCTCGCGCGGCCGGGTCACGCCCGCGGCTACCAACAACACGGCGCCAAGAGAGCTGTCCGGCCCCCGTCCGTCGGTCGCCTGCATGACCGCGCCGAGGCCCTCCAGCCCGATGCGGTAGCCGCTGCCCTCGTCGCCCAGGAGGTGTCCCCACCCCCCCACCTGCACCACCTCCCCCCCCGGCCCCACCGCCCGTACAATCGACCCGGTTCCCACGACGCAGAGGATTCCGGGGCCGTCTCCGAAGGCGTCGGCGTGCGCGGCCTCGACATCGGTGCCGACCGCGATCCGCGCGGCCAGCCCGGCACCGGCCAGCGCGGCTTCCACCGCTTCGCGCGCGCCCCGATGACCCGCGCCCGCTAATCCCGCCCACAGCCCCCGCACCGGTAGCGCCACCCCGGCATTCGCGGCCGCCGCGCGCACCACCCGCGTCACCGATCGTACCGCGCGCTCGGGATCCACCGGATCGATCAGCCCCGGTCCCCCATCGGCGCTCCCCAGCGGCCGGCCCCGCACATCCGCCATCAGCGCCCGCGACCGCGTCCCCCCGCCATCGACGCCGACGAAAATGCACTCCGGCGCTTCCCGCCCCGCGCTTCCGCTTCCGGCTGCCATCATCGGCGCGCAACGCCCGCTCACTCGGAGTCCGAGCCCGGCCGGACAAGCCCTCCCGCCACCCACCCCACCACCACCGTCACCGCCAGCCCGATCAGGACGAACCAGGGCCAGGCCACCTCGTCGCGCGCCGTGGCCCAGATCGCGACCACCGTTCCCACGCCCGCCGTCATGCCCACCACCGCGCCCGCCTGGCTGACCCGCCGGGTGAGCACGCCCAGCGCGAAGGTGCCCAGGAGTCCCCCGTAGGCCATCGAGGCGGCGGCCAGCGCGACCTCCACCGCCGCCGTGCCGCGCGAGAGCGGGATGAAGACGATGGCGCCGACGATCAGCAGACCCGCCCAGAGCAGGGTGAAGAGCTTGCCCGCAATCATCGCCGAGCGGTCGTCGCGGCGTCCGGTGAGGGGCGCCCAGAAGTCGTAGGCGCTCGCCGAGGCCAGCGAGTTGATCGAGGAGGAGAGCGAGGACATGGCGGCCGCGAAGACCCCCGCGATCAGGAGACCGCGCAGTCCGGCGGGCATCTCGTCGATGATGAAGCGCGCGAAGATCTCGTCCGTGCTGGCGAAGTCGCGGCCCTCGAAGAAGACCCAGAGGCCGAGGCCGACGAGGAGAAAGAGCGCGAACTGGACGATCACCGCGATGCCGCTGCCGATCAGCGCGCGTTGGCTGTGGCGCAGATCGCGGCAGGTAAGAAGGCGTTGCACGATGAGCTGGTCAGTGCCGTGCGAGGCCATCGAGAGGAAGCCGCCGCCCACCAATCCCGCCCAGAAGGTGTAGGCCACCGCGGGCGAGGCCGAAAAGTCGAAGGCAGCCAGCTTGCCCGCCGCCGACGCCTGGCCGAGGATCGTCCCCCATCCCCCCTCCACCGCGCCCTGAAGCAGCAACAGCGCGATCAGCCCGCCGCCGACATAGAGCACCATCTGCACCGCATCCACCCAGACCACCGCGCGGATGCCGCCCTGGTAGGTGTAGACCAGGGTGGCCGCACCGATGACCAGAATCGACATCGGATAGGACCAACCGGTGATCAGCGCAAGGGGAATCGCAGTCGCGAAGAGGCGCACGGAATCGGCCAGGAGGCGCGTGACCATGAAGACGCCCGAGGCGTAGCGGCGCGCGACGGTCCCGAAGCGGCTCTCGAGGAGCGCGTAGGCGGTCGAGAGTTCACCCCGGTAGTACGCCGGCAGAAGGATGCGCGCAACCACGATGCGGCCGGCCAGGTAGCCCAGCGACAGTTGGAGAAACGCAAGCGTGCCGAGGTAGCTGATGCCGGGGATCGAGAGGAAGGTGAGGGTGGAGGTTTCGGTCGCGACCACCGAGAGCATCACCGCCCACCAGGGCAGGTCGCGGCTGCCGAGAAAGTAGTCGGCGCCGCCGCGGTTGCCGCGTCCGAGCCAGGCGCCCCAGGCGGTCACCGCGGCGATGTACAGGACGAGAACCGCGAAGTCGAAGCCGCCGAATGTGTTCATGGGGTGCGGGGTTGGGGTGGGGTGCCGGGGCTTGCGGGATCGGGCGGCCGGCCCTGCCCTGTGGCCGCGGCCTCGCGCGGCTGGACCACGGTGTCGATGGCGCGCGCGACCCGGTCGTGGACGCCGCGGCGGAGCGGAATGTGCTTCGCGTTGGCGCGGGTGGGATTGACGCGATTGGTAAGCAGCACGACGGCAAGCTCCTGCGTGGGATCGATCCAGATCGAGGTGCCGGTGTAGCCGGTGTGGCCGAAAGAGCGCGCCGAGAAGTAGTCGCCGGCCGAGGAGCGGACCGAGGGCGTGTCCCAGCCGATCGCGCGGGTGGATGCGGGGGATTGTCTGCGGGTGAAGCGATCGACCCAACCGGGCGCAAAGATGGAGACGGGGGCGAAGCGGGGGCGATGGCAGGGCAGCCCGGAGACGCGGTCGGCGCGGCAGGATCCGGCGACCCCGCGGTCCAGCATCATCTGGACAAAGACGGCGAGGTCGCGGGCCGAGCTGAAGAGTCCGGCGTGCCCGGCGACGCCGCCGATCGCATAAGCGTTCTCGTCGTGCACCACGCCGTGGACGTGGTAGCCGCGGTATTCCTCGTCGATCTCGGTGGTGGCCACGCGGCGCCAGAGGGCGGGCGCGGGGTTGAAGCCGGTGTCGGCCATGCCCAGTGGATTGAAGAGTTCGCCGCGCAGGAAGTCGTCCAGGGTGCGCCCGGTGACCGCCTCCACGATGAAGGCGACCGTCATGAGCCCGATGTCGGAATAGACGGTGCTGTCGCCGGGGGCGTAGTCGAGGGGAAGCGCGGCGATCGCGGCCTCGTAGGCTGCGCGGCCCTCCATCTCGAGAAAGAAGCGGCGGAAGGGGGGAAGGCCGCCCCGGTGAAGAAGGAGGTGGCGGATCGTGACCTGCGATTTGGCCGGGTCGCCCGCGCCCCACCAGGGGAGGTGGTCGGTGACGCGGTCGTCGAGGGAGAGGACGCCGCGCTCGGCAAGGATGATGGCGGCCGAGGTCGTGCCGACGACCTTGGTGAGCGAGGCCAGATCGAAGATCGAGGCCGGGGTGACCGGGGGGGCGGCCGCAGCGTGGTCCAACCGCCCGTAGCCACGCAGCCGCACGATCTGGCCGCGGCGAACCACCGCCAGAGCCGCGCCCGAGGCGGCGGAATCGGCGAGGGCGGACAGGATGAAATCGTCCAGGGCGGCAAGGGAGTCGACGTGCATGGCCACGCGGGCCGGGTCGACTTCGCGGGGCGAGATGGTGGCCGCGCCGAGGCGGCAGAAGGCGTCGGCGAGGTCGGTGGAAGGGGGAACGCCGGAGCCGGTGGGCCCCGCGGCGCCGGGTTCTTCCAGGGCTTCCGCGGGTCGGTAATCCACGCACTCCGGGAGCGGCTCCGCCGGTTGCCAGTTGCCCGGCCCGCCGGTGGGGGCGCTGTCGTCGGTGTCCGGCCCGGCCGCACCCGCTTCCGCCCCCGGAACGAAGCCCGCCTCGCGTAGCGGATCGATGGGAGATGCGATCTCCCCCGCCGCGACCCCCTCGCCCACCGCCCGGTCGAGGCCGTCGCCGAGTCGGTGCAGCGGCGGAATCGAGACCGGCAGCCGCCCGCCGATCGCTGCCGCACCCGCGACCGCTCGCGCCGCCGCCCGCTGCGAGACCTCCCACCCCCCCCACGCCGCCAGGTAGCTGCCCGCGCCGGGAAAGGCCGAGAGCAGATACGGGTTCCCGAAGGAGACGACGACCGCACCGGCGCCCTCCACCCGGTTCGCGGCCTCGACAAAGGCGCGCAACGTGGCCGGAACCCCGACCGAACCGGCCCCGGAGCGCGGCGGCACATAGGCCCCGATCACGACCGCGTCCACCTGACGGGCCAGATACAGCAACGAATCGTACACCGCCCAGGGGGTTTCGGGGCCGACCCGCGCAGTGTGTACAGGCGGGGCGGGGAAAGTCCCCCTCTCTCTGCTTGCTCTTACCCCTGCACTGTCCCCCGCACTTGCCCCTGCCCCCATCACGCCGCGGAGGGTCGCGTTGAAGGTGCGGCCAGCCAGCAGTTCGCCGGGGCGGGCCCAGGTCACGCTCAGAACGCGCGCGCCCGGGGCCAGCGGCACGACCCCCCTCTCGTCGCGCACCAGCGTCAGCGACGCAGCCGCCGCCCGGTCCGCCACCGCACGATGCTCCGCCGTCCCCACGCTGAGCGCCACCGACGCCGGATCCACCCGCGCGTCCCGGTGCAACCCCAGCCTGGCCTTCGCTGCGAGCAGACGACGCACCGAGCGATCGATCCTCGCCCGGCTCACCCGCCCCTCCCCCACCGCCCCCGCCACCGCCTCGATCGTCGCGGCAACGTCGGCGGGCGCCAGGATCACATCCGACCCGGCCTCCAGCGCCAGCACCGCCGCCTCCGCCGCCCCGTAGCCGTCCGTGATGGCCCCCATGCGCAGCGCATCGGTGAAGAGAATGCCGTCAAATCCCATCTCGTCGCGCAGCAGGCCGGTCATGAACTCGGGCGCGAGCGTCGCGGGCCGATCGCTTCCCAGCACCCCCGGCACCGCCACATGCGCCGTCATGACCGCGTCCACCCCCGCGTCGACCGCCGCGCGGAAGGGCGCGAGCTCCACCCGGTCGAGCCGGTCGCGGTCCGCCGCAATCACCGGCAGCTCGATGTGCGAATCGGTGCGCGTGTCGCCGTGGCCCGGAAAGTGCTTGGCCGTCGTGAGCGCTCCGCCCGCCCGCGCACCCCGAATGAAGGCCGTGCCCAGCCGCGCCACCGCCGCCGGATCCTCGCCGAAGGAACGCGTGTTGATCACCGGATTGTCGGGATTGCTGTTCACGTCGAGAACCGGCGCAAAGAGCCAGTGCACCCCCGTCGCCCGCGCCTCGATCGCCGTAATCCGCCCGTACGCAAAGGCCAGCGCCTCGTCGGCGGCCGCGCCGAAGGCCATCGTCGGCGGGAAGCTGGTGCCGCCCCCCTGCGCCAGGAGCGATGGCAACGCGTAGCTGTGATTGATCCGCATCCCGGGACCCCCGTTCTCGAAGTCCGAGGTAACCAGGAGCGGAATGGCCGCGCGCGCCTGGAGCCGGTTCAGCTTCGCCACATAGGCGTCCGGCACCCCGATCGAGATCGAAACCCCGCCGAGGCCCTCCTCCACCCATCCGAGCAGCTCGCGAAAGTCGGCGTCGCTCTCCGACGCGTAGCCGCCCGCAATCCACGGAATCACAAGCTGGGCCACCGCCTGGCGCAGCGTCAGCGAGGCGACCGTCTCGTCCACCCAGCGGCGCGCATCGTCATCCAGCGTGGCGGGGATCGGTTTGGGAGCCGCGGCGCGAGAGCTTCCCCCGAACCCGCCGGCCGCGCCCAGGTCCCTTCCGCCCGCAGATCCGCCGCCCGCGCACGCAGCGACCGCCAGCCCCCCAAGAACGGCAACAATCGCCCCCAACGCGCCCACGATCCCCGGCAACCGCCCCTTCGCCGGTGTGTTTGTGCAGGAGCCCGTGGGGAGACTTTCCCCGCCCCACCCGACCATGTGCGCGTGGCCGCGTCGCTGCATCCCCATGGTTGGCCGCGCCCTCACCGGCTGCCCCTTCCGTTCCCCGGCGGAATCCGCAGCCCGGCGCCCAGCGGAAGGTCCCCGATGCGGGTCGGCGCGCGTCCCGTGACCGGGATCCGGCCCAGAATCGCATTGGCCGCCGCCCGCTCCGATACCGGCACCCCCGACCACGCCGCCAGGTAGGTCCCCACCCCGGGGAACTCCGAAAGCAGGTACGGGTTCCCGAATGCGATCACGATCGACGGCTGCGGCTGCCGCGCCAGCGCCCGCACGAACTCCAGCGCCGGCTCGGGGAGCGCCACCGACCCCGAGGCCGTCCGCACCCCAACGTGCAGCGACACCACCGTCAGCGCCGTGCCGAGCGTCCGCGCCAGGAGCGCATCGTATGCGTCTTCGGTGGTTTCGGGCTCGATCCAGGCCGTGCGCAGGCGGCGGTAGCTACGCCGCAGCGAGGCATTGAAGGCGACCCCCGCGCGCAGATCCCGGGAGCGGCGGTAGGTCACCGAGAGAACCTGCGCATTCGCCGTGCCAAGAAGGGGAATCAGTTCGCGCTCGTCCTTGAGAACGGTGATCGAGCGGTCGGCAATCTCCTGCGCCACCGCCCAGTGCTCCGTCAGCCCCACGCGCTCGCGGACCCCGCCGATCTCGACGGTGCGCGCGCGGTCGAGTCCCATCTGTTCCTTGGCCCGCAGGATCCGCAGCACCGACCGGTCCAGGCGCGCTTCCGCCACCCGCCCCGAAGCGACCGCGTCTACGATTCCCGCCCGCGCGGCCGCGATGTCGGGCGGCATCAGGATCACATCGGCGCCGGCCTCGAGCGCCCGCACCGCCGCCTCGCCCCGGCCCATGAGCCGGTCCACGGCCGCCATGTCCATCGCGTCGGTCACCACCAGTCCCCCGAATCCCATCTCGTCGCGTAGCAACCCGGTCAGAATCTCGGGCGAAACGGTCGCCGGAGTGCGCGCGCCGGTCAGCTCCGGCACGGTAATGTGCGCCGTCATGATTGCGCCCAGCCCCGCATCGACCGCGCGCCGGAAGGGCACCAGCTCGACCTCGTCCATCCGTTCGCGGCTCACCCGGATCACGGGCAGCGCCAGGTGCGAATCGACCCCGGTGTCGCCGTGGCCGGGAAAGTGCTTGGCGGTGGCGATCGCGCCGTGGTCCTGCACGCCCCGCACGAAGGCCGCGCCCAGAGTCGCCACGCGCTGGGGATCCTCGCCGAGCGAGCGCACATTGATCACCGGATTGTCCGGGTTGTTGTTCACGTCGAGCACCGGCGCAAAGGGAACGTGCACTCCGACCGCGCGCGCCTCGGTGGCCGTGATCCGTCCCATCTCGTAGGCCAGCCCGGGATCGCGCGTCGCGCCCAGCGCCATGAGGGCGGGAAAGCGGGTCGCGCCGCCGAGCCAGATGCCGGTGGGAACGTGCAGCACGCCATCGAAGCGGAACCCGGCGCCCGCCTCCAGATCGGAGCCGACGAGCAGCGGCAGGCGCGACAGCGATTGCAGCCAGTTGAGCTTGGCCGCCACCTCGACCGGCGAGCCCACCGAGATGATGATCCCGCCGACCTGGTGCTCCTCGATCATGGCGCGCGCCCGGCGGCCCGCCGAAGACCCCTGGGGCGCGAAATCGCCCATCAGGATCGGCATGATGAGCTGCCCGGCCTTGTCTTCGAGCGAGAGCGACCCGAGCGTGCGTTCGGCCCAGGTGCGGGAATCGTAGCCGGGAGGGGTGGTGCGGTCGGGGGGCGCTTGTGCGAAGGCGGCGCCGGAAAGCGCGAGTGGGCCGGCGAGGAGGAAGATTGCCAGGACCGGGAAGGCGGCCGGGACAAGGGGCGGCCGGATGCCCGACCGGGGGGAATGGGTCATGGGGTGCGGGGCTGGGGGGGGCGGGGGTGGACCGCGCTGCGTTGCCGAAACTCGCGGGTCGCATGACGATACTCGTTCGCGGTCGCATGACGATACTCGCCCCGGGCCGCGGCGGTCCAGCCCGGCGGGTGTGCGGAGAATGCGGGAGGCGCCAATCCAGCAAGATGCGCCGGGCGGCGGCGGGCGTTGAGCTCCTGCGGGCGCAGAGCACGGCCAGGGCCGGGTTCCTTCGGCAAGCGTCGTTGGGCGCGTGCGCTTATCCTGATAGCGACGTTGATTTGCCCCATCCGTAGCGACCGTCCCCATTCCGGCCCAGCCGCGCCAACCATTCCACCAAGGGCCCACCCCAGTGAGAACCGGACCCGCAGTCCCCCTCTTCGTCCTCGCCCTGCTCCAGCTCCAGGCCGGTTGCGCACCGAGAGCCGGGGGAAGGAATGCGGAAGAGCCGATGCAACCGGTCCGTCCGGGCATCGAGGTTCTGCTGGCCGATTCGCTCGATCTGGTGCGGGGGCGCCGCGTCGGGCTAATCACCAACCACACGGGCCGCGACCGGGCGGGGGTCTCGTCGATCGACCGGCTGGCCGCGCATCCCGAGGTCGAGCTGGTTGCCCTTTACTCCCCCGAGCACGGAATCCGGGGCAGCGCCGAGGCGGGGGTGAGGATCGAGGACGGCATCGATGAGCGCACGGGGCTGCCGGTTCACTCGCTCTACGGCACGAACAGGGCGCCGACCCGCGAAATGCTCGACGGCATCGAGGTCCTCCTCTTCGACATCCAGGACATAGGCGCACGCTACTACACCTATCTCTCGACCATGGCGCTGGCAATGGAGGCCGCGGGAGAGGCTGAAATCCCCTTTGTGGTGCTCGACCGGCCCAACCCCATCGGCGGCGATCCCGTGCAGGGCAACATCCTCAACCCTGAATTCTCCACCTTCGTGGGTCTCTATCCGATCCCGATGCGGCACGGGCTCACGGCGGGCGAGTTTGCGCGAATGGCGGTGGGCGAGTTCGGGGTGCGCGTCGATCTGAGCGTTGTGGTCGCGGATGGCTGGCGGCGGACGATGCCCTTCGGCGAGACGGGGATTCCGTGGATTGCGCCGTCGCCCAACATGCCTTCGGTGGAGAGCGCGCTGCATTACCCGGGGAGCTGTCTCTTCGAGGGTACGCCGATTTCGGTGGGACGCGGAACCGACCGGGCCTTTCAGCAGGTGGGCGCGCCGTGGATCGACGGCGAGGCGCTGGCCGCCCGGCTGGAGCGGCTGGACGTGCCCGATGCGCGCTTCGTGCCGGTGCGGTTCGCGCCCGAGAATCCGGGGGACGGCAAGTTCGGCGGCGTCGAGGTGGGCGGAGTGCGGCTGGAGCCCGGGGGGCCCGCGTACGATCCGACGCTGGCGGCGCTGGCGCTGCTGGTGGAGATGCGTGCCATGTCGGGCGAGCGCTGGGAGTGGCGGACCGGACATTTCGACCGGCTGGCGGGAACGGACACGCTCAGGTACGCGCTGGACGCGGGGGCGTCGTACCGGGAACTTGCAGTGGACTGGGGGGTCGGACTCGACGACTTTCGCGCGCTGCGGGCGCCCCACCTGCTCTACCGCTGAGGCTGCGCGTTGAGACGAACATCGCGTAGGGACGAACTCGCGTAAGAACCGGCGCAAGAAGACCAGAGGACCAGCGCAAGAAGACCAGCGCGCAAACCAGCATGAGAACCAACGGAAACAGGGGGAAGCGATGCGGCCGACCGCCACCACGCCAACCACGGGGTGGGCTCCTGTGCGCGGCCTGAACCGGGGGACTTTCGCCGCGCTGCTGCTGCTCTGGGCCTGTTCCGACGATCCCGCACCCACAGCCCCGCCCCCGCCCCCGCCTTCCGATACCGACACCGCCGACCGCGCCGTCCTCGTCGATCTCTTCAATGCCACCGGCGGCCCCGGCTGGCGCGCCAACGGCGGCTGGAACACGACAGCGAGCATTCGCGACTGGCACGGCGTCCGTACCAACAGCGACGGCTTCGTCACCGAACTCGATCTGGACGCCAACAGGCTCTCCGGAACCCTCCCCGCGCGGCTGGGCGAGCTCTCCCGGCTGGAACGCCTGGCGCTGAACGGCAATGAGATCGCGGGCCCGATCCCGGCCACCCTGGGCGCTCTCGAACAGCTCACCTTCCTCGATCTGGGCAGCAACCGGCTCACCGGATCGATTCCGCCGGCGCTGGGCAACCTCTCCCGCCTCGATTCGCTGCACCTCGCATTCAACTCGCTCACCGGTCCGGTTCCCGCCGAGCTGGGCAACATCGCCTCGCTGCGCCGCCTGCTCCTGGCCTGGAACGAGCTTTCGGGTCCGGTGCCACCGGAGCTGGGCCGCCTGGCCAACCTGACCTACATGAGCCTCAGCCGGAACCAGCTTACCGGAACGATTCCTCCCGAGCTGGGCGACCTGGACGCTGCCAGAGTCCTGTCCGTGTCGCGCAACCTGCTGACAGGAACGATTCCGCCGGAGCTGGGAGATCTTGACAGCGTTGAAGGATTGTATCTATACGACAATCAGCTCACGGGCGAAATCCCCAACGAGCTGGGTGCCCTGGTGGGGCTGGAAACGCTCTGGCTGCACCAGAATCTCCTGACCGGACCGATCCCCGGCACACTCGCCAACCTGGTCGCGCTGCAGGATCTGCGCGCGGAGACCAACCGGCTGAATGGCCAACTCCCCGCTGCATTGGACGAGATGCGCGCGCTGACCCGCCTCTGGCTCGCCGACAACGAACTGGAGGGATCGCTGCCACCCGCAATCGGTGCGCTCCGCGACCTGGAGACGCTGCGGCTGGAAGAGAATGCGCGTCTCGAGGGACTGCTACCGCGCGAACTCCTGGACCTTGCCTACTTGCAGAGCTTTGCCTATGCGGGGACGGCTCTCTGCGCCCAGATCGATCGCGAGTTTCAGGATTGGCTGGCCGGGGTCGCGGCGGGCGAGCGCACCGAATGCGAGGTGGGCCTTGTGGAGCGGCTGGCGCTGGGCCGGTTTCATGCCGCGACGGAGGGCGGCGGTTGGGTCGAGCGGGGGGGGTGGGGGACGGGGGCGGGGTTGGCGGACTGGCACGGCGTCGGCGTGGCGGGCGGGCGCGTGGTTGAGCTGTCGCTGGCGGGAAACGGTCTCGCTGGGGCGCTGCCGCCGGAGATCGCCAATCTGACCGCGCTGCGCCGTCTGGAGCTGGGGGAAAACAGCCTGGCCGGCGAACTTCCCCAAAGTCTGGCCTGGCTGGCGGATCTGGCCGAGCTGCGGCTCGCGGGAAATGAAGCGCTGGCCGGACCGATTCCCTTCGCGCTGCGCAATTTGGTTGGACTGCGCGCGCTCGACTTCGAAGGAACCGGACTCTGCGCCTCGCCGGCGGCATCCTTCCAGCTCTGGCTCGCCGGGATTCCCGAATGGGCGGGGGCGACCTGTCCCAATCCCGACCAAGTAACGATCTCGCTGGAGCTGGCCTACCTGGTGCAATCGGTGCAGGAACCGCGGCGGCGCGTCTCCCTGGTCGCAAACCGCGAGGCGCTGCTGCGCGTCTTCCTCACCGCCGAGGAGCCCCGTGGATTCTTCGAGCCCGAGGTGGTGGCGGTCTTCGAGCGCGAGGGGAGCGAGGTACACCGGGCCGTCATGACGCGCGGCGACGACCGCATCCCCGGCGGCGCGGAGGAGGGCGAACTCGGGCAGTCGTGGAACGCGGTCATTCCGGCGGCGGCGATCGTTCCCGGCCTGACCATGGTCGTCGAGGCGGACCCGGCCGGCGCCCTTCCGCTGGCCCCCGAGAGCCGCCCCCGCTGGCCCGAGGAGGGGGTGGACTCGTTGCGCGTCGTCGAGGTCTCCCCGCTGCGACTCACTCTGGTCCCGGTGGTCGAGGCCGCCGAACCCGACACCTCGGTCGTGGTCTGGACGCGGGGCATCGATGGAGACAGTCCCCAACTCGGGCTGCTGCGCCATTCCTTCCCCTTCTCCGAGCTGCAAGCCACCACGCGTGCCACCTACGTCACCTCGCTCGATCTGACCACCGAATCCGGGCAACACGAACTCCTCGACGAGCTCGAAGCGCTGCGCGAATCGGACAGCGGCGCCGGGCACTACTACGGAGTGGCGTCGAGTGTGAATGGATTCGTGCGCGGCTGGGGCCAGATTTCGGGTTGGATCAGCATGGGAAAGGCGATTCCGGTCGAGCTGGCCCACGAGATCGGGCACAATCTGAGTCTGCGGCACGCTCCCTGCGGCAACCCGCTCAACATCGACCCGGCCTTTCCCTACCGCGATGGCAGCATCGGCGTCTGGGGATACGATTTTCGCAACGGCAACCTCCTGCCGCCGGACCGCAGCCGCGATCTCATGTCGTACTGCCTGCAGCGGGCCTGGTTGAGCGACTATCACCACGGCAAGGTGATCGACTACCGGGCGGGGCTTGTGGCGGACCGGGCAGGGCTTGTGGCGGCGGATGCGGAGCCAACCGATCTGCTGGTCCTGTGGGGCGGGATCCTCAATGGTGAACCGCGGCTGAATCCTCCCTTCCCGCTGCGCGGGCGGGCGCGGATGTCGCGGGATCCGGGGCCCTGGCGCGTCACGGCCAGCGGCGGGGGCGGACGCACCCTGTTCGCAATCGACTTTGCCATGCGCGAGGACGGATACGGGGGCGGGCACTTCTACTTCGCGGTGCCGGTCGAGGCTGGCTGGGCGGATTCGCTGGAACGGATTACGCTGAGCGGACCCGAAGGGCGGGCGACGGTGGACAGCGACGATCCGCGCGCCATCACCGTGGTTACGGAACGCGAAACGGGGCGGCTACGGGCGATTCTGCGCGACTGGGAGGGTCCGCCACCGGGGCTGCTGGGCAACTGGGCCGGGTTGCAAACGGTGACGACGCGAGGGCCCGGCGAGGCGGTGCGGCTGCGACGGTAGCCAGGATTCCGCCGGCAGGGATTCGCCGAACGCGAACCGAGAGCGCGGGAAACGGGCGGGACGAGACTGGAGAATCCGCGAGAGCTCGGGATTTTCTTCCCCGGGGAAAGGAGCGCGGAGTGGATCGGGCAGGGGCTCATTCCCCCGAATCGGTCCGAATCAGTCCCCCGAATCAGTCCCCCGAAACAACCTCCAGGAAACGGTCGAAGAGCGCCCGCGAGACCGGTCCCACCTTGCCGTCGGAGACCGGGGCGCCATCGATCTCGACCAGGGGGCGGACCTCTGTGGTGGTGCCGCTCAGGAAGACCTCGTCGGCCGCGCGCAGCTCGCCGATCTGGATTGCCCGCTCCTCGACCGGAATTCCCAGTGCGCCCGCCAGCTCGATAATGAACTCGCGGGTGACGCCGTGGAGGATGTAGTTGGAGCGCGGGGCGGTGGTGAGCACCCCGTCCATGACCGCGAAGAGGTTGGCGTGGGAACCCTCCAGGGCGATGCCGTCGCGCACGAAGATCGCGTCATTCACCCCGGCACTCACCGCCGCCTGCTGCGCGAGAACATTGGGGAGCAGCGCGATTGCCTTGATGTCGGCGCGGGCCCAGCGCTGGTCCGGTACGGTGATGGCGTCGCAGCCCTCTTCCCAGCGTTCGCGCGCGGGCCGGATGTATTCGTTCGCGAAGCCGTAGACGGAGGGGGGAACGGGGGGGTTGGGAAAGGCGTGGGTGCGGGGTGCAATGCCGCGCGTCACCTGCACATAGACGTAGGCAACCGGTACGTCGTCGAGCCCGTTGCGGGCGAGCAACTCTTCCTTGACGGAGCGCAGCGTCGCGGCATCGAAGTCGATGTCGATCGCGGCCAGACCCAGGCGCATGCGATCGAGGTGGCGGTCCCAGCGGAAGAGGCGGCCCCGGTAGGCGGGCGTGACCTCGTAGACGCCGTCGGCGAAGAGGTAGCCGCGATCGTTGACGGGAACGCGGGCTTCGTCGATCGGCAGATAATCGCCATTCAGGTGGACAATCTTCATTCCGGTGTCGCCTGGTTGCCAGTTGTGACGGGTTTCCGGTGTGGCCGGGTTGTACGCTGTGGCCCTGTTTGCCGCGCGGCTCCGGGGGTCAGTGGTAGCGGCTGCCCTTCCGCTCCAGGCGGTCGAACTCCTCAAGGAGCTCGGCATCGCGGACCGGGGGACCGGATGGGGCGGATGCCGCGGCCGCGTCTTCGCTTTCGCTTTCGCCGGTGGCTTCGCCCGCTTCGAGCTGCTTCGGCGCCTCGCTCTCTCCGGCCGCCAGCATTCCCATGCGGGCCTTCAGCGCGAGGAGCTTGTCGTCCATGCCGTCCTCGGCGCTTCCCGACTCCAGCCGCACGAACTCCTTCTCCAGACTGTCTCCCGCCAGCGCCTCGGTCACCTCGGCCTCGGCCAGGTTGCGCTGCTCCTGCTCCTCGATCCGGTCGGCCATGCGGTTGAAGGCATCGAAGGCCGATGTATCCGACAGACCCGACATGGTGTCGTGGATGCGCTTCTGCGCCTGCGCGCGCTTCTGTTTGGCGATCAGAAGATTCCGCTTCCGCTTGGCCTCCTCGATCTTCTCGTGCAGTTGGCGCAGCGATCCCTTGAGCTTCTCGGTCTCCTGGCGCTGGGCCTCCCAACTCCGTTCGTAGGCGGTCACGTGCTCCCGCTGTTCTTCGAAGCGAACCAGCGCCTGCTTGGCCAGATCGTCGCGTCCCTCGCGGATGGCCATCATCGCCCGATTCTCCCAGGCCTTCGTCTGCTTGGTAGTCTCGTCGAGCTGCCGCTTGAGCTTGCGCTCGTCGGCGATGGCGCCCGCGACCTCGCGCTTGGCCTTCGCCAACTGGTCGCGCATGTCCACAATGATCTGGTTCAACATCTTTTCCGGATCCTCCGCGCGGGAGATCAGGTCGTTGATGTTGGATTTGATCATCGTCGAGAATCGCTTGAATATGCTCATTCCTGACCGTCCTCCGTTTCCTGACTGTCCTCCGTGCGCCGGGCCAGATCGCGAATGCGCGCCAAGTGGGACGACGCGGCCAACTGCACGCTTTCCAGCGACGCCCGCAACTCCTCGAAGTCGAGTCCAATCAGTTGCAGCGTGTCGCTCAGGATCAGCTCCCACCCCTCGATTCCGTATGCTCCGTGAACCACGTCCGTCGCGTTCAGCCGCAGCAACTCCTCGAAGAGCCCGCCGAGGCCGTCCGCACCCGCCGGCAGATCCATCACCTTCATGCGCACCACCAGCACCGGATCGGAGTAGTGGATGACGATCGGGGCGCCGCCATTCTCCGAACGAACGAGGAACATGTCCTCGTCCACCTCCTCGTAATCCGCATCCAGGCGAATCAGATAGCCTTCAAGATCTTCGCGAGTAACCATTTCCTCCTCGGGTGCGATGTGCGTCTGCTACTGCCGCCGGCGGAAAACCGGCGCGAACGGGAAGCTAGCCCGCATCGGGCGGAGGGACAAGGGCCAGGGGGGATCTCTTGGCCGCATCCAGGCCATCGTCCGGGACGGTGCCGTGGCTACCAGTTGTACGACATGCGCGTGTAGTAGAAGCCGCCGCTGAAGCCGAAGGGCGTGAACTGGCCGTAGCGGTTGCCGACGCCCGCCGCCGCACCCGGATATTCCTCGGGGAAGGTGTTGAGCGCGTTCTGGGCGCCAACTGTAAGCGTCCAGTTGTCGCCGAAGGTGCGGGCCGCCTCGACATCGAAGAGGATTCGGCTCGGGTAGTTGATGGTGTTCGAGGGATCCGACTCGTAGTACGGCGTCTCGCCGTCGAAATAGCCGCCCCAGTAGCTGCCGCGCACGAGAAAACGCGACCCGCCTGCGAACGCGTGATCCACGGCGAGGTTGCCGCGCACATTGGGGAGCCCTTCCTCGAGAATCCGGATCCGGCTATTGGTGAGGGTTCCGGAGTTGAACTCGGTCACCGTTGTCGATGTCCAGTTCCATGCGCTGGAGAAGGTGGTGGTTGATCCGCTTGCGCCCCGGACCTCGTAGGCACCCACCAGGTCGATGCCGCGGGTGCGGGTTGCGAAGTCGTTGATGAAGAAGCGGAAGCGGGCCAGCACGCCGCCCGGCCGAATGATCTCCTCCGACACAAGCTGCTCAATCTCCGCCGGACTGAGCGAACGGTCCGCGCTCGTGGTCAGCCGGTCCGACACGTTGATCTGAAAGAAGTCCATCGAGAGGCTGAAGGGCCCGTCGTCAAAGACCGCGCCCGCCGCCACGTTCACCGACTTCTCCGGCGTCAGCGCCTCGCCGCCGAACCTCATCGCCAGCGGCGACGTCGACGGAATCGTCCCGTTGTTCGTCAGATCCATGATGACCGGATCGTAGATCGTCGAGATGTTGAAGGCGTTCTGCTGACCCGGAGTCGGCGCGCGGAAACCCGTGCTCGCGCTCGCCCGCAGCCCGAAGCTCTCCGAAAGACTCGCGCGTCCCGCCACCTTGCCGTTGATCGTCGTGCCGAAGTCCGAGAAGTTCTCGAAGCGTCCCGCCACGCCGAAGGTCCAGGCGCCGTCGGGCTCGCGAATCTCCAGGTCGCCGTAGGCCGCGAAGTTGCTCCGGTTCCAGTCTCCCTCGGTCAGCGGCCCGAAACCGGTGAAGCCATTCGACCCCGGCGTGAAGCCCTGCGTAGCCAGCGGCCCCTCGGTCCAGGACGGCCGGTCGCCCGGAATGATCTCAAAGCGCTCGTTCCGCCATTCGCCGCCGCCCGCCAGATTCACCCGTTCGTTCACCGCATAGGACAGATCGACGTTGAGGTTGGTCTCCTGCTGGTCGTAGATCCCGGGACTGAAGTAGGGCGTGCAGGACTGGTCGGGAACCACATGCGACAGCTCTCTGCTGTCGTCGGCGCAGGGCTGGTTCGGCCCCAGCGAAGCGTTGACCGTGTTGTACATGTAGAAGTCCATGTTGGACTTGCCCCACGATGCGCTCGCGTCCCACGTCAGATCGCCGGTCCCGCCCCTGAGGCCCGTCACCGCGGACGCATCCAGCACATACGCCCCGAACTGGGGCGTGAAGCCGCCGGGGAAAAGCTTGCGGAAGGTGAAACAGTTGGGATCGCCCAGGACCTGGCTGTACGCTGCCTGGTCCGTGACCACGCCATCGCCGGTGACCGTAACCTCGGGGCAGCCTGCCGACCCGTCGAGCACTCCATCCTGCGCATCGAGCATGTCGCCGACCAGGAGAATCCGCTGGCCATCCGCGTTGGTCGTGCCGAAGACGCCGCTGCGCGTGCCCGGATTCCGGAAGTAGAACCCGCCCTCGACCTGCTTGCTCACGTAGTTGCCGTGGGCGTAGAACTGCATGTCCTCGCCCACAAGCGAGCCGGCATTGGCCCACAGCTTGAGCTCGTCGGACACGCGCGGCGCGCCCCAGACCTGCGCCGGATTGCGCACCGACGTGTTGCCGCCCGCGATCAGGGCGAGGGCGTCGTTGCGCTGGGTGCTGCGGTCGGTGGCCCAGGTATTGCCAAACTCGCCGGTCAGGTTGAGGAAGCCGTTCTCGCCCAGCGGAAGCCCGACGTTGCCGCTGATCGCGTACATCTCGCCGTCGCCGGGAATCGTGCCGTCCTCGAAGGCCGCGGTGGGATCCGCCAGGAGATTGGCGCCCGTCTTGATCTCGAGCGAACCGCCGGAGCGGGCGTTCTTCAGCACGAAGTTCATCACGCCAGCGATCGCGTCCGACCCGTACTGCGCGGCCGCCCCGTCACGCAGAACTTCGGCCTGTTCCAGAGCCATGCCCGGAATGAGCGCGATATCGGGACCCTGGGAGCCGTCGGCGAGGCCGTTTCCGTACCAGGTGATGACCGCCGCGCGGTGCCGCCGCTTGCCGTTGACGAGCACCAGGGTGTGGTCCGGGGCCAGCCCGCGCAGGTTGGCGGGCCGCACGAAGGTGGCCGCATCGCTGATTGGCTGAATGTTCACATTGAACGAGGGGACCACATTGCGCAACAGGTTGGCGAAGTCGGTGTCGCCCTGCCGCACGATCTCGCTCGTGGGGATTACGTCCACCGGCACCGACGATTCGGTCACGGTGCGCGGCAACGCGCGGCTGCCGACCGCAACCAGGCCGACCGCGTGCACCCCTCCCAGCCTGAGGACCGTCTCGTTGAGCGTCAGTTGAATCGTGGTGGGCTGGCCATCCACAACGGTTACCTGCCGCCGTGTGGTCTCGTAGCCGATCAGAACGACCACCACCTGGTGCACGCCGGCCGGAACGTTCCCGAACTCGTAGGAGCCGTCGGCGCGGGTTATGGCCCCCACGCCCTGTCCCTCCACACTGACCTGGGCGCCCGCGATGGCACTGCCCGTGCTCGCGTCGGTGACCGTTCCCCGCAGGCTCCCCTGCGCGGCGGCCGGACCCGCGTGCGCGAGGACGAGGAGTGCCGCGATGGCTGCTGTTCTGTTCATCATCTGAAATCCTTTTCCCGCCAACTCGTTTCCCGCCAACTCGGTGGTTTCGGCGCGATGCCGCTGTAATCGAAACCTCTGCCGGGCGTCCGCCAAGTGGTCACGCCACACCGAATCTTGCGTCCCAGTCCTCCAGGAGCGCGAAGTGGCTGCCATCGGCAACGGTGTAATAGACTCGCTGCATCCCCTGCCGCCGGTTCGGTCCGAACGACACCGATTCGCCGATCCCCAGGGGAAAGTTGCGCACGGTGAAGACCGCGTCCTCCAGCCGTGACTTGTCGGCCCGTCCGCCCAGACGCCGGAGAATTTCCGTCATCATCTTCGCGTTTAGAAACCCCTCCAGGCTCACGAATCCGCGGGCAAGGGGCTGGTAGGGTTCGCCCTCGGCCACCTTCTCCAGATCTTCGGGCAACTCGGGATCGTACTGGTACATCAGGCGATGGTATTCGCTTATCGCCGCAAAGGTCGCGTCGTCATAGGCGGGCACGACCTGCGAATTGACCAGGAAGCGGGTGTACGAATCCGGATTCGAGCGTCCTTCGCGCAAGAGCCGCTGAAGGCTCTCGCTCCCCACAAAGGACAGATTGGCCACCGGAACGTGCAATCCCAGATCCACGGCGTCGCGGGCGAAGGCGGCGCACGCCGCGTAGGCGCCGACACAGATCACCGCGTCGGGGGAGTGTGCCTTCAGAATCTCCACCTGGCGCCTCATGCTCGCGTTGAAGGGCGTACCGCGCCGATAGGTGGCCTCGCCGACGATTGTTCCCCCGTACCGCGCCAACGCTTCGCGCACACCCGCCCACCCGCTGCGCCCGTACGCGTCGATCTGGTAGAAGACCGCCACCCGGCGCCGTCCGATGCGAACGAAGTTGTCGACCAATCCAGCCGTCTCCTGGCGGTAGGAGGCGCGCAGGTTGAAGGCGAACTCGCCGTAGGGGGGCTCGCGCTGCGGCTCGGCTCCGGTGAAGGGGAAGAAGAGGTACACCTGCTGGTCCCGGAATCGCTTCAGCAGAGGTAGCACCCGGGTAACGGTGGGGGTGCCTACATAGCCGAAGAGGAGGAAGACGCCGTGGTCCTGGATGAGCCGGATGGTGTTGGCAACGCAGGTGTCGGGCTGATACCCGTCGTCGTAGAGCTTGAGGACGATGCGTCGGCCGTTGATTCCCCCATTGTCGTTGATGTAGCTGAAGTAGGCCATCGCGCCGCGGTACAGCTCTGTGCCCAGCCCGCGCGAGGGACCCGAAAACGCGGCGGAGACCCCCAGCACGATCTCGTCGTCCTGCACAAGGCTTGCCCGGCGAGTGGCCGGCGAGGAGGCGGCCGGCGACTTCGCCCAGGAAGCGGCGGCCAGCGTGGCCAACCCGGAGCGCAGGAGCGACCGGCGCGTCAACGGCTTCGAAGCGGACGGGGCGCGGTCGCTGGCGGCAGGGGTATCGGTGTCCGAATCCGGTCGCGGCCGGAGCACACATCCGCCTCGCGGTCCAGCCATGCGAGACACCCCCCTTCTCTGTTGCCGGTTGCCAACGGGGCCGCCCGGGATCGCCACCACACATCGATCGGAAATCCCCTTCGTTCAACCTACGGACGGGGTTTGGGTTTTGCAAGCCGGAATCTTCGGTTCGCCGTCGCCGGGCGGATGACGGATCGGCTCTGCCCTACCCCACCAGCCCCGCCAGGTACCTCCCCGTATGCGACCCGGCCACCCTCGCCACCGCCTCCGGTGTGCCCTCGGCCACGATGCGCCCGCCCCCCCCGCCCCCCTCCGGCCCCAGGTCGATCACCCAGTCGGCCGTCTTGACCACATGCAGGTTGTGCTCGATCACGACGACGGTGTTGCCGCGCTCCACCAGGCGGTGCAGAACCTGGAGCAGGATGCGGATGTCTTCCATGTGCAGCCCGGTGGTCGGTTCGTCGAGGATGTACAGGGTGCGGCCCGTGGATATCCTGGACAGCTCCGAGGAAAGCTTGATGCGCTGGGCTTCGCCGCCCGACAGCGTTGTGGCGCTCTGTCCCAGGTGAATGTATCCGAGTCCCACGTCGGAGAGCGTTTGCAGCTTGCGCCGGATCCGCGGCACCGCACTGAAGAAGTCGAGGGCGTCGTCGACCGTCATTTCGAGAACGTCGGCGATGTTGCGGCCCTTGTAGTGCACGTCGAGGGTTTCGCGGTTGTAGCGGCGGCGGCGGCAGGCGTCGCAGGAGACGTACACGTCGGGCAGGAAGTGCATCTCGATGCGAACGAGTCCATCGCCCTTGCATGATTCGCACCGTCCGCCCTTCACATTGAAGGAAAAGCGACCCGCCGCGTAGCCGCGCATCTGCGCCTCGGGCACACCCGCGAAGAGTTGGCGCACCGGGGTGAAGAGACCGGTGTAGGTGGCGGGATTGGAGCGTGGCGTGCGTCCGATGGGGGACTGGTCCACCTCGATGACCTTGTCGACGCCCGAGAGTCCGTCGATGCGGTCGTGGTCGCCGGCGACGGCGCGGCTGCGGTGCAGTTGGCGGGAGAGCGCGCGGTAGAGGGTTCCGTTGACCAGGGTGGACTTGCCCGATCCGCTCACGCCGGTGACCGCGACGAAACAGCCCAGGGGAATGGCCGCGTCGATGCCCTGCAGATTGTGCTGGCGCGCGCCCCGCACGGTCAGCATCCGTTCGGGTGAAGGCGCCCTGCGCACGGCCGGAACCTCAATTCGGCGGTCGCCCCTCAGGTAGGCCCCCGTAATCGAATCCGGGTTGGCGCGCACCGCCTCGACCGGACCCGCCGCCACCACCTCGCCCCCCGCCCGCCCCGCTCCCGGCCCCAGATCGATCACGAAGTCGGCCGCCAGGATCGTGTCTTCGTCGTGTTCCACCACCACCACCGAGTTGCCCAGATCGCGCAGGTCGCCCAGAGTGCGCAGCAGGCGGTGATTGTCGCGCTGGTGCAGCCCGATCGAGGGTTCGTCCAGGATGTACAGCACCCCGACCAGTTGGCTCCCGATCTGCGTGGCCAGCCGGATGCGCTGCGATTCGCCGCCGGAAAGGGTGTCGGCCGAGCGGCTGAGCGAGAGGTAGCCGAGGCCGACGTTGCGCAGGAATCCGAGCCGTTCGCGCACCTCCTTGAGGATGGGGCCGGCGATCTCGGCGGGGAGCGATTCCGGCGACGCCTCTTCCGCAACCGGGAGCGCACGCACAAAGTCCAGCACCTCGCCGATCGGCCGTGCCACGAGTTCGCTGATGCCCACGCCCCCCACCCTCACCGAACGCCCCACGGGACCGAGCCGCGATCCCCCGCAGGCCGCACAGGCCCGGCTCGACATGTAACGGTCGAGCTGTTTGCGCACATTTTCCGAGGTGGTTTCGCGGTAGCGGCGCTCCACATTCGCGACGACGCCTGGCCACCGGTCCTCGTAATGGCCGCGCATCTTGCCCGCATTGTAGGGGAAGCGGATCTTACGCGTTCCGGAGCCGTTCAGAAGGGCGTCGCGCGCGCGGGCCGGCAGATCGCGCCAGGGGGTGGCCGGGTCGAAGTCGAAGGCCTGGGCCAGCCCCGGAATGACCGAACCGCGCAGATGCCCGCCGGGCTCCCCCCAGGGAATGATCGCGCCCTCCATGACCGACAGCCGGGGACTGCCGAGGAGAAGCGAACCGTTGACCTCGCGGGTCGTCCCCAGTCCGTTGCAGTCCTGGCAGGCGCCGTGCGGAGAGTTGAACGAGAAGACGCGCGGCTCCAGCTCGGGAAAGCTCGTGCCGCAGCTCGCGCAGGCGTAGTGTTCGCTGAAGAGGCGACTCGATTCGCCCTCGCCCCGCTCTGCTCGCCCGGCGACGATCTCCACGATCCCCTCCGCGGCCCGGAGCGCGGTTTCGACCGAATCCGAGATGCGGGTGCGGTCGCGGCGCCGCACGACGAGGCGGTCCACCACAATGCCGATGTCGTGGTTCTCGTAGCGGTTCAGCGCCGGCGGCGCGTCCAGGTCGTACACCGTGCCATTGACCCGCGCACGCACGAAGCCGTCCCGCCGCGCCTTCTCGAAGAGACCGCGGAATTCGCCCTTGCGGCCCCGCACCAGCGGAGCAATCACCTGGATGGGGGTTCCTTCCTCCATCTCGAGAACCCGGCCCACGATCCGGGTGGCGGACTGGCGGCGGATCGGCAGATCGCAACCGGAGCACCAGGGGGTGCCGGCGCGCGCGTAGAGAAGCCGCAGGTAGTCGTAGATTTCGGTCACGGTTCCCACGGTGGAACGGGGGTTGCGCGAAACCGATTTCTGTTCTATCGAGATGGCGGGCGACAGTCCCTCGATCGCGTCCACATCGGGCTTTTCCATCATTCCCAGAAACTGCCGCGCATAGGCGCTGAGCGACTCGATGTAGCGGCGCTGTCCCTCGGCGTAGATCGTGTCGAAGGCCAGCGACGACTTGCCCGACCCCGAGAGCCCGGTCACGACCACGAAGCGGCCGCGGGGGATCTCCAGCGAGATGTTGCGCAGGTTATGCTCGCGCGCGCCCCGGATGACGATTGCGCCGGCGCCGTTTCGCCGGCTCCCCTTCGCAGGGCGCCCCTGCCTGGGAATCCCCTTCCTCCGGACCCGGGTCTCGTCCACCCCTGGAGCCTCCCCGTCGCTGTCCCGATTGGTCATTGCTTCGCCCACTTGTGTCGACCTCAGTAGCCCCATTCGCGGAAGAGACTGAATCCCCAGATCCGTTCCAGCGCAAGTGCGGTTTCGCCCAGACCGCGGTAGCCCTCGCGGGTGCAGCGTCCCTCCAGAAAGCCCTCGAAGCGCACGTCGCGCGGCATTCCCATCTCGAAGCGCACGGCGCCGCTGTTCACCGGCAGGGTGGGATCGGCGCAGAATCCGCGCTGGTAGACCGCGGTGAGGAAGAGGTCGTCGAGGACATAGCGGCCCGCCTCGACCTTAACCGAAGATGTCCCGAATACGGCGCTGGCCAGCGTCTGTTCCGACTGGGAGACCGAGAGGTGGTCCAGATTCAGCTCCCGCACCAGGAAGTAGCCGATCTCGTTGGCGAGCTCGCCGAGTAGCAGATCGCGTCCCGCCCCGACCGGTGCGCCCGCCGTCCCGACCAGAACCGATGTGGGACGGCCGATGACGAGGTAGTTGACCAGGTCGGCCTCGGAGATCGCGGCTTCGGCGTCGCTGGTGAAGGTGAGCGTGGGGGTGAGGAGGGTGCCCGAAATGTCGGCGGTGATGACGAGCGGCTGACCCTCGCGGGTGCGGAGACGGGTGTCGGCGCTGATCGAGAGCCCCGGATTGAAGCCGGGCGTGCCCACGAACTGGAAGGCGCCCTCGGTGATGCGCAGCGTGCGCGGTCCGACCTTGTAGGTGCCGCGCTGGACCGCCATGTCGCCGGCGAGGACAAGCTGGCTGCCGCGCCGGTCGAAGGTGAGGGAGAGATCGCCGGTCGTCTCGACATTCATGCGCCGCGAGCGCAGCCAGTTGCCGCGCCCCACCCGGGCATCGACGAGTACGCGCAGATTTTCGAGGAAGGGGATGCGTTCGCCGGCCGCGGCCTCCTCCTCTTCGCCCCCCGCGCCGATCCGGGCCGTGGCCGCGCTGAAGAGCGCCGGATCGTAGAGATCGACGACCTCGGCCGTGCGCTGAAACTCTTCCATGAAGACCGTCCCCTCCTCCACCGCCACCTCCCCCTCGATGAAGGGGAAGTCCCAGTTGCCGGTCAGGGTGACGCTGTCGCTGCTGATCGCGGCCTCCATGTCGGCGCGGTCCACCACCTGAAAGCCGCGGGGCCGGAAGACCAGACTGAGCGGGATGCTGTCCGATGGCTGCCCGAGGTCCACCGTTCCGGCTACCTCCATGACCCCGCCCGACACCCCGGACCCGGCCACCCGCACCACGCCGTCGGGGCTGAGCGTCATCGCCACGGCCACATCCGAGACCGCGATCCCGAAGGGCGGCATGAAGGCCGACACTCCATCCAGCAGGATCTCGCCATCTGGCTCGAAATCGGACGGGCGGCCTCCCAGATCGACCGCAGCCGTGACCGTGCCATGGACCTCCTCGAGCCCGGCCATCCCCGCAAGCACCATTTCCGCCGGCAGCGAATCGGCGATAATCGCGAGATCGATGAGGCTGTCGGGAATCAGGTCGCGTGGCGTCTCGGGGTCGCCGTCAAAGCGCAGGTCAAGAGGGATGGAACCGTCGGCGCGGAGGGTGCGGCGGTCCCCGGTCCAGCTCTCGGCCACGGTGGCCAGCGCCAGATCGGCGTAGCGCCCGTGTACGCGCAGGCTGTCGAAGGCGAGGGTGCGGTAGCGGGCGCCATCGATGCCGACATCGCCGATCCAGCCGGGATTCGTTCCCGTGCCACGGGCCGATAGCGCCGCGTTGAGGATACCCGCCGGCGGCGTCTCCAACTGCAGAATGTGCCCCAGCACCGCCAGATCGAGGTCGTTTGCGCGCAGCTCGAATTCGGAGGCGCCGCTACCCCGCGCCAGACGGCCATTCGCCACCAGCCTGAGACCGTCGCCGCCCGGCCGGATGAGGCCGAAGTCGCCTACCGTGTACCCGTCCGCATCCCACTCGAAGCGGGCCGGACCCAGCAGATTCCAGCGGCGGTCGGCCAATGCCAGGGTCAAGCGGTCGAGGTCCACGCGGCCCGCGCCCTCGTCGATCCGAACGACGCCCTGTCCCTCGTAGGCCTCGCCCGGAGTGGGCCGGGCCAGGATGCGCAGACGAGCCCGGTTGCCATCGCGCAACTCGCCTTCGAGGAGGGCGTGGTGGAAGTTGCGGCCCCCCAGCGCCACCGAGTCGGCGGTGAGCGTTCCCGCGACGACCACGGGATCGGAGGGATCCCGCGGCGCCACCCCGATGCGCGTTCCGGCTGTGTCGGCCTGGCCGAGACCGGCCACGCGCAGCCCCGAGACCACGATATCGCCCGCCACCCGGGCCGCGCCGGCGTGCCCGTATTCGAGGCCGTCCAGGGTGAGCACGGTGGCCGCGGCAAGGTCGTCGAGTCCGCCGTAGATCCTTGCCTCGCCATCCAGCCGGGCATCGAAGCGAATGTCGCGCGCCCGCGGAAAGGTGTCCGGATCGACCCCGTCCATGCGGACCAGCAACTCCTGTTCGATCGAGGGAAGCTCGTCCCACGCCACCAGATTCGCGCCCATGAAGAGGTCGCGCAGAGGATGGACGGAGGGCGATGAGAGCTTGAGTTCCACCCCGTCGGCGCGCACTCCCGGGGCAAATCCCAGCACTCCGCTTCCCTCCATGGCAACCCCGCCGACATCGGTGTGGAAGCGCTCCACATGCAGGATACCGTCGTCGTCCACCCAGGCGTTCAGCTCGGTGGAATCGACGCGCAGCGCCCCGATCCGCGATGCGCCGGCGTTCAGCGTGAAGGCGCCCCGCAGCGTTTCGAGGTTGTGGCCGCGCGCGTTGAGGGTCGCCCTGCCCGCTACCACCGTCGAGTCGGGGAAGCGGCGGCTGAGATGCGAGAGATCGAGGGCGTCGCTCGAGGCGCGGATCTCGTAGCCGGCGGCGAAGTTGCGGGCATTCACCGTTCCTTCGGCGTTGACGCGCCCCGCGTTGGTCCGCAGGTCGGCAACGATCGCCAGGCGGTCCAGTTCGCCCCGCAGCGAGAGCGACCCCCAGGCGGCGCCCTCCAGGGTGATCTCGGGGAAGAGAGCGGCCACCGTGCCCAGATCGAGCGGGTCCACCGTCGCGTCAAGATCGATCACCGAGATCGCGGTGTCGCCGTAAAAGTTGCCGGTCAGCGCAACCGAACTCGAGGCGGCCTCCGCCCTGCCATGCTCGGCCTGAATCACGATCGCCAACCCGGTCTCCAGCCTTCCGTCGGCGCGGATCGTCGCGCGGCCGCGCCCCCGCCAGTCAAGCTCCGGCGCGAAAACCGCAAGGAGTCCGTAGTCGAGCGAAGTGGCGGCCAGCTCGACGCCGGCCACGCCCTCGGCGCCCAGATCGGTGCCGCGCCCCGCCAGATGGACCAGGGTGTCGCGGCCCGTTTCGTCCAGGAGCGCCAGATTGCCCGCCACCTCGAGCCTTCCGGCGAATCCATCGAGACGTGCCTCGCCCGCCAGGAGCCCCGTCACCGGGAGCGGCCCGTCCAGGAAGGGCTCCAGCTCGGTGGTCGCAAAGCGGTCGGGGCGCGCCTCCAGCCCTTCCAGCCGCAGGGTGTCGCCGGGGAGCAGGGCGCCGGTCAGCGCCAGTCGGCCCCCCTCGCCCAGATCGACCTCCAGGTTATCGAATTCGATCCGCGGCTCGGTTGGGTCGGTGTCGATGACGAGCGCTCCGCGCGCGGCGCCGTGGTCGAAGCGGGGGTCGATCCAGTCGATGTCGGGGAGTGCCAGCCGGTCCATCGCCAGCGCGTAGGTAGTGACGAGCGCGTCGCCGCGGGGCCGGGATTCGATCCGGCCCGATCCCTCGGAGTTGGGGAGAAGAAAGCGGTCGGCCGTGACGAAGATCCCCTCCGAACCGATCTCGGCGGTGCCGCGAATCCCCGCGAGCGCCAGCGTTCCCGTGCCCATGGGGAGGCTCAGCGCGGCGTCGGCCACGGTGGCCGCGGCGAAGCGGCCGGGGTCGGGGGCCAGCTCGACGAGGGGAAGATCGAGCTCGATGCCGCTGACCGTCTTGCGCCCGGTGACCGCCGAATGAATGACGAAGGAGCCGTCCCGCACCCGCAGACCGCGAATGCGCAGAAGCGGACCCGCACCGTCCGCAGGCTCCGAGTGCTCCGGATCGCCGAAGTCCGCCGAGCCGCCGGACCCGTCCGCGCCGCCCAATTCCTCCTCGACCAGGCCACCGACCGGATCCCGTCCTTCCTCCCCGGCGAGGCCTTCGCCCGCACCCGGTCGCCCTTCCTCGTCCGGGCCCTCCCCCTGGTCCAGCCCCTCGATGTCCGGTCCCTCCGCTTCCTCAAGACCCTCCCCCTCTTCCACACCCGGATCTCGCGGCGGGACAATCAACTCCCCCAGCTCCACCCGGCGTCCCTCCGGGGCCAGGTCGATCACCAGTCCCGCCAACTCCACATCGGCGATCGTCGGCGGCAACGCAAACCAGCTCGCCAGCGAATAGCGCGCGCGTAGCGAGTCCACCCGCACGACCGGGTGTCCGGCGTGGTCGAATAGCTCCACATCGAAGAGGGTGGCGCCGCCGAGCAATCCGCGCGGGGCCAGCGAACGGACCTCCAGCGTGCCATTCACCCAGGGACTCACCCGCGCCAGCGCCCACTCCAGCGCAAGATCGCGTCCCCTTTCGGTACGGCTGAACCAGACCGCGCCGGTGACCCCGAGCCCGAGCAGAACGCTCGCCCCGAGTACGGCCCAGGTCAGGATCCGCAACGCCATCCAATCCTCCGTGAGTAGCTCCGTGGGTGTCTCCGTGAACGGCCCGGACTGAGGACAGGTGCAACCGACGCGGCTGTGCAAGCGCGGGTCAGAACGCCTGTCCGATCGAAAACTGAAGCTGGAAGCGGCGCAGGGCGAATCCCGGCGGTTCGCCGAAGAGGACAGGGGGAAGTATGGCCAGATCCTCCGAAATCACCCAGTCGATCGGCTCGGACGGCCCTCCCGGCGCGGCAATGTCGATCCGGTCGGCGATGGCGTCCACGCCCGCGACCCAGGGGCGAATCTGCGAAGTGATCACCTGCAGAGGCTCCTCGTCGCGAAAGGAATAGGCCACATCCAGCCGAAAGGGACCGAAGGGGGAATTGTAGCGAATCCCCAGTCCCGGACTCACATCCAGCGCCTCCAGAACCGGCCCGCGCGGCCACACCTGCCCGACATCGACGAAGGCCGCGCCCCCCCATTCGGCCCCGGCCAGCGGAAAGCGCAGCTCGGCGCTCGCCTCCACCGTCGATAGTCCCCCGATCGGCCGAAGCTGGAAGAGATCCCCCTCCCGGAGCGGCGAGGCGTCGCAGACCCGGGCCCGGACCGCGGCCGGCGTACAGACCGGATCCGAGGCGGCAGATTGGCGGCGCAGCAGCTCTTCCACGCCGATGGAGAGGCTGCGGGGGCCGAGGGTGTTCTGGTCGAAGCCGCGCACGCTGTTCGGACCGCCGCCGTAGAAGCGCTTCTCGGAGGGCACCACATCGGCAAGGCGTTCATCGCCGCCCGCGAATCCGCGGAAGCCGCCCGCGAAGATCCGTCCCGCCCGAAGACGCAGCGCCAGGACCGAGCTCGTCCCCACCGGGTTGTAGAGGCTGGCGTCGGCGAAGGCCCGCACATAGGCGTAGTCCGATCCGGTCGGAGCGCCGGCGATTTCAAGGTCGACGAGGGCGCGCGAACCGATGACCGGGTTGAAGATGTTGTCGCTGCGGTCGCGGCTGAAGGAGAAGGCGACCGGCGAGAGCCAGTTGGTGCTCGACAGGGCCTCGATGTCGTGGGGGGCGCAGGCCAGGAAGGCGGCGCACAGGGTAACTTCCGCGGCGGCAAGGCGACTGAGCTGGGGCTGAAAGCGGATTCCGAGCGACGATCCTCCGCCGAGGGCACGCCCGAATCCAAAGTCGATTCCCAGGGCATCGCGCACGAAGATGTTGCGGCGGGACTGTCGTTCGGCGAAGAGGCCCAGACGCAGGGTGTTGCGGAGCGAGAGGAAGGCGGGTTCGCTGAAGTCCACGCTTGCCAGCCAGTTGAGACGCGCGAACTCTCCCGTGCCGACCTGGGCGCAGAGGGGAGTCGAGACCAGAACGTCGGCCAGCAGGTGCGACAATCGGGCCTGCGCCTGAAGCGTTCGTCCGCCCCCGTAGAAGTTCCGGCTCGCCCACCGCCCCTCCACATTGAAGCACTCCGCGCTGTTCGCGCCCCCGCCGAAGCGGACCCGGTGCATGTCGCCCTCGACCACATCCACGCGGATCGGCATCACCGAATCGGTCGTCATGCGGGCCATGTCGCGGCGAACCTGCGCGCGCGCCACGATCCCGAGCTCGTGGAGGCTTCGCTGTCCCTCGATGATCGCGCTCTCGCGGAAGGGTTCCCCCTCGCGGAAGGGCAGCCGCGCCAGAATCACATCGTCGCCCAGGAGCCGGTTTCCCGCCACCTCGACCGGGCCGAAGAGGGTGGGCGGACCGAGATCGACGCGGTAGCTCACCGAGGCCGTGTCGCTGTCGCGGGCGCGGTCGAAGCCGTAGAAGACAGCGGCGTGGGCGAAACCGGCATCGCGCAGCCGGTGGGTCAGGGTGTCGCGGGCGGCAATCAGGAGGTAGCTGGCCGGATCGCCGGGCACGACGGGAAGGTCGTCCGCCACGGAGCCGCCCAACGGGAGCGAGTCCCCCAGGAAGACGATCGAACCCACGCGGAAGAGCGTTCCCTCGCGGATGTTGAAGGTGAGCTCCACGGCCCCGGTGCCGTCCGCAACCAGCTCCGGCTCCACCTCCGTTCCCCGGAAGCCGTTGGCGCGGTAGAGCTGCTGCAGGCGGTTCACGTCGGCGGCGAGGACGCGCTGGCTGAAGTACTGGCGGTCGCGCAGCCAGTCGAGGCCGATGGCGCAGGTGAGAGCCAGGACCGGCGGACAGCTCGAAGCGGTGGAAACGACGGCGCGGCGCAGCTCGGCGTCGGCGAAGGTGACGTTGCCGACGAAGTCCACCCGGACGATCTCCTGGCGCGCGGACTGAGCCGGGAGCGCGGCGGGCAGCGGAGAGAGGACCGCCGCCAGAAGGACGAGCGCCGTCCCGCAAGAACCGTTCCCGGAGAATCTGCCGAGACCAAGGATCGCCACCGGTCGTTTGCTCCCCCTGTCAAGTTGGGACCCGGCCCGTTGGGATCGGGGCGTTCCCTTCACCGTCCTTGCGCCGGGTGGTCGGGGCGGGGGCCGGCCTACCGCTGGAGAAGGGCCCGGAGTGCCTTGGCGGGCTCGCTCGGGCCATCGCGTCCGGGACGCGGGCGGCGGGCGTACCGACGAGAATCCCCGCGCTCGAAGGCCCCTGATTCGTCGGAGTAAAGATACACCGCGGCCTCGATCTCCGACTCCGTGAGCTCGATGACATTGACCGAGTTCCTTCCCCGCTCAGGTCCCCGGCCCCGCGCCGACGATGCGGTTCCGGCGATCACCACCGGCACGCCGCCCTTCCCCACGAGCGGCATCGAGCGGTAGGGATCGGTGACCGCGGCATCGCCATCGTAGCTTTCCGGATCGCACTGTCCCCAACCGAGATGCGAACGGTGAATATGCCCCGCGAGGATCAGATCGACCCCCCACCCCTTTGCGCGGCAGATGAGCTGGCGGGCGCCCGGGAAGGGTTGCACGGTCTCGCCGTCGCCCGGATCGACCAGGGCATGATGAAGGACCAGGATGCGCAGCGTGTCGCGCTCGCCGCGTGGGGCGAAGGTAAAGCCCAGACCAGCGTGGTCGAGTTGGCCCAGGGCGACGCGACCGTTGACGATCGCGTTGTAGGGAGCGACGGAGCTGATCGCCGCGAAGCGGGCGGGCGCGGGACTGCCCTTGTGCACATCGCGGATGGCGTCGGTGTCGCCGATATGGCGCCGGAACCCGGCATAGGGCGCGAAGAGCCGTTCCCAGAAGCGGTAGAGCGGCACATCGTGATTGCCGATCGTGACGATGACCTTGCGGGGCTCCAGGCGGGCCAGGAATTCCTTCGCGGCCAGGTACTCTTTTTTTTTGGCGCGGTGCGTAAGGTCGCCGGCAATGACGATCGCATCCGGGTCCAGCTCGTCGGCCAGTCGCAGGAGCGCTTCAGCCGCCTCGGGCCGGTGTCCCTTCCCGAAGTGCAGATCCGCCGCGTGAAGAATTTTCATGAATGCGCCGCGCGTCCTGCGGCCTTGCGTCCCCTGCCCCGGCGTCTCCCGCCCTTGCGGCCCCCGGCGTTGCGCAACCTCGTCATCCACACCGCGCCCACCACCGCGAGCCCCAGCGAAATCACCTGCGCGAGGGTCAGGAAGGCGAAGAAACGGTCGTCCTTTGCGCGGAAGATCTCGACCGCGAAGCGCTCCAGTCCCGCCAGCGCAAGCCACGCCATGAAGATCCACCCCTCGGGATGCCCCTTGCGCCGCTGCGACCAGAGGAACAGGAAGATGAGGGTGGAGAGCGCGACCTCGTAGAGCTGCGTCGGGTGAACCGGCAGGATTTGTCCGTATTGCTCCACCAGCGCCGGATCGGCGGTGATCCCGAACTGGGTGCGGATCGTTTCGACATGAGAGGGAGGCGCGCCGTTGGGGAAGGCGATTCCCACCCAGGAACCGGTCGGCCGACCGTAATCGTCGCCCACCAGGAAACACCCGATGCGCCCCACCGCATAGGCCAGCGCGAGCGCCGGAGCGGCCCCGTCTGCAATCCGTCCCAGCGGCAGCCCCAGCTTGCGAATCCTCCGTACGACCAGGACCGTGGCGAGGAGGAATCCCCCGTACCAGACCATTCCTCCGCGCGCCAGCAGCATCCCCAGCGGATCGTCGGCGAAGCGCGGATAGTTGAGCAGCACATAGTAGACCCGTGCACCCACCACCCCGCCCACCACCGCCCAGAAGAGCAGATCCCACGCAATCTCGGGATCGTGCCCCTTCCGCTTCATCTCGGCCTTGAGGATGTAGCCCGCCGTGGCGAAGGACGCCAGCATCATGACGCCGAAGGAGGTGATCGGTTCGCCGCCCAGGAAGGGCACCCACTCGGGCATGTGGAAGAGGACTGGATACATCGGTCAGGGGGGCTCCGGGAAGGCGTTGTGGACGGTTGCGCCATCGTGGAGGGTAACGGCGCGGGAGGGGCGGGGGAAGGCTGTGCGGGGGAACATTGAGCACTGCGATTCGCTCAGCTACCGCTGCGGTGTCCCTTTCGTCGTCAGCCAGGAGGGACGAAGCTGCTCTGCGCCCCCTCCCGACCGCGCTCAATCGTCCACTACGCCTCGACATAAGCGGACGCCAACACATCGGTGGGGTCGCGGCCGAAGCTGAGCAGGCCGGCCACCGATGGACGGTCCACTTCGTCGCGGATGGTCACATGGGTGTTGCGCAACAGGTCAGGCCACGGCATTGCCGGAGAGACTCCGAAGTAGGCTTCCAGCCGGGTCCGGCTGAGATCCTCGGTCGTTGCGGCGAAAACTGCGCGCTCATCGAACACGTATTCGCGCCCGCGCTCCTGGAAAAGGCGTGCCAGCTCAGTGGGGTCCAGGTCGCGCCTTGTGGAGCCCACGCGCAGGTAATAACGCCCACGCGATGTGCCGTGGACGTACAAGCCGCGTCTGATCTCGGCGAGTACGATGGTCACATCGCTTCCGGCCCCGGGCACGATGGCTCGCCTCAGGACGGGCCGGATTGGCGGATTGCTTAGATCCGTCGCGATGTTGATAATCCATTGGTCGACCAGATCCAGCTTCTCCCGCGGTATACCCGTGGGCGTACCGGCGTCATCAACGCCGAAGAAGAAGGTGCCTCCCGGCGCTCGCGAAGGCGACGAAACCTGCCGCAACCTTTTCCCGATCCGGCCCCAGTATCCTGCGGCCCCTGATGTCCACCCGCTTGAACTCGGCCCGGCTGTCCTCCCCGGCCCGCAACTGGCGGAGGATTTCGTCCATGGCGTCGAAGATGGCTTCCTCTTTCTGTTCGAGCACGAATCCTCTGGTGTCGGTCAACCAATACCAACCCCCGCCCAACCCCGCAACCCCGGAATCGGCGCGCCGGCCTGCGCATCGCGAAGCGCCCAATCGCCGGCGCCGGTCGCCCCGCCCCGCCCCGCCCCGCACGACAGCCGGAACAGCCCCGCCCTCGCGATCATCGCGCCGTTGTCGAGCGAGATGCGCGGCGACCCCACGAAGAGACGGCCGTTCGCCGACAGCTTCGCGCGGAATCGTTCGCGCAGCGGCCCGTTCGCCGACACCCCGCCCCCGAGCAGGACGCGGTCGCACCCGGTGGCCACCGTCGCATCCAGGGTGCGCGTGGTCAGCACATCAACGACGGCCTCCTGGAAGGATGCGGCCACGTGCGCGCGTTCCTCCGCCAGCCGCCCCGCGGTCTCCAGCGCGGTCACCGTGCGCGAAACCGCGGTCTTGAGCCCGGAAAAGGAGAAGTCGAAGCGGTCGCCGGCCCTGTCGCTTCTCGGCCTGCCGCCGCCGCGCCGCAGCATCGGGCGGGGGAAATCGTAGCGGGACGGATCGCCCGACTCGGCCAGCCGCTGCACTGCCGGTCCCCCCGGATAGGGCAACCCGAGCGCGCGCGCAACCTTGTCGAAGGCCTCGCCGGCGGCGTCGTCGCGGGTCTCGCCCAGCAGGTGGTACCGGCCCCAGCGCGGCACCCACAGCAGCATGGTGTGGCCGCCCGAGACGAGGAGCGCGACGAAGGGTGGCTCGGCCCGGCTGTCCTCGAGGACGGGGCCGAAGAGGTGGCCCTCCATGTGGTGAACGGGCACCCAGGGCACCCCCAGCGCGAAGGCCGCCGCGCGCGACCAGGTGACGCCGACCAGAAGGGCGCCGATCAGTCCGGGAGCCGCCGCCACCGCGATTGCGCCCAGTTCGGACCGCGCCGCACCCGCCTCGCCGAGCGCCGCCTCAACGACGGGTTCGATGCGCCTGAGGTGGTCGCGGGCGGCGAGTTCGGGCACGACCCCGCCGTAGATGCGGTGAATGTCCTGGGAGTGGATGACCAGGCTGGCGAGCGTGCCGCCGGCGTCCAGGACGGCGGCCGAGGTCTCGTCGCAGGTGGTCTCGATCCCGAGGATGGGTCGCTTCACGGGGTGTTCGCCCGGCGCACCGTCACCGAATCGCTCTCGGCGGTTCCGATCACGAATCGCGGAACGCCCGACAACTCCACCGCCACTCGCGCCTCTCCCTCTTCGCTCTCTGCCAGCCGGCGATACACCGCCTCGAGATCGGCCACCACCCCCAACCACAGCGCCGCCGGGTCCACCTCGTCGAGCAACGCCGCCGCCCCCGAGAGCGTGACCGCAACCGAATCCGGCTCCAGCACCAGCTCTTCGCCCTCCGCGAACTCGCCTGCGAACTGGCCTTCGGACTCGCCTCCGGGAGACGCCCCCTGCGGGAACCGTACCGCAAGCGGCCCGAAGTTTCGCTCCTCGCGCGGGGCCGCCTCCACAATGATCGTCGCAACGGTGGGCGTAACCAGGAGTCCCCCCAGGCGCGTCGTGTCGACCTCGACCTCGAATCTGCCGGGTCCCGTCACCGCGCCGAGATCGAAGGACCGCAGGAAAATCGTCTCCAGAGCATCGATCTCCGATTCCGGTCCCCGCACCTGCGCAAAGAGCAGATTGGCGCGGGGCTCGGCCAGGAGAGCGAGCGAGTCGGCCAGGCGTCCGGCCAGACGCATCGAGACGGGAATTTCGTCCACCCGGTAGCGCTCCAGGAGCAGCCGCACCGAGCTCGGAACGAAGTCCTCGATCGTGACGCTGCCGCGGTCCAGATTCCGCACCCAGTCGTCCGCCAGCTCGAAGATAAGATCGCCGTCGGGCACCGAATCGACGGGAATCACGATCACCGGTTCGGCCATCGCCGCCCGCAGCAGATCGCCCATCGGCCCGCTCACGGTCATCTCCACGGTCGCCGGAGAGGGCGCGCCGCGCAGCAGCCACCCCGGATCGGTCTGGTCCACCCGCACCTGCACCGCCGGGATCTCCAGCCGACTGATCTGGTCGTCGGTGAGCCGCATCGTGCCCCAGAGGAGCACGGCCAGCGCGAAGGCGGAGACCTTCAGCCTCCAGTTTCGCGTCACGATTCCAGCGAACGACACTCGTTCAATCCTCCTCTCGCGATCCTCCAATCCCAATCCTCCACTCCCTGTCCTCCAGTGCCCGTTGCTCCGACCCCCGGTCCGCCGCTTCCGAATTCCCGGCTTCGGAATCCCCCGCCTCGATGAGCCGCCGCACCAGCTCGATATTCGTCTGCGAATCCCAGTGCGTGGCGCCCGCAACCTTCTTGTAGATGATTCCCCCGGGACTGATGAGGAACGATTCCGGCACGCCCGTGGTCTGGTAGGTGCGCTGAATATCGCCGGAAGGATTGAGAAGGATGGGGAAGGTGAGGCCCAGCGCGTCGGCAAAGGCAAGGGGATCGCCTCCGGGATTTCCGGCTGCGTCGCGGGTGCCGAAGGGGGCGTCGATGCTGATGGCGGCGATCTCGAAGCGGTCGCGGGGGAAGGAATCGTAGAGGCGCTGCATCGAAGGCATCTCTTCGCGGCAGGGCCCGCACCAGGTCGCCCAGATGTTGAGGAGGAGGACCTTGCCGCGGTAGCTCTCCAGGGTGACGGGCGCGCCCGCATCGTCCGCAACCGCGAAGTCGGGGGCCGGGAATCCGGAAACCACCGGTTGAATGCGTCCCCGGCTGAACCACGCCGCAGCCACGATCGCCGCCGCCGTCAGGACCGCGAAGAGGTACGGCTTGCGGCCACTCCGGGAAGGATTGGACCGGATCACGGAATCTCCTGGGGAAGCGGGCCCGGCGGGGATGGATCGCTCGGGGGCGGATCGCGCCGGGGAAGACCGCGGAAGGGTCGGATCTGCTGCCCGATCGTGAGACGGACGCGAATGCCCGCCACCACCTCTTCGCCGACTTCGGGAATCTGGCCGAAGACGCGTCCCACATTCAACAGGCTGAAGCGCCGCTCGACCTCGCCCAGGAGCAGGCCGTGGGAGCGCAGCAGAGCGAAGGCCTCGCCGAGGGAAAGACCGGCCAGGTTGGGCATGGGGAGGGTGGGCGGACCCAGGCTGACGGTGAGATGGACTCCGGCCGGGAGTTCGAGTTCAGAGCCGGGCTCGGGTTCGATGCCCAGGATGCGGCCCGCGGGCGCGGTGGATTCGACGGTGTCGACGGTGACGAGGAATCCGCCCGCCGCGAGGAGTTCGACGGCGCGGCCGCCATCGAGCCGGGTGAGGTCGGGGACGGGACGGATCTCGCGGCCGGATGAAACGGTGAGGCGGATGGGGGCGCGGGGAAGGGCGGTGAGGCCGGGGAGGGGACTCTGGCCGATGACCTGGCCGATGGGAACGACGGGGTGGCGGACCGAATCGACGGGAGCGGCGGCCAGACCCGAGTCGGCGAGAACCGCCACCGCCACCGTCAGGGAGCGGCCGCGCAGATCGGGGACCGCCTGTAGCTCGGAGGGGGTGTTGGACACCGGAAAGAGAATGGTGATGGCGACCAGATACCCCAGCCCCAGCCCCCCCGCCGCCACCCCCAGCGCTGTCCCCACGGCGCGCAGCCGGCCCGCCGAGCGCCCTTTGCGCCGCGACCGCCGCCCACCCCTCCGCCGCCCCCGGCGCGGCCTCCGCCCCGGCCCCGAGGTCTTGCGCTCGTCCCCGCCCCCCGCCCCACCCCGCCCGGGCCCCCGCTTCCTTCCGCCCCAGCGGCGGCGGCGAATCGAGCTTCCGAGCATGCGGCCCCGGGACGCGGAGTGGTCGCCTTCCGGGATTTCGGCGAATGCCGCGCGCGCCCCCGCCGCCCCGCCACCGCCCGGTCCGGGGCCCGCGAAGAGGCCCGGCCAGAGGATCCGCTTCGCGTCCAGCACCAACCGCACCCTCACGCCGACCGCCTCCGCAACCGGGCCGCAAACGCCCCGTCGAAATCGCTGTCCTGCGGGAGCACGACCAGGCGGCCCCGGTCGTCCAGGAAGCGCTTCGGCGCGGGTCCCGCCTCAAGCGCAAAGTCGGGGTGGCGACGCAGAAAATCGTTGATCCGCACCTGGTTCTCCTCGGGTTCGAGCGCACATGTAGCGTACACAAGGAGCCCGCCCGGCGGTACTGCGGTTGCCGCGCCCTCCAGGAGCGTCCGCTGCACGGCGGCCAGCCCGGCGATCGTCTCGGGCGTGATTCTCCAGCGACCGTCGGGGTGGCGGCGCAGCGTTCCGGTCCCGCTGCAGGGCACGTCCAGAAGCACTGCGTCGGCCCGGGCCAGGGGGGGACGGCGGGCGTCGGCGGCGATGGTCCAGAGGCCGGGGGCGTCGGCGGTTGCGGTCCCGGGTCCGGGATTTGCAACTCCAGCGACGGCGGGGAACGATCCGGGCCGAAGCTGACGCCTCACGCGCTCTCTTCCCTCCACGACGCGCCGCAGACGCCGCCGCGAACGGTCGGCCGCGAGGACCCGCGCTCCGGTGGCGGCCAGCGCCAGCGCCTTGCCGCCGGGGGCCGCGCAGAGGTCCGCGACGAGTGCGCCGGGCGGCGCGGCGACGAAATCGGCGACCAGGGAGGCGGCCGGATCCAGAATCACGCCGGGCACGAGCGCGAGGGCCGCGGCGGGATCGGTGCGGGGGGGGAGGGGGATCGTTCCGTGAACCGGCCGCGCATCGGTTCCGAGTCCGGCCGCGGCCAGCCGCTCTTCCGCCTGGCGGACGCTTGCCCCCAACGGACGCAGATAAACGACCGGCTCGCGGTTGTTGGCCTCGACCAGGCGGCGCGCGCCCAACGGTCCGAAGGCGCGGATCCAGCGGCGCACGAGCCAGCGCGGGTGCGATCCCCACGACGCCAAGTACGCCTCCATGCCGGTGGTGGGACGGGGAAAGTCCTCCTCGGACCAGGAGCGGGCCGCGACCCTGCGCAAGACCGCATTGACCAGCCCAGCGGCCGCGCGGCTCTTCGTCCCCCGCACCTGCCTGACCGCCTCCGAAACGGCCGCGTACGACGGCACTCCGCCCATCTCCAGGATCTGGTAGGCGCCCATCCGCAGCGCCAGCCGCACCTCCCCGTCGAGCTCGTCCACCCGGCGGCCACCCGCGCGCTCCAGCACGAAATCGACTCGGCCGCGCATCCTCGCCACCCCATAGACCAGGGTCCGGATCCAGGCGCGTTCCGCCGACTCGCGCGCGCCCGACGCTTCCCACGCCACATCGAGGCGCCGTCCCCCCTCCATCTGCCGCAGCACCCGTGCCGCCACCGTGCGCCCAGCCGGAATTCCCGTCCGGCGAGTCCTCAAGAGCGATCCGGGTCGAGCATTCCCGTCGTGGGCGACGAGGGCACCGCGATCTCCCGCACAGGCATTCGTCCGGCCAGGAACGCGTCGCGCCCGGCGATGACCGCCCCCTTCATCGCGCGCGCCATCGCCACCGGATCGGCCGCGGCCGCGATCGCCGTATTCATCAGCACCCCGTCCACCCCCTGCTCCATCGTAATGCAGGCGTCCGAAGCTGTTCCCACACCCGCGTCCACAATCACCGGCACCGTCAGCCGCCGCTTGATCTCGCGAATATAGTAGGGATTGACGACCCCCAGCCCGCTTCCGATCGGACTCGCCAGCGGCATGACCGCCACGCAGCCCACATCCTCCAGCCGCAGCGCCATGACCAGATCGTCGTTGGTGTAGGCCATCACCTTGAATCCCTCGCCGACCAGCCTCCGGGCCGCCTCCAGAGTCGCCGCCGTGTCGGGCAGAAGCGTCCGCTCGTCGCCGATGACCTCGAGCTTCACCCACTCGCTCAGTCCGGCGGCGCGCCCCAGTCGGGCATAACGAACCGCATCGGCGGCCGTGTAGCACCCCGCCGTGTTGGGTAGCAGGAAGAACTTGCGCGGCGAGAGATGGTGGAGGATTCCCTCTTCCCGGCTACGGTCCAGATCGACGCGCCGGACCGCGACCGTGACCATCTCGGCGCCGCTTGCCCGGATCGACGCCACCATTTCGGCGTTGGTTCGGTATTTGCCGGTCCCCACGATCAGGCGGGAAGCGAGGGTGCGGCCGGCGAGGCGGAGCGGCAGGTCGGGGGCGGTCAATTGGGTCATGGGTGGGTTGTCGCCTCCTCTCGCAGTCCCGCGTCGCCTTCCGGATGGGAATGTCGCCTTCCGGATGGGAATATAGTCCTGATGAACCGTGTGCGGTCCGCGGCGATCACGAAAGGGACGAGATGCGATCCCGGTCGGGCCCTACGTCGGTCACCCGTGTGATCACCGCTCGATCGGGGTAGACCTCGATCAGAGACTCGTCATGGGCGCCCATCGGTTGCGCGGAAACCGCCGACTTGGGCCAGCTCCCCCTCAGGCGGCGAGGTTATCGTAGTGTTGTCGGGGCTGGATGGATCCCTACCCACCACCCACAAAATGCACGAGCTCGATTTGGTCGCCGGGCTCGACCGGGGTTGCGGCCAGGGCATCGCGGGCGAGGATCGTGCGGTTGCGCTCGACGACGACCATGCCGGGGGCAAGTTCGAGCAGGCCGAGCAGTTCCAGCGCGGTGATGCCATCCGGGACGCGGCGGCGGTCGCCGTTCAGGACGATTTCGACGGGATCCCGACTCGCTTGTCCCTTGCTCGCTTGTCCCTTGCTCATTTGGCCAGCGCCTCCAGGTAGCGTTGCACCGCCTCCCCCGGCCGCCCCGCACCCCACACCCCGCTCCGCACCACCACCCCCCCCGCCCCGCACCCCGCCACTTCGGCCACCCGCTCGGGTGTAACCCCGCCGATGGCCAATACGGGACGATCGCTCCATGCGGCCGCCCGCGCCAGCGCACCGATTCCGACCGGGGCGCGGCCCGGATGCGAGCGCGTCGGGTAGATGGCGCCCAGCACCAGGTAGTCAAGGGCGCGGAGATCGGTGAGCGGGATCGGCAGCGGATTCGGGGGCGGGGCCGGGGAGGCCTCGGTGGGGTTGGCGCGGCTGCGGTCGCGCGCGGACGGGGTGGATTCGATCTCGTCGCCGGGTGCGGCCGAAGGTGGCGCGGGTTCGGCCCGGCCACCATGTGCGCCACGCACCCTTTGCGCTTTGCCGCGAGCGCCCGGACCGGACCGCGCGCGTTCCCCGGCGGGCGCAAGTGACCGGGCACCTGTCCGGCGAGCGTCCGGGCCACCAGCCGCGTCCCCACTCCCGCCGCCGTCGCCGGCTCCCCGTACCTGGACCGGATCGTGGATCGAGCGGCCAAGCAACAGCCCTTCGCCCACGATCTGGCGGGCCACGCCGCCGGGCAGAGAGTCCTCGCGGAGATGGACGCCGTGCGCGCCCGCTGCCAGCGCCACATCGAGGCGGTCATTAACGATGACGGTCGTGCCGTGCGCGCGGGCCAGGGCGGTGACTGTGGCCGCGGCGTCGTGGAGTTGCCGCGCGGTGACGCTGCGCGCGCGGAGGTGAAGGGCCAGCGCCCGCCCGCCGGCCGCAAGGGCGGACCCCAGTCGTTCGGGGAGGTTGGCTGCGGCGAGCAGGTCGTCGCCGACGAGGAGGTGGAGGGGGGGAAGCGCCGGCATGGCCCGCTGGGCCGCGCCGGCGGATTGCTGCTGCGGGAGCGAAAGGCTCAGGGAAGTCGCAGGCGCGCGGGGCATGCTCACGATGCCGCGCCGAGGGGACCGCCGCCGGTGAACGGAAGGCCACCGAACACGGAAGGGTCCCGGGGCACGCTCATGACTCCGCGCCGAAGCGGTCGCCGGGAGCGATGCGGTGGCCGCGTAGCCAGGCGGCCGCGCTCATGCGGCGTTTGCCGGGTGGCTGCACCTCGCCGATCCGGACCGCGCCGCCGCCGGTGGCGATGTGGAGGCCGCGCCGGGGATCGGCCGTCAGGACTTCCCCTGGCGCCGGGGCAGCGCCCCCGCCGTCCGTGCCCGCCGGGGTGGCCGCACCGGTGGCGCCGTCCTCATCCCCCGTCCCCTCCTTAGCCACCGCCGCGCGAAAGAGCTTGATCGCGCCGCCCCGCCACCGCGTCCACGCCCCGGGCGCCGCGTCCATCGCCCGGATCAGGTTGGCGACGTCCCGCGCGGAATCGCGCCAGCTCACCCGGGCCGATTTCCGCGAAATCCGGGGTGCGAAGGTCGCGGCCGCGTGATCCTGTTCGGCCTCCTCCACCGGACCCTCCTCGAGCCGCCCCAGCACCTCGACCAGGAGCCGCGCGCCGAGTTCGGCCAGCCGCGCAGAGAGCTCCGACGCCGTCTCCGCCGGACCGATCGCGACGCTGCGCCGGGCCAGAACCGGACCCGCATCCATCGCCTCGACCATGCGCATGACCGAGACCCCGGTAACCGAATCGCCCCGCTCGATGGCGCGGTTGATGGGGGCCGCTCCGCGCAGCTCGGGCAGCAGCGAGGCGTGCACATTCAGCGAACCCAGCGGCGGAATGTCGAGGATCGGACGCGGTAGAATGCGCCCGTAGGCGACCACGACCGAAATCTGTGGCCCCAACCGGCCAAGCTCGCGCGCGAATTCGCCGCCTCGGGGACGCTCCGGCGCCAGAATCGGATAGCCCGCCGCCTCCGCCGCCTGCCGCACCGGCGAGGACTGTACCCTGCGCCCCCGGCCGCGCGGACGACTGGGGCGGGTCACCACGCCCGTGATCGTGTGGCCGGCCGCCCCCAGAGCCTCCAGCGCCGGCACAGCGAAGTCCGGCGTTCCCCAGAAGAGGACTTTCATGGCATGAGGACTGTCATGGTGCGAGGACTGTCCATGGCGCGAGGATCCTTCATGGTGCGAGGATCATTCATGGCGCGACGCCGCTCACCCGCGCCCGCTCCCCGTGCGGACCGCCGCCTCGACCAGACGGGCCCGGTCAGCGCTTCTTCCCCCGTTGTTTGCGCCACTTTCCCATCAGGATGCGGCGCTTGAGGGGCGACAGCCGGTCGATGAAGAGGATGCCGTCCAGGTGGTCTACTTCGTGCTGCAAAGCCCGCGCCAGGAGTCCCCCGGCCTCGATGCGAAGCTCTTCGCCATCTGCCGAGCGCGCCTCGACCGTAACCCGCACCGGCCGGTCCACCCGTTCCTCGATTCCCGGAATGCTCAGGCAACCCTCGGTGTCCTTCTCCGTCTCGCGGCTGGATTCGACGATCTCGGGATTCACCAGCGCGTGCACGCGGCGCCCGCCGTCCTCGTCCTTCACGTCGATGACCATGACCCGCCTGGACACCCCCACCTGCGGCCCCGCCAGCCCGATCCCCTCGGCGTGGTACATCGTGTCGAACATGTCCGCGACGAGTTGGCGCAGTTCGTCGTCGAAGCTCTCGACGGGCGAGGCCGGACGCCGCAGCACCTTCGCCCCCAGGATCTCGATCTCGCGCAGCGCCACCCGGGCTTCCCCCTACCGGCGCGGGCAGAGGCCCGGAGACGACTTCGCGTCCGTTCCCGCAATCCAGCCGCGTTCGGCGAAGCGGAGGCAGGGCATGACGCTCGTCCCCCTACTTCTTCGCAGCGCCCAAGCTCTCGTCGATCTTGCGCGCGATGTGGCCCCGGTCCACGACGATGCGGGTGTTCTCGGCAGTGCGGATCGTGAGCTCGGTGGGCGCGGCGTGCATCACTTCGCCCAGGATTCCGCCATTGGTCATGACGCGGTCGCCCCTGGCCAGCTTGCGGAGCATCTCCTGGTGGCGCTTGCGCTCCTTGCGCTGCGGCCGGATGAGGAGGAAGTAGAAGATCCCGACGATGAAAACGACCTGAATAAGGAAGGCGGCCATCGGATTGGCGCCCTCGCGGGGGACCATGGGGGGCGGGGGGGCGGCGGCAAGGAGGAGGAAAAGATTCAAGGGTCTCGTCTCTCGGTGTCGGGATGGGCGGGTGAAGGATGGGTGGGTAAGGGATGAGGCGAATGCGGGATGCGACGGATGCGGGGTCTGAGGGAGAGGAATGCGGGGTCTGAGGAATCCGGGGTCTGAGGGAATCAAAGGGTGGGATTGACCGTGCGCTCCCGGACGTCTCAACGGCGCGCTTCGGCCCGGGCGGCACGGTAGCGGCCGAGCCACTCCCGGCTCCAAATGGTAAAGGTTCCGTCGCGAATGCGGTACCGCGACTCGGCGGCGAGCCGGATCAGGAAACGCAGATTATGGATGGAAACGAGGCGGTGGCCGAGCAGCTCGCCCGCAACCAGAAGGTGGCGAATGTAGGCGCGGTCGAAGCGTTGGCAGGCCCGGCAATCGCACTCCGGATCGATCGGTCGCCGGTCCAGACGGAAGCGCGCCGCCCTGAGATTGATCTGTCCATCGCCGGCCGACCAGGCGGTTCCGTGACGGGCGTTGCGGGTCGGGGCCACGCAGTCGAACATGTCGCAGCCGCGCCCGATCGCCTCCAGGAGGTCGTCGGGGTAGCCCACCCCCATCAGGTAGCGCGGACGGTCGGCGGGAATGAGTTCGTCCAGGAGCTCCAGAACGCGCCACATGTCCGCGCGCGCTTCCCCCACGGAAAGTCCGCCGATCCCGAATCCGGGCCAGTCGCCAAGCGCCATGATCCCTTCAAGGTGGGTTCGGCGCAGGTCGTCGTAGACGTTCCCCTGGATGATCGGAAAGAGTCGCTGGTGGGGCGCCTCGGCCCGAGTCTCGTCGAATCGTCTGCGGCAGCGTTTCAGCCAGGCCAGAGTGCGGTCGTTGGCGGCATGGGCGCGGGCACGGTCCACTCCGCCGGGGGGACACTCGTCGAAGGCCATCGCGATGTCGGCGCCGAGCGCGCGCTGAATGTCGATCACCCGTTCGGGGGTGAAGAGGTGGCTGCTCCCGTCGATGTGCGAGCGAAAGGTGACGCCGTCGTCGGCAATGGTGCGGATGCGGGCCAGCGAGAAGACCTGGAAGCCGCCCGAATCGGTGAGGATGGGGCCGGGCCAGCGCATGAAGGCGTGGAGGCCGCCCAGTTCGCGCACGACTTCGTGGCCGGGCCGGAGGAAGAGGTGGTAGGTGTTGGCGAGGATCATCGAGGCGCCTGAGCCGGCAAGTTCCCCGGGCGAGACTCCCTTGACGGTTCCCAGGGTGCCGACGGGCATGAAGACGGGGGTTTGCAGGGTGTGGGCGGGGAGGCGGAGCTCTCCGGCGCGGGCGCGATGGTCGCGGGCGTGGAGGGTGAAGGGACCGTCGTTCGTGGCGCCTGCACTACTCGTGGGACCGCGGGATTGGGAATTCATGGGACCGGAGTCGCTCGCGGGATCGCGGGACTGGAATTCGTGCGATTGGATTTCGTGGGATTGGAATTCATGGGACCAGCGCCATGGCGTCACCGTAGGAATAGAAGCGGTAGCCGCGCGTGATCGCTTCCTCGTAGGCGGCCCGGACCGGCTCGATTCCGGCAAAGGCCGACACCAGCATCAGCAGGGTGGAACGCGGAAGGTGAAAGTTGGTCACCAGGCAATCCACCGCGCGAAAGTCAAAGGGGGGACGAATGAAGAGCCCCGTCCGCCCCGCCCCCGCCCCCACCCCCGCCCCACCCAGCCGCGCGGCCACCGTCTCGAGCGTGCGCACCACCGTCGTCCCCACCGCCCACACCCGACCGCCCCCCTCGCGGCAACGCCTCCACGCGGCGGCGGCCTCGGCGGACACGGCGTAGCGCTCGCTTTCCATGGGGTGCGCACCGGGATCCTCGGCCTCGACCGGACGGAAGGTCCCAACCCCCACATGCAGCGTCACGGCCGCGCGCTCCACGCCCCGCTCCCGGATCCGCTCCAGCAGCGCCCCCGTGAAGTGCAGCCCGGCCGTCGGCGCGGCCACCGACCCCTCCTCGCGCGCATAGACGGTCTGGTAGCGCTCGCGGTCCAGCGGCTCGGCCTCGCGGCTCAGGTAGGGCGGCAGCGGCACCCGCCCAAAACGCTCAATCGCCTCCTCCGGCGCGAGTTCGCTCTCCAGACGCACAATGCGGCGGCCATCCGCGCGCACCGAGAGAATTCGCACCTGGAGCCGGTCCTCCGGCGGGCCGGGAATCTGCCGGTCATGGCGCGGGCCGGGGGGCGGCGCCACCTCCAGCACCCGCCCCTCGCGCAGCTTGTTGCCGGGCCGCACCAGCGCCTCCCAGAGGCGGTCGTCGTTGCCGGCGGGCGCAAGGAGCAGAACCTCGCCGGCGGCCCCGGTGGGCTTGGCTCCCGTCAGCCGCGCCGGAAAGACGCGCGTGTCGTTCACCACCAGGAGATCGCCGGGGTGCATCAGAGCGGGCAGGTCGCGGAAGCGGCGGTGCGAAATTCGCCCCGTGCCGCGCTCCAGAACCAGCAGGCGGGCGTCGGCGCGCCGCTCGGCCGGGTAGCGCGCAACTCGTCCTTCCGGCAGGCGGTAGTCGAAGTCGGAGGTAGAGAGGGTAGCCATGGGCGCAGGCGTTCAGCGCACTTCCCCCGGCAGCCTCCGCACCACGACCCGGGCCACATCGTAGTCGTCCAGTTCGATGAAGGCGGCGCGTCCCCCGGGGCCGAAGGCGTCGGGCATCGCGGTCGCGGTCGCGGCGTAGCTCCCGATGTAATCTCCCTGCGCCGTCACGACGTCGATCGGTCCGGCACGGTCCGGTTCGTCGCCCCGGCGCTGCACCCAGATGCGGCCCTCCCAGGTGGCGGCCAGGGCGCGCAGAACGGGAATCTCGGGGTAGTAGCGCTCCTGGATCTCCACGGTCTGCGAGAAGGCAGGGTTATTGCCGTCCCGGCGTCCTCGCATCTGCAACATGACCGGTCCGGCGCCGCGACCCCGGCCCGCCGCCGCCCTCTTCTCCTGGTAATCGCTCAGCACGGCAGGCGTGACCGGCTCGGGCGCGAAGGGCCGCCGAATGACCGTCGCGGGTTCCCGCTCTCCCGCTGGCGTGACCTTGAGCGACCAGGCGGAGGAATCGGAATGAACGATGCCGCCGCCGGGAAGCGGTCCCGCCAGGAGCAGAGGTTCGAAGACGGTGGGAATGCTCATTCCTCCCAGCAGCTCCTGCAGTTCGGCGGGCATGTTGTTGGGAGCGACTTCGTTCAGGGCGTCGCGCGCGGGCAGCCACCCCCGGACGATCGTGTCCGCCTGAATGACCTCGCCGTCCAGCTCCACCCGCACGATCGGGCGCATGGTCGGCGGGGTCGCCGCCGCGCCACCCGCGCTCCCCATGCTGACGCGGAAGTTTCCGCCGAAGTCACCGGCCAGGACCGCGCCGCCGCGAGGGTCGGGCAGAAGGCTCCCCGAGCGCGCAGATACCCGGGAATCCGCGCCGGTGCGCACCATGCGCAGGAAGGCCCCCGAGCGGTCGAAGAGCTGGTAGGCGCGGTGGCCGGCGTCATGCACCACGGTGGTTCCGTCCCGTAGCACCGCGAAGGCGGTCGGCCGGTTGAACTCCCCCGGACCCCCGCCCGAGGAACCGAACTCGTGCAGAAAGACACCGGCGCGGTCAAAGACCAGAATCCGGAGATCCCCGGCGCCCATCAGGTCGATCGTCCCGTCGAAGATGTACAGTCTGCCCTCGGCGTCGAAGGCGACCTGGTTGACCCGGCCGAACATCTCCCAGGGCTCGCCGTCCAGAACCCCGACGCGGAAGAGCTCCTCGAAACCGGCCTCGATGCGCTGGTCCCTGTGGGTAAGTTCAATCACCTCCTGGGCGTGGAGGGCGGGGCCCGGGCCGAGCGGTGACCGGATGAACGAAGCCAGGACAAGGAGCGTGACCGCAAGGACGAAGCGGCGGCCGCGCCGGGGCGCCTTCACCTGAACAACCCCGGCAACTCCGGATCGTCCGGCCTGTCCCCTGCGGGCGCGGGCAATCCCAATACTTCCCAGGTCCTCGCCGTCGCCACCCGGCCGCGCGGACCGCGCATCATCAGTCCCTGCTGGATCAGGAAGGGCTCGTAGACCTCTTCGATCGTTCCGGGATCCTCGCCGAGCGCCACGGCCAGCGAGTTCAGTCCCACCGGACCGCCCGCGAAGCGCACCGCGACCGCCTCCAGGATGCGCGCATCCATCGAGTCCAGACCGTGTTCGTCGACGCCCAGGAGCTCGAGCGCGCGCCCCACGACATCCTGGTTCAGAATGCCGTCGGCGCGGACCTGGGCAAAGTCGCGCACCCGTTTGAGCAGCCGGTTGGCCACCCGGGGGGTTCCGCGGGCCCGTTCGGCGAGTTCCCGGGCGCCCTGGGGGGTGGACTCGATCTTGAGAAGGCTGGCGCTCCGCGCGATGATCGCGGCCAGATCCCCCGGCGGATAGAAGTCGAGCCGTTCGGTAATCCCGAAGCGCGCGCGCATGGGGGCCGTGAGGAGGCCGAAGCGGGTGGTGGCGCCGACCAGGGTGAAGGGTTCGACGGACATGGTGACGGATTGGGCGCGGGGACCCTCCGAGAGCCGCACCTCGACGCGGAAGTCCTCCATGGCGGGGTAGAGAAACTCTTCGATGACCGGGCGCAGGCGGTGGATTTCGTCGATGAAGAGGATGTCGCCGCGCTGCAGATTGGTGAGCGCGCCCACGAGGTCGGCGGGTTTTTCGAGGACCGGACCGGAGGTGGTGGTGATTCCGGCCGCCATCTCGCGCGCCAGGAGGGTGGCCAGGGTGGTCTTGCCCAGTCCCGGCGGACCGTGAAAGAGGATGTGGTCGAGGGGTTCGTTCCTGCCCCGCGCCGCCTCGATCGAGATCTCCAGTCCCCGCTTGACCTTCTCCTGGCCGACGAAGTGCGCAAGCCGGCGGGGGCGCAGCGAAAACTCGGACCGGGCCTCCTGCGGGAGCGCGTCCGGGGTGGTGATCTCGGTGCGTCGGGTCATTGGGGGACCGGGGGACGGGGAGTGGGTGACCAGGGTAATCGCGCGGCCAGGGCGCCCAGGCGATGGGAGGGCGGGGCGGATCAGCGGCCGGCGGCGCGGGCGGCGAGCGCCCGCCGGATGACCTCTGCGGCGTTGTCGAAGGTGGCGTCGTTCATGGCGGCGCGCACGGCGGCGTCGGCTTCGGTGAAGGCATAGCCCAGGCTGACCAGGGCGGCCACCGCGTCGGCAGCGAGCTGTTGGGCGGGGCCCTCGTGCCGGGAAGCGGCGGCCAGATCGTCCACCTTGTCGGAGAGCTCCAGCACCAGCCGCGACGCCGTCTTCTTCCCCAGCCCGGGAATCTGGACCAGAGCCGGAATGTCCTGCTCCGCCAGCGCCCGCGCCAGCCGCCGGGCATCGTAGGCGCCGAGCATGGCAACGGCGAGTTTCGGCCCCACCATCTGCACACTCATGAGGCGGCGAAAGAGCGACCGCTCTACCTCGTCCAGGAAGCCGTAGAGCTGCGGGATATCGCCCGTGACAAGCCAGGCGGTGAGGATTTCCAGTTCGGAGCCCTCCGCCGGCAGGCGCTGAAAGACGCTGAGGGGAACGTGGACCTCGTAGACGACGCCGCCGGTGGTGAGGACTTCGACCCGGTCGATATCGCGGGCGAGCACGGTGCCGCGAATGCGACTGATCACCGGGCGGTCCTCGCGGCCGTGAGGGTGGCGGGGGGGAAGGCGGGCGGGGGGCGGGGGGCGGGGGCGGCCCGGTCGGCCGACAACGTTGGGAGCGACCCGCCAAAGGCGTGGCAGAGCGCTGCGGCGACGCCATCGGCGGCATCGCTCGGGGCGGGATCGGCGCTCAGGCGAAGGTGGCGGCGCACCATCCAGGCAACCTGTTCCTTGGTGGCCGCGCCGGTTCCGGTGACCGCCTTCTTGATATCTCGCGGGGCGTATTCGGCGATCTCGACCCCGCGCCGTGCCCCGGCCACGATGATCGCGCCCCGGGCCTGTCCGAGGGTCAGCGCGCTGCGGGCGTTTTTTCCCTGAAATGCATGCTCGACGACCAGGACCGCCGGAGCGAACTCGTCGAGCAACTCGTCCACACCCTCGTGAATTTCGAGGAGGCGGCGGGGTAGCGGCGTTCGCGGAGAGGTGCGAATGACGCCGCATTGCAGCAACGTCGCGCGTCTGCGCGCGTCCACCGCAACCGCGCCGAAGCCGGTGACGGCCGTGCCGGGATCGATGCCGAGCAGAACGCTTCGCGCTGGTTCCCCCTTGCCCCCGCTCACCACAACCGCACCCCGCACGGCGCCGCCCGCACCCGAATCATTGCTGTGTCGCCGGTCTTCACTGCACCCGCGCCAGCACCGCTTCGTCCAGATCGGCGTTGGTATGAACCTGTTGGACATCGTCGTGGTCGTCGAGGGCGTTGAGCAGCCGGAGGAGCCGTTCGCCGTCGCGTCCCCGAACCCCGATCTCGTTCTTCGCCACCATGACCAGTTGTGCCGACGAGAGCGCGATTTCCGCATCCGCAAGCGCTTCCCGCACCTCGTGCAGCGTTCCGGCCTCGGTGGTGACCACGAACTCGCCGTTGCCGCTCTGCACATCCTCGGCCCCCGCCTCCACCGCCGCCTCGAAGATCTCGTCCTCGTCAATCCCCTCCCCGGCCACGCAGATCACCCCCTTGCGGTCGAACTGCCACGCAACCGAGCCGGCGGTCCCCAGATTCCCCCCGTTCTTGTCGAGCAGATGGCGCACCTCGGCCACCGTGCGCTTCTGGTTGTCGGTCACGGTCTCGATGTAGAGCGCGACGCCGCCCGGTCCGTAGCCCTCGTAGACGATCTCCTCGTAGGTGATGCCCTCGAGTTCGCCGGTGCCGCGCTTGATCGCACGCTCGATGTTCTCCTGCGGCATGTTGGCGGATTTGGCCGTGTCAACCGCCAGCCGCAGCCGGGGATTGAAGTCGGGATCGCCCCCACTCTCGCGGGCGGCGACGGTCAGTTCGCGAATGACCTTCGTGAAGATCTGGCCGCGCTTGTGGTCATTGACCGCCTTCTTGCGCTTGATCTGCGACCACTTGTTGTGTCCTGCCACGGCGTGCCCTCCAGGGGTGCGGGGTGGTTTCTGCCGGTCGCGGCGGGTCCGGGAAGAGGGTGCGGAATGGAGAGGCGTGCGGCCGTACGAGCCCGGGATCTTTCGCAACGGACGACCAGTCCTCAATATAGCCTGCGGGCGGATGCGGGTCGCGCGGGCCAGGTGCCGGGCGTGGAGCGGGACCGATCCGTGAACCCTTTCCGGCCGCGATGTTGTACCTTGGAGACCGGGTGGCGGCGATTGCGCGGCGAGTCCGGTTGATGCGGCGGCGGCGCGTGCGTAGTTCCGGCTTGTCGTCACCTTTCCCTCTTCCCTGCCATCCTGACCTGATGCCAGTCCCGTTGATGCGAGTCCTGTTGATGCGAGTTCCGTTGATGCCGGTCCGTTGGAAGCCGGTCCCGTTGACGGGAACTCCGGCCAGGCGAAACCCGGTCGCGCCAATTCCTGCCATGCGAAGCTCGGCCATACGAATTCCGGCCAACTCGCAGCCCCGGCGCCTAGCCGACCGGGTCGCTTTCGGTGCGTTGTGGCCGCGGTGGGGTGCGGTGGCGATCGTTGCGGCCGTGCTCGCGGGCGGCGGCATGGCGGGAGGGGTGGGCGCCGGCGCGCAGGAAGCGGGGAGCGGAACGGTGATCGGGCTCGTTTTCGACAGCACCTCGAGCGCGCCGCTGGCGGGGGCCCGGGTGGCCGTGATGGGAACGAGCGTCGTTACCGATGCCGACGAGAGCGGTCAGTTCCGGCTGGATGAGGTGCCCGCCGGGGAGCAGACACTGGTCTTCTTCCATGAACGGCTCGGAACGCTCGGGGTGAGCGGGACGCCGCGCCGGATTCTGGTCCGCAGCGGGGCGGTGAGCGAGGCCTATCTGTCGGTGCCGTCCCGGGCGACGCTCCTCGCGGGGTGGTGCTCGGCGGAGGCGGGCGAAGGCGACACCTCGGTCGGGGGAATCGTGACCGACGCGGTGACGGGCGTGCCCCTTCCCCGGGCCCGGGTCATTGCGCTGGGCGAGACGAGTGGACTTCTGCAGCGGCGGCGGGTGCTGCGCGAGGCGCGAACCGGCAACAACGGCGAATACCGTCTCTGCCATCTGGATTCCGCGCAGCCGCTGGAGATCGTGGTGGCCTTCGGCAACGGCGAGCCGGTTCCCCTGGAGATCACCCGCTCGGGACCGCAGATCGCGGATATGTCGATTCGCATCTCGGATCCCGTCACCATCACCGGTTCGGTCCTGGACCACGCCACCGGCGGCCCGATTCCCGGAGCGCACGTCCGCCTGGTCGGTTCAAGCCACGCCGAGTTCGCCGACACCCTGGGACGCTTCGGCTTCACCGGAGTACCGCCCGGTCGCCAGATCATCGAGACCAGCGTCATCGGCTACGCCACCCGCATCGATTCCCTGACCGCCTTCAGCAACGAGGCGCTCGGGATAGAAATCCGCCTCGCCACCGAGGCCATCGCGCTTGACCCGCTGGTCGTCACCGGCCGCCGCAACCCCTTCATGTTTTCCACCGTCGGCACCCGCTTCCGGGGACTCACCGAGGCGCGGGTCGATTCGATCATCCACCGCGTCACATCCTTCCCGGCGCTGGCCCGCGAAGCCCGCGTCCCCGGCCTCCAGATCCGCGAAACCATGCTCCCCAACGCCTTCGGCGATCCGCAGTGGGGCGTGTGCATCGAGATGCAGCGCGGCCGCGGCGTGGACGCGAACACCTGCAACATGGTGGAGGTGCGCATCAACGACGGCCCGGTCCCCGAAGCCAGCTTCTTCCTCCTGGAGCTCAACCCGCAGGACGTGCGCCGCATCCAGTTCATCTCGCCGATGGACGCGGGCCTGCTCTACGGCGACCGCGGCGCAAATGGGGTGCTGCTGATTTATACGCGGTAGGGGTTGGTTCGCCGCCCTGATTCCCGCCGGACCAGTCGCAAGGTAGATTTCGGATTGATACGTCCCCACGACGGCATGGTCTGAACTGACCAGCCGCCGAGTCCCCCGAGGTATCCAGGGTGTGTGCGCGAGTCAAAGCTGAGCTCATTCGCTGGGTTCGCAGGATGCGGGCTGGTCGGTAGCCGATGCCGCGAAGAAGGCGGGCACGAGCGAAGCGATCGTTCGCCAGTGGGAGGACGGCGCCATTCAACCGACGGTGCGGCAACTCAGGCTGCTCGCCAACGCCGCGAAACGTCCGCTGGCCGTCTTCTATCTCTCTAAGCCGCCGCGTGGTTTCACCGCGCTGCGCGACTTCCGGCGATTCCCAGGCATCCCGGTTCGTGCCCAGACGCCAGCGTTGCGCCTGGCGGTGCGGTTGGCCTGCGAGAGGCGTCAGTTGGCGCTCGATCTGGCAACCGATGTGGACGAGTTGCCCCCGCCGCTACCCATCCAGGCCCTCGGTCGAAGAATGCGCGGGCGACGTCGCTCGGCGGATTCGTCATCTGCTCGGCATCTCCTCCATCCAGGAGCAGACGAGATGGAAGGACAGTTACGCTGCCCTGATCGGTTGGCGGCATGCCGTGCAGCTGTCGCGGGGGTGCGCCGAATGAGGGGGGGAAGATGAGCGCCGGGGTGCGGAAGGTGGTGGAGGCGTGGCTGTGGGTTGGGTTCGTGGCGGCGGTCTCTATGGCCGCCGCCGAAGGCCGCTGGGTACGGGTGCTCGTTGCACTTGCCATACTGGCGGTGATCTTGTTTGGCATGGCGGCCATCTTCACAACCGAACCCGAGCCCCCGGGGGACGAATGAGCGTTCGGGCGTGGGAAGTTGCGAAGGCGCTGGCCGGATGGTCCGGGCGGCCCGGACCTATCAAGCGGGTGAAGGGCTGCACGGCCGCGGACGTGGCGGCGGCCATCAATGTGGACGTGTCGGTCCCCGGCCCCTACGAATGGTGCGGGCGGGTGGCGTACTGTCTGGACCGGGGGCTGGTGACCCCGAACAAGTACGCGGCGGTGGTGGTGTGCGCAGTTATAGCAAGCTATATCGGCGACTTCGCCGGTATACAGACTTCGATCGTCCGGCACGGTTCCTCGTTGGACGAATGAGCGCCGGGGCGCGAAAGGTGGTGGTGGCGGCGGCCCCTGGGGACCCCTGAGGCGCTTTCGGAAGCCGGGGGGATACAGGGCCGACCAGGTCGGCTTTCCACAGAGGGGGCGGCGAGGTGAGGCCCCCGAAGCGGCCGCGCACACTCGAGCAAGGCGACCGGGCTTGCCGGGATCATACCACCCATGTCCCCTTCAAGACGCGTGAGCTCCCGAAAACCCAGTCGGCACGGAGCGGTTTTCCGGTCCGGTTATCGATCGAGCCATTCAGGGACCTCGCTGAGCATTCCAACTGATCGGTCCAGGATTCGGCGGTCGCTTCCAATGAGGTAATCACTCCCGCTCCGCCGCCTCCGCCACGATCTTTGCCGTGCGCATCGGGGGCACCACGTCGTAGCCCAGCATCTTGCGGCGGTGGTGGCCGCGGCCCTGGGTGATTGAGCGCAGCGCCGAGGCGTATTTGTACAGCTCCGCTTCGGCCACGATGGCCCGGATCGCCGTGTTGCCGCCCAGCGGGTCCATGCCGAGCACGCGCGCCGAGCGGCCGTTGAGGTCGCCCATGATGTCGCCCACGTATTCGTCGGGGGCGGTGACCTTGACCTCGATGATCGGTTCGAGGAGGACGGGTTTCGCCTTTTCGGCCACATTCCTGAAGGCGTAGGAGCCCGCGACCTTGAAGGCGATGTCGGACGAGTCCACCGAGTGGTAGGAGCCGTCGTAGCACTCGGCCACGAAGTCCACCAGGGGATAGCCGGCAATCACTCCGTTCGCCGCCGCTTCCTGGATTCCGCGGTCCACCGAGGGCACGTACTTCGTCGGAATCACGCCGCCCTTGATTGAGCTGACGAATTCGTAGCCTTCGCCGCGCTCGCGTGGACGCAGCCGCACCCAGCAGTCGCCGAACTGACCCCTTCCCCCCGTCTGCTTCTTGAAGCGTCCCTGGCCCTGGGCCTCCGCCGTGATGGTCTCGCGGTAGGCGATTCGCGGCGTTTCGGTTTCGACCGATACACCGTACTTCCGCTTCAGCCGCTCGAACTGGACCAGGAAATGAAGCTCGCCCATGCCGCGCGCGATCGTCTGGCGGAGCTCGGGATTGAACTCGGAGGTGAAGGTGGGATCCTCGTCGTGGAGCCGGCCCAGCGCCTCGCCCATCTTGTCTTCGTCGGCGCGGGTGGCGCCGTGGACCGCAACCGAGATGTCGGGGCTGGGGAAGTCGATGCCGTCCAGCACGATATTCGTTCCCGGCGCGGCCAAGGTGTCGTTGGTGCGGGAGGACTTGAGCTTGGCGACAACGCCGATGTCGCCCGGGTAGAGCGCCTCTACGTCAACCCGTTCGCGCGCCTGTGGAATCGCCAGGTGATTGATTCGCTCCGCTGCGCCCTGGACGGTGTTGCGCAGCTCGGTGCCGTTGGCGACCATCCCGGAATAGACGCGGAAGAGCGACAGCTCCCCCACATGGGGTTCGGTGCTGGTCTTGAAGATGAGCGCGGTGGCAACCTCGTCGGGGGCCGCGCGCAACTCGACTACATCGCCGCTCGCCGACTTCGCCGCAATCGTTCCCACGCTCCCCGGATCGGGCGCCAGATCCACAATCCCCTGCAGGAGCTCCCGTACCCCGAAGGACTGCTCGGCGGCCCCGCAGAAGACCGGAACGAGTTCGCCCTCGGCCATGGCCCCGGCCAGCGCCGCCATCAGCTCCGCGGTGGGGATCTCTTCCCCCTCCAGGTAGCGGTCCAGCAGCTCCTCGTCGGTGGTGGCGAGCGTCTCCATGAGCTCGGTCGTCCACTCCTCGACCGCGTCGGCCACCTCGTCCGGCACGGGTCCCTCGTCATACTCGCCGGTCATGGTTCCCCGACGATGGATGCGGGCCCTCCCCGTGAAGAGATCGACCACGCCGCGGAAGCTTCCCGCCGCCCCGATCGGCACCTGCACCGGAACGGCCCCCGGCGCCAGCTTTTCGCGAAGCTCGTCCAGCGCCTCGTCGAAGTTGGCGTGGGCCTTGTCCATCATCGAGATGAAGACCATGCGCGGCAGCTCCCGGCGATCGCATACCTCCCAGAGCATCTCGGTTCCGACCTCGACCCCGGCGGCGGCCCCGACCGTGAACAGCGCGGCTTCGGCCACACGAACCGCGGCGGTGGCCTCGCCGATGAAATCCATGTATCCGGGCGTGTCCAGGAGATTGATGCGCGCACCGTCGTGAATGGCGTGCGCCACCGTGACCTCCAGCGACATGCCGTGCAACTTCTCTTCCGGGGTCGTCATGGTGAGGGCCGTGCCTTCGCCGACCTTGCCCCGCCGACGCGAGCTCCCCGACGCGAAGCAGAGCGCGTCGATCAGCGTGGTCTTTCCCGATCCGCCGTGTCCGAGAACCACCACGTTGCGAATCTGTTCGGTCTTGAAGGACTTGGCCTGAGCCATGCCACCCCCTTGAGTGTCTGCGGGACGCCCTCACGGGGCCGCGTCCCGGGTGCCGGAGTTGAAGCCCGCCCATCCGGGGACGGGCAGAAGGCCACGGAAGCTAGAAACCGTTCGGCGGCGCGGTCAAGTTGAAGCACCGGGAGCAGGTGACGGCGGGGTGTTTCGGACCCACGGTATAGTTTGGGTCAGTTCGCCCGCGTCCGTCGCGACACCCGGTCCAGGAGGGCACGCTCCTCGGGGGTGAGGGATTGGATGCCCCGTGCCGAGATCTTGTCCAGCACGGCGTCCACCTGGTCGAGCTCTTCGTGGGCGGCCCGGTTCTGCGGCGGCGGCGTCTTGGGAGAAAAGTCGATGGGCCCGGCTGAAGATTCCCCCCTTGGGGTTCCGCGCATCCTCCAGCGATTGAGAATGTCTCTCCAGAGGGGGACCGGTCCGATGCGACGGCCGCCTCGTCTTCCGCCCCGCCGCATCGTGCGTCCCGCCTTGCGCTGCCTAGGATCAGCACCCGCCGGCCGTGACGCCCCCGGCGATCTCCGCTCGCCCAGACCCGCAAAGCGCATGAGCAGGAATCCCGCCGCGGCGCCGCCCAGATGCGCAAGATGCGCCACTCCGTCCCGCTGTGGCCCGAGCGCGCTGACCAGGCTGAGCGCAATCATGAAGCCCGCGATCCACTTCATCCGCACCGGCACCAGGCCCCAGATGTAGGCCTGCACGTTGGGCCAGATCATGGCGAAGGAAAGCGTCAGGCCGTAGCAGGCCGCCGACGCGCCCACGATCGGAGCGTTCGAGAAGGCGAGGCTGAGCATCGCGCCCGCCAACCCGCAGACCAGGTAGAAGCGGATGAAGGTGGCGGATCCCCAGCGCTCCTCCAGCGGAGGGCCGAAGAAGAAGACGAAGAGAAGGTTCATCAGGAGGTGGAAGAGGCCCTGGTGAACGAACATGTACGTCACCATGCCCCAGGGGCGCTGCAGGAAGCGGCCGGGCGAGAAGGCGAAGAGGTCCGCCATGGGACCGAAGCCGACCAGGACGGTGATCAGGAAGATGGCCGCGTTGGCGATCAGCAGTCGCTTGACCCAGGGGGTGACGCGCGGTCCCCCGAAGCCCATTCCGCCCGGACTCGACCCTCCGAAACGCATTCCCCCGAAACCCGCGGGACGCGCCCGCCCGGACGAGAATCTCACCTTGCTCCCTGTCCTTTCCACCGCGCCCGCGGCCCCTCGCGATGACCCAGCCGGCAGATCCGGTCGCAGAGACCGGCGAAGCTCATCCCGGCGGCGCGGGCGGCCTTCGGCAGCAGGCTGTTGGAGGTCATTCCCGGGAGCGAGTTCGCCTCCAGGCACCAGGCGTTCCCCGAGTCGTCCACCATGAAATCGACCCGCGAATAGTGCCGCAGTCCGAGGATTCGATGGACCCGGAGCGCGGTCTCCTGCAAAGCGCGGGCCAGATCGTTCGGGATGCGCGCGGGTGCGGTCTCGATCGCCATCCCCGGACGGTACTTGCACTCGAAGTCGAAGAGTTCCCGGGCGGGTTCGATCTCGACCACCGGCAACGCGCTCGCCTCCGGGCGATCGCTTGCGCGAGTCCCTCCCTGCGCAGCTCCAATGGCATGCTCGCCGCGCTCCGCAGTCGCATCCTCCAGGATTCCCACCGTGAATTCGCGGCCCGCAATGTACTGTTCGCAGAGGACCGCGTCCCCCCCGCCCCCCGCCACCCCGATCGCGGCGGCCACCGCATCCGCCGAATCGGCAAGGGTCAGGCGCACCGACGACCCCCCCGACGCCGGCTTGACGATCACGGGAAGGCCCAGCCGCTCCACCACCCCGGCCGCGCTCGCGGGATTTGTCGCCCAGCCGGGCGTGGCCACACCGCCGCCCGTCAGCAACCGCTTGGTAAGGTCCTTGTCCATGGCGAGCGCGCACCCCACCGGACCGCTCCCCGTGTAGGCGATCCCGGCTGCCTCCAGGAGCGTCTGGATGGTGCCATCCTCCCCCGCCCCCCCGTGCAGCGCGAGGAAGACCACATCGGCTTCGGCCAGCGCCCGGCTCCCGGCGATCACCTCGGCGTCCGGCAGCGCCGCCGCTCTCCGCGGCGCGCGCATCGGCACATCGGCCTGCCCGATCCCCGTCTCGCGAATGCGCCGCTCGGTCCCGGGCGCGAGGGGCCCACCGGCCGAATCGATCGCCACCACGTCGTGTCCCGCCGAACGCAGCGCATGGGCAACCTCGCAGCCGCTCGCCAGCGCCACGCCCCGCTCCTCGGAGCTTCCCCCCAGGAGCACGGCAACCCTGAGCGGCACGCTCACCGGATCGCCGGTCCGGGTCCGGGCTCGGGCCTGTGCGGGCGCTTCTGAAAGTGAACCGGCAGCCGCACCCAGATTCCCAGAGGCCGGCCGCGCCTCTCCGCCGGTTGGAAGCGCATCGTCCGGGCGCCCGCGACCGCCGCCGAATCCAACGCGGGATGCCCGCTGCTCTCGCCCACCGCGACGCTGTCGATCCCGCCCTGTGCATTCACGAGCACCCGCAGCAGCGTCGTGCCCTCGACGTTCCGGTTCCACATCTCAAGGGGATACTCGACCGCGCCGCCTTCGGCAAGGGGGATGGGCCGCTCAATGTCCTGCTCCGAGGCGCACGCCGCAACGAACCACGCCGCCGCCGCGAACGCCATCCGCCCCCGGCGCGCTCCGATGAGCCCGCCCATCCGCCGGACCCGGCTCGCCACCGATCCCTCCGTCCTCCCGGCGCCACCCCTCATTCCCCCTCCTCTTTCTTTAGCGCCTCGTGCATGGCGTGCAGCTCGTTGAGCGCCTGCAGGGGCGTCATCGCCTCCGGATCGATTGTGCGCAGCCGTTCCACCACCGGGTGGACCTCCTGAATGAATAGCGAAAGCTGTCCGCTCTCGCCGCGCCCATCACCGCTGCCGCGAGCGCCCAGTCCCGCCGCAGCCGCGCCGCCCTCGACCGTTCGTTCCTCCAGCTCGGCCAGAAGCTGCCGCGCCCGCGCGATCACCGCAGGGGGCAGCCCCGCCAGCCGTGCGACATGGATTCCGTACGAACGGTCCGCGCCGCCCGCCTCCAGCCGCCGCAGAAAGACGATGTCGTGGCCTGCCTCGCGCACCGCCACATTCAGGTTGCGCACGCGGGGAAGAAGTTCGGCCAGCCGCGTGAGCTCGTGGTAGTGGGTGGCGAAGATCGCCTTGGCGCCCAGGTGATCGTGCAGGTGCTCGGTGACCGCCCAGGCCAGCGACACGCCGTCGTAGGTGGAGGTGCCGCGCCCGATCTCGTCGAGGAGGATCAGGCTGCGCTCGGTGGCTCCGTTGATGATCGCCGCGGTCTCGTTCATCTCGACCATGAAGGTGGACTGGCCGCGCGCCAGGTCGTCCGCAGCGCCCACGCGGGTAAAGATCCGGTCGCACAGCGCGAGTTCGGCGCGGACGGCGGGCACGAAGGACCCGGTCTGCGCCATGATCTGAATCAGCCCGGTCTGCCGCAGAACGGTGGATTTTCCGGCCATGTTCGGACCGGTCACGATCGCGATCCGTCCCTCCTCGTCGAGCCGCAGATCGTTGGGGATGAAGTCGCTCGCGGGCATCGCGGCCTCGACCACGGGGTGGCGTCCGCCGGTCACGTCGAGGGTGAAGTCGTCCGTGATCGCCGGCTGCACGTAGCCATTGCGCTCGGCCACCTCCGCCAGCGCCGCCAGCGCATCCAGAACCGCCACCCGCCGGCTGGTCTCCTGAATCCGCGGCACCGTCCCGGCCAGCTCGTCGCGCAGCGCCGTGAAGAGCTCGCGTTCGAGCCGCGCGATCCCGTCTTCCGCCTCGAAGATCCTCTCTTCCCACTCCTTGAGCTCGGGCGTCACGTAGCGTTCGGCGGTGGTGAGCGTCTGCTTGCGAATGTAGTCGCCGGGGACGCGCGCGCGATTGGCGTGCGTGACCTCGAGATAGTACCCGAAGACCCGGTTCTGGCCGACCTTGAGCGAGGCGATCCCGGTGCGTTCGCGTTCTCGCGCCTGGAGTCCCGCAATGAAATCGGCCGCCCCGTCGCGCAACTCGCGCTGCCGGTCGAGGGCGGGGTCGTAACCGTCGCGGATGACGTTGCCGTCGGCGAGGGTGGCCGGGACGTCGTCGCCAAGGGCGCGCTCGATGCGATCGGCCACATCGTGCAGGGGGTCGAAGCCGTCGAGCAGCGCGCGGATGAGGGCGCTGCCGGGCGGGTCGCCGGGGGAGGGGGGAGGGGTGGAATCGGCGGAGGGGGTGGGGGTGGGTGATGAAGGGGCCGCGTCGCCGAAGACAGTGACCGGGCGCTCCGCGGCGGGCGCGTGGAAGCCGAGAACGCCGGGCAAACGGCGGATGGACTGTCCCAGTGCCTGGAGCTCGCGCGGGGTGGCCCGGGCCGATGAGATCTTCGCGCCAAGGCGGTCGAGGTCGCGGACCCCACCCAGCGCCGAACGCAGCGCCGAGCGGATTTCGGGGTCGTCGAAGAGCTCGGCCACGCCGCCATGCCGCCGCCGAATCCGGGCCGCGTCGATCAGGGGACGCAGCACCCAGGAGCGAAGCAGGCGCGCTCCCATGGCGGTCCGGGTGCGGTCCAGGACCGAGAGCAGCGAGGCGCCGCCGCGGTCGGGGTGTAGCGGGGCGACCAGCTCCAGGTTGCGCCGGGTCATCGCGTCCAGCGTCATGGCCGCGCCGGGTCGGTGGATGCGGGGAGGGTGGAGATTCGCCGCCGCTCCGGGACGGATTTCTTCCACGTAGGCCAGGAGCGCGCCCGCGGCCCGGATCAGCGGCTCGTCCCCCTCTTCGAAGCCGAATCCGTCCAGGGAGTGCACCCGGTAGCGGTGCACCAGCTCGTCGCGCGCGGCCACCGGATCGAAGAGCCAGTCGGGGCGGATCGTGCGCACCCGCCCGTCCCCCCGCCCCCCCTCCGCTTCCCCCGTTTCTCGCACTTCGCCCGCATCCGATTCGGCCACCAGGATCTCGCTCGGCTCCAGCCTCTCGAGCTCGTCCCCCAGACGCTCGCGCAGCACCATCTGCACCACCAACTGCCCCGTCGACACATCCATCGCGGCCACGCCAATACCCTTCCCTGCGTCCGCCAGCGCCACGATGAAGTTGTTGCGCGCCGCCTCCAGGAGCCCGTCCGACACGACCGTGCCCGGGGTCACCGTCTCGACGACTTCGCGCCGCACGAGTCCCTTGGCCTGGGCCGCGTCCTCCACCTGGTCGCAGATCACCACCTTGCGCCCGGCCCGGACCAGGCGGTCCACATAGTCGTCCAGCGCCCGGGCGGGCACACCGGCCAGGGGTACCCGCTGCGCGGCCCCGTTGTTGCGCGTGGTGAGGGTGAGTCCGAGAAGCGCCGAACCCGTCTCGGCATCCTTGCCGAAGAGTTCGTAGAAATCGCCGACCCGGAAGAAGACCAGGTCGTCCGGGTGCCGGGACTTGACCTCGCGCCACTGCCGCATCAGGGGCGTGTCGAAGGCCGAGGAGCGCGCTGCGCGGGGAGTCATGGTGGGGGGGAGCGGTCGAAGCGGGCAGGGGCGGCGGGGCGGGGGGAGGCGGCGGAAGAGGAGGCGGGCGCGGGCTCGAAGCTGCGGAGGCGATTGGCGTTGGCCACGACCGTGACCGAGCTGAAGGCCATGGCGGCGCCCGCGAAGATCGGCGAAAGGAGGATTCCCCAGACCGGGTAGAGCAGGCCCGCCGCGACCGGAATGCCGACAACGTTGTAGAGGAAGGCCCCAACCAGATTCTGGACGATGTTGCGGTGCGCGGCCCGCGAGAGGGCCAGCAGCGTCTCCACGCCACGCAGCGAATCGCCCAGGAGCGCGACCTCGCCCGCCTGCAACGCCACATCGGTGCCGCTTCCCATCGCGATCCCGACATCGGCCGCGGCCAGCGCGGGCGCGTCGTTGATTCCGTCGCCGACCATCGCCACCACCCTTCCCTCGCGCTGAAGCTCCCGGATCCGCTCCGCCTTCCCACCCGGCGAGACCCGGGCCCGGACCGCCGCGATCCCCACCTCGTCCGCGATCCGCCGCGCCACCCCCTCTTCGTCGCCGGTCAGCATCATGATCTCGGCGCCCCCCGACCTCAACCGGGCCACCGCCTCGCGCGCACCGGGGCGCACCGTATCGGCCACCCCGAAGACCCCCCCCACAGCCCCGCCCACCGCCACGGCTACCGGAGTCGCGCCCACTCCGGCCACTCGTTCCAGGTCTTCCGCCAGCGGTCCCGGCCCCACCCCCGCCGCCGCCAGAAAGCGCGGCGACCCGGCCAACACGCGTCTTCCCTCCACAAACCCCGACACCCCCTGCCCCGGATGCGCGGCCACCCGCTCGCCCACGGCCGGAGCCACCCCGCGACGGCGCGCAAAGCCGACTACCGCCCGGGCCAGCGGATGTTCCGACGCGCTCTCGACCGCCGCCGCGATCCGGAGCAGATCGTCCTCGGCGAGATCCGGGGCCGCAGCGGCGTACACCACGCGGGGACGGCCCTCGGTGAGGGTGCCGGTCTTGTCGAGAACCACCGTGTCCACGCTGCGCGCCTTCTGCAGAGCTTCACCATCGCGAATGAGGACGCCGTGCGCCGCCGCCTTGCCGATCGCGATCATCACCGAAAGGGGGGTGGCCAGTCCCAGTGCGCAGGGACAGGCGATCACGAGCACCGTCACCGAGGTGACCATCGCGAAGCTGAGGCGGGGCTCGGGGCCTGCCAGATACCATGTCACGAAGGTCGCCAGCGACACAATCACCACCGCCGGCACAAAACGGGCCGCAACCGCATCCACCGTGCGCTGAACGGGGGGTTTGCTGCTCTGCGCGCGCCGCACCAGGTCGACGATGCGCGCCAGCACGGTCTCCTCTCCCCTCCGCGTCACCTCGATCGTCAGCGCACCGGTTCCGTTCACCGTTCCGCCGATCACCTCGTCACCGCGGGCACGCCGCACCGGCAGGCTCTCGCCGGTCAGCATCGATTCGTCGATCTCGCTGGTCCCGTCGCGAATGCGTCCATCGAGCGGAAGTTGGCCGCCGGGCCGCACCAGGAGCCGGTCGCCTACCGCAACTTCTTCCAGAGGAATGACTTCGGTGCGTGGGGCGACTTCTGTGCCGGTTCCGGTCTCGCCGTCCTTGCCGGGGCGCATGCGTTCGGCGGTACGGGGCGACAGATCGAGGAGGGCTCGCAGCGCGCGCGAGGTACGTCCCCGGGCGCGGGCCTCGATCGCCTGGCCGAGCACGACCAGGGTGATCACCGCCGCGACGGCCTCGTAGAAGGGACGCGCGCTGCCCGCCGGGAAGAGTTCCGGAGCCACGATTGCGACGGTGGAGTAGATCCAGGCCGCGCCGGTGCCAAGCGCGACGAGGGTGTCCATGGTGGCCGTGCCGCGCCGTGCCGCGCGCCAGCCGCCGACGAAGAATCCGCGTCCGACGTGCACGAGGATCGGGATCGTGAGCAGCGCCGAGATCCACCAGGCGGCCCGTTCGGCCTGGGCGGAGAGGGGGGGAAGACCGGGGATCATCGCCCAGTGACCGAGCGCCACCACGGGAATTCCGCACGTCAGCCCGATCCGGAAACGGCGCATGAGATCCCCAAAGGCGGCCGCCTGCTCCTCCTCGAGGCCGCGCGACGCCGCCAGCAGCCCGGCCGCTCCGGTCACCGCGCGCGCACCGTATCCGGCCGCCTCGATGGCGCGTGAGAGGGTGGCCGGGTCGGGGGCGGGACCGGTCGTCCGCACCCGGGCGCTGGCATCGACCAGATTCACCGACGCCTCCGCCACGCCATCCACGCCGGACAGCGCGCGCTCCACCGCCGTCACGCAGGAGGCGCAGTGCATTCCCCGAATCCGCAGGCGCAACTCGCCGTCTTCGCCCACCCTTCCCCCTTCCGCCCCTCCCCCCGCCGGCAACTTCCCCGTCACCGCGGACGGCACGAAGCGAGCCAGGCCTCGACCAGCACTTCGTCCTCAATCGCACTGGCCTTGAGCAGTTGGTCGAGCCGGCAGAGCCCCCGCACCGCATCGGCCAGCTCGTCCCTCGTCCATTTCTTCGCCTGCCCCGCAAGGCGCCGCGCCAGAAAGCGCTGAAAGGGCGGCAGCACCGAGGTCAGCGCCCGGGTTCCCCCCTCGAGCGCCACCCCGATCCGCAGCAACTGCGCCGACAGCCCGATCACCAGACCAATCGGCGTTTCGCCCTGCTGCAACAGAACGGGAAGTCCACGCATCGCCTCCTCGATTCGCCGGTTCCCCACCAGTTCGAACCATGCCCAGCGATCCTGGGTCGGCAGCCGGATCCCCGCCTGGCGCACCGCCTCCACATCGATCGCGGCCTCGGCGCCCACCATCTCGGCCAGCTTGCGAAGCTCCTGCACCAGCACCCCGAGATCGGTCCCGGCCCCACCCACCAGCGCCTGCGCGGCTCTCGGTTTCAGCGTCGCGTTCAGTTCATCGCGGGCCCAGGCGACCAGCCACCCCGGCAGCGCATCTCTGGTTACCGGCCTGAATTCGGCGGTTTGGGCCAACTTCGCCAGATCCTTGTAGAAGCGCGCCTTCGAGCGGGGGGGGATGGTTCCCTGAAGGATCAGCGCCAGACCGGGCGGGGGTGACTTCGCCGTGTCCAGAATCACCTTGCGAGCCTTTGGACTGCCCGCGAGCGCCTCGGTTTCCAGCAGTTGAACGACCCGCCATTCGGCCATCATCGGAGGGGTCTCGATCACCGACGCCAGCCGCTCCAGCGCCACCTCGGCGCCCTCCAGACGATCGAAGTTGAAGTCGCGGGTGGATGGATCGAGGTAGCGGTCCAGGAGGAAGCGGGCCGCCAGTCGCTTGCGGTAGTCGTCCTGGCCGTGCAGAAAGAAGACTCCGCCGTCGCGCGCACGCCGCAAGGCCGGGGGGATCAGGGCGCCTCCAGGGGCGGTCTGCCGGACCGCGTTTCGCACCGGTGCCGTCCGGGTGTCAGTCGTGATCGACGACGGTCGTGACGCCGCCGGGGGGCGGACGGGTAAGCCAGGCGCCGTAGTCGGCGAGGACCGGCCGGAAGGCGTCCCCGGGAAGGGGTGGGCGCGGTCTCGGAAAGGAGAGCCGGTGGCCCGGGAACGAAATGGGCCCGGGGTGGGGAAAGAGGGTGGCCGGGAAGGGATACGAGAAGAGGGAGGACGCGGGAGAGAGGAGGGACGGGAGGGGGCGGGGGTGGAGGAGGGGTGGGGGGGCGGGGGCGGTGGCGACGACCGGCTCCAGGTCGAGCTCAACCGGTCCCGGCGCAAGAAAGAGGGGGAACCAGGCCATGGCGCCCAGCACGAGCGCCACCAGCGCCAGACCCGCCGTCGTCATTCCGGAGCCCGCCATCCCCAGCGCGCGCGATTCGGTCTGCTCCTGCCGCCACGCCAGATCGCGCAGCGTCGCCAGCTCGAGACCCCGGCCACGGGGCGCGGACTCCTCGTCGCGCAGCACCGCCACCCCGGTGCGCAGGACGCGGTCGTAGCGGCGGCAGCGCGGACAGTCGGCGATATGCGCGATCGCCAGGTTGCGCCGGCAGGAGTCCAGCCGGTTGTCCCGGTAATCCGAATAGATCTCGAGGAACCAGCGACACCCGTCGCCCGTCGCGTCGCGCACGCCAGCCTCTGCGCGGGACCGGGCCATCGACCGGTCAGCGCACTGTCTTCGCCCCACGCGGGTCTGATCTTTCACGGTCGCCACTCCCCGAGCGCAGGTTGATCCAGGTTCGTCTTCGTGATTCGCCATCGAGACTCGAACCGTGCGAGCCGTCGCACGCGACCCTGATCAAAGATGGCCGCAAACTCGCGGTTGCGCGAGCGGCGGTCGGCTGCCCCGCCATCGTCACCCGTACGATATACCGCCAAAAGCGCCCCGCAGTTCCCAATCCCTCACCCGGGCGACCGTCCCCGCATCACCCTTCCCCGCCCCGTTGCGTCAGCGAATCATCGGCGCGACAATCCGCGCGAAGCTGTTGCGGGCGCGGTTCAGGCGGCTCTTGACCGTGCCCAGCGTACACCCGGTAATCCGGGCGATCTCGTCGTAGCTCTTGCCGTGCAGCTCCCGCAGTATGAAGACGGTGCGATGGTGCTCCGGCAGCCGCGCCACGGCCTCTTCGACCCGTTCGCGCAGGAATCGCTTGCGGTAGAGATCGTCGGGGCGCGTACTCGGATCCTCCCATTCGAGCGGGCGGGATTCGGCGTCCCAGTTGCGCACCAGCGTCTGGAAGAGGACGACCGGGTTGCGGGAGCGGTTGCGCAGCTCGTTCTTCGCCAGATTCCCCGCGATCGTGAAGATCCAGGTCGAGAATTTCCGTTCCTGATCGAAGCGGTGCAGATGCCGGTAGACGCGCACGAAGGTCTCCTGGATGAGATCCTGCGCCCGTTCGCGGTCGCCCACCATCCGCTGCACGAAGCTCTGCAGGCGCCCCTCGTAGCGGCGGACGATCTCGGAAAAGGCGCGTTTGTCGCCTTCCAGGAACTGCTGCACCACCTCGACGTCCGTGAGGAGATCCGCCCGCTGCGCGCTCCCGATCTTCCTCAGGCCCGATGGGATTGGGGACAGGTTGCTCAACTCAGCCTCCACGATTCCTTGGTTGACCCCGCCGTGGTCGATACCTGCCCTGGTCGGGGGCAGTTCCGCTGCCGTTACGCACGATCCGTGCCGGAAGGACGGAAAGGCGACCGCTTGCATATTCCCGCCGGTACCGCGGGGTTCCACAGGGTTCCATCGCCGGGGACGGGAAGCCCGGTGTGTCACCGGGGGGCGACAGCGGGGCCGGGGTGGGACAGTCGCCGCCTACCTGCCGTCCTGAAGCAGGAAGCGGGCCGCGTAGAGGAGGGCCACAATCGACTTGGCGTCGGTCATTTCGCCGCGCTCGATCAGCGCCAGAGCGGCGGAGAGGGGCATGCGCGCGACCTCGAGAAACTCGTCGCGGTCGTGCCGGCTGCGTCCCGGTTGCAGCTCGAAGGCGGCAAAGAGGTGGATTCGTTCGTTGGTGAAGCCGGGGGTTGTGTGAATGGTGGTCAGCTTGACGAGACGGCCCGCCCGAACCCCGGTCTCTTCCTCCAGCTCGCGGTGCGCGCACTCCGCCCAGCTCTCGCCCGGCTCGACGATTCCCGCCGGCACCTCGTAGATCACGCCCCCGGCGGCGTAGCGGTACTGCCGAATCAGGAGCACCTCGGTCTCGCCGCGGGCACCGGCATGGACCGGCAGCACGGCCGCGGCCCCCTTGTGGCGGATCAGCTCCAGCTTCCCGGTCGAGCCGTCGGGGAAGCACACCGTGTCGACGCTCAGGTGCACCACCCGTCCTTCGTGGATGACGGTCGTGTCCAGGCGGGCGGCGCGGTCTTCGCTCATGGGCCGGCCGGATCGGGCTCGTGGAGCTGAACATCTCCCGCCCCCACCCCCTCCAGCTCCGCCCTCACGGCCTCCGCATCGCCCACCACCACCGTGCAGAGCGATTCCGGGCGAATGTGCCGCCTTGCGGCAGCGGCGGCCGCCTCGGGGGTGACCTCGCGGACGCGGTCGCGCCAGGTGCGGTAGTAGTCGCGGGGAAGATCGAAGACGAAGAGGCCGCCGATCCGCGACGCGATCTGCCCGGTGGTCTCCAGGCGCAACGGGAAGACCCCGGCCAGGTAGCTCCGCGCGGCCGCGACCTCTTCCTGCGTGGGGCCGTCGGCGGCGAAGGCCTCGATCTCGCCGATGATTTCGCGCACCGCGCCGGCCGTGACCCGGTTCTCGACGGAGGTGGATACGTGGAAGGGACCCGCGCTGCGCCGCGCCGCAAAGGAGGAACGCACGCCGTAGGTGAAGCCGTGGCGTTCGCGCAAATTCAGGTTGAGCCGCGACGAGAACGATCCGCCCAGGACCAGGTTCGCCACCGTGAGAGGAATATGGTCCTCCACGGTGCGCGCCACCCCGATATGGCCGACCCGGATCTCGGACTGCACCGCCCCCGGCCGGTGAACGACATGAACGCTCCGGCCGGACGCAGGGCGCGGGACCTCCACCACCCCACCTTCCCCCGTCCCCGCCACCCCCCACCCCCCGAACCCCGCCTCCACCGCCGCCGCCACCTCGTCCGGATCGAGATCGCCCACCACGACCACCGCGGCCCGGTCCGCTCCGTAGCGCACGGCCACGAAATCGTGCGCATCGGAGGCCGCCAGCGCCCCCACCGTGTCCCCGTCCCCGCCCAACGGCCGTCCGTACGCGCACCCGGCCCCGTACACGAAGCGCGCATGGTGGTCCGCCGCAAGGGCCGCCGGATCCATCCGCCGCTGCACCGCGGTCGCCATCCGGGATGCCCGGTAGCGCTCGAACTCGGCCGCCTCAAAGGACGGCGACGCCACCATCTCGGCCAGCAGGGGCAGCGCCTCGCCGAAGTGTTCCGCCAGGCAGGAGAGCGCCACCGTCGTCGAATCCCAGTCGGTCGCCGCCCCGAAGCTCGCCCCGATCCGCTCCAGCCGCGCGGCCAGCGCCCGGCTCGTCAGCCTGCGGGTTCCCCCTTCCAGCGCATTCGCGGCAAGCATCGCCAACCCCGCGCGGGTTCCGGGCACCGCGCTCTCGCCCGCTCGCAGCACCACCATCGCGGTCACCAGCGACGCCGATCCGGCCCGCACCGTCCGCACCTCGAGCCCACTCGCCAACCGTGCGCGCTGAACCGGGGGAAAGTCCCAGGGGCGGATCGTTCCCGGCGCGGGGGGGGTTCGGCGGTCCATCAGGAGGCCGCCCCGGGCAGGTAGCGCACGATGGCGCGGTTGTCGTCGTGCAGGTACGCCGCACTCCAGGCGCACGCCTCTTCGGTGGTGACCGCCTGCAACCGGGCCAGCTCGCCATTCAGCCGCGCCGCATCGCCGAAGAGCGCGGCATACATCGAGAGGAGATCGGCCCGGGTGCCAACCCGCTGCAACGCGCGCTGAATTCGCGTCCGCGCCTGGGCCCCCGCCCGCGCCACCTCTTCGGCGGTCAGGGTGGCCGCGTCGCCGAGTTCGCGGAGCAGCGCCGCCTCCAACTCGTCGGGATCGGTGTCGGGGAGCCCCGTCGCGATCGCCACGAAGATCGTTGCCCCGGCCGTGAGCGGCAGCAGGTGACAGGAGGCCGACTTGGCCACCCGCGCGCGGACCAGACGGTCGTAGAGGCGGGAGCTGCGTCCGGCGCCGAGGCAGGTGTTGACAATCTCGCCCGCGTAGAAGGCGTCGGTGGCAAAGGGCGGCACTCGCGCCGCGGCGTAGATGCGGGGAAGGGGCACCGCGCCCCGGAGCTCTTCGCGCACGGTGCCGCCGGTCGAAAAGGGCAGCCGGGAAGCAGGGGACAGCGGCGGCGGGTCGGGCCCGCGCGGAATTTCGCCGAACCAGTGCAGAGCGCGCTCCAGCGCCCGTTCCGGTTCGAAGTCCCCCGCGATCGAGAGCACGGCATTGTTGGGAAGGTACCAGGTGGCGAAGAACTCGCGGACCTCTTCCAGGGTGGCCGCTTCGATGTCGGCGAGCGAACCGATCACGGTGTGGTGGTAGGGATGGGAGGAGGGGAAGAGGAGCGCCTGCAGCCGTTCGTCCCAGTCGCCGTAGGGCTGGTTGTCGTAGCGCTCGCGGCGTTCATTCATCACGACCTGACGCTGGTTCTCGAGCGTTTCCGGAGTCAGCGCGGGCAACATCCATCCCATCCGGTCCGACTCCAGCCAGAGCGCGAGATCGAGGTGGTGCGAAGGCACGGTCTCGAAGTAGTTGGTGCGGTCGAACCAGGTGGTGGCGTTGGCCGATCCGCCGACCTCCTCGATATGCCGGAAGTGGGCGTTGCGGGGGACGTGACGCGAGCCCTGGAACATCATGTGCTCGAAGAGGTGCGCGAATCCGGTGCGACCCGGCGTCTCGTTCCGCGAACCGACCAGGTACCAGAGATTCACCGCGACAATCGGCGTCGCCGGATCGGGAGCCAGCACGACCCGGAGACCATTCGGCAGGGTGTGCTCGGCGATCTCGATCATTTCACTCCTCCCGCGATTCCCCCAAAGGTGACATATTGAGCGGTCGCCAAACGCTGTACGAATCCGGTCGATCGCACAAGGAGCCACCGATGACCTTCCTTCCCTTCCGGATGGAACGCTGGCAGAGCACGTGGGAGCACCGGGTCCGTTGGAACCTCTCGGAGAGCGGCGTGCATCCCCTCACCGTGGGCGAGCTTCTCGCGCTGTCCGAACCCGCAGCCGACATCTCGGATGTGCGACTGGGCTACAGCCAATCCAATGGGACCGACGAGCTCCGTGCGCTGATCGCCGGGCTGCACCCGGGCACAACCGACGCGTCGGTGATGGTGACGGTGGGCGGAGCCGAGGCCAACTTCGTCGCCTTCTGGGAGCTGGCGCAGGAGGAACGGCCGGCGGCGGTGATGCTGCCGAACTACATGCAGGTGCCGGGGCTGATTCGGAACTTTCGCGGCGGGTGGACCCCCTTTCATCTGCGCGAGGAAGACGGCTGGCGACCCGATCTGGGCCAACTGGAGGATGCGCTGAAGGGCGGAGCGGGCTTCATCGTCCTGACGCACCCCAACAATCCCACCGGAGTTGCGCTGACCGTGGGCGAGATCGACGAGATTGTCGCGCTTGCCGACCGGCACGGTGCCTGGATCCTCTCCGACGAAGTGTACCGCGGCGCCGAGACGGGGGCGGACGCGGTCACGGAGGAATCGCCCTCCTTCCATGGCCGCTACGACCGTGTTTTGGTGACCAACTCGCTCTCGAAGGCCTACGGTCTGCCGGGGACGCGGCTGGGGTGGGTGGTGGGACCGGAAGATGTGGTCGAACGGCTCTGGGCCCGCACCGACTACACCACGATCGCGCCGCCCTCGGTGTCGGACGCCCTGGCCCGGATCGCGCTCTCGCCCCAGGTGCGGCCGCGGATCCTGGAGCGGACCAGGACGATGGTGCGCGACAATCTGCGTCTGTTGCAGGATTGGGTGGCCGCGCAGGAGGGACGCCTCTCCTTCACGGCGCCCGATGCGGGAGCGATCGCGATGGTGCGCTACGACGCGCCGGTTCCCTCGCTGGAGCTCGCCGAGATGCTGCGCGTGGAGCACAGCCTGTTGATCGTGCCGGGGGCGCACTTCGGAATCGAATCCACGATGCGGCTGGGGTTCGGCCCGCCCGAGGATGAGTTGGCCGAGGCGCTGGAGGTGCTGGGGGGCGCGCTCGCCGGACTGGAGACGGGAGCGCCGGGTTGACCGGAGGTGCCACGGCGATTTCCGCACATTGCACCCTTGGCGCCTCCGAGATCATCAGGGGTTTACGAGCGCCTTCAGGCCCAACGACAGGGCTACCAAACCCACGGCCGCTACAATCGGCCGGACTTCGGTGCGACCCGTTTTGGTGCGCACCATTTCCACAAAGGCGCCAAGACAGCACAGGGTGCAGACGATATACAGCCAACCAAGCACAGTTTGCATGGTTTCCATTCTTAACTCCCCTTGCTCAGTGCGGTTGATCGTCGCCTTCTTCGGCACCGATGGAATCCATCCCATCCAGCATTTCCTCTTCCAGGGACAGTAGTGCCCCCGCGGCGGTGGGCTTGACCGGCTCCACACACCCGGGTTCGTCGTGCTGGACCCGGTTGACGGCGCGGGAGACCCGGTGGGCGTGGAGCGGCGGCGGCTCGGTGAGGCGGGCGATGCGGGCGACTTCGGCGGCCGGGGTACGGCGCGAGAGCCAGGCGTCCCAATCGCTCTCGGGCAGGATGACCGGGCAACGATGGTGGAGGTGCTTCAGCGAAGGGGGAGCCGCGCGGGTGAGGATGGCGAAGGCGGGGCGGCGATCCTGGCCGGGCGGAAGGTCCCACGACCAGATGCCGGCCATGGCGAAAAGGGGGCGGCCGGGACGGTGAATCCACCAGGGCTGCTTCCCCGCGGGCGAGGCGGTCCATTCGTAGAAGCCGTCGGCGGGAACCAGGCAGCGGCGGCGGCGGAAGGCGTCGCGGAAGGCGGGGCGTGTGGCCGCGGTCTCGGAGCGGGCGTTGATGTGACGGCGTCCCGGGCGCGCTTTGGCGTTCCCCGGCGGACCGGCCCTCCCGCGAGGCCCCGATTCTGTTTCCGGGCCGACATTCGCGTGCGGACCCGCGTTGCCGTGTGCGCCGGCCTTCCCCTGTGGACCCGTCGGTTGCGCAACCAGTCCCCACCGCATCGGCCCGGCGCGGCGTTCGTCCCCGGCCGCGATGATGACGGGCGCGTCGGTGGTGGGCGCGATGTTGTGGCGCGGATGGTGGAGGTCGCGGATCGGCCCGGTGTCGGCGGCGAAGGCGCGCTCAATCTCGTCGCACTCCGGCGCGAGGGTGTAGCGGCCGCACATGGCGCGCGGCGGATCAGTGGGCGGCGCGGCCGTGGGCGCGCGGCGGCAGCACGGACGAGCTGTCGCGAACGACGAAGAAACCGTCCTCGCCGAGCCTCTGGTAGAGCGGCATGAGGAGTCGGCCGTCCTTTGGGGACGCGACCTCGCCGCGGCGGTCGATCCCGATGAGGTCGCCGCGCTGAATGTGCTGAAAGTTCCGAAATCCGGGAAGCGTCCGGTAGCGGTCGCGGGGAGTGACGGGGTGGCGGTGGACGGTGCGCAGGATTGGCGGCAGGTGCGCACTGTCGCCCTCGAGCAGGCGATGCCCGTGCGCCGCTTCGGGGACCAGCGCCGGGGGAAGCAGCCCGGCCGCCCGGATCGCCAGCCAGACCGCCGCTTCCGCCCGGGCCACCGCGCGGGGCTCCCTGTGTTGCCCGCACTCGCAGACGGTGGTGGTGTAGCCGAGCCCGTCGAGGTAGTCGATGAGGGTGCCGTTCAGGTGCTCGCCCAGTCCCAGTACCAGGGGAACGGGAAGGGCCAGCGCGAGGCTGCGGTTTCGGGGCAGATCGGCGGTGGTGGTGAAGGTTCCTCCGCGCCCCGAGGTCGTGTGGAGATCCAGAACCTGCACCGGGCCGCGCCGCCGGGCCGCAACCGCTTCGAGCAGGTGTAGCAGACGGACCATCTCGGCTTCTTCCGGGGTCGGCGCCGCCCCCCGCCCCGCCGCCCCCCCATCCAGTCGCTGCCGCCCCTTCAGTACGCGCTCCGGCGTCCAGATCCGGTTGAGATCGCTCGCCATGAAGCGCCGCCCGGCAGCCAGCGCGGCGGTGTTGCCCATCACGGCCACGAAGTCCCCCGCCATTTGGCGACGCCGCGAGCGGATATCGCCGATCAGCGCGGTGAGTGCCCGCACCCCGGCCGGTTCGTTCCCATGCAGACCGCCTACGCAGAGCAGGAGCGGACCCGGCCTGTGCCCCGCAACCCACCCGATCAGCCCGCCCTGCGCTTCCCCCACCCCCAATACGCCGCCCGCACCTCCCCACTCTCCCCATCGCTCTCTGGAAGCGGGCAGCTCAAGGCGTACGGACGGCCCCTCGCGCCCTGAGGCCCCGGTTCCGGAGTCGGCGGTCCTTCTTTCCACGCGGTCAGCTCTCCTGCAGCCGCTCTTCGAGGAGGTGGTACGCCATCGGCATGAAGTCGGTCTCGCTCACCAGACCCACAAGCTGGCCCTCCTGCACCACCGGCAGCGCCGAGACGCGGTGGTGGCGCATCAGACGAATCGCCTCCAGAGTCGGGGTTGCGGGCGCCACCGTTACCGGATCGCGCACCATCACCTCGCTCACCGGCACATTGTCGGCCTCGGCCACCGTTCTTCCCTCGGCCAGGAGACGCAGCATGGAGCGGTACGACACCACTCCCACCAGGCGATGGTCGTGGTCCTCAATCAGCACGTGGCGGATCTGGCGGAAGTCCATCAGGTAGGCGACCAGCTCGATCAGCTCGTCCTGGTTGACGGTGGTCAGCGCGGTGGTCATGTATTGGTCCACGCGCATGTAGTGATGACGCCAACCGCCCGCGTCGCCCAGCTCGGCCCGCTCCCAGCGCGCGACCGGAGTCCCCTCCTCCTGCCGCCGCGCCGTGGCCGCCGTCAGCGCCGCCAGCCGTTCCGCGCGCGTTCCCGTCTTCTTCATGCCCGTCAGCGACCGCAGCGCCCACGAACTGCCGGTGACCCCCTTGCGAACGCGCTCCTCCACCACGCCGAGATAGCGCGCTACATCGTCCTCGGCGAGCGGATAGTCCGCCAGTCCCTCACGGGCCAGCGGCAGCAGGGTATCGAGCACCAGACGGTCGGCGGGGCCGGTTGCGCCATCCAGCCAGGTCATCCCCGCGCTCAGCCCCAGTCGCGATGCGGCCAGGAAGTTGCTCTTGGCGTCGTCGAAGTCCATCCGTTCGACGAGATCGGGGTACTTGCGCGCCACGCCCAGCACGGTGCCGATCCAGAAGACCGTGTTCGCCATCTCGTCCAGGGTGGTGGGACCGGCGGGCAGCGCGCGGCACTCGATCCGCAGATGGGGCTTCCCCCTGGAGATCCCGTAGCAGGGGCGGTTCCAGCGATAGACGGTGCCGTTGAAGAGTTGAAGCGCAGTCAGCTTCGGCACCCCGCCCTCGCGCAGAACCTGGAGCGGATCCTCGGTCACGGGCATGGCCAGGAGAACGCGGAAGGCGGCGAGGTCCTCCTGGAAGAGTTCAACGACCGACTTCTCCAGCCAGTGGCTCCCGAAGCGCACCCGGGCGCTGACCTCGCGCATGTGGAGGTCGGCGGCGCGCGTGTCGAGCGATTGCTGAAAGAGGGCGATTCGCGTCTCGGACCAGAGGCGCCGGCCGAAGAGCAGGGGCGAGTTGACGCAGGCGGCCAGGACCGCTCCGGTGACCGCCTGGGCCACATTGTAGACGTGCGCAAACTCCTCGGCCGAGACCTGAAGGTGAACCTGGAAGCTCGTGTTGCAGGCCTCCAGCATGACCGAATCGTGCGAGATCATGAGCTCGTCGGTGCCCTGGATGCGCAGCCGGAACTGCCCGTCGCCCGCCTGGTTGATGGCGTCGTTGAGGGCGTAGTAGCGCGCGCGGGGCGTGATGTTGTCGAGCGAGAGGTCGGATTTGGCCAGAGTGGGAAGGATCCCGGTCAGCACCACGTCGGAGTTGTTCTTGCGGGCTGCGGCGCGCACCCGCCCCACATACTCGTCCAGCTCCGCCTGCATGTCCGAAAAGCAGCTCTTCTCGAGCACCCGCGGCGACAGGTTGGCCTCGATGTTGAAGCGCGCGAGCTCGGTGGTGAAGGGGTCGTCGTTCAGCTCTTCGAGGACTTCGATGGAGACCGGCGCCGGCCGCCACGCGTCGTTGACCAGGAACATCTCCTGCTCGGCCCCGAAGCGGCGCACACCCGACTCGATCAGCCCGTCGGCGACGATGCGTTCCATCGCCAGGAGATCCCGCAGCAGCGCCCGCGTGAAGGTGCGGATCGCCTCGGGCGAAGTCTGTGGTACGAGGTCAGTGCCCATTCGGCCTCCTCGGGCCCGGCGGTGATTGGCTTCCCGGGGCCCGGCGTTGAAGCTGCGCCCGGCATTCGGGCAACTAGAAAGAGTGGCCGCAACGGTCGCCGGGTACAAGTCCCCAGGTTCGGCCACGCGGGCCGCCGTTCGCCCGGGGGGCGGGTGTGGCACCGGATTCCGGTACCGGGTGCGGACGACGAGTGCGGGCGCCGGGTGCGGTTTCGGAATCCCCGGTCCTTACCGGAAGGTCGCGATCTCCTCCAGCGGTTTCTTCGCGATGTCGGGAACGAGCGCGTCCCGGGCCGGGTGACCGGTAACCAGAATCAGGAAGGGTCGTTCGTTGGAGGGCCGCCCCAGAATCCGGTTGAGAAAGTTCATCGGCGACGGGGTGTGCGTCAGGGTGGCGAGGCCTGCGCGATGGAGGGCGGTGATGAGGATTCCGGTCGCGATTCCCACGCTCTCCTGTACATAGTAGTTGTGGATGCGCCCGCCGTCCGCGCCGACCGCGAACCGCTCGGCAAAGATCACGATCAGGTGCGGCGCCGTCTCCAGGAAGGGCTTGTGTTCGTCGGTGCCCAGATCCGCCAGCGCGTCGAGCCATTCCCGCGGCGCCACTTCCCGGTAGAAGGCGCGCTCCTCGGCCTCGGCGGCCGTGCGGATCCGGGATTTGGTTTCGGGATCGGAGACGACCACGAAGTGCCAGGGCTGGCGGTTGGCGCCATTGGGGGCGGTGCCGGCCGCGCGGATGCATTCGCGCAGGACTTCGAGCGGGACCGGACGGTCGCTGAAGTCGCGGACGGTGCGGCGGGCGGCGACCTCGCGGCGAAAGGCGGCGGCGCGCGCCGTCATCTCGCCGCTCGCGGGGACGGGCGGGGGGTTGAGGGGAAGGAAGCGCGGGCGGGCGGGGGTGGGGGGATCGGCACTCCCTGGGGGACCGGTCATGCGAAGGGGCCGGCGCGGCTCAGCAGGGACGCCGCAGACGCTGGAAGGCGGCAATCACCGACCCTCCGCGCCCCAGTTCGGCAGCCACCGTCTCGGGCGACAGCCCAAGGGAACGCGACAGGAAGCCGAGATTGACGAGGCCGAGCACCTCTTCGTCCGCAAGGGTGATCCGGCCCCACTCCGAGACGGGCCGCCGGTTGAACTGCTCGTAGGCGCCCGCAAGGTTGCCGGGGGGAACCGCCAACTGCACATGGAAGTCGCCCGCGTGCACCGAGTAGGTGGCCGCGATGGCCATCCAACTGCTGCCCTGCCTCCGCTTCGCCACCACCACATCGGGCGATACCCCCGCCCGTCGCGCCAGAAAGAGCACGACCGGAATCTCGCCGACCGACATGCTCCAGCGCGTCAGCACCACCACCTCGCTCTCGGGCATGCCGAAGTGCTCGCCCGCCGCCCGCAGGTACGCCGCCTCGGCCGCGGCGTCGGTCCCCTGTCCCTGCGCCGAGATCCCCGCGAGGAGAAGGGAGGGCAGCGCGAGGCCGAGTCTCCGCATGGTGCGCATGGGCAAGTCTCCGAAAGGGTGGCGGGCGTTGCGCAAAGGGGGCATGCAAGTGGGAAGGCGAGTGGGGAAGGCGAGTGGGGAAGGAATGTGCGGAAGATCGCGCCACCGGTCAACGCGGAGGCCGCACGGCCCGATCCCATGACCCCGGCGCCGGAACCGCTCCGCCGGTCGGTGCGGGGGCGCAGCGCCGCTGGGACGCGCTCGTTGCGGCGCGGCGCGGGCGCCTCCGGTCGGTACTCGGGTTGACTCGGGGCGGGAGTGCGGTTAGCGGTTGGAGGTTCCGCGTCGTCCCGGAAGATCGTCGCCGGGGACGGCACCACCCCACATGTACGCACAGGAATCGGCCCATGCGAAGAGTCATCCTTCCGGCAATCCTGGCGCTGATCGCCGCACCGGCCACCGCCCAGACCACGATCGGCCTTCGCGGAGGAATCGGCTTGGCCACCGTCGTGATCGACGAGGAGGATGTCGATCCGGAGTATCGCGGTGGGATCATGGCGGGCGTGGACCTGACGATTCCCGTGTCCGGCTTCCTCGGCTTCCGCTTCAGCGGCGTCTACGCGGAGAAGGGCACCGATGTCACCCTGGAGGAGGGGATGGAGACAACCGGCATTGCGCTCGACCTGACCCAGGCCCAGCTCTCACTGCTGGCGCGGATCGGCACACCCTCCACAGGTGGAGTTTCCATGGGAGTGATGGCCGGTCCCTGGGCCGCGTACCAGATCTCCTGCGATGTGGAGGCTTCCTCTGCGGGAATCAACTTCAGCTCGAGTTGCGCCGAAGCGAACTTCGAGTTCGAGGAGATCGACTACGGGGTCGCCTTCGGTGCAGGCGCGGAATTCCCCGTCGTCGCAGGGATTCGACTGGGGGTGGACGCGATCTACTCGCTCGGACTGGCCTCGCTGGACGAAGGCGAAACCAGGACCCGGCACCTGGCGGTTCTGGGGGGGATTGTGATTCCGATCGGGTAGGGGAGGCCAGCACTTCATTCATCCGGCCTCACTTTCATTGACGGGCCGCGCGGCATGGGGCATTCTCCCGGGCAATCGGCACCCAGCCCCACATCCGAGGAGCCCGCCATGAAATCCCCGCCCGCCCCACCCTTCCTCGCCGCGCTTCTCCTTGCAGCCGCTGCAGCCGCAACCTGCACGGAACCACGGGCCGACGCGCCCGCGCACCGTGACCCCGCATACCGTGACCAGTCCGCGCCCATCGCCGGAATCGACGAGATCTTCGCGCGGTGGGACTCGCCCGAGACTCCGGGTTGCGCGCTCTCGGTTTCCCAATCGGGCAACGACCTCCTCTCCCGCGCCTGGGGGATGGCCGATCTCGAGCACGGGGTCCCCAACACGCCGTCCACCATCTTCGAGGGCGGATCGGTAGCCAAGCAGTTCACTGCCGCGGCGGTGGTCCTCCTGGCGCTCGACGGCGAACTTTCCCTTGACGACGATGTGCGCATGTACATCCCCGAGGTGCCCGACTACGGCCGGACCATCACTCTGCGCCACATGATGACCCACACCAGCGGGCTGCGGGACTGGGGTTCGGTCGCCTCGATCGCCGGCTGGGGACGCGGCGCACGTTCGCACCGGCACGCGCACGTCCTCGACATCGTGAGCCGCCAGAGCGCGCTCAACTTCGAGCCCGGTCACGAATATTCGTACAGCAACACCGGGTACAATCTGCTCGCGGTGGTGGTGGACCGGGTCAGCGGAATCCCCTTTGCGCAGTTCTCGCGCGAGCGCATCTTCGAGCCGCTGGGGATGAGCAACACGCATTGGCGGGACGACTACCGGCGCATCGTTCCCCGGCGCAGCACCGCCTATTCGGCCAACCGCGACGGCTACGTCATCGACCGTCCCATTGAGTATGTCCACGGCAATGGCGGGATCCTGAGCACGGTGGGCGACCTGCAGATCTGGAATGCCGCGCTCACCGATGGCCGTCTGGGCGGCGACGAGTTCGTGCGCACGATGCACGAGCGGGCCATCCTCAACGACGGTCGCCAGATCCCGTACGCGGCGGGACTCCGGGTGGCCGACTTCGGGGGCGTTCCTTCGGTCACCCACACCGGTTCGACGGCGGGGTACCGGGGATTCGCCGGACGGTATCCCGACCAGGAGCTCTCGGTCGCGCTGCTCTGTAACGCGGGAAACGCCAATCCCGGGGGACTGGGCGGGCAGGTGGCGCGGTTTTTCCTGGGGGACGCGGCCTCGCCCGATCCGGAACCGGCCGAGGGCATGTCGCTTGCGGCGGCGGAGCTGGAGGCCCTGGCCGGGCTTTACCGCGAGGCCGACACCGGGGATCCGCTGAGAATCGCTCTGGAGGAGGGCGCGCTGCGAATCGGAAACCAGCCCCTGGCCGCCCTCTCGGCGAGCGAATTCCAGGTGGGGGCAAGCGCGCAGCGGCTGGTCTTCCGCGGGGAAGCGGAGGGGAGGCGTCCCACGATCGACGCCTACACCGGGGAGTACTACGACGGCACCTTGGAACCGGTGGATGACTTTATGCCGGGCGCGGCGGAGCTGGACGCCTACGCGGGCGCTTACCACAGCAACGACGCCGAAACCACCCTGGCGGTATCGGTGGAGGACGGTCGGCTGGTGATGCACCGGCGGCCCGACGCCCGTTTCGAGCTCGATCCGGTCTACCCGCACACCTTCAACGCGGGCGGCCTCGGGGGAATCCACTTTCGCATGGGACCCGACGGACGCGCGGCTTCCTTCGGTTTGCGCCAGAGCCGGGTGTACGATCTGCGGTTTCGGCGAGTGGACGGATCATAGGGCCCCAGGCGGCTGACGAGCCTGCGCCAGGTTCCTCCGGGCCCGGGCCCGCGCCGCCGCTACCGGCGAAACTCCCTGCGCATCGGCCTCGCGAAAGATCTCGCCCAGAACGCCGCCGATTCCGCGCAGCCGCTCGTCCAGCCCGGCCCGGTCGCGAATCCCCCGCTCCATCAGCCCGAAGGCCATGGCGCCGCCACCGTTGATGACGTAATCCGGTGCGTAGAGGATGCCGCGCGCGCGCAATCGTTGGGCGTCTTCCGGAGTTTCCAGTTGATTGTTGGCGGCCCCGGCCACCGCATCGCAGCGCAGACGGGGAATCGTTCGCGCATTCAGCGTGGCCCCCACCGCGCACGGGGCGTACACGTCGCACCCGGCCGTGAGCGCCTCCCCGGGAGCGATCGCCTCCCCGCCCCACCGATCCGCCACCGCCCGGGCGCGATCCCGGTCCAGATCGGCCACCCGCACCCGCGCTCCCGACGAAGCCAGCATCGCGGCGAGCGCTTCCCCCACATCGCCGGCGCCCTGCACCACCACCGTCCGCCCGGCGAGATCGGCGCTCCCGTGCAGATGGGCCATGCACGCCTCGATCCCCGCATGCACCCCGGTCGCGGTGAAGGGTCCGGTCTCCGGGGGACGCCCGCCCTGCCCGGTTCCCGCCACCGCGGTGGTCAAAGCGGCCAGGAAGGCCATGTCGCCGGTGGTGGTTCCCAGGTCGGCCCCGACTCCGTACGCCCCGCTCAACCCGTTCAGCACCCGGGCGAAGTGCGCCAGGAGGGAACGGCGGCGGTCGCCCTCCAGCGGCCCGGGCACGGCCAGCACCGACTTGCCGCCTCCGTAGCCGAATCCCATCGCGGCCCACTTCCACGTCATGCCCTCGGCAAGGCGCATCGCGTCCTGGAGCGCGGCCGCGGGCGAAGGATAGGATTTCATCCGGCACCCTCCGGTGGGGCGTCCCAGCCGGTTGTCGTGAAGCGCGACGAAGACCCAGCTACCGGTTTCCGCGTGGTACGACGCCACCGTCGCCAGCCCGTCCCATCGCTCCATCAGCGATTCCAGCGCCATCGCATGGCCTCCCGGTCGCTTCGGCGCATTATCTTCGGTCATCCCCGAGCCCTCAGGAGCCTGTCATGGAATGGATTACGAGCCCCGAAGCCTGGGTTGCGCTTAGCACCCTGTTGATTCTGGAGATCGTCCTCGGGATCGACAATATCATCTTCATCTCGATTCTGGCCGACAAGCTGCCCCCCGAACAGCAGCCATCGGCGCGCCGCAACGGCCTCCTCCTCGCCATGGTCACGCGGCTGGCGCTCCTGGGCGCCATCACCCTCATCATGCGGCTTACCGCGCCGCTCTTCTCCCTCTTCGGACACGGATTTTCGGGGCGCGACCTGATCCTGATCGTCGGCGGTCTCTTCCTCCTCACCAAGTCCACCCGCGAAATCCACCACCGCCTGGAGGGCGACGACCACGGGAGCAAGGCCGCAAGAGCCGCGAGCTACGGGGCGGTCCTCGTCCAGATCGCGATCATGGACATCGTCTTTTCGATCGACTCGGTGATCACGGCTGTGGGACTGGCCGAGGACTTCATGGTGATGGTGATCGCCATCGTTGCGGCCGTCGTGGTCATGCTGCTGGCCGCCAATGCGGTCTCGGAGTTCGTGAACCGCCACCCGACCGTCAAGATGCTCGCGCTGAGCTTCCTGCTCCTGCTCGGCATGACCCTGGTCGCGGAGGGGCTCGGTCAGCACATCCCCAAAGGCTACATCTACTTCGCGATGGGATTCTCGGTCTTCGTCGAGGCGCTGAATCTGCGGGCTCGGAAGGGGGGCGAACCGGTGCAGCTTCGTCCGTCGAGAGTGCATCCGGACGGGGGCGCCAGCGCGGGGGGCTGAAGCGCAAAAGTACGCCCGAGAGGATTCGAACCTCTGGCCTCTGCCTCCGGAGGGCAGCGCTCTATCCAGCTGAGCTACGGGCGCATGAATAAGGGGGTGGGCGAGAAATGTCCGCCGTTGGGCCTCGCGGGTCAAGCTCCGGTCTCCGTGGGCGCCGCAAAGGACGGACCTGAGTAAGCCGAGTTCTGTCTCCCGCCCGCAAGCGAGCGGTAAGGGGTCATTCATCTGGGATCCGGATTGCTCCGGACCTCTAGCGGCCTACCCGGGACTCGAGCGGGACAGGCGGTCCCTCGTCCCCTATTTGGCCTTGCTCCGGATGGGGTTTGCCATGCGACCCCTGTTGCCAGCGGCCCGGTGCGCTCTTACCGCACCCTTTCACCCTTGCCTGTGCCCCGGTTGCCCGAAGCCATCGGCGGTCTGCTCTCTGCGGCACTTTCCGTCGCCTCGCGGCGCCCGGGCGTTACCCGGCATCCTGCCTTGCGGAGCTCGGACTTTCCTCCGCGCGGTGAACGACAGCGCGCTCCCGGCGGCGACCCCTCGGTCTGTTCTCCACGACGCCCACAGGGGAAATCTGGCGACGGAACCGCTGGTGAACCAGTCCCCCTCCCATGGCATTCCGCCACCGGCCGAGGTGCGGGCCTTCGTTCACCGGCGGTTTGAAGCTTGCGGGGCCCCGGCGGCGGAGCGGGGGTAAACAAATGTTTGCATCCTTCGGGAAAAGCGCCTATACTGTGAGGAAACATATGTTTCCTCCGGGAACCGGGAGCCTGTTCATGGCCCTTCGTCGTCCGCTCCGATGCCTTCCCCGCCTTCTGACCCGTTTTGTCCCCCTCCTTGTTCTGCTGTCCACCGCCCGCGCGGCAACCGCCGACTCGCAGCAGACCGGTTCCACCGCCTCGGCCGACGATGTCCTTGCCCGGCAACCCTCCGCACCCGTTGTCGTGTACCTGGTGCGCCACGCCGAGAAGGACGACGACGGAACCGACGATCCCCCCCTGACCCTGGCCGGCCGCATTCGCGCGCAGGATCTGCGCCACCTCCTGGCCGACAGCGATGTAACCCGGATTCACACCACCGATCTCCGCCGCACGCGCGGCACGGCACGGCCGATCGCGGTGGAGCTGGGGCTGGAGCCGTCGCTTTACGATCCCACCGACCTGGAGGGGTTTGCCGCGCAGCTCCTCGCCATGCCCGCGCGCCACCTGGTCGTGGGACACAGCAACACCACCCCGGTGCTCGTCGAGGCGCTGGGCGGCGGTCCGCAGGAGGCCATCTCCGAGATGGAGTACGACCTTGTCTTCCTTGTGGTGATCCCGCCGGGCCAGCCCGCCGTCACCACCGTGCTGCGCTACGGCGAACCCTTTGTGCCCGGCAGCGACTTCGGGCTGCGCTCCGGCGCTATGGGATGGTCACGACCAGGGTCAGGGTAAGAACCCGGTCCAGCTTGCTTCTGGGCACCAGCACCTCTCCGGTCTTCTCGCCGCCGACGGTCGTCCGCAGCGGAAGGCGCCGCAGCGCCGGCCGGTTGTCGAAGCTTCCCCGCAGCGAGGTCTTGAGCGCCAGATGTTCGTTCATGGCCACGCTGACCGCATTGGTCCACTCGGCGCGCAGATCGGGCCAGTCATCGGCATTGCCGTCGATCACCAGGTTGCTTGACCACTCGACATCGTCGTTCAGCCGGGACCAGTACTCGGTCGAGACCCTGAGCCCGATAAAGCGCTTGGTGCCCTCGGCGTCGGGAACCACATCGCGCTGAACGGTGTGGGTGAGGCCGTAGGCGGTGCGGAGGCGGCGCTCGTCATTGCTGGTCCAGCGCGTGGACACGCCCATCACATTGACGAAGCGGTTCCAGATGCCGGCGAAGGTGTTGCGCATCCACCCCGACTGCACGAAGACCGCCGTGCGATCGGAAACGGTGCGGTCGATGCGCGTCTCGCCCTCGTAGTTTTCGGCCGAGAGCTCGGTGTCGGTCTCCTCGTGGATGCGGTAGCGGTCCTCGGCGCCGATCGCGGTCCGGGTGCGGCGCGTGGTTCGGGTGCGGATCCCCCCCGCCCGGATGCGGAGCTCGGTTCGCTGCCAGGCGCGTGTCACGGTGGTGCTCACTCCCAGCGTCGAGAGCTCCGAGTTCCCGCCGGTGCGGACAAAGCTGAACTCGGTGGAGGCCTGCCAGCGCCTGCCGGATTGCTGCCCCTCCGCCCTTTCGGGTTCGCCCGCGGCCAAAGCGCCCGCCAGGACGAAGAGCGCGGCCACCCGCACCCACGCTCCACGATCCCGCGCGCACCTTCCTCTGCGATTCCCCCCGGGGCGACGGGCCCTGGCCTCCCCGGTTGTCGTTGCGTTTCGCATTCCTCTCCCCAAGCCCCCGGAGCCAGCCAACCGATGAATCGATGCGCCACCGGGTTCGCCTGCCCCTCTTCCTCGTTTGCGTTCGCCCAATACAACCCCGCCGTCGCCGCGGCGATCCATCCGTGCGGCCCACTCCCTCGGCGCCACCTCCTCCCCTGCATCGCGGCCCGGCTCGCCGACTGCGCGCGGCTGACCGCTGCGCTCCAACCGGCAACGCCCTGGCGGTCCGCTACCAAACCGCTTCGTAGCCGCGGGCGACGAGATTCCAGCGGCGTCCACTCACATGCACCCGCCGCGTCGCCGCGCCGTTGGCGGCCTCGAACTCTCCGCCGATGTGGGTCCAGGCCAGCACGCTCCCCTCGAGGTTGAGCACCTCGACGCCGCGCTCGCCCATCCTGCGGGCGTAGCTGGAGCTGCGGGCTCCGATCGTGCAGTAGGCGACCACCGTCTTGTCCGCAAACTCCCCGAGCCGCAACTCGAAGAGATCGCGCGAGATCGCTCCGGGCAGGATGGAGACCTCGCGTTCGCGGTCGGTGCGCACATCAACCAGCACGATTTGGCCGCTGTCCAGCGCGCTCATCAGGGCCGTCGCGGTAATCGTTTCCACATCGGGGTAGTCCGCGCGGAGCCCGTCGGCCAGCGCCTCGATCCTGTCGCGCCGCCGCGCCTCCTCGCCGGCGGTCTGGGCGCAGGCCGGTGCGAAAACCGCCCCCCACACCACCGCCCCCCACGCCGGCACGGCCACCCAGTTTGTCAGTGAGGCTGCCCGCCGTGGGGGGATGGTCGTTGCTGCGGGGGCAGCAACGCCACCAGATATCAACGATCCCGGTGCGGCTGCCCGCCGTGGGGGGGTGGTCGTTGCTGCGGGGGCAGCAACGCCACCGGATATCAACGCTCCCGGTGCGGCTGCCCGCCGTGGTGCGCCCCCAGGAATCGCCGATTCTCTTGCGCTCGCCCGCCCCGGCGCGGTTGCCCTCGCTGCGGCCATCTCCGCCCCCTCAGTTGGCGTTGGCGTTCCGGAAGAGATCGTGCACGGCGGCGACCCTGAACCCCTCGCGCGCCAGGAACGACGCCGCCGAGGTCGCGCGGGCGCCACCCATGCAGTGCACCATGAGCTCGCGGTCGCGGGGGAGTTCGCGCAGCCTCTCGGCCAGACGGGTGTGCGGAGCGTGAGCGGCCCCGGCGACGGCCGCGGCGGCGTACTCGGGGCTCTGCCGCACATCGAGAACGGTGGCGCCCGGCCGCCGCCTCATCTCGGCAAAGTCGATCGCCTCGATGCTGGCCACCTTTTCGGCCCCCGTGGCGGCGATCTCGTCCAGGGCGGCCGGCGGCGCCCACCCCTCCACCCGGTCGAGCCCGATTCGGACCAGCGCGCGCACCGCGTCCTCCACCTGCGCCTCGTCGCAGATGAGCACGATCCGCTGCGAGGGCTCGACGTAGCACCCCGCGATCGTGGTGAAGGTCCGGTCGAGCGGCGCATGAATCGCCCCGGAAAGATGGCGGCGGCAGAAGGCGGCGCGGTCGATGCGCGTGTCGAGGATGGCCGTGCCGGGGCGGCCCGCAATTCCCGCAAGCGCACCGGATGGGGTGCAAGCCGGTTCAGGAAGCGGTCCCAGCAGCGCCGGCCCGGTCCGATTCTCCTTCTTCATCCTGCCAAAGTAGAGGGGCGGATCGCTCTGGCCGTCCAGAATGAAGGCCACGAATGCGTCCTCGCCCTGGCGCATGGCGGCGATAGCGGGGCTGGAGATTTTTTCGTATCCCACCGTGGTGTCGGGAAGTTGGCCCAGGGCCTTGCCGCAGGCGCTTCCGGCTCCGTGGCCCGGCCAGATGCGGAGGTAGTCGGGGAGTTCGAGGATTCCGCGCGCCGATGCGTAGAGCCGCTTTGCCGACGGGATCATGGCGCCGCTTTGCCCCGCCGCCGATTCGAGGAGGTCGGGACGGCCCAGATCGCCGACGAAGATGAAGTCGCCCGAGACGATTCCCATGGGATCGCCGATGCCCGCGCCGCGGTCGGTGACGAGGAAGCTGATGTGCTCCGGGGTGTGGCCGGGGGTGTGGAGGACGCGGAGCTCGACCTGGCCGATCCTGGTGCGGTCGTCGTGGCCAAGGAGGTTGACGCGGTCGTGGCCCTGCGCCCATTCGTACTGCCAGCCGGGGCCGCCTTCGCCCGAGAGCCAGCCGGCCGCGCGGTGGCGTTCGACGAGTTCGCGGCAGCCCGAGAGGAAGTCGGCGTGGATGTGGGTTTCGGCGGCGGCGACGATGCGGTAGCCCTCGCGGCGGGCGATGGCCAGGTAGCGGTCCACATCGCGCTCCGGGTCGATGATGACGGCCTGGCGAGTGCGTTCGCAGCCGATCAGGTAGGCGTGCTGGGCCAGTCCCGGATCGACGATCTGCTTGAAGAACATGCCTGCTCCGGATGGGGTGGGCGGGTGGGCGGGTGGGCAGGGAGGGTGGTTGGCTGGGGAGAATCTAACCGGCGGCGCGCGCGCCACAATGCGGGGGCGGACCAAGGGGCGCATGTCCAACCCGGTGGTGCGAGCGCACAGGCGGATGGCGGAGACCCAGGCGCACGGTCCGGCCTCTTGGCGCTTTCGCGGGCAGGGGCTAGTATTGATGCCCTTGGCGTCGCCCTGCTAGCTCAACTGGTAGAGCATCCGACTCTTAATCGGCAGGTTCGGGGTTCGAGTCCCTGGCGGGGCACTTTTTTTCTTGGGGGACTTTTTCGGGGCGGTTTTTTCGAGGGACTTTTCGGTTTTCGGGGCAGCTCTCATTCGCGGGTGGGCAGGCGGGTGCGGAGCGCGACGAGATCGGTTGCGGCGCAGACGCGAAAGTCCCCCATTGCGGCGGGCAGCAGGGCGAAGCGCACGGAGTCCAGCGTGGTTTGGGCTGCCCTTGCCGCCACCGTCGCGCGTCCTTTGAGCGCCCCGAAGATCTCGAAGCTCGCGCCATCCAGATGCGCGTCTAGGCAGCTCCCGGCGGCCATCTCCAGCCTCTCCACGACGAAGTGGTCGCAGCGGGCGAGCTCGTACAGCCGCCATCCGTCGCCGGTCGCCAGCGGAAGGGGCATGGCCGGGACCGGTTCCTGCTCTCCGAACCGGATGACCTCCAGAGCGCGGTCGATATGCAGCTCGCGCGATCTGCCGTCGGGGCCGGAGCGGTTCCAGTCGAAGAGGCGCCAGGTGGTGTCGGAGCACTGCTGAATCTCGACCAGAACGATGCCGGAGAGGATTCCGTGGACGGTGCCGGCCGGAACCAGGATCGAATCGCCCGTCCGGACCGTCACCCGCCGGAGGTGATCCTGGATGCGCCCCGCGGCCACGGCTGCCGCCAGCGTCCCGCGGTCGGTGCCGGGAACGAGCCCGTGGACGATCCGGGCTCCCGGTTCGGCGTGCAGGATATACCACCACTCGGTCTTGCCGGACTCGCGGGTCCGCTGGGTGGCCGCGCCGGCGTCGTCGGGGTGGACCTGGACCGAGAGGGCATGGCTCGCGTCGAGGAGCTTGACGAGGAGGGGCAACCCGCCGCTTGCGACTGCGGTTGCCGCCGCGCCGCGACGGCCGGTGAGGCGCGTGCCGAGCTCGGCGACCAGACCGGGGAGCGTACGTCCCGCGAACGGACCCGCGTCCACGACTGAGACCCCGGCCGGATGCGTGGAGATCTCCCAGCTCTCGGCGACGACGCCATCCGGCAGGGCACGGCCCAGACGGCGCTCCAGCTCGCGGCCGCCCCACAGGTAGTGTTTGAAGACGGGGGCGAAGGTCAGGGGCGCTCCGAGCGCCGACGCGGATCCGGACATGTCCTTAATCATAGCCGCTTCGCCCGCAACACCCCTCCATGACCGGCCGCGCGCGCCGTCGCGCACCCGGTGGCCCATGGCCTGCGCGGACAGTCCGGCCGGCCGGGTCTGCCGCGCGGGCGGGCTACCCCGTCGTGAAGGTAATCGGCAGCTCAAGCCACACCGATACCTTCTCAGTGCCATTCAGCGCCGGTGTGAAGCGCGCCTGCTCCGCCACCCGCAGCGCGGCCTCGTCCAGCGGCCTGTGTCCCGACGACGTGTGGATCCGCTGGTCCCGCACCACGCCTTCCTCGTCGATGAAGAGCCAGACCACAGCGGTTCCGCCTACGCCGGCGTCGTGGAGCAGCGGCGGGTACTCGCGCTGGAGCGCGTCGACCACATCGTCGGAGTTGGCCAGGCTGGGGCGCACGGTCATCTGCACGAAGGTGGGCTCGCGCGAGATGTCGTCCCTGCTACTGATTCCCGGCAGGACGAGGGTGACCGCGACCACCAGAATTGCGGCAAAGCCCAGGAAGGCGGCCTGCGCCAGGCGTACCTGGGGATCGCGGTTGAAGAGCTCGCGAATCCGGCGCTCCAGAAAGGAACGCCGTTCGGCCAGCGCCGTGACCGGCAGACCGGGAAGCGAACGCGCTCCCGCGCCGACGCGGAAGAGGAGGTCGCCGTAGAGGCGGCGGCGTTCGGGCAGCCGGTTCATGACGCGCCGGTCGCAGTCCAGCTCAATCGCGAGACCGAGCCGCCGGTAGTGGAACCAGAGCGCCGGATTCCAGGGAGCCGCCACCAGAAGCAGCCCGGCCAGCAACCGCAGCGGCATGTCGCGGGCGCGCAGATGTTCCTCCTCGTGAGCAAGGATCAGCTCCTGCCGCGCGGCCCCCGCCTCGCGCACCCAGTCGGGCAGAACGATCACGGGACGAATCAACCCCGCCAGCGCGGGACCCGTATCGCGCGACCAGCGAACCTCGCGTCCCAGCAGCGCGCCCCGCTCCCACCGCGCCAGACGGCGGCGAAATCGCACGCATCCCACCAGCGCGAAGGCCGCCATTGCGAGCGAGAGCGTCCCCCATCCGGCGAGCAGTGCGTTGCCCAGGAACACTGGCGCGCGCGACGCGTCGACCAGGAGCGGTTCCAGCACCACCGGTCCACCCGGCAGCGCCCCACCTCCCCCGCCCCCCAACGCGGGAAGCATCCGCACCAGGGGGAGCGTCACCGTCCCCAGCGCGGCCGCGATCCATACCCAGCGACGGCCACCCGCCAGCAGCTTTTCGGCCGCCAGCGCGGCCACGGCCAGCAGCAGTCCCGCAGCGACCGACCAGATCATCCATGCAGCGATCATCTTCCTTCCTCCCTCTCAATGCGCCGGTCCAGCAGGGCGCGAATCCTTCGCACCTCCGCCGGCGACAGCTTTTCGTCGGCAACGAGCTGAGCCACCAGGAGTTCGGTGGAGCCCGCGAAGACCTTGTCCCGGAGTCGTCCCAGCACGGTGCGCCCCGCCTCTTCGCGCCCAAGCAACGGGAAGTAACGGTGAGCGCGTCCCTCGCGGGTGCGCCCGGCCAGCCCCTTGGACTCGAGGATGCGCAGAACGGTGAGGACCGTCGTGTAGGCCAGATCGTCCTCCAGCCGCTCCCTGACCTCGGCCACCGTCGCCGATTCCAGCTCCCAGAGGATGGCCATGACATCCATCTCGCGGGTGGTCAGCGTCTTCTTCACTCGGGTCTCCCTGGGGGCCCTGGGGCACGTGTCCTCGCACCTCCGGTTGGTCCGCGGTCCGCGGGTTCCCATCCCCGGCGGCCCGGCTCGCTTCAGCGTCGGTGACAAGATGGGGGTGGAAGGTCGGCCTGTCAACTAATGAATTAGTAGCATCAACGTCCGGCCAGAGCCTTGCGACCGCTACCCGAGGTGAAGTGCAGTGTTCGGGCGGTCGAAGCACGAAGAGCCCGGCCGGGCGTGGGCTGCCGACGGCTCCATACGCCACCGCCGCCGCTCCCGCCAGACAGTCGCCCCGGCTCAGTTTTCCGGTCGCGTGATCTCGTATTCCTTCGGCGGCTCGGCCCCCAGCAGGTGCGTCACGAAGTAGTCCCAGCGGCGGCGGATGAAGTACGGTTCGTTCAGTCCGTGCGCGCGGTCGGGGGCCCAGACCAGGTCGTAGTCCTTGTTCGCCTTCGTCAGCTCGTTGATCAACTGCACGGTCATGGAGGGGTGAACGTTGTCGTCCATGTCGCCGTGCATCAGCAGCAGCTTCCCCTTCAGATTGGCGACGTGGGTCTTGTTGGCCTCGTCGGTGAAGTTGGTCGTGCCGCTGGCGGAATCCCGAACAAGCAGCCCCTGGTACTTCTCGGCCCAGTAGATGTTGTAGCTCGCGTTGTCGTGATTGCCCGCGCCCGAGACTGCCACCTTGAAGAAATCGGGAAAGCGCACCATGGCATCGGTGGACGCGAAGCCGCCGCCGGAGTGGCCGTAGATCCCCACCCGGTCCAGGTCCATGAAGGGATAGCGCGCGGCCAATTGCTTGATCGCGGTGACGTGATCGGGAAGGCCGTTGTCGTTGAAGTCGCCGTAGTAGATGTCGTGAAAGGCCTTGGAGCGGTGAGGCGTGCCCATGTGGTCGAGCTGAATCACCACGAACCCCAACTTCGCCAGCGCAAAATCCTCGCCGCCCGACTTGAAGCTCCACGAGCCCACGCTGCCCACCTGCGGGCCGGGATAGATGTGGTCGATGACCGGATAGCTGCCCGATTCGCCCAGGTTGTCGGGGCTCAGGTTGTCGGGAAAGTAGATCAGTCCGTGAATGTCGGTCACGCCGTCGCGGGCCTTGACGGTGAAGACCTCCGGAGCGCGCCAGCCGACCGCTTCCAGCCGCGAGATGTCCGCTTCTTCCAGGGTGCGAACGACGCTGCCGGTCGCGAGGTTGCGCAGCAGGCTGACGGGGGGATCGCCGATGGTGGAATAGCTGTCGACGACGAAACGGCCGCTCGGCGACACATTCACCGCATGGTTCCCCACCTCGCCCGCGACCGTGGTGAGGCCGCCGCCGTCGTAGCCGACCCGGTAGAGGCGTCCGTAGTAGGGGATCCCCTCTTCGCGACCGTAGGCGGTGAAATAGATCTGCCGGTTGGATTCGTCCACATGCCAGATTGCGCCGACCGCCCAGGGACCGCGCGTGACCTGGTTCTTGACGGCGCCGTCCTTGCCGAAGCGCCAGATGTGCGCCCAGCCGTCGCGCTCCGACCACCAGAAGGCGTCGTCGGTGGACTCGGAGACAAACCAGGAGGTGGGATTGCGCTGCGCCGTCTCGACGAAGGTCCTGGCGCTGTCGCTCGCGATGATGCGGAAGTCGCCGGTTGCGGCGTCCACCTCGGCCAGATGGTTGCTCTTCGACCCACGCGTTTCCCAATGCATGTAGAGGTGGCGCGAGTCGGCCGACCAGAGCGAATCGACCTGCGAGCCGCCCAGGTAGAGGCGGTTGGGGCGCGGCTGGAGCTCGACGCGAATGTTGCCGACGGCGGGGAGGGTGGCGGAGAAGTCGCCGGATGAGTCGTTGTCCGCGCCTTTGCCCTCCGCTGCGTTGTTGGCTGCATCGCCGTCGGATCCCGCGGCCGCCGCCAGAGTCTCGGCCAGATCCAGGATATGGAAGGCCGGCAGCGGCACGATCGAGTCCCCCGGAAGCGCGTAGGGCTGCGAATAGTGAACCGTGCGCTGCGGCGTGTACGAGACGTAGTGATGGTGCTCGACCCCGCGCTGGTCCATCCGCTGAACCACGAGCTTGCGCGAGTCGGGCGACCAATAGGCGCCGGGGCGCCGCACGCGCTTGTTGCGGATATCGTTGGGGCGCGGATAGGCGAGGCCGTAGCCGTTGAACTCCTCGCCGTCGGTGGTGAGCTGAATGGTGTCGCTGCCCTGGCCATCCTCCGCAACCGACCGGACGTAGAGATTGTGGTCCATGACGAAGGCTGCCCACCGGCCATCGGGGGATTCGACAAAGGGCGAGTCATCGGCGGAGGCATCGTAATCCAGCGTGTCGCCGACGGTGCACAGGTAGGCGCCCAGCTCGCACTCGAAGCGCCGCGCACCGGTCTCGAAGGCAATCCGGCCCTCGTCGCCATCCACGAAATCAAAGTCGTCGAAGGGCAACTTGTCGGGGACATAGCTGGTGTCCGCCGCCACCGAGAGCGCCGCCGCCAGCCGCGCGTGGTCGAAGAGCGGCCGCTTGAGATTGGCCACCGGATCGACATAGGTGAACTCGTGCCCGGACCCGGTGTTATTGCGGTACCAGAACCGGTCCGAATCGTTGATCCAGTTGGGACTGACGGCCGTGCCCGAGACGAGGGACGACGTGTGCCACCCGAGCAGCATCTCGGCGCGGTGGTAGTCCACCTGCTGGGCGCCGGCGGGAGCGATGGCCGCGAGGAGCGCGAGGGCGACGGGGGCGAGGCGGGTGAGAGGGTGGGTGGACATGGGGGGATGGTGGGTGTGCGCGGGGTGGGGGGCAGGGCGGGCGGAAGCCGGGGAGTGGAGGTCGCGGGCAGCGGCGATGGTGGAGGCCGCGAGGGGGGATGGGGGGCGGGGGGCGGGGCGACGATGGGCGGTCATGGCGGAGCGGTCCTTGCCAGGGTGACGGCGGGCGCGAGAGGGTCGCGGTTTCGGTCTTGATCGTGGGGACGGGGCGGGAGCGGGCGCAAACCGGGGAGGCGCGCAAACCCGCGAGGCCAACCCCCAGGATCCAAACGCCTTCAACCGACGGATGGCCATCGCCGGCGAGACCGCCCTTGCCACAATGCCCCGTCGCCCATCAACTGAACCAGCCATCGCCATTCGTACTTGCCCAAGGTCTGCTCATGGACTCGGCCCCGCGTTCGTTCACGGATTCTCCCCTGCCCCCCGCTACGCCGACCCGGGGCCCTTCCACACTCGCACGGCCCCGGCACGCGGGCAAATGGTCGGCGCTCCTCTGCGCCCTCTTTATCGCGGCGGGTTGTCTGGAAGCGGGGGCAGATGCGACGCACCCGGCCCGGGACGCCGACCCTTCCGACCGGCCAACAACTGCCGTACGGCCCCCGGGGGACGCCGCTGACGCGACGCAAACCCCCGATCCCCGCCCCGCCGGCCGCGCCGAAGTCCTCCGCTACGCCAGTCTGAACGGCAACATTCGCGGCGAACTCCACATGCTCCCCCCCGTCAGCACCGGCCCGATGAGCCCCGCGTGGTCGCCCGACGGATCCCGGATCGCCTTCGCGATGGCGGGCGACATCTGGCTGATTCCGGCCGATGCGGAAGAGACCTCGGGACAGGTGCCGGGACCGGCGCCGGGACGGGGCGGCGACTCCGTTCGCGCAGCACCCGCCATACAGCTCACGCGCGGGCCCTGGTACCACTTCGAGCCAAGCTGGAGCCCCGACGGCACACGCATCGCCATGACGGTGGAGACCGGCGACGGGCTCGATATCGCGCTGGTCGAGGTGGCGAGCGCAAATGTCATGCCGCTGGTTGAGGGCGGCGGGGTCGAGGTGCAGCCCGCGTGGAGTCCGGATGGCCGTTTCGTCTACTTCGCGGCGGCCGGGCGCGGGATGGACATTCACCGCATCGAGGTCGCGACGGGGGAGCGGGAGGTGGTCTTGGGGGGGCCGGGGAACCAATATCAGCCGCGCATCTCGCCGGATGGGGTGCTGGCCTACATGGCGCCCGTGCCGGGGTTGGCGGGGGCGGGGGGAATCTGGACGCTCGCTCCCGGCGCTGCCGAACCCACGCTGGTGCGCGCCGAGGAAACCGCCTGGCGGACGCGGCCGGACTGGCTCCCCGATGGCAGCGGCCTTGTCCATGTCTCCGACCAAGCCGGATCCAACGACCTTGTCCTCATCGGCGCGGGCGGCGGCAATCCCCTGCGGCTGACCGGCGGCGACAGCCACGAGCTCACTCCGCGCGTCAGCCCCGACGGCCGCCGGATCGCCTTCGTCTCGAACGAACGGGGAGCCACGCGGCTACACACCATGGCCGTGTCGGGAGGTGCCCGCAGCTTGTGGCGCACCCTGGATTTGAGTCGCCGAGCGGTCCAGGTCCCCTATGGATGGGTCCGCGGCACCGTGCGCGACGAACAGGGTCGTCCGGCTCCGGCCCGCATCTCCGTCCTCGCCGCGGACGGCCGCGCCTACACGCCCGCCGGCGCCTTCCACCGCGTCCTCACCCCCACCGAGACCCACTACTTCCGCACCAACGGCAACTTCGAGGTGCAGGTGCCGAACGGTCCCGTCGCGATTCAGGTGCGGCGCGGCCTGGAATACCGCCCGCAAAACGCAACCGTCGAGGTGGGAACCGGCAAACGTCACGAAGTCCGCTTCGATCTCGAACGCATCGTCGACGCGCCGGCCATGGGCTGGTTCAGCGGCGACACCCACGTCCACGACCTCCACCAGGGCCGCTACGGACTCACCCACCAGGACTTCTTCAACGATCTGGTCAGCGAGGACCTGCACCTCTCGATCGCGCTCATCCACATGGACGGAACGCGGCTGATGGGACGCTGGAATGATCTGACGGGACAAACCCATGCCCTGTCGACCGCCGATCACATCCTTCAGTACGCGCAGGAATTCCGGGGATCCTTCGGCCATGTCGGGCTCGCGGGCATCCCCGAGTTCATCACCCCGCTCATCGGAGGCGCGTCCAACACCCCCTTCACCGCCGACGTTCTTAACGCGCATTATCTTGAGGCGGCGCGGGAAATGGGTGCGACGGGCGGCTTCATGCACCCCTTTACCGGGCGCGCCAACACCCCCGAGCGGATGGGCAGCCAGGAGATTCCGGTCGATGTGGCGCTCGGGCTGGGCGACTTCTTCGACATCATCAGCTTCTGGTACGACGAGCTATGGAACGCCGAGGCCTACTACCGTATCCTCAACGCGGGCTTCCGCCTGGCCGCAACCGGGGGAACCGACAACTTCTCCGACGTCTGGCGCGATCCGGGGCCGGGCGCGAGCCGCACCTATGCCTGGCTGGAAGGGCCGCCGGCGGTCGATTCGTGGCTGGCGGCGATCCGCGAACGGCGCACCTTTGCGACCAACGGACCGCTCCTCTTCATGACGGTGGACGGCGTGCGTCCGGGGGGCGAAATCGCGGTCGATGGCGGCGTTTCCGAGCGCGCGGCCACCCGGGATCTCCAGGGTCGGGAGCGGTTCGGCGAAAGGGTGGTTGTGGCTGGTGGGGACGAGGGTGGCGCGCGCGTCGCGGCTGCCATGGCCGGCGCCGGCGCCGAGTCGTCTCTCGCGGCTGCGGGAGTTGCGCGCACGCGGGGCGTGAACGCGCCAGGCCCGGTTGCGGCCACCGCCCAAACGCATCATGTGGTCGTCGATGTGGCGACGATCGCTCCCCTCGACAGCATCGAAATCGTCGTCAATGGCCACATCGCGGCCACCCACGACGCGCGCGGCCGCGGCGAGCGCTTCCGGGTAGAAGCCCAAATCGAGCTTGACGGCAGCGGCTGGATCGCCGCGCGCGCGATTGGCCCGGCCTCGCCTTTGGTCGCCGACAGCTACGCCTTCGCTCAGACCAGTCCCGTTTGGGTCGTCGCCGACGGCCGCGAGTACCGTTCCCCCGACGACATCCGTTTCCTCCTGGCTGCGGTCGAAGCCTTCCGCACACGCGTCGTCATCCGCGACCGGTGGGCCACCGAGGCAGACCGCGAGCGATTCCTGGCCCGCGTCGACGAAGCGGCCGCGGAGTACCGGCGGCGGCTGGCGGAGGCCGAAGTCCCGTGACCGATACATCCGCCAACCCGTAGCGGAATAACGCCGGTTGCCGGTGGCAATGCCGTCAGTCAACCACCTGCCAGCTTCCCGCCCGCCGCGAGCCGACGCACCGTACCCTTCCCGCCTGGCGCAACCGGTCCAGATGATGTCGCACGCGGTAGGCGGAGGTGTTCATCCGTTCGGCCAGCGCAGCGAGCGTCAGCTTCGGACTGCCGCGCAGCAATGCCACGATGCGGTCGGCCTGCCCTGCCCGCGTGGCAGTCCCTTCTCCACGGCTTCGGTCGTGGCGAGTCGCGGACCCCGGTCTCCCGGCTTCCCCTTCCGTTCTCGCTGCCTTCCCCTTCGGCTGCATCCCCACGCTCGTCATCCCCACACTCGTCATCCCCACACTCTGCATCCCCACACTCTGCAAGTACTCATCCGAAAAGCCGAACTCGACCCACAACCCGCCCGCTCTCGGCTCAATCCGCGGCTCAGGCGTCCCGGCGGCCCTGCACGACCGGAAGATCTGCGCGATCCAGCGTCCCCAGGTCTCGATTTCGCCCGCCCGAAAGAACGCGTTGGCAATGTCCGGGTTGTACGGCTGCGACGGGTGCGGTCCCAAATCGATTTGAGGTGGTCGTCGTGCCACGAAGTCTTCCATCCGAGGTTCTGGCCTTCGTTCATTGGAACTGCCTACCCTCCGCCCCGCCCCAGCACCGAAGCCTCGGACAGCATCGTCGCTCCCCGGCGATGGCTGATCATCACCAACGGACACTCGGTCGCGCGGGCGATGGCCAGCATCAGGCTGCTGAAGACGGCGCGGCGGCGGCCGGTGCGGTGGAACCCCAGGATCAACAGGTCGGCGTCGGCTGCGCGGCGGGCCACCTCGGCGGCCACGTCGCCGGCCACGGCCAGCTCGGCGTGCGCGTCCTGCCCCACCTCGTCGCGTGCAAGCCGCTCCAGATCGCGGAAGGCGCGGCGCCGGACCCCCGGCCCTACATCCTCCCCCAACACCCCCAGAAAGGCTACGTCCCGGGGCGCAGTACGGCTCAGGCTTCCCAGCAAACGCGCGCGCACCGGGCTCTGGTCGCGGCCCCCGCGCGACGGTACCAGAATCCGGTGAGCCCTGTCGGGCGTCCAGTCGGCGGGCGCGCGCAGCGTCACCACATCGGCGTCCACCGACCCGATCAGCGAGGCGAGCGGCCCGGTCATCAGCGAGTCGTCCAGATCGCCCACCCCCAGCAACAGGCTTTCGCAGCGGGTCGCCTCGGCCACGCGCGCGATTTCGCCCCAGGGATCGCTGTGGAGCGTGATCAGCGCCTCGGGCCGCACATCCACCTTGAGCGCCGTGCCCAGCGCACCCCCGAGCACCGCCTGCGCATCGCGAATTCCGCGCGGCAGCTTGCCATCCCGCGTACGCTTGTCCTTATCCGGCCGCGCTTCCCCGACCCGCGCATCCCCCATCCAACCCGCATCCACCCCCGCACGGCCTCCCGGCGGCGCCACCACCGACAACAACTGCACCCGCGAGACCTCGGGCGGCGCCAGCGCCCGGGCCATCGTCACCATCGTCTCGGCGTTAGCGGGATTCGCGATCGGGACCAGAACGATCGGCCGCCGTCCCCGCGTCCGCATCATCTGCGGATCGCGCGCCTCGGAGGATGCGTCGACCGCGCGGGCCCGCGGAGCCAGGTAGAGCGCAAAGAAGACCGCGCCAACCGCCAGCCACACCGCCGCCAGAACCCCGGCCGGGGGAACCGCCACCGCCTGGTAGAGACCGATCGCCAGGCAGGCACTTCCACCGACCACCGGCACGAAGGGAAAGGCGGGCGTGCGAAAACCATCCGTTGTCCCGGCGCGGCGGCGCGCGAGATACCCGATCTTGTGCGTGAGCGCGAAGCAGGCGAGGAAGATGAGGCTGGCCATGGCGCCCGCGGCCGCAACGTCGGGGATCGCGATCAGCAGAAGCGCAACGACGATGGCGCTCAGCCGGATCGCGGCCGTGGGGGTTCCGGTGCCCGGCGCGTGATGGGCGAGCTGCGGGGGGAGGGTGCGGTCGGCGCCCATGGTGCGGGCAAAGCGCGACGCGGCAAGGAGATTGGCCTGGAGCGCCGAGAGCATCGAGAGCAGTCCCGCGACGATGACGAGCCAGTAGCCGGTCGTCCCCATGAAGCTGCGCACGGCTTCGGCGATGAGGATTTCGGGGTTGGCCGCGGCGGCCTCGGCGACCGGCCGGCCCGGGGTCCCGATGGCGACGATCAGGAAGAGGAGCGGCAGATAGATCAGCAGCGCAGTCCCCAGCGAGAGGAACATGGCGCGGGGAAGGTTGCGCCGCGCGTCCTTGACCTCGCCGCCGACCGCCGCGATCAGGTCGAAGCCCTGCAGCGCGATGAAGGTGTAGCCCATCGCCTGCGCCAAACCCGCGAATCCCTCTGCGAAGAAGGGCCGGAAGCGCGCGGCCAGCGCCCCGGGAGGAGGGGGATCCGAGACGAGCGCGAAGAAACCCGCCACGATCACGACCGCGAAGACGACCACCTTGCCCACGGTTTCCCACTGGCCGCCGCCCGCCGCCGAGCGCGTGAGGCTCAGCTTGTAGAACCCGACCGCCGCCAGCGCATAGGCGACCAGAGCGGGACGAGACCCGAGCCAGTCCGGAATTTCGCCATTGGCCAGGAGCGCAATCTGCTCCAGGAAGGGAACCAGGAAGACGGCGAATCCCATGGCATAGAGCACCGCCGCGACGACCGACGCGAACCACACAACCCAACCCACCGCGAAGGCCACCTCGACGGTAAGTACTTGGCGCGCATAGGTGTAGGTGCCGCCGGACTGCGGAAAGCGCGCGGCCAGCTCCGCGAAGGAGAAGACCGTGAGCATCGCGATGGCGCCGTTCAGCGCGAAGGCAAGGATGGCGCTGGGACCGGTCGTCGCGAAGGCCACGCCGGCAAGCGCAAGGATACCGCCGCCGACGATTGCGCCCACACCGACCCCGGTCGCGCCGAGAAGGCCGAGGTGCCGGCCGTCCGAACCCGGAGCGCTCACCGCGCCGACGTCCTCCGCATCACCGCATGGTCCGCCCGTCCGGGCCGGTCACCGCGTCGCTCGCCAGCGAGGTGCGGTTCCCCGCGCGGGACCGGGAGCCCGGCCGCGCCACCGGCGACCGGACCCCCGCAAGCCCGGATTCGGGTCATGTCACGGGCCGCTCCTCAGCGGCCAGATGCAGATCCAGCCAGGCCGCCCAACGCGCCCACAGATCCAGCAGCGTCTCGCGGGTAGCCGGACCGTGGTCCTCAAAGGGATAGAGGTACATGGCGGCGTCCTTGCCCAACCCGTTCAGCGCGTGGAAGAGACGGGGCGAATGATCGGGCGCCGTACCGACATTCTGGTCGTGCATTCCGTGATAGAGCAGCACCGCGCCGGTCAGGTTGTTGGCGTAGACGAAGGGCGACATGCCCAGGTAGACCTCGCGCGCATCCCAGAAGTGGCGGGGTTCGCGCTGGAAGCCAAGCGGGGTGAAGGTGCGGTTGTAGTTGCCGTCGCCGGCGATTCCCGCCTTGAAGAAGGGCGTGTGCACCATGGCGTTGAGGGTTCCGAAGGCGCCGTAGGAGTGTCCGCCCAGCCCCAGCCGCTTGCGGTCGATGATGCCGCGCGCGTCCAGCTCGTCGATCACCGCGGCCAGGTTGTTGCGCAGATCGTGCTGATAGTTGTTGTTGATTCGTCCCTCTTCGCCCACGATCGGAGCGTCGGGCTCCACCACAACATATCCCAGGCGAATCAGGTATTCGATCGACCGGGTGCCGAAGTTGGGGAAGGCATTCTTGTTGTAGGTGCGCGCGCCCTCGTCGTAGCCCTCCTGGTCTTCGTACTCGCGGGGGTAGAACCAGAACATGGCGGGACGGCGTTCGCCCTCCTGGTAGTCCGGCGGCAGGGTGACGTTGACCAGGAAGCGGAAACCGTCCGGGCGCTCCACGGTGAAGCGCTGGCGCGGCGCGTTGGTCAGGTCCGGCGTATAGTCGACATTGGCGGTCAACCGGGTGCGCGATCCGCCATCGACCAGGTAGCCCTGCGCCACCTCGGTCGGCGATTGGCGTTGCACCACGAACCGCCCCGCCGCCGCGTCCAGAACAGTCGTGATCCGCTCGGACTGCCCGTCGTTGGAGCTCTCGTAGATGCGCTCGCGTTCGCCATTGACCAGTGGGATTCGGTCCAGGAAGCTCTTCGGCGATTCGGCCAGCGGATCCTCGTTGTAGATCGTTCCCATCAGGAAGACCGACTCGGCGCCCTCCGCACCGGCCACCTCCACGATGCGGCTACTCCCGCCGCCACCGCCGCCGAAGCGGAAAGCCGCCCCGCCCCCACCCTGCCCCCCGCTCATGAGCAGCGATCCGGGGTTGGCGTAGAAATCTTCCGTGTCCCACTCGCTGATCGTGTAGCGCGTCTCGGGATCGTCCAGGCGCACCGCGTACTCGGTGCGGGTGCCGCGACCGCCACCGAATCCACCGCGGCCTCCTCCACCTCCGCCCTGCGTCACGAAGAGCCATTCATAGTCCGCCGAGTAGCGATGATTCGCCATGCGCTGACGGCTCTCGTAGAGCACGGTCTCGTCGTCCTCGCCGAATGGCGGCGCCCAGAGCATGACCCGGTCCATGCGCCGCGCACTCTCCGAATCCTCCTCTTCGTCCGCATCCTCTTCCCCCTCTTCCCCTTCCGGCGGGCTGTCCATGCGCAGAAAGACCAGCCCGGCGCCGTCTTCGCGCCACGCCATCTGCCGCCGGTCGGGCTCCTCTTCGTCGCCGGCCACCCCCGGAGCCGAGGGTGCTCCCCGAATTCCGGTATTCAGCTCCGTTTCCTCGATCTCGGCGAGCACATTGCCGTCTCGGTCCCAGATCTCCTCCACGCGGCCGAAGCTCGTCACCGGCACGATGTAGCTGAAGGGCCGCTGCATGGTCGTGACGCGCGCGTGCATGCCGTCGGGCGAGAAATCGAAACCGCGGAACATGGCGGGCCGACCGATGTTGGTCACGCGCCGGTTGTCCACCGCGACCAGGGCGAGCTGCCCGGTCACATGCCACTCCAGGAGGGCCTCGTCGTGCGGGGTCCCCATCAGGCTGGCATAGGTGCGCAGAACATTCCTGCCCTCTTCGGTGCGCTTGACCTGCGGACCGGTCGGAACCGGGGGCGCCGTCGGCCGGGAGGCGCGTCCATCGGGGATCAGCACCGTCGCGATCTCGTCGCCGCCCGTGGTCCACTGGAAGGTGGAGACCATCGTGGCAAGCACTGCGTCGCGGGTGATTTGGCGCGAGTCGCCGCTCGCGGGATCGGCCACATGGATGTGCGTGGCGTCGTCGCTGTGGACGAAGAAGGCCAGCCGGGAGCCGTCCGGAGACCACCGCGCCCCCGAAACGCGCGCGCCGCGGGGAACCTCGATCTCGGTAACCGAGCCATCCGCCGCCGAAATGACCTGGAGCCCTGCCGCGCTGCGAATCGAGAGTGACCGGGCGCGGTTGGCCTGCGGCTCGTAGAACTGGCCGCCCAGCTCGTCAAAGGGCCGCGAGAAGCGGTCCATCGTGACCGGGCCATCGCTCACCTGGTGCAGAAACCACATCCCGTTCGGGCTGGGCTGGTTGAGCGAGACATTCAGGTAGCGGGGCGCGAGCACCGCATCGGCGATCTCCTCCGGGGGCTCGACCCATCCCTGGGCGTCGAGGACCGTGCGCGGACCGGTGGCCGCATCCTGGGAGGCGGCGTCCTGGGGGTGAAGCGGAAAGGGCAGCAGGGCGACGGCAAGGGCCGCCGGGAAGAGCAGCGCAAGGGCGGGGTGGCGGGGGCGGTTCATCGGTTCAGGACTCCTCGAATCGTGGTACGAACTGGCCGGGCACGGCCGAATGTGACGGAAGCGGCCATCGGGACCGCAGGGTCAGGCGGGATTGGCGGGACGGGTTGTCAAGGCTGGGTGTCAAGGTAGGGCGGGACGAGGCGGGGCGCGATTGGGGGGTGCTGATGGGGGGGAGGTGGGGGGTGCGGCCCAATGTACAATCAGCGCCATCGTAACCGATAGATGGCCGTTTCTCGAATCGACGGGTGGCCGCTGCGCCTGGGGTCCGGGGGAATCCGCGATCCTCGTAGCGCACGGTGACAATGGCCGGGGGTCATCGTCCCGAACCGTCGGGTTGGGGGCCGAGCCGGGGCCGGGGGTGGACGCGGGGCCACGCGCCGCACTGGCAGCCGCGCCGGGGCCGCCGCACATTCCCTCGTCCCGCACTCCACCCTTCACCGGAGACACCCCATGACCGGCCGTTTGGCGATCGCCGCCCTCTTCCACCTCATGTTGCTCTTTGTCAACCTGGCCACTCCGGGTGTCGTGCCGGTGGGCGCCGGGACGCTGCACGCGCAGGACGAACCTCCGGCGGAACCGCCCGCCGACTGGGAGGCCACCGCGATCGACTACGCGAATGTTCCGTATCCCTACCCGGTCGAATTTCTCGATGTGCGCCTGATGGGAATGGACCACCGGATGGCCTACATGGATGTGTCGCCGACGGGACCGCCGAATGGCCGCGTGGTCGTGCTCTTCCACGGGATGAACTTCTTTGCGGGCGCCTACGGGATCACGATCGATGCGCTGAGCGAAGCGGGGTTTCGGGTGCTGGCGGTGGACCGGCTCGGGTTCGGACGGTCGTCCAAGCCGTTGGTGCACTACAACCTGCACATGCCGGCGCGCAACACGAAGGCGCTGCTGGACGCTCTGGGAATCGAGCGTGCGGCGATTGTGGGGCACTCGATGGGGGGAATGGTGGCGACGCGCTTCGCATCCACCTATCCGGACGCATCCTCCCACGTTGTGATGGTGAACCAGATCGGCCTGGCGGATACGCGGCCGGGACGTCCATGGGGCGATCCGGAGTTGGCCTACGAGCGGGTGCTGAATGGCACGAGCTACGCTTCGGTGCTGGCCGGACATCGTCGCTACTACCCAAATGGTTGGCGCGACGAGTACATGCAATGGGTGAAGGTGCAGTTCGGCCTCACCCTGGGCGGCGACTGGCCGCGGATGGCGCGGGTGCGGTCGGCCCAGCAGAGGATTCTGTACGAGGATCCGGTTGTGCACGAGTGGCAGTACATCGAGACGAAGGCGCTTGTGACCGGCGGTGCGCAGGACCGGTTGGCGCGCGACTTCCCGGCCGCCGCGCGTCGTGTCGCCGAAGCGCTGCCCAACGCGGAGCTGGTGCTCTTTCCCGGAGTCGGCCACGCGCCCCACTTCGAGATCCCGGACGAATTTCACGCGGAGCTGGTGCGCTTCCTGTTGTCGGACCCGGAGGAGCGGGCGGATCAGGCGTGGCGCCAGCCAGGCAACTGAATCAGCTCCCGAACAGCGACTGAAGTCCCACCGGCGAGGTCCACATCGACCGGCTCGAGTGACCCACCCCCGGCACGACCATCTCGACATGCCGATGACCCAAATGCAGCGCATCCATGTAGCGGACCAGGGTGCGGCCACGCAGAAAGCGGTTGGCGCCCTGCAGATTCGCGCCGCAGCTCACATCCAGCGAAGCGCTCAGCGTGTCCGCCTCGCCGATGAGAACGCGCACATCGCGCCGTGTGAGAAAGGCTCCGATGGTGTCGGATGCCAGGGCATTCGCATAGCTGTTTCGGTCATCCAGCCCGTAGTGCCATTCGTTGTAGTCGCCGCAGCCGCCGCCCGGAACGGTGAAGTTGCCGCCCGCATTCTCCCGCTCGGGCCCCAAGTAGAGCCAGGTTGACGGATTCGCAACCACATACCGAAAGGTCACCCCCTCGCGCGCGCCCTCCTCGACCCGGCTCGTCGCGGCGTAGCGGTGCAGGACCTGTCCCCCCGCCGAGTGTCCCGTCACCACGATCTCGCGGAGCGCCGGAAAGCGCCCCACATCCAGAAAGATACGCGCAATACTGTCAAGAGCCGCATACGAACTCACTCGAGGCGACGGACCCTCCGGCCGAGACAGATTCCCACGCTTCCAACCCGCGCTCGACCAGTAGGCCTCGTCGCTCGCCGGACCGTCGTCGATCGTCTGGAAGTACGGCGCAACCACCGCCGTCGCAGCGCTCGCGCCCCCTCCCGTGACCGCCGCAATCCCGCTGACAAAGTAGTCGTCCGGATTGCGACTGTTGCCGTGAACCACAATCATTCCGCGCTCAATCTCCGCATCTCCGGTCGCCAGCGCATGCGTGCTGAAGACGCGCAGAAAGACCCCGCTCCCGATCGCGACCCGCTCCGCGCAGATCTCGCCCGCCAGGTTGCACGGCACCGGCCGCGTGGGAGGTTCGGGCGGAGGAAGAGGATCGGGCGGTCCGGTCGAGGTCGTCGTTCCGCCACAGCCAATCTGCGCCAGGCATAGCAAGAACACAGGGGGGAAGAAAGCCTGGGGCCCCCCACCCGGCCACCTTCCTCGCCGCAACCGGCCAATACCCCACCCCGCGTAGCCTGCGCGATTCCGTCCGGCGACAGTTGCCGCGATCGCCATTTTACTCTCCTTCACGGCCTCCGGCCTATCTGCAGTTGAACACGAACCTATCTGCGGTTGAACACGAACCTATCCGCGGTTGAACACGAACCTATCCGCGGTTGAACACAAATGTCTGCGGTTGAACACGAATTATCTGCGGTTGAACACAAAGTAGTCGTGGATGGCCCGCGCAATCTGCGCGATCACCGCCTCGCGCTCGGGGATCTCCACCGCCGATTCCTTCACATAGACCACCGCGACCACATGGCCCGCGCCGCCGGGCAGGTCAATGATCCCCACGTCGTTGGTCGTCTCACCGATCGTTCCCGTCTTGTGCGCGACCATGGTTCCCGCGGGCAGCACCCCCTTCAGCCGCGCCTCGCCGGTCTGGCACCGGTACATGATGTCGATCAGGAGCGCCGAGGCTTCCTCCGACAGAAGTTCGCGATTCCAGATCCCCTGCAGTAGCTCCGACATGGCCGCGGGCGTCGAGGTGTCGCGCGGGTCGGCGTTGAAGGCGGCGCTGTAGGCGGCAAGGCTCTCGTCGGTGCGCGGCGACCGCAGAAGCGCTTCGTAGTCCTTTGGCGCGATCGGGTCGTCCTCGTGGACCTCGGCGGCGCCCAGCCAGTTGGCAATCAGCGCCCACGTCGGCCGGTCCACGCGCATTCCCTCGATTCCGGCCTCGCGAATCCGGTCCGTCACCGCCTGCGAACCACCCGCCGTCTTCATCAGCACATCGGTCGCAATGTTGTCGCTGATCTGCAGCATCAGTTCCAGGAGATTGTGCACCGAGATCTGCAGCCCCGGGTCGTCCAGGAGGTCGCTGATGGCGCTCGATGTGACATAAACCTCGCTCTGGTCGATCTCGATAAGGTCCTGGAGTCCGAGCTCGCCCCGGTCGATCATCGAAAGGATCCCGAGCGCGATCGGCACCTTGTAGGTGCTCGCCATGGGGAAGGACTCGTTGCCATTCAGCGTGATTCCGCGCCCTGTTTCGAGGTGCCAGGCCGCGACGCCAACCCGTCCCTCGGCCTGTTCGGCAAGCCGCGCGACCTCCGCCGCAAGGTGAGCGAGGCCGGGGTCTTCGCCCTGAAGCTGGATGTCCTGGGCGGCCGCATCGGTGGCGGGGAGGGTGCAACCGGGCAGCGCAAGGAGGAAAAGGGCCGCGGCGAGAAGGTGGCCGGGAGGGGGAAGGGTCGGGCGGCGCATGGGGAAGACTCCAACGGGGGAAACGGATGAAGCGTCGGTTCGGCGGCGGGATTTGCCCTCGCGTCTCGGCGATTCGGGCCGGTGGACGCGCCGGCGGCGCACGGGTACGGGCTACGGGACGGAGTGAGCCGGCTGGGGATCGAACCCAGGACCTACGGATTAAAAGTCCGTTGCTCTACCAACTGAGCTACCGGCTCGCACCAAAGGTAATCCGCGCGTCCGGACGAAGCGACAGGGACGGGTTGCAAACAAATGAAGGAGGTCAATCGTTCGGTGTGTTCGCCGGCGGATACCATGCCCGTTCCGGAGGAGGCATTGCGCGCGCACCCGGTTTCTTGCGGCAGCCATCCGGGCCGGGCCGCGCAGGGGCCGGGCGGACTCCCCCGGCCAGCGTCCCGCCACAGGAGGGAAACGCGGCGATCAGTGCGTGGGAGAGCCGGAGTCCAGGGGCAGCTCCAACTGGAGCATCCCGAAGGTGACGCGGTGATGAGCCGTGAGGCCCAGTTTGCGCACGGCGCGCCGGTGTTCCGCGGTCGCATAACCCACGTTGCGCTCCCAGCCGTATCCGGGATACCGCGACGCCAGCCGCGTCATGAGGCGGTCGCGGCATACCTTGGCCACGATCGAGGCGCAGGCAATCGAATGGACGATTCCGTCCCCACCCACCACCGCCTCGTGCCCCCAATTCAGACCCTTTACCGGCAACCCGTCCACCACCACATGGTCGGGTGGCGGAGACAGGCGGGCCAATGCGCGGTTCATCGCCCGGGTCGTGGCGCGCAGGATGTTCACGCGGTCGATCTCGCGCGCCGAGGCGGCTCCGATCCCCACCGTCGCCGCCCTCTCGCGGATCTTCCGGGCCAGCTCCACGCGCTCCCCGGGGGTCAGCGTCTTGGAATCGGCCGCGCCCTCGATCTCCACGCCCTCGGCCAGGATCACCGCCGCGGCCACGACCGGTCCCGCCAGCGGTCCCCGTCCTGCCTCGTCGACCCCGGCCACGCGCACCAGACCGCGCCGCCACAGGGCACGTTCGTACGCAAGGGGTTCGCCGGTCCGCACGGCATCCGCCACCCTTCCCGCAGTCCCCCTCTGGCGCTGCCCCGAACTCCCCGCGGCCGTTCCCGCCACCAATCCGCGCCGGAGTCCGTCCTAGTTCGGCCGCGTCGTCCGCTTTTCCCTGATCCGGGCCGCCTTGCCGCGCCTTCCCCGCAGGTAGTACAGCTTTGCCCGCCGCACCCGGCCCCGCCGTACGATCTCGACGCCGCCGACCGTGGGTGCATGCACCGGAAAGACGCGCTCCACCCCGATTCCGCTGGACCGCTTGCGCACGGTGAAGGTTGCGCCCATGCCGGAGCCGCGACGACCGAGACAGACCCCCTGAAATACCTGAATCCGCTCCTTCTGCCCCTCGCGAACCCGGTAGAGGACCTTGATGGTGTCGCCCGGAGCGAAGTCGGGAAGGTCGTCGCGGGCATGTTCCATGTCGAGTTGGTGCAGGAGATCCGCCATGACCTGGCTCCTCTTCTTGGTCCGGTTCCGTACGCTGTGTGCGTGCGACGCGCCCCGGAGCAGTTCCGGGACAGGATGACAGCCGGGAAAGATAGGCAGGATGGCCCCGGAGGGGAAGGTCAAGTCCCGGCGGGATCCCGCAGCGGTGGATAGTAGGAATCGCCCACGGTGCGCCCGCCATTGCCGTTGGGACGGCTGAGACGACCGGTGAGGACCCGTTTCATCAACCGGTTCGCGTTGATCAGCGAAGTCAGCGCAAGCGAACCGATGTGGTCCGAAAAGCCCCTGAGATCGCCTTCGTCGGCAACCTCAAGAGCATCGATGTAGTCCGGCTTCCCCTGCGCCGTAATCACCGGCGGCGGAAACCCGCGCTTGATGTAGGCCCACGCCATCAGCAGCCGCGATACCCGCCCGTTCCCGTCCTGGAAGGGATGGGTCCGCACGAAACGGTGGTGCAGCCAGGCGGCCTCGGCGTTGACGGGGTAGCCGCGCTGGCGGATCTCGTCCCAGAACGCGAAGAAACGATCCATCTCGACCTGAACCTGCTCCGGGGGACAATAGAAGTGCACGTGCCCGTCCGCCCGCCTGGGATTGTTGGGCCGCTCCTTCCAGCGCCCCTTGGTGACGAAGCGCACCGCCACCCGGTTCCCCGCCAGATCCAACCCGGTGACCGTCTCCTGGTGCCGCGTCAGCAGTTGATGCCAACTCCTCACCATGTGCTGCGAGAGCGGCCTGCCGCTGGCCACATCCTCGAACATCATGTCGTAGGCGCCCTGCTGGTCCTCCAGGAGCCCGCGAATCGTGCGGTCTTCCACCAACTCCACCGTGTGCGCGCCCGCCACCCCCGCAAACCCCTCCGCCACAAGCTGTTCCGTCACGCCGCGGCGCAGGGTGTAGAGTCCCTCGATCTGTCCCGTCTCAATGGCAAAGGCCCGCACGCGCTCGCGCAGCCAGCCCGCCATGAAACGTTCCTTCGCGGGATCGGCGCGGATCGCCCTGCGGCTGCGATTCCACATCGCTTCCTGATCGGTCTGCCCCGGCATCGCCCAACTCTCCGCGCCGCGCGGCATGTCGGTCAGCCGGACCCACTCCCAGGGTTTGGAGTTGTACGCCATCGAATCGCTCCTGCTTTGGTGCGTCTTCCCACCATCCGCCCCTCGCCCGGGCCGCCGACCGCCGTCGCGCGTCCCATCCCTAACCTTCTGCTAACCCCGCTTGCGCGTCAACCGCTTCCCCGCCGCTCTGCGCCACTCCTCGATAGCGCGGTGGTCCCCGCTTCGCAGCACCTCGGGCACGGCAAAGCCGCGGTATTCCGGCGGCCTCGTGTAGGAAGGCCCCGAGAGCGACTCCCCGTCGTAGAAGGAATCGGTGGCCGCCGATTCGTGATCGCCCAACGCCCCGGGCAGCAGCCGCACCACCGCGTCGGCCATCGCCAGGGCCGCAATCTCGCCCCCCGAGACGACAAAATCACCCAAGGAAAGCTCCTCCGTGGCAAGGTGATCGGCCACCCTCTGGTCTACATCCTTGTAGTGCCCGCAGAGGAAGGTGACGTCGGGCTGGAGCGAGAGGCGAACCGCGTCGTCGTGGCGAAAGCGGCGGCCGCGCGCCGAGAGGAGGACGATGGGACCGGAGGGCTGCAGATCGTCGATGGCACGGAAGAAGGGTTCGGGTTTCATGACCATCCCGGCCCCGCCGCCATAGGGCGCGTCGTCGACGGTGCGATGACGGTCGTGGGTATGATCGCGGAGGTCGCACACGCGAAACTCGACCAGACCGGCGCGGGCGGCGCGTCCCGGAATGCTGAGCGCGAGGGGGGACGCAAAGAAGTCGGGGAAGATCGTGACGATGTTGATGCGGATGGGGGTCATCCCGGCCCTCCGGCATCGGTCGCGGGGGCGGCTCCCCTGACGCGCTCGACGGGACAGGCGGCAGGGGACGAGCGTGCGGCCGCGGCGCGCTTCATGGAAGGAAGCCGGGGGGAAGGTCAACGACGAGGCGGCGGCGTTTCCGGCTCACCTCGACAACGAACTCGCGCCTGAAGGGAATCAGAAGCTCGCCCGCCGGGCCGTGCACCTGCAGGAGATCCGAGGGCCGCACGGAGAAGACCTCGTTGACCGTGCCCAGCTCGTCGCCGTCGGTGGTGGCGACCGTCGCGCCCAGGAGTTCGTGGTAGAAGATCTCGTCGTCGGCCGCATCGTCGATCGTCGCGAAGGGGCGCAACAGGTACCGGCCGCGCAGTTCGTCGGCGGCCGCGCGGTCGTCGATCCCGGCAAACTTGACGAGGAAGCCGCGCCGATAGGGGCGGATGGCCTCAATGGCAAGGGGCGGGAGGGCGGTTGAGGGGCGCTCACCGCTGTCGTCGCCCGGAAGGTGGACCTCGCCGAGCGCAAAGTGGCTTGCGGGATGGTCGGTCAGGGGCCAGACGAAGAGCTCGCCCTTCGTTCCGTGCGACTTGTTCAGGTGGCCGACAACCAGGTGGGGAGGATGACCGTCCTCCATCGTCCGGCCGCGGTGGCTCAGGCCGAGGCGGCCGCCGACCCGTCCCCGGCAGCGGCGTCCGAGCTCTCTTCGGCGGACTCCGCGGCCGCGGCTTCTCCGTTGGCGTCGCCCGGCTTCACGAGCGCGACCGTGTCGTCCCCTCCGGCGCGGGCCTTCGCGACCAGATTTCCCACCGTCCGCGACGGCACCGCCCCCTCGCCCAGCCAGTAGTCAATCCGTTCCAGATCGACTCTCAGGAGGGCCGGATCCGGAAGCGGATTGTAGTACCCCAGGTTCTCGACAAAGCGCCCGTCGCGGGGGGCGCGGCTGTCGGCGACGACGATCCGGTAATGGGGCCGTTTCTTCCGGCCCATCCTGCGCAAACGTATCTTTGCGGACATTGTCTTCTCTTCTTTCTTTCCTGATTGGCGGGAACCCCTTCGTTCCCCGGTTTATTTTTGGACCAGCGCTTCCAAAGAAACGGTGGTCCCAGAGAAACGCCTAGAACCTGAATGGCGACTTCCGTCCCCTCGGCCGGGCCCTGGCGCCGGCTCCGGGCATGAGTCCCTTCATTCTGCCCATCATCTTCTCCATCTCGGCGAAACGCTGCATGAGGCGGTTGACCTCGGCGACCGGCCGGCCGCTCCCACGCGCAATTCTGCGGCGCCGCGACCCGTTCAGAATCTCGGGACGCCGTCGTTCCTCGGGGGTCATGGAGAGAATGATGGCTTCAATATGCTTCATCTTCTTCGGATCGACATCTCCGGGAGACAATCCTCGTGGCACACCCGGCACCAGCTTCAGGAGCTGGTCCAGCGGACCCATCTTCTGCACCTGCCGCATCGCGACAAGAAAATCCTCCAGGGTGAAGCGCCCGCGTCCCAGTACTTTTTTCTGGAGCGCTTCCGCGTCGTCGGCATCGACCACCGCCTGCGCGCGCTCGACCAGGCCGATCACATCGCCCTTTTGCAGGATCCGGCCGGCGATTCGCTGCGGGTCAACCGTTTCGAGGGCGTCGATTCCCTCTCCGGTCCCGATGAACTTCATCGGTTTGCCGGTGACGCCATGGATCGAGAGAGCCGCCCCTCCCCGCGCATCGCCATCCATCTTGGCCATCACGAAGCCGGTGACGCCGAGCGACCGGTCGAACCCCTGGGCGATGCGGACGGCCTCCTGCCCGGTCATGGCGTCGACGACAAGAAGAATTTCGCGCGGATTGAGAGCGCCCCTGATCCGCTCAAGCTCCTTCATGAGGCGGGCGTCGATCTGGAGGCGGCCGGCGGTATCCACGATCAGCGCGGCTGCCCGCGTCCGCCGGGCCTCGAGATGACTGGCGCGCGCGACGGCGACCGGATCGGTTGCGCCTTCCTCGAAGTAGACGGGGACCCCCGCGCGACGACCCAACACCCGCAACTGGTCCACCGCCGCCGGGCGGTAGAGGTCGCAGGCCGCGAGCAGCGTGCGACGTCCCTGGCGCTGCAGCCGCCTGCCCAGCTTGGCCGCGGTCGAAGTCTTTCCCGAACCCTGCAATCCCACCATCAGGATGACCGTCGGGGGCGCCGGCGACCACTCCAGCCGGGTATCGCCCTCGCTACCGATCAGCGCCGCGAGCTCATCGTGCACGATCTTCATGACCTGCTGCCCGGGCGAGACCGACTTCAGCACCCGCTCGCCGACCGCCTTCTCGCGCACCCGCTTCAGAAAATCACGCGTCACGCGGAAGTTGACATCAGCCTCGAGCAGCGCCCGCCGCACCTCGCGCAACCCGTCCCCGATCATGCGCTCATTGAGGACGCCCCGTTGCCGGAAGCGTCCCAGAACGCCGTCAAGCCGTTTGCTCAGGTCTTCAAACATCGCGATCCCGTCCGAGCGCGGTACATCCGTGGAAGCTACCGCCCTGGGTAAGGACAGCCGGAAAAGCTGGATGAGGACAGTGGGAAAAGATAGTCTGGCGGGGAGGGGGATTCAAGATGAACGAGCGATCAGTTGCGGAAACGGCGGCCCAGGAGATAGCCGATTCGCTCGCGCTCAACAGCCAACGCCTCGTCCCACAGCTCCAACTGCTGCAACCGGACCCGCACTGATTCCACGATACTGTAGAAATTTCAATCCACCACACATCAACCCGCGCGAATGATCTGGCTGCGGCGCGCTCCCACCGAGATCATGGCGATCGGGGCTTCGACGAGTTCTTCGATGCGGTGGAGGTAGGCGCGGGCGTTGCGGGGAAGGTCCGCCACGGTGCGGGCTTCGGTGGTGGGGGACTGCCAGCCGGGGAGGATCTCGTAGATGGGCTCGACCTCCCGAAGCTGCCAGGAGCAGGCCGGAAAGGGGATTCCCGTGTCGCCGTGCAGGCGGTAGCCGGTGGCGACGCGGAGCTCCGGAAGAGTGTCGAGGACATCCAGCTTGGTAATGGCGATTCCGGTGAGGCCGTTGACGCGGGTGGCGTACCGGACGACCGGCGCGTCGAACCAGCCGCAGCGGCGCGGGCGACCGGTGGTGGCGCCGAACTCGCCGCCCAGCTCGCGGACTCGCGCGTCCATCTTGCGGTCGAAGGCGGTGGGAAGCGGGCCATTGCCGACGCGGGTGGTATAGGCCTTGGCCACGCCGACGACCGCATCGATCGCGGTGGGACCAATTCCCGACCCCACCGCCGCCGCCCCCGCGGTCGTATTCGACGAAGTTACAAAGGGATAGGTCCCGTGATCGACATCGAGCGCCGTGCCCTGCGCCCCTTCGAGGAGCACCCCCTTCCCCCCCGCCAGCGCCGCCGCGATCTCCTCTCCGACATCGGCCGCAACATCGGGCAGGCGACCGGTCACGCTCAGCGCATCTTCGATCGTGCCCGCATCGTCCGGGTTGGCGCCCAGCTCGCGCAACCGCCGCCGCGCCCATTCAATCCCCCGCCCCACCCGTTCCCTGCCCCGCGCGGGGTCGAGCAAATCTGCAATGCGGACGCCCCGCCGCCCCGTCTTGGCCTCGTAGGCGGGACCGATTCCGCGCCCCGTCGTCCCGATCCGGCGCCGCGCCGCCCTCTCGGCCGCGTTGTCGAGCGCCACATGCCACGGAAACACCACGTGCGCGCGCGTGCTGACGCCCACCCTTCCCCCGGTCTCGATTCCGCGCTCCTCCAGGTTGTCGATCTCGGCGAAGAGCTGAACCGGATCGACCACCACGCCATTCCCCAGCAGGCACCGCTTTCCGGGGTGCAGAATTCCGGAGGGCACCTGGTGCAGGATGAACTGCTCCTCGCGCAGATAGACCGTGTGGCCCGCATTGGCGCCCCCCTGGTAGCGGGCGATCAGTTCGGCGCGGCCGGCCAGAACGTCGACGATCTTCCCCTTGCCCTCGTCGCCCCACTGGCAACCGACCACCACCGTGCACGATCCGCGCAACGCGGCCGGATCCAGATGGTTGATCATGGGGCGGTTTTCGGCAAACGCACCGCGACCGGTGGAGTCGGGCAACGCGGCCGAGCGATGATCCTTGTTCATGGGCGGTTCTCGGCAAACGCACCTTGATTGGTGGAATCGGGCCACGCGGCCGAGCCCAGGTTCATCATGGGGCGTTCGGGGTTGATCACGGCGGCAGGATCGCGAGTCGGCTCCGCGCTCATGCCGGTGCCCGTGCCGAGGTTTCGAGGCCGGCTCGCGCCAGACACTCCGCCACCTCGCCATGACGCGGCGTGGGCAGGGGCCGGAGCGGCCGACGGGGAGTGCCGCCATGGAATCCGAGCAGATCCAGCGCAACCTTCACCCCCGCCACCCCCATTCCTCCCACCAGCGCACTGTGCAACGCCCCGATCCGTTTCTGGAGGGCGCCCGCGGCCGCCATCTCGCCCGCCGCAAAGTGACGGCACAGCTCCACGCACTCCCGGGGCGCCACATTGGCCACGCCGAGGATCCCCCCCACCGCCCCCACCTCAAGCGCGGGGTAGAGGAGGGCGCCGCTTCCGACCAGAACCTGGAAGCCGCGGCGCGTGTGCGTCACCAGATCGGCCACGGTCTCCAGCTTTCCGCGCGAATCCTTGATGCCGACGATATTCTCGTGGTGCGAGAGCTGCGCGATCAATCCGGCCGGGAAGTCGAGCGTCGAGAAACGCGTCGGCACCTGGTAGAGGATCACCGGCACCGGGGACGCATCGGCCACGGCCTCGTAGTGCTCGCGCACGACCTCCGGCGTCATGGCTCCCCGGTAGAAGGCCGGCGGCTGAACCAGAACCGCGTCGCACCCGCCGAGGGCCGCCATCCGCGTGAGCCGCAACGTCGCCCGCCTCGATTCCGCCCCCGTCCCGGCCACCATCAGCATGCCATCGGGAAGCGCCCCGCGCACGGCCGCCCAGCAACGGTTGCGCTCCCCCTCGTCCAGGAAGACGGCCTCGCCGGTGGACCCGCCGATCACCATTCCCCGCACCCCGCTCTCCGCCCAGCGGCTCACATTTTCGCTCAGCGCGGCCAGGTCGATCTCGCCGGTTACGGGGTCGAAGGGGGTGGTGGCGGGAATCATCACGCCGCCGATGTCAAGCGGCCCGGTGTCATGCGGCGCGCGGGCGCCGGTTGCGTTCCTGGTCATGCTTCGCTCTTCGTCTGTCTATCGGTTGGTTGTAACCGGACGGCCCCGGCCCGGCGGGTAGACGCCCATCATCTCGCGCGCTCGCTCCAGCGTTTCGCCCGCCATCCCGCGCGCCCGCGCGGCCATCTCGTTGATTCGTCCATCCAGGTCGGTCTCGCGGCGCAGCACATCGGCCCGGCGATCGCGCATCTCGCTCGTCAGCGCCACCAGCGCGTCGGCCGTCCGGCTCTTCAGATCCACATAGCGCAGCGTTCCCGCAAGGTAATCGTCGCGCATCGCCGCCGCTTCATCCGCGTGTCCGCAGGCCTCCAGCAGCGTGAGCAAATTCGCGATTCCCGGACTGACGGAACGCCCGCTTCCACGCGCACCCGGCGTCACACCCGAATCGGTCACCGCAGAACGAATCTTCCTCCGCACCGACGCCTCTTCCTCAAAGAGCCCGATGTAGTGCCGCGGCCCCAGACTCTTGCTCATCTTGCGCGTCGGATCGGCGGTGGACATGACTTTGGGGACCCGTGTGTAGAGCGTTTCGGGCTCCGGAAAGAGGAATCCGAAGCGGCTGTTGAAGCGTCGCGCCAGCCCCCGGCTCAGCTCCAGGTGCTGCGACTGGTCCTGCCCCACTGGCACGCACCCCGCCCGGTAGGCCAGGATGTCGGCCGCCTGCAGGACCGGATAGAAGAGAAGCCCCGCCGAGACGAACGTCCCCTCATCCGTTGCGCCCTGGGCCGCGCCGCCGGGAAGGATCGTCGATTTCTCCTTGAACTGCGTCATGCGGCCCAGATCGCCGAGCGAGGTCAGGGTGGCCAGCAACCAGCACAGTTCGGTCTGTTCGGGAACGGTGGACTGGATGTAGACGATGGTGCGGCCGGGATCGATGCCCGCGGCCAGAAGACTGACGAACATCTCGCGCGAGGCCCGCCGCAGTCCGTCCGGGTCGTCCGATCCGATGAGCGCGTGAAGATCGACGACGCAATAGACGCATTCGCGATCTTCCTGGAGCCGCGCCCAGTTCTTCACCGCGCCGAAGTAGTTGCCGATCGTCATGACGGCGGTGGGCTGGATGCCGGAATAGACGCGGGCTGTGGGCGGGGGGGTGGGTGGGGTCATCGTGTCGGATGGGCGAGGTGGGATTGCTTGTGTGGGGACGGAATGGATCGCACCCGGGGGTTCGGGCGAGCAAGGGGGCCGGGGGGGGAGGCAAGGCGAACGAGGCGCGGATAATGTAGCAGGATGGCGGGGGAATGCGCTGCGGCGCGCTACTGCCAAATCACCAGCCTCCGTCCGACGATCCTCGGCACATCCATGGTCGTTGCGGCGGATTCCCCCAAACAGTTTCGGCGATGGCTTCCGTCATTCCAGGCCAGGCCGGCAACAAGACGGATCAGCGGACAGGCCGGTTCAAGACCGAGGTCCCCCCCCTTGCGCCACCCTCCGCTGCCCCCAACCCTCATTCCCGTCATGTCCACAATCATCCACCCCAGCTCCGAGCCCCCGAGGCCACCCGCGAACCGGTCATCCGGCAACCCGGCCGCCTCCACCGCCGACAGCCACCCCGACACGCTCCTCGCCACTGCCATGGAGGCCGCCCGGGCCGCCGCCGACATTCACCGCGAGGGGCTGGCGCAGGGCGAACGCCGCCGGATTGCCTCCAAGTCGTGGCGCAACGACTTCGTCACCGATGTGGACCTGGCCGCCCAGGAGGCCGCCCTCGCGATCATCCGCAACCGTCACCCGCAGCACGCGATTCTCGCCGAGGAGGAGCTTGTCGAGGGAGAGCTTGTCGAGGGGGAAGATGGGACTGCGCTCCCGTTGGCCACCGGAACCGCAAACGCAGAGCGCCGGGTCGGTCAGCGGGAAGACTTCCCGGCGGAGTCGGGGGGATCCGCTGCCGAGAGGGACACCGCCCACGCCGGCGACGCAGCCCCACCCGCGCCGCCCCTCCTCTGGATCGTCGATCCGCTCGACGGCACCACCAATTTCATGCACGGCCACCCCTTCCACGCGGCCTCGGTGGCGGTCCGCGACAGCCGTGGTCCCCTTGCGGCCACGGTTCACGCCCAGGCCCTCGACCGCGTCTGGACGGCCACGCGGGGCGGCGGCGCATTCGAGAACGGCCAGCCGGTCCGGGTCAGCTCCGTGCGCGAAACGAGCGGCTTCCTGGTCGGCACCGGCTTCCCCTTCAAGACCCCCCATCTCATGGACGACTATCTGCGCCAGCTCGGGGCGGTCCTGCGCGCAACCTCCGGGGTCCGCCGCGCGGGGGCGGCCGCGATCGATCTGGCCTATGTGGCAAATGGCGTCCTGGACGGATTCTGGGAGATGCGGCTCGCGCCGTGGGACTTTGCCGCCGGCGAACTCCTGGTCGCCGAGGCGGGGGGCGCGGCGGAACGGATCGAGGGAGGACCGCTCGGCATCGATGCGGGATCGGTCGTGGCGGCCAACTCGGCGGCGGCGCTGGCGGAGTTGCGGAGGATGTTGCCTGTCGCTCGCGTCGAGGTTGCGGCAGGATCAGGTTGCGGCAGGATAATGTGAAAGACCCCAAAGCGAGCATCCCGACCGGGACCGCTACAACGCGCATAACGCTGAACCGACCCGGAATCAGACCGACATGGCTCAAACCGATCGCGACAAGATACAAGCCGAACTTGAGAAATTCCGGCGCGATGTCCTTGACCTCACGCTGCGCAATCCCCTGCTCAACTTTCGCCCATCGAAGCGGCGGGGGCTTCGCGTTGTGGACGAGCGATCGCGCGAACTCTTTCGCATTCTGGTTCGGGACGAGCGTTCAATGAAAATGTGCAGGGCGACGAGCGCGACGCGATCCTGATCAGCATCGGCTACGGCAAGATCGACGGCGCCCATCTGCCAATGAACTTCGGGCCGCTCAATCGAGAAGGGGGCGAACGGCGGCTGAATGTGCTGATTAGGCGGGCGCGGCGGCGCTGCATTGTGCACAGCAACTTCGAGGGCGGCGATCTGGATCTGCGGCGTCCGCGGGCGCGTGGGATCAGGGCGCTGCGGACCTTCCTGGAGTATGCGCAGAGTGGCCGAATCGATGCGCCCGAGGTCACCGAACGCGGGGCCGATTCGCCCTTTGAGGAAGCCGTGGCGGGGCGGCTGCGGGGGCGGGGACACGATATCGTGCACCAGGTGGGGAGCGCGGGGTTCTTCGTCGATCTGGCGGTGGTCGATCCCGCGAAGGCCGGGGCGTTACCTGCTGGGAATCGAGTGCGACGGCGCCACCTATCACAGCGCGCGTTCGGCCCGTGACCGCGACCGGCTGCGGCAGCAGGTGCTCGAAGGGCTGGGGTGGAGGATTCACCGCATCTGGAGCGCCGACTGGTTCCGCGATCCCAAGCGCGAGCTGGCCCGGGTGGAAGAGGCGATTGCGAATGCGCGCGGGCACGAGCTGATACCGCCGCCACCAACCAGGCCGACCACGACCATCGCAGCCGATGGAGCGCGAGCCGGAGGCCAGGCCCGAGGTGGAGGCGCCGACGCGGCGCTACCGATTGGCTGAGCTCCGCATCAATCACTCTGATCCGCTACGCGAAGCGCCGCGCGAACGGGTGGCCGAGTGGATTCAGGAGGTCGTTGCTGTCGAGAGCCCGGTCCATTTGAACGAAGCGACGATCCGGATTTGCCGGGCGGCCGGGGTTGCGCGCGCCGGATCGCGGATTCAGGAGCAGCTCAGGCAGGGGGCACGGCACGGCGTTGCCGCGGGGATGCTCACCCTCGACCACGCCGGATTCCTCTGGCAAACCGACCCCGATGGGGGCCGGATCCACCTCAACCGGATCCGGTTCCGGGACGGCGATCTGCCGCCTTCGTTGCGCGATCCCACCCGCATCCCGGGGGAAGAGATCGCCATTGCCCTCCTGCACGCGGTGCGCGCCAGCTTTGGCATCGACGCGGACGATGCCGTGAGGGAAGCCGTCCGCCTCTTCGGATATCAGCGCGGCGGTCCGAGGATCGCCAAGCGCTTTGGCGAGGTGCTGGATTTTCTGGTGGCCGACGGCACCCTGGTTCGCGAGGGATCGCTGCTACGGGTCAATTCAGATTGAGTCCGCCCTGGCCACGCGGGAGCATGATCCCGTTCGCCATCACCATCACCCTTCACCCCCCCACCAGCGCATTGAAGAACAGCTTGAAGGTCCCGTGCGTCTGCGCCCGGTGCTGCGCGCGGAAGCCGATCATTACGATGGTGCCTTCGCCGTGCTCGACCGAGACCATCGCGGCCTTGTTGGCGATCGCGTCTTCGCCGAGGAGCCAGCCGCTCTGCAGGATGTCGCGGTCGATGTAGGTGACCACCCGCCGCACATCGGCGCTGCGCGCGCCCGGTACCGTTTCGTAGACCTGGCCGCCGGCGATGTAGGTCGCCAGCGCGTCTTCGGGCATCCCGTAGCCCAAGGGGCTTGAGGTGTCGACCGTGACCTTGAGGGTGGAGCCGGGGGCCCAGAAGTCGTTGCCCCACATGCCCGCGACCGCATTGCGGACCGGAACGTCGAACTCGTCGAGGATCAGTTCGCCCGCCTGCGCAATGGTGACCAGGGTGCCGCCGTTGCGCACGAATGCATCCAGCGCGGCGACCCCTTCCTGGCCAAAGCCGCTACGGTATTCGGGCGGCGTTCCCTGTGGGTCCGGGCCGCGCCCGCCGGTGGGCCGTCCGACCGGTCCCAGCATCATCTCTTTGGAATCGTTGGGAAGGACGATGACGTCCCAGCGCTCGTGCAGATCGCCGGCCAGGATCTCGTTGTCGAGGAGGCTCGTGTACTCGAAGTCGAAGTCCTCCAGGAGCCAGCGTGTCCAGCCCTCGTCCATGTTGCCGCCGTAGAAGCGCTGGTACATGCCTATGCGTTGCTGCCGGACGGGTTGGCTGATTGCGGTGGCGTCGCCGTCCAGCGCGGCGAAGTCGACGCCGGTGGCCGCGGCGATCGCGTTCAGGGTGGCCATCTCGGTCCCGGATGCAACCACAAAGTCGCCGCGCATGGCGCCCGCCCCGTCCCGGTTGGCCCGGCGCACCGACGCCCCGGCCGCGAAGAGGTGGTTGACCGCCCGGAAGGCGTCGTTGAGGGCGCCATCGATGCGGTAGCCATGTGCGGCGCTCTCGGCCACGAATCCCGCAGGCTCAACGGGGTGGGATGCAACCGTGAGCGGAGCCTGCACAGCCGTGTGGACCGGCTCAACCCTTACTCCCATAAACTCCGCGATCACATCGGCCGACATGTCGTAGGGGCGGATCGGGTTGCCGTCGGCGGTGCGCGTGTAGCTGTTGTCGGGATAGTTGGTCTGGCCCAGAAGCCAGCGGATGACCCCGCGTTTGGGTTGCGCAAGCGATACCACGTAACTGCCCTGTGCATAGACGCGGCCCTCGTGCGTGAAGCCGTCCGGCGCGCGCTCTACGGTGATGCCCTGGAGCAGCAGCTTGTTGACCATTTTGGTCATGGTAAGCGGGTCGTGCTGCCCGGCGGGTATGACGTATGCCTTGACCTCGCCCTCCAGCCCGCGCTGAATCTGGCGGCTCGATTTGTTGTAGGCGTTGCGGAGCACGGTCGCGCGGTTCTTGGCCGCAATCTCAAGCGGCGAAAAGGTCGCCACAATCTGCCGGTCGACGATGTCGCGCACGCGCCACCACCCACCCGGCCACGGATTCGGAAAGGTCGTCTGGGCCTCGTATTCGGGGAGCTGGCGCGAACCCCGCAACTGGTCCGGATGCACAAAGAGCGGCGTCGCGAGGCGGGCGCTGGCGGACTCGGTGAGCATGCCCGCAATGTTGTGAAACGGCGTAATCCAGTGAAAGCCGAAGTGTCCCCAACCCGAATAGATCGCGGCATTCACGGTGCCCTGAAACCCCGCCTCCTCCATGCGATACGCCATGTGCGCGCCGTACCACGACATCTCGCGCCAGACCAGCGGATCGCCCTCGGGACGGATCGGTTCGGCATAGGGTGGCAGGTAGATGCGGGCCGTGTACGCGCCCATCTGATGGTGGTCGATATACGCCTGCGGAATCCACTCGCGAAAGATGATCTCGGCGCCGTAGCGCGACTCGACCGTGTTCTGCATGAAGGCGTCGCGGTTGTTGTCGTGGCCGATGTAGTGGTGATACAGCTCGGGCGGACTTGCGCCTTCGTACTCGGTGCCCACCCAGCGGTCGTACCATTCGTTGACGATGCCCACGCCGTCGGGATTGAAGGCGGGGATGAGGATCGAGATCGTGTTGTCGAGAATTTCGCGGACTTCGTCGTCGTCGCGGGTGGCGAAGAGGTATACGATCTCCGCGGCCGACTGGCTTGCGGCGACCTCGGTGGAATGCAACGCATACGACTGCACAAAGACCACCTTGCCGTTGGCGATCGCGTTGTCGATGTCGGCCTCGCCGTGCCCGCGCGGATCCTGCAACACGGCGTTCATGCGCTTGAAATCGTCAAGCCGGGCCAGGTTTTCGGGCGACGACACGAAGATCGAAAGAAAGGGTTCGCCAAGCGTGGACGGCCCCATGTGCACAACCTGCACCCGGTCGCTGGCCGCATCGATCAGTTCGTAGTACTCGACCAGCTCGGGCCAGTGCGCAAGCTCGCGGTCAGCGCCCATCCGGTGGCCGAAAAACTCTTCCGGCGCAGGGATCGTGGCCGTCGGGGCGTTGGCGGTCTGGGCGGGGAGGGGTTGGGTGGGGAGGAGGGCGGCGGTGACGAGCGCGGCGGCGATCAGGCCAGGGACCGGCAGCCGTGTGGAGGCGGGCGCGCCTGCGGGATGTGCGGGACGGTGTGTCATGCGGGGGGTTCCGGGGGTGGGGGGTGGGACGCTGTGGGGGTGTGCGGCGCGGCTTCGCGGCCTATGCGGAGGCGGGCGGCGCTCGGGGCGGGGTTGGTGGCTGGAGCGGCACTGCATTTCCGGCCTACAGGATCGGGCCGATTGGGGTTGGGGGCAAGGTCGCGCGGTGCCGGGATGCCGCGGGGGGCCGCCGCACGAAACCGTCGAAGCGCGGCGCGGTGAACGCCGTCTGGCCGTGTTCCGCCGGGGAGGGGTGGCGGCAGGGGTCAGTCCCGATGGATTTCGAGATCGGTGGCGGGGTAGTCGAAGGCCTTGAGGAGGCGGTAGCAGCGCTTGCGAACCTCTTGCGCGCTGAGGTTCGCTTCAACGTACAATCCGGAGTTGCCGATGGAGCCGGCCGACCGCAACTCACCCGGAAAGGCCGAAATCCACGGACTGTACTTTCCCCAAACAGGCCGCACGGTCTCCAGGAATTCCACTTGGTGGCGCGTGTACAGCGCCTCGGTGACACCAAGCAGCAAATCCTTCCACGTATTCACTGGAATCTCGTTTCCCCAGAGGCGATAGGACCTGATCGGGGTACGTCGCGATTTCCGCCGTCCCTTCGGCTTCGGGGGCAGTTCCACCGGTTCAGGTCGGGCGGGCGGCGATTCGGAATCCTTCTTCACCGGATCCGGGTCCAATCCCAAGTCCGGAGTCGAGTTGCCCTGCTTCGTTTCAGGCATCATCGGCTCGGCCATCCCGAGCACACTCGCCACCTGCGACGGCGTCGGATACAGCGCGGCTTTTTCCTTCACCCGCTTTTGTATCAACTCCACCAACTCCGGGTCGGGCCCACTCTTCATCGCGCCCCACACTCGCGGAACCACGGTCTTCAGCTTCTCCTCCTCCCGCAACGCCTTCAGCGCTTCCTTCGCACTCTTCTCGGCACCGTGGCCCGCGAGCGCCTCGCGTCCCAGGAACTTGAAAATGCGCTCGGAGAAGTCGCGCGCAGATCCCCTGCGAATGTCCAGAACCGCGAAGCGGCGGTCCACCGGCGGACCCTTCTCGCGCGGCAGGAAGAGCCACCACTCGAGTCCCGTGGTCAGTGCGCAGATGTCCACACCCTCGTGAAAGGCGTAGGTCAGCATCTGCTCCACATGACTGTCAAGTCTCTTGCCCGGGGCCTTGGCTTCGATGAAGGCCACAATGCGTCCGCCGGTGCGAAGCGCGATGTCCATCCGTCCGCGTCCGGTTGCGTGTTCAAAGAGAACGTGTTCCGGATCGTCGCTCGGCCAGCCCAGGTGGGCGAGGATCGGCTGGATCACCTGGAACTTGGCACTCTCCTCGTTGAGCGGCGCGGGCCTCTCCCTCAACTGCCTGATTCTCTCTTCGAGCGACATGGTGCTATCTTGGTTGCGGGTTTGGCGGTTGGATCGTCCGTGCGCGGCGGTTCTCGGTCACGCTATCAGAAGGAATCCGGTCATGAATGATCCTATCGTTAATCGCTTCATTGCGGTACTTCGGCCGCTGTTGGAGGTGAACTGCGCTCGGTCGGCCTGGCTGGTCGGATCCCGGGCTCGCGGCATCGCCGCGCCGGAAAGCGACATCGACCTGATCGTGGTCGCGCCCTCTCAACGTCCCTTCGTGGATCGTTTCCGGGACTACATGCCCGCGTTGCTCGAAGCGGAAACGGAAGTCGACTTGCTGGTCTACACGCCGGAGGAGTTCGACCAGATGCAACAGGAGGAACGCCCATTCCTGGCACATGCATTACAGGGCGCTTGGCCGATCCACCGCACAGCCGATGTGGGATAGTCACGCCGAAGCAGATCGCTGGCTGAGGCAGGCCGCCAACGATCTGGAGTTCGGGCGGTTGGGAATGCGCGAGGGCTACTACTCTCAGACTTGCTTTCTGGCCCAGCAATGCGCGGAAAAGGCGGTGAAGGCTATCGGGTATTCCCTGGGCAATCGCACGGTCCTGGGACACTCGGCTACCGTCCTCGCCGATCGCTACAGTGCCGACGTACCCGAATTGGTCGGTCTCCGGCCCGATGCCGCTATTCTCGACCAGTACTACATCCCGACCCGGTATCCGGACGGCCTGCCCGGCGGAGTCCCCTTCATGATGTTCGGCGAAGGACAGGCGCGGGAGGCGATTGCGGCGGCAGATCGGATTCTGGCGCTGGCTCAGAGGGTGGCCGGGGGCACGGAGGATCGCTGAAGCGGGAAAGAGTCAGGACGACGCCCGTTTTCCCGGTACGATCCACGACGACTGCGGCCGGGATTCAGGTGGTACGCCCCGGCCACCACCCGGTCCCGTTCACGAGATGTCGCCGGTGGACGATGCCGCCACTTCGCCCCCGCCGAGCAGAATTGCCAACGCCCGCCGCAGCGCACCCTCAACTTCCCCCGCCTTCGGCGAGTCCCCCTTCGCCTCGTTCCCGTTCACAGGCACAAGCGGAATTGCGCCCACGCCCCGCAACCGGCCCGGCAATCCCTCGGGCGACCGGACAGTTTTTCTTCCCGGGTTCACGCCATCCCCCGGCACGCAAAAGAACCGAAAATCGCCGCCCGGATACAGGATCCACACCGAGAGCGCATCCGGAATCGCGTCGCGGTAGGCGTGCATCTTATAGATGTCTCCACGCTTGAAGGTGCCCGCCCTTTCTCCGGATTTCTCGTCGTCCGAGTCTGGCTCCGACCCGGCAAGTCCCGCATCGGCGAGCCCGTGCACCCGGAACTTCGCGTCGAACAGATGAAGGCCCGGGTTGGGACCGTCCGGTACCGTAAGGGCAATATCGGGGCGCAACGGCACTGACCAGGAGTGTCGTTGGCCCGTGCGCGACCTCGAGAAGCGCGGGTTGTAGACGAGGCGCACACCGGAGTCCCACTCGACGACTCCACCGGCAGCCAGATCGGTGCCGAAGCGATGGCTGGCCGGGGACGCCGATCGAACGGGCGGACTCTTCAACACCGCCTCGACTTCGCGAACCAGCCGGAAGAAGGTCCAGAGTTCGTACAGGAGCGCAATGTCCTTGAGTTCGAGCAGGTCCCGCATGGCTTTGTCGTCAACCGGGATCATCGGAGCCTGGCGAATCCTCAGGAAGTGCTGGAGCACGCGCCGGTACCCCCTTCGCCGCTGGAGGACGGTGGAAGCGAAGGGGATCCGCGTCATCCTTCCCACATTCTCCCACATGTTGTGCCGCGCAAGTGGCATGAGCGACGCATCCATGCGGTCACAATCGTGTAGCACACTCCTGCGAAACGCTCCGGGCCGGGTCCCCAGGGCAGACCGCATGCGACCGATGATGGCTCTCGCATGTCCAATGAAAGCCTTCACGAAACGGTTTTCGGAGGTGTCGGTCGTCGGTCTGATCCTTCGTTCCGACACAACCTCCGGCAGTCTCCCGCCGAGGCGCTCCGCGAGCCGCGAGGCCGGCAACGACAGTGACGACGGCAAGACGGCGGTCCCAGGTCCGGTGACAAGATCGAGTGGAGTATGCGCGTCCACCCTCGTCAGCGCCTCGATTCGCACATCCCGGCGCTTGGTCCGCCACAGCCGGTGCGGCTCGTTCACAATCAGCTCAAGCGCGGGCAGCAGCCGGGCTTCCTCTGGAGCCTTGTCCGACAGGATGTAGCGCAGATAGACGAAGGCATGATAGAGGATCTCGTCGCGCGGCGCCGTGCTCAACGAATAGCGTGCCCCGGCCGCGTTTCCCGCCGCAAAGGGGAGCGAAGTTGCGGACTCGGTGAGGTCGCGCAGCATGGCGTCGAATTCGCTCTCGCCAAACTTGTGCGTGGCCAGCTCAACGATTCCGAGGCGAGGCAGTTCGACAAAGCCCACCGAGTTGACGAGGTTGAGCACGAGCGCGTTCCGTCCCGCCCATTTGCGCTTCGATTCGGGCAGCGCGTTCGCGATCGTCGCGAGAGCCTCCCAAGGCCCCGCAACAACCCACCTTCGTTCGCTCTGCAAGCGGTAGTAGCCCGCCTTGGTGCGCGTCGCCGATTGGCCCGTTTCGTAGGCATGCACCGACACGTCGCCGAAGTCCCCCGCACCACCGGATTCGCGCCGGATCCCGTCACACAATGAACGAGTCCCGTCACTCAATGAACGAGTCCCGTCACTCAATGAACGACGTGAAGCCGCGATCGCGAAGGCGATGAAGCATTCGCAGTACCTTGGCGCCGGTACGTGGGTAGGCCGGGGTTTGGGGACTGGACTCGGAAGACGTTGCGTCGCCGGACTCTGATTCTTCAGCTTTGGCGTCCGCGCCGCCCCATTGCGCTTTGCCCTTTGACGTTGCCGTCAGGTGCCCCGCTTCCACCCTCCAGTCCGTCAGCTCGACATCTTGATTCGCCTTCGATTGGCTCGCGCCGCCGTACACGGCAAAGTGCAGGATCCATTCGAGAAGAGACTCCAGCTCCTGCTGCGTTCCGTGAAATTTTGGCAGAACCTTCTGGAGGAGCGCGAGGTCGAAAGCGGCGTCCGCGGCGGCTTGTGCGTCGGCAGCCTGTTCGCGGGCAAGATTCACAAAGCGGGCAATCTCGTTTGCAACGCGGTACCCGAAGTGACGGTGTTGCGCTTCGAGGATGCGGTGGAGCCTGAGAAGGGCGTGGTAGTGTTTGGCGCAATCCTTGCTGAACTTCTTCCACTCCTCGCGGCCCGGTCGCCAGTCGTCGCTCCCGGAGCCGCCGGTAGACCTGAGGAGATTGAGTGCGCCCTGCTCGCCATCAAGGTTCAGCACCGAGTTGTCCTGGTCGCCCTGGCCCGCCGCGAATCCCGCCAGGTCGACCTGGTTGAACTCGATGGTGAATGCCCGGTCGAGCACCTTTGGGCTGAACATGAAGGTCGTTTCGTCCACGTTGACGGTACCGGTAAAGAGGACATTGCCCGGCACCTGCAACCGCCTGGGAACCTGCGGGCCCGATTCGGCCTCGCCCCTCTCGATGGCCTCGTCTTCGTGCAGCGAAATCGGCTCGCCCGACTCAAGTGCGGACAGGAAGTCCGAGAAATAGTGTTCGACCCGGGCAAGGTTCATCTCGTCGAGGATGACGAAGAACGGGTGCGGCTTCTCGCCTGCGGCCTCGGCTCGCTGTTCTTCCTTGCGTGCTTCGAGGAGCAACTTCAGGAACAGTGTGGTGGAGTATTCGTTGGTCAGGGGATTGAGGTAGCCAAGCAGGCCGCGGTTGTCGACCCAGTCGGGGCGGACGGGGATGATGGCGTAGTTGGTGATGGGTTGTTCGATTTCCTCGGTCTCGGGGATCCCGATTTCGAGTTGGTCGATTCCGGATGCCTCGCTTACGTCCTCATCATGCTCGCGTACACGCACCCAGAATCGGTCTCCGCCTTCGAGCTTGGAACGGAACCATGTCTTGAACTGGCCGCGGAAGAGAATAGCCGTCGCGCCCCGCTTGTCCTGATTGTAGGCCAAGGTCGTGGTAGCGAAGGCATCCTTGCCCGGATATCGCACTCCAATCTGACGCTTGGCGAGTTCCATATCCGGACCATGGAGATTCAGATTGGGCTTCAACGCCGCAGGCAGCATGAATCTGGAATACTTGAGCATGTAGGGCATCACCTGAAGCTCCACGGCGTCTTCCGGTACCTTGGCTATTCTCTGCTTCAATACCACCTGAAAGCGCTGCGCGACGGCTTTGGCGATCTTGGTCTTGCCGGTGCCGGAGATGCCGGTGAGGATGGCGAAGCGCTTGGTCTGGAGGGCCAGGATGTAGTTGGCGACGATGTCCGGGGAGAAGAGAAGGCCCTGGTTCGAGAGGAACCGGGTGAGTTGGGAGAAGGGCTGAACACTGACGGGTGGGGGGGCCGGTGGCCTCCGTTTGAGGTACTCGCGACCAGCCTCCGTGATTGAGTAGTGGACTCCCTCATGGATCACACGGTGGATCAGCTTCCGTTCGTAGAGATGCTTCAGGCGCGACGAGAGCGTGCTATTGATGGTGGAGGGCGAGCCGTACCCCGAATAGCGTCCAAGATACTCGGCCCACGGCTGCTGAAGCGCCGAGGACCGCGCTGGCCCGGCTTCAGCGACAATGGCAAGCAGCTTGGTGAGCCCCTCCTGCTCATCCAGAAACGCCACTGCGCCGCCAGACTCATGATCGACGAAGTCCCTTCCGCGTTCGGTCAATTCCAGCTTGCCGTCCGCGTCGTCTACGAGGAATTCGTAGCTCCGGGCAAGCCTCCAATGATCCCCCGTGTACCTTGGATTGACTCGGCTCTCGGTCCAAGTTGCGAGGGCGAGTGACCGGTCTTCATCGGCAACCCTCTCAGAGATCCAGGTGTCCGGATCCGTCCAGTCAAGGCGGTGCTGCGCCTCGGTGCTAAGCCTGGACAGCGTCTTGTAAAGTCCCCTAACCTGCCTCGTCGGGCGTCCATGCCACACGTCAAGCAAGCGACGCATTTCCTCATACTCGGGCAACCGCTCGATCCGCACCCGCCGTTCGCTCTCCTGACTACCAACCTCACCGTTTTCCGCCATGATTCGTCCTTGCCCTGCTGACAGTTCCCCCTACCCCCCCACCCCCCGCCCCACCGCCACGGCCGCCGCATCATTCACAATGAACATCCGGAAGCCCTGCGCGATCCGCTCCGCGATGTCGTCGACGCCGGCCGTAATTCCGCACGGCACCCCATGCGCGAGGCACGCGGCCAACACGGTCTGGATCGCCTCCTCCACCGCCTCCATGTCGCCCTCGTAGGCGCGGCGCAGGTCGCCCGGACCCGCGAAGACCACGCTCACGCCCGCGGTCCCCACGATCTCGTCCACCCGCTCGACCCCCGCACGGTCCTCAATGATCAGGATGCTGAGCAGCGAGCCCGACGGGTTTCCCGGCCAGAGAGCGTCGCCCATCGACGAGACTGCCACGGCAGCGTCCTCGGCCGATTCCACGTGGGGGAAGACGATCGCGGCCATGCCGGCGTCCAGGGCCCGGGCAACGTGGTCGCGCGCGGCATCGGCTCCGTCGCGAACCGGAGGCACCCGCAAGATGAGCGGATGGGGCGGCGCGTCCCCCGAACCCTCGGCGATTCCGGCCAGATATTCGCCTGCGGTCTCCAGGTCGAAGGGGCCGGATTCCAGCGAGTAGAAGACGAAATCGAGCTCGCGGTTGGCCCCCATGAGCGCGCCCTGCGCCCGCGTGCTCTCGCCGGGGAAGGAGCCGAAGACGGGTTGGCCGGCAGCGAGAAGTTCGATCAGGGTGGAGGCGTCGGCGGGGGCCGGAAGCGAGACGGCATCGGTGGTAGTCGGGTCGTCGCCAGCGGGGGCTTGTTCGTCGCCAGCGGGGGCTTGGACATCGCCAGCGGGGGCGTCCGGCTGCTCGGGGACGGAGCAACCGGCGGCGGCCAGCGCCAGGAGCACGAAGAGGGAAGGCAGGACGGAGCGGTGCGACGGGAGGCAACCGTGCGACGGGAGGCAACGGTGCGACGGGAAATGGGACATGGGCTTGACGGCTCGCGTGATTGGGAGAGGAATGACAAGGACCGGACGACCGGATCGGATCCCATACTATGGACCGGATCCGTTTGGCGACAGGGGGACGGGGGGCACGGACACCGGGAGCCGGCGGACCGATTTCGCCCGGCCAATTGGTTCAGACCGCAAGAGACGTTTACCTTGTTCGCCCCGGACAACTCCTCCGGCACACTCGCCAACCAACCACATCCCAGGGAGAATCACCATGGCGAACGCAAGACTGGTAATCACCGCTCTCGGAACCGCCGTCCTCGTGGCGGCCGCGGCGCAGACGGCCTCCGCCCAAAGCGCGGCCCACCGTCACATCGGGCACGTCGCCGACGGCTTCAACGGCACGCCCGACAATGTGGGACTCCTCACGGCCGCGCAGGCCGAGGCCGAGGTCGCCGCGCAACATGCGGGACTGGCGGCGGGCGCGGACGATCTGGCGGGAATCCAGCGCCACGTCACCCACGTGCTGCACGCGATCGATCCCTCCACCGCCGAGCGGGGACCCGGGCGGGGCTACGGACTGATGCGGGCTGCCGAGGGTTGCGCGGGTCACATCGGGATGGCCGGCGAATCGGACGAAGCCTCGGATGCGGTCAAGACGCATGCGAATCATGTCGGCACCGCCTGTCGCAACGTCGCGATGTGGGCCGCCGGGATCGCCGAGAAGGCCGCCGAGGTGGCCGCCGCGACGGACATGGCGGCCGCGAAGGCGATGGCGGAGGAGATTGCCGGGATGGTCGACGCGATTGTGAACGGCACCGACGCCGACGGCAACGGCCGCGTCTCCTGGGGCGAGGAAGAAGGTGGACTTCAGCAGGCCGCCACGCATCTTCGTCTCATGAAGGAGGCCGAGGGACTGGGCTGAACGCTCTCCCCGGAACTGCCATGAAATCCACACGACTTGCACATTCGGCGCGGGGTGCGTCCGCGATCCTCGTTGTGGCCGCCATCCTGGCCAGCGCCGGCGCCCTTCCCTTCGACGGCCGCGATTCCTTCGCCCCCACGGACACGCCCCCGCGCCCCGGCGCCCGCAACCTCCTGGCCAACGACGCCGCCACGCCCCAGGACAGCGTGAGCTTCGCCGAAGACATTCTACCGATCTTTCGTGCGCGGTGCGCCGAGTGCCACGGGGCCGAAGACGAGAACGGCGAGGTCCGCACCGAGGTCAGCCTGAATCTGCTTGAATACGAGAAGGTCATGGCCGGATCGGAGTTCGGCACGGTGATCGAGGCGGGCGACCCGGACGGGAGCTTCCTCATGGACATGATCGTCGCCGGCGACATGCCCGAGACGGGCGACCCGGTGCCCGAGGATGAGATCGCGCTGATTCGCGCCTGGATCGAGGCGGGGGCACCTAACAACTGATTCCGTGTAGTCCGGTGAGGAAGGCGCGGCGCCATCCGGTCGTCCTTCCGCCCCACGTTGGGCCCCGCTTCGATTTCCGTCTCCCCCACCGGAGGAACCCATGATTCTGGAACAAACGCCGTCTGCCGGCGGTGCCCCCTCCCCTCGTCCCCACCCCGTCCTCCCCACCCTTCCCCGCACCTCCCGCACAGCCCTGGCCGGTGCGCTGCTGGCGAGCCTCGTCCTCTCCGGCTGCGACTTCTTCGGCCAGGAACCCGACGAGCCACCGCAGGCCGTCGGCCGGATCGAGCAAATCCTCCTGCCGGAGGGCAGATCCGCCGAGGTCGATGTCTCCGGCCACTTCCGCGATCCCGAGGGCGAAGGACTGACCTTCGACGCCACCTCCTCCACACCGGTCGTGGCTTCGGTTACGATGGCGGGAAGCGTCGTCACCGTCTCGGCGCTGATGCCGGGAGCCGTCACCGTGGTGGTTACAGCCATGGATCCCGCCGGGCAGTCCGGCCAGCAGGCCTTCGACGTCATCGTTCCGGCCACGCCCGTCATTCAACTGGCCGCGCCCTGGGGCGAAGGCCCCGAGGCCGACGGCGCCACCTTCCCGCTTACCCTCTCGGTCTCCCCGGCGGTTGCGGTCACGGTTCGCTACACCCTGGGCACGGACTCCGACGACGAGACGGCCGACGCCGACGAAAACGACTTTGCAACCGGCGCTACGGGATCGCTGGAGATCGCGGCCGGCGCGACCGAAGCCTCAATCCAGGTGGCGTTTCTGGATGACGACGAGATCGAGCCCGCCCGCGAGCACTTTGCCATTACCCTGGACGACCCGGCCGACGACGACGCCTACAGGCTGGGCGCTGCGATTCGGGGCACCGGCGCGATCGCGGAAGGGGTGTGCGACAGGACGCCGATCGTGCGCGACGCGATCCTTGAGGAGGCCGGGATGGAGAGCTGCGCCGCAATGACGGACGAGGAGCTCTCGGAGGTTCGATTCCTGCTGATTTCGCCCACACTGGAATCGGCGGCCTGGAGGCCGGACCAGCTTTCTCCGCCGACGCTCTGCGACGACGATCCCCTGGCTTCGCCCCGAATCACATCGGGCTGGTCGCTGCCCGACGCGCCGACCGTCTGCGCTTCCGCCGCGGACGAATCCAATGCTCCCCCCGCGCACTTCCGCAGCGACGCTTCCGCGTCCACAGCGTTGAAATCGCTCGACTTCCATGGACTCGACAATCTCTTCTTCCTGGGGCTCCTGGAGGCCGGGATCGAGACCTTGCCGGCCGATGTGTTTGCGAATCTGACCGGCCTCTATCAGCTCGCGATGGTGCGAAACCCGATCACAACGCTACCCGAAGGCCTCTTCTCGGATCTCGAATCGCTCGGCGGGCTGATCTTGCAGGCCAATCAGCTCACCGCGCTGCCAGAGGACATGTTCGCCCATCTCGGCGGGCTGGAACAACTTCTCCTCGACTTCAATCAGCTCACGACAATCCCCGATGGGATCTCCGCCCTCGAAAATCTGGTCACGCTGTCGGCTGCCGAGAATCAATTGCAGTCGCTTCCGGCCGAGGGACCGCGCGGACTCTTCGCCCTCTACCTTGGCGACAACGAGCTCGCGGAGGTGCCGACCGGGTGGCTCGCCGCCAGTCCCCGGCTGAATGCACTCTATCTGAATGGAAACCGCATCGCCGACCTCTCCGTCGAGTCGTTCGCGGAGCTGCCCGAGCTTCAAACTCTGTACATCTTCGACAACCACATCTCCGCCGTCCCGGCCGGCACCTTCGCGCACATGTCCTCGCTCAAACGCATGATCCTGGCGGAGAACAGGATCACAACGCTGCCCTCCGGGGCCTTTGCCGGACTCGACAGCCTGGAATGGCTGGTTCTGGACAACAACAGGATCGGCACCGTCCCGGCCAACACCTTTGCGGGCCTGGAGAGTCTGACACGATTGTGGCTGTCCGCCAATCCCATTGAGGAACTGCAGCCCGGCGCTTTTGCGGGCATGGGGAAGCTTGAACTTTTGTCGCTGGGAATGACCCGGCTGAGCACCTTTCCCCACGACGCGTTTGCGGGTCTTGCCGCCCTCGAAATCCTTTCCGTTGTTCGGAACCGGCTGACGGAGTTGCCGCAGGGAATGCTCGCGCAACTGGGCGCACTCAAGCGGCTGTACGCGGGGAACAACCGGATTGAATCGCTCCCGGATGGGTTTTTCCTTGGCCATCCCGGACTCCAGGTGCTGGAACTTGCCGACAATCCCGGGGCGCCCTTCACTCTGGAGCTTTCCGTTGCGCGCACCGACGAAGACAACGATCTGGCGGCGGGACCGGCAACGATCACGGGGCGGCTGGCTACGGGTTCGCCCTTCGACCTGAAGCTCCCGCTGGCAACCTATGGAGGCAGGGCCAGCGCCAACGCCCTGCAACTGAGAGCGGGCAGCGAGTTCTCCGAAGCGGTGACCGTGACGTTGGAATCCGGTCAGGCGGGCACGCAGGTCAGCGCCGGACCCCTGCCCCGAATTCCCGCCGGCTTTACCGGGCTGACGCTGGAAATCGGCGACCCGATCGTCCTCTTCGGCAGACTCGACAATCACCCCCCGGTCGCGGTGCGCGAGATCGCCGCTCACCGGATGCGCGTGGGCGGAGACGACCAGCTCTTCGACGGTTCCCGCCACTTCCGCGACCTCGACGGCGACGCGCTGAGCTACACCTTCGAGCTCTCCGATCCCGCCGTGGCTTCGGTCGCGAGCGCGGCCTCGCACATTTCGGTCAGCCCCAGGAACCCCGGGAGCACCAAGATCACGGTCACCGCCACCGATCCGGGGGGACTGAGCGCTACCCTGTCCTTTTCGGCCCTGGTGCGCGGGTTCATCGCGGGCTCCTACGACATGGATCTGATCCTGATTGACTCGATGAGCGCCGAGCTGGAGACGATCTTCCACAACGCGGCCGATTGGTGGATGACGATCCTGGGCGGCACCGAGCTCGCGGACGTGCCCGCCGACGGATTCGGTCAGCTTGGGTGCGGCGGCATCGTGTCGGACGAGTCGGTCGCCAGCATCGATGAGCTGTTGATTGTCATTTCGACTCCGGAGATGGACGGCCGCGGGGGGGCGCTTGCCGCTGCCGGTCCCTGCGGTGTGCGGGAGGAATCGATCCTTCCCTTCATGGGAGTCATCCGCTTCGATATCGACGACCTGAATTGGCTTGTGGAGGAAGGGCTGGACGACGAGGTCGAGGAGATCATTCTCCACGAAATGGGACATGTGCTCGGGATCGGGACGGTTTGGTCCGATCTGGGACTCCTCCGCGAACCCTCGCTTGGGGGACCGCCGGATGCCGACACGCACTTCGCGGGACCGTTGGCCGTTGCCGCCTTCGACGACGCGGGGGGCGGCAGCTACGAGGGGGCCAAGGTGCCGGTCGAGAACGAGGCCGGGCCGGGATCGGGCGATTCCCACTGGCGCCAGTCGGTGATGGTGACCGAGCTGATGACGCCCTATGCCTCGATTGGCGTTGCGGACCCGTTGAGTGCAATCACCATCCAGTCGCTTGCGGATCTGGGGTACACGGCGGACGTCGGGTTGGCCGACCCGTACACCCTTCCCGGCGCCGCGGCGGCGCTGGTTGGCACGGAGAGGGTTTCGCTGGCGGACGACGTGTTGCGCGTCCCGGTGATTGTGGTAAACGAGGACGGGCAGGTGGTCGGCATTGCAAGGAGGAACTGAACCCATGACGAAGCGACCCTGTCACATACGTCGCCGACAACGGCGGACCCGTCACAATCCTCGCCGGCCGGGCGTCTTCGGTCCGGCGCTGGCGCTGGGCATGTTCTGGATGGCGGCGTGCAAATCGCTGGAGCCGAATCGGCCGCCGGAGATCGTGGCGAATGAGGAGCTCCTCTTCGAGGGCGAGCTTGCCGATCCGCCGGTCACCTCGCAGTGGGACGTCTCCGGTTGGTTCAGCGATCCGGATGGCGATCCGCTCACCTACGCGGCCAGATCCAGCAACCCGGGGATCGTTGAGGCCAGCCTCGCGGGCACCGAACTCACGATTTCCGCCATGGCCGTGGGCGATGCGGCGGTCGCGGTCACCGCAACGGATCCGGGCGGACTCTACGCTGTGCTCAGCGTCCAGGGGGCGGTGCGGTTGCCCAATCGTCCACCGCTGGCGGTCGGGGACATTCCGCCGGTCAACGTGGTGGAGGGAAACCCGCTGGAGGTGGATGTGGTCTGGCTCTTTCGCGATCCCGACGGCGACCCGCTGAACTATTCGGCCGAGGCAGACGACCCTGAAATCGTGGAGATCGCGACGGACGGCACCCTGATCACCGTCTCGGCGACCGGAACGGGCCAGACCTTCGTCACTCTGACCGCCACCGACCCGGGGGGACTCTCGGCCAGCCACACGGTGCCGGTGCGGGCGGCGGCGGGTGCGCCGGGCTTCCGCGACGACTTCGATGCCGCCAATCTCAATGGCTGGGAGCTTGCTGACGCGGCTGCCGAGGTGGCCCAGGGCGTGTTGCATTGGACGAATGTGGGCGCCAATCAACCGGGACGCGTCGTGCGCGGCGCGACGCGCAGGCTCGATGGCTGGCAGGCCAAACTGCGGGTGGGCCGGGCGCATGCGGATGCGGTTGTGCGCCTGGTCGTCCACACCGAAGATCCGTTTGCACCCTTGCTCGGAGCGGAGATCGGTTCGGGGGTGACGTGGGACCGTCCCACGAATGCCCGTCTTCTGGGCGCCTTCGATGTGGGCGGGGGAACGACGTCCTGGCTGGCTCTTGCAGGGGCGCAGTCGGATGCGATCAACGACAGCATCGGCGAGTTCACCGAGATCACCGTGGCGATGCACGAGATGCGCTTCCAACTGATTGCCGGAAGCGACACGGTGGTGGTCATCGATCTCAGCGTACTCGGGGCCCCGCCCGAAGCCGGCATCCTCAGGGGCCTTGAGCTGTGGATCGTGCCCCTGGACGCCGGTGCTGCCGATCGAGCCGGACTCGTGGACTGGATCGAGTTGGGCGGCACCCTGGCGGGCGATCTCTCTACGACACCCCCGGCGGCATGGTCAGCAGCGCCGCATACAGATCAATGGCATACCACAGGTTGGCAATCCGCAGATTCTCGTCCGGCGCGTGCTGGTTGTTGTCGTGATTCGCCACCGGAACCACGATCGCCGGCTTTCCCGCAACGTCGGTGAAGAGATAGAGGGGAAGCGTTCCGCCCATACCCGGCGCGAGCACCAGAGAGCCCGGTCCGAAGGCCCGGTCGGCCGCGCTCGAAGCCGCCCCGATCACCTGTTGCACGAAGGGGTCGGCCATGCTGGTGCGCGCCGCCGGGTACCCCCCTCCCCCCGTCACCTTGGCGATGCGCGGATGGCGGAGCCGCGTCTCCAGGTCGGGATCCTCGGCCACAACGTGAAAGCCCTGCCGCTCGATGTGACCTGTGACGAGTTGGCGCAGATGCGCGGGATCGTTTCCCTTGACCAGCCGGATCCCCAGCGCGGCCACGGCGGTGTTGGGAATAACGTTGCGGGCCAGCGCGCCGGTGTTTCCACTCGTGATTCCGCGAATGTTGAGCGCGGGCAGGAGGAGCCGCTCGGCGATCGTTTCCGGTTGGCCCTCGGTCCAGGCAAGCCCCAGCTCCTCGCGCAGCGCCGGGTCCACATCGGGAATCGCTTCCAGCGCCGCCCGCTCCTCCGCGCCGATCGGGTCGGCGGTGTCGTACCAGCCTTCGACCAGCACATGGCCGTCTTCATCCTTCATGGTGGCCAACAGGTGCGCCAGGATGTTGCCGGTGTCGGGCGTCCAGTTGCCGTAGTGGCCCGAGTGCAGGTTGCGCATGGCGCCGTAGACCGTGACCTCCATCCCCATCGAACCGCGCACCCCGAAGGTGAGCTGCGGCCGCCCGCTCTGGTGTGCCGGTCCGTCGAAGAAGAGCCAGATGTCGATTTCGTCCAGCGCCTCGGCGCGCATCTCCATGTAGCGCCCCAGGTTGCGCGATCCCGCCTCCTCCTCGCCGTCGAAGAAGAAGATCAGGTTGGAGGTGGGGGTGACGCCGCCCTCGCGAAAGGCGTGCAGCACGGTGAGCACCGCCGCGATCGGAGCCTTGTCGTCGCCGGCCGAACGCGCGTAGATGCGCCACTCGGGATCGACCGGGTCGCCGGGTTCGGGCATGGGGACCGGCTCGCCGCCCGCCTCCATCGACGCCGAGTAGAGGGTGGGTTCGAAGGGGGGATGCGTCCAGTTGGCCGGATCGACCGGCTGGCCGTCGTAGTGGACGTAGATGCCGAGGGTGCGGGTCGCGCCGGGAACGATCAGCTCGCCGTAGACAAGCGGGGCCACGCCGTCGAGCGTCAGCAGCTCGGACTCGGCGCCCGCTGCACGCAGAAGATCGCGAATGTAGAGGGCGTTGCGGGTGATGTCCTCGGTGTCGCTCGCGCGGTTGGGATAGGTGAGCAGTTCGGCGAAGTCGCGCACGATCTCGGCCTCGTGGGCGCGGCGGTAGCTCTGGGCGATGTCCGCGCCGGACTGGGCGGACAACCGGGAACCGAAGGAAGGAAGCGCGAGTGCCACCAGGAAGACAACCAGGCGCCGGGGCCGGTGGGACCTTCTTCCGAGGCTCGCCGGGGGACTGGTTCCACCCCAACGGGCAGCGGCGGGGAAGATTCGGGAAAGCATGTCGGACGGTTTCTCCTTTTGGGGAAATGCTCACGGACCGCGCCGGAGGTGATTCAGCGGCCGGTTGGCCACGCGCATTGTTCGGCAGCGCACGGACGCCGCAGGCGTGACCACCAACCTGTCCAGCAGTCCAGGCTCCACCCAATGAGTGCTCGACCCAATGAGTGCTCGACCCAATGAGTGATGAGTGCTTCACCCAATGAGTATATGCTCATCGACGGTCGTGCTCCCGATCACCCTTCCCAGGCGTCAGGCTGATTGCGTCAATCGTGGTGTCGTAGAATACATCCCGGTCGCGCCGCGTTCCTGCTTCCCTCCATCGCGCGGCTGCGCTCAGGGATCAACGTCCAGAGCAGGGAGTCATTGGCTGGGGCCGCGGCGGTAACGGGGCGGTTCCCTTGTGTGCATTCGCGGTCCAACCGGCCCCTTCGGAAATCGTGCTGGCACCCCAGTGCTCAGTTGCGGCGGCGAGACGCGATCTCAGCCTTCAACTCGTCCAGGGTGACGGTTCGGTCTTCTCCCGCCTCGCCGCGGAGCGCAATCGTCTCGCGGAAGATGTTGACGCTGCGGACGGTCTCGGCCCCGCGCTGGGTGCGAATGCGGCGTCCCTCGCGCGGAAAGCGCCGCCGGGCCTCGACATAGCTGGTGTGCTCGTACATGAGGCAGCACATCAGGCGGCCGCAACAACCCGAGATCTGCGATGGATTCAGCGACAGACGCTGGTCCTTGGCGAGCTGGAGGCTGACGGGCCGGAGTTCGGGGAGCCAGGTGGAACAGCAGAGTTCGCGACCGCACCGCCCCACCCCCCCCAGCATGGCCGCCTCGTCGCGCACACCGATGTGCTTGAGCTCGATGCGGGTGCGGAAGGTCCGGGCGAGATCGCGCACCAGGGCCCTGAAGTCCACCCTCTTCTCGGCGGTGAAATAGATGATGAGCTTCTTGCGGTCGAACTGCCATTCGGTCTCGGTGACCTTCATGCGGAGGCCGTGGCGGGCGACCTGCCTGCGCGTCTCGGCGCGGGCGCGGCGTTCGTCCTCGGTGCGGTGGTGCGCACGGCGGATCTCGTCGGCGGTCGCCGGGCGCAGAACGCGAAGCGTGGGGGTGGGGGTAGCGCACCCGCCCGACGAGGAACACTTGCGCTCGGCGATGTTTCCGGTCGCGGTAACCTCCCCCAGATCCTCGCCCCGGTCGGCCTGCACGATCACATGGTCGCCCGGCGCGAGATCGAGCGTGTCGTAGCGGTAGTATTCGCGGCGCGTCCCCTTGAAGCCGACCTCGGCGAACCCAACCACCCTACCCGTCCCCGCCCTCGGTCCAGGCGCCCATCGCCTCGTACTTCGCCCACCTCTCCCGCACCAGCGCGCCGGTCTCCTTCGCCTCGAGCTCGTTCAGGTGACGGACCAGAGAACCGGCCACCCGCCGCATCGTGGCCAGCCCGTCGGTATGCGCCCCGCCCGTCGGTTCGCCGATCACCTCGTCGGCCACGCCCAGCCGCAACAGATCCGACGACGTCAGACGGAGCGCGCGCGCGGCCTCGGCCCGTTTGTCGGCGGAGCGCCAGAGGATCGCCGCACAGCCTTCGGGCGAGATGACCGAATAGACGGAGTGCTCCAGGAGCAGGATGCGGTCGGTGACGCCCAGCGCCAGAGCGCCCCCCGATCCCCCTTCGCCAATCACAACCGAGATCGTGGGAATGCGCAATCTCGCCATCTCACGCAGATTGGTCGCGATCGCCTCCGCTTGTCCGCGCTCCTCGGCCCCGAACCCGGGATAGGCTCCGGGCGTGTCGATCAGCGTGATGACCGGCTTGCCGAACTTGTTCGCCATCTTCATGAGACGCAGCGCCTTGCGGTAGCCCTCCGGGTGGGGCATGCCGAAGTTGCGGCGCAGATTCTCCTTCATGTCGCGGCCCTTCTGGTGCCCGATCACCATCACCGAGCGCTCCTCCAGACGCGCCCATCCCCCCACGATCGCCTGGTCGTCGCGGTAGCGCCGGTCGCCCTTCAACTCCATGAAATCGGTGAAGACCGCGCCGATGTAGTCGAGGGTGTAGGGGCGGCGGGGGTGTCGCGCAACCTGAACCTGCTCCATCGGATCCAGATTCTGGTAGGTTTCCTCGCGCAGCACGTCAAGTTTGGCGGTCAGGACGCGCAGCTCGTCGGTGACATCCATCCCGCGCCGGCCGGCCATTTCGCGCAGCCGGGCGATCTGGGCCTCGATCTCGACGATGTCGCGCTCAAAGGCAAAGTGGGCGGCGGAAGAGGAAGACACGGCGTGGGCTCCGGAGGGTGGGACTCGGCGGGAGGGAATCTAGCATGGTTGGGGGTCGGGGGCTATGATTCGCTCGCGAACCACAACCCGGGAAGGCTCATTCAAAGTGCGAGACCGGCTCGGGTTCATCTGCGAGACAGTTCGGCAATCGGACAGGTTCAGGAGGAATCGACCCATGCAGACGACACTTCACACAATCGGCAACGCATCCCGCACACCCTTCACCCTGGCGATCGCGACCGCCGTATCGCTCGGCCTGGCCACGACCCGCACTTCCGCCGCCGCGCAGGACCAGCCGCTCCCCGGTGATTTTGCCGAAGTTTGCCGTGTCGGCGGCCCCACCGCGCCTGAGTGGGCCTTCTTCGAGGGTCGCTCGCCGACCGAATTTGACGGAGCCGGAAATCTCCACATCCTTGACAGCGAGGCCGGACGGATCGTGGTCGTCGATTCCGAGTGCAATCTGGTGCGCACCGTCGGCCGCAAGGGCGAGGGCCCCGGCGAGCTCAGCCAGGCGCCCTTGGTCGCGGTGTGGCGCGACGGACGCGTCGCCGTGATGGACCTGGGTCATTCGGCCTACCAGATCTTCGGTCCCGGCGGCGCGTTCGAGCGCTTCGTGCGGATGGGAACGGGCCAGGGTCCCATGGCCATGCTCAGCGGGATGCGGCTGGCGATCCGGGCCGATCCGACAGGTGATGCGCTGATTGCACAGGGACCGCCGTCGTCGATGGGCAGAATGTCGGCGGCGATGGCACAGGTGATGGGCGGCGGAGGCCAGGACGAGGGGGTGGACGACCGCGGGCTGGAACGGATCGATCTCTCGGGCGATGTGGTTTCGGGCACTGCCGTCCTGCAGGGCTGGCGGGCATCGCGCGAGACCGCCGACGAGCTGGACCTTGCCGATCTGTCCGATCCCGAGGCATTGTTCGGAACCTTGATGGGCGACCAGGTCGGTTTCGACCCCGGCTTCCACTGGGACCTGCTCCCCGACGGCACCATCGTCTGGTCCGATTCGACCGCCTACGCCCTCAAGTTCGCCAGCGCGGGCGGACCGGTCAGCGATGTGGTGGAGCGCCCCGTCTCGCCGGAACCGGTTACCGCACGCATTCGGCAGCAAATGATTGAGCGGGGGCTCGCCGAGCTAGAGGAAGATGCGGACGATCCGCGTGCGGCCGAGGCGCTTGAGATGGCGGCGGCGATGATGCCGGGAATGGAGGCCGCGATGCGCAAGGCCATCGAAGAGATGGACTTCCACGACGTGGTGCCGGTCGTGCGCAGCCTGAAGGCGACCTGGGAGGGTGGAGTGTGGGTGCGCCGGCGCGGCGAGGAGCCCTGGGACGACGAAGGCCCGATCGATGTCTTCAACCCGGAGCGCGTCTATGTGGGCACCTTCGATGCGTCCAGCGCGGAGATCCCGGCCGCCTTCGGGCCCGGTGGCCTGGCCGTGTACTGGGAGTTCGACGAGTTCGATGTGCCGACGATTGTGCTGAAGCGGCTGCCGGAAAGGGTGCGGTGAGTGGAAACGCTCGCCATGAGGAAGGAAACGCTCGTCCGAACCGTCCCTTTCCGTCTTTCGGCTTGCGCGGCCTTGCTGGCCTTCACCTCCGCCTGCACCGCGGACGACGACACGCCCGTTGCCAGCTTCCTCCTGGGATCCGACAGCGTCCCGGTCGTGACCAACGACGGCCCGGCGCCTCCCGCTCGACTTGACCCGGTCGTGTCGATTGGGCCGAAAACTCTGACGGAAACCGGATCGCCCGACGAGTTCGGCGGCGTGAGCAGCGTGGCGCTCGGGCCCGGGGGAGATGTGTTCGTGGCCGATGGCCGCAACCACGAGGTGCGGGTCTTCGGGCTGGACGGCGCTCACAAGCGCACCTTCGGCCGGGAGGGCGAGGGACCGGGGGAATTCATAAGCCTGTATTCGCTGGCGTGGGTCGGCGACCGGCTTCTGACCTTCGACCCCGACCAGGGCCGCATCGGCGAATGGTCCGCAGAGGGCGAGTGGCTCGGGCAGCAGGACACGCGGGAGGGAGTCACCGGAAACCTGCGACTTGTCCGCCTGTACTCGGTCGGTCCGGATGAGGCGTTCCGGTTTGCGGTGGTGGGATCCAATCTCCAAAGCAGCTTCGTAGGTCTGAACAGCGGCGGCATGACAGGGGACACGCTGACCTGGTTTCGCGCACCCCCGGGTGGCCCTCGCGCTTTTGTCGAGTGCCGGTACGATGGCGGAATCGCCTTCTTCGACGTTCCCTTTGCTCCGCAGTTCCTGCAACACCCCGGACCGGGCGGAGTCCTGTATTCCGCGCTCACCAGCGACTACCGGATCTTCGTCACACGAGGCGACGGCGCCGAGGTGCTGATGGTGATTGAGCGGTCGCTGCCAACCGAGTCATTCAGCGACGACGAGTGGAGGGCGGCCAACGAGGAGTTCCATGAGTGGCGAGCGCGCCCGGACCGATCCGGCGCCTCCTGCGACCCGCGCGTACCCCCTCGGCCGGACCGGAAACCGTTCATTGTGGATTTGTTCGTGGCTCCGGATGGCAAGTTGTGGGTCGAGGTCATGCGCACGGCGGGCAACCGCTGGGAGATCTTCGACACCGAGGGCAAGCTGCTCGGCAGCGTTCCCGCTCCGCCCCGCAGAGACAACCGCGTTCCGGCGTTCGGCCCGGACTACCTGCTGACGATCCGCAGGGACAGTCTCGACCTCGATCACATTGACGTCTGGCGTTTCGCGCCACAGGCGCCGCAGCCTTAACATTCGGGCTCGCCCCGGCGACAGCATCCGCCGAACCGATCCCCGAAGCGAAACGATCCTCGAAGCGACAAGCGCGCCATGAGCCACAAGAGCACGTCCGATCCCGGGTCCCCCGCCGCCCCCAGCCGCCGCCGCTTCGTCAAATCCGTCGCGGCATCCTCGGCCCTTGCCGCCGGTCTGCCCTCGCTGGCGTCAGCCGCAACCCCGGTAGCCGGCGCCGGACCCACCCGCAGGACAACGTCCCCCCAACCCCTCTCCCGGCCACCATTCGCGCGCAGGCAAGTTCCCCCCTCCGACCGGATCGGCCTTGCGGTCATCGGCGCAGGAGGCATGGGAATGGCCGACGTGCAGACCGCTCTGCGCATTCCCGGGGTCGAGCTCGTGGCCGCCTGCGACATCTTCGACGGCCGCCTTGACGCGGCCCGCGAACGCCACGGCGAGATCTTCACGACACGCGACTACCGCGCAGTCCTCGCCCGCGACGACGTCGATGCGGTCATCGTCGGCACCCCCGACCACTGGCACCAGCCGATTTCGGTCGATGCGCTGCGAGCCGGCAAGGCGGTCTACTGCGAAAAACCCATGGTTCACGACATCGCCGAGGGCCACGACCTCATCCGCGCCGAGCAGGAATCGGGCCATGTCCTGCAGGTGGGCAGCCAGGGAATGAGCTCGCTCGGCAACGAGAAGGCGAAGGAGCTCTACGAAGCCGGCGCGATCGGCCAGCTCAACTACGCCGAAGGCTTCTGGGCGCGCAACGACCCCATCGGCGCATGGCAATATCCCATTCCCCTCGGGGCTACGGAAGACACGGTGGACTGGTGGCAATTCCTCGGACCCGCCCCCGACCGTCCCTGGGATCCTCTGCGCGTCTTCCGCTGGCGCAACTATCGCGACTACGGCACCGGCGTTGCGGGCGATCTCTTCGTCCACCTCTTCTCCAGCCTTCACTTCGTCGTCGGCTCCCGCGGTCCCACGCGCATTCAGGCGGCGGGCGGGCTGCGCTACTGGAAGGATGGCCGCGAGGTGCCCGACGTGCTCCTGGGTGTCTTCGACTATCCGGAAACCAACGCGCATCCGGGCTTCAACCTCTCGCTCCGCGTCAACTTCGTGGACGGAACTTCGGGCAGCACCTTCCTGCGTCTGGTCGGCAGCGAGGGCGCCATGGATGTGACCTGGACCGAGGTTGTGCTTCGCAGGAATGTAGCGGTCGATCCCATGGACGCCTTCTCGCAGGAGAAGATGGCCGACGCGGCCGGGACCGATGACGGTCTGCCTGGACGCGCGCGCATGCTGCCCCCCGCCGAGGCACGGTACGAGGTCGAGCGCCGCTACCGCGGCGCCCATGCCGACCATTTCTTCAACTTCTTCGAAGCGATCCGCGGCGGCCCTCCGGTGCTCGAGGACGCCACCTTCGGTCTGCGCGCGGCGGCCCCGGCGCTGGCCTGCAACCTCAGCTACTTCGAGGACCGCATCGTGCGCTGGGACCCCGACAACATGAGGCTGCTCTGATCGCCCCAGGACAGGCACCAAGGACAAGATCATGAAATTCAGTCACGCCAGGTCGCGCACCCGGATCGCTTCGTCCGCTCGCGTCTCCCCGCGGTTCGCAGCCCTGCTCGCCATTGGGTTCGTTGCGGCGACCGCATGCTCCGGCGGCTCCGACGACCCCGGCGCCCAATCCGCCACCCCCGACCCCTCCCCTCCCCCCAACACCCTCACGGCCGCCGAGCGCGACGCCGGCTGGCGCCTCCTCTTCGACGGCGAGACCACAAACGGCTGGCGCGGCTACAACCGGGATGCCTTCCCCGACACCGGCTGGGCGGTCGTCGACGGAGCGCTTGTCGTGGGCGCCACCGCCACCGACCCGGACGTGGCCATCGGCGGCGACATCGTCACCACCGAATCCTTCACCGACTTCGATCTACGCTTCGAATTCATGCTCTCGGAGGTGGCCAACAGCGGCGTGCTTTACCGCGTGATCGAGGAAGCCGGCGCGGCGATCTGGCACAACGCGCCCGAATACCAGGTGCTGGACGACCCCGCCTACATCGAGATGGGCACAATGGAGATGAACACCCATCTCACCGGCGACAACTACGACCTGCACGCGTCGGGCGACAAGACGCTGCATCCGCCCGGCGAGTGGAACAGCGGCCGCATCCGCATCGTCAACAACGTGGTCGAGCACTGGCTCAACGGCGTCATGACGGTGCAATACGAACTCGGCTCTCCGGAATGGGAAGAGCTTGTCGCGGCAAGCAAGTTCGCCCCCTTCCCACAGTACGGGCGCGCGCGCTCGGGTCCGATCGGCCTCCAGGACCACGGTCGCAACGTCTTCTACCGCAACATCAGGATTCTGCCGCTCAAGTCCGTGTCGCTCTTCAACGGCGAGAACCTGGACGGCTGGCAGGTCCACGGCACCGAACGCTGGCATGTCGAAGACGGCGAGCTTGTGTGCGAAAGCGGACCCGACGCGGCCTACGGCTATCTCACCACAAACGCCACCTTCCGCGACTTCGACCTGACCGTTGATTTCAGGCAGGAAGCGGACGGCAACAGCGGGGTCTTTTTTCGTTCCAGCGTGGAGGGCACAACCGTGAGTGGGTGGCAGGCCGAGGTTGCGCCCCCGGGCCTCTTCACCGGCGGCATCTACGAGTCCTACGGGCGGGGGTGGCTTGTGCAGCCGGACCCCGTGCTCGACGCCGCATTGAAGATGGGAGACTGGAACACGATGCGTGTACGGGCCGTGGGCGACCGCGTCACAACCTGGCTGAACGGCACGCAAATGGTCGATCTTGTGGATGAAGTCGTCGGCGCGGGCACGGGCTCGATTGCACTGCAGATCCACGACGGGGGCGGCATCAAGGTGCGCTGGCGGAATATTCGTGTACTGGAGCTGGACAGGTAGCGCAGGCGAGACCGCACTTTCTGGGCCTCAGCCTTGCGGTGGTCCGCCGGCCGCAGTTCCGCGACCGGATCCAGCAACCCCGAGGCTTCTCACAGGCGATTCCGGCTGGAAGGCCCGCCCGGGGAGTCCCCTGCATTCCCCACCTCAGTCCCGCGGCGATCCCTCCAGCAGCCCCTCCAGCGGTTCTTCGCGCGCGCCGTTTTCGTCGCAGACCGCGAAGGCCGACTCCGCCGCGCCGTACATGGCCACGCCCGCGTAGTTTCCTGCCTTGTTGAGGATGAAGAAGCGCAGGTCGAAGTTGGGCAGGCCGCGGGCATTGAGGAGCCGCGATTCGACCGTGTTGGCGCGAATCCGTTCCAGCACGGCCATCCCCGCATCCTTCGGCGACATTCCCTGGCGCATGAACTCGACGATGAGGAAGCAGCTCAGGTTGTAGAGATTGGCCTCGCCGCGTCCGGTTGAGCCCGCCGCGCCGACATCGTTGTCCACGTATTGGCCCGCTCCCAGGATCGGGGAATCGCCCGCCCGGCCCGGAATCTTCCAGGAGAGGCCGCTGGTCGTGGTCACCCCGCAGATGTCGCCGTCGGGCGAGAGCGCCTCCAGGCTCGTGGTGCCCCAAAAGGACTCGGGGTCGATGAGACCGTCGTCGACCATGGAGAGGCCTGCGGCGAGGGAGGCGTCGTGGAATCGGCGAAGACGGTCGGCGCGGTGGGGATCCGGTGGCCGGAGCGCGGGCGGACCGGTAGCGCCAGCGGGGGACGGAAGCCGGGAAACGGTCTCGCCCGGGCGCGGGGGGACGGCGGGGGGGCGGCGGCGAATCGTGTCGGGATCGGTGTCCTCGCCGGCCGGGGCCGTGCCGCGCAGTCGTTCGGCGGGATCGAGCCAGTGCGACGGATCGACCCGCCGGCGCCACTCCAGCCACAGCGCGCGGGAGGCGGCCGTGTTGAGGTCGTCGTGGATCTCGAAGCCGAGCGACCGAGCAAAGTCCTGCGCCCCCTTGCCCACGACGAGGTGATGATCGGTCAGCTCGGCCACCGCCTTCGCCACCAGCGACGGGGTCTTCACCCCTTCGAGTCCGGCCACTCCCCCCGCCTATCGGCGCGGCCCGTGCATCAGGCAGGAGTCGAGCTGCACCACGCCATCCGCATTGGGAAGGCCGCCGTAGCCGATCCCTCTCTCCTCCGGATCCAGCTCGGGGATGTTCACTCCGGCCACGCAGGCGTCCAGGGTATCCTCGCCCTCGGCAATGCCCCGGAAGGCCCGCTCGATCGCGCTCTCGGGTCCGCCGTTGCGATACCGGATCGAAGACAGGTCCGCGACGAGAAGGGGGCCGCTTGGGCGCAGGTGCAGGGCAGGGGCCGCGGCTGCAGCGCTCTGGCCGCGGGCGGGCGGGGACAGAACCGGCAAGGCACCGGCGGTGGCGCCGGCGGCGGCGGTCTTCAGGAAGTCTCGTCTTTGCATGAGTGGGGTTCCCGGGAGTGAGGAGGGACGTCGCGTTCATCCAAGCTCTGGGACGGCGGAAAATCCGGCAAGGCGCGGCTCGCGATGCACGGCCCTCCGGGGCGAACCTTCCCCCGCAACCTGCCCTGCAATCGAGCGTGGCCATGAATTTGCCATCGCAACTGCGGGCGGGTACGGTTCATCCATGGCCTCCGCCAACAAACAGACCGGCTGCGACCAGACCGATTACGAGATTGGCCGGGACAATGTGGAGTTCCTCGGCCTCGAGGTCCACAAGCCGGTCTTCTTCGTTTCCAGCATCGCCATCATTGCGTTCGTGGCCGTTGTGCTGGGGTTCCGGGACGCCGCCGGGAGCGTCTTCGGCGGGCTCTTCGACCGGGTGGTCACCACCTTCGACTGGGTGTTCATGGGGACGACCAACGTAGTCCTCCTCTTCTGCATCCTCTTCATGGCCACACCGGTCGGCCGCGTGCGACTGGGCGGCCCCGACGCCCGGCCGGAGTATCCCCTGGGGACATGGTTCGCGATGCTCTTCGCGGCCGGAATCGGCATCGGTCTCATGTTCTTCGGGGTGGCGGAACCGGTCCAGCACTTTCTCAGTCCGCCGCTCGGGATCGACGCTGCCGATACCGTCGCGGCGCGCAACCTGGCCGTCGCGGCGTCAATCTTTCACTGGGGGGTCCACGCGTGGGCGATTTACGCGGTCGTCGCACTCGCGCTCGCCTTCTCCGCCTACAATCTGCGGTTGCCGCTGACCATCCGTGCGGGCTTCCAACCGCTCCTGGGGAAGGCTGTGTGGGGCCGGTTCGGCGACTGCATCGACATCCTGGCCGTCTTCGCCACGCTCTTCGGGCTGGCAACCTCGCTCGGCCTGGGCTCGCAACAGTTGACGGCGGGGCTGGCGCATCTCTTCGGCGTTCCCGACACCGACATGACCAGGGTGCTGGTGATTGCGACGGTCACTTGCATCGCCACGGTGTCGGTCGTGTCGGGAATGGACAAGGGAATCAAGCGCCTGAGCCAGGCCAATCTGCTCCTTGCGCTCCTGTTGCTCGCCTTCGTGCTGGCGGCGGGCCCGACGCTCGACGTTCTCTCCGGATTCGTCACCGGCATCGGTCACTATCTCGGCGCACTCGGCCCGCTCGGCAACTGGATCGGACGCAACGACCTCGACTTCATGCACGGGTGGACCACCTTCTACTGGGCGTGGTGGTTCTCGTGGGCGCCCTTCGTCGGGCTGTTCATCGCCCGGGTCTCGCGCGGACGCACGGTGCGCCAGCTCGTCGGTTGCATGCTGGCCGTTCCGGTCCTCCTCTCCGCGCTCTGGTTCAACGCCTTCGGGGGAACCGCCCTGTCCCTGTACATCAACGGCGGCGAGACGGCGGTGGTCGATGCGGTCGCGGCCGGGCAGCTTGAACTGGCGCTCTTCGGGCTGCTCGACGCGCTCCCGCTCAGTGCCGTCACCTCGGGGATCGCCATTGTACTCGTGGCCGTCTTCTTCATCACCTCGTCCGATTCCGGCTCTTTGGTGATCGACACGATTACCGCAGGTGGCAAGATCGACACCCCGGTCGGACTGCGGGTCTTCTGGTGCAGCTTCGAGGGAATCGTCGCCATCACGCTCCTTGTCAGCGGCGGACTGGTGGCGCTGCAGACGGCCGCGCTCATCACCGGATTTCCCTTCGCCCTCCTGCTGCTGGTGATGTGCTTGAGCACCTGGAAGGGGCTACGCGCCGAGGTTCGCAGGGGCTGACGAGCCCGGTTCGACGACTCGTCCGGTCCTCTTCACTTCTGCCGACGACGACCCCCGGCCGGCCACTCGTCCTCCGGCACGGCACCCGGAATTTTTCACCTGGCCGAGGGCTCTTCTTTCATTTGGCCGAAGTAGTTTCTTTCATTTGGCCGCGCTGGCGACTACCTTTCTTGAACCATGCTCGACACCACCTTCTATCCGCGCCTCATGGAGCCCCGCCTGCTCGAGGCGCTCGACGACTCGCCCGCCGTCCTGGTTCACGGACCGCGCCAGTGCGGGAAGACCACGCTGGCCCGGATGGTGGGCGGAGCGCGGGGATACAGCTACCTTACCTTCGACGACAGCGTGGTCCGCAGCGCGGCTCGCAACGATCCGCACGGTTTCGCCGCCACGCTTCCGGAACGAGTCATTCTGGACGAGGTGCAGAAGGCGCCCGAGCTCTTCAACGCACTCAAGATTGAAATCGACCGACGGCGCACCCCCGGGCGGTTTCTGCTCACGGGTTCCACGCAAGTGCTTCTGGTACCCAGGCTCTCGGAGTCGCTGGCGGGCCGGTTGCAAACGCTCCGCCTCCATCCGCTGGCGCAGTGCGAGTTTGAACGGCGCAAGTCGGGGATTCTGGATTCACTCTTTGCCGGCGGTTTCTCCATCGGGCGCACTGAGCGGCTCGGTGCCCGGCTGGCCGATCGCGTGGTGTCGGGTGGGTATCCGCCCGCCCTTGCCCGCCCCTCCGGACGCCGCCGCGCCAATTGGTATCTCGACCACGTCGATGCGTTGATCCAGCGAGATGTGCGAGATCTGGCCCAGGTTCGGCGTCTCGACGTCATGCCCCGGCTATTATTGGGTGCAGCCGGTCAGACGGCACGGATCTTCAATGTCAGCGAGTTGGCCGCGCCCTTCGAAGTCACCCGGCCCACCATTCGCGACTATACGACGCTGCTCGAGCGCGTCTTCCTCCTGAAACGCCTCCCAGCCTGGCACAGCAACCGTCTGAGCCGCCTGGTCAAGAAACCGAAACTGCACCTGGGCGACACGGGAATCGCTTCATCGCTTCTGGGCGTGGACGGTCCCGCGTTGCTACACGATCGCGCGCTCTTCGGCCAGCTATTGGAGACCTTCGTCTTCCAGGAGCTTCGCAGGCAAGCCAGCGGGCACGACGCGCGGATGTCCTTTCACCACTACCGCGACAAGGACCGCACCGAGGTTGACATTGTCATTCGGCGCGGTGCACATGCGATCGCGGGCGTTGAGGTCAAGGCTTCGGGAACGGTGCGTCCGGGTGATTTTCGGGGTCTCCGCAAGTTGCAAGGGGCGCTGGGTGACCGGTTTGCTTGCGGCGTGGTAGTGTATGACGGCGAGGCCACGGTTCCATTCGGAGACCGGCTCTACGCCGTGCCGGTGGGACAACTCTGACGCGAATCCGGCGCGAATCACGGGATCAGCTTTGCTGGCAGGCCTGGTTTCAGGGGCGCCTGTTTCGTTTGGCCGAGGGATTTTCTTTCGTTTGGCCGAAATATCCGTGAGTCAGGGGCGGCCCAACAGCGAGGCTGTCCCAGGAATAGTTGGAGGTATCCCTGAGGGGGTAGAGAATCGTGGTGGCTCCCGGGGACCTGATTCCGGGATTAGAATCAGGCAACCGATTACCCCAACAGGGAGACCACCACGATGAAGAGAAGGTACGAGGAGAAGGGCCATCCGGACAAGGCGGGCCTCAGGGAGCTGCTGGCGAGGGACGGGCGCGAACATTTGCTCCCGTTGGTCAATGCCTTTGCGCTGGCGGGAGGCGCGCTGGATCACATCATCGACGTGATCGGGCGTGCGGCGATCGAGGCGGTGTTGGAGATCAGCGCTGCCGATGTCGCGGGAGAGAAGCAGCCGGGGAAGAAGCGCAAGAGCGGGGGCGCAGCGTACCACGGGCGGCAGCGGGGCCGGGTGTACCTGGCGGACCGGGCCGTCCGGATCGAAAAGCCCCGGCTGCGGAGTCCGGACGAGGGCGAGCTCGCGATTCCGGCGTACGAGGTGCTCAGGCGGCCGTCGGGACTCGGCGAGCGGATGCTTGAGCTGCTGCTGTCCGGCCTGAGCACGCGGTCCTACGGCAAGGCGATCGGGGAGATGGCCGAGACGGCGGGCGTCAGCAAGTCCTCGGTGAGCCGCCAGGCGGTTGATGCAGCGGGCGAGCGTCTCAAGGAGCTGGCGGAGCGGCGGCTGGACGACCGGGACTATCTGATCATCTACGTCGACGGCATCCAGTTCGGCGGCCACCACATCCTTGCGGCGCTCGGTGTGGACGACGAGGGCAACAAGCGGGTCCTGGGCCTCCGGGAGGGCGCGAGCGAGAACGCCGTCGTCGCGTTGGGGCTGCTCGAGAGCCTCGTTGAGCGCGGCCTGGATCCCGGGAGGGCGAGACTGTTCGTCCTTGACGGGTCCAAGGCACTGCGCAAGGCGGTGGGCCAGGTCTTCGGGAGCGCATGCCTCGTGCAGCGCTGCCGGAACCACAAGATGCGCAATGTGACCGGCCATCTGCCCAGGGAACTCCACGACCAGGCCCGCGCCGTGCTACGGGCCGCCTGGAAGCTGGGCGCGGAGGACGGCAAGGCCAGGATCGAGCAGTTCGCATCCTGGGTGGAGAAGCAGCATCCGGGCGCAACAGGAAGCCTTCGAGAAGGGCTCGCGGAGATGTTCACCGTCAGCGAGATCGGTCTGACCCCGGCGCTGCGGCGATGCCTGGGCACGACCAACGTGATCGACAACGTCCACTCGGGCATGCGCCGCCGAACTGGCCGGGTCACCCGGTGGAGAGACGGGTCCATGGCGGTGCGCTGGGCCGCGGCGGCGTTCCTGGAGGCCGAGAAGGGCTACCGCAGAATCATGGGCTATAACGACCTCTGGATGCTCAAGGCTCACCTGAACCAGCTCGGCACTCCCCCGGTTGACGGAAAGGAGGTCGCCGCGTAACATGAATCCATCAAGAGCCACCACAACCTCCAACTACGGTTGGGACAGCCTCCCAACAGCTCCGGAAACCGATAGACGATCACGCCGGTGCCGGGCGCGTTGTCCACATCCACATCCCCGTGCCCACCTTTCCCAGGTAGAAGCGGTGGATTCCGCATAGGCCAAACAGACTGGCACACCACAGCCCGTAGCCAAGCCCCGCCGAGTACGGCGCCTCGTCACTGCCCTGTATCGTGGCGGGCAGGTTCACGTTCAGATTGACGGAGACTTCTCTGGATTCCTCGCTCATGTGGCCCCTCACACCCCCTTGATACATCCGCGCTTTCGCGATGGAGAAGGTAATGGAATCGGATCGTTGCGGGAATTCCACGCGACGCCGGGGTGCCGAGGCCCGGGGTGGGACCGGCCGGCGGGGGGAAGCCACACGGGCGCTCGGGGGGCAGCTTCGCGGACATGGTCGCGCCCAAGGGGACCAAGGAGATCGGTGACGGGATCAACAAGGTGATCGGGGAGCTCGCCAAAGCGAACGAGTACCTACTCAAGGGCGTCACAGTCCCTTGAAGAACTCCGGTTTCGGCTTCGTGACTTCCACGGTCTGCGTGCGCACGCCCAACTCCAGGCTCTTCAGGAGCTCACAAAGCGCTAACCCGTCAATGAGGTCAATTGCCGGCGCTCCGTCTCGTACCGCTTCGCGAACCGCATCTCTTGTAAAGTGACCCGTCGTGATGAACAGACCCTTGTCTGCGCGACCAACCATTGCTCCTCGGAAGTCTCGAATCTCCCTGGCTCCGACCGCACCGGTGTATCTCTTGCACTGAAAACGGACATGGAAGGAGATGAGTTCAACCCTCAGCACGCCAGCTCCGTCGATTCCGCCGTCACCTGACCGTCCTGTGACTTCAACCTTCGTGAATCCCGACTCTCTGAGAATCCGCTGACACAGGCGCTCGAACGCGTCGGGGGCTATGCCACGGACTATCGCCAGCACATCATCTCTCCATTCGTGCTGACCGTCGCTACCGTCGTTCTCGGGTGCCCTTCACAGGTGGCTTTTTCTTCTTCTTCTGTCGCTTCCTGCGCTCCTTCCGAACCGATTCTCGCACTTGCTTTTCCGAAGAAATTCTGTTTCCGACGTCGGTGATCGCCCATATGCCTCTCTTGGTATTGTCGATGGCCCCGATCCACGTGTTCCGAGAACTCTTGGATGGACGCGGAGCCGCCCCTGTTGTTCAGCACTCGAAGGGTCGGCCAGAGCAGGTCCTTGTAGGTGGGGATTGCCTTGCTGGTCACTATGTCCTCGTTCGATGAAAGGGATTTCCGAACTGGCAGACACATCGCACACGCATGGTGGAACAGCCAAAGGCCCCACGGGCTGTCCGTCAGAATTGGGGCAGGCTTTCGGAAATTTCGCCTCATTCCTCCTGGGATTGGGATCGCCCCAGGACCATCGTAACCAAAGGACCCGCGATCACGATGCCTGCACCCCAGATGTAGCCGAGCGCTGCAAGGTAGATGCCACCAGCAACACTGCCGAGACTGGTGAGGACGGTACCGGTGCTCAAGACCCTGACGGCGAAAGCGTTCGCTTGGCTCTCTCGAGTCTCTACCGATCTCCGATGCTCGCCCTGTTTCTCGTACTCACTGAGAATCACCTCGTCCGACCGTGGAACAGCTTCGCGAAAGGCCTGCAACGCTTCCGGGGGCGGTAGAGGACCCTGCCACCTCACCGTCTTCTCAACCGAGACCGACTCGTCAACCGCGTCCCGCGATCGAACGGCTGGAATATCCGTCCGCTCCCTCGCCCGCTTTCGCGCTCGACGCCCCATTCCTCAGGGAGCTTGCTCAGCCGAGTGCTTCCTGATGACGCGGGCAGACGCGGCACCGAGGTCGGAGAGGGTCGTGGCCAGATCGGACATCACGACCTCGCCGTCGGTCTGGTCCTGCTGCCGCGGGTAACGCGGGTTCGCGCCGCGTTTTGCCACCGACAGGAGGAAATCAGTCATTTCCGTATGGGTCTCAACGATCTGGCGAAGAAACGCACCCAATGAAAACCTCCAGTTTCTCATACGCCCACGATTCGTCAACGGGCCACAAGGCTACCGGAGCCTAGCGATTCTGTCAACGGTCTTGCTGTCCAACTCCGTCATTTCGTCCGACGGACCCCTACTACGATAGCCACCTGCCCCGTTCCTGGACCCCCACCACTACCCCGCCACCCCCTTCTCCCTCAACACCTCCCACACCCGATCGGGCCGAATCGGAATCTCCATGTGCGTCACGCCCAGGTGCGCCAGCGCGTCCACCACCGCATTCGCGATCGCGGGCGGCGCCCCCACCGTGGCCGACTCCCCCACCCCCTTCGCCCCCAGCGGATGATGCGGCGACGGCGTCACCGTATGCCCGGTCTCCCAAGCCGGCGTCTCCACCGCCGTCGGCACCAGGTAGTCCATGAACGACCCGGCCTGGTTGTTCCCGTCCTCGTCGTACGTCATCTCCTCGTACAGCGCCGGCCCCAGCCCCTGCGTCAGCCCACCGTGGATCTGCCCCTGCACGATCATCGGATTGATGATGTTCCCGCAGTCATCCACCGCCACGAACCGCCTCACGCTCACCTCACCCGTGCCCCGATCAATGTCAACGACACAGATATACGTCCCGAAGGGAAAGGTCAGGTTGGGCGGATCGTAGTAGTTCGTCGCCTCCATCCCCGGCTCCATCCCCTCGGGCAGGTTCGTGTACGCCGCGAACGCGCAGTCCTGGATCGTCACCGACTTGTCCGGCGCGCCCTTCACCGAGAACGTGCCGGGCTCCCAGTCCAGGTCCTCCTCGCTGACCTCCAGCAGATGCGCCGCGATCTTCGCCGCCTTGTCGCGGATCTGCCGCGCGGCCATCACGCCCGCCGCCCCCGCCGTCGGCGTCGACCGGCTCGCGTACGTCCCCAACCCGTACGGCGCCGTGTCCGTGTCGCCCTCCTCCACCTGGACATGCGCCGCCGGCAGCCCCAGCTCCTCGGCGATGATCTGCGCATACGTCGTCTCGTGACCCTGCCCCTGCGACTTCGTCCCGAACCTGGCGATCGCCTTGCCCGTCGGATGCACCCGCACCTCGGCCGAATCGAACATCTTGATGCCCAGGATGTCGAAGTCCTTCGACGGCCCCGCGCCCAGCACCTCCGTGAAGCTGCACACACCGATCCCCATCAGCTCGCCGCGCTCGCGCTTCTCGGCCTGCTCCCGGCGCAGCTCGTCGTAGCCGATCATCTCCCTGGCCTTGTCCATCGCGGCCTGGTAGTCCCCGCTGTCGTACTCCCACCCGAGCGGCGAATGGTACGGAAACGCCTCCTTCGGGATGAAGTTCTCCTCGCGCAACTGCGCCGGGTCCTTGCCCACCTTGTGCGCAAGCGTGTCCACGATCCGCTCCAGGCAGTGCACGGCCTCCGTCACGCGGAACGAACAGCGGTACGCGACGCCCCCCGGCGGCTTGTTGGTGTAGACCGCGTCGACCTCGGCGTACGCATTTTCCATCTCGTACGAACCCGTGCAGATCGAGAACAGTCCCGCAGGGAACTTCGATGGCGACGCCTGCGCGTCCGCATACCCGTGGTCCGCCAGCGTCTTGATGCGCAATGCCCGGATCTTTCCACTCGCGTCCGCCGCGACCTCCGCGTCCATGTGGTAGTCGCGCGCAAAGGAGTCCGCCTGCAGGTTCTCCATCCGGTCCTCGATCCACTTGACCGGTTTGCCGAGCACGACCGACGCCGCGATCGCGATCACGTAGCCCGGGTACACGGGGACCTTCCCCCCGAACCCGCCGCCGATGTCGGGCGACACCACGCGGATCTTCTCCTCGGAGAGCCCCACATGCCCCGCCACCAGCGCCAGAACGGTGCGGATCGCGTGCGGAGCCTGCGTGGTCATGTACACGGTGAGGTGTCCCTCGACCGGGTCGAAGTCGGCCAGGCAGCCGCACGTCTCGATCGACGCCACATGAATGCGCGGGACGTGCATCTTCTCGCGCACGACCACGTCCGCCTCGTCGAAGATTCTGTCCGTGGCCGCACGATCGCCCGCCTCCCAGTGCCAGATGCGGTTGTCCTTCTGCCCCTCCTTGTCCACCCTCAGCACCGGCGCGTCGTCCTCGAGCGCCTTGAACGGGTCCATCACCGGCGTCATCGGCTCGTACTCGACCTCCACCGCGGCCACGCCATCGGCCGCCGCATAACGCGACGTCGCGATCACGCCCGCGACCTCCTGCGCCTGGTACATGACCGTGTCGGTCGGCAGCACCATCTGGGTGTCCGACATGAGCGTCGGCATCCAGTGCAGGTTGTAGGCTTCCAGGTCCTTGCCGGTGAGCACGGCGAGCACGCCGTCGATTTCCAGCGCCTTCGAGGCGTCGATCTTCACGATCTTCCCGTAGGCGATGGGGCTGCGAACGATGTCGAGCCACAGCATTCCGGGCAGGGTGAAGTCGTCGATGTAGTTGCCCTTTCCCTGCAGGAAGCGCGGGTCCTCCTTGCGCTTCATGGAGTGGCCCATGCCGCAGATTTTCGCGGAAGTTCGGGGCTGGGCGGAAGTTCTCGGTTTGGCGGCTCCGTTGGCCATCAGTTGTCCTCCCCCGCGCCGTCGGCGGCGGTTTTGGCGGCGGCGTACTGGACCGCCTTGACGATGTTCACGTATCCGGTGCAGCGGCAGAGATTCCCCGATATCGCCTCGCGGATCTCGGCTTCGCTGGGGTTTGCGTTGGCGGCGAGCAGCGCGGTCCCGGTCATGAGCATGCCGGGGGTGCAGAAGCCGCACTGCAGACCGTGTTCCTGCATGAAGCCCTCCTGGAGCGCGCTCATGCCGGTGGCGTCGGCGAGCCCTTCGACCGTGCCGATCTCGGCGCCGTCGGCCTGGACGGCCAGGACGGTGCACGACTTGGTGGGCAGGCCGTCGAGCAGCACGGTGCACGCGCCGCAGTGCGTGGTGTCGCAGCCGATGTGGGTGCCGGTGAGCGCGAGTTCGTCGCGGATCAGGTGGACGAGGAGCAGCCGGGAATCGACCTCGCGCGAGTGCGCCTCGCCGTTCACGGTGACGGTGACGGTGTGTCTGGCCATGTGGCTACCCTCCGGCGCGCTCGAGCGCCCTGTGGATGGCCCTCGCGGTCAGCACCCGGGCCATGTTTCTCTTGTATTCGACCGAACCGCGCCGGTCCGCGACGGGATCGGTGGCGTCGGCAGCAGCCTGGGAGGCGGTCGCGATGACCTCGTCGGTGGGTGACTGGCCGGTCAGCGCGGCTTCGGCGGAGCTCGCCCGGATCGGAGCGAATCCCAGGTTGGTCAGTCCGATTCCGGCCCGCGCGACCCCGCCGTCCTCGTCCAGCGCGATCTGCACCGCGGCCCCCGCGACGGCGTAGTCCCCCACCTTGCGCTCCAGCTTGAGGTAGGCGCCCCCGCTCTTCGCCGGCGGCGTCGGGATCCGCAGCCCGGTCACGATCTCGTCCTCGCCGAGCGCCGTCATGAAGAGGCCGTGGAAGAAATCGTCGATCGGGATGACGCGTTCGCCGCCCGGGCCCGTGGCCACGACCTCGGCCCGGAGCGCCAGCATGGTGGCCGGCTGGTCGTTCGCGGGGTCGCCGTGCGCGATGTTGCCGCAGATGGTGGCGCGGTTGCGAACCAGCGGGTCGGCGATAACCCGGGCGGTGTCCCCCAGAATCGGGTAGCGCACCGCCACGGCGGCGTTTCCCTCCAGCGCGTTTTCGGTGACCAGCGCCCCGATGTGCAGGAACCCGTCCCGCTCCTCAAGGCGATCCAGCCCGGGGATGCGCCCGATGTCCACGATGTTCGCGGGCGAGGCCAGACGCAGCTTCAGCATCGGCAGCAGGCTCTGGCCGCCCGACATGACCTTCGCGTCGTCGAGCGATCCGAGGAGCGCCAGGGCCTCGTCGAGCGATCCGGGCGCGTGGTAGTCGAAGTTGGGGGGGATCATATGTTTCTCCATGCAGGCGTAACGGCGTGTGGGGGAAGCCGGTGGGCGCGCGAAATCCGGCCGGATCAGTCCGCGCCGAGCTCCTTCCCCAGTATCTCGGTGAACTCCTTGAACATCTTCTTGCTGACGTGTTGCATCATGCCGCGCCCGAGCTGCGCCAGAATTCCGGTGACCCGCAGATCGGCCTCGACCGTGACCGCGGTTTCGCCGGAGGAGAGCGCCTCGACGCGGCTTGTCATCGTCATGTCGGCGTTGCCCATTCCCGCCCGTCCCTGCCCGCGCGCGCGCACCGTCGCGGTCCGCTCGGCCTCGTTCAGCTCGAAGGCGACCGTGCCGTTGTAGTTGGCGGAGACCGGCCCGACCTTGACCGACATGCCGCCGGCCCAGGTGTCGTCGTCGATCCGTTCGCTGATCTCGGCGCCGGGGAGCGCGGCGGCCACGCGTTCGGGGTCGGTGAGGAAGCCCCACACCTCGTCGGCGGGGGCGGCAACGGTGAACTCTTCCTGTATCTTCATTCGGTTTCGGGATCGGTTGGCAATTCGGTTGCGGGACGGGCGGCGGACGACCTCTCCAGTAGCGGCAGCAGCTTTTCCAGGGCCTCCAGGCTGTGGGCCCCAACCAGGTGATCCACATGGGGAAGCGCGGCCATCATGCCCCGGGCCTCGGGACGGTAGCGCGGATCGCCCATCAGCGGATTCAGCCAGATCACGCGGCGGGCCCGGCGCCGAATCGCGAGCAGGGAAGTGGCCAGCGTCCCGGTGTCGCCCCGGTCGAGCCCGTCGCTGAAGACAAGAACCGATGTATCAGCGCGAACGCAATGGCGCAAGTAATCGTCGGCGAACGCGGCCAGGCAACGGCCGATGCGGGTGCCGCCGGACCAGTCCTCGACCTCGCGCGCGAAGCGGCTCAGCGTGGCGGCCGCATGGCCCGCGCGGATCCAGGGCGTGAGCCGAGTGAGCGAGGTGTTGAAGGCGAAGACCTCGGTGCGGCGGGCAACCTTGCCAAGCGCCAGGACGAAGGCCAGCAGGAGGCGGCCGTGGGGGTCCATCGAGCCGCTGGTGTCGCAGAGGACCACGAGGCTGGGCCGTTCGCGCAACCGGGTTCGGCGCGCCAGCTCGATCAGCTCGCCGCCCTGGGCCAGCGACCGCCGGAAGGAACGGCGCAGATCCACGACGGGGCCGCGCCGGGAGGGAACCAGACGGCGGCTGCGGCGGGTGGCGAGGCGGCGCGCGAGTCGCTCCAGGAGCCGTTCCATCTCGCGGAGTTCGTCGGCGGTGCACATCTCGAAGGACTTGCGGCGGAGCAGCGAGCGGGGGCTGTAGCCGGGCCGACCCTGGTCGGGGGAGGCGGGGTCGGCGGGACCGACATGTCCCCGTTCGGCGATCGTGCGGGCGAGCTCGGCGAGTGGGTTCGCGTGGCCGGGCCAGCGGCGCGGGACCTTCGGCGCGGGGCGCTGCGGAGGGGGAGGTGGGGGGGTGCCGGCGGCGGCCGGATTCCACCAGCGCTCAAATAGGTGATCGAAGAGGGGCCAGGCGCGGTGTTCGATCTTGAGCGCGGTGCGGAGCGCCAGGCGGAACTCGTTGCGGTCGCCGACGTCGATGTAGCCAAGGGCGGCGGCCGCGTCGATCTGGTCGCCGGGGGTGGCGGTGATCCCGGCCGCGCGGAGCGCCCCCGAGAAGCGGACGAGATGCCGCGCGAGATCGCGGGGCGGGGACAGGGGGCGGGGGGTCATGGGTGGGGTGGGGCGGTTTTCTCGCGGCGGCCGGAGGTGTGGAGGACGCGAAGAGGGCGAGTCCGGCTAAAGCCCCGCCAGCACCATCCCCAGCCACACGCACCCCGCCGCCGCCCCACCGTAGCAGAGCACCTTCAGCGCCCCGCCCCCCCCGCGCATCCCCAGGTCCATCAGGGTGTGGCGAATACGGTGCGCGCAGTGGAAGAGCGAGAGCGCCACAATGCCGAAGATCGCGAACCGGAGCGGCCACCACCCCACCGCCGCCGCCACCTTCCCCGCCCCCCCCGCCGCGACCACCCCGTCGCTGCTCGGCAGCAGGAAGCCGGTCACCAGGATGAACGCGGGAACGAAGAGCGCCGCCATGACACCCCCGGCCGAGAAGAGCGCCCACCAGAAGGCTTCGCTGGAGGGCCGTGCGGGACGGCCGCCCCTTCCCCCGCCTCTCGCGGCCCCGCTCATCGGACCGCCCACCAGACGACGACCGCGGTGACGGTCAGCCAGGGCCCGTACCCCATCAGCACGGCGGCGAGGGGCGCGTCCAGCTTCTTCTCGCCGAGAAAGATCGGCATCGCCTGCGGCACGGCCTTGAACCAGGTCACCGCATGCCACACCGCCATGACCAGCGCCACCCCGTGCGCGACCATCCACGCGGTTCCGCTCAGCGCCTGCAGCCACTCGGCGAGCGCGGCCTCTCCGGCGGCGGCTCTGCCCAGCGTCATGATCAGCACGACCAGGTAGGCGGCCACGAAGAAGCTCGTCAGCTCGCGGATCATGAAAAGGATGTAGCCGGGACGCTCCAGAAACCACGCCCGGCGGTGCGACCGATGGTACTGCCCGCTCATTCGATTCCTCCCGTTGGTCCGGCGGCTGCGGACGCGTCCGGCCACCCCGGGTTGTTTCGCCGGCGCCCGCTCACGCGCCCGCTCCCCGGCTTGTCCCGGCGCCCTTCGGCATTACGAATCGCTTGAAGTACTCCTGCGCGCCCATCGCCTTGGCCTGCTGAATCGCGCCGGCCGGATCGACGTGCTTCGGGCACACGACCGAGCACTCGCCCACGAAGGTGCAACCCCACATCGCCTCGTTCGACAGCATGACCTCCATGCGCTCCGACTTGCCCTGGTCGCGCGAATCCTTGTTGTAGCGGTGGCCCAGGGCGAGGGCGGCGGGGCCGAGAAACTCCTCCTCGTGGCCCACCACCGGGCACGCGGCGTAGCAGAGCATGCAGTTGATGCACATCGAGTACTGCTTGTACTGCGCCAGCTCGGCGGGGGACTGCCGGTACTCGCCCTGCGAGGTGTCGTTCACGTCGTCGCGGATGATGTACGGCTTCACATCCTGCAGCTTCTCCATGAAGCCGTCCATGTCGACGACCAGGTCGCGCTCCACGGGAAAGTTCACCAGCGGTTCGACCCTGACCTGGAACGGAAAGTAGTTCTTCAGGAAGGCCGCGCAGGTCAGCTTCGGTTCGCCATTCACCATCATGCCGCAGCTTCCGCAGACCCCCATGCGGCAACTCCAGCGGTGCGTGACCGAGCCATCGACGTAGTCCTTGATCCAGTTGATCGCGTCGAGCACCACCCAGTCCTCGTTGTAGGGGACCTCGTAGCTCTGGAAGCGCGGCTCGGAGTCGGTCTCGGGGTGGTACCGGAAGAGCTCCAGGGTGATCGTCTTGCTGTCGGCCATGGTCTTTGCCTCGCGCCTATTCCTTCGCCGCCTGTTTCCGCTTCAGTCCCGAATCCGCGCCGTAGGTGCGCGCGCCCGGCGGCCACTTCGTGATCGTCACGGGGCGGTACTCGATGCGGGGGGCGTCGCCGTCCTCCCGGTGGCAGGCCAGCGAGTGGGTGAGGAAGTGATCGTCGTCGCGTTCGGGGAAGTCGAGCCGCTGGTGGGAACCGCGCGACTCGGTGCGCTCCCGGGCCGAATGCGCCATCGCCTGCGCCACATCGAGCAGCGAGGAGAGCTCAAGCGCGGCCGTGAGCTCGGTGTTGAAGCTGTTGGTGTGGTCGTCCAGGGCGACCCGGGCGTAGCGCTCCCGCAGCTCGGCGATCTTCGTGCAGGTCGCGTTCAGCGAGCCGGCGTCGCGGTAGATGCCCGCGCCACTCTCCATCGCCTCGTGGAGTTCGCCGCGCAGAATCGCGATCCGTTCACCGCCGGATTTGCCCGGTGAAGAGAAGTACGTCCGCCGGATCCGCTCGCGCTCGTCGTCCGCCTGCGCCTCCAGCCCGGAGAGGTCGTAGCCGGGGTTATCCATCGCGAAGCGCGCCGCGTTGGCACCGGCCTCCGCGCCGAAGACCAGCAGCTCGGTAAGCGAGTTCGACCCCAGCCGGTTGGCGCCGTTGATCGAGACGCAGGCACACTCGCCGGCCGCGTAGAGCCCGGGAATTGTCGTGGCCGCCCTGATGTCGGTGTCGATGCCGCCCATCACGTAGTGGACGACCGGCCGCACCGGAATCGGTTCGTTTACCGGATCGATCCCGGCGTAGGAGCGCGCGAGTTCGCGCACGAAGGGGATCCGCTTGTCGATCTTGGCCTCGCCGAGGTGGCGGAGGTCGAGGTGGACCGCGTCGCCGTCTTTGGTCTTGATCGTCCGGCCCGCCCACATCTCCTTGACGAAGCACTGGCTGAGGCGGTCGCGCGGACCCAGCTCCATCGAGCGCTTCTGCGGGTGACGCGGATCGTTCACATCGAGCGCCGTGCCCAGGTCGTAGTCCTGCAAATACCGGTAGCCGTCCTTGTTGACGAGGATTCCGCCCTCGCCGCGCGACGCCTCCGTAATCAGAATGCCGGTCCCCGGGAGCCCCGTCGGATGGTACTGGATGAACTCCATGTCCTTCATGGGAACGCCCGCGCGGTAGGCCATCGCCATTCCGTCGCCGGTCTTGATCGCGCCGTTGGTTGTGAAGGGGAAGGCCTTCCCCGCCCCGCCCGTGCAGATGATCACCGACTTGCCCAGAATCGCGCGCACCGTCCCGGTCCGGAGCTCGATCGCCGCGCAGCCCCGGCACCGCCCCTCGTCGTCGAGGAGCAGCCGGGTGGCGAAGTGCTCGTCGTAGCGCGCAATGTTACCGTACTTGAGCGTGGTCTGGAAGAGCGAGTGCAGCATGTGGAAGCCGGTCTTGTCGGCCGCGAACCAGGTCCGCTCGATCTTCATCCCGCCGAAGGGGCGCACCGCCACCGATCCGTCGGCCATCCGGCTCCAGGGGCAGCCCCAGTGCTCCAGTTGGATCATCTCTTCCGGGGAACGGTTGACGAAGTACTCCACCGCATCCTGGTCGGCGAGCCAGTCGGCCCCGCTGATCGTGTCGTAGATGTGGTCTTCGAGGCTGTCGTGCGGCTTGATCACCGCCGCGGCGCCGCCCTCCGCCGTCACCGTGTGGCTTCGCATCGGAAAGACCTTCGACACGCAGGCCACGGAGAAGGAGGGGTTCTCTTCGGCGATGGCGATGGCGGCCCGGAGTCCGGCTCCGCCGCCGCCTATAATGATCACGTCGTGCTGGTGCGTCGTCACGTGAGTCCTGGCTTCAGGGGATTGAATGTGGCTACCCGGGAACGAAGGTGCTGCTTCGGCGAGAGAGGGCGTGGTCGCGTCGGTCCCGGTCGCATCGGGCCCGGGTCGCGTCCGGCATCGGCCGTATCGGCTCCGGGGTTCGCGTCCAAGGGCTCCGAAGTTACCCGCCCCGGGGACTCCGAATCAAGGGGGAGCTTGCGGCGTTCCCCTTTCGTGACTATTTCGTCACCGCCTCGCACCGCCAGCCCACGGCGCCCGACCCGCGCATCGAAACCGACCCGCGCCCGCCAGGAGGTACCCAACCTTACATGAAGCCCACCGACACTACCGACCCGAGGCACTACCACCGCGTCGTGGACTGCCAGTGGGGCTGTCCGGCGCATACCAACGTTCCCGAGTACATCCGGCTCATCGCCAACGGGCACTACACCGAGTCGTATCTGCTGAACCGGAAGTCGAATGTCTTCCCCGGAATTCTCGGGCGCACCTGCGACCGTCCCTGCGAACCGGTCTGCCGGCGGGTGCGTCTGGATGGCGAGCCGGTGGCGATCTGCCGCCTCAAGCGCGTGGCCTCGGATCTGCGCGACGACATCCGCCCCTTCCTGCCCACGGTCCCGGAAGCCAAGAACGGCCGCCGCATCGCCTGCGTGGGAGCCGGCGCGGCCTCGCTGACCCTCGCCAACGACCTCCTCCCCCTCGGCTACGAGGTCACGATCTTCGAGAAGCTGGCCAGACCCGGCGGCCTGATGTGGACGAACATCCCCGAGTTCCGCCTCCCCGCGAAGGTTCTCTGGGAGGAGATCGACTATATCCTGGACATGGGTGTGGATCTGCGGCTGGACAGTCCCGTCCACAGCCTGGCCGCGCTTCTGGAGGAGGACTACGACGCGGTCTTCATCGGCTCCGGCGCGCCGAAGGGCAAGGAGCTCAAGCTACCCGGACGGTGGGATGCGGCGGATCAGGTCCACATCGGCATCGACTGGCTCGAATCGGTCCGCTTCGGGCATGTCGCCGAGTGCGGCGAACGGGTGCTGGTCATCGGGGTCGGCAACACGGCCATGGACTGCTGCCGCACCGCCCAGCGCCTGGGGGCGAAGACGGTCAGGGTCATGGCGCGCAAGACGAAGCCCCACTTCAAGGCCTCGCCGTGGGAGCTCGACGACGCGATCGAGGAGCAGGTGGAGATCCTGGAGAACCATTCCCCCTCGCGCTTCATTGTCGAGGACGGCAGGCTGGTGGCGATGGAGTTCGATCTGGTCACCTGGAGCCCCGGCGAGAACGGGCGACTGAAGGCGACGGTCCACGACACCCGCGTCATCGAGTGCGACGAGGTAATTCTGGCGATCGGGCAGGACACCGCCTTCCCCTGGATCGAGCGCGACATCGGAATCGACTTCAACAGGTGGGAGATGCCGGTCGTCGACAAGACCACCTTCATGACCTCTCGCGCGGGCGTATTCGTCGGCGGCGACGCAGCGTGGGGACCCGAGAACATCATCTGGGCGGTGGAGCATGGCCACCAGGCGGCGATCTCGATTCATGCGTACTGCGAGGGCCGGCGCCTGACCGAGCGTCCGCCCGAAGGGATGAATCTCGTCAGCCAGAAGATGGGGCTCCACGAATGGTCCTATTCCAACGACTACGACGAGGCCCGGCGCGCGAAGATGCGTCACATCGATCTGCAGGAACGCTTCAAGCGGTTGGACATCGAGGTGGAAGAGGGATTCGACATCGAGCAGACGCTGACCGAGGTGGAACGCTGCCTCAACTGCGACATTCAGACCCACTTCGAGGCCGACTTGTGCATCGAGTGCGACGCCTGCATCGACATCTGTCCGCTGGATTGCCTGACGATCGCGTACGACGGGCCCGAGGAGGAGCTCACCCGGCGGCTCACGGCCCCGCTGCTGAACTATCCCGACGAACCCCTCTTCGTTTCGGAAGATCTGCCGCAGACGGGCAGGATCATGGTCAAGGACGAGGATCTCTGCATTCACTGCGGACTTTGCGCCGAGCGTTGCCCCACGGCGGCCTGGGACATGCGCAAATCGGATCTGCTGGTGCCCTATGCGGGAGTGGAGGCGGGCGAATCGCACCCCACGGTGCTCTCGATGGCGATGGCCGACAATGCCGGGCAGGCCGTCGCCGCCACCAACGGAGCCGAACGATGAGCGAGCGCGGGAGCCAGCCGGCAACCCGGCCCGGCCCACCCGTCCCCCGGCGCAGCCAGCCCATGAACGAGCGCGTCAACGACCTTGCCTTCAAGATCGGAACGGTGAACGGAACCGGTTCGGCGAGCGCGAATGGACTGTTGCGCAGCGCCATCTTCCGCATGGGGATTCCCGTGTCGGGCAAGAACCTCTTCCCCTCGAACATTCAGGGGCTGCCGACCTGGTACGAGATCCGCGCCAACGCCCGGGGACACACCGCGCGCACCAGCCGCTTCGATCTTGTGGTGGCGATGAATCCGGCGACCTACGCCCGCGATGTGGCCGAAACCGCGTCCGGCGGCTGGGTCGTCTACGACTCGACCTGGCCGCTACCGCGCGAGCTCGACCGCGACGACGTGACCTTCCTGGGGGTGCCTCTGGCAAAGATGACGGTGGACAACTTCCAGGGAGCGCGCGTCCGCATCCTGATGAAGAACATCTGCTATGTGGGTGCGCTGGCGGCGCTGCTACAGATCGACATGGAGATTGTGCGCCAGCTTCTGCGCGAGACCTTTGCGGCCAAGGCCAAGCTCCTCGACGCCAACTTTCGCGCCATCGACCTGGGCTACGACTACGCGGCGGAACACTTCGACTGTCCGCTACCGGTTCGGCTGGAGGCGATGGACGGGAACCGCGACTCGATCGTGATTGACGGCAATACCGCTGCGGCGCTCGGGTGCCTCTATGCGGGCGCGACGGTCGCGGCCTGGTATCCGATCACGCCCTCCACCTCGTTGGTCGACGCCTTCACCACCTTCTGCCACCGGTACCGCAAGGATCCCGAGACGGGCCGAAACCGCTTCGCGATCGTTCAGGCGGAAGACGAGCTGGCGGCCGCGGGAATGGTCCTCGGAGCGGCCTGGGCGGGAGCGCGCGCCTTTACCTCGACGAGTGGGGCCGGACTGTCGCTCATGAGCGAGTTCATCGGGCTGGCCTACTACGCGGAGGTCCCCTCGGTCTTCTTCGATGTGCAGCGGGTCGGACCCTCCACCGGCATGCCGACGCGCACGCAGCAGGGCGACATCCTCTTCGCGGCCTACGCCTCGCACGGCGACACGCGCCACATCGTGCTCTTCCCCGCCGATCCGCGCGAGTGCTTCGATCTCGCGGTGGAGGCGTTCGATCTGGCGGAGCGCTTCCAGACGCCGGTCTTCGTGCTCTCGGATCTGGACATCGGGATGAACGACTGGGTTGTGCCGATGCTCGAATGGGACGACTCCTACCGCCCGGACCGGGGCAAGGTGGTGACGGAAGAGGAGCTGGAGGCGGCGACGGGACCCTTCCACCGCTACCTGGATGTGGATGGAGACGGGATTCCCTGGCGGTCGCTGCCCGGTGTGCACCCCAGGGGCGCGTACCTGAACCGGGGATCGGGACACGACCGTTTCGGCAACTACACCGAGGATTCGGAGCCCTACGCCGACGTGCTGGCGCGGGTGGGACGCAAGATCGACGACTCGGCACCGCACCTGCCCGCACCCGAGATCGAGCTGCGCGAGGGGGCCCGGATCGCCTTCGTGACGGTGGGGGGGTGCCGGGGCGCGGTGCGCGAGGCGGTGGACGCGTTGGCCGAGCGCGGAATTGCGGCCAGTTGGATGCGCATTCGGGCCTTTCCCTTCCACGCGGAAGTCGAGCCCTTCCTGAAGCGCCACGAGGTCAACTTCGTGGTCGAGCAGAACCGCGACGGACAGTTGCGCAAGCTGATTGTCGCCGAGACGGAGGCCGGGAAGGGGTCGCTTCAATCCATTCTCTACTACGGCGGGCTCCCGCTGAGCTGCCACCACGTCCTGGATGGCATGGGCCCCTGGCTGGACGCCGCCGCGCCCGCAACCGCCAATGGCGCCCAACCGGAAGCCGTCCTTGCCCCGTCTTCCCCCTCTGAACGTCACGCGCCCGCCGGCGATGGAGCCGACCGATGAGCCACATCAGGAAACCCCGCATCCACCACCCCGGCCTGGCCCGCAACCGCCTCGGCCTTACGCGCCGCGACTACGAGGGCACCATGTCGACGCTCTGCGCAGGGTGCGGCCACGACTCGATCACCGCAGCGATCATCGAGGCCTTCTGGGAGCTTGAGATCGCGCCGCACCGCGTGGCCAAGACCTCGGGGATCGGGTGCAGCGGCAAGACCCCGACCTACTTCCTCAAGGAGGCGCACGGCTTCAACGGCGTTCACGGACGCATGCCCTCGATCACAACCGGTGCGCACGCCGCCAACCGCGAGCTCGTGTGCATCGGCGTCTCCGGCGACGGCGACAGTCTCTCGATCGGAATGGGACAGTTCGCCCATGTCGTCCGCCGCAATGTGGACATGTTGTACATCATCGAGAACAACGGCGTCTACGGCCTCACCAAGGGGCAGTTCTCCGCCTCCGCCGATGTGGGATCGAAGGCCAAGCGCGGCCAGGTCAACCGCGAACACCCCATCGATTCGGTCCTGCTGGCACTGAACCTGGGCGCGGGCTTTGTCGCAAGGAGCTTCTCGGGCGACAAGACACAACTCGTCCCCATCCTCAAGGCCGGCCTGCGCCACCGCGGCTTCGCCCTCATCGATGTAATCTCGCCCTGCGTCACCTTCAACGACCACCACGGTTCCACCAAGAGCTACCAGTACACGCGCGACAACTACAACCGCCTCGTCTACGCCGACTTCGTCCCCCCTGCCCACGAAATTGCGGCAACCTACGAATCCGGCGACGCCCGCACGGTCAAGCTCCACGACAGCAGCACCATCACCTTCCGCAAGGTCGCCGAAGACTACGACCCCACCGACCGCGACCGCGTATACAGCTACATCCGCGAACGGCAGCGCTCGGGCGAGGTGGCGACCGGGTTGTTGTATGTGGAACCCGCGTCCGGGAAGGAAGGCGAGGCGGCGGACTTTCACGGCATCCAGGGCACGGTGGAGGAACCTCTGACGGAATGCGACTTTGACGATCTGTGCCCGGGGGCGGCGGCACTGGCGGAGTTGCAGGGGGGGTTTCGGTAGGGGGGGCTACGATGCCTCGGCCAAGTCCCGGAATTGCCTGTAGCGTTCCTCCAACCGCGCTTCGGCAGGTCGGTTCTTCCTGAGCCTCGGGACTTCAATCCGCTGGCCGTGAAGGCCCTGGATCGCGTGGCGCAACGTTGGACCGTCGGTCTCGCAGAGGATTCCGGATCGGACCTCGATGATATAGTCTGGGCGAATGCCTACAAAGAACCGGTCGAACGCGGCATGATGGAGGCGGCAGAGGGCCAGTCCGTTGTTGACTTGGGGCGCTCCGCCGGCATGGGAATCGGGAATGATGTGGGCGGCGTCGAGCAACTCGTCGTGTCGAAGGCGACAGAGTGCGCACTGATGTCGGTAGGCGTGCAGGACGAGCTCACGGAAGGTGCCCTGATGCAGACGCCGCTGTACAAGCACGGATGAATATCGACGCCGCAGTCGTGGCTCTACGTCTCTCCAGTCAGCCGAAGAGAGAACATTCGATTCCGCAGCCCCAACGTCTACCGAGAAGGTCATTGCGTTCCAGTCATCTCCCACGACATGAACCGGCCATACGGCCAGGTATCTTCCGGGGATAATGCCATGGAAATACGCGAGCGGGAGTCCGTGCTTCATCGCAACACGGAGACCGACATTGTCGCTATGTTCGCGTTGTTCGGGACCGCCACGGTACCTGTACCCAAGCAGATGATCGGAGTCGAAGGCATCGTCATACGGTCCCTTCGGCGCCGTTGTAATCGTAAGCGGTACCTGCATGACCTTCGGCTTGAATATGCCCTGTGGACCGACCAGATGCACTCTCTGACCCAGGAATGTGAAGCCGGCCTTCAGCACCGAGTAAGGCAACACCTCCCCACCGTGAATCGCACACTGCTCACCGAGCCATTCGAATGCGGCGCTCCGAATCCGGGCATCCGCGGTGCGCTCAAGAGCGGTCATCTTGCTCTCCCGCATCCGGTAGCCACCACCACGCTCACCCCCGGTAGCGGTTCTCGTTATGCCACTGAAGGCCGTCGGGGTCGGGCCGCAGGAGGAGATCCGCGGGGACTTGAATCCGGCTGCCGTGCAACTTGTAGTAGTCGCGCCCGTTTTCGTAGTCGTCCTTGATGCGGTGGCTGACCTCGAAGACTCGTTGGCGGGTGACGGTGACGTAGCCCGCACGGAAGAGGCCCTGGATGTCGCGCCGCAGGAGGAGCCCGTTGGGGATTTCGTGGTGGCGCGTGTCGGTGAAGGGGCGAATGTGCGCGGCGTCGAGTGCGGGAAGGGTCCGTTCGGCGGTGACCGCGCATTGGCGATCGTAGGCGTCGATGATTCCCACGCGGAAGGCGCCGTGGTCCGGTCGGGTCCGGATGATCCCGGGGGCGTCGGGGACGGCTTCGCCGAGGGGGTGGATCAGGGGATCGCGCGCAAGCCGGTTGGTGACGGCGTCCCAGAGTTGGCGGCCGTCGGGCTGGTCGGTGCCGTATCCCTTGAGGCTGACGATGTTGGGGCTCCAGTTCGGCGGCGCAAACCACTCGGGTTCGTCAAAGAAGAAGGGCATTCCGAGAATGCGGCAGCCGATTGTGAAGTCGCGGGGGCCGGGCGGCGGGACGTTGCGATACCTGGAGATTCGTTCGCGCAGCTCCTGGTAGCTCACCGCGCCATTTCTCTCGCCGAAGGCGTCCCAGGCCAGGGAGCAGGGCAGCGAAGTGGCGTGAGTGAAGAGTCCCCCGCCCACGATCTGGCCTCCCCGGTCCGCATGAAGCTTGAAGAGGAAGAGTTCGCCCGGTCGCAGCGCCTTGAAGGTGGTGTTGGAAGGCGCCCAGAAGTTGATCTCGCGCGGCCGGCGTCCGCGAAGGTGGGTGAACCAGTCCCAGTCGGTCAGCGCGACTACGATCTTGATGGCCATTTGGCTGGCGGAACCTTTCGCTCCGGAGGACCCCTGGCACTCCCGTCCGCCCGCTCACGGGGCTGAGTATGCGGAAGAGAAGCGGGAATGCGCAAGTGGCGCAAGCGAAGGGGAGCCCAAAGAGCGACCGAGACCGTAGACCGTTGGTGGAGGCGCGGGGCAGAGGACGTTTTTCCACAAGCGGAGTTGGACGACGAGACTGGCGCCGCCGCAGTGGGCCGCCGGGAGCGGGGGAGGAGCAAGGCACCGGGATGAATCCTGCAATCCGGAGAGCCTGGATAGGACGGGGTGCGGTCAGCCTTCCTCTTCTTCGGCTGGGCCGTTGGTTGCGCGGTTGGTGGGTGTTTCCGGTGGCTGACGGTCGGTTTCCAGCCGGGCGATGAACTCTTCGGCGGTGTCGCAGGCGAGGGCGAGGCTGATGAGCTTCTGGATGTGTGCGGGACCGGATGGCCGGAGCGGCAGGTCGGCCAGGGCGCGGACGGCTGCGTCGCCAAAGCGAATCGCGACAACCTGGTGCAGCGCCTGCTCGTGGCCCAGGTCACGGCCTTCCCGGAGCCCCTTCCTGCGGCCTTCCCGGAGCCCGTCCCGGATGCCTTCCTGGCGGCCTTCCCGGATTCCCTTCTCGATGCCGTCTTCGAACCAGAGGATTTCCCATTTGCCGGTTGGCTTGAGCACGTCGATTACCTCCTTGAGGGTGGACGCCGCCGGTTCGGGTGTCGATGACCCGGATTCCAGTTCGGGGGCGAAAGCGGACATGGGCAACGAGACCGGAGCCGCCGCAGTGGGCCGCCGGGAGCGGGGGAGGAGTAGTTCCGCCGCGTCCGAAGCGGTCAGGCCACCCCATCTTCGGCTGGGCCGTTGGCCGGGCGGTTGGTGGGCGTGTCCGGTGGCCGATGGTCGGTTTCCAGCCGGGCGATGAACTCGTCGGCGGTGTCGCAGGCGAGGGCGAGGCTGATGAGCTTCCGGATGTGTGCGGGACCGGATGGCCGGAGCGGCAGGTCGGCCAGGGCGCGGACGGCTGCGTCGCCAAAGCGAATCGCGACAACCTGGTGCAGCGCCTGCTCATGGCCCTGGCTGCGGCCCTCCTTGCGGCCCTTGTCGCGGCCCTCCTGAATCCCCTCCTTGCGGCCTTCCCGGATTCCCTTCTCGATGCCGTCTTCGAACCAGAGGATTTCCCATTTGCCGGTTGGCTTGAGCACGTCGATTACCTCCTTGAGGGTGGACGCCGCCGCGATGTCGGCGGGCGGGTTGATCAGGATGGAGCGGACCCAATCGGTGATTGCCCGGTCCAGCGCGGTCCCTTCATCTTCGCCGAGCACCTGCCGCAGCCGCTCCAGCGCGCCGATCACTCCCCGTGTCGAACGGGCCCGCACGGCTTCGACCAGGTGGGTGACCAGATTGCCCCCGGGCAGCGGATCCGTCCCCCGCTGCTCGTCCAGTACATGGTACCGGCAGGAGAGTTGGCCTTCAAGGCGGGAGCGGTCCACCGGCCCGTAGAGCGGCTCGATCGTGGCCGGGACGCGCCACCGGACCGTTCCCCCGTAGACGACGATCGGCAGCGTGAGCGGCAGTTGGGCGTCGCCGGAGAGCGGGTGGTCATTCGTCCATTCGAGGAGCGCGTGCGATGCGTAGTTCGCGATGCGCAGCGGCATTGCCGGATCCACCGCGGTCTGGAACTCGATGGGGACGAGGACGCGGGCGCCGTCGCAAAACCGCGCCAGCCAGGCCATGTCGCCGTAGCGCGCGCGCCGGTTCCCGTTGCCGGGATACTCGGCCGAGAGGCGCCGGGATCCGGGAAAGTCGAGCCGGTCCGCCCAGGGCGGGGCCAGCGCGCGCACCAGGTGTTCGAAGATGCGGGGAAACGCGTAGAGCTTCTTGTAGCGGCTGTCGTGCACGGCCGGGGCCTCCGGTGGGCGGCGGTGGCGGGCTCCGCGCGGAGTTGCGGCGCCGTCGTGCGGACAGGGTCGGCGACTTGGCCGGGCGCTTCCATAGCTGAATGGGACAGGTTGGAAGAGGGGGTGGAAATGGCGAGATTTGGGCGCGTTTCCGAGTCTCTTCCGGCCGGCATTCGGCGGCGTGGCGGGAACGGACGGCGAGCCTATCTGGACGCGGGGCGCTATCCCCTGCACCCGCCGCGACATTCCCGCATCGCTCCGGGGGATGCCGCCGTGAGCGCGAACGAGGATGAGAGCCCGGGCTCGTGGGGACGCCAGGAATAGTGGTGGGGAATAACCCCTGCCGCAGCATCCCTACCGCAGCCGCACCCTCCCCCGTATGCCGATGGTGTGTTCGCTGGCGCCGGTTCCGTTGTCGCGCCGGGTGCCCTCGAGGCGGAGGCCGAAGCCGGGTCCGAGGTCGTAGCGGACGCCGGAGCTGAAGGCCTGGCGGCCGTCGCTGGTGAGGTGGAAGCCGCCGTAGGGGGTTCCCCTGCGGGACGCGAAGCCGTATGCGAGTTCGCCGTCGAGCGCGGGGGCGGTGGCCGGGAAGCGGTCGGTTGGGTGGGCTGAGTGGGATGAGACGCCGCGGTCCCAGAGTGCGCTGAGTCCACTGGCCGCGTCGCCGTAGGTGGGAGACAGGCGGACGGACAGCCCCTGACCGCGCGAGCCGGGGTCAAACTGGAACATGCCGCCGACGCCCCATTCCTCGTAGCCCTCGCGGCCGGTGACCAGGACGCGGCCGCGGCCCTCGACCGTGAGCCCAAAGCGGTGGTTTGCGAAGCGCAATCCCCCGCCGGCCTCCATTCCCGCGCCGTTCGCGCCGTCGCCATTGTCGTAGCGCATGCCGCCCTCGACGCTCAGGCCGACCTCGTTGGCGCCGGTCCGGTAGCCCTGCGTGAGTTCCAGCAAGAGCCTGCCGCGCTGCAGGTTGAGGACCTCCTTGCCGACCCCGGCCGCGCCGTCCACCGTGATCTGGCCGGCCCAGCCGTCGGCCTTGACGCGAACCGCACCGCCGCCGGTGGCGAGCACCTGGTAGGCCCCGGCGAGCGCGCCGGTGATGGTGCGGGCCGGGCTCATGCGCAAGTCCTCGCGCTCGTCGTCGATCTCGACGTCGCCCCAGCCGAAGCCGCCGGTGGCCCAGACCGCGTTGCCGTGTCCGCCGGGCAGCCACGCAAGGTAGGGGTTGACGCTGGTCATGGCGGTGCCGTATTCGCCCTCGACGGGGCTCGCGCCGGTCTTGTCGGTGAAGTCAAAGGAGCCGGTGGAGTGCGAGACGGCCACCCCGCCCAGGATGTCGGGCGCGATGCGGACGTCGGCCCCGATGTGGAAGCTGGCCAGGCCGCCGCTCCAGCCGAGCGCCGCCGCGTTGGGTTCGCCCAGATGCTGGTACTCGCCCGCGCCCCAGACAGACATTGCGGGGCCCGAACGGAGTTGTTGGAATCCGGTGGATGGGTTGGCGGTGCCCGCCGTTGACCTGGTCCCGATGGGGTGGCTGGCCAGGCCGGTCGGTGACGGGAAAGCGCCGCGTTGCGCGGGGGAAGCGAACCGGTCGCGTTGGGAAGCCGAGCCCGTCGTTGCGTTGCCGGAACCGTCCCCGCCGAGCCCGAGTTGGAACGATGCGCCGTCGAGCAGGTCCCAGACACCCATGCGGCTGTCCCGGGACGATGCGCCAAAGCGGCCGCCGCCCATGCCCGGATCACCGAACCGCGCGGCCATCGCCTGCAGTCCGCCCATCTCGACGGATTGGCCACTGCCGTACCCCGCCGCCACCGCGTCGATGCGGTCCCCGATCGCGCCGGTCGTGCCCGCGGTCATCGCGGCGGCCACATGCGGCAGCACCCGTGTGTTCAACCGGCCCGCCCGCTGCACGGGATCGTCGGTCTGCGCGTTCGCCACGGCCGAGACCGCACCCGTGCCCGCGCGGTTGATCGCGCTAACGCGGTAGAAGCGCTGGCTGCCCGGAACGAGTCCCGAATGCGAATACGCCGTCGCCGTGCTGCGCGTGTTCTGCGCCAGATCGGTCCAGGCCGCGCCCGTTTCGGACACCTCGATGCGGTAACCGGTCACCGCCGCGCCGCCGTCGTAGGCGGGGGCTGTCCACGCAAGGTCGATCTGCGTGGGCGAGGTGGCCGTGGCCGTGAGCTTCGTCGGTGCGTCCGGGACCGTGGCGTCGGTCGTTGCGCTGGCCACCCGTGACGGCTCGCCCGCGCCGATCCGGTTGACCGCGCGGATGCGGTAGTGGCGCGTCGAGGCCGGGGCCAGGCCGATATGCGAGTATCGCGTCTGGGTCGTGCGCGTGTCCGCCACCAAAGTCTGCCAGGTGGCGCCCGCGTCCTCCGAGACCTCGACCCGGTAGCCATGGACAGGCGCGCCCCCGTCGTTACCGGGTGCCCGCCAGCTCAGATCGATCTGCGCGGTGCCCAGCGCGAGTGCCCTCAGGGCCCCGGGAACCCCCGGAACCACCGCCTCGGTCGTCGCGCTGGCCTCATTCGACCAATCGCTCGCTCCCGCGCGGTTGATCGCGCTCACCCGGTAGTGCCGCGTCGTGACCGGCCTGAGGTTCTCGTGAACGAATGTCGCCGCCGCCGTGCCCGTGTTCGAGCGCAGCGTCGTCCAGGTGCGGCCCCCATTGCGCGAGACCTCGATCCGGTATCCCGTGACCGCCGCGCCGCCGGTGTAGCGGGGCGCATTCCAGCGCAGCTCGATCGCCTCGGAACCCTGGGCAGCCGCCCGCAGGCCCGTCGGGGGATCGGGTGCGGCCGCATCCGTCGTCGCGTTCGCGGTGCCGGACGGCTCACCCGTGCCCGCCGCATTGACCGCGCTGACCCGGTAGTGGCGTGTTGTCGCGGGCTGAAGTCCAATGTCCGAATGCAGCGTCCGCACCGAGCGCGTGTCGGCGACCAAGGTCTGCCAGCGCACGCCGCCGCCGTCCGATGCCTCGATGCGGTAGCCGGTTACAGCAGACCCGCCGTCGCTCGCGGGCGGTGACCACGACAGGTTGATGCGGTCCGTGCCCTGCGGCCTCGCCGTCAAACTGGCCGGAACCCCCGGCGGCGTCGCGTCGGTCGTCGCGCTGGCGATGTTCGAGACCGCGCCCGCGCCCGCTTCGTTGATCGCGCTCACACGGTAGAAGCGCTGCGTTCCGGGGGACAGTCCCATGTGCGAATACGCCGTTGCCGCCGACCGGGTGTTGGCCACGAGACCCCGCCATGCGCCGCCCGTCTCGGAGACCTCGATCCGGTAGCCCGTGACCGGTGCGCCCGCATTGGCCGAGGGCGCCGTCCAGGTCAGACTGATCCGGTTGGTGCCCACAGCTCGCGCCGCGAGGTTGCGCACCGCGCCCGGAACCGCAGCCGTCATCGCGCTGGCCACATTCGATGGCTCGCCCGTGCCCGCGCCGTTGATCGCGCTCACTCGGTAGTGCCGCGTCGTGCCGGGGGGCAGGCCCGTATGGGTGAAGGTTGTCGCCGTCGTCGCCGTGTTCGACCGCAGCGCCAGCCAGGTGCGGCCGCCGTCGCGCGACTGCTCGATCCGGTAGCCGAGGAGCGCCGCGCCGTTCGTCTGCGAGGGTGCCGTCCAGCGAAGCTCGATCCGCGTGGCGCCCTGCGCCGTGGCCCTGAGTCCCGATGGCGCATCCGGCGGTCCCGGGAAGGTCCGCGCCGACGCCGCGCCCGAAGGCGAACTCGCGCCCGCACGATTGACCGCCGTCACCCGGTAGTACCAGACCGTCACCGGTGTAAGGCCCGTGTCGGTGTACGAAGTCTCCGTTGTGCCGGTGTTCGCGATGCGTAGTTGCCACGGCCCGTTCACGCTCCGGGACCGCTCCACCGCGTAGCCGTTCACCGCCGCGCCGCCATCGTTCAGCGGCCGCTGCCAGGTAATCTCAATGCTGCTCGAGCTCCGGCCCAGCGCCCGCACATTTCGCGGAGAGCTCGGCGCACCCGCATCGGTCGTCGCGCTCGCCACATTCGACCATGCGCCGGTCCCTTCACCGTTCACCGCCGCCACCCGGTAGTGATGCGTCGTGCCGGGCGACAGGCCCTCGTGCGTCCAGCTCGTCAAGGTCCGGCCGGTGTTCGCTTCCACGACCGTCCAGGGCGACCGTCCCGTCGCCGAGGTCTCGATCCGGTAGCCGCTGACCGCGCTCCCGCCGTCCGATGTGGGCCGCCCCCACGACAGGACCAGCCGGGTCCGTCCCAGAATCGACCCGCCCGGCACCGCCCGCAGAGCCAGCGGCGCTCCCGGCACCGATGCCACGGTTGTCGCATTCGCAACGGTTGACGGCCGCCCCGTGCCATTCGCATTGATCGCGCTCACCCGGTAGTAGCGCGTCGCACCGGCCGCCAGCCCCGCGTGCCGATAATCCGTCGCCCGCGAACGAGTATCCGCAACCAGCGTCCTCCATCCGCCGGTCGCCCGCGTCGACACCTCAATGACATAGCCGGTGACCGCGCTGCCTCCCGTCGTGGACGGAGTCAGCCAATCCAACTCAATCACCGACGCACCGTGCGCCTGCGCCGTCAAGCGTCTCGGTGCACTCGGAGCCTCGCCGCCCGAAGTGGTGGCGCTGGCCGATGCCCAGTCCCCCGCTCCCGCCGCATTCCGCGCCCGAACTCGATAATGACGCCGGTCGCCCGCGTCCAGCCCCGTGTGCCTGAATTCGGTCACATTGGGACGCGTGCTGCCAAGAAAGTCCCAGGTGCCGCCGCCGTTGGCCGAAACCTCGACCTCGTACTCGGTGATGGAGCTTCCACCGCCGGAAGCGGGTGCTTCCCAGTCCAGGTTGATCACCGACGAACCCTCGGCCCTCGCCGTCAGATTCCGCGGCGCCCCGGGCAGATTGCCGCCCGCCGTTGTAGCCGATGCGGTTGCCGCCGCACTCAGACCGTCGGCGTTGCGGGCCCGTACCCGGTAGTGGTGCGTGGATCCCGCAGACAGCCCCGGATGCCGGAATGCCGTTACGATCGTGCTCCCGAGGAAGTTCCAGGTGCTGCCGCCGTCCGCGGAAGAATCAACTTCGTAGCCTGTGACCGGACTGCCGCCGGTGGACGATGGTGCATCCCAGGACAGATCAATGATCGATGGCCCCGCGGGCGTTGCAGAGAGGTTCCGTGGCGCGGAAGGGGGAACCGCAGCCGACACGTTGGCCGCGGCGGCCGGTCCGTGGGGAATCCAGGGCATTGCGACAATGGCTACCATCAGAAAGCGGGTGGCCCGACTGGGTATGGGTACGATCATTTCACCGGGTCTTTCGGGTGTGTGAGAAACGTGTGGGAAAGAAGTTTTGCTGCCCTGTCCGATTGCGAATGCCCGAAGTGGGGACAGGGGATAGAGGTGATTGGCCGGTCGTTCGCGGCCGCTTGACTTGGTACGGGTAGACACAGGTCGCCCCCGCCCGGCGAACCGAGCGGGGGCTTCCTGTTGCTGCTTGGGCTTGCGCGGATTGTTCATCCGGCGTGCCCGTGTGGTGCTGTTGAGGGTTACTGTGACGTTGCTGGCGCGACTACCACCGGGGCCTCGTTGCTCTCCTGACCCGTCGGACCACCGGTGGCGGTTGCCCGGACCTGGTATTGGTAGGTGTTGTTCACGGCGACGCCGGAAACCGTGCCCTCTTGCTTGCCCGCATTGTCTCCGGTCCCGGCAGTCGGTGTAATGGTAGTCCAACCATCATCACCCCAACTTTGGCCCGAGGTCTTCTGGCGGTACTCGTACGTGACGACCGTCGCATCCTCGCCGTTCACCGTCCCCAATGCAGCAGGGGCGGTCCACGTCAATGTGATGTCGACCGTGGTCGCACTGCTTCGACCAGGCGCTGATGCGGCAAGATCGTCAATGGCACTTGGTGCTTTGTCGTCGTCCTGAATCGTGAGCGTGACGCTGGCCGGCTGCTTGAGGCCGGGTGCACCCGTCGCCATCCCGCTGATCGCGACGGTGTGGGGTTTCTCGTCCGTATCGTCAGCGGTCGCCGTAATCGTCACGCCGGCATCGGTGGTCTTGTCGGCCCCGTCGGCATTCTTGTCACTCGACAATGAGCCCTCGGGGATCGTCACGCTGTACGTGTTGTCTCCTGTCCCTGGCGTGCCAGATGCGCTGTAAGCCGTGGAAGCCGTGGCGTCAGGCCGAACCGTGACCGTTACCGTGACATCGGCCGTAGCCCGCATGTTGAGCGACGCAGTCAAGATTGACACGTTCTCGCTCACATCGGCCGTCGCTCCGTCGTCAGCCTCATCAATCGGGTTCCGGCTTAGCTTCAGAGTCACCTCGACAGGATTATCATCGTCCTTGACCGTCAGCATTTCGGGGTCGGGATCATCGACAAGCGTCGTACTACTCACACTACCACTCACCTTGATCTTGCGAAGGTCCATCCAGACTTCATCGTCCCTGGTGCTGATCTTGACAGCCTTGCCCAGGTGGTCGCCGTCACTGGCAGTGGAGCCCTCCTCAAAGTACAGAGTGCCTTGTTCGCCAACCAGCGTCCCGCCACCGCTCACGCTCACCGTCACCTCAAAGTCGGTGGACGCGGGGCTCTTGAGCGTTGCCGTCACCGTGCTGGTCTCGCCCTCGGTGATCGTTTTCGGAGTCAGGACCAGCTTGACCTTACCGCCGTCCTCGTCGTCGTCCGTGATCGCGAGTGTGATTGGCTTGGGGCCGTCCACATTCCCCTCGGTTTCGGCTTCACCCGAGACCGTCACCTCTCCGTCGTCCGTGTTCTGATCGTCGGCTTCCGAAGTAATCGTGACTGTACCGGTGCTCTTTGTCGCGCCTTTCTTGATCACCAGTTCATCGTTGTCACTCATCTCGATCACACCATTGGCATCCGCTTCCGCTTCCACCGTGATCGTGATGTCGGCGGTATGTGGACGGTTCAACGTCGCGGTCACCTTGCTCATACCGCCGTCCTCGGCGATCTTTTTGGGATTGAGGTTCAGGTACACCCTCGGATCGCCGTCGGCCTTAGCTACGACAACACCGTCAATTACGTGGGTCTCGTCGTCATCGACCCTGATCCCGCTCGCATCCTCCGGATAGTCGAAGATGTAGCCGTCCTTCTCGGCCGTGACGTCATAAGTCTGGTCGCCGTCGACCCAGATCGTGAAGCGGCCGTTGGAGCTGGTTGTGGCTTTACCCTCGTAGTCGCGTGACTTGGCCATGACCGTGACATCGGCCATTCTGTTCTCGTCCTCGTCCTCCACGAAACCGCGGATCCTGCTCTGCCTGAGTGCCTCGAAGTCCACGCCATCCTCCGAGTCGCCGGCTTCGAGTCTTTCGACCTCGTCGGCGTTGTCGAAGTAATAACCGTCCTTTTCCGGCGTGATGGTGTAGTCCCGGTCCTCGTCCATGACGTCGACGTCCAGCGAGTAGGTGCCGTCAGAGCCGGTTACACGGCAGTTGTCGGTGTCACTGTCATTGGCCTTGCAACCCCGCGCCGGATTGGCCAGGACACTCTTGCCATCATACTCGACCCTGATCCTAACGCCGGAGACGGGATCGCCGTCCTTGTCGGTGACCGTACCCGCAACCGTTGCGAGGACGTCCGACTCTGCGAGCTCAACGTTGCGCATCTGCGGGTCGTTTGCCGCAAAGCTGACTCGCGCGTCGCCCTTGACCCCGAATCTGGTGGATGCCCTGGAACCCGGGTTGTCGGTCTGCGTCTTGAAACCGTCCGCAGACACGGTCATGTAGAGCGCGTCCCGTACCAGCGAACGCTGGCTGCTGTAACCCTCCACGATGTAGCGGCCATCGATATCGGTCTCCGCCGATACGCCGTTGACCGTTACGATTGCACCTTCAATCGGATCACTGCCGTCGCTGACGACGCCATAGAGAGTACCCGTTGAAGGCCGGACGTTGATGTGGACACTGTCGGTGGCGTGGAAGGGACCATCTTCGTCCTTTGCCTTGATCGTCTCATTCTTTTCTTCGACATCCGCAACTTCATCTTCAAGCCGGATCTCCTTGCCGACATCCGCGCTCCAACCGCTGGGAACGGAAACGGAGTAGAAGCCCGCGGCCATGCGGCCAAGGGATAGATCGAATCGGTCATCCCAAGGGGTCTGCGAGGAAGGGAGGTTGCGCTCACCAGTGGTCCTATCCGCTGCCTCGCCAGCAAGATTCTTGTTGGCAACAGGATTCAGGCCTAGCTTGATGTCGGGCTCATTGACCTCCGTCGGTTGGTCGAAGCCATCGTTGTCGTCCATCTCGACGACCATCTTCGACACGTGTCCGGCCACCTCGTAGGTCTGCACGAAGGCGAAGGAACCGCAGGCGGCACCATCCTGGTTGGCATCCGACTGGAGCGGGCACAGCGACACCGTGTGGTGGAATCCACCCTCGGGGCCGAACGCGCCACCCATGATGCCGTTCTTTTCGGGATTCTCAAAGGCATCGAGTACGTCGGGTTCGAGCACCTCGACTGTCGAGTTGGCAGCCGGATTCGCCGTCACGAAGACGTTTGCATCGGCGGGGAGCCTACGGAAGGTGTAGAAGCCGCCGGAGGTCAAGGTAATCCCTCTGGCGTTCCGGTTCCAGACATCTGGATCGAATTCGGCCCGCCGATTCGTGGGAGACATATGACGAACCCGGAGGCTCACCACGGAGGAAGACGTATTGAGTGTGTCCCCACCGTCGATCGTCGCCGTGTACCCCGGAATCTGGTCGCGCTCTTCGTACACTGCGACCACCAGCGTCTGCGTCGTGTACCGAGCCTCCAGCGTACCCGCTTCCATCTCGCTGTCCACCGAGAGACCATTGTGCATGGCCATCAGCGTGTCGGTCGTGACGTAGCTCTCGCCGCCGTCCATATCGTCGTCCTGGTCGTCCGCCAGCGCGACGTAGTAGGTCATCGGCAGGTCGGCCGCGGATCCGGCCGTCATCATCACCGAGCCCATGCCCATGTCGTCGAGCATCTCGGGCGCGTCCTCAACGGCCTCCATCTTTTCGTCTTCGCCCATCATCAGGACGTTGATCGCCCAGCCTGCGAGCTCCTTGCCGCCGCCCATGGCGGTCGTGATCGTCTTGCCTGCGAAGCTGAACTCGGCCGCCAGATTCACCACGTCCTGGCTGTTGGATGCCTCGGACATCTTGTCCGTCGATGCCCACTCGACCATCTGCATGTCGCCCGCGACATCAAAGCCGTCGGGTGCCATCACGCCCGCATACGCCATGTTACCGGCGGCGTCCGCGCGCGCGAACCGGATGGAGGTCATGCCCATCTCGTCGGTCTCGCCGCTCGCAACGCGGTCCTTGCCTTCCGAGTCCGCGTAGAGCGTGACCGTCGCGCCCGGAAGCGAGTCGCCGGTCATCTCGCCGCTCTTCAGCATGACCGAGAACGCGACCGTCTGGTGCGTGATGTCGAAGGGGATGTTCTGGGTCGAGCCCATGCCTGCCGTGACTTCGACCTCGTAGCCCGTCGCGGGTCCGCCGTAGCCGTAGTCGGCCGGAACTCCCTCGGCGCCCACCACCAACTGGTAGGTGCCCATGCGGAGATTCTCGAAGGTGAAGTTGCCTTCGGCGTCCGTGTTAGCCGTCTGCCGCATGGCGATCGTGGGTCCGATCAGCGCAAGCTCGATGTCGGCCGCGGCGAGCATCTCCTCGCCCTCGTCGTGCATGTCGTTGCTGTCCACTTCGTCCACGAACAACATCCCCGAGACGCTCGCGGTGCGCGTGTGCATTCCGGAGAAGTTCTGCGTCGCCGCCTCGGCGTTGCCGACCGTGACATCGGCTGAAGTCGCGTCAAACTCGTAGGCGTCGCCGTTCGGATTCTCGAAGGAGACCGTGTAGCTGCCGCCGCCCAGACCATTGAAGACGTACTGGCCGCTTGCGTCGGTCATGGTCGTCGCGTCGTGCGCGCCGCTCAGCGTTACCGTAACGCTGTCCAGCCCCATGCCCTCAACGCTGACCTGGCCGCTGATGCTGCTGCGGCGGATCATCGTGCCCGCAAACGACACGTCCGAGTGCATCTGGCCGATCGCCACCGAGACCGCGCGCGAAGTCGTCGGGAAGCTGTACATGTCGGCATTCGGATTCGTGACGCTGACCGTGTAGTCGCCGCGCCGCAGACCCGAGAAGCTGTAGCTGCCGTCGTCGGCCGTCATCATCGACGCGTCGCCCGCGCCGCCGAGCGTGACCGTGACACCGCCCATGCCCTCGCCGTCGGCCGTGACCATGCCGGCGATGCTACCCGTGCGGTTGATCATGCCCGCGAAGTTGGCTTCCGCCATCGCGCCGGTCGCTACCTGGCCCTGCCAGTTCGTGCCGCCCGCGAAATCGATCTCGGCGTCGAAGCCGGAGATGTCGACGCGGTAGTTGCCCGCAAGCAGCGGACCGAAGGTGTGCGATCCGTCCGCGCCGGTCGGTGCGCCACTCAGGATCGTCCCGGAGGTCGCGCCGGTCACCAGAGTCAGCGTTGCCGTAACCCCGGCAACCCCCTCGCCGTCCGCCGTGACCATCACCTTGACGCTGGCCGTGCGCAGCGCCATGCCGTCAAAGTTGACGATCGCCGTCTTGTCCATCTCCAACGTCACGGTCTGGCTGTCGTCGAACGAGTACTCGACCGCGTCGTAGCCCGAGATCGTCACGGTGTAGTCGCCCGCCGCGAGTCCCGCAAAGGCGTAGATGCCGCTGGCGTCGGTGTTCGCCGTCGCTTCGGCCGTGCCCGAAAGCGTGACCGTGACGCCGGCCATGCCCATGCCGCCCGCGCTGACCCGGCCCGCAAGGCCTGAGGTGCGCAGCAGCTCGCCCTCGAACTCGACGTAGCCCGTCTCGCCTAGCGCAACCGTCACGCTCTTCGAGGTGACCTCGAACTCGAAGTCCGTGTCGTCCCAGCCGGAGATGCCGACGGTGTAGGTGCCGGCGCGCAGGCTCGCAAACGCATACTGCCCGGCCGCGTCCGTCGTCGTGCTCTCGTCGACGTTGTCCGGCCCGCCGCGCAGGCTGACCATCACGCCGTTCAGGCCCTCGCCCTCGACGCTGACCTGCCCGCTGACGCCGGCAGTGCGGAGGTAGGTGCCGTCGAAGCTGACGATCTTGCTCTCGCCCACGCCCACGCTCGTCGAGCTGGCCGTGCTGGAGAATCCGACCGCGTCCGAGTCGAATCCGGAGATCTCCACCGAGTAGTTCCCCATGCGGAGCCCGGTGAACGAATAACGGCCCGAGGCGTCGGTGGTGGCGCTTGCATCGGATACTCCACTGATGCTAACATTCACTCCACCGATACCGGTTCCTTCTACCGTTACCGTCCCCGCCTGAGAAAAGAAGTGTCCAATCCTTAATTTCCGGCGACCACCCCGTCCCCCCACAACCGCCCCAAGAAACGCCGCCACGGCACGATTTCGATCCCGTCCGGGGTCCGTCTCGGCGCGGTTTCGTTGCTGACGACCAGCGCTCGGCGCGGCTTGTGTTCCTCGATGAAGGCGCGAATTCCGGTCAGATCCCGCTTGCCCACAACCCCGCCTCCCTTTATTTCAATCGCCGTTTCGCCGCTCCGCCCCAGCACGAAGTCACACTCCAGACCGGACTTGGTGCGCCAGAAGCGGATGGGAAAGTCCCGTTCGCGACAGGACCGGTAGGCAAGCAGCTCCATCAGGATGAAGTGCTCCAGCGCACGGCCGAAATCCGGTCCGCCCGTCTGCTCAATCCGCCTGCCGGCCACATGATTGGCCACCCCCACATCGAAGAGGTAAAACGGGGTGCGCTTGTGATCACCGCGCGGGACCGGCGTTTGCGGAAGGGTTCGACCAACACGCCCAGAAAGGTGTCGACCAGAATCTGAAAGTACTCCCGCACCGTTTTGGAACTCACGCCACAATCGCGGGCGATGTTGCTGTAGTTGACCAGCTCGCCCTGACAAAACGTCAACGCGTCAAAGAAGCGCGCGAATGCGGGTGCGTTGCGGGTCAGGCCTTCGTCTAAGACCTCCTCCTTGAGATAGTCGCCTACGTATCCGGCCAGGGCCCGGCGATGATGCGGCGTGTCGTAGTGACTGGGCACCAGTCCCCGGTTGAGCGGCCCGGAGGAGATCGAAGTCGGGGATTTCCGGCCAGGCCAACGGGCGCAGAACAAATCGCTATGCGCGTCCGCCAAGCAGATTTCCGCGTCCCCGCTTCAGCTTTCTGGCGCTTGAACCGCAGAGTATGAAGCTCATTCCCCGGCTCTCGATCAGCCGCTGCACCTCGTCAAGCAACGCGGGCACCTTCTGCACCTCGTCGATGATGACGGGCAGCGCGGACCGGTTGCCATCGATGGCGTCGATTCGCTCCTCGAGGGTCCAGGGTGCGCGGGTGAGGTCAATGAACAGGCGGGTGTCGAGGAGGTCGAAGCGAATGGAATCGGGGAAGCGGCGCTTGAGCAGGGTGGATTTGCCGGTCTGGCGCGCGCCCCAGAGGAAGGCGGACTGGCCCGGGGGAAGGTTGAGATCGAGGGTGCGACGGTACATGGCGCGGCCAAATGGCGAAGTATACTCCGAATCGGTCTGACTAATTTGGAATACATTCCGACATGGTCAAGCCGGAGCGCCCTTCTGGAGGAAAACGGCCGCAGGTGGGCCACCGCTCCCGTAACGCGCGATCCGGCTTTTCCGGGAATGTCCGGGGCCGCACTCCCGAGTCGCTGTCGCAGAACCCCGGGCGAAGGAAGGGAAGGCTGGAAGACCGGGGAACCAGCGCGGGGCCGTTACGCTGTCTGCGACGGTGCGGAACGACCCCCGGCCGCTATCCCCCGCTGCGCATGATCGTGGTGACGTGCAAGTTCAAGCCGTGGTTGACGCGCAGGCCGAAGACGCCCTCGGTCGCCAGTCCTTCGCGGCTTCCGCTCCACACCTGTTCGCCATTGACGAAAAAGCGGAGTTCGTCGCCGGTGGCTTCCAGCGCCAGAAGGTTCTTTGCGGTGGCGGCGTCCTCGTCGCGGGTGGCGTAGGCTGCGACCGCCGGGTGCGAGGTCCAGTCCTGCACTGTTGCGGTTCCGGTCCCGTCGCGCGTCTTGACCAGAAACTGACCGCCCTCGCGCAGCAGAAAGTAGGTATAGCGCTGGCCGGGGCCGTGCAGATCGGTCCCGCCCACGAAGAAGCCGAAGGCCTCGCGGCGTTCCCCCGGATCGAAGAGGAAGGTCTCGGATTCGATGCGGAAATCGCCGGTCGCGACCGAATCCGGGTGCCACGCGATCAGCGCCGGACCGGTGGTGATGTGCATTCCGGGTGTCATGGTGACCAGGTAGAGGTCGTCCGGCGATGCGTCGTCGCGGTCGAAGCGGGTCTGCCAGCCCTCCGGGAAGGGGAGGCTCTCGTCGTCCTGCGCCGCCATTGGATTGGTGATGGCCGTCAGTGTGGCCAAGGTGGCCGCGCCGATGATCGTCGTCCTCAGTCCTCCGATTCCCATGCCGATTCTCCTGTTGTGTGTTCGGTTTGCCCGCTCTTCGCCGCCCCGTCCTCCGCTTCCGCCCGAGGGGTGCACTACCACGCCTCCAACCGTCCCTGCGCCGTGAAGACCAGCACGCGTTCCCGCACCGGTTCGCCGGTGAGCTCCTCCCAGCAGCGGGCGTAAAGATCGACCTGCCTGCGATATTGCGCCACCCTCGCGCCGAAGTGGGGATCGTGGCCCGAATCGGTTTTGTAGTCGGCGATCACCCAGCCTTCGTCTTCGCGGAAAACCAGATCGATGACGCCTTCCAGCACCTGGGGGATGGGTTGGGCTCCCTGGTGTGTTGGCACACCCGGAAGACCAGTGGGTGATGGGGCTTCCAGCACCTGGGGGATGGGTTGCCCTTCCTGGTGACCCTCCGCCGGGACGGGCGGTCCGGTGGGTGAAGATGGGGACTGAAGCGGGGGCGCGGCGGGCCGTTCCGCCAGGGCAAAGGGCACCTCGGTATAACGTTCGGGACTCGCCATCGCGCGACGCCAGAGCGCCGACGTGCGCACTGCGGCCACGAGTCCAAGCAGGGTGTCCAGCTCGGTGGGTTCGCCCGCCGCATCGATTTCGCGGCCGCGTTCGACCAGGAGATCGCGGGCCAGATTCCTGAGGGCCGTCCCCCCCATCCCCTCCGCCGCCGCCATCACCTCGTGCACCACATTCCCCCACTCCACCCCCCCCGACACCGGCCGCCCCAACGCCGCTTCGAACTCCTCGCCGCGGGGATCCCGTTCGTCTCCCGACCGGCTGTGGCCCGGCCCCCTGTCGTCCGGCCACCCTTGCCCGCCCGCGCGCCCCGGCCCGCCTTCGACAACCGCCGCTTCGCCAACCGCCGCCTCGCCCGGCTCCCCCTCCCCCTTCACGCGCGCCGTCACCGTCTCCAGCCGGTAGCTCTTCACGCGGCCCCCCTCCAGCGCCGACCTCGCCGCGGCCACCGCTTCCGCCAGCTCCGCCTCCGCCTCGAACGCGGCCACCTCCGGCGGCTCGTCGCGCGTCAGCTCGGCCAACACGGTGGCGTTGCACTTCTCCTCCCGCACGGCCTCGCCGCGCACCCATTCCTCCAGCTCCTCCCACGGCGACCGCTTCTTCCCCGGCAATCCCCGCGGACTCGCAATCCACAGCTCGTGCTTCGCGCGCGTGGCCGCCACATAGAGCAACCGCACCATCTCGGCCGCCTCGAACTCCTTTTCGCGCGCCGCCAGCTCGTCCCAGTTCAGCGGCTGCGCAATCACCTCGGTCCGGCCAAAGCGGCCCTTGTCGGCGATCGGTAGCGCGCCCCTCGCGACGCCGCCGCCCTCCCGCGACACATGTTTCTCGGCCGGCCAGTCCTTCATCGCGATCGGAGCGGCCAGAAACACCACCTCGGCCTCGAGCCCCTTGGCACGGTGCAGGTTCATGAGCCGCACACAGTTGGGACGACCGGGGACCAGCGGCGCTTCGGCATCCTCCCAGTCGAGCGCGGTCTGCATGGCGTCCACCGCTCCCGCAAGCGAGGCGTCTCCCGCGAGCGCCCGCGAGCGCACCGCATCGAGCAGATAGGTCAGCGCACCCGCGCGCAGGGCCCCCAACGTCTCGGCGGCGGCCAGCGGAAAGAGACCGATCTCGTCGACCAGACGCTCGGCGGTCACATCGGCGCTCTCGCGGCGGGCCCGTTCCCACCAGCGGTGCAGCATCCGCATCGCATCGGCTACCGTGCAGTCTCCCTTCGGTTTGCGATCAATGACAAAGCGGCCGCCCCCGTCGCGGTAGCGCACTATCCGGTCCAGGGTGATGCCGAAGAAGGGTCCGGTGAGGATGCCGAGAACACGGACCTCGTGCTCGGGATCGGCGAGGCAGCGAAAGAGCAGGAGGAAGGCGGCGAGCTCGACCTCGAATCCGACCCCGGCGCCCGAGACCTCAAAGGGCAGGTTGCGATCCTCCAAGGCGCGCGCGTAGATGGCAAGGTAGGCGCGGGTGCGCGTGAGAATCATGAAGTCGTCGGGCAACCGTTCCCCCGAATGGACTCGGCGGGCGATCTCGGATGCGATGCGTTCGGCGTCGTCCCGGACCAAGTCGCCCCGTTTTTTCCCCTCCGCGGGGTAGACGGCGATGAGACCCCGTCCCGTTTTCTGGGTCTGAAGGGGGGCGAAGGCGGCCTGAATGCTGCGGCGGCGAGCCTCCATCTCCTCGGCAAGATCGATCATTCCCTCCACGCGGGCGGCCTGGTGCACCAGCCTGTCGCGGTCGAAGCGGGGGAAGCGGTCGTCGCGGTCGAAGACGCCCCTGACCAGGTGCCCGAACTCGGGCAGGGAGCGAAAGTTGGCCTCCAGTCCGAGCACCTCGCCGAAGGCCCGGAAGCGCTGCTTGACGAACTCGTAGAGGGTGATGTCGGCGCGGCGAAAGCGGTAGATGCTCTGCTTGGGGTCGCCGACGACGAAGAGGGCTCCCGGGCGCGGGACGACGGTGCGCCAGTCGTGGCCGTTGGCGCCGGGGTCGCTGGCCAGAAGAAGGAGAATTTCGGCCTGCAGAGGATCGGTGTCCTGGAACTCGTCGACAAGGATGTAGCGGTAGCGCTCGCCGAGATCGCGCCGGGCCCGTGGGTTGTTGCGCAGAAGGTCGGCCGCGAGAACCAGGAGATCCTGGAAGGTGAGCTCGCCGCGCTTGCGTCTCTCGTCCGCGTAGGCGTCCGCGGCCCCCTTGGCCACACCCAGCGCCACCGGATAGCGGTAGGCCCACCACTGCCGGATCAGCCGGTCGGCGCGGCTCCCCTCCTTCGCGAAGGCGGTGATGTCCAGCCCCAGTTGCTTCGCCCGGAGCTTCCCCTGCCGGGTCTTCGCCCACCGCTTCTGCACGGGTGTGGTCTTCTTGGCGCGAATCCGGATCAGGGCGTCAAAGAGCACCCTCGGATCGCTCCAGTCGAACGCGCGCCGCCAGTAGAGGAGGGTACGGATTCGCTTGGCGGCCGGATCCCAGCCGTCCTCGGGTTCGCGCTTCGGCATGATCACCTGGGCATGGTCCAGAAGCGCGTCCAGCCCGGCCCGCACGGCCCGGACTTCCTCGGCGTCGGGCGCCGCCACCGGCTCCGAGAGAAAATCCACGTCGGGGTGTTCGACCAGCTCGTTGTAGGCGTGCTGAAGGCGGTCGGGCGCGATCCCCACGCGGTCGAGCTCGGCAAGCTGCGGGTCTTCGTCGGCGGCCAGCCGTTCGAGGTGGTCGATCCAGAAGAGGCGCTGCGAGCGTGCGGCCTCGGTCTCCTGGACTTCGCGGAATCCGGGATCGAGGTCGGCCTCCAGCGGCCTTTCGCGCAACAGCTTGGCGCAAAACGAGTGAATCGTGCCGAGGAAGGCGCCGTCGATCTCCTGGATGGCCTCTTCGACGCGCTCCCGCACCTGCCGGGGAAGCCCGTCGTCGGTGAGGCGGCTCTCGAGGTGAAGCTGGAATCGCTGCCGCAGCTCGGCCGCCGCCATGCGCGTGAAGGTGACCGCGGCGATCTGGTGGACCTTGCAGCGTCCGCTCATGACAAGCGCGCCCATCCGGTCGACCAGCGAGGTCGTCTTGCCGGAACCGGCTCCGGCCTCGATCAGGAGGGTGGCGCCCAGATCGTCGCGGATGCGCCGGCGCGCGGCCTCGTCGGGGGGTGGGGAAGCAGGGTCGGCGCCGGGTGCGGGACGCGAGTAGTGTAGCCGGGAGGGAGGCGGAGCGGGGGGGAGGGGGGAGGTCATTGCGGGAAGGTCATTTGCGGGGAGGTCATTTCTTCGGCTTTTGCTCCCAGTTGCGCACCCGGGCAAGGGGTTCGAGCTCGTCGTGGCTGCCCATGTTGCGCCGGGTCCAATCCGAGATCCGGCAATCGTCGATCCGGTCCCACTTGCCCCTCACCACTCCGCAGAGCTCGGTGTAGTCGCAGAACTTGCAGTCCTCCTTCGCGTTGTCGGTGGCGGGAAACCAGCCCCGCACCGGTCCCTCGAGCATCGTCCCGATCAGCCGCCCGCCCTCGCTCAACTGATCGATGGGGTAGCCTCGGATCCGGTTTTCGCCCTTGCGGCTGGGGTAGTGGTACTCCATCGCCTCGACCGGCAGACCCAATCCCGCAGCCACCGCGGCCGCATACACCGCGTGCTGAAGGCGGCGTCCCCCGTCGTAGGTCTTCGACTTCGCGCTCTGCCAGTAGCCGCCCGTCTTGTAGTCCACGATGCGCGCGCTGCCGCCATCTTCGTCCACCCGGTCCACCGCGCCGATCACCGCGATCGAGCCGTTCCCCGCCGGAATCCGCAGCTCCCGGTCCGAGCCGAACCTCCACTCCAGACGGGACCACCGCGGCGCCTCGTCGCGAATCATCTCAACGAAGGACCGCGCATCGTCGCGCATCGCATCCACCTCCCACTCCTGCACCGCCACGCTCGGCGTGGGAACCAGATGAAGGGCCCGCTCCGCCTCGCGGTCCACTACCGCCAGCGCGATTTCGCAAAACGCGTCGGCGTCGGGCCCCAGACCCCGGGCATCGGCTTCCCGCAACGTTTCCTCGAAGACCCGGTGCAGAATGCGGCCGCGCTCGAGAGCGTTCAGCCAGCGGTCGGGGTCGAACTCGGGGTCGTCGGGTGGGTAGACGCGCAGAATCCGGCGGAAGAGGAAGCGGCGCGGACAGCTCCCGAGCGCTTCCAGCGAGCTGGCCGAGAGGGTTGCATCTTCGATGAGCGTCTGATAGGAGAGAGGGGGATCGTGCTCGCCCAGGAAACCGGTGTGGACCGTGGGGTAATCGTCGGTGAGCGCCTCCTGCCCCTCGATTCCAGCGCCCAGATGGGGAAATTCCTGCGCTACGGCCGCGATTCCATCGAGGAGCCGATCGTTGGGTCCGGTAAGGGCGCGCAGCCAGGCATCGCTGCGGTCGAGATCCACACGGTTGCGCGCGCGGGGCAGCCGTGATTCCGTCGTTCCCAGGCGTTCCTCCAGATCCTGAAAGTCCAGCCGCGAATCCCGGTCGCGCAGCCGCAGCGCCTGCAGCATTTCGGGTGCGGGCGTCACCTTGCGGCTCTCGCAGGGATTCCACGAGGCATGGCTCAGCACCACCCTGCCCCGCAGCCGCGCGAAGAGCTGGGCAAAGTTGAAGCGCGCCTCCTGCGCACGGTCGGCCGCCATGGGGAGCTCCCTTCCCGCCAGCCGCCGCCGCTCGCGGTCGCCCAGGAGCGGATCCTCGTGCAGGGTGCCCGAGAGCGCGGTAGCGTCGAGCCCCACAATGAAGGTGAAGGGCCGTCCGGTGGCGCCGCCGTGGCGAAGGTCGGTGAGGTAGATGTGACCCGGCGCCGAACTCCAGGGCGCCATCCCCTCGGTGCGCGGGGTGGGAACGCGAATCGCCAGGCACGACTCGACGATCGCCGCCGCCGAGGCGAAATCGGTCTTGCGCGTGACGGTCTCTTCGATCCGTTCCAGGAGGCGCAGAAGACGCTTCCGCGCGGATTCGTCGGTTTCGGTGCCGGGCCGCACCCGCTTGAGCAGCACCGCAATGGCGCGCGCGACCTCGGCGGGAGAGGATTTCGGGGGGCGCGATGCGGTGCCCTCGATGCGGCCGATGGGGGTGGGGAGGGTGGGGATTGCGTCGATGACTGGATAGAGGAGGGCCTTCAGTGCGCGCAACCGGTTGCCGTCGCGTTCCTTGCGGCGGGCGAGCTGTTCCTCGGTTTCGAAGCGGCGCAGTGGCGAGTTGCTGAGCGCGGCAAGCGCCCGGTCGATCGCAAGCTGGTAGCGTCCGCGTCCCCAGCCGATTCTCTGCCGGCGCAGCGCACGGGCCAGCCAGGGACCTCCTTCGCTGTGGTACGGGCGCGGCGGCCGCACATCGCCGGACTCGACCAGCGCGCGGATCACCGATTCCTGGAAGCCGCTTCGCACCCAGCGAAACCAGGTCGAGACCACCCGGCCGGGGCGCGTTCGTTCCACCGGCAGCCCGACCGCAAAGGTGACCGGGATGCCCATCGATTCGGCCAACGCATGGAGCGCGGAGCCGTAGGCGGCGGGATCGGCGGCGACAATCTCGATCTGGTCCCAACGCGCTCCCACCTGGACTGCCCGGCGCAGCACGCCCCGCAGCTCGTCGTTGACCGAAGCCGCGCAGAAGAGGTCGATCTTGAGGCTGGGCGCAGCGTCGGGGAGGTCGGTGGCGGCAACCGCATGGAGGAGGCTGCCGGACGCAGGTGCCCCGGCGGCCTTCCAGAGAATGCCGTCGGGGGGATCGAGTCCCAGCGCGGGATCGGTGGGGAGGACGCGGGCGCCGATTCGTTGTAGCTCGCGCAGGAAACGTCCCGCAAGACCGCGGTTGCCGAGGCCGGGAAGCAGAAGGATTTCGGGGGGTGGCGGGGAGGCGGGGTGCGCGGCGCCGGGGGGACTGACCGAGGCGAGCGGGCCGCCCGGAGAGCTGGTGGCGCCGGGAAGATCGGCGGGCTCGGCGTTGGCGGGCCCGGGTCCGGCGGTTTGGGACAACGGCCCAACCCTCCCGGTCCTCAACGCTCGGGTCGCCGTGTGCAGAACGCCCGCGGTGTCGGTGCGGTTGCGCGCGCGCATCAGCTCTTCAAAGGCGTGGAGCACGCGAGTGACCAGCAGTTGTTTGGATGAAGGGCGGCGGGTTTCTTCGGTTGTGCCGGGACCCGCCGGGTCACGGGCGCTGGGCGAATCCCCGCCAGACGCAGCGCGACCACCGAGTTGCGCACCGCGTCGCGGAATCCCATCCGTTCGGTCTGGTTGCGGAAGGGCGAGAGCGGTTCACTCGCCATCACCTCGTCGATGGCCTCTTCGATCAGGGCGCTTTCCTCGAAGGAATCGACGATGCGGGTTCCGGCACGGGCCAGATGCGGCGCGGCGTACTGCATTGCGAGACGGCGCGGTGTGGTGACCTCGAAGCCGATCCAGGAACCGCCCCGAAGCGAAACCTGCCGCAACAGCTCGCGACCCTCGCCCCGGGTGCGCGCCACAATGACCCGGCGGCCGCGACCGCCGCGCGTCACGATGCGCTGGAGCTCCCGGACGATGGCGCAGGGGGGGAGGCGCGGAGGGGGGGCGGGGGGTGAAGCGGGGATTTCCGGCGCTGGCGGCTGGTTCGTGTGGGGCATGGAGGTGGCCGCTTCGCCGGGATTGGGCCGCCGGTCGCCAATGGGGCGGTCGCCGGACTCGCCGCCGGAGGACGCAGCCGGGCCGCTGTCGTCCTCGGGGCCGCCGCCGTTCAGATCGAGTTGGAGCTGGTCCATGCCGGGCGGGCGGCGGGCTGCGCGTCGAGGATCGATCCGAGCCGCATTGCGCGGCGGCGCCGCCACCGACCCCGATGCCATGCGTCGCTAACCAGGATGGGGAGCGTCACGGTGGCCTCTCCAAAGACCATCCTCTCGCGCGTGGTCTCGACCTTGCCCCAGGTGGTGGCCTCGCGCAGCGTCGAGCCGGAGAGGCCGCCGTCTCGCTCATCGGCAACCGTGAGCTGCACCGCGTATTTGTGCATGGAGATGGAAGCCGGGAAGGGGCGGTCGCCCTCGTTCCCCCAATTCTGCGCGTCCCTGTCCTGGGCGTCTCTGTTCTGTGCGTCCCGGCTCTGTACGCCCCTGGCATGAACCGGTTCCGCCAGAATCCTCGCGGCAACAACGGCGTCCTGGGCAAAGTTCTTCGGCACGCCGCCCCCGACCATCAGCAGTCCGGTTGCGGCGCACGCCCGCTTGAGCCGCGCCAGTTCGTGGAAATCCTTCCCCGAATCGAAGGCGACGGGCGCGATTCCCATACCCGCCGCGCGCGCACGGTGCATGACCACGCCGAATCCCGCCGACGAATCGCTCAGCGCGGGCACGAAGACCGGAATCTCCCTGCGGTAGGCGGCCAGCACAAGCGAACCCGCGTCGGGGCGGTTGCGATCCAGCCAGGCGCCCATCTCGCGCACGATTTCGCGGCTCGACCAGGGCCGCCGCTCCAATCCGTCCAGAATGCGCGCCACCTGCTCGTCGCACTCCTGCAGATCGGCTTCGGAGATCCAGGTGTCGTAGATGCGGTCGATGCCAAGCTCGCGCAGCTCCTCGTCGGTCACCGTGGGCGCGCTGGGCGAACCGGGCGCCATGTAGTGACGAAAATCGAGCGCCTCGAAGAAGTCCTGGTCCACCACGATGGCGCCGGTGGCCACAATCGCGTCCACCATGTTGCACTCGACCAGGGTGAGCAAGGTCTTCTTCAGCCCGGCGGAAACCAGCGATCCGGCCAGCGTGAGGATGACCGCGCACTCGCGGTCGGCGAGCATCTCGTCGACGATGTCGGCGGCCTCGGCCAGATTGCGCGCCTGAAACGCGGCCTGGCGGTAGGCGTCGATGACGGCGCGGCCGTCGAAGGCGGTGGCGTCGATGTGCTGGATGGGGCGCGAGAGGAGCGCCCGCCTGCGTTGGTTATCGGTCTCCACAGACGAGCACTCTCCCGCGGTTGCCGGGTGAATGGCTGGCGAGACGACCCCGGTCTAGTTGAAGGGCGAAGCGTTGTTTTCGACCAGCACCCTGTTCATGTCGACGGTCATGGTGACCTGGGTGTGCAAGAGCGGTGCCCCTGCGCCGTCGCCGTCATAGAGCTCGACCGGCGTGTACACATCCATCGCGTAGCGCGGGCTGCGCGGAATGTACTGCGGCACCATCGCCACCGTGCCGGGATCGCCCTCACTGATGTTTTCGTTCTGGTCGATCTCGCGCAGCATCATCGGCAACCTGATCCCCAGATCGGCGAGCCGCCGACCCTCCAGGAAGAGGATCTCCTGCCGTGCGAGCCAGAGCGAGTGCCAGAGTTCGGAAGCACCGGAAAGCGCGGCCACGCTGTCGGCGTCCAGGGAGGTCGCCGAGATGTTGGGGATTTGAAGCCCCTCGGCGGGTCGATCCAGCACCAGACCGGCGCGGTAGGGGCTGTCGGCATCGGCGCGAATCACGATCTCGGAGTTGCGCGGACGCAGACTCAGATCGGCGTTGCGCCGCTCGTCGATGTCGTCGAACGAAACGGTTCCCCGGCTCTTTGCGGTGTTGATCGCGCTGGCCAACTGGCTCCTGGCGCTTACCAGGTCGCCCGACGCGAGCGCCGCTTCGGCCAGGATCAGATGAAGTTCCTCGGCCTTGGCGATCGGCACCGGAGAGTTGCGCTCGGTGTACTTGGGGTCGAGAAAATCCAGCCTCGGCAGCGGTTGCATCTCCTGGAGGGCGCGCAGCACCAGGAAGGCGACCGAGGTATTGTTGAGGAATTGCCCGTCGTACTCCGGCGCATAGAGGAAGTTGGGCTCCACATTGAGCACCGCATTCGCCGCGCTCGAAGCCGCCGTCGCGTCGCCCAGGAGCCGGTGAGCCCGCGCCAGCGCCGCATTGGCCTGCGGCCCGAAGGCCGTGCCCGCCTGGAGATCGGAGAGCGCCCTGGTCAGCGCCGACTCAGCAGGCTGCGGCGTCCCGTTCTCTTCGTGGGGTGCGTAGGAAAAGACCTCGCCCAGGGTAAGGTAGGCCATTCCACGATAATAGTGCGCTTCGGCGACGAGCGCCGGGGGGGCCGTGGCATCGTTCGGGGCGATCTCGTCGATCACGAAATCCGCCAGCGCGCGAAGCTCCTGGACATTCCAGTACACGCCGGTGACGCTGGTTCCGGTGGAGTTCACGAGATCGGGAGTCACTTCGTGGGGCTCGTCCATATCCACGACGATTCCCGTGCCGTGGATCGAGTAGTTGTCGGTGATGACCTCGGCCACGACGTAGGCGTTGATCATGCGGGCGAACTGCGCGCGCAGGCCGGGAAGCAGCGATCTGGTGGGATTGGTCGCCTGCGCCAGATCGTCGTCGGTGGTGGTCGGGTTGGTCACGTTGGTCGGATCGATGGCGTCGCAGGACGCGAGCGCAACCGCTGCGAATAGCGCCGTCGTGCACCGCCCGAGGACCGAAATCTTCGTTCTGGTCATTGTCTGCACCTGTCTCATTAGAGTCATCTTCCTCTCCGGTCGCCTTCCCCTAGAAGTTCACTTCGACGCCGAAGCGGAAGGTGCGGTTCGGGGGCAACGTGATGCTGCTCTCGCTCCCCAGCTCCAGACCGCCGCCATTCAGGCCGCTGAGCTCGCCGTCAATCATCTCGTTCACCGACCAAATCCAGAGGTTGCGCCCGCTGGCGTAGAGGGTTGCGCGTCCGGCGTTGACGGTACCCGCCCAGCTCTCCGGCAGCGCGTAACGCACCGAGACCTCGCGCAGCTTGAAGTAGTCGCCATCGTAGAGGAAACCGCTCCGGGCCGCGCTCTGGCTGTACTTGCCGCGCACCGTGCCGTCCTCGTTGTACTGCGTGGGGAAGGCCCACTCGCAACCCTCGGCCGCACCCTCTTCCATGCCGCAGCGAACCCGCTCCCGCCGGTAGATCCCGTTGAAGGTGGCCCACACCGAACCAAAATCGAAGACGGAATGACCGCCGGCCCAGTCGGCCAGGGCGCTGATGGTCAGGTTGTTGCCCACCGAGAGCGTGGTGTTGACCGCGCCGCTCTTGTCCGGTACCGGGAAGGAGCCGGTGAACTGGCGCTCGGAGCCGTCGGGCAGGCTGTCGCCGTTGGTGTCGACCGGCATCGTCAGGTACCAGGCGCCGATCGGTCCGCCGCGGCAGGTGCTCTCGTCGTCGGGATCGCTCTGGCTCCAGCACCCGGAAACGCGCTTCTGTCCCTCCACGAAGAAGTCGGGCACGCCGCCCATGTCGGTGACCTCGTTGTGGTTGTACTGGAAGGTGGCGCCCAGGCTCCAGGCCAGGCTGGCGGTGTTGAGGAGCTGGAAGTTCGCCGCCACCTCGACGCCGCGGTTCAGGATCGCGCCCACATTCTCCTGCTGGGTGCCCTGTCCGGTCACCGGCTGGCGGGGCACCGAGAAGAGGGCGTCGGTTGTGCGCGCCTCGTAGAAGGTCAGGTCCAGGCCGATGCGGTTGTCAAGCAGGGCCGCGTCGATGCCGGCCTCGATCGTGGAGGTCTTCTCGGGCCGCAGCTCGGAGTTTCCGGGATTGGAGAAGCGGGGCGCCGACTCGCCGCGGAAGGAGGTCGCCGAAAATGTCCGGTCCTTGAGGAAGGCGCCGGGGAAGCTGCCGGTCTCGCCGTAGGCCGCGCGGATCTTGAGTTCGTCCACCCCGGGCAGGCCGATGTCCTCCGAGAGGATGTACGAGCCGGTCGCCTTGGGGTAGAGCTCGTAGTCGATGTTGTCGCCGAAGCTGGAACCCGCGTCCACCCGAAAGCCGCCGCCCACATAGAGCTTGTCCCCGATGCTCAACTGCTCGTCCACGTAGAGGCCGCCATTGAAGACCTCGACATTCGCCTCGCCCGCCGTGATATCCGCCGCGGCGTCGATGTCGAAGGTGCCGGGAAGAGCGAAGGTGCGGCCGTTGCCGTTGATGATGCTCTCGTCTTCGCGGAAGCCCTGCACCCCGATCGTCAGCGAGGAGCCCAGCGTTCCCTCGGCGCTCTCCCACCCGTAGGTCAGTCCGGCGTCGAGCGAAACCGAGGTGAAGTTGCGGTCGCGGCGGTTGAGCTGGCCGGTGGGCTCGCCGGGGGTGAATCCGATCGGCTGGTAGATCCGCTGCTGGTTGGAGCGATTGTCGGTTCCGATGGTGAGCTTGGCCGCCAGCGCGTCAGCGATGTCGTAGCGGGCCGTCGCCGCGAAGATGAAGCGATTCACCCACTCGTCGATCTCGGGAAGCAGGAAGATGTCGAGCGCTTCGTTCAGCGTCTGGGCACCCGAGAAGAAGAGCGCGTCGCCCACCTCGAAGGTCGTGAGCGGGTCGGCGATGGCGGAGCCGTTGTAGAGGCGATTGAAGTTGTGGCGCACATAGCTTCCCGAAAACTCCAGTGTGAAGTCGTCGGAGAGCGATGCCTGGAGCCCGCCGCGGAGATTGTAGTTGTTGCTGCCGTCGCGGGGCTGGGTTCCGGTTCGGGTCTCGAGCCGGCCGCTGACGTTGTAGGTGACCTCGGCCGTCCCCCCGGTCACGCCCACGTAGTAGTTCTGGGTGCGGCCGTTCTTGAAGTAGAGGTCGCGCAGGAAGGTCTCTTCGATCTCGCCGGACTCAACGCGGTCGGGGAAGATGACCCCCATGTCGAAGATGTACTTGAGCTCGGGCAGCTCCGTCCCCTGCTCCATCCGCACCGTGACGCGGGGCGCCCCGGGAACGCCTTTTTTGGTGAAGATCTGGATGACGCCGGTCGCCGCGTCGGAGCCGAAGAGGGTGGAGGCCGCGCCGCCCTTGGTGACCTCGATCCGCTCGATGTCGCTGACCAGGAGATCCGAGAGCGCCGAGGACTGCTCGCCGCCGGTGCCCGCCGCGGTCGACTGATCGTTGTCCACGCGCACGCCATCCACGTAGATGACCGGAGTCTGCGCGCCAAAGACCGACGAAACGCCGCGGAAGTTGATGAGCGACCCGGTCCCGGGCTGGGCGGAGGTGGCATTCACCGTCGCGCCGGCCACGCGGCCCTGGAGGAGCTGGTCGACCGATTGCACCGGAGCCAGCTCGATGTCGTCGGTGGTGAGAACCTCGACGGAGGTGCCGAGCGCGCGCCGGGTGGTTTCGGCCCCGACCCCCGTCACGACGATCTCGTTCAGGGAGATGGCGGTCGAGGACATCTCGAAGTCCAGGCTGAGCGTCTGCCCCGCGGCCACCGTCACCGTGCGCTCCATCACGTTGTACCCGATCAGGGTGACCTGAATGGTCTGTTCCCCGGCGGGCACATTGAGCAGCACGTACCGTCCGGCCGCGTTGGCGATCTGCCCGACCCCGGTCCCGGCGACCGTAACCTGCGCGTTCGAGAGCGGCCGTCCCGAGGCGGCGTCGGTCACCGCCCCCGAGATTGCGCCCGTCTGGGCCCGTACCGGACCCGCCAGTCCCGCCAGCGCCACGAGAGCCGCGAGGAGGGTGGCGCCACTACTAAACAGTCTCTTGACTTGCATCGCGTTCCTTCCTTATGAAGGTGTTGTATGTGATTGAAAGCGTGGTGCGTGATCAAGCGTGTGGTGCGTGAATAAAGCCGGTGCGTGATCAGCGTGTGGTGCGTGATAAAGTGGTGATGCCTGCGCCGGTCCGGCTAGACATCCAGGTTGCGAACATAGCGGGCGTTCTTCTCGATGAACTCGCGCCGGGGCTGTACATCGTCGCCCATCAGCCGCGAGAAGATGAGGTCGGCATCGGTGGCGCTCTCGACGGTGACGCGCAGAATCGTTCGCGCCTCGGGGTCCATGGTGGTCTTCCAGAGCTGGTCGGGATTCATCTCGCCGAGACCCTTGTAGCGCTGAATCGAAACGCCCTTCCCGTCGTTGCCATTCGAGAGGCGGCTGACCTCCAGATCGCGCTCGTCGTCGCTGTAGGCGTAGCGCTCGGTCTTCCCCTTCTGGACCCGGTAGAGTGGCGGCTGCGCGATATAGACGTAGCCCTCCTCGATCAGCTCGCGCATCTGGCGGAAGAAGAAGGTGAGGAGTAGGGTGCGGATGTGGGCGCCGTCCACGTCGGCGTCGGTCATGATGATGATCTTGTGGTAGCGCGCCTTGCCGATGTCGAAGTCGTCGCGGATGCCGGCGCCGATGGCGGTCACCATGGCGCGGATCTCGTCGTTGGAGAGGATCTTGTCGATGCGGGCCTTTTCGACATTCAGGATCTTGCCCTTGAGCGGCAGGATCGCCTGGAAGGAACGGTCGCGGCCCTGCTTGGCCGAACCGCCGGCGCTGTCGCCCTCGACCAGGTAGATCTCGGTCAGCGAGGGATCGGCGATCGAGCAGTCGGCCAGCTTGCCCGGGAGCACGCCGCCCTCCAGACCACTCTTCTTGCGAGCCAGATCGCGCGCCTTTCGCGCCGCCACCCGGGCCCGTTGCGCCTGCAGCGACTTGTCGATCAACGCCCGCGCAACCTTCGGGTTCTCCTCCAGGAAGGCGGACAGGTGTTCGTTGACGGCCATCTCGACCGCGCCCCGGACCTCGGAATTCCCCAGCTTGGTCTTGGTCTGTCCCTCGAACTGGGGCTCCATCACCTTGACGCTGAGCACGCAGGTCAGCCCCTCGCGCACATCGTCGCCGGAGAGGTTCTCGTCCTTCTTGAAGAGCTTGTTGCGGCGGGCGTAGTCGTTGACCGTGCGGGTGAGCGCGGCCTTGAAGCCGGTCAGGTGGGTGCCGCCCTCGTGCGTGTCGATGTTGTTGACGAAGGTGTGGATGTTCTCCGAAAAACCCTCGTCGTACTGCATGGCCAGCTCGATCTCGGCCTCGGGGCGCGTGGTCTCGAACCAGATGACCTCGCTGTGGATCGGCTGGCGGGATCCTCGCAGGTAGTCCACGAACTCCATGAGGCCGCCGTCGTAGCGGTAGAGCTCCTCGACCGGCTCGTCGGGGCGTTCGTCGCGAAGTACGATCTCCAGCCCCTTGTTGAGGAAGGCGAGCTCGCGCAGCCGGGCCGACAGCTTGTCGAAGGAGAAGGCGAGTTCGGTGAAGATCTCGGCGTCGGGCCGGAAGGTGACGAGCGTGCCGGTGTCCGGTGCGGGGCCCAGATCCTCGAGATCGGTGGCGCGGATGCCGCGCGTGTAGCGCTGCCGGTGCCGCCTGCCGTCGCGGCGGACCTCGACCTCCAGCCATTCCGAGAGGGCGTTGACCACGCTGACGCCGACCCCGTGCAACCCGCCCGAGACCTTGTAGGAGCTCTTGTCGAACTTGCCCCCGGCATGGAGGGTCGTCATGGCAAGCTCGACCCCCGGAATGCCCTCGGTGGGGTGAAGATCGACCGGGATGCCGCGGCCATCGTCGTCCACGCTGATCATATCGCCGGCCAGGATGGCGACGGAGACGCGGTTGCAGTGCCCGGCCATGGCCTCGTCGATGCTGTTGTCGACGACTTCGTAGACGAGGTGATGCAGGCCCCGCGCCGAGGTGGAGCCGATGTACATGCCGGGACGCTTGCGGACGGCCTCCAGTCCCTTGAGAACCTGGATCTGCCTGGAGGTGTAGTCGTTTGCGCCGGCGTCCGGTGCGGTGTCGGTCATATCCGCGTTGTCGGTCATATCCGCTTTCCTGTTCGGTTCGGTCATTGATCGTCCTGGCCTGACTTGGTTCGGCGAAAAGTGGTTCGGCGAAAGTTGGTTCGGCCGGACCTGGCTTCGGCCTGACGGGACCTGGCGTCGGACCGGCGGGACCTGGCTTCGGCCCGGCGGGAGGATTTTTCGGCCCGGTTGCCGTCGCGCGCTCCCAGATCGTCGGGGCTTTCGGCCAGGCGGAAGCGGATCTCTCCGATCTTCGGGCCGGACCGGCGCTCGTTCAGCCGGGTCAGGATGAGGCCGCGGATCGTCGCCAGTTCGTTGATCCAGGCGCTCGACAGCACCTCGACGACCAGGGTGTCGCCCCGCACCTCGACCGCCCGCGTTACACGGCTTACGCGGTCCCCCACCACTTCGGCCCATTCATCGAGCGCTCCCAGGCGGTCCAGCGACTCGCCAATTCCGGAGCGGTCCAGAAATGTGCCCAGCGCCGTGGCCAGCAGCTCGAATCCACCCCGGCCGGTGCGCGCGGGCTGCTGCGGCCTCACGCCTCGATCACCCCGTCCCGGATCCGCCACCGCTCCAGCCTGCGGACGGGGGTGCGGATGTCGGATTCCTTGGGCACGGTGACGATGACCTGGCCGCCCAGCTTGCCGTCCAGAAGACGCATCACACGTTCGGAGCGGCCCCGGTCGAGCTCGGCAAAGGCGTCGTCCACGAGGAGGATGGGACGCTCGCCGCGGCGACTCCGGATCGTCGCGGCCTCGGTCAGACGGAGCGCGAGGGCGGCCGTGCGACGCTGTCCCCCCGAACCGAAGTTCCGCAGGGGAAGGGAACGTTCCCGCGTGGAGGTGCTCAGCAGCAGTTCGTCGCGGTGCGGTCCGGCTCCGGTGGCGCCGCGGCGCAGGTCGTTGGCCAGCGATTCCTCCAGGCGGGTGGCAAAGCGCTCGCGAAGCGCGGCGGCGTCGGTGGCAAGGGCGGGATCTTCGTCCGCGCCGTCGGGCAGGCCGATGTTGGGGCGGTAGACGAGGGTGGCGGAGTCGCCTCCGGTCGCCTTGTCCCCGGCGATGGCCCGGTAGTGTTCGGCGAAGGTGTTCCCCCACGCGCCAACCCATTCACTCCGCATCTGCATCACCTTGGTGCCTGCGTCGAGGAGGCCGCCGTCCCAGGCCGCGATCCACCCCGAACTCTCCGCGCCGCCACCGCTCCGCAGCGCCGCATTGCGCTGGCCCAGCCACCTGCGGTATTCCTGCAGCGCCTCCAGGTAACCGGGCCGGTTGAGCGAGAGGACGATGTCCAGAAAGCGGCGGCGCACACCGGGTCCTCCACTCACCAGCTCCACGTCGCCGGGCGAGAACGCCACGGTTCCGAGTCTGCCGAGCGCGGTCGAGAGCTTCACCGCTTCGCTGCCGTTCAGAGTCACCTTCTTGAACTTCCTCCGCCGGTCGTAGCCCGCCGCCACCGTTGCCGGAACCTCGCCGTCCACCTCTCCCTTCAGGTGAAAGACATCCTGCGAGAAGGCCGTCAGCTCGCCGTCGGAGGCGCCGCGAAAGGAGCGGAAGCTCTCCAGGTAGTAGATCGCCTCGAGCAGGTTCGTCTTCCCCTGCGCATTTGCGCCGACCACGGCCACACCTTCCGGAGGGAAGCACAGCCGCTGGGTTCCGAGATTCCGGAAGTGCCGGATCTCCAGAGCATTCAGAACCACGAAAGGAGACGGAAACGGGGGATTCCGTACATCCTTCTAATGTAACGGTTCGGCCCCGCCCCGATGCGGCCCGGCACAGCGGGATTCTAGCGGCCGGCGAAGCGGGCTCTGCGCTTCTCCAGAAAGGCGGCCATTCCTTCCTTCATGTCGTCGGTGGAAGCCAGCAGCCCGAAGAGCGCGGACTCGACCTCCTGGGCGTGTTCGGCCGGGCTCTCCACCGCCCGGTAGACCGACTTCAGCGCCAGCTCGACCGCCACCGGTGCGTTGCGCGCGATGCGTTGTGCCAGGGCGCGGCTGCGCTCCATCAGCTCGCCGTGCGGGACCACGATATTGGCGAGTCCGATCTCGGCGGCGCGGGCGGCGTCGATCATCTCTCCGGTAAGGATAAGCTCCAGGGCGCGGCCCAGCCCGACCACGCGCGACAGGCGGAGCGTGCCCCCGTAGCCGGGAATAATCCCCAGTCCCACCTCGGGCAACCCGAAGCGGGCGCGCTCGCTCGCCACCCGCAGGTGACAGGCCAGCGCGAGTTCGCACCCCCCACCCAGCGCATACCCTCCGACGGCGGCGATCACCGGTCGGGGGAAAGTCTCGATCCGGCGCAGCACATCCTGTCCCTCGCGGCTGACCGACACCCCGCTCATCGGTCCCATCCGCGCCAGCACGCCGATGTCCGCTCCGGCCACGAAGGCCCGGTCTCCGGCGCCGGCCAGGATCACGGCGCGCAGCTCGGCGTTGTCGCGCAGCTCGGCGAAGGTGGCGTCGATCTCCGCCATCACCTGCGGATTCAGCGCATTCAGCCTGGATTGCCGATCGATCGTGACCGTCGCGACCGCATCGCCGATCTCTGTTCGGAGGTAGCTCTTGTCGGCCATTCCCGTCGCTCTCTCCCGGGGCCGGACATGGCGGTTCCGGCACCCCTGACTTACCTTGTTTGCCCGGAGTTTTCCGGCACATTCCCAAATTCGCCACGAGTCCGCGTCCCGATCGGGGCGCTCCCCGAGAGGAATCCATGTCAAGATCGCTCAACAAGGTAACGCTGATCGGTAATGTCGGGGGCGACCCCGAAATCCGTAGCACGACAACCGGCACGCGGGTGGCAAAGTTCTCGATCGCCACCGGCCGGAGGTTTCAGGGTCGCGACGGACAGAAGCAGGAGCGCACCGACTGGCACCGCATCACGGCCTTCGGGCGGTTGGTGGACATCATTGAGCAGTGGGTGAAGAAGGGGGACCGGATCTATGTCGAGGGACGGCTCGAATACTCCCAGACGCAGGACGACCAGGGCGGCACCCGGTACTGGACCGACATCATCGTGAACGAAATGATCATGCTGGGATCGGGCACAGGGGGGGACGGCGGGGGCGGGGGCGGCCGGGACTACGGGAACTCGAACCGTGGCGGAAGCTCGCCGCGAGGCCGGGGTGGACCACCCGCGCGGCAGGGCCAGGACCCCCCGCTGAACGAACCCGACGACGATCTGCCCTTCTAGCGGATCCGGACCCGCTGCCCGGGTTCCGGCAGCACACTCCAACGAGGAAGATTCTTGGCGAACGCAATCGAGATGGAAGGCACCGTTACCGAGGTGCTCCCCAATGCGAACTTTCGGGTAAAGCTTGAAAACGGCCACGAGATTCTGGCCTATCTCTCGGGCAAGATGCGAAAGTTCTATATCCGGGTGCTGGCGGGGGACCGGGTCAAGGTGGAGATGTCGCCCTACGACCTGACGCGCGGACGCGTCACCTACCGCTACAAGTAGCCCCGGACGATTCCGGTCAGTCGTCCCGGCTTCGCGCCGCCCCTACACCGCGACCGGTCTCTTCCGATTTCCACAGGCCCATGAGTTCGTGATCGAAGGCCTGCGGGTTGCGTGCGTACTCCGTGGCCCAGTCCTCGAATTCGGGCAAACCCAATCGGTCGCGCACCCGTCCGGTGGCCAGACGCACCGCCTCCAGATACGAGCCCGGCTCCCGTCGGCCCGTGGTGCGCGCTTCGGCTTCAGCAAGGCTGAAGATCTCGTCGGGAGACAGAGACAGGAGGGCATCCGTAATCCGGGCTGAACAGTAGTCCCTGTACTTGGCCTGCAACACCTGGCCGGGGTCTGGCTGATTCATGATCCACCCTTCCCAGTCCGGACCGACAACCTTCCCTCTACCTGCCCAAGATGCCGATGATCCGCTTCTTCGGTAAATCAATGGCAGTATCGAGCCCGTGTCAATACCCCGTGTAAGGGATCGGTGTTCCCGTTCCCCCGCAGGAGGTCACCGCAGTTTCAGCCCTGAGCGAACCCCAGGACGTTGCGGGCCGCCGCACTCCTTCCATCATCCTCGCGGAGCCGTTGGTACACGGCCCGGCGCGTAAGTGAATAGCGAACCATACGACTGAAGAAGTCCGGATCCGTGCGCAGTATCTTCTCGGCTTCGGTTGCGATTTCCTTGGGGAGGCGGATGTCAAGCTGCACGGACTGTGTGTTCCACACGGGGGAGGCTCCGTTCTTCAAAGGGGGGGATCAAATCGGTTGCGGATGGCTTGGGGTGCGGTGACCGGCCGGAAGCGCGGGACTCCGCGTCCCCAGATCTGGATACGCAGAGACAGTTTATACCCCCGGAGCCGAATTCGCAAATTGGGGCGAAGATTTGCCGAATACACGCAAGTTGTTGTCTTGCAACGATATAAGGTTTTGGCGACTTTGTGAAATCAACCGTTTACAGAGGGCGTCGGTGCAGCTCCGGTGCCGATAGAATGCACTGTCCAATAGCAACTTACGGAATCTGGAGCGAGGGAGCGAGGGGCGTGTGAACGCCAAATGTTTCCCAAAACTCGGAACCATCGGTGGCGAAGAAGCGAAATCCGGCCGGGGCCGGTCCCGGTCAGGGCAGGACCGAGCGCAGGAAGGCGCCCATGGTTCCCCGGTCGAACTCGCGAAACCGCTCCCGCACCAGCCGGGCCGTCTTCTCGACGAAGATATCGGTGGTGTGGTATTGGCGGGTGCGGCCGTACTCGCGGAAACGGATGAAGCCGCGCCAGGTCGCGCCAGCGCGAAAGACATTCAGCGCCGCAATCCAGCTCCGTCCCCCGTAGTGGAAGCGGCGGGCCTCCAACTGGCGTGGATGGGCGGCCGGATCCGGGCCGGGGGTCTCTCCCTCTTCCTCAAGATGGTCCAGGGGATGAGCCGACCGGTCCACCAGCCAGAGATCGAAGGGAGGAAGGGGCAGCAGGTGCTCACCGAAGGCGATCAGCGTGGCCAGCGGATCCCGGGTATCGTGAAGTCGGTGTTCGGTGGCCCAGCCTCGTGCCTCGCCGTAGAGCTGGCGAAGGGCCTCGCGCGGCATGAGATGAAGGAGCCGGGCGATCTGCCGCCGCCGGTAGTGATGGTATCGCGCGCCAAGAACTTCGGGCGACTCGAGCGGCGCGTCGTTGCGGCCGGTTGTGCGGTGCCACCAGGCCGATTCCTGCATTCCATTCCCCATGAGCGTTGGTTGCCCTCCTCAGTGCACCGTCATTGCCGGGTGATTGGACAGGGACTCGCCGCGCGACCGGGGCGAAGGCCGGATCCCCAGGCGGTCCAGCGTTGCGCGTTCGCCGAAGGTTGAGGTCAGCGCGCCGATCTCCCGGTGGCGGATCGGTTCGAAGTGGGCGATCAGGTGGTTCAGCCCCCGCCGCATGATCTCCAGGCTGCGCCGGAGTTCGGCAACGGTGGCGGGAATTCCGAAATGAATGTGCCAGGCGGCCGCGTCGTCCGGGTCCGCGCCGGTCGGGGGTGTCGCGCGCAGGCCCCGAAAGGCGGTTCCGAGCTCACCGGCCAGCGCCGGGTCGGGCATGCCGTCCGAGGTTCGCACGATCAGCGCGTTGGCGTCGCAGTCCAGGTGCACGATTGCCATCCGATCCGGTCCGGTGGTCACGCGGATACAGGCGTGATCGTGCAGATCCAGATCGCGGCAGAGATCGCGGTAGCCGATGCGCAACAGAACCGGACGCGTCAGGGGGGTGAAGCCGCGACGGTCGAGGATATGCAGCGCCAGGTCGAAGCAGTAGCGGCGGAGGCGCACGCCGGATTTCGATTCGTGCCCGGCAGCGGCCGCCAGGGAATCCAGGTGGGCGAGGGTAGGCCGGTACACCCAGTCGAGGATGACCAGGTCGGTAGTCAGGTTGAGATCCTTGACCGCGCCCGACCCCAGATCAACGGCCCGCACGGTGGAAGCGAAGCGCCCGGCAAGCACGACAGCCAACCCGATGTCGGCGATCAGTCCGCCCCGCCGGCCCAGCTCGTGGACATCGCCGTACTGAACCACGGCCCGGGTGAGCGAGAGTTCGCAGACGCCCGGCACATCGGCCATGGCTTCCGGATGAGCTTGCGCGGTGATCAACGGCAGACGGATTCTGGACCGCTCGGGGCCCGGTCTGAGGGATCGTGGGCGCGCCTTCCGGGGCGACCCGGGCATCTTTCCGCGGATTTGAGGGAAAGGGCGTCAATGATAAGCAGATGTTTGCCGGATGGGCAAGCGGCGGCTTTGCGGAGCCCTGCGGCGAGAGTCCAGCGGCCCGTTCGGAAGCTCTGACAACCGGACATTCTACTTGGGTACGACAGTGCTCCGAACCGGTGGCCTTGCGGAGAACGGCCCGTCGGCCCTATTGTTCTCGTCTTCCCCGCCGGGCATGTGGGCCCGGTGAGCGCGCTGCCGCCTGGGCGGGGGCGCGGAGGAATGGATCCCGGCACCGAATTCCGGGGAACGCCAGTCGTCTCAGCAAACGGGGTGAATCGGGTTGGAAGTCTTCGTCAAGGAAAACGAGAGCCTGGAGCGCGCGCTCCGCAGGTTCAAGCGGAAGGTTCAGCGGTCCGGACTCTATTCCGAGCTGCGAAAGCGCCGGTTCTATGAGAAGCCGAGCGCGCAGCGCAAGCGCAAGCGGGAAGCGGCGATTCGGCGGGAACGAAGACGCCAGCGCCGGGTGCGCCGGTAGGGCCTTCGCCCCCGATCAATCCCCAGGCCCGGAATTGCCGGGTCACCGAACCATGTTCCGGCAGGAAAGCCCGTGCAGGGTATGCCACAGCGGGCTCGCAACCGGGCCAATCGTTGCGGCGGCTCCCTACAGCTTCAGCGCCACCGGCCCGTCCGGCGTCCAGTCGTAGAATCCCGCGCCCGTCTTTCGGCCGTAGCGTCCCATCGACATGAGGCGCTTCAGTAGCGGGGGGGCCGCGTAGCGCTCTTCGCGGTATTCCTCGTACATGATCTCGGCGACTCGGTAAAGTGTGTCGATCCCCACGAAATCCCCCAGTACGAAGGGCCCCATCGGATAGCCGCAACCGAGCGTCATCGCCTTGTCGACGTCCTCGATCGTCGCCACCCCGCGCTCCACCTGGCGGATTGCGTCGAGCATGTAGGGCACGAGCAGGAGATTGACGACGAAGCCGGAGTTGTCCTTCGCTGCGATCGGCGCTTTCCCCACCGCTTTGGCAAAGGCGAAGGCCGCGTCGAAGGTCTCCTGGCTGGTCGCGATCGTGCGGACAACCTCCACCAGCTTCATGACCGGCACGGGGTTGAAGAAGTGCAGACCGACGAACCGTTCGGGCCGGGAGGTGGCCGCGGCCATGTCGGTCACCGTAAGCGAACTCGTGTTGGAGGCGAAGATGGTCCGCTCCGGGCAGATACCGTCCAGGCGGGTGAAGAGTTCGTTCTTGGCATCCAGCGACTCCACGATCGCCTCAATGATCAGATCGCAATCGGCCAGACGATCCAGCGAGGTGGTGAAGGTCAGGCGGGCCAGCGCCTCGTCGCGACTGGACTCCTCCAGCTTGCCCTTCGCAACCGCCCGCGCCAGCGATTTCTCCACGCGTTTCTTCCCCGCCGCGACCGCGCCCCGGTCGATCTCGCGCACAACCACTGTGAGTCCCGCCTTTGCCGATACCTCGGCGATTCCGCTTCCCATGAGGCCGCAACCGACGACCCCGACGCTCTGGATTTCCACGTTTCTCCGTCTCCGTTGGTGTGAAACTGACTGGTGTGAGTCCTGATGGAGCTGTGTGCAAGACGCCTGGGGCAAGGAGCGAACGGGTGATTCAGGGGGGACTGGACCGTCGCGCCTTGCGGCCACCGGACCGGTGCGGGGGCTCTTCGTCGTCGTGCAGCAGCTCGCGGGCAATCCCCTGAATATGACGCTGCAGCCAGCGGCGCCACGCGGGGAGTGGCGACCGGAGTTCTCCGGGGACTTCGAGGCTGTCCAGGAAACCTTCGAGCTCAAGGCTGGCCGCCACATGGCGCCTGGCGGATGTCTTGCGCACCCAACGGCTCCAGAACGATGCGTAACCGGCCGTCACGGCCACGGCCATGGTCACCGCGACGGCGAGGGTCATCGCGATCGGAGTCCCAGCCAGGATCAGCACCGCGGTCACCGGCGCCGGAATCGCCAGCCCGGTCCCCAGAATGCAGACGATCTTGAGCCCGCGGGAATCCAGGGGGGACAGACCCATTCGGATCTCGACCTCGGTGGCCTTCGGATCGAGAGTCTCCACCCGCACTTCGATGGCGCTGGCGGTACTCACATGCCCGTCTCGCGGATTGGCGCTGTCCCAACGGAACTGGTAGCCCCCGCCCGCGGCCGACAGGTAGTGCAGGAGGTCGGTTCGGACCCGAACCCGCCGCAGCCGCTTCTCCGAATCCAGCCGGGCCCGTAGCTCCGCGACGATCTCGGCTCGCGGCCGCTCAATGACGCGGCTGACGCGGACCGGCGCCCCCTCGCGTACCCTGCCGCGATCGACGGTGCCACCCCGCTCTTCTGCCCGCACCTCCGCCAGAGCGCTGCGAATGTGACGCTCGGGCAGCCCCGCTTCGCGCGCGATGCGAATCACCTCCGCTTCGGTGAATTCCCCCTCGCCCGCCGCGGGCTCGGCCGCCGCCAGCTCGGAGGCACGACGAATTACGGCATCGAAGTCGCGCCGCGTCAGCACCCTTCGCTCTCGCCGTTCATTCCCCACGGTCCCGTTCGTCTCCAATGCGGTGGCGATCCATTCCGCCGGTCAGAGCGCTTCCACCACCACCGCCCCACCCTGCCCCCCCCCAATGCACGCGGCCCCCAGTCCGAAGCGGGCGCCGCGCCGCCTCAGTTCGTGGACCAGGTGGAGGGTGATTCTCGCCCCCGACGCGGCCAGCGGATGGGTGAGGGCGATCGCGCCGCCATTCACGTTGGTGCGTTCGGGGTCGAGTCCGAGCTCCTTTTCCACCGACTTGTACTGCGCGGCGAAGGCCTCGTTGATCTCGACCAGATCAATGTCGTCCAGAGTCATGCCGGCGCTGGCAAGCGCCTTGCGGGCCGCCGGTGCGGGCCCAATCCCCATGATCGACGGATCGACCCCGGCAAATCCCCACGAAACCAGCCGGGCGAGCGGCTTTGCCCCGGCGTTGTCGGCCCAGCTCCGGCTGGCCAGCACCACCGACGCGGCCCCGTCCCCGATTCCGCTGGCGTTGCCCGCCGTCACCAACCCGTCCTTCCTGAAGTAGGGACGCAGCCTGCCCAGGACTTCCGGAGTCGTGTCCGGCCGAATGTGCTCGTCCGCCGCGAACTCGGCGGGGCCCTTGCGCGTCTTGACCGTCACCGGCGCCACCTCGGCCTCGTAGCGTCCCTCGTCCCACGCCGCCTGCGCGCGCCGCTGGCTGTTCACCGCCACCTGGTCGGCCTCGGCCCGGGTCACCCCATACCGTTCGGCCAGCTTCTCGGCGGTCTGCGCCATGGAGAGTCCGCAGTTCGAATCGAGGAGCGCCTCCCACAGAGTGTCCTGGAAGTTGTTGCCCGAAGGGCCGAGCCGCAGCGTTCCCCAGCGCGCGCCCCGGACCACATGCGGGGCCTGGCTCATCGATTCGGCGCCCCCGCACAGGGTGACGTCCGCCTCGCCCAGGAGGATCTCGCGAGCACCCGAGACGATCGCCTGGAAGCCGGAGCCGCAGAGACGGTTGACGGTGAGCGCGCCGATTTCGACCGGAACGCCCGCGCGCAGTCCCACATGGCGCGCCAGGTAGATGGCATCGGCGGAGGTCTGGAGCGCGTTGCCATAGAAGACGTGGCCCACATCGGAGGGGTCGATCCCCGCCGCGTCCAACGCCGAACGCGCCGAATGCACGCCCAGGTCGGTCGCGGTGAAGTCCTTCAGCGTTCCCCCGAAGGTTCCGAAGGGAGTGCGCCTGCCCGCGAGGAAGACGACTTCCGTGTCGAAGCCCTGCGTCCCTGAGTCCCTTGCGCTCGCATCGCGCCTACCCGACCCCTGTTCTGCAGAGCCCAGTCCTGCCGAACTCCGTCCTGCCGAGCCCTCTTCTGCCAAGCCGCGTCCTGCCGAATCGTTGCCGCCGCTACGCCCCATCTTCGTATCTCCTTGCATTGTAACGAGTTTGCCCGGAATCCCGAATTCCTCTGCCGAGGTACCAGGATTGAGTTTGCCGGAAGGCGCCCGGAGTCTGCTACGGAGCCGGGAGCTCTCCGATTGATCGCGCCATCCAGTCCCCCACCTCGCGGGTTGTGGCGGCGCCGCCCAGATCGGGCGTGGTCGGGCCGGAGCGCAGTGAAGCCGCGATGCACGCCTCGACCTCCGCGGCCGCAACCGGTTGCCCCAGGTAGTCCAGGAGGAGCGCCACGCACCCGACCGCGCCGAGTGGGTTCGCGATTCCCCGGCCCGCAATGTCGGGCGCCGAACCATGCACCGGCTCGAAGAGCGCCCACGATCCCGGATGCAGATTACCCGAAGGAGCCATCCCGAGCCCGCCCGTCACCTGTGCGCCCAGGTCGCTCAGAATGTCGCCGAAAAGGTTGGATGTGACCACCACCTCGTAGCGCTGCGGACGGCGCACCAGATCCATCGCCATGGCGTCCACATACATCGCCTCCTGCGCGATCCCGGGAAAACCGGCCCCGACCTCGGCGAAGACGCGCCTCCAGAGCGCCCCCTCGTGGACGAGCGCGTTGGCCTTGTCCACCAGGGTGACGCGTGCCCGGCCGCTGCGTCCTGCGTATTCGAAGGCGGCCCGCACGATCCGTTCCACACCCTTGCGCGTGTTCAGCGAGATCTCGGTGGCCACCTCGTCGGGGGTGCCGGTCTTGAAGGAACCGCCGGCGCCGGTGTAGAGGCCCTCGGTGTTTTCGCGGAAGAAGACGATGTCGGTTGCGGGATCGGGGTCGCGCAGCGGCGATAGAGCGGGAAGGCGCAGCCGGCAGGGCCGGAAGTTGATGAAGAGATCGGCGTGGAAGCGCAGGCCGAGCAGGACGTCGCGGGCGTGGACGTTGCCGGGGACGCGCGCATCGCCCAGCGCACCGAGGAGGGCCGCATCGTACTCGCCGACGAGCCGGTCGCGCTCCGCATCGGTGATGGTGACCCCTTCGCGCAGATAGCGTTCCGCGCCGAGATCCCAAGGGTGGAGGCAGAGGGGAAGTCGGTGTCTTGCAGCCACCGCCTCAAGCACGACAGCCGCCACCTCCATCACTTCCGGGCCAATGCCGTCGCCGCCGATCACGGCCACCTTCATCGCGCCGCGCCGCCCTTCCCCCGACCCTGCCCGCGTCACGGGCTCGCACCGGCCCGGGCCGTGTCCGGCCACCACCACCCGGCTACGGAATCCTCCCGAACATCAGGTTGCAGCGCGGACAGTGGAAGTTCCCTTTGCGCCGCACCAGAGCCGGTCCCGGTTCGCCGCGCGGACAGACCGGATCCAACCCTTCCTCGGCCTGGATGCGGACCTTGCGCCGTTCCCGCCAGGTGCTGATCCGGAGCGGCAGCTCGAAGCGCAGCGCCGAGGTTTTGCACTCGAAGAGGACCGTGCTGGTTCCGTCGGGCTCCGGGCGCACACAGAGCTCCATGAGGGAACCGCCAAGCGGCGACGGCACCGGGCGGCCGCTGCAGTGAATCCCTTCCGCCTTGTGGAGGTCGGGCACCGGATCGGCGCCGAAACCGATCCGCTGCGGCTTCGCGGCGGTGGGGGCCAAACCCCCGGGAGGCTTGTTCACCCTGTTTCCCTCCGGCGCGTGGAGTCGGGGCGGAGGTCAGCGGTCCCGTTCGAAGAGGTAGGCCGAGTCTTCGCGACGGGTCTCGCCGTCCACGCACACCGCGAATCTCGCGCCGGCGTAGATGGCCGCGCCCCCGTACTCGCCGTTCTTGTTGATGGCGTAGTAGTTCACGCCGAAGCTCGGGCGGCCGTCGTCGTCCTGCAGGCGGGGCTCAACGGTGAAGGTCACGATCCGGCGCAGCGCCTCCAGGCAGGCGTCGGTCGGCGACATTCCCGCCCGCATCAGCTCCACCACCGAATGCGAGCCGCAGGTCTTGATGACGGCTTCGCCGCGACCGGTCGATCCGCAGGCGCCCACATCGTTGTCGACGTAGAGTCCGGCGCCCACGATCGGCGAATCGCCCACCCGGCCGGGAACCTTCCATGCCAGCCCCGAGGTGGTGGTCACGCCGGAGATGTCGCCCTCGCGGTTGATCACATTGCAGTTGATCGTTCCCTGCGGCCGCACCCCGTCGTGCGAATCGACGAGGTTCGTTCCGTAGCTGCCCTCGTCCTCGAAGGGCGGCTCGTTGCTCCCCGAACCGGTCTCGGGCGGGACAAGGTAGTCGTCGCGGTCGCTCATCCGCGCGCGCCACTCGATCCAGCGCCTCCGCGACCTCTCGGTGAGGAGATTCTCGAGCGGGTGGCCCATCGAGAGCGCGAACTTCTGCGCGCCCTTGCCCACCAGCAGAACATGATCGGTGTAGCGCATGACATCCATGGCCACGCGGCTCGGCATCTTGATTCCCTCCAGGCAGGCCACCGCCCCCGCCCCCCGGCTCGGCCCGTGCATCACCGAGGAATCGAGCTGCACCACGCCGTCGAGGTTCGGAAGTCCGCCGAATCCGACCGAGGAATCGTTGGGGTCGCGCTCGACGACGTTCACCCCCTCGACCACGGCCTCGAGGGTGTCGTCCCCGGCACTGACCATCCGGACCGCGGTGGCCACCGCTTCGAGTCCATTCCCGCTGGCTACGGAGACCGGAGTCACCACCCGCCTGTGCACCGCCGGGGCTCCGAACAGAGGCTTCGGCACCGCGGAACCCAGGCCCACGGCCGCACCCACACCGGCGGTCGTCTTCAGAAAGTCGCGTCGACTGGCCATGGGCCGGTCTCCCTTCAGGCTTCCCGCGGTTCGCCCAGGAGGGCCTCCCCGCTGTTGATGTCTTCGCCGTCGCTCTCCGGCTCCACGGCGGTCTTCCTCGGCTTCAGTCTCGAGATGACGGGTCTGCAGAACTGCATTCCCAACGCCTTCAGCCGCGTAAGCTCGTTGTTGCCGAGCTCGGGGTAGCGCTCACCCAGATACTCGACCGTCTCGGTCATCCACACGTCCTGGTCGTCGGTGTTCGCTTCGAGCACACCGCAACGGTGGATGTGACTGAAGAGTTCATCTCGTGCCCGCTCAATCGGCGCCTGCCTCACTACTTCGCCTCCTGTTGCATCTGTACGATCTTGCAGGGGATCGTTCCCCCGCCTGGTCCCTGGCCGGACCGTGCGCCCGCCCAGGGAAGCCCATAAGGTAGGGAACATTCCGGCAATCGCAAGCGGAAGCCCAGCCCCCGCCGCGTTGGCGTCCCGGTCCTTGCCGCCCGAACCCGCGCCGTGCCGCTGGCCGCACGCTGGCTTCGCGTCCACCACACCCCCCGCCGCTACCCCCCAGGTTCCTCCATGAGAATTCTCGCTTCGGCGCTCTGCGATCACGCGGCGGCATCCGCGCAGGGCAAACTCGACATGCACGGCGCATTTCACGATCTCTACGCGCCCGGATTTCCCGCCCGCCAGGAACGCATGGTCCTGGTTCTGGTGCTGGAGTGGGACCGCACCGATTCGGGGCGCTACACCTTCCGCGTCGATGTGACCGGTCCGCGCGGCAGGCCGGTGCTCACGGTGGAGGGCCGGTCCGAGGTGGCTCCGCGTCCGGCAAACCGGCCACCGCCGCGCACGCGTCTGGTCATGCCGCTGGAGGCTGTGGTCTTTCCGGAGAGCGGCCGCTACGAGTTTCGCATCACCGCGAAGGGGCGAAAGCTGAGGGGACCGGTGCTCTACCTGATCGAGGCGGACGATAAGGGGTGAGGGGGAATGAAGGGGACGCGGCGGCCGGACGGCCCCGTTTACCAGGCCAGCTTGAGGGCCAGAAGCGCGAAGGCGGCCAGAGCGCCCAGCAGCGCCTCCCACTCGCGATTGCGCAGGTAGCGTTCCACGCGGAAATGGGCGGGCGATGGGGCGGAGCCGGAGGGCGGGGGCGGACGAACGGGGGAACCGATGCGGGGAAAGAGCGCGGGGACGGAATCGCGGTAGTGGCGGTAGCGGTCGCCGAAGCGATGGATGAGAGATTCGTCTTCCGATGCGATCGCGGCCCGGTAGATCCACGCGAAGAATGCGACGAAGAGGAGGCCGGGCCAGAGGGTCGCCGCCGCCAGCCAGCCCCCGAGTCCGATCACCAGGGTGCCCAGGTAGAGAGGATTGCGGGTGAAGGAATAGGGCCCCGTGACGGCCAGTTCGCGGTCCTTGGCGAGGACTCCCGCCGCCCATCCGCGGATCGCCAGACCGGCCAGCACGACCGCGCCCCCTGCCAGCAGCGACACCGGGGTCGGTTCGGCCAGCCACCAGGTCGCGATGGCAAGAAGCCAGGCCGCGCGAAGACGGGATTTGCGACGGGGCGCCTTCAGCGTCCGGATTCTCCCGGCGGCGTTGGGGCCACAACCGATTCCAGGAACATCTCCAGCTCCGGCAGGAAAAGTCCCATGTCGGCGCGCATGTAGACCACCAGCCGCCGCTCGTCGTCCGAGATGTGGACCTCGGCATCGCTGCCTTCGCCAAAGAGACGGTTTCCGGGAAGGATCGGACGAACCACGATCGTGTTGAAGATGCCTGCCGGAACCTCAATCTCGTCGCGGCGAAGGATCTTCAGAATCACCGGATTGCCATCGTCCTTGAAGTAGCGGTTCAGGGTGTGGGTTTCGCCAACCCGGAGTGGCATGGCGCGGACAAAGTAGAGAAAGGAGAGGTCGTCCAGGGGAAGCGCGGTCGGCAGCGCCCAGGTGGTGTCGTAGTCAAGGCGGTGGACGAGGCGCTCCTCGGGGAAGAAGTCGTAGGCGCGTATCCGCTTGCCGGAGTTCTGGCTCTTGGTGAAGCGGCGCGAGACCAGGGTCTCGGTGTCGAGCCAGCTCGAGAGGGTGTCGTTCATTCCGAATCCCAGCGCGCTCCCGCGGATCTTCCAGGTGACCGGCCAGGTCGCGAATCCATTGACATCTTCGGTCTCTCCGATCGCCATCAGCGCTTCGCCGCCGCCTACGAAGCTGGCGCGCAGACGGTACCTGAGCTCCTCGCCGGGACCGAAGGGAATGTTCGCCATGCGATGGCTCCCGGCGGCCAGGGTGTCGAGGACGAGGAGGCTGCTCTGTGCACGAGAATTTGCGGTCTGTGCGCGGGTCGCGCCGGGCCAGGTGGAGAGAAGCGCCAGCGCCAGCGCAGCGGCCAGGGTGCGAAGGCGAAGGATCTGCCGCAGGGTGCGCAGGAAGCGAAAGCGCGAAGACCGGGTGCGGATGTCGTAGCGGCGCTCGCAGGAGATCGATTCCACGCGGCGGGCATGCGGAAGGAGAACGCGGGCGAGTTCGGCGTTGGCGGCCCAGCCGTCAGTGCGGATCAGCGGCCGGTTGCGCACGGCCTGGAGCGCCTTGCGGACGACGACGACGCGCAGGGTGCGGAATCCCCGAAGGTCCTCCGCCCCGGATCCCAGGATGACGCGGCCCAGCCACCGGGCCAGAGCCGTCGCGCGGGGAGGAGATCTTCGCTCGCCATTGCGGTCGTCATCCGCTTTGGAGGCGCCCGGTTCGCTCAGGACGATGTCGGCGCCGCCCTCGAAGGTTCTGGCCATTGCGCGCAAGTGTTCCGGGTGTTCGGTGAAGTCAGCCTGCATCGTCACGATTGCATCGCGCTTGGGGTAGCTCGAGAATCCGGCCGCCGCGCGCAGCAACTTCTCCAGGGCCGGTCCGTAGCCCAGGGGCTGGTCGTGGCGCAGCACCGTGAGCGGCATGATTCGCTGGTACCGGTCGAGGAGCGACCCGGTTCCGTCGCGGGAACCGTCATCGAGGACGAAGACGTGGAAGTCGCGCCGCATCTTGGTCATCACCTCGCGGATCTTCCAGAGGAGGACGCCGATGGTGCGCTCTTCGTCGCGGCTGGGAATGCAGATCAGGTACATGACTTTGAAGCTAACGACCGGGTGGGTTGGCGTTTGGGACGCGCGGAGCTCGACGCGGGTTGCCCGGCGGGAACTTCCGGCGGCGGCGTCTTCCAGCGGCGATGGTGCCAGAGGTACTGCTCCGGATGGGCCCTGACCCACCCTTCGATGCGGGTGGTGAAGGCCTGGGTGATCGCGGCGGCCACCTCTTCGCGGCTGCCATCTGCGGGCCCCTGCGGGCGCCACCCCTCCGAGAGCGGCTCCAGGTGGATCGTGTAGCGCGGCCGCCACCCCTTTTCGCGAATCGCGATCAGGGTAATGATGAGCGCGCCCGAGCGCATGGCGAGCACGGCCGGGCCGCGCGCGGTCGATGCGGGGCGCCCGAAGAACCGCGTGAAGATCCCGGCGCGGCGTGCGTCCTGGTCGCCCATGATCCCGATGACACGCCCGGCGCGCAGCGAGCGCAGCACCCCCCGCCGCGCCTCTCCCCGCGGAATGATCCCGAAACCGAGTCGTTCGCGCGACCGCGTCAGGTAGCGATCGAAGCGTTGATTGCGCTGCCGCGCGACCACGATGTCCATGGGGTGGCCGTGCGCGACCACCGCCGCCCCCCCCACCTCCCAGTTTCCCAGGTGCGCGCTCACCGCCACCACCCCCCGCCCCTCCCGCGCCGCCCTCTCGAGCAGCTCGGTCCCCAACACGACGGTGCGTTTGCGGAGCGCCGCCCGGGTCATCCCGGCCAGGCGAAAGGTCGCCACCGCCTCGCGGCAGAAGTGTGCGTAGGACCGCCGTCCCACCCACCGCCGCCACCCCTCGCCGCGCTCCGGGAAGGCCGTCCCGAGGTGCTCCTCCACGACCCGCCAGCGCGGCCGCCCCACCCGCGCCGCCACCCACCCGATCCCCGCCCCCACCCGGTCGGCCACCATCTCGGGCACGAGCGCGCAGAGCGCGGCCACCGCGCGCAGACACAGGTACTCGATCCGGTGCCGCCAGGCGCGCCCATCCCTCCGCTTTTCCCGGGAGCCCCGCCGTCCCCCACCACCGCCCCGCACCGGCCCCGGACGCACGGCGGTCATTCTCCGCGCACCCCGCTTCGTTCGGCTCGCATCCCGCCCGCCGGGCCCACCGCTTCCGTCACCCATTCCCCCTTCATTCGGCCTGCCGCCCCTGCAACCGCCGATACAGCCCCCCTTGCGCCATCAGCTCGGCGTGCGTTCCCTCCTGTACGATTTTTCCTCCGTCCACCACCAGAATCCGGTCCGCGCGCCGAATGGTCGAGAGCCGGTGTGCGATCACGAAGACCGTCCTTCCCACGATCAGTCCCTCCAGCGCCGACTGCACCAGACGCTCCGATTCCGAGTCCAGCGCGCTCGTCGCCTCATCGAGAATCAGGATCGGAGGATCGCGAAAGATGGCGCGGGCAATGGCAATTCGCTGCCTCTGCCCCCCCGAGAGGGTCGCGCCCCGCTCGCCGACAACCGTGTCGTACCCATGGGGAAGCTCCTGGATGAAGTCGTGGGCGTGCGCCGCTCGGGCCGCCGCTGCGATCGACTCCGGCGAGGCCCTGCCGCCTCCGTAGGCGATGTTGGCGCGCACCGTGTCGTGAAAGAGCACCGAGTCCTGCGAGACGATTCCCAGACTTGCGCGCAGCGAACGGATGCGGTAGTCGCGGATGTCCACGCCATCGATCTCCACCGCACCCGCAGCCGGTTCGAAGAAGCGTCCCAGCAGATCTACGATCGAAGTTTTGCCCGCGCCGCTGGGGCCGGTAATCGCAAGGATCGATCCCGCCGGCACCCGAAAATCAATCTCCCGCAGGACGGGACGGCCCGGGCGGTACTCCAGCGAGACCTTGCGAAAGCGAATCTCGCGCCGCACTCCGGCAAAGGGACGCGCATGCGGCCGGTCGCGAATTTCGATCGGCGCGTCGAGGAATTCGAAGATGCGTTCCGCCGCCACCAAACCGGGCTGCACCAGGGCGGGGAGCTTGCTGAGGTACTTGACAGGGGCGTAGAGCTTGGTGGAAAGCAGGATGAATCCAAGGAACTGTTCGCCGGTCAGCGAAGCCTCCATCACCACCATGCGGGCGCCGTACCAGAGGAGGACGGCGGTTCCGAGCGCGACCAGAACCTCGGTCATGGGACCGGCCAGCGCGCGCAAACGCACCGTGCGCATGAAGATGCGGAAGTAGTCACCGGTCAGCGCCTTGAAGCGCCGCGCCTCGGATTCTTCCGCCGAAGCCGACTTGACCATCCGCACCCCCGCGACCGTTTCCTGGATGCGGGCATTGACTTCGCCGGCCGCGTGCAAAATCATGCGGTCGCCACGCCGGAGCCGTCGCACAAGCGGGCCCCAGATCACCATGGTGGCCGGCACCACGATGAAGGCGGCAACGGTCAGCCGCCACGAGACCAGCACCATCAGCGACAGGGCGGCGGCGAAGGTCAGCAGCGACGAGAGCGACTTGATCAGCTCGGCCGTGACCAGGGTGCGCAACTGTTCGACGTCGTGGGTAAGGCGCGAGATGATCTGGCCGGTCCGCACCCGTGCGAAGAAGGCGAGATCGAGGTGCAGCAGATGGCTGTAGACGCTACGGCGAAGGTCGCGCATGACCCCCTGTTCAACGCGCGCCGAAAGGCAGGAACGGGCAAAGTCGGCGGCGCTGCGAAGCGTCATCAGCACCACAATCAGGACAATGATTCCCCCCACCACCGCCTGCGGATCGCCCTCCAGATCGACAAAGCGGCCCGCCGTCGCCTCCAGGAGGCGGTTCACCCGGTTGGCGGAATCGGGGGCCACGGCAACCGCTCCCGCACCCGCGTCCCCTGCGCTTCCCCCAAAGACCGTTCCCAGGAAGGGGATGAAGACCACGATGGAGAAGGCGTCCAGCGCCGCGTAGAAGACGCTGGCCAGAGCCGCCAGCAGGAAGGGCCACCGGTGCGGTCCCGGCAATCCCGCAATTCGTCGCCAGGGGACTCCCCCCTCCCCGCCCTCACCGACCGGTGCCAGCGACCTCGCCACGCCCCCCGGCGCATCGCCGCGACGCCCGCCGTCCTCGTCTCTCCTTGTGCGCGGTGGATCTCCCGCCGTCCCGGCCGCCTGCCCGCGCCCGGCCCCGCTCCCCCGCTTCACGGCGCTCCCCGACTCCCGGCGGTCGCTCAGGACCGCGGCCTCAGAACCGCCACCGGAACGATCATTTCTTCGGGCGAGATGCCGCCGTGCAGGAACGAGTTGCGGTAGCGGCGCTGGTACTCGCGCAGCTTGGTGGGATAGACGAAAAAGTAGTCGTCCAGGGCGATCAGGCAGGTCGTTCCCGGCCGCGAACCCGGCAGTCGCAGATCCGAGAGACGCGCGGTGGCGAGAGCCGAGTTGCGGTCGCGCAGGCGCAGATTGCCGCCGAACTTGTAGCGGAGATTCGGGCTCGCGCCGCGCCGGGCATAGACGGTGGCGGGACGCCGGCAATGGATGCTCCCGTGATCGGTGGTGAAGACGACTCTCCGTCCCGCCGCGGCCGCCTCCTTCAGCACCGCGAAGACGGTCGAACGTTCGAACCAGGAGCGCGTCAACTGGCGAAGCGCGGCGGCATCCTTGGCCACCTCCATCAGGATTGGCGACTCGGCGCGGCCGTGCGTCATCAGGTCCACAAAGTTGAAGACCAGCGCCACCACGGTGCCCCGCTGGCGCGAAGCGGCCCGAATCCGCCCCTGCACCTGCTCCGACTTCAGATCCGAAAAGACCTTCTCGTAGTGGACCGGTACCTCTCTTCCGGTAAGCCGGCGCAACTGGTCGCGCAGCAGCTCCTCCTCGTGGACATTCATCGAGCCTTCGTCGTCGTGCGACTCCCACCACTCGGGCCGGGTCGCGGCGATGCGGTCGGGGAAGAGACCCGAGAAGATGGCGTTGCGGGCGTAGGGGGTTGCGGTCGGCAGAATCGAATAGTGATAGCTCTCGTGAACGTCGAAGTAGTTCCCGAGAAGCGGCGAGATCGCGCGCCACTGGTCGAAGCGCATGCAGTCCAGGACCACAAAGAGGACCGGTTCGCGGCCCAGAAGCGGCAGCAGGCGGCGCTCGACCACATCGACCGAGAGTTCGGGACGCGCTCCCCGGCCGCGCATCCAGCCAGGGTAGCTGCGCGCGATCCAGCGGCCGAAGTCGTGGCGGAGATCTTCCTGCAGCGCCTCCACGGTGTCGAGTAAGCCGGTTTCGCCCGCGCTCTCCAGCCGCAGATGCCAATCCACCAGATCGCGGTACACCCGGGCGAAGTCGCGGGGACTGGCGGCCTGTTCGCGCATGCGCGCCAGAGCGGGCCACTGGGTCGCGAAGTCCTGGGCGGCGCGTTGCTGGCGAATCATGGAGCCTTCCAGAATCCTCGTCACCACCGAGAGCACCTGGCGCGGACTCGTGGGTTTGACGAGGTAATCCTCCACCTGGCGCCCGATCGCCTCGGTCATGGTGCCGTCCTCTTCGGACTTGGTGACCATCACCACGCGGGCATGCGGATCGTCGCGGCGAATGAGCTGCAACACCTCGAGGCCGCGGCGGCCGGGCATGTGTTCATCCAGGAGGACCAGATCGTAGGCCTGGGTGCGCAGCAGCGTCAGCGCGTCGTCGCCATTGGTGACGCCGTCGACCTGGTAGCCGCGCGCGCGCAGAAAGAGGAGATGGGGACGGAGCAGATCGATCTCGTCGTCCACCCAGAGAATTCGCTTCGATGCTCGTCGCATGGGCGCCTACATGCTGATCCGGTAGTGGAACCAGGCCGTGACCGCTTCGCCGTCCTTCGTGCCGGGTCGAAAGAGCCATTGCGCCGCCTCGCGCACGAGTTGGCGGTTGAAGCCACGATCGCCCGTGGGGGGATCGAGCCGGGTGGAATCCGCAACCACGCGTCCGACCGCGTTGACGAGGACCCAGACGCCGACCTCGGTACCGCGCAGGTTCCGGTTGGAGGGGGGGATGATCATGGAACGCGGGGTGGGAGGAAGCAGTCGTGCCGGCCCTTCGTCGCCGGCGCCGCCCGCGCCGCTGCCCTCGCCCTCGGCCACCCCAAGCTCGCCGAGCTCGGGACGTTCGCCAAGCAGGGCTTCCAGATCGAAGGCAAACTCGTCCTCGATCACGACCGGATCGATCACGATCTCAACCGGAACCGGCGTCCGCGGCCGCACGATCGGCTCTTCCGGCGGCGGCACGACGTTGATGGCCCGCATTCCCCCGGCGGCCGCGCGGCGGTCGTTCTCGCCCGGGCCCGCGGCGGAGGTGTGCTCTTCGGGGATCGGCAACTCTCCGCGCGGCAGGAGGAACAGCAGGTGGAGGGCCAGCGACGCGATGTAGGCGTGCCTCCACCGCCTGCGATCTCTCCGGCGCCGGTCTCTGACATCCTGTTGACTCATCGCGCGTGCGGCCCCCGCTGCGGTGCTCCCTCCCCGGTTTCAATCATATTACCATGGTCAAGATGACTTTGGACCCAAAGAGGGGGTTCCGTGAATCTGGGACTTCGTGGGAGGGCCGCCCTGGTGACGGGCGCTTCGAAGGGATTGGGACTCGCCGTGGCGCGGCGGCTGGCGCTGGAGGGCGCCGATGTGGCGATCAATGCGCGCTCGGCGGGGCCGCTGCACCGGAGTGCGGCCGAAATCTCGCGCGAATGCGGCCGCCGCGTGCCGGGCATGCCGGGAGACGTGAGCGATGCGGCGGTCTGCGAAGAACTGGTGGAACGGACGCTGGCCGAGTTCGGCCGCCTGGACATTCTCGTGGCCAACGCGGGCGGGCCGCCGCCGGGCGGGGTGGAGGACTTTGAGCCGGGGGCGTACCGCGACGCGCTCGAGACCAATCTGATGGCGACCGTGCAGCTCACCCTCGCCGCGCTGCCGCCGATGCGCGAGGGCGGGTGGGGGCGCGTGATCGCGATCACCTCGGTGGCGGTGAAGCAGCCGGTGGATGGTCTGCTGCTCTCGAACATGGCGCGACCGGGGGTGGTGGGATTCATCAAGAGCATCTCGCGGGAACTCGCTTCGGACGGGATCCTCTGCAACGTGGTTGCACCGGGATTCATTCGCACCGCGCGGGTGGAAACGCTCCTTGCGTCGCAGGCGAAGGCGCGCGGCGTCACGCGGGAGCAGATTCTGGAGGAAATCACCGCCGACATCCCCGCAAGCCGAATCGGCGCCCCCGCGGAGTTCGCCAATGCGGTGGCCTTTCTCGCCTCCGACGCCGCGTCGTACATCACCGGTCATACGCTGCAGGTGGACGGCGGGTTGGTGCAGGGACTCCTGTGACCAGGGGCCACCCATGAGGCTCGAGGAGCGGATTCGGAACCGTCGCGGCGGCGCGATCGGCGCCTGCGTGGAGCTGGCCAAGCCGGGGATCACCTTCTTCGTCGCGGTCACGGCCGCCTGCGGCCACCTCATGGCCCGCCTCGCCGACGCGGCCCCCATCCACCCCGCCCCCCTCCTCCACCTCACCCTGGGCGTCACGCTTGGCACGGCCGGCGCCCTAGCGCTGAACCAGTACCTGGAGCGCGTCCCCGACGCCCTCATGCACCGCACCCGCCCCCGCCCCATCCCCTCCGGCCGCATCGCTCCGGCCACCGCCGCCACCCTCGGAGGCGCGCTGCTGGCCGCTGGAATCGGTCATCTCTGGTTCTGGACCGGCCCCACCCCCGCCCTCCTCACGGCCGCCTCGGCCATTCTCTACAACGGCCTCTACACCCCGCTCAAGCTGCGTTCCCCCCTCGCCACCCCCGCAGGCGCCATCCCCGGGGCGCTCCCCGCGCTGATCGGCTGGTCGTCTCACGGTGGCGTCCTGGACGGTCGCGGCCTGGCGCTCTTCGGAATACTCTTTCTCTGGCAGCTCATCCACGTCCTGGCGCTGGGATGGAATCTGCGCGAGGACTACCGTCGCGCCGGCTTTCTGCTCATTCCGCGCGGGTCCGCAACTCTGATCTCCCGCCTCATGGTGGGCCACGCGGTCGCGCTGCTCGCGATCAGCGTCGTTCCCGCGCTCCTCGGCATGACCGGACGGCTCTACCTGGTCGGGGCGCTGGCGCTCGGCGCGGCCATGGTGGCCCTCACCCTGGCCTTCCTCCTCAATCCCACGAGGCAGCGATGCAACCGCGTCTTCCTTGGCTCACTCTTCTATCATCCCCTTGTGCTCGGCCTGATGGTCGCCGGCGCTCTCTGACCGGGCTGGCCACCGCCGCCGTGGCCGCCATCTGCGTGCTTCCCCCGAACCCCCACACCGGCGCGGCGCAGGAATCATCCCGTCCGCGCGCCCGCGATCTGGGCATCGAGGTTGGAGTCTTCGCCCCGGGATCCCACAACGCGATCACCGATGTCGCGGGCGTTCTCGTCGGCCACACCACCCTGGTCGAGGGCGACGGCATACGAACCGGCGTCACCGCGATCCGTCCCCACGGCGGCAACGTCTTCTTCGGCCGGGTCCCGGCGGCGATCCATGTCGGCAACGGCTTCGGCAAGCTCCTCGGCGTCACCCAGGTGCGCGAACTCGGCGAGCTCGAGACCCCCATTCTGCTGACCTGCACGCTCTGTGTGTGGAGGGCGGCCGACGCAATGGTTGAATGGGCGCTGGCGCGGGAGGGAATGGAGCGCGTGCGATCAATCAATCCGGTCGTGGGCGAGACGAACGACGGCGGTCTCAACGACATCCGCAACCGTCCGGTCACCGTCGAAGATGTGCGCCGTGCGCTGGAGGGTGCGAGGGGCGGGGCGGTGGAGGAGGGTTCGGTCGGCGCCGGAACCGGCACTTCGGCCTTTGGCTGGAAGGGGGGAATCGGGACCAGTTCGCGGATCCTGCCGGAGTCGCTGGGGGGTCATGCGGTGGGCGTGCTGGTGCAGTCCAACTTTGGCGGCGTGTTGCAGATTGCGGGCGCACCGGTGGGAATCGAGCTGGGACGCTACGCCTTTCAGCGGCAGGTTGGCGAAGTCCGGGAGGGCGACGGAGCGGGCCGGCCGCAGCCCGACACCCACGACGACTCCCACAGCGCCGGTTCGATCATGATGGTGGTCGCAACCGATGCGCCGCTGTCCGAGCGAAACCTGGAGCGGGTGGCGATGCGGGCGGTGATGGGGCTGTCGCGCACGGGGTCGTTTGCCGGCAACGGTTCGGGAGACTATGTGATTGCCTTCTCGACCGCGCCCTCGGTGCGGCGGCGGCCGGGCGATGAGGTGCGCACCGTGGAGGACCTGTCGAACGACAATGTCTCGGCGATCTTTCAGGCCACCGTCGAGGCCACCGAGGAGGCGATCTACAACTCGATGCTGCGCGCGACCACGGTGACCAGCCGCTGGGGAGAGCGCGAGGCGATCCCGATCGAGGCGGTGGTCGAGGTGCTACGGCGGTATGGGGTGGGGTCCAGCCATCCGCGAAGGTGAAGCCAGGATTCGTCCTGTCCGCGTACGCTAATGGGTGTTGGGCCCACAGTCCTGACCAACCGTCGGTCGAGTCGCATTTCACGACTTCCTCAGGGTCCGACTTCCTCAGGGCCGCAGCACACCCCCCGCCCGCACCCCGGTGAACCCCGAATCGCGGATCGCGGCCTCGCCCCCCACGAAGAGATGCACAATCCCCGACGACAGGCGGTGCGGTTCGGTGAAGGTGGCGTTGTCGCGGAAGTCCTCCGAGAAGACCACGATGTCGGCGATTTGGCCCTCGGCGATGCGGCCGCGGTCGGTCATGCCCATCACTTCGGCCGGAAGCGAGGTCATGGTGCGGACCGCCTCCTCCAGCGAGACGGCCCCGTCCGCGAAGACGAACTTGCCGATCTTGCGCGCGAAGGCTCCGTAGGAGCGCGGATGCGGAACGCCGACGCCGAAGCGGGGAAGGTCGCCATCCGACGAGGTCATCGTCCAGTCCTGGGTCATGAAGGTCAGCAGATCCTCTTCGCTCATGTTGAAGGATACGATTGACGGGCCACCTGCAAGGATGAGTTCCAGGGCCAGGTCGATGGGATCCGCGCCGCGTTCGGACGCCAGATCCGAGAGGAGGCGCCCCTCGATGGAGGGATCGGGCGTGAAGCGCCGGAACTGGATGCGATCGGCCCCGCCGCGACGGGCAAGGTTTTCGACCATGGCTTCGCGGATTCGGGCGCGGGTTTCCGCGTCGGCTACCCGCTCGGCGAAGGCGTCGCTTCCCCCGGCCTGTGACCACCGTGGCAGGAGCGCAGCCGACAGACCGGTCGCCGAGGCCAGATAGGGATACTGGTCGGCGAAGATGCGCAACCCCTCGGCCCGCGCCGCCTCAATCCGCTCCACAATCGCCCGCGACGCGCCCCACACCGGCGGACCCAGCGCCTTGATGTGCGTCACGACCGCCGTGATTCCCGCCTCCCTCCCCACCTCGATCACCTCGTCTACCGCCGCCACAACCCCGATCGTGTAGTTGGATTCGTCGCGGATGTGGCTGGTGTAGATCCCTCCGAACTCCGCGGCCACGCGCCCCAGCTCGATCAGCTCGTCGTTCTCGGAATAGCTTCCCGGCGTGTAGAAGGTCCCCGACGAAAGTCCCCACCCCCCCGCCTCCATCCCCGCGCGCACCAGCGACCGCATCTCGTCCATCTCGACCGGCGTGGGTGCGCGGTCTTCGCTGCCGATCACGCGACCGCGAACCGAACCGTGCGGCACGAGCTGCGCCACATTCACACCCAGCCCGTCTTCCTCCAGTTCGGCCCGCTGCGCCGCCAGGTCAACCGGCCCCCCACCATCGGGATTAACCACTGCGGTCGTAAGTCCCTGTGCCAACAGCGGTTCCGCGTGACTGAGACCCGCCGTTGCCAGCCCCGGCCCCGCGTGCGAGTGCGTGTCGATGAAGCCGGGCGCCAGGTACAGCCCCGAAATGTCGAGTACCTCGGGGGCCTCGGCCCGACTCAGATCGCCCACCGCCGCAATCACTCCGCCGCTGATCGCCACATCCGCCTGCCGCGGTAGCGCACCGGTCCCGTCCACCACCTGCCCGCCCCGCAGAATCAGATCGTAGCTCGGGGTCTCGCACCCGCCAAGCGCCAGCAGACTGACCAGCGCCAGCGATCCCATGGCCCTCACCCGTCTGGCCCGCCCCATCCTGGACGCGGCACCGTTCCGCATCGGGTTCATCCGCCCATTCCTCGTCATCGGTTCTCCTCCGTTTTCCGTTTCAGCCATTGTCCGTTCCCGCTCCCGGCACTACCGCCGCCCCCTCCCAATCCGGATCCGCCACCCCCGTCACCACACCCGTCGCCGGATTCACGTGGATTCCGTGGATCCGCCCAAAGGCCCCCTCGCGTTCCTCCTCCGCCACTTCCAGCCCCCACGACTCGATCTCGGCAATCACCTCCGGCGTCCACCCGATCCCCGGCGAAGTCTCGGCCGCAATCCCTCCTGCAACCGGATGCACCCGCGCCGCAGCCAGGGCCGCGGGCAGATCCATTCCGCCATCTACAACGCGCACAACGGCTTGGACTACGGCCGAAATAATCCGCGCGCCTCCCGCCGCACCGAGCACCAGCACCGGCTCGCCATCCTCCAGCACCATGAGCGGCGAGATGCTGGAACGCGCCCGCTCGCCCGGTTCCATGTGGCCCAGGTAGCCGCCCAGCGTCGCCGCATAGAGGAATCCCAGCCCGGGAGTCGCGACCTTCGACCCGAGATTCGGACCGATCGTCTGCGTAAGCGCCACGAACATGCCCTTGCCATCGGCGGTCGAGAGATGAGTGGTATGACTATGGGAGGAAGCGTCGCCCGAGTCGTCGCGGCGGGGTGTGCGCGCCATCAACGGCTGCGATTGCCCTCCCGGTGCGCCTGCGGCGGCGGACGCCGGGGGCGTGACGCCGTTGAGCGGGGCGGACGCCGCAATGGCCACGCGCGCCACATCCGGCACCTCGATCCCGGCCGCGATCTCCGCCGCCCACATCTTGTCGGTCATGAAGGCCAGGTTGGCGGCGCGGCGGCCGTCGTCGCCCGGCCGGGCCCGCTCCTCGAAGGCCCGCGCGATCGCCATCCCGACCAGCGCGGCCCAACTGTCGTCGTCGAGCTCGGCCAGGTTGAAGTGTTCCAGGATGTGCAGGATTCCGATCGTGACCGCGCCCGCAGCCGGAACGTCCGTGCCCACCAGCTCGAAACCGCGGTAGCTGCCGCGCACGATCGGCGCATCCACGGCCTCGTAGTCGGCCAGCGCGGCCGCGGTGACCGCGCTCCCGTGCGCCTCCAGGTCGGCCACGATTCGTTCCGCGACCAAACCGCGATAGAAGGCGTCTTCACCGCCCTGGGCGATGAGCCGCAGTGTGGCCGCCAGATCGGGCTGCGCAAAGATCTCGCCCGCCGCCCGGGTCTCGCCGGTGGAGGTGAGGAAGTGCGCGCTCGAACCCTCGAACTCGGCGAGCTGGCCGCGTCCGGCGCGGTGGCGGGCGGCCTCGCCGGGAAGGAGAGCGAATCCCTCTTCGGCCAACTCGATTGCGGGCGCCATGACCTCGGCAAGCGACAGGGTGCCGTGCTCGCGCAGCAGCCTGGCCAGCCCCGCCACCGCCCCCGGCACCCCCACCGTGGGGTACCCGTACGATGCCTGGGGCGCGGTCTCGGGATCGTAGGTGGCAGGCGCCTGGGTGGTCGCGTCGATTCCGGCCACGCTCCCATCCGGCAGGCGAATCAGAATCTGGGTCCGGCCACCAATGCTGTTCATTGACGGCTCCACGACCGACACGGCAAAGGCCGTCGCCACCGCCGCATCGGCCGCGTTTCCGCCCGCGCGCAGAATACTCGCTCCGGCCTCCGCCGCCAGCGGCTGCGCGGCCACCACCACGCCCTCCTCCGACGAGGCCACCTGCGGCGGCGCCTCCTCCCCTTCCCCACCCGGCCCCTGCGGCTCGGGCCCGGCGCACCCGGCAACCCCAAGCGCGAGTGCCACGATTCCCGCAACCCACGCCGCGCGTCGCCGGTCGCCAATCCCCCGTTTTTCCGCTCTCCGGCTTCTCGTCTTTCGATTCCACATTGTCCAGTGTCTCCCTTCGGTTGGTTCCCTGTTTCCATTCCTGTTCGGTGGCCCGGGATGCGTCGCCGGACCCGCGCGGCCCGGCAATCCCTCTGTCTCCCGCCGTTCAATTCCAGCTTCTGAAGTACTGGTCAATTCCAGCTCCTGAAGTACTGGGCCATGATCGCGACCCCGGCCGGCAGATTCCGTCCCCGGAGCGCCAACCGCGTCCCCAGCTCCAACTGGCCCGGTCCGACAGTATAGAGAAGCGAGGGCTGGAGCTGCACGAGTTCACGTTGAAATGTCGGAATCCGGATCCCCTCCGTGACCCCCGGCGCACCGTCCCACCCATCGACCGCAAGCCGCACTCCCAGCGGACCGATCGCACCCCCGAGTTGGGCGTAGTAGAAGAACTCGTTGCCGAAGTCCTTGTGGGATTCACGGTTTTCCTCGCGCCAGCGGTACCCGGCCCAGCCCGAGAGATAGAGCGAACGCGGCCAGAAGGAATGTCCCAGCTCCGCCAGCAGCTCCCAGTCGCGCTGACCGTCGCCCAGTGGAATGACCTCGGCGTCGACCTCGAAGTCGCCGACCGGAATCTTGACGCCGCCGCGCACGGCCAGGGGAAGGCCGGGAAACCAGCGGGCCAGCGGTGCGGTTCGAAGCCAGATGCGCGCGTCGCCGGGGCCGCTGGAGGTGCGCGGGCCCACAATGTCGTCGTAGCGAAGGCGGTGCACCGAGAGCTGTATCCAGAGATCGACATCGCGAAGAAGACCGACCGCCGTCGTCGCGAAGGTGGAGGTGGCGACCGCATGTCCCTGGGCGAAGAAGGGGCGCCGGCCGCCGCTGCTGCCGAAGTGTTCGCGCGTGTCCTGGTGGTAGAGCGCCAGCGAGACCCAGCCCTGGCCGGGCGGTTCCACCCACTGCGCGGCTGCGGTCGGGGGAAGGGCGGCCAACGCGAATTGGAGCGCTGCCGCGAGGCCGGGGACGATCGTCCGGGACAGCCCGGCAACGGCGCGCGAGGGGACTGGACGGGTCGGCGGGCCACGGCGCCGCTGGGCCACGATGGGGGAAAGGTCATCCGGCGGCGGGAGGTCGCGCAGGTGTCGGCGTGTGGTCATTCCACCTGTGGTCATTCCAGCAAGAGCTCGGTTCCGGGATGAAAGGCCGCCCACGCCTGCCAGAAGGCCACATACGCCTCGGGAATGACCGGCAACCGCTCGCCCGTCAGCGGACCGTGGGTGGCCAGACCGGTCACCGTCCAGCGCGATCCGGTCTCCAGATCCACAATCGCATCTCCTTCCACTGCAAGGGTCAGACGTTGTCCGTTCGCGACCGGACGCACCGCCACCGCCGCCACGCGCGCCCGGTCCCAGAGCAGAACGGCGTCGGCGCCCCGGTAGCGGAACTCCCCGGTCCAGAGCGCTCCCCGCGCATCCAGCGCATGAAAGGGAAACGCCAAGGGCGGCTCGTCGCCCGAGCCCGGCAGACCAAGAACCCGCTCCTTCGGCAGCCGCCGCGTATCGTTGCGAGGAATCGGGAATCCCAGGTAGTCGGCGTTGCTCGGATCCTCGTAGAAGGAGCCGTACGGATTGATCTGGTAGGCGGCGTGGTCCACCGCATCGACGGCAACGACTTCCGTGTCTGGATGAAGCGCGCGCCAACCGTCCCAGCGCATCTCGACCAGCGGGTACGGCGCCAGCGCCTGACCCTCGCGCGGTCCACAGGCGGCCTCGCCCCGCATCTGCGGCCAGAGCGAATCGTCGGTGCTGCGATCGTACATGATCAGGTTGGCCTGGAAGAGGAGCCCGGAGACCCCGAACTCCGCTCCGCCGATGGGGCCGCGATCGAAGGCGATCGCCGAACCGGTCAGGGGACAGTAGGTGACCGCAATGCGCTGGCTGCCGCGCGTCAGATTGACGATCTCGTGCCGATACATGAGGTTGTGCGGAATCGCGATCCACTCGCCGCCGAGCTCCACGCCGATCACCCGGTCGGGATCGCTCAGGTAGCCGATGACCAAATCGTCGCCGGGGGCGGCAAGAGCCGGATCGGTCAACGCCGGGATGCCGTCGCGTCCCACTCCGCCATCGGCCAGAAAGGCGCGGTCAAGGAGCCCGCAATCGAGCTCGGGGGCAGCAGTCGGGAACCCCGATTCCGAACAGGCCGCCGCCAGAGATGCCGCCGCCGCAAGGCCGAGCCGCGTGAATCGCATTCGTTTGCCCCGTAATCCCCTGTCCATGGTCGCCCGAGGCCCGTCCCCGGGAGACTTTTTCGTGAAGAGACGCGCCAACATGAAGAGAAGCGCCGAAGAGCTGCGCCGCGAACTGCACCGCATCGATGGCCGTCCCTATCCCGCCTACCGCGATCTGCGCGGCCGATGGTCGTTGCCCCAATTCACCCTCGATATCCGCCGCGTGCAAGGCGATCCATTTGCGGCGCCGAGCCGGGTGGCCGTGATTCTGAGCCCCGGCCGGGCCGGTTTCGATCCGGAGCTGACCCGAAATCCGTCGCGGCGCACCGGTGTGGCCTGCCTTCTGGCAAAGAGCTTCGCCGCGCGGGCACGGGGGTTGGGGGGAAGGGGGGCGGGGAAGAGGGAGCCTGGGGGACGGGGTGGAGGCGCGCGTGGGGGACGCGGCCGCGGGCGGCCGGTCCGGTCCGGGCGGGGAGGACGGGTGGCGGGAAGCGGGCGCAGCGGCGAGATCTCGATGGCCGATCCGGGCCAGGTCGTGCTTCCCACCACAGCAGTGCGGATCGCGGCCGACGGCACGGTGGAGGCGCGGTTTGCGCTCGGGTTGCCCGCTGCCGGACGCCGGATCCTGGGTCGCCAGGCCGAGAGGCTCCTGCTGGAGGTGGTGCCCGCGCTGGTCGCCGACTCGCTGGTAGCCCAAGCCCACACTCCCGCCGCGCTTCGCACTCACGCCGAGGTGAACGAGGACGCGGATCATCTGCGCGGCCAACTCTCTGACCGGAAGCTGATCGCCTTCATTGCCAATGGATCGGTGCTGCCGCGACGAAGCGGCGTCAACGACCGCCCCCTCTCCGGAGACGCCGTCACGGCCTTTGCCGCGCCGCCGTCGCTGGAGGTCGCGTTGGAACGGTTGAATGGACCGCCGCTGGCCGGAATGGGAATTCCGCGCGGGGTAACGCTCCTGGTGGGCGGCGGCTACCACGGCAAGTCCACCGTGCTGAACGCGGTCGCGCGCGGTGTCTGGAATCATCGCCCGGGCGATGGCCGCGAGTGCGTCGTCACCGATCCGAGCGCCATGCGCATCCAGGCCGAGGATGGCCGCGCGGTGGCCGGGGTGGACATCTCGCCCTTCATCGGCAGGCTCCCCGGTGGGCACGACACCACGCGCTTTTCCACCGCCAACGCCTCGGGATCGACCAGTCAGGCGGCCGCAATCATCGAAGCGCTGGAGGCGGGCGCGCGCTGCCTGCTGATCGACGAGGATACCGCCGCGACCAACTTCATGATCCGGGACCGGCGCATGCAGGCGCTGGTGCGCGACGAGGACGAGCCGATTACACCGCTGATCGACCGGGTGCGAAGCCTGCACCTCGACGCCGGAGTGAGCAGCCTGCTCGTGATCGGGGGGTCGGGGGACTACCTGGATGTGGCCGACCGGGTGATCGGGATGGTCCGCTACGAGCCGCGCGACCGGACGGATGAGGCGCGGGAGGTGGCGCGCGAGAATCCCACCGGGCGACGATCGCGAGAGGGGGCGGCGGGGTGGCCGGGGCGGCATCGGTGGCCGGATCCGTCGTCGATTCGCCCCGGTCGCGGTCGCCGCGCGATGCACATCCGGGTTCGCGGCCGCGGCGAGGTGGAGATCGGGACCGCGCAGCTCGATCTGAGCGGGGTGCGCCAGATCGTCTCGGCCGCGCAGGCGCGCGCCGTGGCCAGGGCGGTGGTGCGGGGGCGGGCCTTCATGGGGCGGGGACGGGCGGTGGAGGATGTGCTGGACGAACTGGAGGCAATCCTGGAAGGCGGCAACCTCGACGCCCTCGACCCGGAGCGCACCGGCGAGCTGGCGCTTCCCCGCCGTCAGGACATCGCCGCGGCGCTATCCCGGCTCCGCACCCTGACTCTGCTCTAACCCCCCGGGCCGGCCCCGCGCCACCCGCAGCTTCCCTTCCTTCCGTGCGGCTGGTATGCAGTCCGCGACCGTTGGGCATAGACTATAGCGCCACGGACAGGGACCTCCGGATGGGATGACCTTCGGCAGACTCGGCAGGGGCGCGAAGATGGGCAGAAACGTGATGGACGAGACCCGGCGTGGCGATCTGACGATGACGCCGCGGGCGATGCGGCGATTGGCGGCCAGGGCGACGGAGGTCCTCGTCGAACGCATCGGCGGCCTGGGCGACGAGAAGGCCTGGGACGGCGAGTTTCGCGAGGTGCTGGAGGGTGAGTTGGGCGGGCCGCCACCGGAGGCGGGCCAGCCTGCCGAGGAGGTGCTGGAGCTTGCGGTGCGGCAGGCGCTCCGGTACGCGGCGCGGCTCGATCATCCCCGGTTCTTTGGTTTCGTCCCCTCTTCGCCCACATGGCCGGCCGTAGTCGCCGATTTTCTGGTTGCGGGCTTCAACATCAATTCGTGCACCTGGCTGGTGTCGAGCGGGACCAGCCAATTGGAACTCGCGGTCACGGACTGGATGCGCGGCTGGCTCGGCTTTCCCGAAACCGGCGGCGGGGTTTTGACGAGCGGCGGCTCGGCGGCCAGTGTCGAGGCGATGGTGGTGGCACGGGAAGCGGCGGCTCATCCGGAGCGTCCGGCGGTGTACATGAGCGATCAGAGCCACAGCGCCCTGAAGCGGGCGGCCCTGATCGCCGGCGTGCGCCGGGAGCACGTCCGTGCGGTGCCCACCGGCGACGACTTCCGAATTGACCTGGATGCGTTGGCGCGTCTGCTGGCACGCGACCGCCACGCGGGATTGCGGCCCCTCGCCGTGTGCGCCAATGCGGGAACATCCAGCGCGGGCGCCATCGACCCCCTGGCTGCGATGGCGGACCTTTGTGAACGGGAAGGCGTCTGGCTGCACGTCGACGCCGCATACGGCGGCTTCGCGCTGGTGACGGAGCTGGGCCGGGAGCTGCTCGACGGGATCGAGCGGGCGGATTCCGTGAGCATGGATGCGCACAAGTGGTTCTTTCAGCCGTACGAGGCGGGTGCGCTCATGGTGAGGGACAAGCGGCATTTGGAGAACGCCTTCGCCATCGGCAACGATGTTCTGCAGGACACGGTGTGGGGCGCAAACCACCCCAATTTCGCCGACCGGGGCCAGCAACTGAGCCGGGCGGCGCGCGCGCTGAAGATCTGGATGTCCGTGCGGACCTTCGGGATGGCGAGGTTCCGAGCCGCGATAGCGAAGGGTCTGGAGCTGGCGAGGCGCGCCGCGGCCTACATCGACGACTGTCCGCTCCTGGAACTGATGAATCCGGTGACGCTCGGCATCGTGTGCTTCCGGGTCAACCCGGCCCGCGCCACCTGCGACGAGGAAACCCTGGAGATGCTCAACCGCAAGGTGCTGGCGCAGGTCTTCTGGGGCGAACTGGCGTTCCTTTCGTCCACCTCGCTCAAGGGCGTTTTCTCGCTGCGGATGTGCATCCTGAACCACACCACGACATGGGACGACGTGCACAGGACGCTGGAGACGGTTTCCTGCCTCGGCCGGGAAGCGTTGGAGGAACTCTTGAAGGAGTGACCGCCTCAAGAGCGTCGTCAGCGGCTCTTCACCTTCAGGTATCCCGCCTCGATCAGCAGTTCGCGCACCCGCGCCTCGCGCTCGTGCAGATCCGTGCGCGCCAGCTTCCGCGCCAGCTCGATCCGCTTCTCCTGCGGGATCCGGCCCAGAACGCGGATGGGAGCCCCATAGCGCAACAGAATGCGCTTGGCGTCCACGGCAACCAGATCTCTCGCCATCCAATCCTCCAGTCAAAGACAGGGCCTCCGGTGCCCCACCCAATATAGCCTTCGCCCCCCGCACCGGCCCGTCATTCCTCCCCTGAGCCCTGTCGTGTTCGACGAACAATCCCACCCTCTCCGTCGCCCGGACCGAGATAAGCCCCTGCATCGGCCACCGCCATATCATACGCCATTCGGTCTCCCACTTCCAAATTTGCGCGGACGGCAAGTATCTTGCGGGCATGAAGTCAGTAGCCCTTTCGCGCTCCGTCGAGGACTACCTCAAGGCGGTCTATGTCCTCAACGACCGGGGCGGCGCTGCGGGAACCAGCCAGTTGGCCGATGCGCTCGAGGTGCAACCGGCCTCGGTCAGCGGCATGGTGCGGCGGCTGGCGGAGGACGGTCTGGTGAAGCACGAGCCCTACCGCGGGGTTCGCCTCACCGAGCGGGGCAACCGCGAGGCGCTCCGGATTCTGCGGCGTCACCGTGTGATCGAGTCCTTCCTGGTATGGCGCCTGGGCTACAGTTGGGACAATGTGCACGCCGAGGCCGAACGGCTGGAACACGCGGCTTCGGACGAGCTTGTGGACCGCATGGACGACGCGATGGGCAATCCCGCCACCGATCCGCACGGCGCCCCCATCCCCACGCGCAATGGCGAGATCGACCGCACCCGCTACCCGCGTCTCGACGAAGTGGCAAGCGGCGCGCGCGTCGAGATTCGCAGCGTCTCCGATCACGATCCCGAACGGCTGCGCTACTTCGAGTCGGTGCGACTGGTGCCGGGTGCCCGGGCCGTGGTGCGGCGCAACCGGAAAGACCCCGATGCGATCGCGTTGGTGGTTGAAGGGGATGAGAGGGTTGAGTCTTCGGGTTCGGCCACCGTGGTCACCCTTGCGGCCTCGGTGGCCCGGCGCGTTGCGGTCGAGGAGGTGCCGGGCCGGGAGGCCTGAAGCGGATCGGCGGGCAAACCCTCACCCCTCCGCCACCCCGCACAACGGCTCCGTCTCGCCCGGCCGCGCGGTCACCCGGATCCGCCTTCCCGTCCCGGTGCCGAACGACCCGGTGCCGCCATCGCCGAAGACCGAGGGAATGTGGATCTGGCCCGACGGATTGAAGTTCCCCCCGCGCACCCAGTTGACCCAGTTGCGGTCGGTCGCCACCACGGCAATCTCGGCGCTGGCCCCCGCGGGCATTCCATCCTGGAGCGCGTTCACGATCTCGCTCACATCGTCGTCGAAGAGGCGAAAGAAGCCGTACTGGCGCGGAAAGACGACCTCGGTGTCCTGGTCGCCGATCGAGATTCCGAGCAGGTGAAGGGTGTCGGGCGCCTCGAGCTCGCGTCCGGCCAGGGCATCCTGCAGGCCCTCGAAGCGCGCCTCCGAGAGGTAGGACCACGTGCCCTCCGCGGTCGTCCACGAGAAGCGGTAGTTGGTGTCGGGCTCCAGGCGGCAGCGGCCGTCTTCCTGGCTGAGCCCCTGGAAGGCGAAGGCGCCGGGGAGCTGGCTGACGGCGGTGAGGCGGCGGCCGTCGGGCACGACGATCTCCTGCGAAAGCGCGTCGCCGGGCGCAAAGGGCGAGGGCGTGATGCGGGCGCCGTAGCACGATCCGAACTCGAGCCTGTGGTCGGTTGTGAGGGTGTCGCCGGGCGCGAGTCCCGGAAGGTGAAAGCAGTCGCTGCCGTCTTCGCGTTCGGTCAGGCGCACCGTGCCGAAGGGTCCCGCGATGGAAATAACCGCGCCGGAGACCGGTCTGGCCATGTCGGGATTGAGGGTTCGTTGCAGGTAGGTGAAGACGTTCAGGGTGCCGCCGGAAAGCTCCGGATCGAGCTCGACCACGAGGTTCGTCTGCGCGATGATCACGTCGTCGGGCGCCGCGATGGTGACCTCGGTGAGCTCGCAGCCCTGGGCGCCCAGGACCGCCGCAAGCACCACCATGCAGGCGCCGGGCCATTGCACAAGACGCGGTCGCACAACCCTTCCCCTGCGCCCGTCCCCGGGGCCGCCTGCGAACGCCGCCCCCTCTCTGCGCAAGCTACGCATCAGAACGACACCTCCAGCCCGATCGTCGGCAGGATGGGAATCATCGACACGCCGCTGCGCGTCGGTGGATCGGTCTGGTAGTCGAAGAAGTAGAAGAGCGCATTCTTGCGGTTGTACAGATTGATCACGCTCAGGTATGGAATCATCGTCCCCCACCCCTTTTCGATCGTCTTGCGCAGCGAAAGATCCAGGCGGTGCCGGGCTGGATAGCGTTCCCCATTGCGCGGTCCCAGCACCACCGCGAGCTCCGCATCGTTGTTCAGCCGACCCTCCACCAGCCGACCATTGTGATAACGGTACGCGCCCACCGCGCGCGTATAGGGCAATCCGGTGCCGAAGTTCGCGCGGATGCCCATCTCGATACCGCCCCACCAGTCGATCGCTCGCCGCAGCACCAGGTCAATGTCCACCCTGCGGTCGAAGACGGGGGGATAGGTGATCAGCGGATGGGGGTGGGTGCCGATCCGGGTTTCGGGGAAGGTGCGGTCGGTCTTGAGGAAGGAAACCGCGATCCAGCCCGTGGTTTCGCCAAGATCGCGCCGGAGGAAGAGGTCCGCGCCCCAGGCCTTGCCGTCGCCGGAGACCAGATCGTCCAGAGGATCGTTGGGATTCTCGGCTGCGTTCAGCGTAATCACCCCGTCGAAGGTGCGGTAGTAGCCTTCCAGAGAAGCGAACCAGGCGTCGTCTTCGCCGTAGAAGCTCTCGACCCCGAGCTGAATCTGGTCGGATTGAACGGGCGGCGCCTGATCTCCCGCCAGCACCCAGACATCGAGTCCGAAGGGGAACTCCTCGTCGCGCAGAGAGTGAATGAACTGCGTGTAGCGTCCCGCAGCCAGACGGATCGCCGAGCTGCGGTTGCGCACGAATCGCTTGAGGGCAAAGCGGGGCGAAAGGATGGTCGCCGTCTCGCCGGCATCGGGCCGCCAGGTATCGAGGCGCAGGCCGCCCTCGAGGAGCCAGTCCACGCCCGCATCCCAATGGATCTGGCTGTATCCGCCCAGCTCGGTGCCGCTTCCCTCGTCGTCGTCGAAGATTGCACCGCCCGCGCTGGCCAGGTTGTCGTATTCGCGCCGGTTCGCGGTCAGCCCCGACTTCCAGCGCAGCCGCGAGGTGGGACGCCGCTCGATATTCGCCTCGACCGTGGCGCGCTCCACCCGGGTGTAGAAGTTGGCGTCGAACTCCGCAAACCCGAAGTCCGAGACGAAGCGCGACCACGCCGCCCGCACCGACATCGAACCCCCGCCGCGCATCGGATTCGTCCACGATCCGCCCGCCGCGTCATTCCCCCACTCCCACTTCAGCCCGAGGGGAAAGTCGTCCACATTCGTCAGATCCAGCACGTCGCGCCCGCTGTAGCCGGTCAGCCGGATGCGGTTACCCCCGCGCGTCCACCCCTCGAAGACCGTCTGCAGGTCGGTCAGATGGTAGGGGAATTCGGTGAATGGACTCAGGAGTACGTCGAAATAGGACCGCCGCCCCGATACCCGCCAGCGCGAGTTGGCCAGCCCCAGCGAACCCTCGGCCCACTGGGGAAGCGATCCGTCCACCGCCGCGCGCGAGGCCAGAATGCTGATCCCGGCATCGACGCTCATAACCCCGTCTCCCGCATCGGATTCCACCGTCAGCACCGACGAGACGCGCCCTCCGTATTCGGCGGGAAATCCCCCGGCCTGGAGCTCGGCGCGCGCCACCATGTCGGCGTTGAAGACCGAGAAGAGATTGCCCAGGTGGAAGGGATTGTAGATGGGAATGTCGTCGAGGAGGATCAGATTCTGATCGGCGGAGCCGCCCCGCACATTGAAGGCCGCCGAGAAGTCCGACACGGTGGTGACTCCCGGCAGAACCTCGATGGCGCGCAGAGGGTCGCTCTCGGCAATCCCGGGGATCGACTTGAGCTCGGCGCGCGCGATCTCCTGTACCGTGACGCCGGCCGTCTCCTCGAAGCGGGTCCGGGTCCGGCTGCGCTGCGCCTCGACGCGAACGCCCTCGATCTGCACCGCCTGCCGCGCCAGGATGACCTCGATTTCGGCGGCCGCGCCCGCGCCGACCGTCACCGGTTCGCGGTACTCGCCGAATCCGAGGCGCCCGACTTTGAGGATGTAGGAGCCGGTGGCGAGATCGCGAAAGGCGAAATAGCCGAGCCGGTCGGTCTCGGTGAAGGTCGGGCGGGTGGTGTCGGCGGCGGGGAAGAGAGTGGCGAGCGCACCCGCAACGGGAATGCCGTCGTCGGACCAGACGCGCCCCGTGAGGCCTCCCTGCTGGGTGGCGGCGGGGGTGGCGAGGGCGGCAGTGGCCACGGCGGCGGCCGCGAGCGCGAGGATGGTGGCCGGGTGGGGGTCAAGTCGGAGGAAGCGAAAAGCGGGCGCGGCGGCGAACCTGCTCCCGGTCCACTCTCTCTCGGTCTCTGGCTCGATCCCCGTGGAAGTCGTCAAGAGCTGGATTCCCCCGCTAAGGCGGTTCCCCCGGTCGGGACGGGCAACCGCTCGCAACCGCCTCTTGCCGCAGCGCCCTTCGTCCACTTCATGCCCCGCACCACCGCGCGGCCCGCTGCACCGGAACAGCATCTTACAGAAATGCCGCGACGCCGTAGCCGTAGCCGGGCTCCGCCGGGCTGTTCAGGAACCCCGGGAATCTACACGATTTGGTCGTTTACCCCACCGGCTCCAGCCGAATCAGCCGCACCACCCGCACCGCCGGCACATCGAACTCGTCGGTGTCGATGAAGGCCATGAGCCCATCCGGGCCGAAGGCGTCCGGCGTCCGCAGCCCGTCCGGCGGCAGGGTGCCGATGTAGTCCCCCGCGGGCGTGACGATGTCAGTCGGACCCTCCCCACCGCCCGTCGGATCGCGGCGCACCGCCCAGATTCGGTCCGCCCAGTCCGCCTTGATGCTGAAGAGGACCGGCACCTCGTCGGCAAAGGTCCGCGCCTCGGCTCCCGGACGCTCGAACCGCATGCCCAGGTTGAGCGCGGCCCTGCTCTCTTCAAGTTCCGCCATGACCTCGCGGAACCGCTCCCGCTCGGCCTCCATGATCGCGTCGTCGACGGGCAGCGGCGCGATCGGGCGCTCAACGGCGGCGGTGACACTCCCGTCCAGTCCGACCAGCTTGATTCGGTACCCGATCGAGTCGATCAGCGCGAGACGGCCATCGGTCAGCACTTCATAGTCCAGGCGGGGTTCGAAGGCGCGCCCGGCGGACATGCGTATGACGCCCTCCTCAATATCCACCGCCGCTTCCTCATCGTCTTCGGGCAGCTTCCAGGCGGTGTAGAGGAGTTCGGGATCGGCGCCGTGAAGGGGGAAGATGTAGATGGGGCGGCCTTCCTCGTCCTCTTCCTCGTCGTCGTCGGACACGCGCAGGATCGTGGTGGTGAGCAGGCGGCTGTCGGGTAGCGCCCGGTCGGCCATGACCCACCCGGTCGTGAACATGTTTACGGTGATCCGTTTCGCGTACTCGCCGCCGGGCTCGAAGAGATCGATCTGGCCAACGGCCATCACCGTGTAGGAGCCGTCGCGCGCGACGATCAGGCTCATGGGGCCATTGAGCTCGCCGGGCCCCTCGCCGCTTCCTCCGACGGTGCGGACCAGCAACCCATCCGACCCCACCACATGGATGTGACTGGCCTGGTCGTCGAAGATGTGAAGGTTGGCCTCGGCGTCGAAGTGAACGGAGCGCACACTGCCGAAGGTGTCCCAGTCGTCGCCGGCCACCGACCCGACAGTGTAAACCTCCTCGGTGACGGCGTTCAGGGGAATGTCCTCGGCCGGATCACGGGGTCCCCCCGCATCGCCGCAAGCCGCAAGAAGGACGAAGACAACGAGGCAGGCGGGGAATCGCGGACTGTTCGGAGCGGGGTTGGTCATCCTCATGGGACTGGTCCTCTGGTCGTACATCTGGCGTTGGGGCCGGGTCAGGTGGGGCCTGGCGGGCTGTGCCTGGATCAGTTTGTGCCCCGGTCCGCCGCTTCCAGCGCAATCAGACGCACCACGCGCACCGTCTCTACGCCCAACTCGCCACGGTCAATATAGGCCATCAATCCGTCCGGGCCGAACGCGCCGGGAATCCGGAGCCCGTCCGGCGGCAGGGTGCCGATGTAGTCTCCCGCGGGAGTCACGATGTCGATGGGGCCGTTCTCTCCGCCGGTCGGTCCACTGCGCTTCACCCAGATGCGGTCCTCCCAATCCACCTTCAGGCTCTGCAGCACCGGCGCCTCTTCCGCAAAGGTGAGCGCCTCCGCGCCCTCTCGCCGATACCCGCCCGCAGCCCCTGAAGGGTCCGACGATGCCTGCGGATACAGCTCCCGGTAGCGCTCCCGTTCGGCCTCCCGGATCGCTTCGTCCACCGCAAGCGGCTCGATCGGACGCTCCAAGGTTCCGGTCACCGCTCCGCCGCGATCAATCAGCTTGACGCGGTACCCGATCGAGTCGATCAGCGCGATGCGGCCGTCGGTCAGCACGTCGAAGTCGAAGGGCGGCTCGAAGGCGCGGCCCGCGTAGATCACCGTTCCACCCGGCGACGATTGCCCCGACAGATCTTCGGTCTCCGGGAGTTCCCACGCGCGGTAGAGGATTTCGAGCTCGCCGTCCAGGGGAAAGGGCAGAATCCACAGGGGACGGACCCCCACTTCGGGCAGATCAAAGCCGGCCGCCAGGTTATCCCAGTCAAAGCGCACAACCTGCGAGACCAGGAGCGACCCGTCGGGGTGGACGGCTTCCGCCAGGATGATTCCCGTCGTTGCGGGATCGAGGTCGATGCGCCGGTCGAATCCACCGCCGGGTTCAAGGAGGTCGATGCGCCGGTCGAAATTCCCCAGCACCGTGTAGGAGCCATCGCGCGCCACGAATGCCCGGTTGACGCCAGTGAACTCGCCGGGCCCCTCGCCTGACCGGCCGACCGTGCGGCGAAGCGACCCGTCCGGCCCGACCACGAAGAATTGATCGATTTGGCGGGCGAGGATGTGCAGGTTGGCCTCTGCATCGAAGTGGACCGAACCGACGTTGCCGAAGGTGTCCCAGTCGTCGCCGGCAACCGAACCCACGGCGAAGACCTCCTCGGTGACCGCGTTCAGGGGAATGTCATCGGCCGGGTCGCGGAGGCCGTCCGCATCGCCGCAGGATGCGAGAGTGGTTGGAGAAACGCTGGCGAGAAACAACGCGAAGAGTAGATGGGGACGGGGGAATTGCGGTGTCGTCATCTCTTTGCTCCCCGGCCCGCGGAGGCTGGGCGCGGAACCCCGGGCGCCAGATGGATTCGAGTCTCGGTCAGGAGGTCGTACTCCAGGCGGGGCTCGAAGGCGCGCCCGGCCGAGAGCCGCATGACCGTCCCAGAGGACGACGCCTCGCTATCGACCAGGTCGTCCTCCCCCCGCGGGCAACTCTCATGCAGTGTAGAGGACTTCGGTCTCGGCGCCGTCCAGGGGGACGATGTAGATGGGCCGGCCCTCCACCGATTCCTCGTCGGCGCCCATGCGCACGATCTGGTCGGTGACCAGGCGCCCATCGGGTCGCGCCATGGCCGCCATCACAATTCCCGCCGTCGTCGGGTCCCTGGTGACGCGCCGCGAAAACTCGCCGCCCGGTTCGAAGAGGTCGATGGTCGTGAACCCCATCACCGTATAGGAACCGTCGCGCCCGACGATCGTCCCGACCGGGGTATTGAATTCGCCCGGTCCCTCGCCCAGCCCTCCGACTGTGCGGATCAGCGACCCATCCGGCCCAAACACAACGATGTGATCGGCCTGGCTATCGAAGATGTGCAGGTTGGCCTCGGCGTCGAAGTGAACGGAGCGCACACTGCCGAAGGCGTCCCAGTCGTCGCCGGAGACCGAGCCCACGGTGAAGATCTCTTCGGTCACCATGGTCAGGGGAATGTCGGCGGCGGGATCGCGGGGTCCGTCCGATGCATCGCTACAGGCCGTCGCCAGGGATGCAAGAAGTAAGGAACGGCGGAAGCAGGTTCGCTCGGTTCGTGTTGTCACGGATGGTTTTCATGGCACCGGGTCTCCTGTGGTGTGCGACACCAGCCGCACCACGCGCACCTTCGGGGTCTCGTACTCTTCGTCAAGCTCGATGTAGGCCATGAGGCCGCCGGGGCCGAAGGCGTCGGGGAGCTCGATCGCACCCGGGGGAAGCGTCCCCAGGTAGGCGCCGTCCGCAGCAAAGATGTCGACCGGGCCTTCGTCGGCCCCGTCTTCGGCCATGCGGCGCACCCAGATTCGGTCCTCCCGGTCCACCATGATCGTGGAGATCACCGGCACGACATCGGGAAAGACGAGGTTCTCGACCATGGCGGCGCTCCGTTCGCGCATCTGCTCCATGGCGGCGGCAAACATCTCCTCCATCCCCGGCGGCACGCCGGACACTCCCCGCATGTCGAGCTCCTCCAGGCCCTCCCGCATCCTTGCGCGCTCGGCCTCCCTGACGGATTCGGTGACGGGCGCGGGCGCGATCGGCCGCTCGATCCCCTCGTCCACATTTCCAGCGGCGTCCAGGAGCTTGATCCGATAGCCGATCGAATCCACCAGCGCCACGCGTCCGTCGGAGAACACGCCCATCGCCAAAGGCGGGGTGAAGGCGGGCTGCAGGTTCAGGGTCATGTCCACATCGTCGCCGCTCTCGTTGGCGACCTCGCCCGACTCGCTTGGCGTTTCCACCGGCGGACTGTTCCAGGCCCGGTAGAAGAGTTCGGGAGCGGAGCCGTCCAGCGCGAAGGCGTGCAGGTCGCGAAGATGGTCGTCTTCCTGCTCCGGCTCCTCGTCCGCGGCCTCGTCGCCCGCCATGCGAATCCGAAAACCCTGCGATTCCGAGAGGAGGCGGCCGTCGGCCAGCGGCAGCAGGGTCCCGCCCGGCAGCGTGCCCGCCATCGGGTCCAGCGGGACAGAGGTGAGGAATTCGCCGTCGGCGCCGAAGATCTCGAAGTTCCCCTGCGGGAATCCCATGTCGTAGATGACGACGCGCCCGTCGTTCAGGACCAGGGCATCCGTCGGCGACGAAACCTCCCCCGGTCCGCCCCCTTCCGACCCCATCGTATGCACAAGAGCGCCGTTGCCGTCCACGACCACCACCCGCATGGCCTGCGCGTCAAGGATGTGCAGCCTTCCGCCGGCGTCGAAGTCCACCTCGTCGATTCGTCCGAAGGTCTCCCAGTCTTCGCCCGCCAGCACGCCCACCGTGAAGACATCTTCGGTCTGCAACGTCAGGGGAATGTCCACGGCCGGGTCCCCCGGAGTTTCCGGAGGCGCATCGCCGCAAGCCATCGCCAGGAAGATCGGCAACACCGCGAGAACCAACACGCGCGCGCCATCAGCTCGTACCACTTCATGCCCGGTCTTCATCGTCGCTTCCTTGCCCTTTGGGGTCCGCTGCGCACCGGGTCCAAGCCATCGGTCACCCTTGTCCATGCCGCCCGTCGCACGCGTCATGATGAATCTTTACTTGCGGCAACGTTTTCGGCAACACACCTTCGGCGATAGCGATTGCAACTTGTCATTCACTTTTCTCAACCCCGGAGAGCACCATGTCCCGACTTCGCGCCCAATTCACCCGCATCCTCCCGGCCGCGCTCGCCACCCTCACTGCTGCGCTTGTCGTCCTTCCGGCCGCGCTCGCCGCCCAGAACGAGCCCGACGGCACCCTCAAGCTCGAGACCTATCTCGACTGGGAGACGGTCGGCAGCCCGCAGATCTCGCCCGACGGCACGCAGATCATCTTCACCAAGGGGTGGATCGACAAGATGAACGACCGCCGCGCATCGTCGATCTACATCATGGATGTGGACGGATCGCGCGCCCGGGTGCTGGTCGAGGACGGGTCTTCGCCGCAGTGGTCGCCGAGCGGGGACCGCATCCTCTTCACGGCCGAGGGGGATCCGGAGGGAAGCCAGATTCATGTGCGCTGGATGGACGAGGAGGGGGCGGTGACCCAGGTGACGCGCCTGGAGAACAGCCCGGGGAATGTGCAGTGGTCGCCGGACGGAACTCAGGTTGCCTTCACCATGTCGGTGGATTCGGATCATCCCTGGCCGATCAGCCTGCCGGGACGTCCCGACGACGCCAACTGGACCGAGGGGCCGAAGGTTGTGGACCGGCTCGTCTACCGGCGGGACCGGCGCGGCTACATCGACGAGGGCTATTCGCACATCTTCGTCGTTCCCGCCGACGGGGGCACAGCGCGCCAACTGACCGACGGCGACTGGAATCACAACGGGGTGGCCTGGACGCCCGACGGGGCCGAGATCCTCTTCACTTCGCTCAGGGTGGAGGACGCCGAGCATGAATGGCGGCAGTCGGACATCTATTCGGTGGCGGTGGCGACCGGGGAAATCACCCGCCTGACCGACCGTTCCGGACCTGACGGCTCGCCCCTGCCCTCGCCGGACGGCAGCCTGATCGCCTTTACCGGCAACGACCTCACGACCGACACCTACATCACCGCAAAGCACTATGTAATGAACCGCGATGGGTCGAATGTGCGGATGATCAGCGAGGGATTCGATCGCCGCGGCTCCAACCGGATCTGGGCCGAAGACGGCAGCGGCTACTATATGACGGTGAGCAGCGAGGGCACCAGCAACCTTCATTTTGCTTCGGTGGACGGCGGTGTGCGGCAGGTCACCGAGGGGAACCACATGCTGAGCGTCTCGACGATCGGATCGGGACTCGCGGTCGGCACGCGCACGGATCACCACAGTCCGGGCGACCTTGTGACCTTCCCGCTCGACGACCCCGGCCAGACCCGGCAACTCACCCACGTGAACGCCGACGTAATGACCGGCGTGACGCTGGGCGATGTGGAGGAGATCTGGTACAAGTCGGTGGAGGACTTCGACATTCAGGGCTGGATCATCAAGCCGCCCGACTTCGATCCGTCCGAGAGGTATCCGCTGATTCTGGCCATTCACGGCGGACCGCACGGCATGTACAACGTCGGCTTCAACTTCGGTTGGCAGAACCACGCGGCAAACGGCTATGTGGTGCTGTACACGAATCCGCGCGGATCGTCGGGCTACGGCAGCGCATTCGGCAACTCGATCAAGAACGCATACCCGGGCCAGGACTTCGACGACCTGATGGCCGGCGTGGACCTGGTGGTCGAGCGCGGCTACATCGACGAGCAGAACATGTTCGTCTACGGCTGCTCCGGTGGCGGAGTGTTGACGTCGTGGGTGGTGGGACACACCGACCGCTTCGCCGCGGCCTCGGCCAACTGCCCCGTGACGAATTGGCTGTCCTTCGTGGGCACGACCGACGGCGCGAGCTGGTACCGCAACTTCGAACACTTCCCCTGGGACGACCCTTCCGAGCACCTGCGCCGCTCCCCGTTGATGTACGTCGACAACGTCACGACCCCCACCATGCTCATGACCGGCGAGGGCGACCTGCGCACCCCGATGCCGCAGACCGAGGAGTACTACCAGGCGCTGCGAGTGCTGAAGGTTCCGACAGCGATGGTGCGCTTCAAGAACGAGTGGCACGGCACCAGTTCAACGCCGTCCAACTTCCTGCGGACGCAGATCTACCTGCGCGAGTGGTTCCAGAAGCACGCCCGGGGAAGGATGGCGACGGAGGAGTAGCGCGGGCGGCGGCGCGGGCGTCCCCTTCCCATTATGGGCCACGGCGTATTGCGCCGCGTTGGCATCGCGTTGCCGGTGAATGCGTTCATGGACCTCGAACAGGATGATGCTCGGCACGACACGGTGCCCGGGGTCAGCGGTGGCTTCCGCGAATTCGCCCGCGTTCGGTCCGTGGGCGAATTATTCCAGCCAGGAAGAGGATCCAGCGGGATGAGTTCCACGCGCCCATTGAAGGGCAGTGCCAGCATCCTCCGACCTGGCTTCAACTTCAAGCTTGTGCGCACATCGCGCGGGAGACCTCGCAACGAATCCAGTCGAACCGGCATCCCCTTGATGTAGGCGATGGTGCGCGGCGCGGATCGCGTGACCATCGGGCGGAAACGGGCGGAAACGCTCACATCGGGGGAGGACGCCGGATGACGGATCTCGATTCTCGCGCAGCGGTGAAGTCCGGGCTTGCCGGGCGTGTCGGTTGGTGGCTGGTCGCGCTGCTGGCGGTGTACGTCGCGTATTCGGCTACCCTTTTCCGGGGCCGGCCCGATGCGGTGGCGGACTTTCTGGCGATTGTGGTCGCGAACCTGCACGGCACGATCGCGATGCTCATCCCACCCGCGGTCTTCGCCGGTGCGCTGGCGGGATGCGGTCTCTGCGGCGGCGGTGGCGAGGGTGCGGCGCGGGGCGACTGGCGCCTCGTCCTGTGGATATCGCTGGGGGCGTATCTTCTGGGTGCGTTGGTGGACCCCGTTCTCGCCCGCTGGACCGGTTCCGACTGGACCTTTCCCCCATCGCTCCTTCGTTCGGCAGAGGTCGCGCGCGAGGCCGCGGAGGCCGCCAAGGGCAGCGAAGCCCGAAATCATTCCCGGGATGCGGCGTACGACCTGGCCCGGTTCTTCATCCCGATTGCGAATGCGGCGTTCGTCTGGGTAGCGGCGGCGCTGGGCGAACGGACCGGCCGGCTGACACGCGCCCTGTCCCCCTGGCCCCGCTATTCGGTACGCTGGCTCGCGGGCGGCCTGATTCTCGTCTCCTTCTGGATTCCGGCGCGAATGGCCGACGAGCTGGTCACATTCTGGTCGGCCTGGGGCGGGTTGCTTCTGGTCATGCCGCTGTTCCTGCCCCTGGTTGTGACGGCAATCCTCTTCGCAATCGCTCGGCCCGGCCGCGGATTCGGCCCATGAAGTCGCCCATTGCCGGTGCCGACTTCGAACTGGAACGCTTCCGGGCGGGCGACCAGGAGCACTTTCGCCACCTGGTGCGCGAGGTCTCACCCCGGCTTCTGCGGGTGATTCGCGGCTTTGCGCGGGACGGCGATCATGCGGACGATCTGCTGCAAGCCACCTGGATTCGGATCTATCGCAAGCGCGCGCTCTTCTCCGGAACCGGATCGTTCCTGGGATGGGCGCTGACGGTGTGCCGGAATGTCTGCCGGATGGATGTGCGGAAACGCCGGATGGACGGGGGGAAGGGCCGGATGGATCGGGGGAAGGGATTGGGCGCACGGCTGCTCCGTCTGGACGACCAGCGCGACCTCGCCGATCCGATGCCCGGTCCGGCGGAACTGAGCGTTCGCCAGCAGCGGGCCGTAGCCCTCTATGCCGCGCTCGAAGGGCTTGCCAGACGGGAACGCGACGCAATCCTGATGCGGCTGATCGAAGGGCGGAGCGCTGCCGAGGTGGGGTGCATCCTCGGGGTGAAGGAGGTGTCGGTGCGCTCGCTGATCCACCGGGGACTGGCGAAGCTGAGCCGGATGGAGGAACTGGCCAGGAAGATTCTGTAAGAGACGCGCCCGATTTCCGTGAGAGACGCGCGCTGATTTCCGTGAGAGACGCGGCGATTTCCGTGAGAGACAATTCAACAGGGAGAACAACGATGAAGACGACGCAGAGCTTCGGAACGCTGCTCGCGCGGTTGAGCCGGGGTTGGGCCGGGCGAGTCGATGGGGACGCCGACGCGACCGACCGCCTGGTCTCGACCGTAGTGGATGGCGCTGCGGACGGGGTAACCGACCGGACGGACGCGAAGGTGGACACACAGGCGCAGAGCGACTCGCTGCAGGCGGCGAGGCTGATCCAGGCGATTCGCGAGATCGGGGCTTCCGATGCCGCGCTTCCGGAACCCGGGGTGAACGCGATCATGGCGGGGCTGCGGCGCGAGGCCGAGACCGCTTCCCGGCCGGCTCGCTGGCGCGAACGACTGGGGATGGGCGCGGGCTTCCTGGCCAGCACGGCGACCCTCGCATCGGGCCTGTTGCTACTGGGAGCGAATTCCCCCCTTCCGCCGCTGGATTCCGGCACGGATTCGCTCCCCCTTCCGGCCCTGACGGTTGCCGCGCTGGCCGCGCTGATCGGCCTCTTCCGGTACCGGGAATCGAGGCCCTACCGGAAACCGGCCCGGGGTCCATCGTCCGCCCTGACCATCCTCGTCGCGACCGCCCTGGCCACTGCATCGTGCGCACCCGACCTGCCGTTGGACGGCCCCTCGACGATCGAGATCCCCGCCGCCGCGCTCACGGTCTTCGAAGAGGGCGACGAGCTCTGGGGTGTGCGCGACATCATCGAGTCCGGCGACAGCGGATCCGGTGGCGTGGTCTGGGCGCTCAGCGAGGCCCCGCCCTTCCTGCGCGCCTACGATCACAGCGGACGCTTGCTTGCCGATTTCGGCACCTCTGGCGAGGGACCGGGGGAACTCCGCAATCCGTGGACCCTGGCGACCGATCCCACCGGCGGCGTCATCATCTGGGACCACGGGAACCGCAGCCGTTCCCGCTTCGATGCCGCGGGCGCCTTCATCGGTTCGTCCCCCGCGCCGGCCGTGCCCAATGGAGTCATACGCGGCGACATCCGGAGCGTCACCTTCGGCGATCCCTTCCGGGTTGCCGAGGACGACGGCGGACTCGTCCTGGCCAGCTACAGCCAAGGGCTTACCCAGGCCGACGACTTCTGGAGCGGAAAGATCCTGCGCATCGCCACCGGCGAGGCGGAAGCGCGCACCCTCATCGACTTCGCCACCGACCTTCCCGGCGCCGCAAACCGCGTCCCGCTCATGGGACTGGCTCCGGTTCCACTCTGGGACCATTGTCCCGACGGCCGCATCGTCGTCCTCGATCCCGTGGCGCGCAACCTTCATCTCCACGCCGCCGACGGCACCGAGGAGCGGCGGATTCCCGTGCCATGGCAGGCCCGGGCGCTGTCGCGCGAGGAACGTCTGGGGTATGTGCGGGCCATGATCAGCGGCGAGACGAGGGGAACCGACATCGCCGACGAAGAGGTCAACATGGCCGCCGAGGGGATGCTCGCGCAGGCCGGGGACCAGTTGGCGACGGAGGCTCCGCTGGGAGTGGATCTGCGCTGTGGCCCGGGATGGGTGTGGATCCAGGAATTCGACGCCGCCTCGCACGCGCTCGGCTACGGACGGGCGTGGAGGACGCTTTCGCTGGACGACGAGACCCCGCCGCTGGACGGCCAGACCCCGCGCACCCGGCAGGTCCTCTTCCCCGCAGGCTTCATCCCCTGGCGCCTGACCGATTCGATGGCGATCGGCGTCGCGACGGACGACGTAAATCTTCAGCGCGTGGCCGTGGTCCGGCTCGGGCTCGCGATCCGGTGAGAGCATGGCGGCAACCGTCCTGCTTCCCAATCCGCCACCCCGCGGCTCCGGTCTCCGGCGCGTCCGCTCGTCAGCCGTCCTGTCCCGAGTCCGCCCTGGCAAACACCGCCACCCGTAGCGGCGGCTCCACCCACCAGTGGAAGTGGAACCGGTTTTCGCCCTCGACGATCACCCCTTCGCGCCGCTCGCGAGTCCTGGGCCAATCGCCGCGTTCATTCTGCACGGCGAGGAGCTGGCCCGGCCCCAGCGCGGCCACCCGTTCCCCCAGCGCCCGCTCCATGTTGGCGAGCACGGTACGCTCGGCGTCGCGCTGCACCGGGGCGTCCGCCTCTGCAACCAGCTCCGCTTCGGCCACGAGCCGATAATCCTCTTCGAGCCTGGCGACCCTGATGGAAAACCGGTGGTCGCGGCGAAAACCGATCTCGGTCATCGCCGCCGGATTGAAGTTGGACACCACACTGTGCCAGGCGGCGCCGTAGCGTCGAATGATCATCCTGTTGGCCCGATTGGGGTCATGAGTTTCGGTGGGCGAGCGGACTCACCCATGGCGCAGAAGATCGGCCAGCGCCTCGGCGTCCAGCTTCTCGCCGGCCCGGCTGCCCATGCCCCGTCCCGAACGGGACCGCGCCTTTGCCGTTGCCTTCGCCGCCGCCTGCGCCTCCTGCACGTCGCCCCCGGCAAAGTCGAACTCCGGGTGATGCACCTTTTCGATGCGCCGCTCCAACTGGTGTTCCAGGGTGCGGAACGCGCCCAGATCGGCCGAGGTCACAAAAGTGACGGCCTCGCCCCCAGCCCCCGCCCTCCCCGTCCGCCCCACGCGATGCACATAGTCGCCCGGATCGAGCGGCACATCGTAGTTGACCACATGCGAGATCCCCTCGATGTCGAGGCCGCGCTGCGCGATGTCGGTAGCGACCAGGACCCGCACCTTGCCCTCGGTGAAGCGCTCGATCGCGCGGGTGCGGTGGTGCATCTGCCGGTTGGAATGAATCGCGTCGCCGGAGATTCCGGCGCGGTCCAGGCGCGACTTGAGGGTGTCGGCGCCGATCTTGGTGCGGGTGAAGACGAGCACCTGGTCCCAACCCGGTTCGCCCAGAAGGTGAACCAGAAGATCGGGTTTGCGGTCGGGTCGGACCGAGTAGGCGACCTCGTCGATGGCGGCGACCCGGGAGCCCGACGGCGATGCCTCCACCCAGACCGGATCGCGCGTCATCTGCAGCGCGAGGGCGTGCACCGCGTTCGGCATCGTGGCCGAAAAGAGCAGCGTCTGCGGACGCTTCCCCAATCCTCGCACCACCTGCTCGATCTGCGGACGGAATCCCATGTCGAGCATGCGGTCGGCCTCGTCCAGAATCAGCAGCCTGATCCCCTTCAGCCGCGCGCTCCCACGGTTCTGCAGATCGATCAGGCGGCCGGGCGTCGCGACCACCACCTCGTCGCCGCGTTTCAGCGCATCGAGTTGCGGCCCGTAGGCGACCCCACCGAAGATTTCCGCCGCCCGCAGGGCAGTTCCCCGGGCCAGCGCCTCGGTGTCTTCGCGCACCTGCTGGGCCAGCTCGCGAGTCGGACAGAGTACCAGGACCTGCAGCCCGGCTCCCTCGCGAATCGACTCCAGCGCCGGGAGCATGAAGGCCGCCGTCTTGCCAGTGCCGGTCCGCGCAATCCCAACCACATCGCGCCGGGCCGCGACGAGCGGAATCGCCTGCCGTTGAATGGGGGTGGGCGTGGTCCAACCGAGCGCCTCGATCGCGGCGAGGCTGTGGGAGGAGAGTCCGAAGGAAGAGAAGTCGGTGGTTTCAGTCAAATGGCTTCAGTCTGTGTTTTGCGGCAGAGTCGGGAAGGCTGCGGTAGAATGGTGGGTCTGTTCAGAGGACGAGCGACCGTTCGGGGAACGTCTGGAGATTCACGGCACGAGGCCCGCACGCTGGTATGTGCCCGCGAGTAGTCTTGAAATCACCCGCACGGAGCCTGGCAGGTGCCCGGAACCAAGCCGGTCTTGGCCCCGAATGAATCTGGTTTCGTGCCCGGAACGAAATCTAACGAACCGGGGGGATTCGTGACCGCCCGGGAGCCGCGCGCGCCTCTGTCCGCTGTCGAAATCATCCGATCACCCGCACCCTGAACCGCGCCGATGAACGCTTCCCCCGCCTCGATCCTCTTCGTTTGCCTGGGCAACATCTGCCGCTCCCCGCTGGCCGAGGGAATCATGGCGCATCTGGCCCGGACCCGCCACCCGGGGCTGGATCTGCGCGTCGATTCGGCCGGAACCGGATCCTGGCATGCGGGCCAACCCCCGGACCGCCGCAGCGTGGCGACCGCGGACCGGCACGGGGTGAGGGTGGAGGGACGGGCGCGCCAGGTGACGACGCAGGATCTCGACCGCTTCGATCTGGTCGTGGCGATGGACCGCGAGAATCTGCGCTGGCTGGAAGGGATGCGGTCCGCGCGCGGCGGCGCGGCCCACGCAGAAATCGTGCTGATGCGGGATTTCGATCCGCGGCCCGGCCGGCAACTCGCCCCGCCCGGATTCGGTGCGCAGCCCGGGCGTTCGCGCCCCGGGGACCCGGTTTCCGACCCGCGGGACGACCCCGACGTTCCCGACCCGTACTACGGCGGCCCCGAGGGATTCGAAGAGGTCTACCGGATCCTGGAGCGCTGCTGCGAGGCGCTCCTGGCCGAGCTTGCCGCGCGCGGCCGCGATTGAAGTACATTGCCATCCCCAGGAACAAAGGAGACCCCGAGCGAGCCGGCATTCAATTCTGCGAGGCCAGCATCCATCAGGGTGCGTCTGGAGGAGCTGAACTTCCGGTTTGACCGCATGGAGGCGAGCATGAGCGAGCGATTTGACCTCGTCGACGAGCGATTTGACCGCATGGAGGCACGCAACGAGCGGCGCTTCAACGAAATTCTGGAGGAGTTACGGCGCATCCGCGCGTAGTAGCGTCGCCACCATCAGCCCATCCCCCACCGGCAGAATCGTCGCATCGAAGCGCGGATCCCCCGCCAGCCGCTCATTGAAGGCGTGGATGTGCGCCCCGCGCGCGTCCGATCCGGGATCCAGAACGCTTCCGCGCCAGAGCGCATTGTCGGCCAGCAGCAGCCCGCCCTTTCGCAGCAGCCGGGCGCCCTCCTCCAAGTAGGCGCCAAGCTGCTCCTTGTCGGCATCCAGGAAGACGACATCAAAGGAACCGTCCGGCCCCATTTCGGGCAGCACCCGCGCCGCGTCGCCGACGACCACCCGCACCCGGTCGGCCACCCCGGCCTCCGCGAAGGACCGCTCCGCCACCGCCGCATGGCTTCCGTTGATCTCGATCGTCACCACCTCGCCGCCGGGGGGCAGCGCCCGCGCCAGCCAGATCGCCGAGTAACCGGCCAGCGTCCCCACCTCGACCACGCGCCGTGCCCCCACCATCCGCACCAGCACCTGCGCCGCCCGCGCCGTTACCGCCGGAAGCTGGATCGTGGGCATTCCGGCCGCATCGGCCCGCCGCCGCACCTCGCGCAACACCTCGTCTTCGCCCGCAAAGAGCGTCTCGACATAGCCCTGCAGCGCGTCGTGATCCATCGCGGACGGGGCCGCCGCGCCGGATCGAGTCACCCCAGCACCTCCGCCATCCGCCGCACCCCGGCCTCGATCTCCTCGTCGGACGACGCCGTGCTCATGCGCGCATACCGCGGATCGCCAAAGGCCTCTCCCGGCACGATCGCCACCCCCGCATCCTCCAGCAGCCGCGTGCAGAGGTCTCCCGCGCAGGTGGCCCCGTCGTCGAAGCACCCGTCCACGCGGAAGTAGAGATAAAAGGCGCCCTCGGGCCGGATGTAGGCGCACCCGGGCAGCAGCTCGTCGAAGAGCCGCATCACCAGCAGACGGCGCCGGGCGAAGGCCTCCAGCATGACCGCCTTGTCGCGCGCGGCTCTATCGTCCTGGACCAGTCCCTCGATCGAAGCAATCTGCGAGGGCGTCGCGGCGTTCAGCGAGACATGGCTCTGCAGCGCCGACATCTTCGCCGCCAGCTCGGCCGTCGTGTACGAGAACCCGACCCGCCAGCCCGTCATCGCGTAGGTCTTCGACATCCCGTTCGTCACCACGATGTTCCCGACCGCATCCGCATCCAGGTCCAGCGCTCCCGGCGCCTTCGCCCCTTCGCCGCCGAAGTAGATCTCCTGGTAGATCTCGTCCGAGATCAGCGTCACCCCCCGCTCCCGCGCCCACCTGGCGATCGCCCCCAGACGCGCGCGCGAATACACCGCACCGGTCGGGTTCGAGGGAGAGGAGATGATCAGCCCCCGGGTGCGCGGGGTGGAGGCCGCTTCGAGCTCGTCCGGAGTAAGGAGGAAGTCGTCGTCCGCGCTGCCCGCCACCGGCACCGGTTCGGCCCGCGCCAGCGTTACCATCTCGGGATAGGAGGTCCAGTACGGCGAACCGATCAGCACCTCGTCGCCGGGACCGAAGAGGCAGAAACAGGCGTTGAAGAGCGACTGCTTGGCCCCCGCCGAAACCACCACCCGTGCGCCGTCGGCCGGGTAGCCGGTGCCGCGCGTCATGTACCGGGCCGCCGCCTCGCGCAGTGCGGGCAGCCCCGCTGCCGGTGTGTAGCGCGTCCGTCCCGCGCGGATTCCGGCGATCGCCGCTTCGGAAATCCACTCCGGTGTGCGAAAATCGGGCTGTCCCGCGCTGAGATTAATGATGTCGCGCCCCGCCGCCGCAAGTTCACGGGCGAGCGTGCTTACGGTGATGGTGGCCGAGGGACGAAGTTTCGCAATGTTCTCTGAGAAGTTCATGTAAGGCTTCCGGGTGAGTTCGCTTCCCCACGGGCGCCCTTGTTCGCGCATCGGCGGGCAGGAGCGGGCCAGGGGGCCAGAGGAGAACGAGATGGATGGGGAAGTGACAGGAAACGACCGCGGCCGCCACGACGGCGCAAGGCGCGATCCGGGCAAGAGCGGGCGCCCCGGCAACGAGCCGACAATTGTGCCTGCGGGGGCATCCGGCGCAACCCCTGGCGCATCCGCAACCGCACCCGGGCGCCCGACAGCAACGACCTCCGGCCGCCTCCCCACACTGTACTTCGACTTCATCGATCCGGCCTCGTTCGTGGTCGGCCACCTCCTCGACCGAGCCGGGCTGGAGGCGGCCGTGGAGTGGCAGCCGCTGGAGGTGGTCGTCCCGCCCTCTCCCCTCATCGATCCCGCGGGGGGTGGGTGGGGGGTACGGGTGGCGGAGGCGCGCGCGGCGGCCGCTCCGCTCGGGCTGGCGATCGAGTCCCGCGCGCTGCTCCCCTGGACGCGCAAGGCCCACGAACTCTGTGAGCTGGCCCGCGACCGGGGCCGTTTCCACGAGCTCCGCCGCGCCATCTTCCAGGCGCACTTCCTGGACGGGGTGGACATCGGACGCATCGACCTGCTCGCCCAGCTCGCCCAGCTCGCCAACCGGGCCGGACTGGACCATACCGAGGCCCGCGCCGCGCTCGATGTGGACCGCTACGCCGGCCGGATCGCGCGGGTACGCGCCGACGCGCTGAAGAGGGGGGTACGCACCGTGCCGGCGCTGGACCGGGACGGGCCGGGCGCGCCGCAAGACGGGGCTGCGGGTGGGCCGCCGCTTGGCGCGCTGGCCGGAGTGCGCGAAATTGGGCGCTGGATCGAATCGCACCCGGCGGGTCCGGGCGCTACACCACGAAACCAGGGCAGATAGCAGAGATGGCAGGATACCAGCGCAAGACGGCGCTCGCACCGGGACGGGTGCTCAAGATGGCCGAGACGCATCTACCGGCGTACATAGGGCTGGGGCACTCGCGCGGGTCGGCGCACAGCGCGACCTACACCGGCAAGGAGGGCACGGTCGTGCTCAGTGCGCACCGCCACGGTCCCTACACCGACGTCACCGCCGAGACCGACCAGCTTGGGACTTCGCGGATGGACTACGAGATCCAGCGCTTTCTCATGACGCTGCCCTACGAATACGGCGACGCCGAGGGACCGCAGGCCGGGGACTTCGGCGGATAGTGGACAGCTTCGAGTCGTTGCCGCTGGGACCGGAGATCGTCGCGGCGCTCGCCGCCGAGGGGATCGAGACCCCAACCCCCTTTCAGGCCGCCGCAATTCCGGTGATCGCGCGCGGCAAGGACCTGATGGGGCGAGCGGGGGCCGGTAGCGGCACCCTGGTCGCGTGGGGGGCGCCGCTGGTGGAACGGCTGCAGGGCGGGCACGGTTCGCCGGTCTGCGCGGTGATCTGTCCGGGAAGCCGCCAGGCCACCGGGCTGGCGCGGTCGCTGGCCTCCCTCTGCCACGCGTCGGATCTGCGCGCGGCCGCGCTGGCGCCGCACTGGAATCTGCCGGAGCACGCCGACTTTCTCTTCGTTCCTGCCAGCCGCCTGGCCGCGCTCTACGACGGCACGGTCCACTGCGACCACCTCGCCGCAATCGTCCTCCACGACGGCGACGGCGTGATCCGCAACGTTCCCCGCGACCGCCTGGAGGCATGGCTGACCGGGTTGCCGCAGGGCTGCCAGCGGATCTTCTGCGGCCTCCCCTTCGGCGACGAGCTGCGTTCGCTGGCGCGGCGCTTTTCGCAGCGCGCGGTGACGATCCCTCCCGGCTCTCCCCCGGAGCGGTCGCGGCGGCGTGGTTCCCGCACCCTCAAGCTGGTCGTTGCCGAGGGCGACCCGGATGAGGCCATCCTGGCCCGCAGCGCGGAGCTCCTCGGCAGCGGCGACGCGCGCCATGTGCTGCTCTTCGCCGGCTCCGCCGATCGCGCCGCCGATCTGGGCGACCTCCTGGCCCTTCACGGCTACCATTCCGGCGCCCCGGGCGACGACTCCGTACCGGTGTGGCTCTGTCCCGGCGACGAAGAAGCGGCGGCCGCCGCGTTTCTCAGCGAGATGCCGCTCGCCGCGCAGGTGGCCACGATCTCGTGCGGGGCGCCCGCGGGGCGCGAGGCCGCGACGCGACGTCATGGCCAGGGGGGGGACGGGTGGGTTCTCTGCCCGATTCGCGAGCTGGCCCACATTCGCCAGGTGGCCGCCGATGCCGGATTCGCCATCAAGCGCATCAAGCCCGAACGGACCGAGCGCGTATCGGCCGCGCTGGACAAGCTGGCCGACCGCGTGCACGAGACAGTGCGCGATCCGGCCATCACCCCCTACTACCTCCTCGTGGAGTCGCTGCTGGATCGCTTTTCGGCCGCCGAAGTGGCCGCGACCACGCTCCTCCTCCTGGACCGCGAAACCGGCGCAACCCGGGCGGCGGCGCGCAAACCGACAGGCAAGATTCCCGAGAGCTGGACCCGTCTCTTCGTCTCGGCCGGGGAACGCGACGAGATCGGACCGCGCGAACTGCTCGGCGCCATCGTCAGCGAGTCGGGGGTCATGGCCAACCGGGTGGGACGCATCGATGTGCGCGAGAGCCACTCCCTGGTCGAGGTCCGCGAGAGCGATGCGCAGACCGTGATCGGGGCGCTAAACGGGATTACGCTCGGTGGCCGCGCGCTGCGGGTGGACTACGACCGGCCAAGGGAGCGGCGCCCGAACCGGGGACCGGGGGGACCGGCAGGTGGAAGGCCGGGGGGTGGGAGACCAAGTGGTGGAAGACCGAGTGGTGGAAGGCCCGGTGGTCGACCGGGAGGAGGCCGACCCGGCGGCGGCAGACCGGGGAGCGACCGACCCGGCCACCGCGGCAAACCCGGTGGCCGACCTGGATCCCGGCCGCCCTTCCGTCCCAGGCCGCCCACGCGCGGATAGAGCGGGCGCCTCGGGACCCGGCCCTGGTGGAACGCTACGCCGCTGCGTCGCGCCGCCGCCGGAACACCCGGTAGAGGAAGAACGCGGCCGCCACGACCAGGCCGATTATCAACGCTTTGGTGAGCAGACCGAAGACCATGCCCAGGAGCGGCGCGGCCACCGCGGCCAGCAGCTTGAGTAGCAGAACACTCACCACACCCGTCGCCGCCACCGCACCTACGGCTTTCATCGAACCCATCGTTTTCGTCTCCTTGTTTTGCGGGGGAAGCCACGCGACTGCCCTGTGCAATCCCGTGCCCTGTGCAATCCCGTAGTCTCGCGAGGAATCCCGGCCCGCGCGACTGCCGCCGGCCGGCGCCCCCTCTGACAGGACCGGCGTCCCTACCCGCGGAAGCGGTAGGAAAGTTTCATGAAGACGCCCTCGGCCTCCGGGCGCACATCGCGGAAGCGGAAGGCCTGCATGTCTTCCATGGCCCGCGAGTACCCCACAAAGAAGACCGTTCCGGGCGTGGGCTCGTAGCTCAGCAGCGTCTCGACGCCAAGATCGTTCACGCCGGAGCCCGCCAGCGCCACGCACGAATCGCCCGAACACCACGAGACCGGCAGACCGCCGTTGGGCGTCATGAGCACACCGCGTTCCTGGCTGCCGTACTCCACGATCGTCCGCAGGAAGAGCGCGCGGCTGAACTGGTACTGGCCGGTGAGCCGCGGAATTGTGGCCCGCGAATAGAGCGACCCGTCGCGCTGGCGGAAGAGACTCGTGTGATTGACGCTCACATCGATGCTGAGATTGGTGGTGGGGAAGAGATTCAGACTCGCGTTCCCGGACCAGGAATTGGCGATATCCACCGGCGTGTCGGTGATGAAGTCGAAGAGCGGCGTCTCGGAGCGCGTGAAGCGCACATTGCTGCGGACCTTGTCGAAGGGATTCACCCAGATGAAGAGAGTGCCCGAGTTCAGCCCCTCAAAGAAGGCCGGGTCGGCAACGAAGGGACGTCGCTGTCCGCCGCCGGAAACCGCAAAGAGACCGTCGTAGTCGGTGCGGTCGAACTGGTACCAGGAGCGCGTGTAGTTCCCCCAGAGGGTGATGTTGTTGCGCAGCGAGAGGCTGCCGCCCGCCCGGATGCGGCGCTCCTCGGCCCAGCCGCGCTGCCAGAAGGCGTCGCGGTCCCAGAAGCCCTCCATCTCCAGACTCGGTCCCCAGCGCTCGACCAGATCGCCGGGCTTGCCGCGGAAGTTGTAGCTCGCCTGCGTCCGAAGTTGCGAGACGCCGGTGCGGCGAATGAAGCCACTCCGCGCGATAAAGTCGTCCGAGACATCCAGCACGCTGGCGTCGAACTGGAGGTTGCGGCCCGTGCGCGCGAACCGCGCCGAGACCAGCGACCCATTCTCTCGCGCCTCCGATCCCTCGGCCGTGCGGCTGCCCGCCGCCAGAACCGTCATGGTGTAGCGCTGCCGGAGCTGGAAGCGCCCGTCGATCCCCGCCACCCGGTTGAAGCGGTCGCCGCTGTAGGAGCGATCGGTAAGGACCATGCCCACATTGGAGGTGGCGCCCAGGTCGTGCCGCAGCCGAAAGATGTTCACGATCGGGTGCGCGTTCGTATCCGATCCATCGGGGTTGGAGACATCGTCCACGGCGTTGAGGAAGCCCGCGTTGAAGTTGCCGATCTTCCCCTGGATTTTGGCGCCTCCCACCGGATTCACGATCGAGCGCGTATAGACGAGCTGCTGTGGCAGGCTGAAGATCTCCGTCCCCTCCAGGAAGAAGGGCCGTTTCTCGCGCAGGAAGAGCGCAAAGCGTTCATTCACCGCGATTTGCCCGGCATCGGCCTCGACCTGCGAAAAATCGGGATTGTAGGTACCGTCCAGCGTCAGGTTCGAGGTAATGCCGTAGGTGACGTTGAAGCCGAAGTCGCCGTCCACGCCGCCCCGCTCCAGCCCCCCGAGATCGTCGCTCCAGGCGCTCTGATGCGAGAAGGTCTGCACCGGGTTGACCTCGAGGAAGAGCCCGGGGTCCAGGTCGCGCAACCCGCTCAGACTTCCGAACTGCTCCATCCGGTTCGCCACATTGGCCGTGATCGGCGCCCACGACTCGGAGTAGCCGTTGCGCGCAATCCTCCGTTCGACCTGAAATCCCCAATCCTGAAGCTCCCGGTCGCGGAACTTGATGCTCTTGAGCGGCAGCTTCACCTCGACCGAGTAGCCCCAATCGAAGACCTTCCCCTCGGAATCCCACACGAAGTCCGGGTTCCAGTCGATCGGCGGACCCATTCGTTCGCGCCGCCCACCCCGCCCCACCACCCACAATCCGTCCTGCTGCACGCCCAGCGGATTGACCATGATCACATAGCCACGCCGCCGGTCGTCGAAGGTGTCCACGATGAAGCGCACGTAGTCGTCGGAAAACCCGAAGGAATCGCGGTCGCCCAGGGTGGCCCGCACCCCGCCCGGAAGATCGTCGTGCGCCTCGACCCCGAAATAGACCGCGTCCTCGGTCACCAGCACCCGCGCCACCGTCCGCTGCGTCGCCGGAACGCCCTCCACCGGATCGAACTGCGTGAAGCCGGTCAGGACCGGCGCATTCGCCCAGGCCTCGTCGTCCAGAACTCCGTCGATCCGGATCTCCGCGCTCGGCGTCTGCACCCCGGTCACATCGAGCTGGCCTTCGCTCCCGTGATACTCCGCGCCCGTGCGCTCCGGTTCGCCCGCGGCCCCGGATGCCGCCCGGTGGCCAGACGCGCCCGCATCCTGACCCGCAACCGCCAATGCCGCAACCGCCGCCACCAATATATTCACCGCAAGTCATCTTTCGTTGTATGCTGTTTCAAGTCGCCGCCGCGACTCTGTTGCTTCAAGTCGCCGCCGCGACGTTGTGCCGGTCCCGGCGCCACCTCCATCAGACACGTCCACCCGCGAGAACGTTGATTCCCCACGGGAGACCGCAGCTTCCCCGCGATCCTCCTCCACGACCGGTCACCCATCCTTCGCCGCCAGGGAGGCGCCGCCCCGCGATCACGGCCATCCATCATGATAACACTCACCGACCTCTTCCACCTGCGCATGAGCCGCCTCTCGCGCGGCCAAGCCGAATGCCTTCTGGGCCAGGTCATGGACGGGGTGGCCACCCCGCGCTGTCCGGAATGCCACGGACTCTGTTCGGTCATCCAGACGATGCCCTGGTCCGGGATGCCCTACGTTCGCCGCCGGATCGTCGTGCGCTGCTCGCGGTGTCTCGCCAACTGCAGCCTGGAGCTCAAGGGCGTCCGGGAATCGCTGGTGGCGGAGGCCGACGCGGTGGACACGAGTTGCTGAGCGGACGGCGAGGGTATGAGCCCTGAATGAAAAGTTTGCTGATGGAACAGCGAAGAGTGCAGCAGAGGGGTGCCCAGCGTTGAGCGGTCCCTGACGGTTGCCCGTTCACGCGGGTGGCGGGTATCGTTCTCACCGTAACGCACGGGGGTACCCCCCCTCCCCCCACCATCCGGCCGCCACACTCCGCCCGAGGAGAAGCGCCATTCTTCCGTCCAGGATCCGCCCCAATCCCGCCGTTCTCGCCGCGGCCCTGACCCTGATCCTTGCGGCCACGGGCGCCGCTGCCCAGGAAAAGGACCACCCCCGGGACGACGACGAGCGCCACGGATCCTCCCGCTACGGCGGCAATCTAGCAATCTTCGACCTTGTGCCGAGTGTGCGGGCGGCAGGGCTCGGCGGGGCATTCTCTGTCGCGGGCAACGGCGGCTTTGCCATCTTCCACCACCCCGCGCTGATCAGCGGCGAAGGGTTCGCCCTCGCGGCGGGCACAACCGGCCACCGCCGCGGCTACCGCTACCCGGAAGAAGATTGCGACCGCGAGCACGACGACCGCGGCTACTGCACCGGCGACGGCGGCTTGGACGGCCCCAACCCACGCGGCCGCGTCTCGCACGACGACGACGACCGCCACCCCGACGAAGACGACTACGACGACGATTCCCGCGGTGGAGCCACCGACCTCGCCCTGTCCGCTACCGGCGCCTGGCTGGGCGGAACCGTGGCGGCCGGCCTGGCCCTCGCCCGGGACGGCGCCGAATCGCTCGCCGCGATCGGCCACGCGCGCACCCTCTTTGGCTTCCGTGTCGGAGCGGCGGCCAAGCTCGTCATGCAACAAGGCCCCGAAGGCGGCTCCAGCGCCCAGGCCGGCGCCCTGGATCTCGGTCTGGCCCGCGAGTTCGGCTGGCTTACCGCCGTCCTCACAGTGCAGAATCTGGGCCCCGATCTCCGCCACTCGGACACCCGCGTCCCCCTCACGCAGAGGGCCGTGCTTGCCGCCGCCACCGACCGCACCCCCTTCGGCCCCCTCGATGTGGGCGGCGCCTTCCAGGTGGCGGTCGAGCGGGAGGGGCGAGTCGTGCCCGGCGGCGGCGTGGAAGTTTCCTGGTGGCCTGTTCAGCGCCGCGTCTTCGTCGGCAGAATCGGTGGACTGCGCACCTCGGACGACGGCTCGCCGATCACCTTCGGAGCGGGTTTCGAGGGCGATCGCATCCGGCTGGACTACGCCTTCATCGACGCCGACCCCGCGCTGGGGCCGCACCGGATCGGGGTGGCGATTCGGTAGCTACGGCGCAACGGAGCGAGAGTAAGGAGAAACGGAATGAGAGAAGGAACCATGAGATGTCTTTTGGCGGCGACCGCCCTGGGGCTCGTTTCGCTCCTTTCCGGCGTCCCGCTCCATCCTGCCGCCGGGCAGTCGATCACCGTTGTGTCCTGGGGCGGTTCCTACGGTCGCGCCGTCAACGAGGGCGCCAATATTCCCTTTGCCGAGGCGACCGGCATCGGCATCGGCCTCGAGGTCTACAACGGCGGCCTGGCCCAGATACGGGCGCAGGTGGACATCGGCAACATCCACTGGGATGTCGTCGACCTGGAGATGGCCGATGCCGTGCGTGGTTGTGACGAAGGGCTGCTTGAGCTGATCGACATCAACGATCTGCCTGCCGGACCCGACGGTACGCCCGCGGCCGACGATTTCGTGGCCGAGAGCCACACCGATTGCGGGGTGGGCAATCTGTATTGGTCGACCGTGTACGCGTACAACGACGAGAACTTTGCCGGCGAAAAGCCCACCACCATGGCCGACTTCTTCGACATGGAGAGGTTCCCGGGCCGTCGCGGGATGCGGCGGGTACCGCAGGTGAACCTGGAGTTCGCCCTGATCGCCGATGGCGTGCCGCTCGACGAGGTGTACGCCACGCTGGAGACGCCGGAGGGCCTGGACCGGGCCTTTGCCAAGCTCGAAACAATCAAGAACGAAGTGGTCTGGTGGGAGGCGGGCGCCCAGCCGCCGCAGATGTTGGCCGACCGGGAAGTGGTCATGAGCACGGCGTACAACGGCCGCATCTTCAATGCCCGGATCCTGGAGAACCAACCGTTCGTGATTGTGTGGGACGGGCAGTTGCTGGACGTGGGTCAGGTCGGGATCGTTGCGGGTACACCGAGGCTGGAAGAAGCTCTCAGGTATGTAGCCTTCAGCACCGGCGCCGAGTCCATGGCGCGGATCAGCCGCCGGATCTCCTATTCCCCCGCGCGCAGATCAGCCATGCCGCTGGTGACCACCCACGTCGTTGCAGGCGTCGAGATGGCGCCTCACATGCCGACCAGTGCGGGCAATGTGGATCGTTCACTTCGATACGACTGGTCATACTGGGTCGACAACCAGGACGAACTGAACGAGCGCTTCAGCGCCTGGCTGGCGCGCTAAGCTCAATACACCACCCGATAGACGACATTCAGACTCCGCCCTCCCTCCGGCATGATCTCCTTCACCCGGGAGAGGTGGTTGCGGTACTCGGCATTCGCGGCGTTGGCGAGGCTCACGGTCAGGACGTTCAGGCGCCCGCCGAAGGTGAGCCGCACCCCCGCCGAGGCGTTGAGGACGGTGTACCCATCCGTCGGCGTCTCGAATTCGCCGACCCGGTCCTGCCGGTTTGCCATCTCGGCCTCCGCCCGGACATACCACGACGGCCTCTCGTACTTCAGCGCCACATGTCCCTTGAGCGGAGGAACGAGAGGCAGGGGCTGATCGGTCTCCTTGAGACTGCCCCTCACCGACGAGGCCACTCCCTCCAGCGCCAGCCCCCGCCCGGCGTCAAAGTCCACGCCGGCTTCGAAGCCGCTGAACACGGCGTCGCTGCCCCGGAACTGATAAATGGGCAGGAGGACGCGGCTCAGCCTCCCCGTGTCTTCCCCGTAGATATGGTTCCCGATGTCGTTGTGGAAGCCGGTAATTTCGGCTCTAAGCCGGTCCGATTCGAAGCGCAGGAAGACGTCGAGCCCCGTCCCGATCTCGCCCTCCAGCGACGGATTTCCGACTTCAAAGACGTAGGCCGCCAGATGCGGTCCCTCCGAATAGAGTTCGGTGACGTCCGGTGTGCGAAACGCCCGGACAACGCTCGCACCGAGGACCAGCCCCGCGGCGGACTTGTAAAGGACACCCAATGACCCCGACAGGGAGTGGAATCTGCGGTCTCGGATCTCACCGATGTCCGAAGTCCGGTCTTCCCCCGGATCGGTCAGGGTCCAGTCGTAGCGCAGCCCGGACTCCATCTGGATGGGTCCCAGGTCGATCTCCTCGAGCACGTACAGAGCCGCCTTGAGCCGACGCGTGTCCGGCGTGAACAGCGATCCCCCGTATCCGAAATCCTCCCAGGACGCTCGGCCGCCCATCGCACCCGCATTGAACGGCCCCCACCTCCCATGCCGGCCCAGCACGTCGGCGCTTGCGTTCTGCTGCTCGAAGAGCGTGCCCAGAATGTCCGACGCTTCGAGCTCGCGGTGCGTGTACCAGGTGTGGGTCGCGTCGAAACGGAGGTGACGGAAAGGCCCGGCCGGCTCATCGACCACGGTCCGGAACTTCGACGAGGCCCGCTCCATCTCGATGCGCACCCCCTGCTCGTGCCCGCCAACGAATCCGCCAGGGATGCCGTAGTCGTTGCGGTAGCCGCGAAACGAAGCCCCCAGGCGACCCCAATCGGACACCCAGGCCGTCCCCGCACCCCCGCTCCACATTTCGCCGTCGGTGTTGGCAAGGGTGCCGACGGGGGTCTTCAGATCTCCGGCCGTCCGCGCGGCCACCTCCACTCGCAGCGGTACGCGCTCCGTGACGGCGAACACCGCCGTCGCGCTGCCGGCCAGTGAGCCGGTCGCGGTCTGCGTCTGCATTGTCGCCGCGCCTGTGAGGTGGTGGGGCACGGTCGTCGGAATCTCGTCGCGGATGACGTTGATCACCCCGCCCAGCGCGTTGCCCCCGTAGAGTAGCGCGCCCGGGCCCCGCACGACCTCGATCCGCCGCGCCGACGACGGGTCGAGTGCGGTCGTGTGGTCCGCGCCCTGGTTGGAGGCGTCTCCAACGGCAATCCCGTCCTCGAGCATCAGTACCCGGTCCCCGGTCAGTCCCCGAATCACCGGTTGCGCCACGGACGGACCCATCCTGGTGGCGGCCAACCCCGGCATGGACGCCAGCGTCCCCGCGACCGTCGCCGTCATACGGCGCTGCAAGTCATCGCCCGCCATGACGCTGACCGGCCGGAGCGCCTCGGCCGCTGCTCGCTCGCTGATCGTGGCCGTCACCACCAGGTCGTCCAGCGCAATGGGAGACGGTGTCAACTCGATCACGACCTCCGCCGCCTCCGCCACCGACCGGCGCGCGCGCATGTTCCCCACGGCGACGACCACGGTGGCGCCCCGGTAACCCGGACGGTCGGCTCGAAGGATGTACCCGCCCGCAGCCAACCCGGTCAGGTGGAAGCTCCCGTCCCCGCGGGTCACCGCCCGGGTCTCTCTCCCCACGACCGAGACCTGCGCTCCCGCCAGAGGCTGACCCGTACCCGCGTCGCGCACATTGCCCTCGAACACGTATCCCCGCTCCGCCTCCTGCGCGCAGAGGGAGCCAGCGACAAGCGCGGGAGCGGCGGCGAGAAAAATGGCGAGACACGGAACAAGCGCCCGCCGGTGTCGACGGATTCCCCTGACAAACGTTCCCTTGCGAACACGCCTCGTGGAAGCCTTGACACGCGCGCGACACGCCATGGAAGCCTTGACACACGCGCGACACGCCGTGGAAGCGACTCTTTGCATGACTCCTGTTTCTCCATGCATGACTTCTGTTTCGCTATGCATGACTTCTATTCCTCTATGCAGACTTCGGTTCCTCATGGATTGACCCGCGGCACCCGCGCCCCGCGAAAGGCCGGATGCAGCCGCGAGAGTCCCACATCGTCCACGACGACGGTGCCCGCCTCGGTGCGGTCGAAGATGAGCGCGACGGTGGCCAGGGTGGCGGGGTCGAAGGCGGGATTGGCGGCCGCGAAGTCCGAGAGCGGGATCGAGAAGTGCTGCAGGATGAGCTCCCAGGGATCGGCGAAGCGTTGGGATTCGAGGTCGCGGCGGCGCAGGACGCGGATGGTGAGCGGTTTGCGCAGGGCGCCGTAGTCGTTCAGGGTTGTGCGCGCCGTGTCTCCGTCAAGGTCGATGGCTGCAACGGTGAGCTCGACCGGCGTTCTCGCCTCGTCGCCGGGGTCCGCATCTTCGGCGTCGGCGCGGTCCGGGTTGCCGCGGTTGCCGGCGTCGCCCTCTTCCCCCTCCTCCTCTTGTGCCTGGTTTTCGTCCGCATCGGGGTTCTTGCGCGGTCCCGGCTCCCGGTCCAGAGCGCCCACATGCAGTTCGAGGGTGGTTTCGGCGTCGGCGGACCAGCGCGTGGCCAGCTCCCCGGGCAGGTCAATGGCGAAAACGGCGGGTGGCGCGGGATCGTCGGAGCCCCGGTAGCGGTTGTTCCAGCCGAGCCAGAGTGCCTGGTTGATCTGCGAGGACGAGGTGTTGGTGCGGTTGGCGGAGCGGAGCTGAAGACGGCCCTCGCGCCAGGTGCTGAAGTCGGCGCCGTGAAGGGTGACGCCCGGGGCCGAGCCGGTGGTGACGTCGATGTCCTCCTCGAAGTGGGCGAGCGGGCGGAAGGACGAATCCATGAAGCGGGTGATGTACATGGTCGGAGGGAGCCAGCCGCCGGCGACGCGGTGATCGCGAAAGAGGGGGCGGTAGCGGTCGTCGCCCTTGAGGGTGATGTCGAGGAAGGCGGAGACGAAGACGCGGCCGAACTCGCGCTGGTCTTCGGGGGGCAGCAGGCCGTCGAGCTCGAGGATGCGGGGACTGCGGGGACCGTTGTCGTGGGCGCCCCAGACGGTGTTCCACTGGCCGTGGTTGGCGCGGTAGACGTAGACGGCGGACTTGAAGAAGTCGGGGGCGGGCGGGTCGGCGGTGGGGGACTCGCGGGCCGCGGTGAAGCGCAGGCGGTTGAAGATGCGCAGGCCGTGGAAGCTGGTGACGTCGCCGTCGTGGGAGCCGTGGAAGACGAGGTAGTTGAAGTCGTTCAGCGGTGCGCGCTGGTCGGCGGGGAGGTACTGGCCGTCGACGGGGGCAATGGAAATGACCGATTTGATGTCGAAGCCAAAGTCGAACTCGAGCGATGCGTCGTCGGGGTAGCGGGCCAGCCGGTTGAAGGCCGCCGCGAGCGCCACCGCTTCGCCGCCGCGGGAATGCCCGATGAGCGCGATGTTGCCCATGTCGACGCGGCCGTGGAAGGGTCCGTCCGGGTCGTCGTTGAAGCGCTGCCAGGCCTGCAGGTGCTTGAGCAGGAGCCAGCCGCGCCCGTCGTTTTCGCCGCGAATCCCACCGTTGATGAAGTTCATGTCGACCGAGGCGAGGATGTAGCCGCGGCTTGCCAGGAGCTCGCCGAGCCAGTCGTAGCCGGGGTCGGAGAAGTCGCGCATGTTGTGGTTGCCGTGCACAACCAGCACGAGGGGATGGGGGCCCGGGGCGTCGGGGTGCCAGACGCGCGCGTTGATGGGGAAGCTGTCGGGCGCGAACCCCCAGTAATCGTTGCGCGATTTGGCCGAGTTGCCGAGATCAACCAGGGTGGAGGCGTCGACGGTTTCGGTGACGATGGCGACCGAATCGCGGTATTCGGGGCGGTTCTTGTCGGTGCCGCTGCCGTAAAAGAGGGTGAGGACGCCGTGGGGGCCGTTTTGGGCGGGGTTGGGGTGATCGAGGTAGTGCCCGGCGAGGACGGTGGCCGCGTCGGAGGGGGTGAGCTCGAGGGAGCCGGCGCAGGCGGTGGCGAGAAGGGTGGCCGCGAGGAGGAGGGGGGTGGGTGGGTGGGGCCGGGGGGTGGCCGGGGGGCGGGGGAAGCGGTGGCCGGGGTGGCGAAGGTGGCCGCGGGGGGGCCGGGTCAAGACGTCGCGGCCGGGTGGAGGCGCCGTGGCGGGCGTGGAGATCGAAGAAATCATGGGGGAATGTGGGGTGGAGGGGGGGGTGGGGGCCAGTTGAGGAAAAGATCGCGCGGCTCCGGGGGAATCGCACCTGCTCTGGAGAAGATCGCGCGGCTCCGGGGAAGATCGCATCAGAAGCTCGCCCGCGCGCCGCTCCGCGAGAAAGTCCCCGTACGGCGGCACCTCGATTCCGTCGATCATGTGGCGGTTTGGCTTCGGCCGTCACGACAATCGCACGGCGGCGCGCAAACTCTTCGGCGTTCCCGATCGGTGACACGATTCGGGAATGACCATGCCGGTTGGTCGCATGGGACGAGTCGTCCGGTTCGATCCTTCGGGCAGAATGGCAGGAATGGCATTAGAGTGCTCGCGGAGTGTTCGTCCGGCCCGCAAGGCGCCAGCCCGACCCGACGGTCCCCGGGTGCGCCCGTGCGGTGCGCGCCGGCAACGCCAACCTTTTTCCCGGATTCAGTCCGTCCCCAGACTCAGTCCCAGCCCCCGAGGACCCACCCAGTCCAGAGTCAGTCCCAGTCCCCAGCCCCCGAGGACCCCACCCAATGACAGTCTGGACCGGCACGAGCGGCTTCTCCTACAAGGAGTGGAAGGGAAGATTCTACCCCGAAAAGCTGGCGGCCACGAAGATGCTCGGCTACTACGCGCAGCGGCTGAACAGCGTCGAGATCAACAACACCTTCTACCGGCTGCCGCGCGCGGAGATGCTCGAGAAGTGGGCCGCGCAGGTCCCGGACGACTTCTCGTTTGTGCTGAAGGCGAGTCGAAGAATCACCCATATGAAGCGCCTCAAGGACGCCGGCGATCCTCTGGAGTATCTGGTCACAACCGCGAAGGGAGCATTGGGACCCCGGCTCGGCCCCTTCCTCTTCCAGTTGCCTCCCTACCTGCGCGCCGACGTGGAGCGGCTGCGCGACTTCCTGGCGCTGATCCCGGACGACGTTCGCGCTGCATTCGAGTTCCGCCACCAGAGCTGGTTCGCCACCGAGACCTACCAGACGCTGGCCGACAACGGCGCGGCCCTGGTGACCGCCGACACCGGCGAGGGCGAGGCCCCGGTCGTGGAGACGGCGTCATTCGGGTACGCGCGGCTGCGGCGACCCGGTTACAGCACCGCTGAGCTGGCCGAGTGGGCAGAGCGGCTGCGGCGGAAGAGGGCCTGGCGCGATGTCTTCGTCTTCTTCAAGCACGAGGACGAGGGCGCGGGACCGCGGATGGCGAAGGCGTTTGAGGAGGTGTGGGAGGGCTGACCCGGTTGCCGTGCCACCCTCGCGCGCCCTGTCGCCCTCCTGCACCCCCTCGGCCGATTCGAGCAGGCCGGACGACGCAATCGCATACAGACTGTCCAGCGGATCCCCAGAGGCCTGAATCACGGCAGAAGATCGTCTAACTACTTACAGGGCTGCACGATCTGCGCTTTCTGCCCTTGGATGTCATCGGCTCTCGTTGGTCGGAAAAAGTGGGGAAATCGCCTCGAATTGCGGGAATCGCTTCCCCTTGGTAGCGGCTTGGCCGCTTGGGTTCGCGGAGCCACCTGCCCGCTGTCGGACATCACCCATTTACACTCAGGACGGACGTGGTCAAGCTCGTCCCCTGTCCTTCAACCCGTCCGCATCCAAAAAGAGTCCAGGCAATTCGGTCAGCGTGATCGCGTCTTGCATCGCCCACCCGCAGGATCGTCCCCGTCACCTGAGCGGCCGGGCGAGAGAAAACGATAGTAGGTCGCCCGCCGAACGCGAGCACTGCGCCGCACCCCGTCGGCGATCATCCCCGGCGGAATGCACGGCGGATACGCGGTTCACGCGCTACCAGAGCCGCTCCGTGGCCGGTACGTTATCGTACGGGGTTCCCGCGCGGCGCACTCAGCACCCCACCCCGAAACCCACGACTCCATATGACCGCGCCCAATCTGAACTGGATCGTCAACTACATCTGGGGCATCGCGGACGACGTGCTCCGCGATGTATACGTGCGCGGCAAAGTACCGCGATGTGATCCTGCCCATGACCGTGCTGCGCCGACTCGACGCGGTGCTGGAACCCACCAAACGGGCCGTGATCGACATGAAGGCGACGCTGGACGCCGCCGGGGTCACGAACCAGGACGCCGCGCTCCGGCAGGCGGCCGGGCAGGCCTTCCACAACACCTCGCAGTTCACACTTCGCGATCTCCGGGCGAGAGCCAGCAGACAGCAACTCAGGGCCGACTTCGAGGACTACCTCGACGGATTCTCGCCCAACGTGCAGGACATCCTCGACAACTTCGAGTTCCGCAACCAGATCCCGCGCCTCGACAGGGCCGACGCCCTGGGTTCGCTGATCGAGAAGCTGACCTCGCCGGACATCAACCTGGGTCCCGATCCGGTGATGGACACGGGGGGTGCGGTCCGGCACCCCGGCCTCGACAACCACGGCATGGGGACGGTCTTCGAGGAGCTGATCCGGCGATTCAACGAAGAGAACAACGAGGAGGCAGGCGAGCACTTCACGCCGCGCGACGCCGTGACGCTCATGGCGAAGCTCGTGTTCCAGCCCATCGCCGACCGGATCGAGTCGGGCACCTACCTGATCTACGACGGCGCCTGCGGGACGGGCGGCATGCTGACCCTTGCGGAAGACGTGCTTCACCAGATCGCAGAGCAACGCGGCAAGCAGGTGTCCACGCATCTGTTCGGCCAGGAGATCAACGCCGAGACCTACGCCATCTGCAAGGCCGACCTGCTCCTCAAGGGCGACGGCGAGGCTGCCGACAACATCGTGGGCGGCCCGGCGCACTCCACCCTGTCCAACGACGGGTACGGCCACCGCGAGTTCGACTTCATGCTCTCCAACCCGCCCTACGGCAAGAGCTGGAAGTCCGATCTGGCACGCATGGGCGGCAAGAAGGAGATGCGCGATCCACGCTTCCTGATCGAGCACGCGGGCGACCCCGAGTACTCGTTGGTCACCCGAACCAGCGACGGCCAGATGCTCTTTCTGGCCAACAAGCTGTCGAAGATGAAGCGGGACACGCCGCTCGGAAGCCGCATCGCCCAAGTCCACAACGGCAGTTCGCTCTTCACGGGCGGGGCGGGACAGGGCGAGAGCAACATCCGCCGCTGGATCATCGAGAACGACTGGCTGGAGGCGATCGTCGCGCTTCCCCTCAACATGTTCTACAACACCGGGATCGCCACCTACATCTGGGTGCTCACGAACCGCAAGCCCGGGCACCGCCGCGGCAAGGTGCAACTGATCGACGCGACGAAGTGGTTCCGTCCGTTGCGCAAGAATCTGGGGAAGAAGAACTGCGAACTCGGGGACGAGGACATCGAGCGGATCTGCCGGACCTTCCTCGACTTCGAGGAGACGGAGGAGAGCCGGATCTTCGCCAACGACGCGTTCGGGTACTGGAAGGTGACGGTCGAGCGGCCGCTGCGGCTGACGGTGGAGCTGTCGGAAGAGCGGCGGGAGCGGTTCTTCGACGCCTGCGTGGATGCGGGAGATGTGGCGCTGGGAGACGCGGTGCACGGCGTGGCGGACCGGATCGGCGCGGGGCCGCACCGGGACTCTGGCGCATTCGAGGCGGCGGTGAAGAAGGAGCTGCGAAGGCAGGGCGCGCGCGCAACGCTGACAACCAAGCGGAAGAGGCTGCTGCGGGATGGCCTGGCGGATCGCGACGAGAAGGCCGAGCCGGTGGTGAAGAAGGTCTACGGGCCACGGACGGGCGTGGTGGCCGATCCGATTCGGGGGCGGTTTGCGGTGGCTGGGAAGCGGGGGACTTCGCGAATCGTCGAGTACGAGCCGGACACGTCGCTCAGGGACACCGAGCAGATCCCGCTGATGGAGGAGGGCGGAATCGAGGGGTTCCTGCGGCGCGAGGTGCTTCCCTACGCCGGGGATGCGTGGTATGTCGCGAAGAGCGTGAAGATCGGCTACGAGATCAGCTTCAACCGGTACTTCCACAAGCCAGAGCCGATGCGGACGCTCGCTGAGATCGGGGACGACATTCTGGCGGTCGAGAGGGAGACGGAGGGGTTGCTCCTTGAGATACTGGGGCGGTCGGCCCCTCCATTGATGCGGCCGAAGTGACGAATCGGAAAAGGACCAAACACGATGAACAGCAACGAGATCATCTTCGAGGTAACGGAAGCCCCTGAAGGCGGATACGATGCCCGCGCACTCGGCTACGCAATCTTCACGCAGGGCGACGACTGGGACGACCTGAAAGACATGGTGAGGGACGCCGTGCGCTGCCATTTTGACGACGGTGCTGTCCCCGGCGTGGTCCGGCTGCACTTGGTGCGGGACGAGGCCATAGCGGTATGAGACTTCCGCGCGATCTCTCGGGAAGGGATCTCGCCGGACGCCTCGGGCGGCACTACGGCTATACCATCTCGCGCACGAGGGGAAACCACATGACCGTCACACGGGTCATCGGGACCGGCCGACACAGCGTTACCGTGCCCGCCCACCGCGAGTTACGCGTAGGAACCTTGAACGCGATCGTCAACGAGGTGGCGCAGGTCGCCGACCTGTCCCGGCGGACCGTTAGGGAAACGCTATTCGGGTGACCGGGATGAGCACTGAACTCGGGCCGTATCCGGCCTATCGGGACTCAGGGGTGGAGTGGCTGGGGAGGGTGCCGGAGCATTGGGAGGTGCGGAGGCTGAAGTACGCGGTGTCCTTCACGGGAGGCGGCACTCCTTCGAAGACCAATGCTTCGTTCTGGAGGGGTCGGATACCCTGGGTATCGCCTAAGGACATGACCCGCAACCGACTCAACGATACCGCCGACCACATTACCGAACCTGCTGTGGCAGCGAGTGCGGCAAACATCGTTGCGGCTGGTGCCATGCTTGTAGTCGTCAGGTCTGGGATCCTGCGCAGGAAGATTCCAGTGGCGATCAACACGGTGCCGATGGCCGTCAACCAAGACATGAAGGCCATGCGTCCTCGGAAGGGGATCATGAGTGAGTATCTTTGCGGGTTGATCCAAGGCAACCAGTCGTTCTGGCTGAGCGAGTGGACGAAGCAAGGCGCCACGGTGGAGAGCATTGAGCATCGCCTGCTGGCCAACTCGCGAATACCGATTCCGCCCCTCCCCGAACAACACGCTATCGCCCGTTTCCTTGAAGCCGCCGACCGTCGCATCCGACGCTACATCCGGGCGAAGGAGCGGCTGGTCGAGCTATTGGAGGAGCGGAAGCGGGCGCTGATCCACGAGGCGGTCACGGGCCGGATCGATGTCCGAACCGGCCAGCCCTATCCGGCCTACAAGGACTCCGGCGTCGAGTGGCTGGGGAAGGTGCCGGAGCATTGGGAGGTGCGGCGGCTCAAGACGCTATCGCACATGCAGAGCGGTGAAGCCATCACCGCGATGTCCATCAATTCGACCGGAGATTATCGGGTGTTCGGTGGCAACGGACTGCGCGGTTACACGTCGGACTACACCCATGATGGCGAATACGTGCTTATCGGTCGCCAAGGAGCCCTTTGCGGCAACATCCACTTGGTGGGAGGATGCTTCTGGGCCTCCGAGCACGCGGTCGTGGCCACACTGACCCCCGCCCACGTTCTTGAATGGTTTCGCGCCCTCTTGGAGGTCATGGACCTCAACCAGTATTCGATTGCCGCGGCGCAGCCCGGGTTGGCGGTTGATCGCGTATTGAACCTCTGGGCACCCGTTCCTCCTGCCGACGAACAGGTCCTGATGTCCGAGGACCTTGTCGAGCGGAGCCGTGAGATGGGAGACGCGCTGGTAACCGCTAACCGCCAGATCGCCCTCCTCAAGGAGTACCGCACCCGGCTGATCGCCGATGTCGTGACCGGCAAGCTCGACGTGCGCGAGGCGGCGACGAGGCTACCGGAGACAGACCCGCTCGTGGGCGACCGCGATCGGGCCGACGCCATCGACACCGTATCGAACCTACATTCAACAGCAAACGAGATCGCGAAGGAGGCAAGCGCATGACGGACTGGAACGTGCCATTCCGCGTCAGCCGACCCTTAACGTCGAACGGACACCCGCTCTACTACGGCCCCGATACCCCGCACTCAGGATCAAGTATAGCGCGACAATCAGGATGAGAGAGCCGGAGGGTGGTTGCGGGGTGGTATGCCCGAGCGGGTATCTGGGATGCGGAATCGTGGCATGATCCGGCATGATCGGGCGAAATCGGCGCGAAAATGTCGCCTTCGGGACCGAATGGGGCGGTTACGACCCCTTCGTAGGTTTCCCTTGCGTACGCGCGCGCCTACGGGCACAACCCAACCAAATGGTCTATTCGGTCGCATCCGTCCCATTTCAGGCCTCCCGGCATCCGAATCAGGTCTCGCGCCGTGTCGCTTGGAGCGTATGCACCCGCGTCTCCGCAGTTCCGCGGCGATTGCGCGGGCGGAGGGCACGGGGCCGACCCGTTGTTGTCGAAGTAGCCGACCAGCATCTCCCGACGATCTGCCGCTTGAGGCCGGACGGCTACTACGGCGCGCACGGAGATCCGGCAGACCCCTCCGGCCTTCAAGCGTGTCCTCGGATCCCAAGTCTCCAGTCCGTGATGTCCCGGACCGGTACGCGGACGAAGCGGCGCGCGCCTCCTCCTGCCTTGAGTCCAGACGGGCGGAATGCGCGCGGCGCGGTCCCGACCGCCGCCACGCCGGTTTCTCCCGGCCTCTTCCCAAACGCGGACGGAGGAGCGGCTCGACACGTCTCCGGGAGGGGGGACATTTCTACTTCGCTCAGCCCCCGGAAATTTCTGTTCCGGCTTGACACTCAACTATTCTGGCTTGACACTGATCCCACCGTCGCTGTTGCCGAAAGCCCCGCCAAACCCGCCTCTCTCATAATCGGACTCTCCCCTTGCCCGCCCACCACGACGAAATCCCTCTGGATGGCCTCGCAGCGCTGATCTCTGCCGCCGAACAGGGCAACGCGATCGCTCAGTTTGACCTCGGGTTCATGTACGAGAACGGGGAGGGCGTGCCGGAGGACGCCGCCGAGGCTGTCCGCTGGTACCGCGCCGCCGCCGACCAGGGCGACGCTAGCGCTCAGTTCAACCTCGGACTCATGTACAACACCGGGCGTGGGGTTCCAGAGCACAACGCCGAGGCCGTCCGCTGGTTTCGCGCCGCCGCCGATCAAGGCAACGCTCGCGCTCAGTACAATCTCGGGTTCATGTACCGCGCCGGGGTGGGCGTGCCGAAAGACGCCGCCGAGGCCGTCCGCTGGTTTCGCGCCGCCGCCGATCAGGGCGACGCTCACGCTCAGTACAACCTCGGGAACATGTACTTCGTCGGGGAGGGCGTGCCGAAAGACGCAGCCGAGGCCGTCCGCTGGTATCGCGCCGCTGCCGAACAGGGCGACGCTCGCGCTCAGTACAACCTCGGGTTCATGTACCGCGCCGGGGAGGGCGTGCCGAAAGACGCCGCCGAGGCCGTCCGCTGGTATCGCGCCGCCGCCGACCAGGGCGACGCTCGCGCTCAGGGCAGCCTCGGGTTCATGTACCGCGCCGGGGAGGGCGTGCCGAAAGACGCCGCCGAGGCCGTCCGCTGGTTTCGCGCCGCCGCCGACCAGGGCGACGCTCGCGCTCAGGGCAGCCTCGGGTTCATGTACGAGAACGGGCGTGGCGTGCCGGAAGACGCCGCCGAGGCCGTCCGCTGGTATCGCGCCGCCGCCGACCAGGGCGACGCTCCCGCTCAGTTCAACCTCGGGCTCATGTACGAGAACGGGCGTGGCGTGCCGGAGGACGCCGCCGAGGCCGTCCGCTGGTATCGCGCCGCCGCCGACCAGGGCCTCGCTCGCGCTCAGTTCAACCTCGGGTTCATGTACCGCGCCGGGGAGGGCGTGCCGGAGGACGCCGCCGAGGCCGTCCGCTGGTATCGTGCCGCCGCCGACCAGGGCGACGCTCCCGCTCAGTTCAGCCTCGGGCTCATGTACGCCACCGGGGAGGGCGTGCCGGAGGACGCCGCCGAGGCCGTCCGCTGGTATCGCGCCGCCGCCGACCAGGGCGACGCTCGCGCTCAGTACAGCCTCGGGTTCATGTACGAGAACGGGCGTGGCGTGCCGGAAGACGCCGCCGAGGCCGTCCGCTGGTATCGCGCCGCCGCCGACCAAGGCCTCGCTCGCGCTCAGTACAATCTCGGGGATATGTACCGCACCGGGGAGGGTGTGCCAGAGGACGCCGCCGAGGCCGTCCGCTGGTATCGCGCCGCCGCCGAACAGGGCGACGCTAGCGCTCAGTTCAACCTCGGGCTCATGTACGAGAACGGGCGTGGCGTGCCGGAAGACGCCGCCGAGGCCGTCCGCTGGTATCGCGCCGCCGCCGACCAAGGCCTCGCTCGCGCTCAGTACAATCTCGGGGATATGTACCGCACCGGGGAGGGTGTGCCAGAGGACGCCGCCGAGGCCGTCCGCTGGTATCGCGCCGCCGCCGAACAGGGCGACGCTAGCGCTCAGTTCAACCTCGGGCTCATGTACGCCACCGGGGGGGGCGTGTCGGAGGATTTTGTGCTTGCCTACGCTTGGGTGAATCTGGCCGGTGCGCAGGGCCATGACGGAGCCCGGGAAGCCAAGGATTGGCTGTCACGCCGCATGACCAGCGAGCAAGTGGCACGAGCTCAGGACTTGAGCGTCGAGCTTCTGCGGACGATCAATCAACCCTGACGCAGAGGTGGGGGCGAAGGGTGCGTATCAATTCAATACCCCATCAAAGGAAGCTTCACGTGGCTAACATTTGGGTCGTTCGGGCTGGAACGGGCGGCAAGGAAGGGACCGAGGCTTGTTCGTCTCGAGGAGCGGGTTCTCTCGGGAGGCGCTTTACGAGGCTGAGCGGGAGCCAGAGGCACGAGCGATGATCCCCCGCCGGAGGGTCTTCATTCCGATCGATTAGTCGTACCCTTCAACTGGCCGTTTACCAGTGATCCGGGGTGTTTGTCCGCCCCGCTGGCGACGACCGCCGCCGACTACCTGACGTTATTGGATCTCCTTAGACGTTATCGACAAATAGGAGATTCCGGGCGGGTTGACTTGCCTGCGGGTGGTTACTCAGCGTTCAAGGCATGGAAACGCAAAAGCACCGGTTAAGTACGCGGGTAGGCACTTCCCTCGGGGAGGCCGACGCGCCGTTTCCGACGGCATTCGTGATGAGGACTCCGGTCCAGACCTTGGCGACGATCCCGTCTCCGAAGATGAACGGCGTAGTATGCCACCCTTCGGATCCCCGAAGGGTGAAGGACAGCACGAGAAATCGAGGCGAAACACCGGAGGAGTCGCACGTAGCCAGGTTGATCCACACCACGGAACTGATGCCCCGGTTTATCGACAGGGACGCTGGCGGGATCAGTCGCCGCTCCGGCTTCAACGGCCCAATGACGGCCCTGCATCGGTGGCCACCATCCCGCCGCTGGCCCCGCTTCGCGAGGCCCGTCTGAACGGGTTCCCCGCAGCGCGTGCGGTGATGCCTCGCCACCGCAATGCCGGCCGACGACGACGGGTCCCGGACACGCCGCCGCCGAGCTTGTCGGACGCCTCTTATGAGGGTAAGCCAGCCTACCCCCGGTATAACCGTGGGGCTGGCGAGGGACGTTGCCCCTTCGATCCCCAACAGACCCGCGCTCCGATGGATTGCGCGGGCGGGGGCGTCGCCCCCGTTCCCCCCGTGACGGCGCATCGCGATGGCTAGACGCCGCCCGGTTCTGGTTGCCGTCCGCCTCACGCCGGGCGAGTCCGCCGACTGGCGGGCCAAGGCGAAGGCCGCCGGCGTACCGCTGTCCGCGCTGATCCGGCGGGCCATGGCCCGTACACGGACATGGACGGCCCGCGCGGCCGAGGTCGAGCGCGAGCGCACCCGGCAGGTCTCGCGCGTCGGGAACAACCTCAACCAGATCGCCAAGTGGGCGAACACCCACAAGGGCGCGGCCGAGGCTGTCGAAGTCCTCGCCCGTCTGGTCGCCATCGAGCGCGCGCTCGGCGCGCTGGCTCGCTTCGAGAGTCCGGAGCGCGATGCACATTAAGTTCCTCGCGCACGGGACCGGCTCGGCCGGCAAGGCGGCCAGCTACCTCCTCGGGGAGCGGGACGCGACCGGGAAGCCGCGCGAAGGCGTCGAGGTGTTGCGCGGGAACCCGGACATGGTGGCCGCCGTCGCCGACTCGCTCGACTTCGAGCACAGGTACACATCCGGCGTGATCGCCTGGGCGCCGGAGGACCACCCCACCGACGAACAGATCGAGGCGGTGCTCGACGAGTTCGAGAGGACGGCCTGGGCGGGACTGGAGCCCGACCGCTACGCTTGGGCCGCCGTGCTGCACCGCGAGGAGGGCGGAGGCGCGCACGTCCATGTCCTCGCCGCCCGGTGCGACCTGGCGACCGGCCGAAGCCTCAACATCGCCCCTCCGGGATGGCAGCGGACGTTCGATCCGCTCCGAGACGCCTTCAACCACGAGCACGGCTGGAGCCGACCCGACGACCCGGAGCGGGCCAGAGTGCAACACCCCGGCCACCGCGCCTACATCGAGGCGACCCGGCTGCGGGCCGGACTACGGCTTGAATCCTCCCCCCGCGACCTGATCCGGGACTACCTGCTCCAGCGTGTCGAGCACGGTGCGGTCAAAGACCGCCACGATGTTGTCGCCGCGCTCCGCGAGGCGGGCCTTGAAGTGCCGCGCCAGGGCATGGACTACATCACCGCGCTGGACCCGGAGACCGGGAGCCGGTGGCGACTGAAAGGAGAACTGTACGGAGTTGATTTCCAACGCGAACGATTTGACCGAACGGCTGCGGAAGCGGCTGGAGAGCGAACGCAGGGAGATCGAGGAGTTGACCGCGAACGAGCTCGAAAGGCTCGCCGAGCACTCGCGGCACGTCGCGAGGATCGCGGTGCGTACCATCGAGCGCGATATGGGAGAGGCGACCGGCAAGATGCGCGAGTTGCTGGCCAAGGCGTGGCAACGGCCGCTGATCGTCGGCCTGAGTCTTTGGATCGGTTTCTTCGGCGGAAGCTGGGCGACGATGCGATGGTTGGCGAGCAGCATACAGGACCGGATCGTGACCCGCGCCGAACTGAACCGGGACATCGAGGACGCCCGGCGGACGCTGGCCCAACTGGAGGTGGACACCTGGGGGCTCGTGCTCCTCGAGATCAAGGGCGAGCGGTTCGTGGTGGTGCCGGACGGGGCGCTGGCCAATCCGCCCTGGTGGGTGGACGGGGATCGTCCGGCGTTGAAGCTGTCGAACGAGTGAGGGAGGTCTATGACCGCATTAGAGGAGCAGTTGACGAGGGCCTTGCGGAGGTTGTCCGAGCAGTACGAGACGGAGCAGCGGCGGCACTCCGAGCAGGTCGAAGCCTTGCAGCAGCACGTCGAAGTCTTGCAAGGGCACGTCGAGCGGCAGAGCGAGGAGAACGAAGCCTTGCAGATGCGAATCAAGCGGCTCGACGTGCTGGCGACACGCTTGGCCGAGTATTCCGGGATATCCACCGGCGCAAGACCGCGCGGTCGCGGCTGGTGATAAGGCCGCCGACGCGCGGGCCGGACCGCGACCAGGGTCCGAGCCGCTGATGGCTCCGGGGAGGGCTGGATCTGGCGCGGGCAACACCGCTCAGCGAAGTTTCGGACGCGCAGATCGTGCGGTCCATCACGAGAGGAATCGAATGATGGCACGCACGAAGCGGGACCGGCGCAGCTATAGCGCCGGCGAGTGGGGCCGGAACCGGGTGAGGGTGTTTCCTGATCCGAAGACCGGCATTTTCCAGATCGAGTGGCGAGAGAACGGGCGCAGGCTCACCCGGTCCCTGAAACACCGGGACTGGTCGAGGGCCAAGCGGCAGGCGGACGAAGCCGCCGCGGGCCTCGCGATGTACGAGCCCAACGGCAAGGCCGAAGCCGAGCCCGAGCCGCTCACCTTGGAGACGCTTTTTGACATCTACGGTGAGGAGGTGACGCCCAACAAGGCGTATACGTCCCGCAAGCACGACCGGGCGGCGACGGCGATGTTCCTCGACTTCCTCGGACGGGACCGAAGACCCGAGACCTTGTCGCGCAGGGACTGGGACCGGTTCATCCGGGCGCGGCGCGCGGGCAGGATCGGACCGAGCGGAAGATCCGTGTCCAACCGGACCATCCACGGGGATCTCACGTTCCTGATGGCGGTGCTCAACTGGGCCGCGAGGTCGAGGGACGAGCAGGGCCGCCTGCTCCTCGACAGGAACCCGCTCAAGGGTCTAAGGAAGCCTGTCGAGAAGAACCCGGTTCGCGTCGTTGTTACGGACAAGGAATACCGGGCGCTTCTGAAGGTGTCCCGACAGGTCGGCTGGCGATGCCATCTCGCCCTTGTACTGGCGCATGAGACCGGCCACCGAATCGGCGCGATCCGGCACCTCAAGTGGTCTGATATCGACCTTGAGGGAGAAACCATCCGGTGGCGTAGCGAGCACGAGAAGACGGGATACGAGCACCGGACCCCGTTGTCAGCAAAGGCACTCGCCGTGCTCAAGCAGGCGTGGAAGAGGAGCCCCCGGATCGGCGACGCGCCGGTGCTGCCCTCCCCGACCGATCCCTTGAAATGCGTGAACCCAACCCTTCCGCGCGTCTGGTGGTACAAAGCCGAGCAACTCGCGGGGATCGAGCGCAAGCACCGGAGGGGTTGGCATTCGTTGAGGCGCAAGTTCGCGAGCGACCTGATGGATCAGCCGCTCAAGGTGCTGTGCGAGCTTGGCGGCTGGAAGAACGCTAGGACGGTGCTCAACTGTTACCAGAGGCCGGACGAGGGACAGCTTCGGAAGGCTCTGGAAGCTCGCCGCGGGGCGCGAGACTAGAAATCTCGTTCGGCGGGAATCAAACGGCGGGAACTCGACTGCGGAATCTCGTAAACTGAAGTGATTACGTCAGATACCAGATTCGGAGTCAATGCCTGTCCACCATCCCGGCCACCTCGTCCTCCGTCAGCAGAGTCTCCGGCTCGGTCGGAGTGTCCTAGCAGGCCAGCGCCAGAAGCGGCATCGGCAGAAGGACGGCGAATCGAAGCGAGTGCGTCTTCTTCATTCGCGACCTGCCATCTTGGAGTGGTGATTGATGGGTGGATTGCGGGGCCTCCCCGCCCCATCGTGCAATCGCGGCTCGGCTCAGTTGTCCGGTGGCACGCTCAGCCCGTGATCCAGCAACCACGATTGCAGCGCCCGCAGCGTGTCGTCGTCCGTCCAGTCGAAGCGGAGCGGCGTGACGGTGATCATGCCCTGTGCGAAGGCTTGGGAATCACTACCGGGCGGCTGCGTTTCCACGGGCAGGAAGCGGGGCCGGAACACGCGCGCACCGTCCTCTCCCTCCACCTCGTCGTAGCCGAATCGGATCGCGCTTCCCCCCATCCGGCCAACGGCGACCCCCGCTATCGCGTCCTGGGTCTCGGCGGGGAAATTGACCGACAGCACCACGCCCGGCAGAGGCGGCTGCCGCCGAAGCTCCTCGACGAAGCGGGCCATGAACGCGGCTGCGTAGCGGAAATCCATGTTGCGCGCGTTCAGCGAGGAAGCCACCGCGGGCACCCCGTAGTAGGCCCCCATCATCGCCGCGCCGACCGTTCCGGACATGTGCCCCACATCGCCCACATTCGCGCCCGTGTTGATCCCGCTGACGACCAGGTCGAAGCCATCCCGGGGAGCCAGCGCCTCGATGGCCAGCAGAACCGCGCCGGCGGGTGTGGCGTCGACGCAGTGGCCCAGCGCTTCGCCAGCTCCACCACGCTTGACAACCGGGGGTCCACCCGTCCACTCTCAACCCTTGAGATTACGCCTGCGTGAAGCCGATGCGCGCGTTGGGTTCGCGCTGGCTCATCTTGCGGGACCGGCGCAGCCTTATGATATGGAACGTGGTGTGAATGCAGACTTGACACCATCCGACACTCGCGCGCCGCGACCGGCCTACCGTCTGCTTCGTTTGCTTCCGCTGATCCTCTTCACGACCGCCACCTGCGTCGGACACCGCCCGCTGGAGGGACCCGACGGCACTGCCTTCGTCCACCGCTTTGCGGGAAGCTGGGTGCTTGACGCTGCCGCCAGCGACGCCGCGCCGAGAGTCCTCGGAGGCATTGTCGTTACGGGACAGGCAGCGAACACAGCGAATGACTGTCGCTTTTCCGTGGTCGGCGGCGATCTGGATTACCGTCTCTGCGTGGGGCCGCGCGAAGAGAGAGCGCCAATCCCGGAACCCACTCCCGTAACCGATTCGCTTCGGAGCAGGCTTCTGGCCGACCTTGCTTCCAACAGGCCTCCGCGACTCGCCATTGCACCTGCCCATCGCTTCCTCCACATTTCCGGCGTTCCCACCCCCCTCCCCTTCGACGGCGCCACCCGGCAACTTCACCACGCCCCCTCGGACCCGGCAGTCACGGCGCGCCTCTCCCGCGATGCCTCGGCGCTCATCGTCGAGCTTGCCATTGCGGACGCGGGCACGATCGCTGACCGTTATGAGATCGCCTCGCACGGAACTCTAGCGATAGCCCGCACCATCACCCAACCCGGCGGCGTTGAACTCCGCGCGCGCTTCTTATACCGGCGCTCCGGCGTCCCACCACCTTGACGGGCCCGACTCCAAGTCCACCACACGAACCGGCACACCACGCGATTTCCAACCGCCAGTCTTCGACCGCCAGTCCCCCGCTTCTACCACCAATCCCCCCGGTCCAACCGCCAATCCCCCAGGCAAGGAAGTCCCCATGATCATCCGGACCCGCAAGCCCAGCGACATCCCTTCGTCGGAAATCACCCCCGAGTCGACCTGGATCAACCGGCGCACGTTCCTCGGCGCTTCGGCGGGAATCGGCGCGGCGTCCTTCCTCGGCATGAACGGACTGGGCATGACCGGACTGGGCGCGACCGGCGCCCGCCACGACCCCGCGACCGGCGCCCCCATCCCCCAGGAGCTCGAGCCCAACACCCTGGAGGAGATCACCAGCTACAACAACTTCTACGAGTTCGGCACCGGCAAGTCGGACCCCTCCAGGCGCTCGCACACCCTCGTCACTGCGCCCTGGACGATCCGGGTCGACGGCCTCTGCAACAATCCGGGCGAATTCCAGCTCGAAGACTTCATCAAGCCCTCCACGATTGAGGATCGCGTCTACCGCTTTCGCTGCGTCGAGGCGTGGGCGATGGTCATTCCGTGGCGGGGATTCCCCCTGGCCGATGTGATCAACCGCGCCGAGCCCAACTCCAGCGCGAAATACGTCGCCTTCGAGACGCTGTGGGATCCGAACCAGATGCCGGAGCGGATGTGGCGTCCGCGGATCGACTGGCCCTACCGCGAGGGACTCCGCCTGGACGAGGCGCTGCACCCGCTTACTCTTATGGTGAACGGCCTTTACGGCAAGGAGCTTCCGAACCAGAACGGCGCGCCGCTGCGGCTGATTGTGCCCTGGAAGTACGGCTTCAAGAGCATCAAGTCGATCGTCCGCATGACCTTGACCGAGGACGAGCCGCCCACCACCTGGGCCACGCAGACGCCGGGCGAATACGGCTTCTACTCGAATGTCAACCCCGATGTGAAGCACCCCCGCTGGAGCCAGGCGCGCGAGAAGCGAATCGACAGCGGCCGGTTGCTCGGTTACCGCTGGCAGGAGACGCAGTTTCTGAATGGCTACGCCGACGAGGTGGCGCACCTCTACGAGGGAATGGACCTGAAGAAGCACTTCTAGGTGTTGCGCTTCCCAATCCGTCATTGGTCGGGTTCACTCCCCGCCCCCGCGAAGGCGCGCATTACCGCGATCCGTTGCTCCAGGCCGAATCGCCAGGCTGAACCACCAGGCCCAACCGTGAGACCGGGCACACCAGGCGCGCCATGACTGAAGCGAAGGCCGACCGGGCCGTTTCCAGACCGCAAAGACGGGCGCAGGGGAATCCGCGCCGCACCATTCTGTTGCTGAAGACCGGCATCTGGGTGGTCGGGCTGGCCCCGGTCGTGTGGCTGGGTGCGGGGTTCTTTCAGCGCAGCCTCGGCATCAATCCCGTCGAGAAGATCATTCACATTCAGGGCCGCGTCACGCTCGTCCTCCTCCTGGCAACGCTGGCCGTCACCCCGGTGCGCCGCCTGACCGGCTGGAACCGGATCATTCAATTGCGGCGATTGCTGGGCCTCTTCGCCTTCGCTCACGCCTGCATTCACTTCCTGTCCTACGCCGGACTGGAACAGCTCTTCGCGTTTTCCTACATCCTCGACGATGTGCGCGACCGCCGCTACATCACCGTCGGCTTTGCGGGACTCGTGCTCCTGGTGCCGCTGGCGGTGACCTCGACGAAGGGTTGGATTCGGCGGCTGGGGAAGCGTTGGCAGCGGCTGCACCGGCTGGCGTACCTGGCGACGGCGCTTGGCGTTCTGCACTACTATTGGGAGGTGAGGGCCGACACCTTCTGGCCCCTCGTGGCGGCGCTGACTCTGGCGGCCTTGCTGGCGGTGCGGGTGGTGTACCGGAAGAAGAAGCCTCGCACGCGGCGACGACGGTGACCTCTCCGCTTCGCGGTCTCGCCTAGGAACTTCGGCTGGCTGTGGCGGACGACGCCCCTAACGCCGACACATTCGGCTTGCGGGAATCGTCGGTGCGCCCGCATCCTGTTCCATCTCCTGTCGCACCGCTTGCCGCGATCCGGCGCCCCGCACGGCGGTCCCGGACCATACAGGGAAGGCCATGAAGTTGCCCGGATCCCCCGCCCGCTTCCGCTTGACGCGCCCGTTCAGCAAGACGGGATCGCGCGACGCGCGCGGCGGCCTGGCGGGGATCGCCGCAGGGGGAATGCTCGCGGGGCTTGTCCTGGCGGCGGCCTCGTGGGCCACGCGGCCTCCCGACCCCGATCGCGGCCCGACGGAATCGCTCGCGGCCACGCCCGGCTTCAGGGCCTTCGCGCCAACCGCCGGCGCCGCAACGGCCATCGCCGCGCTTCCTCCCCCACTCCCCCACAGCGAACAGCGCCAACCACTCGCCGTGCGGAATGAGGTCTACCTGTCGGCGGAGCTCGGTCATGCGGATCTGGCCAGCCAGCTCCAGCCGCCCCCCGTCTGGCACGAGTTCTACTTTACGCGCGCGGCCTATTCGTCGGGCGGGGGCTGGGGACGGCGCCGCAACTCCTGGGCGACCGACTATCCGAAGTCCGACCGCCAGTTTCTGACCGTGCTCAAACGGCTCACCAACCTGGACGCCTTCGACTACGAGAACGCGGTGTTGCTTACCGATCCGGAGATTCGGCGCTATCCCTTCCTCTATGCGCTGGAGGTGGGCTACATGGACCTTTCGCCGGCGGAGATCGATGGGCTGCGCGACTACCTGACGGCGGGCGGAACGCTCATCATCGACGACTTCTGGGGATCGCGCGAGTGGGCCGTCTTCGAGTGGAACATGAACCGGGTCTTTCCCGGACGCCCGATGGTGGAGCTGGATCTGGACCACCCCGTCTTCAGCACCTTTTACGATATTGACGAGATTCTGCAGGTGCCGGCCTATGGGCGATTCCGGGGCGGAGCGACCTGGGAACGCGACGGCTATGTGCCGGAGGTGCGGGGAATCGCGAACGACGAGGGGCGGCTGATGGTGATTATCAACTGGAACACCGACCTGGGCGACGCCTGGGAGTGGGCGGAGCAGCCCGACTATCCGCTGCAGTACTCGACCTTCGCCTTTCAGATGGGCGTGAACATGATCATCTATGCGATGAGCCACTGATGAGGGCGACTCTTTCCGGAGCGGCGGGACGCGGGCGATCGGGGACGGCGCGGGCGGCGCGCCGGGGCGGGGACAAGCGAGCGGCCGGCGGGTGGATCGCGGTCGCGCGGGCCGGCGGGGGAGCAGCGCGCCGGTGGGGGGCGAAGAAATGGGCGAAGCAATGAACGGCGTCTTCGAGTTCCTCTTCAAGTACCGGCCGGTGCTCTTCCAGGAGGGGGATCTGTCCTTTCTCTCTCCCTGGCCGGTGGCGACGCTCCTGGCCGCGCTGGCGATCCTGGGGTTGCCCGCGCTGCTGACCTACACCCTGGCGCGGGGACGCAGCCGCCGCCGCGACCGCCTGGTGCTGGGCACGCTTCGCGGGGCGCTCTTCGCGCTGCTCTTCCTGGTCGTGATGCAACCCGCGTTGGTGCTGACCTCGGTGGTGCCGCAGCGCAATTTCCTGGCCGTTCTGGTCGACGATTCGCGCAGCATGACGATCGAGGACGAAGGGGGCGTCTCGCGCGCCGAGAGCGCGGCCGCACTCCTGGAGACGGAAGGCGATCTGATGCGCGATCTGGGAGACCGCTTCGCCGTGCGGACCTTCCGTTTCGCGGGCGGAGCCGAGCGCGTGGAGGGGGTGGCCGGGCTGGGTTTCGACGGCAGCCGCACCCGGATCGGGAATGCGCTGGCGCAGGTGCGAAGCGAGTTGCAGGGGGTGCCGCTCTCGGGAATCGTGGTGGTCTCGGACGGGGGCGACAATGCGGACCAGGCGATCGGCGAAGCGCTCCTGCCGCTGCGCGCGGCCTCGGTTCCCGTCTTTACGATCGGAATGGGCGACGAGGAGGTCGAGGCGGACATTCAGGCCAGCCGCGTCGATGTGCCGGAAACGGCGCTCGTGGGCACCTCCATGATGGTGAATGCGGTGGTGGATGCGCACGGCTACGGTGGCCGGGTGGTGCCGCTCGTGGTGGAGGACATGGGGCGAATCGTGACGACGGAGGAGATCACCCTGCCCCGGGACGGACAGCCGCTGGTGGTGCCGTTGGCGATCACGCTGGAGACGCGGGGCGCGCGCGAGCTCGTCTTCCGCATTCCGGGCCAGCCGGGCGAACGGGTGCTGGAAAACAACGAACTGCGCACGGTAGTCCACGTCCGCGACCGCACCGAAAAAATCCTCTACTTCGAGGGCGAGCCACGCCACGAGGTCGCCTTCATGCTGCGCGCCATCCGCCCCGACGAGAACCTCCAGGTCGTCCTCTTGCAGCGCACCGCCGAAAACAAGTTCTTCCGCCGCAACCTGGACGATCCGCTCGAACTCGTCGAAGGCTTCCCCACCACCCGCGAGGAGCTCTACCGCTACCGCGCGCTCATCCTGGGGTCGATCGAGGCCAGCTTCTTCACCCACGACCAGCTTGAAATGATCGCCGACTTCGTGAGCGAACGGGGTGGCACCCTCCTCATGCTTGGGGGAAGGCGCGCCTTTGCCGAGGGCGGCTACCTGGGCACCCCGCTCGAGGATGTCCTTCCCGTGGTGCTCGCCGAACCCACCGGCGCCACCCCGACCGAGCGCCTCGCCTTCGTCCGCGTCGCGCCCACGCCCGCCGGCGCCAATCACCCGATCACCCGCATTGGCGGCGACGCCGAGCAGTCCGCCGCCCGCTGGGACTCGCTCCCCGAGGTCTCGACCACCAATCCCGTCACCGAGCTCAAGCCCGGCGCAACCGCACTCCTTCGCGGCACCGTGGTTCCCGCGCCCCGTCCCGGCGACGAACTCGCCATCCCTTCCGCCGACGACCCCGGCGATGCCCCCGCCACCCCCGGCGACCGCATCGTCATGGCCTTTCAGCGCTACGGCAAGGGCCGATCGATGGTCCTGGCCGTGCAGGACACCTGGCTCTGGCAGATGCACCACGCCGTCGCGCTCGAGGACCAGAGCCACGAGACCTTCTGGCGGCAGCTCCTGCGCTGGATCGTGGCCGAGACCCCCGACGCGGTGGAGGCGGCGCCGGTGGCCGAATCGGTCGAGGCGGGTGAACCCGTCACCGTCGAGGCGACCGTTCTCGACGCGGGCTTCCTGGAGGTCAACGGCGCCGATGTGAGTGCGCGCGTCACCCTTCCCACCGGCGAGGCGCGCGAGCTTCCCATGGAGTGGACCGTTGCGGAGGACGGGCGCTACGCGGCGACCTTCACCCCCGAGATGGAGGGCATGTACGAGATCTCGGTCAATGCGGGACGCGACACGACCGATCTGGGAAGCGCCGCCACGAGCGTACGGGTGGCTCCCGGCACCGGGGAGTTCCGCGATCCGCGCCAGCGCCGCAGCCTCCTGGAGCGTATCGCCGACGAGACCGGCGGCCGCTACTACACCCCCGAAACCGCCGCAACTCTCCCCGAGGATGTGCGCTTCAGCGGCGGGGGCGTCACCGTGACCGAGGAGCGCGACCTCTGGGACATGCCGGTTCTCTTTCTGCTGCTGGCCGGACTGATGGGGGCGGAGTGGGGATATCGCCGCAAACGGGGGCTGGCGTGAGGGGGCAGTCATTTCGCGCGGGTGCGGTGGCCGGACGGACAGGGCGGTGGCCGTTGCGGGCGGGCGTTGGGGGATGGGGGATGGAGGGCGGCGCGGTCCTCGCGGCTGCGATTGCGAGCGCCCTGCGGGGAGGGGCGGCCGCGGCCACCGGCCGATGCCGGTTGGCTGCGTTGGCCGAGCCGGGCGGTGCGGTGGGCAGCGTGGCCGCGGTGGCCGGGCGCGCGGGGGTGGTGGCGGGGCGGGCGGGAACGGTGGCCGCGAATCCGCCGGTGGCCGGGCGTTTGCGGCGGTCATTTCGCGCGGGCGCGGTGGCCGCGGCGGCAATCGCCGCCCTCTTCCCCCCCACCCTTCCCCTCGCGGCGCAGAACACGCACCTCCTGCTGATCTCGGGACTCGGCGGCGACCCTGAGTACTCGCAAGCCTTTCACGGTTGGCTCAGCCGCTTCGCCGATGCCGCCACCGAGCGCTACGGGGTCCCCGCGGAACGGATCGTGTACCTGGCCGAGCGCACCGACCTCGACCCGACCCGCATTCGGGCGCGCTCCACCGCCGCCAACATCCGGACCGCCTTTGTGGAGATCGCCGCCGCGATGGCCCCGCGCGACGAGCTGGTGGTGCTGCTGGCGGGCCACGGCACCTTTACCGGAAACGAGGCGCGCTTCAACATTCCGGGACCGGACCTCTCGCCGCAGGACTTCGACGACCTCCTCGACGGGCTCGGCCAGCGGCGAATCGCGCTGATCAACACGACAACCGCCTCCGGCCCCTTCATCGCGGCGCTTTCGGCCCCCAACCGCGCCATCGTCACGGCCACGCGCAGCGGACGCGAGCGCAACCTGACCCGCTTCGGGCTTCACTTCGTGGACGCCTTCTCGGACGACGGCGCCGACGTGGACAAGGATGCCCGCGTTTCGATCCGGGAGGCCTTCGGCTACGCGCTGCGCGAGGTCGAACGCGAATACGAGGGCCGCAACCTGATCCTCACCGAACACGCAATCCTGGACGACAACGGCGACGGCGAGGGCAGCCGCGACCTGGAAGCGGACGGCGGCGACGGGGCGCTGGCCGCAACGATCTTCCTGGGGGCGGGGGCGGGGGGGGGCGGGGCGGTCTCTTCCGAGCTGCGCGCTCTCCACGAGGAAAAGGCCGCCATCGAGTCACGCATCGCCGACCTCCGCCGCATCAAGGCCCAGCTTCCCGTTGAGCGCTACGAAAACGAACTGGAAGAGCTGCTCATCGAGCTGGCGCTGAAAAACCGGGAGATCCGGGCTGCGGGGGGATAGGCCCCCACCTACACCAGCGACCGCCCCTGCCCTCCATCCACCGCAATGCACGCGCCCGTGATGAGGCTGGCCCGCGCCGAGCTCAGGAAGGCCACCGTATCGCCCACCTCGTCGGCCCGCCCGAACCGCCCGAGCGGCAGGTTGGACCGCACGAAGGCGCGCATTCCTTCCGGGTCGGCCTTTACGCGCTTGTCCCAGCTTCCGCCTGGGAAACGGATTGAGCCCGGGGCCACGCAGTTCACGCGGATGTCGTCCTCGGCGAGCTCCAGCGCCATGATTCCGGCGGCCGAGATCAGCGCCGACTTGGTGGTGTTGTAGATCGACAGCCCCGGGCCGCCCTTTTCGCGCCCGAAGACCGACGAGATGAAGACGATTGAGCCGCCGCCGCCCTCGCGCATCAGCGGGATCGCCAGACGGGCGGTGCGGAACCCGGACAGGACATTGAGCTGGATGATGTCCAGCCAGTCCTGGTCGCTGGTCTCCTCGAAGCGGCCTCGCCGGTTGCCGCCTACGTTGTTGACAAGCACGTCCAGGGCGCCGTAGCGCTCCCGCACCGCCTTGACCAGCTCGGCCGCGCCGTCCTCGGCGGCCACGTCGCACTGCACGGCCAGCACCTCGGCACCCCCGGCCCGCAACGCCTCGGCGGCCGCCGCCAGCCCGACCTCGCCCCTCGCACAGATTGCCAGCTTCGCGCCTTCGGCCGCCAGCGCCCGCGCGCTGTAGAACCCCAGGCCGCGGCTGCCCCCGGTGACAACCGCAACCCTTCCCGCCAGTCCGAGATCCATGGGCCCTAGCGTCCCGGTGCGGCGGCCGCCGCCGAACCCGCGTGGGATCCGGCCACACCGGCGCTCCCACCGGCCGCCTCCGGGCCACCGTCCGAGATATTCGCGCGCAGCAGCCGCTCCAGGTTGCGAATGTGCTCTTCGAGTGCGGTGTTGAGCTGGTCGTAGCGCACGATCGCGTCCTGGCCGGGCTCCTGGTCGGCACGGGAGAGGTTGCCGTACAGATACTGGAGCTGATCGACGAGCATGGGACGCGAATAGCGCCGGGGCACCGTGACCAGCTCCTGCTCAATCGCCTCGACCTCGGCGGCCAGCCGGCCCCCGCCCCGCTGCCGCGCCTCGCCGATGCGATGGACCGCCAGCCGTGCCTCGCTGAGCGCGTCGCGGGCCTGCAATGCCAACTCCAACTGCCGTTCGACCACCGCCGTGCCGATCCCCTCGGCCACCACGCGCGGATCCATCATGACTTCGAAGCTGCGGCTCGCGCTCCAGTCCCCGGCCGTCAGGCGCGCCGTGTAGAGGCCGGGCGGCACCATCGGGCCACCGCGACCCGATCGCGCCGGGTTCGCGTCCCACGGCCCGGGATGGCTCAGATCCCAGGTGAAGCGGTGGGTGCCCGCGCCGGAGGGCAGCCGTGGCGTGCCGAAGCGCTCCAGCCGCCATTCGCGCATTCCGGGTTCGGCGGGCAGCGTGTACTCGCCGGGGCCCTCGCTGGAAAAGGAACGCACCACCTCGCCGCTCGCATCGACGATGTCGAGGGTGACGGGGCCGCGCGCGTCGTCGGCCAGCCGATAGTCGATGTTGGCGCCGGCGGGAGGATATTCGGGTTCGTCGGCGTTGCGGGGCCGGAATCCGCCGAAGCCGCCGCCGTAGCGAAGTCTGAATGCGTCGCGCACTTCGTAGAGGTGTGCGCTAGCGCTGGCTACACGGTCGTTGAGTTCGTGCAGCGGCGTGAGGTTGTCCATGATCCAGAAACCCCGACCCATTGTCGACAACACCAGATCCCCATGCACAACCTTCATGTCGGAGATGGGCGTGGCGGGCAGATTGCGCTGGAAGGACTGCCAGTTTTCGCCGTCGTCGAAGGAGATGAACATTCCGAACTCGGTGCCCAGGTAGAGCAACCCCTCGCGGCCGGGATCCTCGCGCACGACGCGGACGGGATGGTTGTTGGGCACGCCGTTGTCGCCGGTGGTGATGCGCGTCCAGGTTGCGCCGTAGTCCTCGGTGCGGTAGGTGTGCGGGGTGAAGTCGCCGACCTGGTAGCGGAGGATCGCCACGTAGGCCTTGGCCGGATCGTGGTGCGAAACCTCGATCGTCTGGACGCGGCCGTAGGGGCCGACGCCGGGGGGCGTCACATTCGTCCAGTTGCGGCCGCCGTCACGCGTGACATGCACCGGTCCGTCGTTCGCGCCCGCCCAGATGACGCCCGGCTCCAGCACCGATTCCTGGATGTCGTAGAGGACCGAAAAGTGCTCCTCGCCGGTGACGTCGATGGTGATCGGCGCGCCCGAGACCACTTGCGTTTCGGGGGTGAATGCAGTGAGGTCGGGGGAGATCGTCTCCCAGAGTTGGCCGCCGTTGGTAGTGACGTGAACGTACTGGGAACCGTGGTAGACCCGGTTGGGATCGTGCGGCGAGACGTGGATCGGAACCACGCGCTGGAAGCGGTACTCCAGGTCGCGCGGATTGTGGCCGTAGAGGTTGCCGAAACCGACGTAGTACTGCGCCTCCTGCCCGGTGCGCCGGTTGTACAACCCGAAGCGGCCCTTGCAGTTGGCATAGACGATGTCGGGATCGCCGGGCTTGGGCACGACCGGTCCGGTCTCGCAGCCGCCATGCGCCTCCCAGGCCGACCGGGCGCCCCCGGGCTCCGAGCGTTCGGGCAGGCTGGGCACCGATATCGTCGAGTTGTCCTGCTGTCCGGCGTAGAGGCGGTAGGGGAAATCGTCCGACACATCCACCTGGTAGAGCTCGGCGGTGGGCTGGTTGTACTGCGTGGACCAGGTGCGGCCCCCGTCGAGCGAAACATTTGCACCCCCGTCGTTCGACTGGACCATGATCTCGGGGTTGACGGGATTGATCCACAGGTCGTGGTTGTCGCCGTGCGGGGTGCGCTCGGAGCTCCAGCTCTCGCCGCCGTCGGTGGACTTCCAGTGGCCCTCGGCCATCCCCCAGAGGATATCGGGGTCGGTGGGGTGGCCCTCGAGGTTGTTGTAGTAGAAGGGCCGGTTGCGAATCGGCTGGAAGTCGCTGACCTGCCGCCAGTTGGCGCCGCGGTCGTCGGAGCGGTAGACGCCCCCGGTGTCGGCCGGTGCCTCGATGAGAACGTAGACCCGGTCGGGATCGGCCGCGCTGACCGCGAGATCGGACTTGCCGCGAAGCCCGGTGGGCAGCCCGGCGGTCGCCCGGTCCCAACTGTCGCCGCCGTCGCGCGAGATGAAGACGCCGCCCTCCATGCCGCCCGAGATGATCGTCCAGGGCTTGCGCTCGGCCTGCCACATGCTGGCGTAGATCGTGTTCGGGTCGTCGGGCGCAAACTCGAGATCGACCGCGCCCGTGCTGTCCGAGACGAAGAGGACGTTTTCCCAGCTCGCGCCCCCGTCGCTGCTGCGGTAGACGCCGCGTTCAGCGTTCGGAGCGAAGGGATTGCCGATCGCCGCGACGTACACCAGGTCGGGGTTGTCGGGGTGGATGAGGATCGCGCCGCTGTTGCCGGTCTCCTCCAGCCCGATGCGCTCCCAGGTGGCCCCGGCGTCGGTGGACCTGTAGACCCCGTCGCCGATGATGACGTTGCTGCGCAGTCCGTCCGAACCGGTCGACACATAGACGACGTTCGGATCCGACTCGGCCACCCGGATCGCGCCGATCGAGCCCGTGCCAAAGTACCCGTCCGAGAGATTGACCCAGTTGTGCCCGTAGTCGGTGGTCTTCCAGACGCCGCCGCCGGTGGCGCCCATGTAGAAGGTGGAAGGCTGCGCGCCGTGACCCGCAACCGCCGTGACGCGGCCGCCGCGCGAGGGACCGACGTAGCGGTAGCGGAGCGAGCCGAACTGGTCGTCGGCAAAGGTGGTGGCGGGCGACTGCGCGGGGGCGGGGAGGGCGAGTGTGGCGCTGGTGGCCGCGGCGACGGCCATGAGCGTGGCAATTCCGAGGATCCTTCTCATGCGGGGTCTCTTTTCGTTCTGGGGCTGCGGGGCGGGCGGGGCCGGGACAGCGGGCGAATCCACCGACTCGCGGATGCCGGCGAGATCGGCGGCGTGGGGCGGATACAAGGTATCGCGGCGGGGTGCGCTGGTACAGCCGGGGCGGTTAGCTTGGGGCTTGGCTACCATCTGCACTTGCAGGGAGGCACGAATGAACCGCAGGATTCGCATGACCACCTGGTGCCTGGCGACGGCCACCACGCTATTGGTCCTTTCCGCAGCCGGGGGCCAGAGCGCCCCACCCCTTTCCGCCCAGACCTTCCCTACCGACGACCCCGTCATCCGCGCGATGTGGGAAGAGGGGATGGGAGATGGGAGCCAGGCCTTCGAGCTCAGTCAGGCGCTCATGGACTCGATCGGGCCCCGCCTGATGGGATCGCCGGCCTACGCGCGTGCCGCCGACTGGCTGATCGCCAACTACCAGCGCTGGGGAATTGCGGCCGAACGCCAGGAATACGGAAGCTGGATCGGGTGGGAGCGGGGAATCACCCACATCGACCTGCTGGAGCCGCGCGTCCGCACCCTGGAGGGAATGATGCTGGCCTGGAGCCCGGGTACCGACGGGCCGGTGGAGGGGGAGGCGGTGGTCCTGCCTGCCGTTTCGAGTGCCGATGAGTTCGCCGCCTGGCTGCCCTCGGTGGCCGGGAAGTTCGTCGCGGTTTCCTTTGCCGAGCCGACCTGCCGCGAGGACCAGTCGTGGGAGGATCACGCCACACCCGAATCCTTTCAGGGGATGAGAGAGTCGCGCGACCGGGCCCGGGTCGAGTGGCGGCAAGATGTCGCGCGGTGGTTGGCGGCGGCGGGAGGGCCGGAAGCGCTGGAGCGCGCCGGCGCCGTCGGTCTTCTCACGGGACGCTGGTCCAACGGTTGGGGCGTGGACAAGATCTTCTCGGCCCAGACGACCCAGGTTCCCTCCGTCCACCTCTCCTGCGAGGACTATTCGCTGGTTGCGCGTCTGGCCGAACGGGGGCAGGGACCGCGGATCCGTCTGAACGCGCGCGCCGAGTTTCTGGGCGAGGTGCCCGCCTTCAATGTGGTGGCGACCATCCCCGGCACCGAACTCCCGGACGAGTATGTGGTCCTGAGCGCGCACCTGGATTCGTGGGACGGAGCCTCGGGGGCCACCGACAATGGCACCGGCACGATCATGATGCACGAAGCGGCGCGGATCCTGATGGCGGCCTACCCGAATCCGCGCCGCACGATCCTGGTGGGGCACTGGGGCGGTGAGGAGCAGGGGCTAATCGGCTCCACCGCCTTCGCGGCCGACAACCCGGATGTGGTGGACGGTCTGCAGGCCGCCTTCAACCAGGATAACGGCACCTGGCGGATCGACTACATCCGCATGCAGGGATTCCTGGGCGCGGGACGGCACTTCGCGCGCTGGTTCGAGGCCATGCCCCCGGAGATCACCGGCCACATCGAGCTCGACATTCCCGGCATCCCCGAGACCGGCGGCTCCGACCACATGTCCTTCATCTGCAAGCCCGCGCCGGGCTTCCGCCTCCAGTCCAACTACCCGGACTACCGCCAGTACACCTGGCACACCAACCGCGACACCTTCGACAAGATCGTCCTTGACGACCTGCGCAACAACGCGACGCTTGCGGCCATGCTCGCCTACAAGGCCTCCCAGGATCCGGAGCGCATGGATGTGACCGGGCGCGTGTTGCCGGTGGATCCGCGTACCGGTCAGCCGGGGATGTGGCCGCAGTGCCGTCCGCCGCGGCGGAGTTCGGGGAGGTAGAGCCGGACCGGGTAGAGGGCAACGATGCCTGGAGCTGGAAAATCCAGGTCGGGCTCAAGGCGCAGTCTCATCGTGGCTGGGGGCGGCCCTTGGTTGCGATTAGCCGTTCATAACGACTCATCGGCTATCCTCCCTTCGGTTATGGCCTCTGGAAGCAGTGATTTCAGCCGTTCCACGTTTTCGGCAACGGAGTTTGGCGATTGCGTTTCCGGGTCCCCGGCGAAACTCTTCGTCATTACGCGTTCTCCACCCCCCCTACCGTAGCGTGGCCTTGTCGAGCGAGTCCCAGTTGTAGGCGCGCTGCACCCGTTCCACAACTTCGCGGAAGACGCCGCCGCCGCCCGACGAGTTGGTCATTACGGCCACGCCGTAGCCCTTGACCTTATGCGCGATCAGGTAGCAGGTGAAGCCCCAGTTGCCGCCGGAGTGGCTGAAGTACCAGCCCTCGCCGTGGCGCGCGACCTCGAATCCGACCGCGAAGTCGCCGATCCCGACCGGACTCGTCATTGTGGCGGCCGATGCCGCGCTGATTACCCGGCCCGGATCGCCCCGCAGCGCCCGCTGGACTTCGATGGCGAAGAGCGCCAGATCGCGCGCGTTGGTCCAGAGTCCCGCCGCGGCCATCGCCGAATACACGTGCCATTTGGCCTCGCCCATCGCGCTGCCGTCGCCCCGGTGTGCGCGCGCGGCATTGGCGTCGCGGGCGGGCGAAAGGGGTTGCGCAAAGGTGGAGGCGGTCATTCCGATGGGCTCGAGGACCCGCCGCCGCATCAGCTCCGGGAAGCTCTCGCCGTGCAGGTCGGTGAGGGCAAGCTGGATGATTGTGGTGCCGCCGCCCGAATAGTGCATTGCGGTGAGCGGAGGCCGCACCATCGTGACCGCGCCGACATTCGAGGGCTCCTCGCCGTTCAGGATCTGGACGGGGGTGGGGCGGGGGAGGCCGGGCGCGTAGCCGGGGAAGCCGTGTCCGTCGCCGAGTCCGGCGGTGTGGCTCAGCAGGAGGCGGGGCGTGACAGGCCGCTCCGCGGTGAAGTCGTTGCCGGGAAGCTGCCACGACCTCAGGACGCTGTTGATGTCGTCGTCAAGGGCGAAGCGCCCCTCCTCCACCGCCCGCATGACCGCCACCGCCGTGACCGGCTTGCTGATCGACGCTGCCTGAAAGAGCGTCTCGACATCGACCGGGGCGCCGGTCTCGACATCGGCGATCCCGTAGCCCCTGGCCCAGTGCAGCTCGAAGTCGCGAATGACCGCCACACTGATCCCGGGAACGCCGAAACGCTCCATGATTTCGTCCAGGGTGAGGACATCGAGGCCCTGCCGGTTGGGGAACTGCACGCCTTCGATGACCGCCTGCAGCTCGGCGGGGGTGGGCTGGGGGCCGGCGCCGCGTTGCTGGGCAGCCACCTGCACTGTGATGGTCGTCGAGGCCAGCGCACCCGACACGATGGTCATGGCGGCGAGTGCGGCGAGCCTGACCTTGTGGGCGTGTCTTATCATCCTCCACCTCCTTGGGAACTCCGATGGGCCGGTGCGTCCGTTGCCTGTGCCAATCGGCGGCAGGGTGGCGTCGTCAACGGGGTTTCGTCGCCCGGATCGTGCCGCCATGGATCGATCGGACGAAGGTTCGCAGCTCGGCCTCGCGCCCCGGTTCGCGACGGATCACCGCCTGCACCTGGGGATCGGCGACGATGTGGCCGGAGGGATAGCGCTGGCGCTCATCGACGCGGATGTCCGTGAAACCGGCGGCGGCCAGCTCGGCCTCGTACTCGGCGACGCCAACGGGGAGACAGCCAACCAGCGACGCCTTCGAGTTCGCGATGAAATCCGGAATGGGCCGGTGGGACACGAGATCGGAGATCATGACGCGGCCACCCGGCTTAAGCGCGCGCATCGTCTCGGCAAGGACGCGCGGGCGGTCGCCCGACAGGTTGAGCACGCAGTTGGAGATGACGATGTCGGCGATCCCGTCGGCTATGGGAAGCGATTCGATCTCGCCCAGGCGAAACTCGACGTTGCCGAATCCGCCCTTGTGCGCGTTGGCGCGGGCCCGCTCCACCATCTCCGGGGTCATGTCCACACCGATGACCTGGCCGCCGGGACCGACGCGTTCCGCCGCCAGGAAGCAGTCGAATCCCGCGCCGGAGCCGAGGTCGAGCACTGTCTCGCCAGCCTTCAGCGACGCCAGCGCGACGGGATTGCCGCACCCGAGACCAAGGTTGGCGCCAGCGGGGACGCGGTCGAGCTCGTCTTGTTCGTAACCGACGGCGCAACTGATCCCCTCGGCGGTGGTCGGCGCAGCGATCGTGGGGTTCGCGGTGGCGGCGCCTGGCGGGTCGCAGTCCGCGGGGCCGCAGCAGTTGTCTCCGTTGAGGGCCGCGCGTGCGTAGCGTTCGCGAACGGCGGTGCGTCTCGCGGTCGTATCCATGGGATTTCTCCGGTGCAATGGGAATGGGCCTGGGATTGGTGCGGCGTCCCGCGCGAGTCCGGCCTCTCTCCGAGTCGGGAACGAACCCGGACAATCTATGCCGGCTGCAGCCGCGCCTTCGGATCGTGCACGCGCTGGAGCAGGACGAGCCCGACGAGAAAGAGTGCGGTGAGGACGAGGAATCCGGGGCGCTGGTTGCCATCGGCCAGATAGGCAACGTACCCGAAGAGCAGGGGACCGAGGACCGAGGACGATTTGCCGCAGAGGGCGTAGAAGCCGAACATCTGCGCTTCGCGGCCAGCGGGAATCAGCGACGCCATGAGGGCGCGACTGGCGGACTGGACCACGCCGAGGCCGAGGCCGACCCCGATTGCAAGGATGTAGAAGGTGATGGAGCTCTGGACGAAGTACGCTGCAATCCCGGATGCCACCCAGAACGTCAGGACACCGGTGAGGACCCTTTTCGGGCCCATGGAATCGGTGGCGCCGGCAAGTCCGAAGGCGCCGATCAGGGCCGAGAACTGCACGATGAGGAACAGCAGGATGATCTGCTCCTGGGTGAAGCCGAAGGTTCCCTGCGCGATGACCGCGGCCATGACGATGACGGTCAGCACTCCGTCGATGTAGAAGAAGTAGGCGAGGAGGAACCGCCTCAGGTTGCGGTCGCGCCAGACCTCGGCTCCAATGCGGAGGAGGCTGCGGAGGCCGGTTGCCCGAGTGTCGGCGCCTTCACTCCGGTGCCGGCCGGCCGGCTCATCCGCCGTGAATGCGGGAATGGTCGACCCGCCGGTCTTCGCTGAAGTCCGCCCGCGATCCCGCGGCAGATGGCGAAACGCCGGAAGGGAGAAGAACAGGAAGAAGACCGCGACGGCAAGCCAGACAAGCTCAATGCGACCAATCAGCGGAAGGACCAGGATCAGGCCCAGCGCGGAGCCCAGATACCCCGCCGCGAAACCGTGTCCCGATGTTCGTCCGAGGCGGTCGGGGGGCACGATGTCGGGCAGGTAGGCATTGTAGAAGACGTTGGCGAGCTCGAATCCGAAGTTCGCGACGATGAATATGACGAAGCCGGCAACGATCATTCCGGGCCCAAGCGTCGTCATGAGGCCCAGGCCGATCAGGCAGAGGCCAACCGCCACGCCCAGGGAGCGCTTGCGCCTGCCGCCACGATCCGCGACGGCGCCGAAAATGGGCGATGTCAGCGCGACGGTCAGCGCCGAGACCGAGACCGCGAGACCCCACCAGAGGTCCCCCAGCCCCCCCTCTTCCCCTACAACAACCGACCGGTAGAATGTGGGAAAGACCGCCGTCGTCACCACCGCCGGGTAGATCGAGTTGGCGAAGTCGTAGAGGATCCAGGCGCGGATGGTGCGCCGCTGAACCTGGTCGTCACGGACACCGCGCGGCTTCGACCCGGACTCCGGCAGGGAGGGCTGGCGCTTCACCCGGCGAGAGCCTGGCCGGCGTTCATGACCACATCGGGGCGGGTTGCTCGAGAGGGTCCGGAACCGGTCGCGTACCCTCCCGCTAACCCCTTCGCGCCCGCCGGATCCCCGCCGCCACCCCCGTCCCCACTCCGATTCCCACCAGCGCCGCCGGCCCGAGCGTCACGATCGGGAGCGCGGCCAGCGCCACCGTCGTCACAGCGCCCGTCGCCGCCCCCATGCCCAGGCCGGACCGTTCCACCACGGAGGTGTAGCGCAGCCTCCGGGCGACGAACTCCTTGCTCTTCAAATGCCCGAAAGCCCCCGCCGCGCCCCCGATGCCAAGTCCAATCAACTCCAACATGTGTTTTTCCCTTTCCCGGATTGTGCGTCCGGTTCCCTTCCGTCGTTTACGATGGTCGGCCCATCTGCGCCCATGCACGGCCGATCTCGGTCGATACGTCCTGGAGCGCAATGATTGAGGCCGCGTCGAGCTTGCGACTGATTGTGCCGCCGACCAGACGGCGGAGGAAGCGCAAAGGTTCCTTGAAGTCCGCCTCCAGGAGCGGATCGGCGCCGCGGTTGAGGTTCTCCAGGATGCGGAGCGCAAGGTAGGTGTCGTCGAGGAGGCCGACCAGCCCCTGGGTCATCTCGGGAATCAGGTCGATCGGATTGATGAAATAGCGCGCCGCGTGTTCGAGCAGCGGCATCACGACCACACTCAGTCCCCTCTGTTCGGCGGCGTAGGCAGCGTGCGCCAGCAGAAGCGGCACCGTCTCCATCACCTCCACCGCCACCGAGGCCGCATCGGCTACATCCTGCTCGCTGGCACGCGGCTCCAACTTGCGGATAAACGCCTCCAGCCGCCCGTCGTCGCGCGCCTTGGCGCTGTCGATCACTGCCTGCAAGTCGTGGAGATTCATCGTCCGCCCGTGTTTCTGTACACCACCAGTCCCCCGCCCCGCCCCCCCACCACCAGCTCCGGATCGCCATCGCCGTCCAGGTCGGTGAAGGCCGGCGCGGTAAAGGTCGGCAGAGGATGCGCAAAGGGTTCGATTTCCACAAAGCGCGGCTCCGTAGCCGAGCCCTCGTTCCGGTAGAAGCGCAGCCCCGACGCCTCCGAACCGACCGCGAGATCCAGATCGCCGTCCGCGTCCCAGTCGAGCAGCGCGGGGATGCTCCGTCGCCCCGGATCGATCTCCTGGAAGGTATCCGACACCAGCTCGAAGCGCGGCTCCCGCGGCGACCCCTCGTTGCGGTAGAGGTTCAGCGCGCCCGACGATTCCCCGATCAGAAGGTCCAGGTCGCCGTCGCCATCCAGATCGCCCAGCGCCGGGGTTGTGTTGCGGCCCCGCGTCAGGGTGGCGGCCGCCGAATCGACGAGCGTCCAGCTCGGCATCGCGCCATTGCCGGAGTCGCCCGCGCCCCGGTCGTTGCGGTACCACGCCACGCGGTCGCGCCATTCCCCCAGGATCAGATCGTCGTCGCCGTCTCCATCCAGGTCGCCGAAGGCCGGCGCATAGTGGTAGGCGTCGGGAAGTCCCGGAACCTTGCCGCGCGCGCGGTACACCGGTTCCCCCGCGGCCCCGGTATTTTCGTAGACATAGAGCCCGCCGGTGCGCGTGTTGTCGGTCTCGATCTTGTTGCCCACGAGCAGATCGAAGTCCCCGTCACCATCCAGGTCGGTAAAGGACGGATACGACTCGGATCCCACATCCAGCGTTCCGATCAGCCGCGTGGCCGCAACCGCAAAGCCGCCGTCCGCGCCCTGCACGAACTGGTAGAGGTTCTCGACGCTGGTGCGATTCGGGTTGAAGGCGCCGCCGAGAACCCCCATCGTGAGGTCCATGTCGCCGTCGCCGTCGATGTCGCCCAGCGCCGGTGCGTTGTATCCCGACGTGCCGACCGCGTCGCCCACCGGCCAGGGCCTCGGAGTCCCCCGCAGCACCGGACGCCCGCAGGTTCCCGTGTTCTCGATCAGCAGAAGTCCCGGCTCGAAGAAGTCGCCCCAGAAGAGATCGTGATCGCCATCCTGGTCGAAGTCGCCCAGCGCCATCGTGTTCGCCCCGTGGAGGCTCCCCTGCATCGCGCCGATGATCTCGATGTCCTCGAAGGAATCGGTCAGGTGGCGGAAGCGCGGAACCCCATTCGCATCCATCTCCAGCGCCTCGTAGCGGGTAATCGTCCCCGTCAGCCGCCCGATCAGCAGATCCAGCGCCCCGTCGCAATCGATGTCCGCCGCATTGGGAATATTCTGCCGGTCCGAAAAAACCGCTTCGCCGGCCACATCCCGGAGCGTGTCGGCCGCCAGCACATACGACGCCGGTCCCGCGCCCCCGTCGTTGCGGTAATAGCGGATGTAGCTGAAGGGCGACTCGGCCAGCAGATCCAGATCGCCGTCGAGATCCACATCCACAAAGCGGAACCACTCGCCCACCGCCAGCCCCTCGAACCGGTCGGTCACCCAGCGAAAGCGGGGCAATCCGGTGGCGCCCGGGCCGTCGTTGCGAAAGAACATCACCTGGTCCGAAACCTCCTGCAGAAAGAGGTCCAGATCGCCATCGCCATCGGCATCCGCAAGCTGCGGCCGGGGCAGATTGAAGCCACCGAGGAAGGGGTGGGGGACAGCTTCTCCCATCTCGTCAAGAACTTCCACTCCATACACAACGCGTTCCCACCCGGCGGCGCCTGCGGGATTCCACCCCCCGCTCCCCCGCGCGGCCGCCCCCGACTGCGCCGATGCCGCCGTCGCCAGCCCGGCCCCGAAAAACCCGGCCACCACCGCTGCCCGCACCACCCTCTCCGTGCCGCCCGCGGTCCTCATGCGCCGGGCCCGATCGAGATTCCCGCCGGGTAGGCTCCCACCTCAATCACCTGCACCACCTCGAAATCGCGCGTGTCGATCTTCACCACCGTCCCCACCTCGGCGTTGTTTGCCACGGCGCGGCTCGGCGTGTAGCTGCCCTTTTGGTTCCGGTTCGACACGAAGAGCCAGCGGCCGTCCGCGGTGACCGCGCTGCCGTGCGGCTCCGCGATTCCCGTCCCCGAGAGGCGGCGCGAGACGGTCCAGCCCGCGGTCTCCACCTCGACGATCTCGTCGTCTTCCAGCAACCCGAACCAGACCCGCGACCCGTCCGGCGCAAAGACCGGGTGCCAGGGCTGCGCTCCGACCGCCACTTCGGTCACCGGTTTCAGCTCCGGATCGGTGGCGTCGAAGACGAGGAGCCGGCCGGTCAACTGCGTCGTCGCGACCAGCCAGCGGCCATCCGGCGAGAGCGCGAACTGCACGAAGGTGTGCGACGGTCCCGCCACATCGGCCAGCTCGGCCTCGCCATCGGCCACGTCCACGACCGCGATCCGGTTTTCGACCAGCGAGGCCGCCAGGACGCGCGCGCGTCCTGAATCGACGGTGAGCGCGTGCGGCCGCGGAAAGAACACGTCCAGCTCCTCCAGCGTCATCTCGCCGCGCACCACCTGCCCAATCCGCTGCGGGGGATTCACCGCCATCATCGAGCGTCCCACATACAGCAAGTCGGAGGACGGATCGACCGCCAGCAGCCCCGGCGTCTCGAAGGGGGCCCGCCCCACCAGCTCGCCCTCGCGGGTGAAGCGCAGCACATGGCCGCCGCCGATCAGCGAGACGTACCAATGGTCGCCACCGGGGTCGACGGCGGTGTGGTGGGGACGGGAGTTCGCGTCGAAGCCGAGCGCCGTCATGTCGATCGTGCGCACCACCTCGCCCGATTCCGCAGCGATGATCGAGACGCTTGCCGAGGCCTGGTTTGCAACGTAGACGCGCTCGCCCCCCGGCGACTGCGCCAAGGTGGTGGCCGGGATGAGGAGCAGCGCCGCCGCAAGCGCGCCCGCGGACGCCGCCCACCGGAGCGGAACCGATCCCGGCCGCATCCGCTCCGGTCCACCCTTCCCCCTTGTTCTGGCGATTGCCCGCCCCGCGTGGAATCCGTGCATCTTCCCGGTCTCGCTCTCTTTCCGGTTCAGTCTCCGCCGCCTGTGGTTCGTGCTCGTCCGCTTCCCTTATCGTGTGCGCGTCAGGAGACCGGCCTGGAGTCGCGCTTCCGGACCAGGAACAGGCCCTGCGACCCCGAAGTCACCAGAATGATTCCCGATTCGAAGAAGGGGTAGTTGCTCCACGATCCGTCCATCGCGGCGAAGTCCTCGCCGGGAACCGTGTCGAAGAAGGCCACCTCAACGGGCTCCGCGATGTTGGTGATGTCGAAGATTCGCAGCCCGCTGTTGTAGTTGGACTGGTACATCAGGTTGCCCTGGATGTAGAGGTTGTGGTCGCTGGAACGGTTGTCGGAAAGGAACTCCGTCAGCAACTGCGGATCGTCCAGATCCTGGATGTCCCAGATCAGGGTGCGCGTGAACTCCGTCACCCCCTGCACCTCGTCCAGCTCGTCGTTCATGTAGAAGTAGGCGTGGTCTTCGGTGAGCCAGCCCTGGTGAGTGTAGGCCGCGTTCGGGTATTCGCCCCGTCCGAGAACCACCGGGTTTTCCTTGTCGGTCACGTCGGCGACGCTCAGCGCATTCTCGTTCGAACCCAGGCAAATCTCCTTGCCGGCATGTTCGGTGTCGGGGCCGTTGTAGACCACGCACTGCGCGTCGTGCGAGTAGCCGGTGCCGGTGCGGCCGGTGCCTTCGTGCGCAAAGCAGCCCGCGAAGGTCGGATTGAGCGGATCGTTGATGTCAATCATGTGGAGTCCGCCGCCGCAGGTGTCGCCGCCGCTGCTGGCCCCGACCGCGTAGGCGAAGCCGGTTTCCTCGTTGATGACGATGTTGTGGACGCTGCTGACGCGGTCATAGTGGGCGTCCACCTCGAAGGTGAGAACCTCGCCGGAGAAATCGCGCAGACGGGTCAGATCGAAGACCTGCATCCCGTGGCCCGGCGCCCCGTCCGCCACGACGAAAACGTGATTGTCGAAGACCTTCATGTCGCGCCAGACGCTCCCCGGCGCCGCCGCGGTCTTGGGCAGATTGCCCACCACGACCGGATTGACGGGATCGGTCACATCGACGAAGGAGGTGCCGTCGGTGCGGCCGACGATCGCGTAGTCGCGGCTGGTCTCGGGATCGGTCCAGCCCCAGACATCGTTGACGCGCACGCCGCGGGCGCCGCCCAGGTCCTCCACCGGAATGAAGGAGGCCAAATCGGCCTCGTTGCACCCGAAAACGGCGGCCTCGCCCTCCGCGCAGGACAACTCTTCGCCCGTAACCGCCTCGTAGCCGTCCACCTCGACGAAGAGCGGATCCGAAGCGGCCCACCCATCGCCCGCGCGCTCAAAGATGATTGCCTTGCCCAGTCCGTAGTCGGCGCGGGGCATTCCCGACACCAGCACACCATCGCCCGGCGCGATGATCGTTCCCAACTGGTCGCCCGCAGCGATATTCGGAGCTGTGATCCGGCGGACCGAGCTCCATCCGGCCGCACCATCGGACACAAACTCGTAGATCCCGCCGCGGCGTCCGTTCGAACCCGGCGCGGCCACCCAGAGCGTCTCGCCGGCAGAAGCCACGGTGGACCCAAAGCCATCGCCACCACCTCCATCGAAGGCAATGAGACGGCCCGATTCACGCCACTCGCCGTCCTCGCGCACGAAGGACACCAGGCTCCCGGGCCCGTCCGAGAAGGCCCCCGCACCGATCAGAATGCGGTCGGGGAGAATCTCGGCCGATTCGCCGAAGAAGGCGCCCTCTCCGTCCTCGATCGAGAGTTCGCCGGTCTGCGACCATCCGTCGGCTCCGCGCTCGAAGATGTAGGCCACGCCCGCCCGCGAGTTTGCCATGGGAGCGCCCACCACCAGCATCTCGTCCGAGATCGCGATCGCCGCCCCAAAGCTGGATTGCGGATCCTCGCCCGGATTCTGGAGGAAGGCTTCCTGGATCCAGTTGCCGCCATCGTTGCGGAATACCAGGACGCCGCTGCCACCCTCCATCGACGCGGCCCCGATGGCGGCCTGGTTGCCGCTCAGTCCCACGCTGACGCCCACAATCATCCCCGCGGGCAGATCCGTCGGCGCGACCGGGCCCTCGTGGCGCCAGCCCGATGCGTCGCGCATATAGGAATGGACGCCGGACTCCTCCAGCGCCCGCTGGTTCAGCGCGGTCACGAGGAGGCGGCCACCCGAGAAAACCATCTCGGTGCCGAAACCGCTGCCCTCGAATCCCTCCGGCCTGGGCAAGACGCCCGCCTCGACCCAGCCGTCGCCGCCGCGGGTATAGATGCGCACGACCCCGCTGCCGTCGTCACCGCCGCGGTCCGCAATCAGGATCTCGTCGCCCGCAACCACCACGCCGCTGGCGAATCCCTGCGCATTCAGCGCCGCGAGTCCCCCGGGGGCCAACGCCAGCACCAGCACCGCGAGCATCCGCAGCGCGCCCATCCGCACACCATCCGTCATCCTGCTCATTGTCCTGTCCTCCGAAGTGGGTTCCTTGAGAAGGTGGGTTCCTTGAGAAAGCGGGTTCCTTGGAATTTGGCTCCTTGAGGCTGACATGATTCCCGTCACCGGACAAGGCCGGACCCGCAAGGGAGCCGCATCATGCACCTGACCTGTTTCGTTCCGGGACCGCCTTCGCGCGGACCCATGGGTACCGCGAGCTCGGGTCGCGCTTCGGAGTGTTGACCGTGGTGGCTGCCGGCATCGCCCCGTCCCGGACCGCGTACCCACCTCCGCGAAAGCCGGTCGGTGCGGCCGCGCGTTAGCCGTTTCGGTTTGTAACCGCCAGAACATCGATCAGCCAGGTGGCCTCCAGAAGCTTCTGGGCGACCTCGTTGGCGTTGCGTCTGAGTTCGGTAAGGACGAAGGGAAGCCGCTCCGATTCCTCCTCCATCAGCGCCTCGATTTCGTGCAGCCTGGCCAGGCGGGGGATGGGAAGCCGGGGGGTGGCGGGATCGTGTTCGAAGCGCGGTCGTTCCGAGTAGCCCAGCGGAACCAGGAGACGCCCAAGCCGGACCAGGAGATCGTTGGCGGCCCCGGCTTCGATTTCCTCCGACTCGATCCGGGAATAGAGGTCGTCCATGCGTTTGACCAGCGCATTGAGAGCCTTGCGAATCGCGCTGATGTCGAAGCGTCGCGCTGCCATGGCTTCATATCCGGTAAGCGCTTCGTCGAGCTCCTTCAGCGTGCGGCGGTAGTCCAGGGGAAGGATCCGGGCCGTGGCGAATTCCGCGATCGCGGCGAGATACACCTGAAGGTCGCGTTCCAGATTCTCGCGGTCGGCGATGTGCAGCCGGTCGTTCCGGGTATGCCATGCGATGTTCCCGCCGCAGCCACCCACCGGATAGAACCCGAGACGCTCGCGCTCCTCGGCCGGGATGTTTGAGAGGAGCATGAAGAAGGAACTGATTCCGAGCTGGTTGAAGGAGTAGTCCCCCGCCCGCAGAGGCCGCTGGCGACCAGGCTCCAACCCCGTGATGTCGCGGATCGCGCTCCGGCAGACCGATTCGGTTTCGGCCATCCACGGCACCTCGTCGTAGCGGGTGGCCCCCCGGCAGCCCGGCGAATCGATGTTGACGGCCGCCACGCAGTTGCGGTGCAGATCGAGCCCGCAGTGGTCCGCGTACCAGGTTGAGCCGCCATATCGGCCCGTCGAGTGGGCCGGCCACCACGCAATGCGCACCGAGCGGCGAAGTTCATCGCTGTGCTCGTAGAAGATGCGCGCCAATTCGAGAAGGGTGGCATCGCCCACTGCGTTGTCTCCGATCCCGATGTCCCACGAGTCGTAGTGACCGTGGACAAGCACGAAGTCGTCCTCAATCCCATCGATGTAGGCCACGGGCAGCGAGCAGGTGGACCAGCCTTCCTCCAACTCCGTGTGCATCGTGATTTGGCCGGCTCCGTTGTTCATCGCCTGTAGCAGGTGGTCGCCGTTGGGCCGGTTGATGGCGAGAACCGGCGTGTTGGGCTTGAATTGCAGTTGCGACTCGTCGGGCGCTCCCCAGATCGGCGTGCAGGTCCCCCAGTGAACGCGGACCCCGGGATTGATGTACACCTGCCCGGCGGCGCCCGCAGCCTCAAAGCGCGCCACCGAGACCGGCATGGGATAGCCCTCGGTGATCACGATCTTGCCGCGGACATCGGAAAGGTCGCCCTCAACATTTGACTTGAAGAGTTCGGCAGCGGCGCGGATCGGCGCGGCCGGTATGTGGATCGGCGCGGCCGACAGTCCGTCCTTCCCGGTTGTCGCTGCGAAGGAAGGCGGCTTTCCCGCGATCTCCACCCCTTCGACCTCGACCGCGCCACCCTTCGGAACGGACAGAAACAGCTTGGGCTCGAAGGTCTCGTGCGGGATGCCCAGCGCCTTCAGCCGAGTCGCAATGAAGTGGGCCGCCGCGCGTTCATGCGGCGAACCGGACTCCCGCACCAGCACGGAATAGCGTTGAATCAGACGCCAGCCCTGATCGAAGGATGCGGTGGCTCGCAGCTTTTCGACGAGACTCATGGTCCGTCCTCCCGTTGTGTCGACAGATTGAAATACAGCGCCAAACATTGAATATAACTGTCAACACAAGACCCACTGGCGGACCGATTCGCGTGACTGTGTTCGCTATCCGGGAGCCGGTCGTCGCAACGGCGCCCGCGCCGGCCGGGCTACCGTTCCATCACATCGGGTTCGGGACGGAAACGGCGCATCCCTGAGCACGCCACAAACCAGGAGCAGGTCATGACGAGGCCGCAAACCACGATGTATGCCGTAACGAAGAACCACAGTCCTATCGACCCATCGACCAGACTGCGAAGAAGGTCAAGCGGGTCTCCGAACACGAGCTCGAACAGCCACGATACCAGGAACGTCAGGGCCAAGAGGGGAATGGCGATCCTGGTGAAGACTTCGGTAACCTTGAAGCGGATCGTGAGGCTGACCAGTGCCCAGCCGAACGCGGTTGCACCAAGCCAGACCGGGAGCAAGGCGCCCAGCGCGACGCGAAGACCGGATAACCCCAGTTCCTCCGGCACGATGATGGCCGAGCCGATCGCGCCCAGGACGCCGCTCCCGACGGCAAGAATCAGGATCGCGCCGAGACGTCCTGCCACCAGAGTGGCGGCTGGAACCGGAAGGCTGACCAGAAACTCCATGGTGCCCTCGAACTTGTCCTGGAACGCGCTCATGGTCCCTGCGACAACGGGGGCCAGTGTAGCCACCAGCATCAAGAGGGCCGCCGTCCAGGCGTCGATCAGATTCAGCAGCATCCCGATGGCGACACAGCCACCCATCGCCAACACGATTCGCTGCAGGGGCTTTCGCTGTCGCTTCAACTCCAGGGCGACCAGGGCCCTCATTGTCTGGTTGGAGCCCCTTGCGTTGTTCATTCCGAACCTCCCTGGACCCTGGGCAGGCCTGCCGGGTCTTTCGAGTGATCGTCCGGGGCCGGTGACTGTCGGCGTCCCCGGTGCGTCCGGTTATTGGAAGCCCGTTGCAACTTGTGATAGAGGATCTCCGACATGGACAGGCCGGGATGGAGCTGGCGTAGTGCGTCCGGGGGATCGTCCGACAGGATGCGGCCCCCCTTCATGCACACCACGCGGCTTGCGAGTTGTTCGACATCTTCCAGAATGTGACTGGAGTACAGTACCAGCCGATCGCCATCCAGTGGAGCGCAGGTGTTGATCACATCCAGGATCTCGCCGCGCATCACCGGATCGACGCCCGAAGTCGGTTCATCAAGGACCAGGAGCGGCGGGCGCGGGGCCTCGGCGGCCACGAGAGACAGCTTGATGGCCATCCCTTTCGACAGGGTGCCGACCCGGGACTTCGCGGGCAATTCCATGCGGTCCATGAGTTCTTCGGCGTAGCCCCGATCCCAGGCGGGGAAGAAGTGCGACAGAAAGTCCAGGTGTTCTGCAACCGACATCCAGCCGAACCCGAGCAACTTTTCGGGCAGGAAACCGATGTGGGCGCGGGCTTCCGGCAACTGATCGCGTAGATCCTTGCCGCCCAGTTCGATCGCGCCTTCGTAGTCGGGCAGCCGGCCTGCGACCGCCTTCAGCATCGTGCTTTTGCCGGCGCCGTTGGCTCCCACCACGGCCACGCGCTCGCCCCGGTGGAAGTCGATGTCGATCGGCCCGATGCGGGCGTTCGGGTACTGCACATTGAAATTGTCGACGCGCAGGCAGGGAGCCGGCCCCTCCGCGCTCGCGGCATCACGCTTGCGGTGGTGTGTCACGTTATCGGCTCTCACATCATGATGACTGCGCGGAGCGCCGAGAACCCGATCGCCAAGCCCCAGAAGAACGTCGCCAGCCCAACCGCCCCGCCCCAACTCGAATCCGCACAGCGGCGGATTGCGACGACAAGGAATGTAAACCATCCGGCGTGAAAAATGGACAAGGGCTGAGCCATCGACCAGAGTACGGGACGGGACGGCGAGACCAGCGCACCCAAGCTGAGAGGCGCCTGCAGGTCGGTTGGCGAACTGGGCATCCCGCCCGGCGAAAGATGCGCGATCAGCGCGGTGACGACCCCCTGGAAGAGCAGAATGACTTCTGCGTAGAGAAGCACCGACAGCAGGAGGCGGGGCGCAATTCGGGCATTCGCGACGACGGTTGCGGCCCAGCCGACCGCTGTGAGAAGTCCGGCCTTGAGAAGCAGCACGACCGGAGCCGCCAGCGCCGTAACCCACAGCACCGCCTGCATGATGTTGGCGGCGGCGGGAACCTGATCTCCCATCGAAGCCAGGACCAGGGGTCTGGTAGCGATGGCCGTGGTGAGGGCCACGAGCCACCCGAGCACGACCGGGGCGAGGATCGGCCGCGCTTCCCGGATGTCGTCAAGGCCGGGGATCAGCAGCGCGACGAAGCGCCCGATGCGTGTACGCAGCGACTTGCGAGCTTCGGTGTTCTCGGTTGCATGGGGGGTGTTTGAACTCATTGGCGTTGCGGAACTCCTTGTGATTGGTTGGGGCTTCTGGCGAGTCTGAAGACTCTTGCGCATTGTGCGCCTGCCTACGGATTGAGTGCGCCTGCCTACGGATTGAGTGCGCCTGCCTACGGATTGAGACTATTGCGGATTGAGTAGCGTGAAGATGTTTTGTTCGAGTTGTTCCGGGTGGGTTTGGCCGACCCTGACGATGCGCACCGTGCTCCCGGCGTCCACCCAGTAGCTTGTAGGTACGGCGCCCACCTGCAGGATGGGCCCAACAGATCCCGCGGTATCCCACACGGTCCGTGTGTGGAAGGCCTCGGGAAGCCAGCGCAGGTCATCCCGTGGCGATCTCGGCGATGCGATGATCCAGAGGCTGATTGGCTGAGCAGTGCCCGACTCCGTGCGAGTGGCTTCCAACCGTTCCCACCGCTCCAGCTCCACCTTGCAGTAGGGACACTCGTGGTCGACGTAGATGAGTACTGCGGCCCGGTCGGCCAGTTCGTCCGAGCTCCAGATGCTACCCGTGAGGGTTGCGCCGGACAGGTCCGGCAGCGGCCACGGTGGCTCGTCGGGGCCGGGTCCCGCGACCGCACTGCGGAAGAGCAGGAGGGGCAGAAGTGCGAGGGCCGCCGCGCTCGTGGCCACAAGCGTGGCCACGAGCTTGGTCCGTGCGCCCCCGGAGCCGTTCGCGGCTCCGGGGGCTTCCTGCGACGGCCGCATCATGACGCCTTTGGCATCAGCGTTGGCAGCAGGATTGGTCATTGGGTTTTCGCTTCCCGTCGGCTAGAGATAGAGATAGGTGAGCAAACAAACCCCCACGGCCATCGGAACTCCGATCGGCGGATTGAGCGGTGCCACGATCAAGAAGCCAAGGCAGATGGTCTTCTTCCAGAAGCTGCTGAGTTGCCCACCGACGATCTCCGCGGGATCGGTGACCGGCACCGACCCGACAACTGTTTGAGTGGCGTCGCCAGCCGCGATGACCCCTTCAGCCGGAGCAACGGTTCCGGGGACCGCACCGTAGCCGAGGGCAATCGCGAGGGCCAGAGCCGAAGTCGCCCTCAACGCGCCCGTTGAGCTGTTTATGGTCTTCATTGGTAACTCTCCTTTGTTTACCTGTCAGTTATAGAGCGATTTTCCAGCACAGTTTCGCGAATACATCCGCCACAGGGTTTATCATTCCCGCACCGCTCAAGCCGACGCAGGGCACATACCGCCACCAGCCTTGCGCTCCAACAACCTGATCGGCATCGGCTACGGGAACCGCCGCAACGGCAACGACACTCACGCTCGGGCCTGCCCATTCCATCGATTCTACTGGAGTGGCCGTCCCCGACAGCAGCCCGAATCCAAGCACTGCCGCGAGGCCCAGTCCGATGAGCCGCCGACCAAAGTGCATCTTGTGATTGCTGTTCTTCATTTTCCTGGTCTCCTTAAGTTTTGGATTGCGTTCAAAGGATTGACATGATCATGGCCGCCCCGCAATACAGGGCTGCCATTTCGCCAGCGCCCGGGAAAATACCGGACAGGACCAGATATACTTGGCAGTATTCCACCAGGGAATACACAACAGCCCCGGACTGACCACCCACAATGTCCATCTGTCCATCCACGGTCATTTGCTGGGCCGCGGCAGTCTCGGTCTGGCTCTGCGCCTGGTGCCCGACCGTCGCCGAACTTCCTACGGCCAGCAGCATCGTGAGCGCCAATATTCCACGAACGTGGTTTCCGCGATCTTGCGTTCCACGAGTCTTCATTGGTTTTTCTCCCTTGGTTGTTGGTTCAGGAAAACCAGCCGAATCCGGTGGCGCAGTAGTCCAGGCAGGCGACCGTGATCGGGAGGCCCGCGATCATGAGCGCCACGACCCCGACCACCGTGGTCCCGCCAAAGGCGATGAGTGCGCCGCCGCAGGCGATGCACGCCGCCTTGGCCAACCACGGACCCGCACCAGTGATGGCGTCGGCCCCCTGGCCACCACTCGGCGCGACATCCGCCGCGACGATCTCGCCAGCACTCGACCCCTGTGTCTGGAAGGCCTGTCCCACGTTCGCGGCAACGAGTGCCAGCGCCATCATTCCCGCAACCAGACGTGTCGCGATTCCATTTCCTCTCTTCATTGTTCTTCCTTTCGATTTGTGGTTCTTTCCATTAGAGTATTTTCCGGCACTGAAGCGTTTTCCAGCATCGTGGATTGGACGAGCTACATGTTCGCGCAGGCGCCGATGCAGGTCGCGAGCGCAAGCGCGGACGCCGGTGCGTTCAACGCGGCCCAAACCGCGCCCCATCCGGTCGCTACGAGAGCCACGCCGCCGGCGGCGCAGCCCAGGCAGACAATTGCGGCCTTCCAACCGGCCCCCTGCACATCTTCGACGACAGCCACCGGTGCGGTCGCACCCATTCCGCCGGGCTTCGGCGCGGCTGCCTGCACGCCGACGACGGTAACGCAGATGGCGAGGGCGATCGCCCTCAAAGTTGAACGGAACATTTTCTCCCTCCCTGGAGAAGTGTGATTGGTTTCCGCGACGCACTCGCGCCGCGGACGATCCGGTAGCTATTCGGCGAGCAGGAGCGCTTCGCCGGACCAGATCGCTCTGAAGTCGCTCTCGCTGATCGAGTAGCGACCCACGCCGGGATCGACGACGGTCATCGTTCCCGTCGGCGTGCGGTCCGTGACCGTGACGAAGTGGTTGCGGTTGACCCAAGCGATGAAAGGGCGGGGGACCTCGGCCACCCGATCTGGAGCAATCCAGTCGAGGGTCAGCGAGAGTCCAAGGGCATCGCCTGCGCGAATCAAACCGCTTGCACGGGTTCCCCGCAGCTCGGTTCCAGCCAGAACCACGAGGGAGTCGAGGGTGGGAGAGATCATTCCCAGCTCGCCCATAAGGTTGGAGAGGGCGGCCGGCCCACAGTCGTTGACGGCGGCCTGCAGGACCACGCCGTCACTTCCGAGGTATGACGCGCCGAGATCCTCCAGTTCCGCGCGAACGGCCATTCTGCCGATCGCGGGCAGAGCCTTCACACCCACGGCAATGACCACGAGCACTGCCGGCACACCCAGCAGAACCGCCATGGCAGTCCGCCGTCGCGCCACCGGCCTTCGCTCGCGCGCGCCGGTCGCATTCACCTTCGGCGCCGGTTTTCGTACAGCCATTCTCGAGCTCCCCTCAGTCCGTAAGTCGTCGCTCCGATCAGCGAGACGACACGGTAGATGTTTCAGAGGGGCGCTTCCATAGCAGAATGGGACAACTTTTTTCGCGGACCGAAAAAGTCAATGAAACCGCCGGTTTTTTGGCATCCGCAAACGGCCGGGAGCACTCCGGAAGGCCGGAAGACGACCACGGACGCCCCCGTCGCCTCCACCGCCACTCCCTACAACCGCGATGCGGACACGCCGCGGATCCGCAACACGCCACGCTTCGACCCATTCACCCGGCGAGACGACCGCCGAACGGATTCTGCCCTACCCCGCCACGAAAACCCCAGGCACGCAGTTATGGCACTCAGTCCCGGCACACAGTCCGCTCCGGCGCACACCTCCCATCATCACGGAGAGACCGCACCCACCCCCCGCGCTACAGCCCCTTAAGAACCGCCAGGATATCCTCGTTGGTGGGGCGCACCCGGTAGTCCACTTCGACGAAGCGATACCGCACGACACCGTCCTTGTCGATCACGTAGGTCGCCGGATGGGGAATCGGCCGGCGGGGGGAGGAATCGGGATTGAAGAGCCCGTAGCGATCGATCACGCTCAGGTCGGGGTCGGACAGCATCACGAAGTCCGGCTCGACTCCGTCCTCGTCGGCCACGCGGTCGATCATTCGCTGCATGTCGTCGTGATCATCGACCGACACGGTCACGATTTCGGTCTCGTCCCGAAGCTCCTCGGGGAGAAGTGCTTTCAGCTCCACGAGCTGGCTGGCGCAATAGGGTCACCAGTGCCCGCGGTAGAAGACGAGGACGACGTTCCTGTTGCCCCGGAAGCCGGCCAGATCGACGGGTCCGCGGTCGAAGGACTCCAGGGTGAAGAGCGGCGCCTCGTCGCCCGTCGCCACGCGTTCGATATCGGTGCGCGGCAGATCGAAGCCATCGACCGGGCCAAGCCTCTGCGCCGAGGCGGCATCCGGAACCATGGCCAGCGTCGCAAGCAGACAGAGGGGCAGCAAGCGAAGGGGGTTCGGCGTCGGTGGGGACTGTGCGGTCGTTCGGTTCGTCACTGGGCTCGTCACTCGGTTCGTCACTTGGGTTCTCCCTGGGAAAGCGGATTCGAGGTTATTTTAGCGGCATGTGCTCCATCCTCGCCATCCTCGACATCGATCCGGCGGCGCCCTGCCCGCGCGAGCGCGCCCTCCGGCTCTCGGGACTTCAGCGTCACCGCGGCCCCGACTGGTCCGGGGTGTTCGCCGGGGAACGCGTCATTCTGGCGCACAACCGGCTGGCGATCGTCGATGTCGAGCACGGGGCGCAACCGCTTCGCAGCGATTCGGGAAGCGTCGTCCTGGCGGTCAACGGCGAGATCTACAATCACCGGGCACTTGCACGCGAACTCGGGCCGTCCTTCAGGCCGCGCACCGACAGCGACTGCGAGGTCATCCTCGGACTCTACGCCGAGCGGGGCAGCGACTTTCCGGACCGTCTGAACGGCATCTTCGCCTTCGTCCTCTACGACCTGGAACGGGACCGCTACATCGTGGCGCGCGATCACATGGGGATCGTTCCGCTCTACACCGGATTCGACGAGGAGGGACGGTTCTACGTGGCCTCCGAGATGAAGGCGCTCATTCCGGTCTGTCGAACGGTGGCGGAGTTCCCACCCGGCCACATCCTCGATTCGGCCGATGGTGGACACCAACCGCGCCGCTGGTATCGGAGGGAGTGGCGCAACGTTGAGGCGGCGACCGGCAATCCCGATCCGGCGGCTATCCGCAAGTCACTTGAGGGGGCGGTGCATCGCCAGCTCATGTCGGACGTTCCCTACGGCGTTCTGCTCTCGGGAGGACTGGATTCCTCGATCGTTTCGGCGGTTGCGCGCAGGTACGCCCGGCGGCGGGTGGAGGACGACGGACGCAGCGAAGCGTGGTGGCCCCGGTTGCACTCCTTTTGCATTGGGCTGAAGGGCGCTCCGGACCTGGAGGCGGCGCGAACCGTTGCCGATCACATTGGAACCGTGCACCACCAATTCCACTTCACTGTGCAGGAGGGGCTCGATGCGCTTGGGGATGTGATCCATCACCTGGAAACCTTCGACGTGACGACGGTGCGCGCGGCAACCCCGATGTACCTCATGGCGCGCCGGATTCGCACGCTGGGCATCAAGATGGTGCTGTCGGGGGAAGGGGCGGACGAAGTCTTCGGCGGCTACCTCTACTTTCACCGGGCACCGGACGCGAAGTCCTTCCACGACGAGACCGTGCGCAAGCTTGACCGGCTGCACCAGTTCGACTGTCTCAGGGCCAACAAGGCGATGGCCGCGTGGGGGATCGAGGCGCGTGTTCCCTTCCTCGACCGCGACTTTCTCGATGTGGCCATGTCGATCGATCCTGCCGCCAAGATGCCGTGCGGGGGAATCGAGAAGCGGATTCTGCGCGAGGCATTCGAAGGGTATCTGCCGTCCGGGGTGCTGTGGCGGCAGAAGGAACAGTTCTCCGACGGGGTGGGCTATTCGTGGATCGATTCGCTGAAGTCCTTCGCGAACGAGAGCGTCACCGGCCGGCAACTGGCCAACGCCGCCTACCGATTCCCCTGGAACCCCCCTGCGGACAAGGAAGCCTACCTCTACCGCCGCATCTTCGAACAACACTTCCCCCTGCCCGCGGCGGCCCGCTGCGTTCCGGGCGGCCCCAGCGTGGCGTGCTCGACCCCGGAGGCGCTGGCGTGGGACGAAGCGCTGTCCAGGACCATCGATCCGTCGGGGCGGGCGGTGGCGGGAGTGCACCAGGCGGCGTATTGAGGCGGGGCGGCGAGCGACGGCCGGCCGGTATTGGCGGCGAAAACGTCCGGATTGGGTGCGGGAAGAGAGCCGATACGGCCCATTTGCCTTGAAATCCGATCGGCGACCGTTCAGATTTCAATGATGGAGATTCCTCGCAATGCACACCTGACTCGCATTCGCCTTCTGCTGAGCGAGTTCCCCGTCGTCGCGCTCATCGGGGCCCGCCAGGTTGGCAAGACCACCCTTGCCCGGCAACTGGTCGCCCGTCATCCCGATCCGGTCGAGTGGTACGACCTTGAGGATCCTGTTGATCTCGCGCGGCTGGCCGACCCTGGCCTTGAGCTCAGGCGCCTTCGCGGCCTGGTCGTGCTGGACGAGATTCATCGGCTACCCGGCATCTTCCAGCTCCTTCGGGTCCTTGCGGATCGCCCGGAACTCCCGGCGCGCTTTCTGGTACTTGGGAGCGCCTCGGCCGATCTGCTCCGGCAAACCTCCGAGTCGCTTGCCGGCCGGGTGGCCTATCACGAACTGGACGGCTTCAGCCTTGCCGAAGTGGATGATCCGGAACGCCTCTGGGTCCGGGGCGGCTTCCCGCGATCCTACCTGGCCGGATCGGATGCCGCGGCCCGACGTTGGCTCAATGGCTTCGTTCAGGCCCTCCTGACCCGCGACCTGCCGGATCTGGGGAGCACCATTCCGCGAACCACGCTGCGCCGCTTCTGGACGATGCTTGCACACTGGCACGGGCAAATCTGGAATGGGGCGGAGTTCGCGCGGGCCTTCGGAATCTCCCATACGACGGTGCGCCGATATCTGGACCTTCTCACCTCCGTCTTTGTGGTACGACAGCTTCAACCCTGGTTCGAGAACATCAGCAAACGGCAGGTGCGGTCGCCCAAGGTCTATGTCGGGGACTCGGGAACCCTGCACGCCTTGCTGGGTCTCACCGGCCGCACCGACATCGTGTCGCACCCGAAGGTGGGAGCGTCCTGGGAGGGATTTGCGATTCAACAGATTGTGCAGTTGCTGGGCGCTTCGCCGGAACAGTGCTTCCACTGGTCCACACACACGGGTGGCGATCTTGACCTCCTGGTGATGGCGGGGGCGCGGCGCTACGGGTTTGAGGTCAAGCGCTCCGAGGCCCCCCGCATGACGCGGTCGATGCGCTCCGCAATGGAGACTCTTCGTCTCGACCGTCTCGATGTTGTGCACGCGGGGGAGAGGCAATACCGGCTGGCGGCGAAGGTGCGGGCGTTGCCGCTGCGCGATCTCAAGACCACGCTGACGGTGCTGGCGGGGAGGTAGCGGCGCTCCGGCCAGAGCCCGTAACGGGGGCGTCGCTCTACCCCTCTACCGTCCTTCCACCGTGAAGTGGAACATCATTCCCGCGCTGAGGTGCTCCGCGATGTGGCAGTGCAGCATCCAGGCGCCGGGGTTCGACATCTCGACGAGGATGTCCATCGTCGACCCCACGGGCACGATCGCCGTGTCCTTCCAGACCATGTTGTCGTTGGGGACATCGTCGCGGGCGAGCACGACAAAGCGCTGGCCGTGCACATGAATGGGATGATTCATGGGGTGAAAGGAATCCGGCGAGTTGAAGACGCGGATCTTGACCAGATCGCCCTGCCGGAAGGTCCAGTGGATGTCGCCGTTTTCGCGGCCCGTGGCCAGATCGCGCAGAATCCAGGTGACCTGATTGCCCGCCGAGAGCCAATTCATCATCGGCATGGCGTCGTTCCACTCCATGGGCGGAATGTAGAGCGTGTCCATTTCCATTGAGCGGATGATCGGCAGCGGCAGTCCCTGGACCCGCACGGTGGCTTCCAGGCGAAAGTCGGGGACCCGGCCCAGATGCGCGCGCATGGCCTCCGCCTCGGCCGCCACATCCTCGATCTCGCGCAGCGTCGCGTGGGCCTCGGTAATTTCGTCGTCCGCGGGCGGCCCGGCCACCGTGACCAGCGCCAGGGTATCCACATGCGGGTAGAACTCGCCCCGGAAGTGGTTGATGGCCTGGATCGTGTTGGCGATTGCGACCTCCCCTTCCTCCGGGAAGACTACATCCACGACGTACCGTTCGGCCGGCGCGATCACCACGCTCGGCACCCGGCTCTCGCGCTCGAAACGGCTCACATCCGACGCAACCAGCTTCACCCGCGCATTGCCGAAGGTGACGTTGAAGGTGCGGGTGTTGGCGACGTTGGTCATGAAGAACCGCACGACCTCGCCGGGGCGCACCTGCAGCCCGTGCCCGGTCACCCCGTTCACCAGCATCACGTTGCCGAAGCGTCCCATGAGCGCGTGCGTCGGCGCCTCCCTTCCCCACGGAATGAAGCCCTGGCCGTCCATCAGAATGTCGTCCAGAACGAGCATCTCCTCGCGGTGGGCGGGCCCGTAGTAGTCCGGCTGGGGCGATTCGACGAGAAGATTGCCATAAAGGCCCAGGTCCTGCTGCACATCCTCGCGCATGTGCGGGTGATACCAGAACATCCCGGCGTCGGGAACATGCAGTTCATAGATGAACGATTCGCCGACCTGAATCGGATCCTGGGTCAGCGTCTCGACGCCGTCGAAGCGGTTGTCGAGGCGGAGGCCGTGCCAGTGCACGGTGGTGGGACTCTCGATCCGGTTGGTGACGCGCACCATGACGGTAGAGCCCTGCGGCGCCCGAATGAGCGGACCGGGATACTGGCCATTGTAGCCGTACATGGCCGCCGTGTGGCCATTCAGGGTCCGCCGCACAATCGTGACATCGACGTCGAAGGTGTCGCCGGGCGCCAGGTGGACGACCTCGCCGGGGCGCGCCTCGGGGAGCGTCATGACGTCGATGCCGGCCGCGGCGAGGAACGGCTCGACCGGTGGCAGCGCCATCTCCAGCCCCGGAATCATCGGCATGTTCGGGTCCATGGGCGGCATGCGCCAGCCGCCACCCATCTCGTGCATCGTGTGAGCCGCGTGGTCCATCTCCTGGGCGGTGGCGGGTTCCGCGGCGGTGAACGCAGTGGCCACGAGTCCCGCGACGATCGCGTAGGAGACAACTCCGCCAGCCGTCGGCAAGGCGCCACGCCGAGCAGGAGCCGTCCGTAACAGACCAGACATGCTCAGTAGTCGGTCCTTGTCCCCCAGTAGCTGATACTGTAGAGGACATTAATGACGTGTTCCATGTACTCGTGACCGGGCTCGAAGACGCCTGCTTGCCGTACCATGTCCAACACCGGCTCCTGGTACGTCTTCACGTAGCCGTACTTGCCTGCCGACCAGGTCACGAATCCCTCGCTCTCTTCCATCGCCATCGGTAGCATTTCCCTGCTTGCCCAGAAGTGGTTTCCCCGTCGATCTCGGACGACTCGCACGAGGTATTCCTCGGAATCGTCTCCGTCCAGCCCCTCCTCCTGTACCGTCCAACCATTTTCCGTGTAGCCTGTGGTGACTCTCTTTCCCGGACGGCCTTCAAACACGACCTCGTACTGTTGGCGCTCCGGCAACGCGGAAGTCGAAGACAGGAGCAACAGGGCCAGGCAAAGCCATCTTGCCATTCTAGATCCTCCCACCCGCCGCAGAATAATGCTCCCGCCACCAAGATCCATGCGAATGCCTCCCTGATTTGCGGCGATGAATCGGCATCAGTACCCGTAGGCCGCGCAGTTCTTCTCTTCGAAGGGGCCGTGGCCGGCCATGGTGTGCATCATGCCGCTGCGGGACATGCCGCGGATGACGATCGGGCCGGTCCACATGGTCGCGGCGGGGTCGAAGGCGCTTTCCAGGGTGACCACCACGAGGAACTTGTTCCAGGCGACCTTGCCGTCGAAGGCCGCCGGTTCGGCCAGCTCTCCGGCCAGCGCGATCCGGTCCAGTTCGGGGGTCGTGGTCCAGACCACATAGGTGCCGCCGCGGGCTGGAGCGAGACGGTCGAAGCGCAGAGTGAAGTCGTAGAGGTAGCTGCCGTCGGGGCCGAGCGAGACTCCGTAGGGCGACTGCGAGAAGGAGACCTCGCCCATTCCGGTGGCGTTGCCGGTGCCGGGAACCCGCCTGGTGGAAACCATGGAGAACTGGTAATACTCGGGGCCGCACGCGGCGACAAGGTCAGCCACCTCGGCCGGCGAGGCAGCCACCCGCTCGTCCCCTGCGGCGTTGGGGAGGGGAGACGCGACGACCAGCACCGCCGCCAGCGCCGACGAACCCGCCCGTCGCACGAATCCAGTCATCACAATGGCCTTCCTTCCCTTCCGCCTAACTGATCGGACGCCGCACGGGCCCGTTGTCCCAATCCTGCACCGACGAGATGTTGGGAACGCCCCAATCCTCGCCATTCCAGCCGCTGAAGCCGTCCATGCGGAAGGTCCAGAGGCCGGTGGACATGTCGCTCACGACGATCAGGCCGTCCGCGTTGCGCACATCCACACCGAAGGCGCCGTTGAAGACCGGTGTGCGATCCTTGTTGGGCGGGCCAACATAGGTGTCGTAGAAGCCCACGGTGACGGGATTTTCGGGGTCCATGAGGGAGAAGATCTGCAGGCCGTCGAGATAGCCCGAGGCGAAGACATAGGGCCAGCGGACCTCGTGGTTGTGGACCAGGTTCTGCCAGTCGGCGGTCCAGGCCGAGATGGGCGAGCGGATGTTGGTGACCTCGCCGTCGAGCGCGGGCTGAAGGTCGAAGATGCGGATCGGGGCGTACTGGTACTCGGTCTCGGCGATGGCGTAGCGGCCGTCCGGGCTTGGCGTGAAGGTGTGTCCGCCGCGCACGCCGCTGACGCCCACCAGGGTGATGCGGAGCTCGGGATTCTCGATGTCGGTCACGTCATAGATGTAGTAGCCGCCGGAGCCGCCGCCGTAGAAGCGGTCCTCGCCGGTGTCGGGGTGATAGCCCACATAGAAGTCGTGATAGCCCCGTCCCCCCCGGTTGAACTCGGTCTCGGGAACCGGCACGCGCCCCACGAGCGCATTGTCGAGGTCGCCCTGAACCACGCGCCCCATATCGTAGACGTGCGCGAAGGGCCCGCTGACGGTCGAGAAGAGCAGAACCCGTCCGTCGGAGTGCTTGTAGACGAAGATGTTGTGAAAGCCACCCGGCAGATCGGGCTCGCGAATCCTCGCCACCTCGCGCACCGCGTTGGGATCCGGGAGCCCGGTCACGTCGAACACCACCGCGCCCATGTCGGTGTTGGGTCCGCCCTGCCCGAACTGCAGCGACTGCACCACGTAATAACGATCGCCAATCTTGAAGTGCTTGACGTCCATGCCGCCGGTGCGCATGTGCAGATCCTGGTTCTCGATCCGCCACTCAAAGAGGATTTCGGGGCTCTCGGGGTCGGCGATCGAGACGATGTCGAGGCCCTTGGGACCGGTGTCGCCGTACACCATCCGCGCGACGTAGGCGTAGGGGCGGTCGAGCTCCTGTTCGATGTCCATGTCGGCCACCGAGAGACGCGGGCCAAGCGGGATGTGGCCGAGAATCTCCATGTTGTCGCTGCCGGGTTTGGAGGCGGTCCACTGGGCGTGGGCCGGGGCCGCGGCGAGCAGGAGGGCCAGAGCGGTGGCGAGGGGTAGGGCTCGTGAGGGCATGGGGAGTCTCCGTGGGTGGGCGGGACTGGACCGGACTCGGGATAGGCGACGCGAAAGCTAGCGCGGGGGGTGGGGGCGGGGCAATTGGCTAAGGCGGGGGTTGCGCGCCCGCCCGGTGTCTTTCGGCATGCCGGCGGGCCGGCCCGCGCAGGGGCCGGATATCCCCGATGACTACCGCCCCACCTCGGACCCGTCCGACAAGTCCCTGATCGAGCAGCTTCGGTAGCGTTCGTTCCACGCACGCCGGCAGCCATCCCCATCCGGCATCTGCGCGTCCCTGTTCGACCGGATCCGCAACCCACGCGCATCCTGGATCACACCCCTCACCACGGCCACCGCCCCACCGCCATCCACACCGCCACCGCACCGGCCACCACCGACACCAACGCATTCCAGCCCCGTTCCGGCAGACGCAGCGGTCTCGTGGCCACAAGCGCCAGACTCAATATCCCCCCGGCAGCCACGATCTGTGCCAGCTCCAATCCAACGTTAAAGGAAAGCAGCGGGACCAGGAGGCTGCGGTCCTCGCCGAGCGCGAGCCGGAGAAAGCTGGAAAAGCCCAGGCCGTGGATGACGCCGAAGATGAGCGCGGTGGCGTAGCGGATGCGGCGGGAAGCTGCTCCGGGCGGTTGGGGAATGATGGGCGCGCGCCGACGCCCCGAACCACTCCGCATTCCCGCCAGATTCGCCACGGCCGTGGCCACGATCGTGACCGGGATCAGGAACTCGACCAGCCCGGTGTCCACGCGGACCAGGCGCAGCGTGGCCATCGCCAGCGAGACCGAGTGGCCCAGGGTGAAGGCCGTGATGAGGACGAGCAGCTCGCGCCACCGTGCCAGCGAACAGCCGGCGCAGAGGACCGCCAGGAAGAAGATGTGGTCGTAGCCCTGGAGGTCGAGGAGGTGCTCGAAGCCGAGCCGAAGGTAGACGAAGAAGGACGGCATCAGACGCGGGACGAAAGACTGTGGCGGGGGGATTCCGAATCACTGGCACGTCCGTTGGCCGCGGTTTCGGACCCGTCCGGTGGCGGTCCGGCAGACGACGAACCGCGCCGCCGCACCCGTAGCGCGCGAACCACCACCCACACCCCCGCCCACCCCAGCCACCCCACCCTCTCCCGGGGCGTGAGCATGCGCAACTGCTCCCAGAGCAGCCACGGGACCGTCGCCGCGACCGCGATCGCCGACCCGTCGTGCCAGGGTACGCGGCGCTCCACCACCGTGACCGCCCGGCGTCGTTCCCGGTGCAGCGTCTCCTCGATCGCGCGGCCGAGCTCGTCCGGCGACATCTCGCGCCAACCCGGAATCCGCATCACGCTCCAGGCCGGCGCGGTGCGTCCCCAGCCGTGATGATTCGTGCCCGCCACCACCGCCAGATCCAGCGAATCGGCCAGCGCCAGAATCTTCGCGCGCTCCCGCCGCACCTGCTCCAGTCCCCGCGGCGCCCCGTCGCTCAGCTCGATCCCGATCACGCCCGCGCGCTCAACCCTTCCGTCCGCGCCGCGCGTCTGCACCGCCACCTGGTCCAGCGGGCCCGGAATCGTGTAAAGGATTGTCGGCATCGGCCCGCCGCGCGCGCTCGCCTCCGCAACCGGGTCCGGGTCAAGGTGGTGCGAGGTGCTGTCCAGCGCGAAGAGGTAGCGCTCGCGTTCGCCCAGGATGTTGACGTGGCGGCCGCGCATCCGCACCTCCATCCCGCTGAGCAGAACGGTGCGCTCGCCGGCCAGACGCGGATTGGCCCCGAGCGCGTCGTCCACCCCCGCCCAGGTATAGTGATCGGTGATGTACGCCGCGTCGAAGCCGCCGCCCTCGTGCCAGGCGCGGTTGTGCGCCGCCGTGAAGCGCGACCACCCGTCGTGCGAGTGGTTGGTGTGCGAGTGGAAGTCGACCGCGAGGAGATCGGGATCGGTCAGCCGAATGGCGGCCATCGGACGCGGGATGAGCGCGGCCGCCGCGTAGAAGGCGAGCAGCGCGGCCAGCGCGCCGGCCGCGAGGAGGACTTCCCGGGCCAGGCGGCGCAGCAGCCCGGAAAGAGGGGTTCGGTTGGGGCGGGTGGCCGCGCCGGGGGGTTGGGTGGCTGCGCGCACAGGCCGGTTGCGGCGTGAGCGGGTGGCCGCGACGAGGCGCAGCGCAGGATAGAGCACGATCAGCGTCGCAATCGCTGCGTAGTGCTGGCTGACCGCGAGGAGGGTCAGCGTGTCCCAGAGGCCGTAGAGGGGGGCGCCGAGGAGGTAGCCGAACGGGTGGTGCAGGGTGGCGGCGGGGAGGGTCTGATGGGTGGCGGCATCGCGGAGAGAAGGCAGGGCGAAGGCGCCCGCCAACGCGACCAGGGCGGCGGCGAACAGCGGTCCCCGAAAGAGAATCAGCGCCTTCATCCGGCCGGCGCGGCCCGGTCCGAAGGGAGAGGGGCAACCGTGCCCGCAACCGCGGCGGCGAAGCGACCATGATGGCCACAGCGCGCGCCGCGGGTGGAAGCGGCCATGCGGCCCGGGGATCCCGGGTGGGGATGAGGCGGGGGGGCGGGGTGGGCCCTCTCATGCGACGCGGCCACTTTCTCCTCCAATTCCATTCGCTGCTCCAACTCCATGGCCAACTCTACCTGCATTCTCCACCGTGCTGTTCGTTCCCTGCCCCGCTTGCATTCCCTATCCGACACTTGCATTCCCTACCCGACAAAAGTATGCGAATACTTGACCAGCAGGGCGCGGCCCGACGATAGCGGCCGCCGCGGTCCCAGCCCGTTGTCGCGATCGTTGAAGAGGCCTTCGTTGTACACGATCCAGAGGTCGGTGCCCTCGCGGAAGTGATAGCGGAAGCGCACGTTGAGGCTTGTCCGGGCGGTTGCGTTGTTGTACTGGCCGAAGGTGCTCACCGACAGCCGCGGATTGAGCGCGGTCTTGACCTTGAGGCGGGCAAGTTGCGCGGTCGTCTCCATATTGCGCGCGCCGAAGCTGAGCCGGTTGATCTCCCAGGTGCTCTCCAGCTCCAGGTACTTCGACACCACCCACGTCGGGCCCACCGACAAGCCGATGCGGCGTCCGTCGTAGAAGCTGCCCACCGAGGCATTGAACTCGCCGCGGAAGAGATCGCTGCGCGGCAGGCGCAACATGGCGTTGGCCTCGTGGAACCAGTAGTCGCCCGCGGGAATGCCGGCGTCGGAGATGGCAAAGGGCGTGAGCACGCTCTCGAAGGTGGACAGAGCGCCCACTGTCAGATTGGCGCCGCCCCGGAACTGAAACTCGATTTCGGGCTTGATTTCGCGCGACTCGGCGGTGCCGTCGGCGTTGCGAAAATACTGTGCCGTACTGACCTGAAACGCGCGCGAGAGCAGGGGCGATGCGGCGTCCGCAAGCCGGCGGTAGCGAAGTTGTGCGCCGCCGTAGGTAAAGTCTTCCCGCAACTGAAAGCCCAATCCCGGCAGGTAGTCCTTCCCCGCCCGGATCCCTTCGGCGTAGTAGGAGAAACCGTCGTCGCGGCGGCGTTCCATGCGCGCGCGGGCCAGTCCCGATTCCAGTCCGCCCTCCTGCTCCACCGCCTCGTCGAAGGAATGCGCCCACTGCAGCACCAGGTACTCATCGCCCAGCCACCTCAGCACGGCGTCCACCCCATACGCAACGTTGCTTCGTCCCCGCGACCCGATTCGGGTCGTGACCATGGCGCCCACATTGGAGAAATCGTCAATGATCTTCTGCCGCACCCGCACAACGCCCATATTCTCGGAAGACAACTCTCCATGCGGCGCCGTCTGCATCGCCAACACTCCGAAATCGGTTCCGGCCAGCCGTCCCACCGCTCGCGCACCCCCGTAGATGCGCACAATTTCGCCCGCGTCCAGCCCGATGCGGCGGCTGTGGAAGAGGCGGTTGAACATTCCCCCGGTGTTGAAATCGAAGGTCGAGGCGCGCTCCTGGAAGAACTGGCGCTTTTCGGGAAAGAAGAGGGCGAAGCGCGTGAGGTTGATCTGCTGGTCGTCGGCCTCCACCTGGGCAAAATCGGTGTTGACGGTCAGGTCCAGCGCCAGATTCGAGGTGGGCGAGAACTTGAGATCGACCCCGGCCTCGGTTGTCGGTGTGCGTTCGGTCTGCCACTCCGCGCGCACATCGGGCGGTTCGGCCAGGACGGGATTCTGTTTGAAGCCTGCGGTTGAATAGGGCGTCAGATAGAGCGGCCTGGACTGCTCGACATCGCGAAGCACAATGCGTTGCGCGCGCGACGGCTTCGCAAATCCCATCCTTCCCCATTCGGGTTCGATCGGCGGAAAGGTCTGGCGTTCGTTCTTGCGCGCGATCACCCGGTAGACGATCAATCCCATCGTCACCTCGCCGCCCGCCGCCTGAAATCCCAGGGTGGAAAAGGGGATGCGAAACTCGGCAAACCAGCCTTCGCCGGTCTCGGTTGTGGCCACGTCCCAGTGCGAATTCCAGTCCCAGCTCATCGGCATGCCGCTGGTGAATTCCGCGTCGTTGGACATGGTTCGGTCCTGCCGGACGCCCGCCGGATTGACGGTGAACCAGACCGCCGTTTCGTAGTCGTTGTAGCTGTCGATCACAATGGACAGGATGTCGTCGCCGCTGTACTGGTCGCGGTAGAAGGTGCCGGTGCGGATTCCGGAGGGGTCACTGTCGTACATGCGGCCGGACACATAAAGATAACGGTCGTCGTGCGCAATCCTGACCTCGGTGGCCTCCGAGAGGGGGCCGCCGAAGGTGGGCGTGTACAGCGTCATCTCCAGGGGCGGCACCGATTCCCACGCCGCTTCGTCCACGACGCCGTCCAGCGCGATCTCGCCCGAGAGGCGGGGGATGGCGATCGGGGTGGAGGGGGAGGGGGGAAGAGGGCGGAGTTGGCCGCCAAGGGCCGGCGGTGTCGCCAGGGCGGTCGCGAGGGCGGACGCGGCCACGAGGAACGCTATCCAGTGGGTACGCGTTGCCCTCCGGGTGCGGGACGGAGTCCGTGCGGGCGGCGAGGGGGTGGATTCGGGAGTGGGGTTCACGTCGCGGGGATGGGTGCGGGGGTGGGGGGCAGCTAAGATACACGTCCCATGACACTCGTAAACCATGAAATCGTTGAGGCGCCGGGCAGCGCGCCGGATCGCCAGCTCTTCGTCCTGCACGGGATCTACGGCGCGGGCCGCAACTGGGGAACGGTGGCGCGGCGTCTGGTGCGGTCGCGGCCCCGGTGGCGCTGCGTCCTCGTCGACCTGCGTTCGCACGGACGGTCGCCCGCGCTGCGGCCGCACACACTGGAGGCCTGCGCCGGGGATCTGTCACGCCTGGAGGGCCGCATCGGCGAGGCGGACGGCGTGCTGGGACACTCCTTTGGCGGCAAGGTCGCGATGATGTGGGCGCAGGCGATGGGCGGACGGACAGCGGGTGGCGGCTCCGGCGCGGCCGTCCGGGTTGCCGGTCGCGCGGATGGGAAACCGGCCCAACGCTTGCCGGACGCGCCCACGGTCGCCGCGCACCCGTCCCGTCGCCAACTCTGGATCGTGGATTCTTCGCCCGGCGCGGGCCATCCTCGGGGCGGCGCCTGGCGGATGCTGGAGGTGCTCCGCCGCCATCCGGGTCCGTTCGGCAGCCGCGCCGAGGCGGTGGCCGCGGTCGAGTCGGAGGGATTTTCGCGCGCGGTCGCGCAATGGATGGCGATGAATGTGGTGCGGGGCGGCGCAGGACCGGGCGAACGGGCGGTACGTGGCGATGGTGGCGAGCAGCGCGCCGGCGTGAACGATGGCGGCGCTGTCCGCGGCGGTCCGAGCAGCGCTTCCGGCCGCGACGGTTGGGTTCGGGCAGGCAGCGGCAGCTCGTCCGGCGGCCTCCTCTGGAGCATCGATCCGGAGGTCATGGAGGCGCTGATTCGCGACTACTTCCGCCACGACCTCTGGCCGATCGTCGATGCACCGCCCCCGGGGCTGTCCGTGCACATCGTCCGGGCGCTGGGATCGAGCGTCCTGAACGCTGCGGCGGCCGCCCGCATTCGCCGCGCCGGAGCGCGCACCGGCCGGGTCGCACTCCACGACGTGGAAGGAGGTCACTGGGTCAATGTCGAGAACCCGGCCGCGCTGCACGGGGTGCTGGCGGCGGGGCTGGGGGAGGGGCTGGGGACTGGACTGGCAGGATGAGCGCGCTTGCAATCCATGCTGCTTCCGTGCCCTGGGACGACCTCCGCGACCGGATCGAGGCGGTCCACTTCCCCGCAGGGACCGGTCGGCGGCCGGATCGTCGAGCGCGCTTGGCCCAACGCATCCGAAGCTTGATGCATGCGAAGCCTGTTGGCTTGTGAGGCAGGCGTGGCGCGTCACCCACCCCCCGGCCCCGTAATCCTGTACTCGCGCGGCGGCGCTTCCCCCCGCAGGTGCTCAATGAAGTAGTCCCAGGTCCGGCGCACAACGTAGGGTTCGCTCGAGTAGCCGTGGTTGCGGTTGGGCAGCACGAACATGTCGAAGTCCTTGTTGTGGCGGATGAGTTCGTCGATCACGCGGATGGTCATGTTGGGGTGCACGTTGTCGTCGAGGGTGCCGTAGTGCAGAAGCAGCTTCCCCTTGAGGTTCGCCGCGATGTTCTGGTTGGCCTGGCTGTCGAAGTTGTCGGTTCCGTCGGCGTTCTGCACAAGCAGGCCCTGGTACTTCTCGCCCCAGGGAAAGTGATAGCCGCGGTTGTCGTGATTGCCCGCGCCCGAGACCGCCACGTGGAAGAAATCGGGCCAGCGCAGGATCGCGTCGGTAGAGGAAAAGCCGCCGCCGGAATGGCCGAAAATCCCCACGCGAGAGAGGTCCATCTGCGGGTGCCGCCCCGCCAACTCCTTGAGCGCCGCGATGTGATCGGGGATGCCATTGTCGGCCATATTGCCGTAGTAGGCGTCGTGGAAGGCCTTGGAGCGCAGCGGCGTGCCGAGGGCGTCGACCGCAAAGACCATGAAGCCGAGTTCGGCGAGCGCGCGCCCGTTCCCGCGACCGGAAGCCGAGAAGTCGTAGCGGGTGACGGCGCCGATCTGCGGACCCGGGTAGATGTAGTCTACCACCGGATAGCTCTCGCCGGGGTCGAACTTGGAGGGGAACCAGAGGAGGCCGTGGACGCTCGTCACTCCGTCGCGCCCCTTTGCCTCGAACGGAACCGGCGGGATCCAGCCGGCCTCCTCCAGGCGCGAGATGTCGGCGGTTTCGATGGTTTGCACAACCCGGCCGTCGCTCCCGCGCACAACGGCGACCGGCGGCATTTCGGGGGTCGAATATTGATCGACGAAGTAGCGTCCCGATGGCGATTGTGTAATCTGGTGCACCGCGTCCTCGGGACTCAGAAGCTCAAGGCCGGCGCCGTCCAGTCCCACGCGATAGAGGTGGATGTGATAGGGATGGCGTCCCTCTTCGCGTCCCACGGCGGTGAAATAGACCGTGCGGCTCCTTTCATCCACATACAAAAGTTGCGCAACCAGCCAGGGGCCAGCAGTCACCTGGTTCCTGAGGTTGCCGTTGCCGTCGTAGAGGTAGAGATGGCCGAAACCGTCGCGTTCCGACCACCAGAGAAACTCGTCGCCGTTGCCCAGCACCTGCCAGGCAGGCGGAAAGGAGGTAAAGTTGTTGAGTTCGACATAGGTTGGCCCGGTCTCCTCCAGGAGCTCGGTCGCGCTGCCGGTCGCGGCGTCCACGCGATGCAGCTTGTACGAACGGAAGTCCCGGCTGCGGGTCGTGTAGAAGAGTTGGCTGCCGTCGCGGGTCCATTGCACATCGACGAAGCTGGTGTCGCCGCGCGAGAAGAAGCCCGGTTGCGGCGGAATCTCGGCGCGGACGGTCGTGCGGGATTCGACATCGAGGATCCACAGATCGAAGGTGGGGACGGTGGAGTCGCCCGGCAGCGCGTAGGCCCAACTGTGCAGAATCGGGCGTCCGTCGGCGGCTTCGAGCAGGTGGAATCGTTCGACCTCGCGCTCGTCGTAGCGATGCGTGGCGATGCGGCGCGAATCGGGCGACCACTGGAGGACGGGGGAGCGTTCGGTCCCGGCGCGGCGGCTGGTGATCTCCTGGCAGCACCCTTCGGGAATCGCGCCGTAGCCGAAGTCGGTCTCGCCATCACGGGTGAGCTGGATCTCGTCGCCGCTGGCGGCATCGCGCACCCACAGGTTTTCGTCGCGGGCAAAGGCGATCCAGCGGCCATCGGGCGAGGGACGTTCGGCGTCGGAGGGCGCCGCGGCGGCAGTCGGTCCGGCGCAGGCGTAGGCGCGAATATCGCAGCGCCACTGCACGGAATCGGCGACCTGGAAGCGGATGGCGGCCTCGTCCTCGACGAATTCGAACTCGTCGAAGGGAAGCGCGCGGCCCACGTAGGCGGTGTCGGCGGCAAGCGAGAGGGCGGCGGCCAGGCGGGCGTGGTCAAAGGCCGGGCGGCGGGTCGCAGCGACCGGATCCACCACAATGAACACGTGGCCCGATTCGGTCCGGCTTCGGAACCAGAAGCGGTCGCCATCGAAGAATTCGGGCGTAACCTGGTCGCCGGAAACGAGCCTGGCCGCATTCCAGGGGAGGAACTGCTCGGCGCGGGCGTAGGCGCTCTCCGTGACCTGGGCGGCCAGGGGCGAGGGGGTGAGCGACGCCGGGGCGGGCAGTGGCAGATGGGTGGCCGCAACGAAGAGCGCAAGGATGGCGGCGGTGCGGGTGGCGATGTTGGGGGAGGAGGGGGAGTTGGGCATGGGGAAGCCAGGGTGGAGGGTGGGGGTGGGGTGCGGAATGACGATATACTGTGGGCGCTCTACCTCGTTCGCCAGAGGAACCGATCGAGGACCGCGGGATCTCTCGGCGGCGGCGCAACCCTCCTTGTACGGTTCACCGGTCAGAGCGCCGAGTTCACTGACGCCCGCCCGACGTCGGCACTTCCAGAAACACTTGCCGGCGCCGACGGGGTGGGTGGGCACGATTCCGTGGGGGGCCCGCACGGCACCGGATTCCGGCCCGGCTTTCTTGACTGGAAACCTGCATTTCTCTCTTCGGTTTTCGTAAGCTGTTGATGCACAATGACTTGCTTTCTTGACTGGTATTTCCACCCTGGCGGGAAAACAGTCAGAGCGACACCGTTCATGTGGCCCATCCGAATCGCTCCCACTACAATTTCGGCGTCGCCAGAATACCTGATTCCTCATGCTGCGGAGCACCGTGGTCCATGGTAGCAGTCCCCTCATCCGGCTATCTTGCTGATCTGGCGCGCCAGCTCTGCGCCCTGTCGCACGAGACCGAATGGGTGGAGTTCAAGGAGAATTACAAACAGCCCGAGCAGATCGGCGCTTACCTGTCGGCCCTGGCCAACTCGGCCGCGCTTCATGGGCAGCCACACGGCTACGTCCTCTGGGGTGTCAGGAACAGCACCCACGAGCTCGTGGGAACGGCGTTCGCTCCCCATTCCACGAAGAAGGGCGGTGAGTTGCTGGAGCCGTGGCTGGCGCGATTCCTGAGTCCGCAGGTCCACTTCCGTTTTGAGGAGGTGAAGGTCAATGGGTTGCGGCTTGTCCTGCTCCAGGTGGAACGGGCGACAAATCGGCCGATTGCCTTTCGGAACAGTGCTTTTATCCGCGTAGGGAGCTCAACGCGCAAGCTGCGCGATCACCCCGCCAGGGAACGAGAACTCTGGCGGCTGTTCCTGTCGTCCGCCTTCGAGGACGGCATCGCGGCCGAACACCTTACCGGAGACGATGTCCTGCAGGCCGTTGACTATCCGGCCTATTTCCACCTTCTTCGGATCCCTCCGGCCGATGGACGCAATGCAATTCTGGATGCGCTGGCCCACGATCAACTCATCACGGCCAATCCCGCTGGTGGATACGACATTACCAACCTGGGCGCCATTCTCTTCGCCCGTCGGCTGGCCGATTTTTCCGGCCTCAAACGCAAGGCTGTCCGTATGATCCGTTATCGTGGCTCGGGGCGCATGGAGACCGAGCGCGAAGAGGAAAGTGGAAAGGGCTACGCCGCCGGTTTCGAGGGCCTGGTAAGCCATATCCGCGCATGGACTCCGTCCAACGAGGTATTGGGACCCGCGTTCCGTCGCGAATTCCCGATGTTTCCGCCCGTCGCAATCCGCGAGCTTGCCGCCAACGCCCTGATCCACCAGGACTTCACCGTAACCGGGGCCGGGCCGATGATCGAGGTGTTCGATCGTCGCTTGGAGATCGGCAATCCGGGGGAACCGCTGATCGACACGAGACGCTTCCTGGACACCCAGCCTCGCTCGCGGAACGAGAAGCTCGCGTCGCTCATGCGCCGCCTGAACATCTGCGAGGAGCGGGGCAGCGGGATCGACAAGGTCATCACCGCGGTGGAGAGCTACACACTTCCGGCACCCGTCTTCGAGACGACTCCGGGGTCCACGCGGGCCACGCTTTTTGCCCACAAACCATTCCGCGAAATGGACCTTCAGGAGCGCCTCCACGCTTGTTACATGCACGCCTGCCTCCGTTATGTGACCCAGGAGCCCATGACGAACTCCTCCCTGCGGGCCCGTTTCGGGATTGCCGACAGGAGTGCTTCAATGATGTCCCGGCTGCTCGCCGATGCCGTGAACGCGGGGTTGATCGTGATCGCCGATCCGAATGCGGGACCGCGTTTGCGATCGTACCAGCCGTACTGGACGCGGTCGTGATTGGAGGAGCTCACCTCTGCCCGGCCGGACGGTTTTATTTGACCCGGAACCTGCAGGATCGTCATGTATTTCCGTAAGTTATTGCTGTACAATGATTTGCTTTCTTGACTGGCTATTGCACCCGGACGGGGGAACGGTCTCGGGCAGGCCGCGTGAGAGGTTCTCACGACGAGGGCGTTGGCGCCGCGCATCATGCCGCGCTTGACGCCCGCTCGACCCAGCCGGATGCTGAATGTGGGCGGGTGATGGTCACGCCTGCTGACAACCTGTCCGCCGCCGTTTCCCAAGCCGCAGCCTTGGTTCACCCCTCCATTCCTCCCCCGATATCCTTCCTCCCCCGATAATCCTTCCTCCATGCAACGCCTCTTCGCCCTCTTGGCCTGCCTGGCCCTCTGCGGGTCCCAAGCCACCGCGACCCGCTGCCCCACGGGCGGATCGATGATCCATGGACCAGCCGAAACCGCGATGGCACACCACGGAGGAGCGTCGCAGCACGCGGGCGAAGAATCCTCCCACTCCCATCAGCACGAAGATTCCGAGCGTGGAGAGTGCGCGCTGATGTTGGCCTGTGCCATTGCCTCGGGTGAACCCTTGCGCCCGGTCAGTGTCCGATCGTTCCCCGGGGCCGCCCTCCAGGCCGGTCCGTTTGTCCAGCAGGTCCCTTGTGTTGTCGCATCGAGCCTGGACCCTCCTCCGCCTCGCCAAGCCGTCTGAGCCTCAGGTAGCCAACCCGCCCCTTCCGGGCGTCTCTCTCAGACAATCTGCCCCAATGACGAGGCATTTCATGCACATGCACCGATCGGTGGCGACCGCCCACGCCGTCGCCGCGCCGTCACTCCTTTTCCTCTTCCTGCTCCCCTGGCAGGCACGCGCGCAACACATTCACCCCGCGACAGAGCCCGAAGCGGGACAGCAGATGCAACACCGGATGCTCCGGATCCCACTGGGCGACTGGCACCTCGTCGGGATGGGCCAGGTCTTTCCCGTGGTGACGACCGGAGGCCCGGGCAACGGATCGGGCGCCGAACTTCGCCGCACCGAGTGGTACCTGACGCAACCGGCGCTGATGGCGAACCTGGAGAGTCCGTCCCGCCGACTTGTCCTCCGCACGACGCTCAACTTCGAGGGGGTGACGCTGGAAAGCGGTGAACTCACCTATGGCGGCTGGGGAGAAGGCTTTATCGACAAGCGGCACCCGCACACGCTCCTTCACGAGGCGATGCTCAGTTGGAATCTCCTGGAGACCGCCGCAGGAAGTCTGTCGCTGTCCGCCGGGAAGGGCTTCGCTCCCTACGGTACCGACGATCCCATGTCCCGCCCCGGGCTCAAGTTTCCCACGAACCACCATCTTTCGCAGATCCTTGAACGCTGGACCGTGAACGGAGTCTGGCGTCTTGCCGGATGGAGTCTGGAAGCGGGCGTCTTCGGAGGCACCGAACCGGAGGGGCCGTATGACTTCTCGAACATCGGCAGTTTTCCCAACTCCTGGTCAGGCCGGTTGACGCGGAGGTGGACGGCGGGCGCCGCTTCCGCCAGGGAGTGGGAGGCATCGGTGTCCCACGCGCGCGTCACCGAGTCACACCATGGCCACGACGAAACCACCAGACTGCTGAATGCGGCGCTGCGTCGTTCGGGGCCGGCCGGCCCGGGCATGCTCTACGGATTGGCCGAAGCATCCCGCAGCGATCCGGAAGCCGCCGAGGGATACACGAGCCTGCTCGCCGAGATGCGCTATGCGGCGAACCGACACCAACCCTACCTGCGGCTGGAATACGCGACGCGCCCGGAGTACGCGCGGACGGGGGCGGCCGGATCGGATGACTTCTACCGCTACGATCACGACGACCACGCGACCGGTGCGAGCCGATGGCTCATCGCCACGGCGGCCTACGCCCGGCAACTCGGTTCGGACCCGGCGAGTCTGCGCCCCTTTCTGGAGGTTCAGTATCACCGGGTTCGCGCGGAGAGGGGGGATGTTCCGCGGGACGCCTTCCCCGGCATGGACTCGTCGTTCTGGGCGCTGTCGCTGGGCGCAAGGTTCTTTCTGGGAGGCGGCCCCATGAGAATGGGGAGCTACGGGGTGCTGGATCCGATGACGATGATGGGGCGGGAGATGGCGATGACTTCAGGTCACTGACCATCCACGTCGGTCAAGCCTGCCGCCGCCGCAAAGACCCGCCCAAACGCCGTCTCCCCGCCTGGACGCAACCCCGCGATCGCGCCGGAGGACAGTGCCGCCTGGGCAAAGGTCTCGCCGTAGCCGCGCGCGAGGGTCATGACGACGAGGTCGGGCGCGAAGGTGACGATTTGGCAGGGGACGTGCAGGAACGGGCCCTGGGTGAGGAAGGGGGCGGGGCGGGCCGGGTCGAAGAGGTCCAGCGCGGTGAGGTGTTCCAGGACCGCCGGGACGCCCCTGCCGACGAACGCCAGCATGCAGTGGCCGTCGCCGGTGTCGGTGAAGCCGGATTGGGGGGGCGTGGGGGGAGGCGGATCGTCGCCGAGGTGCCAGATCGCGACCTGGGTGCGATTCATGCGGTTGATAACCAGCGGGCCGTGGACGCCGACCTCGCCGAAACGCTCCGGAACGGGCAGTTGCATGGGCCGATGGGTCCCGACGCGGCGGTCTTGGTAGTCCCAGCGGCGGCGGTGCGAGAGGTCGACGAGAAGAGGGCCGGGGTGGCCGTCCTCGCCTTCGTAGCGGAGCGCCACGGTCCAGCCGTCGCGTGATTCGGTGGCCGCCGGCACCGCGCCGAACGAGACCGGGGAGCGACGGAATGCGGGCCGGGGCCGCGCGGTTGTCCTGGTCCTCATGTCCGCAACCTTGTGCCTTCGGGATCGTAGAAGGGCGGCGATGTCACCGTGGCGGAAAAGGTCACCCTCTGCCCCGGCCTCTCTTCCTGCTGGAGGTGAATGGCCGCGCCCTTTTCGGCGTGCCCGTCGCGCACAAGCGCCATCCCGTACTGCCACCCGAGCGTGTCGCTGCGGCGCGTGCTGCACACATAGCCCACGATCTCGCCGCCGGCAAGGACCACCGCACCGTCGCGGAGACTGGGCCGGGACCGGGACCGTCTCGCTCGTACACCCGTTGTCGCCACCTCCTCGTGGGCGGCTTTCGCTTCATCCACCCGAAAGCCCACCAGCTTCAAGCGGCCCGGCTGCTTCTCGCAGGCCCGCAGCGCCGGCGCGCCCACCTTCTTCGAAGCGGTGTCGTGCCGATCCCACATCCAACCCATCCGCAGGTCCGTCAAGGTGACGCGCTGCTCCGATTCCGCCCCAACAATGATGTGGCCCTTCTCGGCGCGGAGGCAGTACTGCGCCTCGAGTCCGAAGGGCTGAATGCCCAGGTCGTCCCCGGTTTCCATGAGCAACTTCCACAGGTACTGCGAATAGCTGGATGGGACATGCAGCTCGAAGGAGAGTTCGCCCACGAATCCCGGACGCAGGCAACGCGCCTCGACGCCGTCGCCCACGATGATGCGCCGGCACGCCATGTACGGAAACGTCGCGTTCGACACATCGTCTTTGGTGATCCGCTGAAGCACCTTGCGCGCGTTGGGACCGGCGATGTTGATCGAGCCCAGCACATCGGTGAGGTTGACCAGATTGTAGTCCCAGCCGTCTTGGCGGGTGTGGAAGCGGAACCACTCCACCGTCGTTCCCGCACGCGCCGAACTTGTGGTGAAGTAGTAGTCGCGCTCGCCTTCCTGGACGACAACGCCGTCGTCGACAAGTTGGCCCATGTCGTTGCACATTGCCGAATACTTGCAGCGGCCGGGGCGAGTCTTGCGCATGTCGGAGATGTAGACGCGTTGCAGCGCCTGGAGGGCGTCGGGGCCGTGGATGCGAAACTTGCCGAGCGGCGAGCTGTCGAGGATGCCGACGTTGTTGCGCACATTGAGAATTTCCTTGCGGCTGGCCGGATCGTCGGAGAAATGGCGGGCGCGCATCCAGGGCCCGGCCCGGCGGAAGGTGGCGCCCCGGGCGGCTTGCTCGGTGTGCAGCGGGGTGCGCTTGTGCAGGTTGTGGCCCGGACCCGCCAACGTGGCCAGGCTGGGCGGGGCCAGCGGCGGGCGCACCGTGGTCGGCCTGGCGGCCTCGAGCGGGTCGTCCCGGAGGTCTGCCATGATCATCGCCAGATTCTGTCCGGTGACCCGGTACTGGCCCGGCCCGAGTCCGAATCCTCCGAAGCGCTTGGCGAGTTCGGGCGCGTCGAAGCCCTGGGCGGCCGATTCCCTGACGTTCTTGCAGGTACCGTCCTCGTCGAGGTCCACGAAGGCTTTGGCGCCGCGGCCGATTCCGGGGCCGTGGCGGATCTCGCAACCGGCAACCGGGCCGGAAAGGGCGTCGGCGTCGCGTCGGGCCGTGGCGGGTGGAACTGTAGCCGGAACGGTTGTAGCCGGAACGGTCGCACTCATCGCCTCTCCGCCGGTCCGCGGTGCCAGTCCGGGCCACGATCCCCCGCTCGCAACGCCACCATCCGCGGCCGCCAGGTCCCCTGCACACCGCCCCGATTCCTCGATCGCGCGCGGGTCGCGGAGACCGGTCATGCTCCCGGCCGCAAAGACACCCGGCGGCAACTCGACAGGCTGGAAGCTGTGAGTGCGCACGCAATAGGCCAGCCTGGCCCCGACCGTGGCGAGCGCTCCGATCCGCGGCTGCATGCCTGCGTTGGCGACGAGCAGGTCGCACCGGAAGTGACTCGATCCACCACCGCTCAGCGGACGCAACTCGCACGCCTTCACCCGTTTGCGGCCCAGCGCGCGGGATGTCGCCCAACCGGGCAACAGGGGAATCCCCCTTTCTTCCAGGTCAGCAACAAGTTCAGGATCCTGCGCCCCTTCCGCCCTCGCGTCGGCCACCCCTCGCACCTCTACCCCAAGGTCCGCCAGATCCACCGCCGCCTCCAGGCTCAGGTCGTCTCCGACGCTGAAGACCGCCGCCCGACCCGGCCTCACCGCGTAGGTGCGCGCCAACCGCCAGGCCGTCCCCGCCTGCATCACGCCCGGACGGTCGTTGTGGTTGAAGACCAGCGGCCGGTCCATGCACCCCTGCGCGATCACGACCGCCTTCGCGCGACACTCCCAGTGACACTCCCGGAAGGGATCGCCTTCGGCCCCGGTCGTGAATCCGGTCACCAGGTTTTCGCCCCACACACCCGTCACCGGAGAGCTTGTGAACACGCTCACATTCTCCGCGCCCCGCAGCCTGGCAGCCAGTGCCCCGGCCCGCCGGTAGAGCGGTTCGCCCTCGAAAGCGCGCACCCGCCACGCAAGGTGTCCGCCCAGCCAGGGCCGCCGCTCGAAGAGGCAGACCCGGAGTCCGCTTTCCGCCGCCGCCAGCGCCGCCGTCATTCCCGCCATCCCCCCGCCCACCACCGCCACCTCCGCATTCAGATAACGCTCGGCGCGCACCCCATCCCGGTGGTAGTCCCCCTGCGGATCGAGCACCCCGGTCCCCGCCATCCTGCGCATTCCGTTCTGGAAGAGGGGCCAGAGCCGGTACGGACGGTGGAAGAGCCGGTAGTAGAAGCCCGCCGGCATCAGGCGGTCGAAGGGGTCGATAAGGCCGAAGAGATCGGTTCGCGGATCGCCCCGCACATTCTGGGCCCTGACCGACATCCCCGCCCTCAGCGTGGTCGTCTCGGCGCACTCGTTCGGCACCCCGTCGATCGCCATGTAGGTGTTGGACGACTCGCCCTCGATGCTGTAGAGACCGCGCGGCCGGTGGTACTTGAGGCTGCGTCCGAAGACCCGTACGCCCGCGCCGTAGAGCGCCGAGGCCACCGTGTCGCCCGCGAAACCGCGAACGGCACGCCCAAGGAAGGTGAAGTCGAGCGGCCGGGAGAAATCGACGCGGCAGGTGGGGCCGGGGGGGAGGCGGCCGGAGGGTGGAAATGTGGTCACTGAGCTCCCCCTCCAAACTCGCGATTGGTCGTCGGATCGCGAGTCGTGCGAAACCAGACTCCGCACCCCTGCCCGTGGTACCACCACTCGCGCTGCAAGGGACGCTCGGCTGCGGGAGATCTGGCGGCTTCGGGCACCCTCGGCGCCTCATTCAACTCCGCGTCCTCAACCTTGCCCACGGCGGCGTCGCTCTCGCCGGGCCGTTCGGTCCCACGCGCATCGGACACAATCGTTTGCGGCGCGCACGGAATCATCCGGAACTGCACCCAGCGGAAGTGCTCCTCGGCGCTCAAGTCCTCCTGCTCGGGACGAGGCCCCCGCTCCTGCCCCCCGAAGGTGAATTCGTACACGTCGCGCTTGCCGCAGACGGGACAGGTCAGCCGAAAGGTCATGGGTGGCTCCGGCGAACGCCGTGGAATGCGATCAAGCCGCGCGCGCCACCGAATCGGCCCATGGCGCACACGCGAGTCCAGCCGCAGCGCACGCCGCCCATCAATTCCGGTGCCCGTACTTCATGACCAGTGCCCGTACTTCATGACCGCCGCCGTCTCGCCCGAATACCGGCCCTCCAGGAACCGGCCCAGCGCGAAGGGTTTCAGCATCGGCGGACGCTCGCCCGTCGCCATGTAGTCGGCCATGTACTTGCCCGCGACCGGCCCCGCCTTGAAACCGAAGTAACCCCAGCCCGCGTTGAGATAGAGCCCGTCCAGGCCCAGGTCGCCGTCCGGTCCCTCCATGATCGGCGCCATGTCCGGCGTCATGTCGGCAAGGCCCGACCAGATGCGCATGAACCGTACGCCGCGCAGCGCCGGCATCAGATCGACAAGCGCTTCGGCCTGGTGCTTGAGATAGCGCGCGGTGGCGTCGGTGGTGTAGTTGACCTGCGGATCCATGTGTGCGCCGGTTGCGATTTCGCCCTTCAGCGTCTGGTTCGCGTAGACGTGATACGCGCCCGAACTGATGACGTGGTGCAGGAAGGGTTTGAGTGGATGGGTGACCATCGCCTGAATCGTAAGGGGGTGGACCGGCAGCTCAATCCCCAACATTGCGGCAATCGCCGCGCCGTAGCCCCCCGCCATGATCCCGAGGCGGTTGCAGCGAATGGCCCCCAGTGTGGTGCGAACGCCGGTCAAGCGGCCACCGCCCGAGTCGATTCCGCGCACTTCGCACCCCTGGTGAATGTGGACCCCATGCGCCGCAGCCCCCTTCGCCAGTCCCCAGACCACGGCGTCGTGGCGTACAATTCCCCCCGGCGGATGAAACAGTCCTCCCATGACCGGAAAGGCGGGACGGTCGGAGACGTCGAGCCCGGGGATGAGTTCGGCGCACTGCACAGGATCGAGCATTTCGGAGCGGACGCCCAGGTGGTTGTGGGTGCTGGCCAGCATCCGGTACCCGTTGATGGCGGCTTCGCTGTGCCCCAGCAGGAGCGCCCCGCAGTTGAAGAACATGAGGTTGAAGTCGAGCTCGTCGGTCAGGATTCGCCACAGCTTCAGCCCTTCGTCGTAGAGGCGCACATTTTCGGGCGTCCGCTGGTTGGCGCGCACGATCGCGGTGTTGCGGCCGGAGCCGCCGAAACCGATGTAGCGGGATTCGAGGACTGCCACGTCGCGAATACCGTGGTGGCGGGCCAGATAGTAGGCGGTCGCCAGGCCGTGGATGCCGCCGCCGATGATGACGACGTCGTAGTGACGCCGGAGCGGCGCGGGACGCCAGAGACGCCGAAGCCGGAGCCAACTCATGGAGACCAAATCATGCATGAGACCAAATCATGGAGACCAGTTCATGGAGACCGGGACCTCCACCGCCTGCACATCCCGGAAAGATGGCCGATAGGCAATCGGAATGACAATCCGCACGGAGTCTCTGCTCACTGTCGCCCGGGGGCCTACCCGATCACCGAATAGGAGGAGTCGGGATTGAGCGACCGCCGACGGCTGAAGAACCCGATGTCGCAGCTCCGGCGGGTGTACGTGAGCGGCATCGTCACGGGGTCGGCGTCGTGGTCGTGTCCGCCCTCGACCCTGTCGATGAGTTCGGCCATGAGTTTGCCCGCGACCGGCGCGTTCTTGAACTGGTTGCCCGAAGTCCCCACCGCCATGTAGAAGCCCGGCAGGTCGGACTTGTCGTAGATCGGGATCCAGTCGTCGGAAACATCGTAGAGGTCCACCAGGCCGCCCGTCTGCCCGGGGATGCCCAGCCCCTTCACCCGTTGTGCCTCGCGCATGACCTGGGTCTCCCATTGGTGGGTGAAGCCCGTGTTGTAGTCGTCGGGGTCGTCCACCCATTCGAGCACGTCGCAGGGGGGATCTTCGGAACCGATGAGGATGTGGTTGCCGGTGGTGGGCCGCGAGTAGCAGCCGATGTCGCCGTCGGAGATGAGGGGCGCGAGCTGATCGTAGTCCATTCCGGCCGGGGCCGGGACGTAGCACACCTCCTGTTTGAGGGCGCGGGTCGTGATCTTCATGCCGTCCAGCACGCCCGCCATGCCATTGATGATTGCCGAGTGGGGTCCGCCGACATTCACCACCACCGGTGCGCGGATCTCGCTGCCATCGGCAAGGCGTATCCCCGCGACGCGGCCGCCGCTCTTCAGAATCTCCACCACCTCGGCATTGAAGCGGTACTCGCCGCCATTTGCTTCGCCCGCGCGCTGCAGGTTGTGGCACGCAAGGGTGGGATCGTCAATGTAGCCGGACTCGGGGATGTAGACGGCGCCGCGGATCCTGTCCCCCGTGGGCTCGCCGAAGCGTTCGTCGCCGGTGGTGACGGGCGGGCCATAGCTGCGGGTATCGATCCAGGGGAAGCGGGTAGCGACTTCGGACGCGGTCAGATCCTCGTACGCGACATGCAACTCGTCGAGCGCGGTCATCACGTTGGCAAGGTTCCGGTTGCGATCGTTCTTGATGACGAGGCAGCCGGTGTTAACGTACCGCGCCAGCCCCATCTCGTCGGCAACGCCCAGGTAGCGCCCCCAGTCGAGCCAATGGAAGTAGCTCTCGCGGGCCATCGCGCAGCCGTCGGGGGTGGAGTAGTGCAGGCGGATGATGGCGCAGGTGTTGCATGTCGAACCGGATCCGGCAGTCGGCTGCCTGTCGACGTTGAGGGTGCGATAGCCGCGCCGGGCGAGCTCGAAGCCGGTGGCGGCGCCGATGACGCCCGCGCCGATTATGATCGCGTCGTAGTGGTGGTTCATGGGGGAATCCTGTCGCTAACCGGACATGAGGCGCAAACCGGAAACATAGCCCACATCGCGTTCGTCGCGGCGGACGTCCCGGATGCAGGTGACGTTGGAGTTGCCCGTGGACGCGGCGATCATGGCCGACCACTCGTCCACTTCGGATTCGATCTCCGCGCGTCGGGTTCACTTCCGGCACCGATTATATTTATTTGCCACGAACTTCTTGGGGCTGACCGCGACCCGCCTCTTGCTGTCGCCGCGCCATGGGCGGGGAGCTGCGAATTCCGGTCCCAAACGATACCACGAATGCGACGGACTGGAGATGTTGCCTGTGAACAGTGGACGGAGCGAGACGGTGGGGAAGCTTAAGGAATCCTATTCACGGTTCTTCGACAAGATGAACGGGGTGGTCATCCCTGAGACCGGCGATGCGACGGAGCGAGGGATCCGTGGAGAACCCCACCGCTTTGCATGCTACCCCTACGTCGGATCGAGTTACGGGGAGTCCAGGAGGATTCTTTTCGTCGGGAGGGATTACCGGTTTTCCGTAGGCGAAGCTGCATTGAGCTGACCGACCGCATTTCGCGCTCTCGCCTGGTCCGCGTCCACGACCATCCAGCCAGACGCGGACTACGGCGGCCCAAGGATGTGGCCAAGTCCGTTCTGACCTTCGTCCACCCTACCAATCCATCTCCAGCATCCGATCCCACGGAATGATCTCCATCCCGCTACGCCGTTGCCGCTGATCCCCGCCATGGATCAGCCTCCGCTCGACGGTGAATTCGGCGTTCTCCAGGTCGTCGGCCAGTCTGCGGAGCGAGGTGAAGAAACGCGGCGTGATCGTGCTCCCTGATTTGACCTCGGCCAGGATCAACCGCATGCCACGCTCCACGATCAAGTCAACCTCGGTGCCCGCAGCCCGGTAATGGTACAGCCTCGGCGTTTCCCCCCGGTGCATTGAGGCCTTGAAGACCTCGGATGCGACCCAGCTCTCAAAGATCTGGCCGCGCAGGGGATGGTGGCGGAGTTCGTTTGGAGAGCGGATCCCGAGCAGGTGGCAGACCAGCCCCGAGTCCAGAAAGTGCAGCTTGGCCGCCTTGATCTGGCGTTTGCGCAGGTTGCCCCGCCAGGCGGGCGCCCGAAAGACCAGGAAGCTCGCCTCGAGGACGGAGAGCCAGGCGCGGATGGTGTTGTGGCGTACCCCGACATCGTTTGCCAGGGTGGACAGGTTGAGTTCCGACGCGGTCCTCCCCGCTGCCAATCTCGCGAACGCCGTAAACGCCTCCAGATCCGTGACGTTGCGCAGCGTGCGGACATCACGCTCCACGTAGGTCGCAAAGTAATCGGGCAGCCAGATCGTCGGGGGAATGCGCCGATCGTGAATTCGCGGATAGGCGCCGGCCCACAGCACATCCAGCAGGCCTTGCCCGGGCCCGCCGAAACGCGCCAGTTCGTCGAGTCCGGGGGGTAGCAGATGGAGCACGCCCACCCGTCCGGCCAACGACTGGCTAACCGCCTCGCTCAACCCGAAGTGCTGGGAACCTGTGAGGACAAATCGGCCCGGTGCAGGATCCCGGTCCACCTCCTCCTGCAGGTAGGATGGCAGATCCGGCGCGCGCTGTACTTCGTCGATGACGGCGCCGCCGCGGAATTCGTGAAGAAACCCGCGCGGATCCTGGCGGGCGTATGCGCGCATGTCCATGCTCTCGAGGTTCACACAGGGGCGATCGGAACAAACCGCACGACAGAGCGTTGTCTTGCCCGACTGTCTCGGCCCGGTGATGGTCACTACGGGGTAGTGGCGCATGCGGTCAAGGAGTGGCCCGGCCAGGTTGCGGTCGATGACGGGCATTTGCCCTCCGTACGGGGAAGCTAGCCCAGAGGTGGGATCTGCCGAACGCTCTGCGGGCCTATCGATCACCGCCCCCAAGGTCCAGAAGCGTGTAACTTGGCTCCATGAATTCAATCTGTGGAAGAAGGTGGCAGACACCTTGTAGATTGTCAATCCGAATGACAATCTGCGCTTCCCGAGCCGACTCCGCCCGGCCCTTCCCGTCGGCCTCGGCCCTCACGCGCCAATCTGCGACGAATGGTCGCCACGCGGGTTCCCGCTACATTTCCAGACACGACCATGAACGCGCTGAATGCCCCCTTCCCCGCCCTCCCCCTCGATGTCCTCCGCATCCTCGCGGGCGGCGTCCTCTTCGTCTATTTCCTGAACGCGTTGCGCCAATCCCGCGACTTCAGCGATCCCGGCGGCCTCATCGACCACCGCCTCACGGCCCGGTTGCTGCCCCCCACCCGCATCGGCCTCTTTCAGCCCGGCATGCCCGGCTGGCTCATCCGCGCCGTCCACCTTTGCGCCTGCGTGGCGGCGGTCCTCGTCATCGTCGGTGTGTATCCGCGCGCGGCAGCGGCATTCCTCTTTGCGGCGGCCGTCTCGACCTATCGCTGGAATGTGCTCGTTGCCTACCTCGACGACTGCATTGTGCACATCCTCTGTCTCTGGCTTGTCCTTTTGCCCGTCGGCGCAACGCTCACTCCCTTCGGGGTTGCCAGCGGCGGCGCGACCGCAACGGACTGGTCCACCGCCTTTGCACACTGGTCCGCCGCGACCGTACCCGGACTTGCGCCCCGCGCGTTCATGGCCAACATGGCGCTTGTGTACCTGGTTGCCGGTTTGTACAAGTTCACCAGCCCGATGTGGCGCAACGGATCGGCCATGCACGCCGCGCTCAAGATGCCGATCGCCCGCACTCCCGACTTCTGGACAATACGCCACAGGACGCTCCTTCGCGTTGTGACGTGGGCCGCGCTGATCCTTGAACCGCTCTTTGTTCTCATTTTCGTACTGCCGGCCGGAGCAATGGCCAAATGGACGCTCGTCGCCGCCGCCGTCGCATTCCACCTGGGCATCGTCGCCACCCTCAAGATCCCGTATTCCAACGCGCTCATGACTGCTGCGCTGGTCGTGCCGCTCGCCCCCGAGATCGTCGCGGCCGTGCAGGGGCTTGCCGGATCCGGCGCATCGGCGCATCTCGCCGTCCCATCCGCAATCACGGCGACGCAAATCGGCCACAACCATGTCGGAAATGTCCTCTCCGTGACCCTTGTCGCACTTCTGGCGGTCATGTTTCCGTGGGAGGCCGTCCACACGGGCCGCAAGGTTGCCAGACCGTACTCCCGCAGCGGCTGGGCCAATCCCGTCCGCGCGCTTCTCTGGATCTTCGGCATCTTTCAGAGCTACCGCCTCTTTGACTGGGTGGACGCCCGCAACTACCATGTCCGCTTTGAGGTGCGCCGCCTCGGCCCCGGTTCTCCCGCGCGCATCGATTCGCGCACACTCTTCCCCAACTCCATGCGGCATTTGCTCTTGCAATCCTACCTGATCGACGGCATCTGGCTGCAAATGGAGGCCGACAAGCGCCGCGCCGTCTACGATTCGCTCCTCGTCCGCCACGCTCGGCGCTTCGCCCGCAGCCAATGCCAGACCGGCCAGATTGAAGCCGTCGCCATCGTGCAGCGCATCACCGCCGACAACCTCGAACTGACCTGCGGCGAGCGCCGCCTCCTCATGCGGTTCACCTGCCGCGAGGGCCAGGCCATCATGCACGACACCACCGAATCGGCCGCCGATGCACGCACACCGGACGACCATTTCGCCATTGACAGCCGTGGGTCGGGGGAGTAGAGGGCGACGATGTGCGGCATTGCAGCGATCCTGTCGCCCCACGAGCCCGTCGATCCGGCCGCGCTGCGCCGCGCCACCAACGCCTTGCGGCATCGTGGGCCGGACGCGGAGCGCCATTGGGTTTCACCGCGCGGCCAGGTCGCTTTGGGCCACACGCTATTGGCGGTCACCGCACCGGATGGCCGCCAGCCGATCGCCAGCGAGGACGGGCGCTTCCACCTCGTTCACAACGGCCAGTTCTACGACTACGAGCGCATCCGTAAATCGCTGGAGGACCGGGGTCACCGCTTCCGCACCCGCTCCGACAGCGAGATCGCGCTGCACCTCTACGAGGAGCTCGGATCCGGCTGCCTTGAACATCTCCGTGGCCAGTTTGCGTTCACCATCTGGGATGAAGAGCGCGGCGTCCTCTTCGCGGCCCGCGACCGGTTCGGACTGAAACCCCTCTTCTACAGCGAGCAGCAGGGCCGCCTCTATCTCGCCTCCGAGGCCAAGGCGCTCTTTGCCGCGGGGGTCGCGCGGTCGTGGGATCCGCGAGGCCTCTACCATGCGCTTCACGCCTGCCCCGACGAGAGGATCTCGCTCTTTGCGGGGGTCTCGCAGTTGCCGCCCGGCCACTTTCTGCACGCGGACGGCTCGGGGGTGCGCATCGAGCGCTACTGGGACTTGCCCGCCCCGGCCGGGGGGTTGTCGCTCTCCCGGCCCGGCCGCCTTCGCCGCCTCCCTTCGTCCACACCCACCCCGGCCGAAGCGGTCGCACGAATCCGCGAGCTGATCGAGGAAGCGGTGCGGCTGCGCATGGTTGCGTCGGTGCCGGTCGGCTGCCTTCTGAGCGGCGGCCTGGACTCGTCCGCCGTTCTGGGCGTGGCGGCGAAATACGCAAGTGGGCCGGTTGCCGCCTTCACGGTAGGGTTCGAGCGCCGCGACTACGACGAGAGCGCGGGAGCGCGGGAAGCGGCCGCGGCCACCGGAGCCGCGCACACGGTGGTCACCCTGAGCGACGCCGATCTTGCCGACCACTTCGCCGAGGCCATTGGGCACGCCGAGACAATCCAGTACAACACGCATGGGGTGGCACGTTTCCTGCTTGGCCGCGCCGTTCGCGCCGCCGGCTACCGCTCGATGCTCGCCGGAGAGGGAGCCGACGAGGCCTTTCTTGGCTACGAGTTCCTGCGCAAGGCCACGGGGTTGGGCACACGCCAGGGCCGCACCGCCTCCGGTCACGCCCACCCATCCTCCCTTTCCCGGCTTGTCCGCGCGCTTCCGCGCATCGCGACCGCTCTTCTCGGATCGCCGGCGCGCACGTACCCCGGTCTGGCCGCCGCCTCGCCCTGGCTCGCGCGTCTCGCCCTCCTCATGCCCGCCGCGCCCTCGCTCTTCACCCGCCTGGCGCGCGGCCTCGGTCACCTGCACGCCATTTGTTCCCCGGGATTTCTGGACGATTTCGCCGACTACGACCTTTACCGCGCCTACTACCGCCGCTGCCGCCGCACCGCCGACCTCTCCCGGCGCGAGCCCGCCCGGCGGCTCCTCTACCTGTGGCTGCACTCGATCTTTGTCAACTACCACCTCGCCGCCGACCGGCTCGACATGGCGCACGGCGTCGAAGTCCGCCTCCCCTTCCTCGACCACGACCTGTTCGAGTATGCAAACGCCCTTCCGGTCACGCTCCTCGCCGGCCACCCCCGCGAGAAACACCTGCTCCGCGAGGCAATGCGCCCGTACATTTCCGATGCGGTGCACGCGCGCGTCAAGCGTCCCTTCATGGCGCCGGCCGCGGTCGGCACGGACGGCCCGCTGCACAACTTTCTTCAGGACACGCTACGGGGCCAGGCGCTGCGATCCGTCCCATTCGTGGACCACCCGGCGGTTGTGAATTTGCTGGACCGGCTGCTCCCCGGCCACGCGGACGCTCCGCCGACCGAAGACCATCCCGGGCTTGATTCGCTGCTGCTCATGCTGGCGTCGATGGCGGTGTTGCAGGAGCGGTATCGGCTATAGATAGCGGGTGGTAGAAGGTCGAAAGTCCTCATCGGCCAGCAGGTTCATTCGCGCGAGCGTCGTGCGGGGTCCGGCACACATCGGTCGACCGGGCCCACGACTCCGAGGGGGCGGCGCGTTGCCGCGGGCAGGCGAGGGTTGAAGGTGGCGTGGGGTCACACTCCCCAGACGGTGATGGGTGTGTTCTTCCAGCGGCGCTCCGCGCGGTAGATCCTGTCCTCCCAACTCCTGCCGGCACGCGTGTCGAAGACAACCAGATGGCCGGCGTCGGCGTCGCTTGTGTCCATGTAGGCGGCCGTCTGTTCCAGTCCCCCTGCAATCACGGGCGAAAGAGCGCGGCCGTCCCGCGCCAGTTTGCACTCCACGACGAACCGGCTTTCCCTTCGACCCGGTCCCGCAGGCCAGATGACGAGAAGGTCCACCCGGCGGCTTCCCAGCGCGTACTCCCGCTCAATCCGGCCATGACCGTTCACCACCCGGTGCAGGAAGGCCTGCAGCACGAGTTGCGGTCCCGCCTCCCGGTACTGCGCGCGCTCGATCCAGTGCTCCAAGTTCCGGCGGAAAAACCGCTGAAACGCGGCCAAAAGTTCATCCACCTTCAACCCGCCATTCGAATCGACGTACCAGGCCATCGGCTGGTCGGGCATTTCGTCCTGTAGCACGCCGGTAAGCGCACGGGGCAAGACCTCCCCATAGATCGGGTTTGCCACGCGCAGGGGAGCGTTCGGCGCCACCAGCCCAAGGTCGCGCGCGTAGTCGCGGTCGGCATCGCTGTGCGTTCCCTCGCCACCGCTCAGCAACGGCTCGATCACACGGCGCACCCGGGGCTCTCGCAACTTGTCCACCAGTTGGTCGATGTGCGTGTCCCGGCGCAGGATCAACGTCTCGCGCGCCTCGAATACGTCGGCCAACTCGATGGCGCGGCCCGGGTGGCGAAGCGTCCCGTCGTCGGCGAAGCACATCTCACGTGCCAGCGCGTTTACAAGCCACGGCTGCCCTCGCGTCTGCTCCCACACGGCCGCAACCGCCGCGGGCGCGAATGTCTGCCCTGTGTCGCCGGTATGTTCGTCCAGCAGCCCCGCGACTTCATCGCGCGTGAAATCGCCCAGTCGCAACGAACGCGCCTTGACGTTGAAAGCGCCGCCGCCCGCGATCACTTCCCTCTCCGAACCGGCCCGGATGCGATAATCGCGCACGTCCCGAACCCCGCACAGAATCACGCTCTGCGGAAAGGCGGCCGGCCGGTTCGTGTAGCCCGTGCGCAACTGCCGCAGCACCGAGACCAGGGAATCGCCGACCATTGCGTCGATCTCGTCGATCAGGAGAACGAGTGGTTCCGGCGCGGCCCTTGCCCAGATCCGCAACAGCGACAGCAACGCGGTGTCGGGACGCCTGAAGGTGTCGAACCGGTTCGCAGACTCGGCTGTGACCACATCACCCAATGTGTCCTCAGCCTCCCGCGAAATCTCAGTCGCAATGGCCCCGGCCGCCCGCCCCACATCCTCGCGCGCGGTCTGCGCCGCCTCGACGTTGACGTATGCGGCGCGGTACTCGCCCACGGTCCCGCCATTCAGCAGATCGCGCAGCGCGAGCAGAGCTGACGTCTTGCCGGTTTGCCGGGGTGCGTGCAGAACAAAGTACGCCCCCGAGCGGATCAGTTCCAGGACCGCGGCAAGATCGATCCGCTCCAGAGGCGGCACCAGATAGTGCTCCCCTGCGCGCACGGGGCCGGAGGTGTTGAATCGTCGGTGCATCGGTGAATGGGGGGGGTGGGGGGGGTGGGGGGCAAGGTGGCGGTGGGCGGGAGGGGGATGAGGTTCTTAAGTAATCGGGTCACCGGCCCAGGGAGCGAGGTCACTACGCCGGATGAGGTGGCGGCCTTGGCGATAGGTTGTCAGATCGGCTCCGCACCACCCTCGCGTTGCCACCAGATCGTGTTGTCTCCATACTGAATCCTTGCCGAACCTATCACATCACATCATCCATCTCCCTCCCCGCTCACCCGGAGACCGACCGTGACGGAGACCGTCAAGGCCCGCGTTCAGCGCATCATGGCCGATTCCGACCCGCACAGAAAAGGCCGCTCATTTGAAGAGTTTCTGGCTCGCCACCTGAAAGACATCCCCGATGCCGAGGTGGCGCGGGCATGGAGGTGGTCCGCGGTACCTCCCGAGATTCGTCGGCATGCTGTCTCCTCCGCACATGGCGGCCAAGACTTCGGCATCGACGTGCTCGCGGTGCGCAACGACGGCGGATTCATCGCGGTCCAGGCGAAGGCGTATGCCAAGACTGCGCTCACGAAGTCCGACGTACAGAAATTCCTGGCGGCGTCGAATCTGCATCAAGCTCTCACGCATCGATGGATCGTCGCTACCGGCAAGGTCACCGATCCGGTCAGGACGATGGTCGGTGCCCAGTGCAGTATCATCAACCCGCTTGTCGCCTGGGGCGATGTCATTCTTCCAGAGGTTGGCTCGCGGCCAACCCTTAAGCCCGATGCGATTCAGCGGAGGGCGATAGGTGATTGCGTGACCGGATTGGGTAATGCGGGGGAAGGTCATGATCGTGGCCGCCTGATCATGGCCTGCGGACTTGGCAAGACCCTCGTCTCGCAACGCATTGCCGAGCAGATCGCCTTCGAAGGTAATAGGGCAGCGCCGCTTGTGCTCTACGCCACTCCAAGCATCAGCCTGACGGCTCAATCCCGTCGTTCGTGGCTCCGTAACTCCGAGTGCGGCTTGCAGACCGTGGTGGTGTGCAGCGACAAGGATGCGGGCAGGCACTACGACGAAAGCGTGGCCGAGTTTGTCGAGGCGCCCGTCAGTACCGCTCCAGAGGCAATCGCGAAGTCGCTCACGGCAATGATCGGCCGGGCCAAGGGCAAGATGACCGCGGTGTTCTGCACTTACCAATCGATCGACAAAGTCATTGAGGCGCAGCAAATCGCTAACGTTACCGTGGATTTCGCTGTCGCGGACGAAGCTCATAATACCACGGGCAATATAGGGGGGGGGGGGGGGGTAAAGAGGAGACCGGCAACTTCAGGAAGTTCCATCACGAGCTGAAGGCCCGAAAGCGGCTCTACCAGACTGCAACGCCTCGGATCTATCGCAGCACGCACAAGCGCGGCGAGGCGCGCATCGTGGACATGTCGGATGAGGAAGTCTACGGACCTGAGCTGCACAAGACGACCTTCCGCGATGCCCTTGACAGCGACACCGAGAGGCTCTGCGACTACCGAGTCATCGCAATCATCAGAGAAGCCGGTGCGGAGTCGTTCGCCGCGTCAGGAACCGGGGGCACGTCCGTCGCCCCGATTCCGCCAAAACCCATCCAATCCAAGGCTGCGGCTCTTGCACGCGCCATGTACGCGGTCAGAGCTGGAAACGACGACGAGGGGTACCACGACCCGGTCTCGCTCCGCTCCTGCATTGCGTACACACGCACCATCAGGAATGCCCGTTGGCTTGGGCAGACGCTTTCGCAGTGTGCCGCATCGAGATTCGCACGCAGAGCGGTCGAGCGGGATGAGATGATTGCGCGCGACCCTCACAAGCCAATCACCGCCGGTCACATCACGGGAGCTCACAGCCAGTCCGTTCGGGTGGCGGAGCTTGATCGTCTTGGCATGGCGAGGGACGAGAACGGTCGGCACGTTACAGCGAACTGCAAGGTGCTGAGCGAGGGTGTGGATGTGCCCGCTCTGGACGCGGTGGCTTTTCTGGAACCCAAGAAGAGCGTTGTGGAAATCATTCAGGCGGTCGGTCGCGTCATGCGCAAGCCTCCGGGAAGCGACAAGAGCATCGGCTATGTGGTGGTTCCCATCGCCATCGACCGACAGTCCGGGGATCTGCGGCTGGACCTGCAGGAAGAGGTTGAGCACATGAGCGGAGACTGGAAGACACTGGGCATGGTTCTTCAAGCGCTCAAATCCCATGACCCCTACCTGGACGACAAGATTAGCGAACACCTCCTCGTGGATTTCGTGGAATCAAAAGGATCAAGTAGCTCCGGCGGTGGCGGCACCGACCACGTTTGGGATCATACGGAGCTATCGCAGTGGTTCTTCGAGCAGGCCATCCCTGTACTGGTGGAGAAGTCGGGAATCCGGCCCGATGCCAAGGACATTGCGCATTGGATGCAGGGCACGGTCAAAGCGGCCGCCAGGCATCTCTATGCGGAGCGTCTGGGATCGATCGCGGCGGCAACCCTTGAGATCGGTATCCCGCGTAATCCGGGTGAAGAGCAGGAAAAAGCGCTGATGAAGGCGTGTGAGACCGCCGCACTGATCATGGTGCAGGCATCAGTGATGCACCATCGGATTCAATCCAACCATCCGGATCTTGTTGACGAACCATTGCAGGGCATGTCCGAGATCATGAGAGCCAGCAATCCGGGTGGCATGATGCTGCGCGATCTCAACACCCTGCTTGCTCGCGATTTTGCGCCGGTATTGAAGCCCTGTGAGAGACTCGTTGCGGCGATGACTGCCTCCAACCCAGGGCCCGGCTTCTCGCGGGCAATTCGCCTGATTGCCGAGAACGCCGGTGAGCACGCGGACGACTACGCGCGAGCCGGTGAGGACCGAGCTGGGGCGGTCTTCCAGAGAGCCATGCAGAATCCGTCCGCGACCGGCGCGTACTACACGTTGCCCACCGCCGCAATCCTGCTTGCCGAGCTTGCCTGCGAAGCTATGCGGCCGGAGGACAAGCCTTGGGAGAACGCTTCCACCGATGTGAGTCACCTGCAGATCCTCGACCCGGCCTGCGGAACCGGCACTCTGTTGAACGCCATGAAAGAAGCCATTGTCGGACGGATGGTGGGAACGGCTCGCAGCCAGACCGCCAAAGCACTCGTCGAGGATTCCATTGTGGGCCTTGATGTGGACACCCACGCGCTTCAACTCGCTGCCACGCAACTGACGCTCAATTCCCTTGACGCCGACTACAGGCGCATGAATCTGTGGCGCATGCCCTACGGCGCATCGGGTTCTCGCGAGCCTACCCTTGGAAGTCTGGAGCTCATGGTGCACCAGTATCTCCCGCAGGGCGATCTCTTGCCTGATTCTCCGACACCGATCGCGGCGGACGCCGTGAGGACCAAGGGACACTTGGTTTTCTTGCGCGACAAGCTCCTCCACGGACGGACCGGAGCCATTCTGACCAATCCGCCGTACTCGGTAGGAGGAAAGCAGGCCAGGCACATGACGAAAGCCGAGCGCAGTGTGGTTCAGAATCGGCAGAAGCAGCTACGGGCTGGAATCAAGGATCGGGCGTCGAGTGGCACCGCACGGGTGATCGATACCGACAGCTTGAGCCCCTTTTTCTCGGTGATGATTGAGGACATGCTCCGCGAGGGTGGTGTTCTTGCGAAGATCTGTCCGCTGACCGCCCTGACGAGCGTTAGTGGGAAGGGAGAGCGAGCATTCTTCCTGCGTCACTTTGATGTGCTCTACGTCGTCACCTGCCATCGCAAGGATTTCAACTTCAGCGTCGATGTCGGCATCCATGAAGCGCTCCTCGTCATGCGCAGGCGGGAGGCCGGACGGCGTCGTGCTCCAGCCACTCGCTTCTTGTCGTTGTCCAGACAGCCACGGGATGCCGATGAAGCGCGCAGGTTCGCGCAATTCGTCGCAACGGGCCGGGGCAAGCCATGCGGCACGATCCACCATCGCGATCGCGCCCACTTGATTCGAGGTCGATGGACTCCTGTTTTCTACGAAGACCCGGGGTTGGCGAACAAAGCCGACTGGATGGAGGACCATGCGGCGAATCAGCCGGGCTTGGTTCTTCTGGGCGATGTCTACGCGCCGAACGCCACGGGGCAAACCCTGAGAGGAAACACCTGGTCGTTCTGCGATGTGGGAGACCCGCAATCGGACACGGACGTCCTCTGGTCCGCGTCAAACAAGGTCCAGCGTACGCTGCGAGGCTACCCTGACCGAGGCGCGGTCGCGCACGATGGCACCGGTCGCACAGCGGCTCTGATGAGAGCTCGGGCCGGCTACTTGCATGTCTCCAGTCGACACGACACCATCAGCGGCAGGGTGCTGACAGTCGCGACCGATCGACCGTGCGTGGGAAGCGCGTTCTCGCCGGTCTCGGGAGTTACCCGCTACGAGGCCCGGAGACTTTCGATATGGATGAACAGCGCGGCAGGGAGGATCTTTATGCGTCACCGCCATTCCACCAAGCTGACCTACCAATCCCACGAGCCAGCCGCGCTGGTGGACATTCCTATCCCAATGCCTCGCCTACGCCAACTCGCCAGCGATCCCCTCTACAGGGCCTGGAATCAGACCAAGGACCTCGAAGTCCCGCAGTACAGGGAAGGTCGGTCAGAGGTTCACGACATCTGGGATGCCGCCGCAGCGAAGATCCTGGGAGTCCCGCGAGCCCGCCTCACCCGGATTCGACAGATGCTCGATTGTGAGCCCTCGGTGAGACCCCCAAAGGAGTAACAGCACCGAGAAGCGTTTCCGCGCACCGTTCTACAACCGCACCTCCTTCCCATCCGCCAACCCCCACACCCTGCCAATCCCCCGAACAATCCTCGCACCCCCCTCCCCCAACCCCTCTACCGCCGCATCCAGGTAGAACACCCACCCGTCGCGCTTCATTCCCTCGTCTGCCAAGATGCCGTCGATCGCGTCGCGCTCGCCGTCCACGAACGCGTCGATATCCTGCTCGAAGCTGATCCTCATGATCGTGTCGCCCTGATCGGAGAGCCGCACGCCGCCCGGGATCTCGAACAGGTAGATCGAATAGCTGTCTCCGTCCGGGAACACCGCGTCGCTCTCCAGCATCAACTGGCCGTCTCGGCGCACCCCCACTTGAAACGCCCACCCCTGCTCGCGCAGGCTCCGTTGCAATTCGTCCACACTCAGCGCCATGTCACCTGCCTCCGTTGATTTCCCCCTCACATCCCCCATGCCCCAATCACCCGCCCGTCGTGCTCCTCGTCGCAGATCGCCCCCATGGCCGCTCCCACATCCTCCCGCGCCGTCTGTCCAGCCTCGACATTGATGTAGCCGCATCGATGCTCACCCGCCGATCCACCATTCAGCAGCTCGCGCAAGGCCAGCAGCGCCGATGTCTTTCCCGTCTGCCGCGGCGCATGCAGGACGAAGTAGCGCCCCTTGGCAACCGTCGCCAGCACTTCGGCCAGGTCCAGCTGTTCAAGCGGAGGAATGCAGCAGTTCTCCGTGGCACGCACCGGCCCGGCGGTGTTAAAGTCGCGCATCCCCCGCCCCGGCCGTCCCTAACCCACCGCCGGCCGAACCACAACCGTCACCTCGACGTCGGTGTACAATCCTCCGTCATCGGCCCGCCCGCGCAACACGTACCGGCCCGGCCTGTCGAAGGTCACGGTCACCGTCCAGCGCCCATCCTCCGGCAGCTCCGGCGGCACCCAGAGCGGCGCCCACGGCGAGTTGGCCCCCGCGCGGGTGTCCTCCCACACCTTGATCTGCGGCGTATCGAACGCAACCGCGGCCCCAACGCCCGCATCATCGGCGCCGACCGCCTTGCCGGTTTGTGCATCCGCGCCAACCGCGGCGCCATCCGCAACCCCCTCCCCCCGGTACAGGAACCACGACATGAACAACCCGTTTACCTTCTGCACCGTAATCCGCGACGGCGGCGTCAACTGCCTTCGGCTCAAGGTCGGCGGCGCACTCCAGATCGAGTCGGCGCGCGCGGAATCGGCGGCGGTGGCGGGCGGGCGCGTGGTCCGGCGGCGCGATCGCAGCAGCCCGTCGTCCTCGACCAGCGCGGTCAGCGTAACCGACTGCCCCACAACGACCTCGTGCACATCGGGACCCTCCACGGTCACGGTCGGCGGCTGATTCGAGCGCATCTGCGCATTGCTGCTTCCCGCGCCGAGCGCACCCGTCTCCGACATCACCACCGTGTTGTCCACAATATAGTCGGGTCGCAAGGTTGCATACGCGCGTTCCGTGACGCCATTGGTCGTCAGCGTCCACACCAGCTCCCGGTCACCCCAATCGGCGGGCACGCGCACCTTGAAGACAAAGCGATTGCGCCGCGGCAGAAAGTGCGTGGGCTGCCCGCGGTCGGCCGGACCGGGCGAAAAACCGTTGTGCTCACCGACCGGCACATCAATCTTCTGCGACCAATTGCGGTTCATGTAGCCGAAGAGAAAGCTGTACGAACCATCGTCGTTGCGCTCCCAACCCTCAAAGGCCGGTGCAACATTCCGGCCGCGCTGATAGCTCTGGGCCGCGACGGACGCACTGTCGGACACAAGATGCACAAATGGAAGCAGGAGGGGGAAAAGCGCGACCCGCCCCACCCGGCCGCCATCTCGCGCCCGACCGGCCATCCCCCCACGACATTCGAGCCTGCGTTGCGCGCTCGCCGCCGCGCTCGCCCCCACATCGCACAACCTCGACAACGCCACGCCCGCGCGCCGCCGAGAACGCGCCCCGGCCACCGCGCCGTGCCGAATCAACGCCCCAACCCGGCCAGCCACGGACAACCCCGGTCCGGCCGCCGTCTCGCCATCCTGCACCACCATCCGGTCATCGCCGGCCACCCTGACGCCCCGACGACCTGTGGTCCCCGGGCGCCATCCCTCCCGCGCGGCCACGCCCACCGTCCCCCGCGCCATCCTACCACCTCCCCCCGTCGCGGCGCCCGTTTCCTCCCGCACGACCCGCGCCGCCCTGTCCCCCACCTCCATCCGCCGTCTCTCCATTGGTCGTGTAGTAGTCGGGGTTGCCGTTCGCGGGAATCACCATGCAGAGCGGGCAACCGATCACATGGTCGTTGAGGCCCAGGGCAAGACGTGCGCGACGCAGCGCCATTTCTTCAACGAACTGCTCATCGGTGAGCGTAACGCGCATGCCCAGGTCAATGAACATGTTGGCCACCGAGCGGTTCCCCGAGCCCTGCCAGTTGCGCGTGTCCGGCACATTGCGGTTGGCGTCCGATGTATCCATGTAGCCGATGATGTGCAGAATTGTACCCCTGGGCAGGATCGGCTGGTGGTCCTGCGCATAGGTGTAGCCGCGCACCCAGTTGTGGTCGTACCCGACGCAGTTGATCGTTTCGACATTGAAGCCCCAGATCGCCTCCAGGCACATGCGCATCCCGGGCGCGTGCAGGTGCGGCTCGAAGGTGACGATCTTGGTGTGCTGGTTGAGGACCTGGTAGGCGTGCAGCTCCTGGCCCGCCTCGCCCGCGCGGATGTCGATGTCGGAACCGTTGCCCAGCCCGAAGCTCGTGCGGCGGTATTTGGGCGTGTAGCCGGGTGGGTGGAAGCGGAAGCCGATCTCGAGGTGGGCGCGGGTGTCGCGGCCGTTCGAGTGCAGGTGCAGCGAGTTCGACACGATCGACGATCCCGCGCGCAACAGCCGTCCCGCGTCCTGGTCGAAGATGTCGGGTTCGCGGCCAACCTCGTGAACCGGCCAGGTGACGATCGACGGATTGCCGCCCGATTCGGCCGGCGGGGCGCGGGTGCTCCAGATCATGTGGTGCACGACGAAGCGGCCGCCGACGGTGTGGCGTCCCTCGTGACCGCCCTCGGCATTGCGTCCCACATCGTTGACCTCGCGGATCTCGACCGACTGCACCCAGCGGTCCTCTTCCAGCCCGGTCGGAATCGGCTCGATGTCGCCCCACCAGTCCGGCGCGTCGCCCTTCACCAGCACCTCGGGCAGCGTGATGACCAGGTCGGGTTCGCCCGCCACCCACACCACATCGTCGTCGAACTCGAGCAGGGGCGGCAGCTCGGCGGGGTCGCCTTCGGGCATTCCCGCGCGCCACCAGGCCTCCAGCGCGTTGATCTCGTGGTCGGCCAGCGACATGTCGTCCTTGAAGTGCTGGATTCCGATGTCCTTCTCGACGTACCAGGGCGGCATGGCGCCGGCGCGGTCGCGGATGCGGGTGCGGCGCACGATCTGCGCGGCGTGTTCCTTCACCTCGTCGAAGTGCACGAGCGACATGGGAGCGACGCCGTTGTCGCGGTGGCAGCGAACGCAGGCGCGCTGCACGATCGGCGCAATGTCGCGGGCGAAGGTCGGGTCGGCCGGGGTGGGATTCGCGGAGGTAGCGGTCGGCGGCGGCGGGCCCGGCGCTCTGGCGGATTGAGCCTGCGCGGCGAGTCCGTGGGCTCCGATTCCCAGTGCGGCGAGCGGGGCCAGGAGGAGGGCGCGCGGAAGTGTGAAGCCGCGGATCGGCTGGCAGGTGGACATGGGGGACACCTCTGATTCCGTTGCGGGCGATGGATCGACAGTCTATCCGGCCCGGCCCATTCATGCAAAAGGCGGTTGACCCCGGCGGACCGCGAACCCAATCTTGTCGCAGGGTCCACCTGGTTCCTCACGGACCCGTCCTCCGCAACCCGTCCCCCGCAAACCCGGCAGACCCGTCATGCAGCCCAATTCCCGGCAACTCCAGTCCCGGCAACCCAAGTCCCTGCAACCCGGTCCCCGGCCCCCCAGTCCCGTGCACCGCAGTCCCATGCATCCCGGCCTCCTCGCAGCCTTCGCCGCCCTGGCCCTCTTTGCGCCGCTGCTCAGCGCCTGCGGCCCGTCCGGGAGCGATTCCGGCAACGCGGATTCGGAGGACGCGAACGAGACTCCCGAAATCGCCGCCGCACCGCTGCCCGAGGGCGCCCAGGCCATCTCCCTGTTGGGCGAGCCGCTCTACCCCGCGCCCGCTCCAGCAGAGGTCGCAGCCCGCCAGGACGAGGACGAAGCCGCCGCCCGCACCGACTACGAGGCCAACCCCGGCGACGCCGACGCGATCATCTGGCTGGGCCGCCGCATCGGCTACACCGGGCGCTACCGCGAGGCGATCGAGGTCTTCTCGGAGGGCATCGCCAAACATCCAGAGGACGCGCGCATGTACCGTCACCGCGGCCACCGCTGGATCAGCGTGCGCGAATTCGACCGCGCGATTGAGGATCTTTCCCACGCCGCCGATCTGGTCAGCGGGCAAAGCGACGAGGTGGAACCGGACGGCCAGCCCAACGAGCGCGGCATCCCGACGAGCACGCTTCAGTCCAACATCCACTACCACCTCGCGCTCGCGCACTACCTGAAGGGCGACTTCGAGACCGCGCTCGGTTCGTACGAGGACTACTTTGCCGTGACCACGAACGCGGACCAGCTCGTCGCGATCTCACACTGGTGGTACATGGCGCTGCGCCGCCTGGGGCGCGACGAGGACGCGGCGGCCGTGCTGGAGCGGATCTCGGCGGATATGGATGTGATCGAGAACACGCCCTACCACCGGCTTCTGCTGATGTACCGGGGCGAGATCGCGGCCGACGAGCTCTGGGATCCGGTGAGCGAGGATCCCGGCGGGGTGGCAACCGCCTACGGGGTCGCCGCCTGGCACCTCTACAATGGGCGCACGGAGCAATCGGAAGAGATGTTCCGCCGCATTCTGGAGGGCTCCGGCTGGGCGGGCTTCGGCTACATCGCCGCAGAGGCGGAGATCGCGCGGATGGGGGGTTAGCGAGCCACCGTCGCCCCCGCAAGCTGCGCGATCGCGGCCAGGGTCGTCTGCGCCGCATTCAGCCCGAGCCGGAAGTCGTCGTCCGTGTAGGTGGTCCACACGTCGGTGGGCTGGTGCCAGTTCGGATTCCATCCCGCGCCCACATGCGCGCCCCTTTCATTCTCCCGCAGACTGATCGCCGCGACGATGTTCATGAAGGGAGTGGAATCGGTGTTGGTCATGTGGGGACCGACCGTGGCCGGGTAGTCGGTCGCGTAGCGCTCGTTGGCGGACTTGAAGAAGAAGGCGAGCTCCATGGATTCGCCGACCCTCTCGGAATCGGACTGGAATTCGATGTTCACATCGGCCTCGGGACGCTGATCGCGGCTGACCTGTCCATCCGGCCCCGGCGCGCCGTGATCCCAGAGCATCATGTCGTGCTGAATCATCCCCAGCCAGCGCGGTTCCGGGTAGCGGCCCGAGCCCGGCGGATCTTCCTGTCCCTGCAGCCCCTGCCGCTGCTCCACGTACGCTCGCGCGCCGTTCAGCCCCGTCTCCTCGTTGTTCCAGAGCGCGAATCGAATCGAGCGCTCGGTCTGCACATCGGGCGAAGAAAAGATGCGGGCCAGCTCCATGACCAGCGCGGTGCCGGAACCGTCGTCGTCGACTGCCTCGTTGACGCCGTGGCCATCCATGTGCGCGCCGATGATGTACATCTCGTCGGGGCGGGTCGTGCCGATCTTCGTGCAAAACACCTGAGAGCGCTCGCCGTCGACCGGTTCCTCGCGGTTGAGCTCGCGGATGCGCTCGTCGTTCTGGGCCATCAGATCGCGGTTGACCCCGGTGCGGCCGCGGTAGCCGAAGATGGTGCTGCCGCCCGAACCGGGACCGCGGCGTCCCACGCGACCGCCGGTGGCCGTGGTGAGGTCGTCGTCCTGGGTGGGGCGGGGGCGGGCGACGGGCGGGATGCGGCGCGGCGCAGGCTGACGGGGCTCGGCGTCCGGAGGAGGAGGCGACGGAAACTGGTAGAAGACGCGCTCGGTGTTGGTGCAACCGAAGTCCTGAAGGGTGGATTCGATCCAGTCCACGGCGTCGCGGTTGCGCTGCGTTCCCTGGCGGCGGTCGCCGAAAGCGGTCAGTCCCTTCAGCGTGGCCTTGTATTCGTCCAGGGTGAGGCGGGCGACGAGTTCGGCGATCGGGTCGTCCTCGGGGCCGGCCTGCGCTCCCGCGGGAAGCGGCGCGAGCGGAAGCAAGAGGGCGAGCGCCGCGATCGGCGCAACGGGCGCGAAGGAAGGAAACGGACGGGCCGGGCGGTCAGGGAAACATCTGTGCATGAGATCCTCCAGGGCGGGGTCGGGCCGGGACTTTTCGGTGCGCGAAGCGATGGGCACCGTAGGGCGCGCCCGCGGCAGCCGCAAGAGACCGGTGGAATCGTCCCCATCGGCTTTGCCGTCGGTTTGTTAGTTTATTCGGGGTGACCGGGGCACGATCCGGCGCCCGCTTCCACCCGCACAGAAGGCAATCGGCGGAGTCATCACGCAGGATTCCCGGAATCCATTCCCTCACCGGACCAGAATAGGAGCGCGACGACAAGCATGCAGTTTTTTCAGCGACTGGGCGAGTACAACTACGAAAAGGTGGTTTTCTGCAACGACAACGACACGGGCCTGCGAGCCATCATCGCCATCCACGACACCGGGCTCGGTCCGGCGCTGGGCGGTGTGCGGATGCTTCCCTACTCTACGGAGGACGAGGCGCTCGACGATGTGCTGCGTCTGGCGCGCGGCATGACCTACAAGGCGGCGATCGCCGGAGTGGGGCTGGGCGGGGGGAAGTCCGTGGTCATCGGAGATGCCCGCACCGACAAGAATCCGGCTCTGCTGCGGGCGCTCGGCCGGTTCATCGACACCCTCGCCGGGGAATACATAGCCGGACAGGACATCGGCACCAACTCGCACGACATGGCGGTTATTCGCGGCGCAACCCGGCATGTGGCCTGCGTGCATGAAGCGGCGGGCGGCGCGGGCGATCCCTCTCGCACCACGGCCTACGGGGTAAGCTGCGGAATCCGCGCGGCGCTGAAGGCCACAACCGGCAACGACGCCTTCGGGGGACGCCACATCGCCATCCAGGGGCTGGGGAATGTCGGCTTTGCGCTGGCCCGCTTCTGCCATGAGGCCGGGGCGCGCCTTACCGTCACCGACATCGCCAGACCGGTCCTGGAGAAGGCCGCGCGCGAGCTCGGAGCCGAGGTCGTTGCGCCCGACGCGATCTACGATGTGGAGTGCGACGTCTTTTCGCCCAACTCGATCGGCGCCGTCGTCAACGACGACACCATGCCCCGCTTCCGCTGTCCGGCAATCGCAGGCGGCGCCAATAACGTGCTGGCCGAGCCGCGCCACGCCGACGCGCTGACCGAACGCGGCATCCTCTACGCGCCGGACTACCTGGTCAACGCGGGCGGCCTGATCCGTTGCCAGGAAGAGGTGCTCGGCAAGGCCACCGAAGACTTCACCGTCTACGCCAAGGTCGCCAACATCTACGAGCAGACGCTGCACGTAATCCGCATGGCGTCGGAGCGGGGAATGAGCACGGCGGCGGCCGCGGACTGGATCGCCGAGGAGCGGATCGCAAAGGGGAGGTAGCGGAGCGGAGCGCCCGGGTCAGCTTCGGTGGACATGCTCCGGCCCCGGAAAGTCGCCACGCCGTACATCGGCCGCGTAGGCCGCGACCGCCCGCCGCACCTCGCGCCCGAGCTCCGCATAGCGCTTGAGGAAGCGCGGGTTGAACGATTCATTCAGCCCCAGCATGTCGTGCAGCACCAGCACCTGACCGCCACAGCGCGGCCCCGCACCGATCCCGATCGTCGGAATCTCCAGTACCTGGGTAACCTTCTCGGCGATCCGCCCCGGCATGAGTTCGAGCACGATCGCAAAGGCCCCCGCTCGCTGCAGCGCCCGCGCATCCAGAATCAGCTTCTCCAGCGCACCGGTAGCGCGACCCTGCACCCGGTGTCCCCCGAGTTGGTGTACGGATTGCGGGGTGAATCCGAGGTGGCCCATGACCGGAATCCCCGCGCGCGTCAGCGCCTTGACCGCGGGAGCATAATCCGCGCCGCCCTCCAGCTTGACCGCGCCCGCTCCCGTTTCCTTGAGAATGCGGCCCCCGTTGCGCACCGCGTCCTGGGGCGAGAGCTGGTAGCTCATGAAGGGCATGTCCACCACAATCAGCGCCCGCCGCGCACCCCGGCACACCAATCGCCCATGATAGATCATCTGATCGACCGTCACAGGCAGCGTGGTCTCTTCTCCGCCCAACACCGTAGCCACTGAATCGCCCACCAGGATCGCATCCACCCCGGCGGCATCGAGCAGCGAGGCAAAGAGTGCGTCGTAGCCGGTAATCATCACGATCGGTTCCCCGGCCCGCTTGCGCCGCGCGAAGTCCAGAACGGTCACGGCGCGGTTGGGGCCAGACGACTGGCTCCGGTTTTCGGGGCGGCTTTCGTTGTCGGGGCGTGTGGAGGCCATTGGTGGAGACCCGGGGTCAGGGGAAAGGAATGGCGTCAGCGGGGCAGGGACGGATGACGCGGGACCTGGCCGGCGTGGGATTGGCGGGATCAGGGAAATAGGGTACGGCCGGTGGCGCGGTCGGTCACGGTAATCGCCGCGGTGGGACAGTGGGCGGCTGCTTCCAGGATCTCGTCGCGCCTGCCGCCCGCCGCATCCTTCACGGTGGACTGGCGCAGTTCGTTGTGCGCGAAGACGCCGGGGACAAGGGTTACGCACATGGCATTGCCCACGCAAGACATCGGGTCCACATGGATCTGCAGAGTCGCCTTCCCTTCAGCCTGCATCCCGTCCGCCCTCTCCTTTCGGCCTCGGGAGCTCGATTTGTCCCTCGCCTTATCCGTGTCCATCGACTGATCCGTGTCCATCCGCCATTCCTTCACGCCTTCCACCGCACCGGCAACGACTTCACCGAACGGAACTGAAGGCTTGGCTGATATTCCACCCGGTCCGTCGCCAGTTCAAGCGATTTGAAGCGTTCGGCCAACGCGCGAAAGACCTCCTGGCCTTCGATTCGCGCCAGCGTCGCCCCCAGACAATAGTGAATGCCCGACCCGAAGGAGAGGTGCGGGTTCGGCTGGCGTCCGATGTCGAAGGTATCGGGATCGGCAAAGATGCGCGGGTCGCGGTTGGCGGCGGCGATGATCCAGCGAATCCGGTCTCCCTTGCGCAGAAGTTCGCCACCCAGCTCGGTGTCCACGGCCACAACGCGCTGCGTGGACTTGACCGGCGGATCGAAACGAAGACACTCCTCGGTTGCCGTTCGGGCCATCCCCTCGGGGTCGGCGCGCAAACGCTCCCACTGCTCCGGGTGGCGGATGAAGGCCAGCAGCCCGTTGCAGATCAGATTCATGGTGGTCTCGTGGCCCGCGAATAGAAGCAGGCCGGTGTTGACCAGGACCTGGTGACGGGTCAGGACGCCGCGCATCTCGCCGTCGGCCAGAACCGAGATGAAGTCCGAACCGCCGCCTCCGATCCGGTCCTCCACCAGCGGCGCAGCATAATCCACAATTCCGCGCACCGCCTCGGCCAGAGGACGCAACCGCCAGGGCTCGCCCCGGTTGATATAGAGGATCCCGTCGGCCAGCGCGCGCAAACGATCGCGGTCGGCGGCGGGCACACCCATCATTTCGGCAATGACGCGCACCGGCAACGGCGCCGCAAGCTCATTCAGCACATCCACCTCGCCGCGCGGCTGAATCGGGTCGAGCAGCTCGGCCACCGCCGCCCGCACAAAGGGACGCCACCGCTCCATCGCCTTCGGGGTAAAGCAGGAGTGTACAACCCCGCGCTGCCGCAGATGCCCGGGCCGGTCCTGTTCAACAAGTTGATCGGCGCGAAAGGCGCGAATCTCGCCAAAGAGGGGAAGATCGCCCTGGTCCACCGGGGGGTAGGCGGGCGCGGAATCGCCCTCGATCACCGCCGACGAGAAGCGCTCGTGATGCCGCAAGATGTGGACGATTTCGTCGTAGCCGGTCACCACCCAGAGCCCAAAACGGTCGTTCCAGTGCACCGGCGCGCGCTCGCGAAGTTGCGCAAAGTACCGGTACGGATCGGCGATGACCGCGGGGGCGAAGAGGTTGGGGGTCAACCGCGACTGGTCGGGCATGGTATGCGTCAGGGCAACGGATCAATCCGCAACCGGTGAGTCCACCCGTTCAAAGCGCAGGTTCCGCACCCGTCCCGCATCCACCCTGAGCGACTGGAAGCGTCCGTCGGCGGAATCCGCGAAGCGCAGAATCAGGTTGCCGCGCCCGGGGATGGGTGCAAGGACGGCGGCGCAGCGGAAGGCGGGGCTGGCCGAAGCGGTGCCCGGGGAAGCGTCGGAGCCATCGGCGCAGGGCGCGCCCATGAGCGAAATGGGCCGGGGCGAACCGCGCAGCAGGGTGATTCCGGCCGGATCGCCGGGGACGAGCCGCCAGGTAGCGTCAAGCTCGGGGCTGTGCCAGGAACCGAGAAATCGCGCGGGACCGGCAACCGCGGGGACCACGTCGTGCTGCGCAGCATCCCCCTCCTCCGTCTGATTGGCGGTCGCATCGGCGGAGGCTTGCCGAGAGGCTTCCGCCGGCGCCATCCGATCGTGAAGCACAACCTCGGCGGTTGCGGACAGGAGCGTCATGGGGTCGATGTGGGCGCCGTTGCAGAAGGCCGCAAAGGAATGACCGGCCCCGGGGTAGCGCAACATTGCCGCGCGATACCCGACAAAGCCTCCTCCGTGCGAAACGGTGGCAAGTCCGCGGTGTTCGCCGTGCACAAGTCCGAAGGCGTAGGGGATCGTATCGCTGGAGCCGGGGGTGCCCGAGTTGAGAACGCCCCGCGTGTGCATGAGCTCCAGCCATGGATCACCGCCGACCGTGCCGTCGGTCAGGTTTTGGTCCCACCGGGCCCAGTCCTCGATTGTGGTGAAGACGCCACCGTCGCCGACCATGTCCAGGGTGGTGACATCGATGCGGAAACCGTCGCCCGTGGGTGCATATCCGGTTGCGCGATTGGGCACAATTTCGTTGTGATTGTCGTGGAAGTGTGTGTTGGACATTCCCAGCGGCCCAAAGAAGTGGTCGTGGGCAAACTCGCGCAGGCTGCGGCCGGAAACACGCGCCACAATCTCGCCGAGCAGAAAGTAGCCGGCGTTGCTGTAGAGAAAGTCCTCTCCCGGTGTGAAGTTGAGCTCGCGCTGGCGGTTGATTGCGTCCAGAACCTCCCGGTTGGTGTAGAAATCGGCGTCGCGCCTTCCCGCCAGCGACATGAGCACAAGGTAGTCGCGCACACCCGAGATGTGGTGCACCAGGTGGCGAACCGTGGGCGGATCGGAGTAGCCGGGGAATTCGGGAATGTAGCGTTGGACCGGTGCGTCGAGATCGAGTTCGCCGCGAGTGGCCAGCAACGCGATCGCCCCGGCGGTGACCTGCTTCGAGACCGAACCGATGCGAAAGACCGTTTCCGGCCCGTTGGCGATGCGGTAGTCGAGGTTGGCGTCCCCGTAGCCCGCCGCGAAGACCAGCTCTCCGTCGTGGATGACCCCCACCGAGCACCCCGGCCCCTCCCCCCCGCCGTGCGCGGCGAATACGGCGTCGATTCCCGCGCCCCGACTGTCCTCGAACGCCCCATTGCCCGGTCCGTCCGGTCCGCAGGCGGCAAGCGCTCCGGCAAAGGCGGCTCCGGCAAGCGCAAGAGCCATGTGCGGCGCCCGTATCCGCGAAGCGGCTAGATTCATCCATGAGCGATGCAGATTCATCCGTGGAAGATGCGGGCCGCCGCGCGGGCCGAGCAAGGGCGGAGAGCCCCGGCGACGCGCGGGCAATGGAAGCCAGGCGGCTTGGCGGGAGGGCGAGGTGACGGCGCAGGTGGCGGGGAGCGCGAGGGAGGCGCGTGCGGGAGAGGGCGCGCAACCGGGGGAGCGGCAGGCGAAACCGCCTCCGGCCGGACTGTACCGCGAGCGAGCCGGGCGCTTTGACCGGGAGGCCGCGGGGTGGAGGCGCAGGACGCGGCTCCTTGGACGGGCTCGCCTGGCGCTCTTCGTGGTGGCCGTCGCGGGTGTCTGGGGGCTGTGGGGGGCGGGGAGCGTAGGCGCGGCGGGGATAGTGGCGGCGGCCGCGGCGGTTCTCTTCTCGCTGTTGGTGGTGCGCCACCGGGCCGCCCGGCTGCGCTTGCGCCGCGCCGAGCTCATGGCCGACTTCAACCGCGAGGGTGTGCGCCGGATTGCGCGGGAATGGCCGAAGCTGCCCGCAATGGCAGCCGCAACCGCAGCCGCCAGCGACCTGCGGTCCCACGACTACGCCACCGACCTCGATCTCTTCGGGCACGCCTCGCTACTTCACCTGACCGGAGTGTGCGGCACGGCTCCCGGGTGGCAGACCTTGCGCTCATGGCTCCTGGGCCGCGCCGATCCCGCCACCGTCCGGGCCCGCCAGGAGGCCGTGCGGGAGATGGCGGCCGCCTTCGACTTCCGCGACCGGCTCGCGGCGGAGGCGCGGCTGGTGGCGGAGGGGATGCGGGGCGGGGGCGAGGCGGCACGGGGGGGTGGGGAGGGTGCGGCCGCGAGCGCGGCGGCATTCCTGGCCTGGGCCGAGGGCGATCCGTGGCTACCGCGCCACCGCCTGCTTCGTCTGTGCAGCTTCATCCTGCCCCCGGTCAACGTCGCCGCAATCGCCCTTTGGGCCGCGGGCGTGGCCCCGGTGGCCGTGGTGGGGTGGTCGCTTGTCCTCTCGACTCTCGTTCTCACGCCGCACCGCAAAGCGATCTACCGCCAGTTCACCCGGGCCGACGACGGCGAGTCCGGCCTCCGCAGCCTCGCACCCCTTCTCGGCCACCTCCTCCGCGCACCCCTCCAGTCCCCCCTCGCGGCCGCCATCCGCGACCGCCTCGGCAAGGGCCGCCACTCCGCACCCCGCGAAATCGCCACCCTGCGGCGCCTTCTCGACATGGCCGACCTGCGGCGCTCGCCCCTCTTCCATCTCCCTCTCGCGCTCGTCCTCCACTGGGATCTGCACGTCCTCGCCGCACTCGAACGCTGGCAGGCGCGGTCGGGTCCGCACGCACGGGACTGGCTCCGCGCAACCGGCGAGATGGAGGCGCTGTCCTCCCTGGCCACGCTGGCCGCCGATCACCCCGACTGGACGATGCCCACCCTGGACCCGCACGCCCGCACCCTGCGCGCCCGCGCCCTCGGACACCCCCTGCTCCCGCCCGCAAACTGCGTCCGCAACGACATCGAGGCCGCCCCGCCCGGTTCCTTCCTCCTCGTCACCGGCTCCAACATGTCGGGCAAATCCACCCTGCTGCGCGCCATCGGACTGAATGCGGTCCTGGCCCAGGCCGGCGCTCCGGTGTGCGCAACTTCGCTCACCCTTCCCCCGCTGCGCGTCGTCACCAGCATGCGCATCGACGATTCCCTCGCCGACGGCGTCTCCTTCTTCATGGCCGAGCTGCGGCGTCTGAAGCGGGTCGTCGATGCCGCGCGCCAATCCACCGATCGTCCCACCCGGCCCGCCAGGGCACCCCATCCAGGCGACTCTTCCCCCCGCGACTTCGCCACCGGCGCCACCGACGCCAACGCCTCCCCCACCCGCGTCCTCTTCCTCCTCGACGAAATTCTGCAGGGAACCAACAGCGCCGAACGCCGGATCGCGGCCCGCACCGTCATCCGCCTGCTCCTCCAAACCGGTGCCGTCGGCGCCATCACAACGCACGATCTGGGTCTCGCCGACGCGGACGATCTCATGGCCCGCGCATCCCTCGTGCACTTTCGCGAATCGGTGGAAGAACCGGCGCAGGACACGCCCGGCGGCGGCCTGAGCTTCGACTACCGGCTGCGGGACGGCATCGCCACTTCGACCAACGCCCTCAAGCTGCTCGGTCTGGTGGGGTTGGGGGAAGAGGGTTAGGAATCGGCCCCGGCCACCCCGGCCATCGCGACCGGCTCGCGCCTCAGGAGGGCCTCGCCTGCGCGATATTCGGCCTCAATCCACGCGCCTGGCCTGCGCCCTTCCCATTCCGATCGAGAGCGCAATCCACATCGCCGCCAACGGCACCGTCGAGACGGCCATCGCCGCCACGGTGGCCAGACCCAGCGCCGCCAGAACTCCATTTGCCCCCGCGGTCGCCAGATCGCCGAAGCGGTAGAGGAAGACATCCACCACCGGCTTGGCCTTGTACTTCTCCGCCGGCGACACCACGCTGAAGAGCGTCTCGCGCGAGGGCCTCGAGATTGCGTACCGGGTCGCGCGGTGAATCGCCTGAAAGATCAGCATCACGCCGTACAGCGGCCACATCGCCAGCACGGCGAATCCCAGCAGGGTCACGAGCGGCAGCACGGCCAGCGTCCAACCCACCCCGACCTTGCGGATCAGGTGCGTCGTGATGAAGACCTGCGTGATGAGCGTCGCGATCTGCGCCCACATGTCGAACTGCGCAAAGTTGCCGACGAGTTGGCTGAAGGTGTCCGAATCGGACAGGATGATGTTGGCCTGGGTGAAGTAGATCATGGTGTTGCTCACCGCCATGAAGACTACCCAGAGTCCCACGCCCAGCAGGTACGGCGACACGATCACCGCCCGGAGTCCCTCCAGGAAACTGCCGCCGATGCGTTTGCCGCCGGAGCCCCGCGTCCGGTCGCTGCCCCGGGCCACCTTGTCGTCCCCCGTTGCGCCGTTGCCGGTTGCGTCTTCGTGTCCAGCCCCCCGGCCACCCAGCCGCGAAGCCCTGGACGCCACCGCCTTGCGGTCCAGAACGAGCATCACCGCCGACGCCAGGAAGAAGCAGCCGGCACCGGTAAGCATCAGTCCGGCAGGCAGATAGGGCGATTCGGTCACTCCGCTGATCCAGTTGGTCGCCCATCCTCCGACGATCGCCCCGAGGGTGCCGCCAATCCCGATGAAGGCGAAGAGCCGCTTCCCCTGGTCCACATTGAAGAGGTCCACCATGAAGGCCCAGAAGACGCTGGTGGTGAAGAGGTTGATGACGCTCAGCCAGACGTAGAAGGTGTAGCCCACTCTGCGGGAGAGCGCTGTCTGGGCGTCGGTGCCGATGAGACCGCCGCCGGAGCGCACATCCTGGATGAGGAGCGCCGCAAAGAGGAAGAGGCAGGCGTTGACGGCGAAGTACGCGATCGGAATGAAGCGCCGCCGGTTCAGGCGCGCGACCACGCCCCCGAAGGCCAGAACGGTCAGGAGCGAGACGAGGCAGGTGACCGCAAAGAGCCAGCGCAGCTCGTCCATTCCCCGCGCGACCCCCATGGCTTCGCGGACCGGGCGGAGAAAGAAGTAACCGCAGAGCACGAGGAAGAAGAAGAGGGCGGAGAGCGCCGCCAGGGGAAGCTCCCCGGACTTCATGTTGAAGAGAGCGCGGACAATAACGTGGACGAGATCTCGAATCCGTTGAATCACCCTGGTCTCCCTGGCTACCGCGCCGCCTGCGTTAGTGACTGCCCGGAACGGACGGCAAGATCCGCAACCGCACCCCCCGGGCATTGACCTTTTCGAAGAGAATCCCATCCTCCATGGGAAGCAAGTGGAAACCCGGTCCGGCACTCCCACCCCACGCAGCAACGGCTCTGATCCCACGCAACGGCCCACCGTGAATCGTCCCCGCTCCCCCATCGCCCGCCTGACCGGCGTCCGTCCGGCAGAGGCCGGCATAGTCCTGCTGTCGGCGGCCTGGTTCTTCTGCGTACTGTCGGCGTACTACGTCATCCGGCCGATTCGGGAGGAGATGGGCGTGGCCGGCGGCGTCGAGAATATTCCGTGGCTCTTCACGGGTACCCTGGGCGCGGTGCTGCTGGCGCACCCGGTCTACGCCGCGATCGTGTCGCGCTGGCCGAGGCGGCGGTTCGTCACCGTGACCTACCGTTTCTTCATGCTGTGTCTGGTCGCGTTCTACGTCGCACTCAACGTGCTGCCCGAGGGCGAGGGCGCGGCGATCTGGGCCGGGCGGCTGTTCTTCATCTGGACGGCCGTTTTCAGCCTCTTTGTAGTGTCGGTTTTCTGGTCTTTCATGACCGATATCTACCGGGAACGCCAGGGCCGCCGCCTCTTCGGCCTGATCGGCGTGGCGGGCACCCTGGGCGCGATCGTCGGATCGTCGATCACCGCGTTCCTGGTCGAGAGCCTCAGCCCCGCAACCCTGCTGTGGTTCTCGATCGCGCTACTCGAGTGCGCGGTGGCGTGCGTGAAGGGGCTGGACCGCAGGACGAGGGGCCAGGCGTCCGATGCGCCTTCACCCCCACCGGACGATGAAGTGATCGGCGGGTCGCCGCTGGACGGAATCAGGCATGTGCTGGCCTCGCCCTATCTCCTGGGCATCTGCGCCTTCATGCTCCTCTTCACCATCGGGTCCACCTTCCTGTACAACATCCAGGCGGAGATCATGGAGCGCACCTTCGCCGACCCCGATGAACGCACATCCGTCTTCGCGCAGATCAACCTGGCGGTCAACATCCTGACGCTCCTGACCCAACTGTTCCTGACCGGGCGCATCATGCGGCGCTTCGGCGTCGGGCTCACCCTCGCGCTTCTGCCACTCCTGAGCATCGTCGGCTTCTTCGCCCTGGGAGCGGCACCCGTCTTTGTGGTTTTCGTGGTGTTCCAGGTACTCAGGCGCGCCGGCAATTTCGCGCTCGCGGTCCCAGCGCGCGAAGTGCTCTATACCGTGCTGCCCCGGCGTGACAAGTACAAGGCCAAGAATTTCAACGACACCTTCGTGTACCGTGCGGGTGACCAGATCGGAGCCTGGTCGTTTGCGGGGCTCGGGGCGCTGGGGCTGGGGACCGCCGCGATGGCATGGTCGATGGTTCCGGTGGCGGGGCTGTGGTTGATGGTGGCACTGTGGCTGGGGCGGGGGGCGGGGGAGAAGTGATGCCGAACTTTGCCGGGAGCTGGGGGTTCGGGTTATATTCGGTATCCGTCGAAGCTTAGCATTGTAACAACTGCGACGATCCGATGCGTTCGCTGGCACCGGCGAGATCAATCTTGCGATCGGCACCGAAAGCGAGGCCGAACAGGAGGTCCGGGGCCCGATCAGGGGATCCGCAGGACGAGCCTTGCGAGTCACCGACCCTCCCTTTTCCCGATTGGTCCTCGTGGAAAGCAATGAAGCGCGACATAGTCGGCTTCTCAGGCTTCGCGACAGGCACCTTGACCGACATATCGAAATCAACGGAATCTGACCCACAGAAGCGTGGTCCTGATATGCGGTCGCCCAAGATGCCGCTTGCCCTCAATCACCCACGCCCGCCGAAGTCCCGCCCCCCCTCAAACAAATCCACCAGCCGCCCAAGCTTTTCCGAAACATCCTCCGAAATCGCCTCCGGATCCATGAACGCAACCAGCCCATATAGGTCGCGCTTCCTCAGCAGCATCGCGTGCCCGAGCCTGTCGGCCAGCCGTCGGAAGAACTCCTCGGCGAAGTCGCTCAGCTTCAGACGCTCCGTCCTGGCGTCCCACAATAGGCGCGCTGCCGCGGGGTCCATTCCCTTCCACGTTAGGAAGTCCTGTTCGCGTGAATCGAAGACGCGCTCGAGCACCAGTTGGTCCAGCACCTCGCCGGTTTCGCCACGATAGCGGTCGAACAGCGGAAGATCACGGTATGCATGCGCAGTGAAGGCGCGAAGCACATCTGGACTCACGATGTAGTTCTCGATTTCGTACCGGCGCCACCAGGATGTGACCAGCCCTCCCCGGTCGGAATCCTCGCGCTCGAATCCATTGCGATCGCGGATCGCCAGCCCGTGCAACTTCGGCAGTAGCGGTCGCAGCGCAAAGAAGTGTTGCTCCGGACTCAGGCCGAATCCGCGCTCCACCCGCTCCAGCTCGGACTCCTGGTCCGGCTCGGGGTAGTTGTCCCGGATGTAGTACACATTCACGTTTTCGTCCCAGAGCTCGGCGGCGGCGTGACCGAGCCTTGTCGCAAGCGCTCGCAAGATGGCCAGATCGGTTCCGCCTTCCACATAGAGCACGCATCCCTGCTGCCGCGCGCGGATGTAGTGTTCGGCCCCGTAGTGCCGCAACGCATCAACGATGCTCTGTCTGGACGCCAGCTCTTCGGCCCGTCCGCCAAGGAGCAGCGTCAGGTTGCGATCGAGCGCCTCATCCAGAATGACCTCGGAGTGCGTGACGAGTACGACCTGGGAGCCGGTCCGCGCCGCTTCGTCGCGCAGCAAGACGTAGGCCTGCCTCTGGCGCAGGATCTCCAGATGCGCGTCCGGTTCGTCGATCAGAAGGACGCTCCTGGGATGCGAGTGCAGATAGGCAAGCATCAGAAGCACCTGCTGCAAGCCCCGTCCCGCAAGTGCGATCTCCGCTGGTCTGCGCAGCCCTGGTTGACGATAGAAGAGGTCGATCGCCCCACGCCCCGTCTCGGCGGGCTCTTCCAGCTTCACCGCAAACAGACGATTCATCAGGGACTGAATTCGCGCCCAGGCCGCGGCGTCTTCGCGAGACACCACCAAGCAAAGGTTGCGCAATACCTGGGCGGTCTGACCCTGACCCAGCAACACATCGATCCGCCCGGGCAGAATGACCGGCTCCTCGGTCTCGATCCCGGACATCGGATAGAGCATCCGAACACTCAGTCCGGCCGCCGCCGCCATGATCTCGGGGGACTCCAGAGTCGATTCGTCGGGCATGCAATAGACCGTATCGTCCCCGTAACAGCGAAACCGCATCGTGACCGGATGGACCTGATTGTCGTGCAGAACCCCAAGTGTGAGTTCCAGCGGAATGTTCCGGGCGCCGGCCCTGACGGCCATGTTGTGCCAGTAGTCGCGCGCACTTCGCACCGGAACCGCAACCACTGCCAGCCGATTGAGGCCGGTTGCGGTGCGTTCCCGGGGCGGTGCCTGGCCCTTTCGCCCAAACCATGTCTGCACCGCCTGAGACCAGAGCGCGATCGCCTGTAGCGCCGTCGTCTTGCCGCTGTTGTTGGGGCCTGCCAGAACCGCTGGGTGGTCAAGCTCGATGCGGGCCCTGTCGCCAAACCCCTTGAAGTTGCGGATCTCCAAGTAGTGCAGATGCCTCATTGTCCGGCCCTCCTCCTGCCCTCAACACGGGTAGTGATCAAATCCCCCACCCCCCTCAGAACGCCGCAATCCCCGTCGCTGTCTGCCCCAGAATCAGCGAGTGGATGTCGTGGGTGCCTTCGTAGGTGTAGACCGATTCGAGGTTGGCCATGTGGCGCATCGCCGAGTACTCGACCAGGATTCCGTTCGCGCCCAGGAGCCGCCGCGCCTCCCGCGCCACATCGCAGGCCATGTCCACATTGGCGCGCTTGGCCAGACTGACCTGCTGCGGAGTCATCGTTCCTTCGTCCTTCATGCGCCCCAGACGGTGACAAAGGAGCTGCCCCTGGGTGATCCCCGTCAGCATGTCGGCAATTCGCACCTGCTGAATCTGCTTGCCGGCGATCGGGCCGTCGAACATGACGCGCTCGGTGGCGTAGCCGGTTGCCTCGTGGAAGCATCCCATCGCCGCGCCGACCACGCCCCAAGCGATTCCGTAGCGGGCCTGGGTCAGGCACATCAGCGGACTGCGGAGTCCACTGGAACCGGGCAGGATCGCGTCGTGGGGCAGGTGTACATCCTTCAGCACAAGCTCGCTCGTGTCCGACGCCAGGAGCGAAAGCTTGCCCTTCTGATCCCGGGCGCTGAAGCCGGGGGTGTCGGCCGGCACCACAAAGCCGCGAATCGTGCGCGCATTGCCGCTCTCGCCGGTCTGGGCCCAGATCACCGCCACATCGGCCATCGAACCGTTGGTGATCCACATCTTGGCGCCATTCAGAATCCATCCGTCGGCGGTCTCGCGGGCGCGCGTGATCATTCCGGCGGGATTCGACCCGTAGTCCGGTTCGGTCAGCCCAAAGCAACCGATCTTCGCGGCCGAGGCCAGCGCGGGCAGCCAGGTGCGCTTCTGTTCGTCGCTCCCGAAGGCGAAGATCGGGTACATCACCAGCGCCCCCTGCACCGAGGCAAAGGACCGGATCCCCGAATCGCCCCGCTCCAACTCCTGCATGATCAGCCCGTAGGCGACGTTGTTGAGACCGGCGCAGCCATGTTCCTCGGGCAGGTTCGCGCCCAGAACGCCCAGCTCGCCGATCTCGGGAATCAGCTCGACCGGAAAGCGGTGCTCGATGTAGGCGTCGCCGATGACCGGCAACAAACGCTCCTCGACCCAGGCGCGGATCGTGTCGCGAACCAGGCGCTCTTCCTCGCTCAGGAGCGCGTCGAGATTGTAGAAGTCGATGCCTTCAAAGGTCTTGGCCACGTTGTGGATTCCTCCGTGGGGATCTGTGCAGCGGTTGTCTCGCCGACCGGGTTTGCCACGTTTCTGCAACTTGCGCGAGATCGAAGACGCGACGGCGAAGGGAAAGGACGCAATGCCGAAGGGAAAGGATAAGCAGGAAAGGGGGAGGAAGCGCGGCGTTGGCGGCCCCGGCTGCGCGCGCGCGCAAGGACCGGTGCGGTGTGGGCCCCGGTGCGCCTGCGGGAGGGGTGACCCTCGTGCGGCCACGGCCCCGGCCAAGGGACGGCGCCTCGTCCGCACCGGGCGGATCCCGCGTTCATCGCGGCCGCCCGCGGTAGCGCAGAACTCCCCGGGCGACCTCCCGTCCCGCCCGCCCCACCAGCCACCACGCGGCGATCACCACCCCCACCCATCCCCCCGCCAACATGCGGGACGGCTGCTGCACCACCACAATCCAGATCGCGAGCACGGCCGCCGCCACCCCACCCGCCAGCCACCCCGCGCGGATCGCTCGTCGGCGCGCAGCGGCCACGCACCCCTCGCACCAGAGATAGCGGTCCATCGACGATGCCTGCCCCTCGTTGCCGCACGAGGCGCACCGCAGCTCGTCGGCGCCGGCCAGTCGCAACTCGGCGGCGCTGCGCAAGCGGCCGGGACCCTTCACGCTACCTCTCGCATCACGTCTCACAACCACGTTTCACGCCAGCGCCCGCGAAACCGCCGCGGCAAACTCGGCCGTGCCGTGGCTGCCCCCCATGTCCGCCGTGCGCGCCACCCCGTCGCGGATCACCGTACGGACCGCGCGCCGGATCCGCGCCGCTTCCTCCTTCTGCCCCACATGATCGAGCAGCAGACACCCCGAGAGCAGCAGACTGGTCGGATTCGCGAGCCCCAATCCCGCAATGTCGGGCGCCGATCCGTGCACGGCCTCGAAGACCGCGTGCGTTTCGCCGATGTTGGCCGCCGGCGCAAATCCCAGCCCCCCCACCAGCCCCGCCATCAGGTCGCTCAGGATGTCGCCGAACATGTTTTCCATCACCAGCACATCGAAGCGGTACGGATCCAGCACCAGGTACATGGCGGTCGCGTCGATGATCCGGTCCTCGAAGCCGATGCGATCCGCGTACTCCTCCGCGATCCGTTTGCCCACATCCAGAAAGAGGCCCTGGGTGTGCTTGAGGATATTGGCCTTGTGCGCCAGCGTGACCTTGCTGCGCCCATTGGCGGCAGCGTAGTCGAAGGCGAAGCGCACGATCCGCTCCGAACCGAAGCGCGTCGTGATCATGACCGACTCGGCGGCCGCGCGCGGGTCGCGGTCCATCCCGATGAAGTGTTCGACGCCGACGTAGAGGCCCTCGGTGTTCTCGCGGATCAGGACCAGGTCAATGTCGTCGTAGCGCCCGCCGGGCAGCAGCGTCTCGACGGGCCGCACATTCGCGTAGAGCTCGAAGTGCTTGCGGATCGCCACATTGACCGAGCGGAAGCCCGATCCGGAGGGGGTCGTCAGCGGTCCCTTGAGCGCCACCCGGTTGCGGTCGATCGAATCCAGCGTCTCCTGTGGAAGGGGACCGCCGTGCGTGGCGATGGCTCCGACGCCGGCGGATTGGCGGTCGTAGTCGAGCTCGGCGCCTGCGGCCGCAAAGATCTCCAGGACGGCGCCCGTGACCTCCGGGCCGATGCCGTCGCCGGGAATGACAGTGATGGTGGAAGACATTCAGATTCCGGTCGTAGCGATCGCTGGCCCGCGGGGGAGGCCGGACCGCCGCGATTCCTCATGGTTTTGGGTTCAACGGTCTTGGTCTATTCCTACCGCGCGCGGAAGTCGAGCGCGGCCGAGTTGATGCAGTAGCGGAGGCCGGTCGGCGCGGGACCGTCGGGAAAGACGTGCCCGAGATGCGCGTCGCAGCGGTTGCAGACGACCTCGGTGCGCCGCATGAAGAACTTGCGGTCCTCGCGTTCGCCGACGTGCCCGGGGGCGGCGTAGCTGTGAAAGCTGGGCCAGCCGGTTCCCGAATCGAACCTGGCCGCCGAGTCGAAGAGAATTGCCTGGCAGCAGATGCAGTGGTAGGCGCCGTCGTCCTTGTGGTTCCAGTAGCGGCCCGTCCTGGCTCGCTCGGTTCCGCCCTTGCGCGTCACCCGGTACTGCTCGGGAGTGAGCCGTTCGCGCCATTCGCGGTCGGTCGTGGGCAAGGAGGCGGCACCGTCGGGATTCGTCGTCTTCATGCGGTCCTTCGCTGGCTTACACTGTGGGAGATTCGAACGCTGCCCGCGCGCGGCGAGCGCGGCCGGGAAGCGCGTTGCGGCGGGAGGAATCAGATCAGGTAGCCGCCATCCACCGGAATCACGGCACCCGTAATATGGCGCGCCGCCTCGGAACAGAGGAATACAACGACCGACGCCACCTCCTGTGGATCGCCCAGCCGGCCGAGCGCGCTGCGTTCGCGGGCCCGGTCCAGGATGTCGGCGGGAACGTGCTCCGTGAGCTGCGTGGTGCGGATGTAGCCGGGCGCCACCGCATTCACATTCACATTCGAGGGCCCCAGCTCGAGCGCCGCGCTGCGCGTCAGGCCGAGCATGCCGGCCTTGGAGGAACAGTAGTTGGCCAGCCCGAACTCGCTCGAAAGGCCGTGCACCGACGATACATTGACAATCTTGCCGCCCCGGCGCGCGCGGAACCCGGGGGCCATGGCGCGGATGAAGTGGAAGGCGCCGTAGAGATTGGTCTCCAGGACGGTTCGCCAATCGCGGTCGGTCATCCGCCAGAGGGCGCGGTCGCGTCCGATGCCCGCATTGTTCACCAGGATGTGAAGCGGTCCGAGCGCGGCTTCCGCCTCGGCCACGAAATCGCGCGCGTCCCCGGGATTGCGCACATCGCCCGGCCGCGACAGCGATTTCACACTCATCCCCTCCAGCATCTCGCCGAGCCGTGCGGCCATCGCCCGGCTCTCGTCCCCGGTGTCGAACCAGTTGAAGGCAATGTTGACGCCGGCGCTGGCAAGGGCGATGGCCGTGGCCCGCCCGATCCCGCTGGACCCGCCGGTGATGACCGCGCTCTGGCCCTCGAGCGACGACGAGACCCGCAGCGGCGCCGGTTCGGCCGAGGGCGCCGACGCCGACACGCTACTGACAAGTTCCTCCACCACACAATCATCGACGCTCACGACGACCCCGCCTTTCCGGTGTGTTGACTGACTCCCGGCGCGATGTAACGTGGCCGCTCAAGCATGCACGATACCGTGATCCCGATCGCGGACCGCAGCAGCGCTCGATGTTGCGGCGCCCGCGTGCACCGATGGAGCGACCAGCGGCGCGAACCGGGGCCGGACGAACTCCTCACGCAACCGATCCGGCCGCGAAGTCCTCCGCGATCCGGTGCATCTCCGCGTCGGTGAGGGTGCGGTCGCGCCGCTTGGCCACATCGAAGATCCGTCGGCAAAGACGGTGGTCGGCGTCGTCGTAGCCCTGCGCGGCGAGCCAGTGGTGAACATTGGAAAGCCCCGACATCGGCCCCACGTCGATCGCCTGCCTGCGCCCGACCATCGAGGCGGGAACCCCGGAGTAGACCCGGTCGGCCAGCCAGTCGGCTCCCTTGGCCTGCGCCTTGATGACCGCCGCCGCGTGAACCCCGGTGGCGGTGCGGAAGGCGTCCGCGCCCAGGACGGGATAGTTGGCGGTGAGCGGCACCCGGCACTCGCGGGCGACCAGTTCGCAGTAGTCGGCAAGGAGGTGCAGGTCGCCGTCGTGGACCCCGGCCAGCGCCAGATTCACCAGCAGGAGATCCATCTCGACATTGCCCACCCGCTCGCCGATCCCCAGCGCGGTGCCGTGGATGCGGTCGGCCCCGGCCTCGATCGCCGCCAGCGCGTTGGCCAACCCGAGCCCGCGGTCGCGGTGGCCGTGCCAGTCGAGCTTCACATTCGCCCCCGACGGATCGATGATCGCGCGCTTGACGAAACGGACCAGCGAACGCACCCCCGATGGAGTCGCGTGCCCCACGGTATCCGAGAGACAGATGCGCCGCGCCCCCCAACGGATCGCGTTGCCGTAGAGCGCCTCGAGGGTGTCGGGATCGGCGCGGGTCGTGTCTTCGGTGACGAACATGACGGGAAGGTCCTCGCGGACCGCGAAGGAGACCGCCGCCTCGGCCGAGTGCAGCATCCCTTCCAGCGTCCAGTCTTCGGCGTAGCGGCGGATGGGCGAGCTGCCGATGAAGGCCGAGACCTCGATGGGAACGCCGGTGCGCTGCGCGATCCCCACGATCGGTTCGATGTCGGACACCACGGTGCGCGCGGCGCAGTTGACCGAGAGCGCCAGACGCGAATCCCGCACCTCTTCGCAGAGCCGGGTGACGTCGCGGACGGCGCGGGGTCCGGCCGCCGGCAGTCCGATGTCGGCCGAATGGATGCCGAGTTCGCTCATAAGGTGGACGAGCCGGATCTTGGCCCCGATGGGCGGATCGGTTACCGACGGCGACTGGAGTCCGTCGCGCAGCGTCTCGTCGTCAAGCTCCACATGACGGCCCCACGCGAGCGTGTCGAACTCGGCGACATTCCAGTCATGAATGAGTCGGCTCTCGTTCATTCGTCTCCTTGAACGTCCTGGATGGCGGGGGGAGCTGACGCTCCCACCATCAGGGATGGTTATGCGTTCGTCTCCTCAAAGCGTCCTGGACGGCGGGGGAAGCTGGCGCTCCACCGTCGGGCATGGCTGTCAGGCGTCTCCGCGCACCTGGGAATGGTCGACGATGCTCAGCGAACCGGCGAATCCGCGCACGACCGCACCGGCACCGACCAGGGAACTCCGCAGGCGGCAACGCTCCACGGTGGCCCCCGCGCCCACGATCGTGTCGCAGAGATCGGAGTCGCGCACAATCGCGCCCGTCTCCACGGTTACGTTATCGCCGATCCGGCTCCCGGTCACGGCGGCGCCCGCCTCGATTCTCGCTCCGGGCGATGCGGTCGATCGCTCCACCCGCGCTTCCCCCGCCACCCCGCTCCGCCCCCGCTCAAGCAGGTGACGGTTGGCTGCAAGCAAGGCGGGCGCATTCCCGGCGTCCAGCCAGGCCCCGACCGGCGCGGCAACGATCTTCGCACCGGCATCCACCATGAACTGAAAGGCGTCGGTAAGAAAGTACTCCCCCGATGGCCCCGGAGATCCCGCCAGGGTGTGGCGGATTCCGCGAAAGAGCAGATCGTGATCGCGAATGTAGTAGAGACCGATATTGGCCAGCCGCGACACCGGTTCCCGCGGCTTCTCGACGATGCGCGTCATGTTGCCCGCCGCGTCGGTCACAATCACCCCGTAGCGCTGGTAGTCCTCCACCTCGCGCGCCCAGATCACCCCGGCCCTCTCCGGCGCCAGAGACCGGACCATCTCCAGATCGACCTCGAAGATCGTGTCGGCGAAGAGGATCAGCACATCCTCGTCCACCCACGGCTCGGCCAGCGCCACCGCCCCGGCGGTTCCATCCTGCACCTCCTGCACGACGTAGCGCGGAGCGAGATCGCGGTAGCGGGCGTCGACATGGGCCCGAACGGCGTCGCGCAGGTGCCCGACCACAAAGATCGTTTCGGTGACGCCGATTCTCCGCAGATCGTCGAGAATGAAGTCCAGAACAGGCTTGCCCGCGACCCGGATCAGCGGTTTGGGGGTGATATGCGTGTGTGGCCGGAGGCGGGTACCCTTTCCGGCAAGAGGAATGATCGCTTTCATTGTACTGTGGGCGCTCTTCGCTGGCGGGGTGGTTGCGCACGACGTATTCGGACTGCGGACCCGGCGGATACGGGGACTTGCCGCCCCATGAGGAATGTGGGCAATTTGGGACGGGGGTGGTGATTTCATGGCCCGAAGGAGCAGACAATGGAGACGGGATCCAACAACCGGGTGGTGCGCACGCATCGCGCCGATCCCGATCCCGAACTGCGCGGACGCACCTACGCGATTCCGTTCGACACCGTTTGGAAGGCGGTTCACCAAATTGCGGCTGGAGGGCTGCTGGGGTGGAACCTGCTCGAAGCGGACGACCACCGGGGCATCCTGAGGGTGCGCGTGCGGGGACTGCTCCTGCCCCGGTCCGCCAGGGTGCGGATTCGGGTGGGACTGGATGCGAATGGCCAGACCACCGTCGGGGCGCAACTGCGGGCCATGCATCCGGGAAGTGGAATCGCGGTCAACCGGCGGCGCCTGAAGAAGATGCTGGATGCGCTGGACGAATCGGCGGAGTTGAATGGGGGCAAGGCGCTCGATCCGCTCGATTCCGAACAATTTCCGGCCATGCTGCAGGCGTGGTGACCGAGGCGGGGGACCGGGTGGCCGCGCGGGCGGGGAGCGAACGGCGGCACGGCCGCCTGCGTGGCTTCGCGAAACGGGTGACCGCGCACAGGGGGGAAGCCTGAATGGGATGCGCGCGCCGGGCGGGGAGGGCCTTTGGGGGGGGGTGGGGGGCGGCGGTGGCAGTCGCAATCCTGGTCGCATGCACCGGGAACTCCGAGGGGGACCGAACCACGCCGCCGCCAGCCGAGTCCGAGTCGGCCGGAACCGACACGCTTCCTCTTCCCCGGGCCGGGACCACCTACCGGCGCACCATCGCCTTCGTTGACGTTGCCAGCGACACCGCCATGTTCGTTCCCTGGGAGTTCGAGAACCGGGTGAACGAGGGCGAAATCGGACAGTCCATACGGGCCTGGCTGGGCCGTAGCGGCCAGTGGGAGATGTTTGTTCGCGAGGATTGGTCCACACCGCTGGTCGAGACTCCCTGGCGGATCGTGCCGCACGGATCCGCCCGCCTCGTCATGGGGTTCAACAACGTGCTGCGGGAACTCTACTTCGTGGAGGGACTGCGCGATGTCTCGATCCGGCCGGTCCAGACCATCGCCGAGTGGGTGGGATCCCGGGGCGACCGCTACACTCTGCTCTCCGGCAGCGCGGTCCTGGCCGGCCGCGAGATCCCCGGGCTGGTGCTCGATGCCTCCACCACCTTCCACGGCGATTCCAGTGCGGTGAGCGAGACGATCCTCCTGGTCGGCGACGACCTGCGTCTTCTGGTGGCCGATGGGCACCGGGAGGGCTCGAGCCGGGCCTGGGCATTGGCCGACGACACGTCGATCGCGCTGTCGCGGGTGGAGGTTTCCTGGCCCCGGACGGTGCCGCTGGAGCGTGCGCGCCGCGAGGTGCCCGTCGTGTGGCAAATCGAGTCGCGCATTCCCCCTCTGACGGGCGAAGTGGAGGCGATCAGTTCGCATCAGTACCTTGGCGAGGGTGATGGCGCTCTGCTGCCCGTGGTGGGGATCTACGAGGTACGCGGAGAGGTGACGCTCGGGGCCACGACGGTGCAGGTGTCCGGACTGGTGCGTCATTCGCAGCGATGAACGACCAACTCCTGCGGGCGGTCATTGCGATCGCGGCCGGCGCCCTGGCGGGCGGACTCACCAACACGGTGGCGATCTGGATGCTCTTCCATCCCTACCAGCCGCCGCGGCTCGGGCGCTGGCGCATCCGGATGCTTCACGGCGCGGTGCCCCGCAACCAGGAACGGCTGGCAGGCGCGATCGGCCGGGCCGTGGGAAACCGGCTCCTTACCGAGGAGGATCTCCTGCGCGTTCTGGGCGAGAGCGAGTTCCGCGAGGCCTTCGACGAGGGATTGGGGCGCTTTCTCCACGATCTGCTGGAGATCGAGCGCGGATCGCTGACCGAACTGCTCGGCCCGGAGGTCATGGAACGTGCGGCCCCGGTGATCGACGAGGCGGTGGAGCACGCGCTGGCCCGCATCGACCGGCACCTGCACTCGGAGGCCTTCGCCGGGGCGGTGGAAGCCAGAGCGGCGCGGCTCCGCGACATCGTCTCCGATCATCCCGTCTCCGATCTGCTCACTCCTTCGCGCGAGGAGCGCATTGTCGAAGCCGCCGAACAGTGGCTGGAGGGGGCTGTGGCGAGCGACCGTTTCCACCAGGCGGTCACCGAATACCTGCAGCGCGCCGCCGACCGCTTTCTGTCCCCTTCGCTGACCATCCGCGAGCTCCTCCCCGAGGGCGCAATCGGGGTGCTGGAGCGCGCGATCGCCGATTTCGTCCCTTTGGCGATCCGGCGCATGGGTGGAGTGCTCGAGGATCCCGGCACTCGCGAACGCGTCGAGCGGGCCATTCAGGATGTGCTGGGCCGTTTCCTCCAGGATCTGCGCTTTCACCAGCGGGTGGTGGCGCGCGTGGTGCTCTCGGGCGATGCGGTCAAGCGGGCGCTGGACACGATCCGGGTCGAGGGGGCGGAACGGATCGCCGAACTCTTCCAGGAGCAGACGGTGGAAGAGGCGATGGCGCGGGGAATCCGGGGCGCGATCGAGGATCTGCTCGACCGTCCGGTTCCCGATGTGCTGGGATCTCCCGGAGACCCCTCGGTCGGCGAGGCGATCGATACGGCGTCGCTCTGGCTGGCGGGGGCGGCGCGCGATCCGTCCTTTCGCGACTTTCTGCGGGAGCGCGCGCAATCGGCGCTGAGGCGCACGGCGGAGCGGCGTTGGGGGGACGTGATCGGCGAGCTGCCCCCGGAGCGCGTGGCGGGTTGGGTGGTGGCGGCGGCCCGCAGCGAGGTGGCCCGAACGCTCCTGCGCGAACTGGTGGGCCGTCTTGCCGCCGGGATCGTCGAACGCCCGATCGGACGACCCGCGCGCTGGCTGCCCGGCAATGCCCCCGAGAGCATCCGCATGGCGATCGGCGAACCACTGTGGCGCTGGGTGCAGGGACAGATTCCGGCCGTGGTCGCCCGGGTCGATGTGGCGCGGCGCGTCGAGGACAAGGTGCGCGACTTTCCGGTCGACAGGATGGAGGAGATGGTGCGGCGCGTAACCGAGCGCGAACTGCGGACGATCGTGCGGCTGGGCTATGTGCTCGGGGCCTTCGTGGGGGTGGTCCTGGTGACGGTGAACGCGCTCCTGGGGTGAGGGGGGTCGCTCTTTCCCTCCACTCCACAACGAATATGACGCGCCTGCGTGGTACGACGAGCAGCACATCCATGATCCGGGCCAACCTCGAGGCCGGCCCGTTCCGGATCGACCGGGATACTGGCGAAGAATCGCGTTGGCGGTTTCTCGGTACTCTGCGTAGCCGTTCCCCCGGTCCTGGCTTGCTCGTTTCCCGCGTCGCCCGAGTTGTCGTCACCGCTTTCGCCCGTTTCGGTTTGACTTGAGTCGTAGACGGGTGGGATACCTCGGCGCGACTACTCCTCCTTGGGCCTCCCCTTCTTCGCAGAAGGCGCGGTCTTCGCGGGCGCAACCGTTCGGAAATAGCGGCCGCCGCGCCGCCGTTGAGATGCCCGCGGGTCGCGGCGTAGCCAGTCCAACGGCGTGAAGTGGCGCTTGGCTGAATGGCTACGCCGCGCCATCCGTCCCAGACGCTGTTCAATCTCCTGGATCTCTTCCTGGTCGTGGGCGCCGATCCGCCCTCCGCGCCGCGCCCGGTGCGCTTCCCTGCCCGGCAGCCCCAGCAGAACCCCCAACCCCACCACCACCACCCCGATCGCGATCATCAACGCGGGCGACATGGTTGTGGGATCCGGCTGTGCGGCAATCTGCACGGCCGGCAACCCGATCCAGGTCATCAGCGCGGGAACGAGGGCAGTGCTTCCGGGCTGCGCCACGAACTCCACCATCGCAAGAGCCGTCCAGATCAACGCGGGCGACATGGCCGCGCCCCCTTTCCCGCCGTTTCCGGCGCCAACCGTTCGTGCCGCCTGAGCGCCTCGGCGAGATAGCCCGCCTTCAAGCCGATCAGGTGCGAGATTCGGCGCATCAACAGGTCTTCGCGACCGGCCAGCTCGCCATCGGCCATGACGATTCCCCACATCGCCTCCACCAGCACCATCTTCTGTCCGGTCGAATAGTTGGCGTTGATCAGCCGGGTGAAGCTCCAGAGATCGACGCTCGCGTGCCGTTCATCCTCGGCCACCGCGATCAGTTCGTCGGCCTCCGCGCGCCGCAGCCGAAAGTGGCGCCGCACCAGCTCCCGCAGATGGCGGCGCTCCCCCGGGCTGAAGAAGTCGTCGGCGTGCGCGACTTCGAGCAGCAGGGCGCAGGCGGCGATCCGCAGCGCATCCGGATCTTCCTCGGCCAACTCGGGAACCGCCTCGCCCCCGCGCTCGAAGAGGGCCCTGATCCGCTCGATGATCACTCGTCTTCCCCCCGGCGGGTCTCGTCGGCTTCGTCGGCATCCGGCAGGCAGCTCGCGCGCACCCAGTCGAGATAGGCCTCGCTTCCGCCCTCCACCGGCTGCACCAGCAGCTCCGGCACTTCGTAGGGGTGAAGCGCCCGGGCCCGCTCCAGGAGTTCGGCCAACTGCGCCCGCACCGTCTTCAGGATTACAAGGGCCTCGGGGTCGCGGTGCACCCTTCCCTCCCAGCGATAGATACTCGCGGCCCCCGGGAGGATGTTCCCGCAGGCGGCCAGCCCGGCCTCGACCAGGGGACGCACCACCGCCTCCGCCTCCGCAGCCCCCGGCGCGGTCATGAGAACCGTGACGACCTCGCGCCCGCCCTCGCCGCCGCCCCTCCCCACCCCCCCCGACCCCACCACCTGTCACCCGGCCACGAAGACGGTCCGCTCGACCGCATCGGCGCGGTAGAACGACTCGATCAGCGCGTCGTAACGCTCCGCCACCATTGCCCGCTTGACCTTCTGGGTCGGCGTCAGAATCCCGTTCTCGACGGTGAACTCCTCGGCAATCAGACCGATCTTCTTGGGTTGCTCGAAGCTGGCCAGATCGCCCATCTCACCGGTCAGCTCATCCTGCAGCAGCCTCTGGCAGCTCTCGTCGGCCAGGAGGGCGTCGCGGCCGGAGGGGCTCAGTCCCGTCTCCCGCGCCCAACCCTCCAGCCGCTCGAAGGCCGGCACGACCAGAACCACGCAGAACTTGCGGCCCTCGCCGATCACCACCGCCTGGTCCACGAAGGGATTCTTCTTGAGCAGATTTTCGACCGCCTGCGGCGCCACGTACTTTCCGCCCGAGGTCTTGATCAGGTCCTTCTTGCGGTCGGTGATCTTCAGGAATCCGTCGCGGCTGAGCTCGCCGATGTCGCCGGTGCGCAGCCAGCCGTCGTCGGTAATCGTGGCGCACGTCTTCTCGTCCAGGCCGTAGTAGCCCTTCATGACCTGCGGTCCGCGAATGAGGATCTCGCCGTCGTCTTCGATGCGGATCTCGGTGCCGGGCACCGGCCGGCCGACGGTACCGATCCGAAAGTCCTCCAGGGTATTGACATTGGTGACGGGAGAGGTTTCGCTCAGCCCGTAGCCCTCCAGGATCGTGATTCCCGCACCCAGGAAGAAGCGGTTGATCTCCGGGGCCAGCGCCGCGCCGCCGCTAACGAAGAAGCGCAGACGACCGCCTACGCCCGCCCGCAGCTTGGAGAAGACGAGTTTGTCCGCAATGCCGCGCTGCAGACGAAGTCCCAGGGAAAGCGACGAGCCCGCTTCGCTGTGCCGCGCGGTCCGGCGCGCCACCGAGGCCGCCCACGCCACCAGCTTGCCCTTGACGCCACTCGCGTCGAGCACCTTCTGATAGACCTTCTCGTAGAGGCGCGGAACCGAGACCAGGACGGTGGGACGAAGGCGCTTCATGTCGGCGGCCACACTCTCGATCGAGCCGTGGGCGACCCGGCAACCCGACACGAAGAAGATGTAGTCCACCATGCGCTGCAGGCTGTGCGAGAGCGGCAGGAACGAGAGCGACGAGTCGCTGGTGTCCATCTCCAGGAGCCGCTGCGTGGCCTGGATGTTCGAGGTGATGTTGTTGTGGGTCAGCATCACGCCCTTTGGGGTCCCGGTGGTTCCCGAGGTGTAGATGAGCGTGGCCAGATCCTCGGGCCGCGCCCGCCGCGCCTCTTCCTCGAAGGCCGCCGCATCCAGCGATTCGCCCCGGGCCAGAAAGTCCTCCCACGAGACCGTGCCCTCGTCCGCCGCGTCCGCGTCGAAGACCACAATGGGAATCTCGTGTCCGGATTCGCGGATCGCCGCCCGCACCTTTTCGCGCTGTTCGGCATCGGAGACGAAGACGAGCGAGGCCCCCGAATCCCGCAGAATGAAGGCGACCTGGGCCGCGGGCAGGGTGCTGTAGATCGGGACGTCGGCCACGCCGGCGCAGAGGCAGGACCAGTCCGCCAGCGCCCACTCCAGACGGTTCGGGGCGAGGATGGCCGCTCGGTCCCCCCGCTTGAGTCCGGCCCGGGCCAGCGCGCCTGCGCCCCTGCGCACCGCGTCCGACACCTGGCGGCGGGTGAGAGCGCCGTCGTCCGGGGTGGTGTAGGCGACCGTGTTGCCCAGCCGGTTCACCGTGCCCAGGAAGAGTTCGACCAGGGTGCCGCCGGGAATGTCGGCTCGGTTGGCGTAGTAGTGAACGGTGTCGGACACGGCTTCAACCTCCTGACTTGAGGACAACTCGCACTTCTAACGGCTCGCTGGCAATCGACTCTTCCCAAGCCTCGGTCGCGGACTCGGAAGCCTCGGTTGAGGACGCTTCCCTTTTCGGAACCACTCCCGCTTTTTCGGAACCACTCCCGGCCGGCCATCACTCCTTCAGCCGGACTCCTTAATGACCACCCCTTCGGCTACACCCCTTCGAGGACCACTTCCAGCGGGACATCCCGTCTCAGGGAAAAGAGAACCGAGCAGTATTTTTCGCGCGAAAGCTCGATGGCGCGCTCGATGCGGGGCCGGGCGGCGGGTGGGGCGCCGGTGATGCGGAAGACGAGGCGCAGCGCGGTAAAGTGACGGGGCGGATCCGCGCGTCGTTCACCCTCGGCGGCCACCTGCAGGTCGTCGAAGGACACGCGGCCCTTCTCCAGAATCACCCGCACATCGATCGCCATGCATCCCGCGACCCCCAACAGCACGAGGTCCATCGGAGACGGTCCGGTAGCGGAGTCGCCGTCCACCATGATCTGGGGGCCGTCCACAGGGCCGCCGTCGAAGACGAGTCCGGAGCCAGTCCACCCCAGCCGAATGTGTTTGTCTGCTTTCATGCCGGTGTCGTCTGCGAGCTGTCGGGTTGCGTCCGTGCCACTCCGTTGCCCTCCACTTCCCCGTTGGCGCCGTCCCCGTTGGCGGCGTCGTCTTCCTCTTCCGGTTCCGGGGACAGGTCGCCGAGAACCTTGCGTGCGTGCGCGATATGTTCTCCCGCCTCCGCTTCGGGCGGGTGGTTTGCCAGGAACGCCTCCAGGTGCTCCACCGCCTTGTCGGGATCGCCCTGCCGCCGCAGCAAAAAGGCCAGGCCGTAGTGCGCGCCGGGTTCGTCGGGGTGCCGCGCGAGAACGTGCCGGTAGGTCTTGATCGCTTCCTTTTCCATACCGATCCGCGTGTAGACGATCGCGATCTGCTGTAGCACGAAGCGGTCGCCCGGCGCATCCTTGAGCGCGAGACGCAACGAGGTGAGGGCGTCGTGAAGCTTCCCCTCGCTGGAAAGGGCCAGCGCTTCCTCGTAATAGTCGACCCGATCGCTAGCCGAGGATCCGCCGAAGAGTCTGGACCAGATGGACATGGGAATGTGGGTCTGTGGTAGTCAGGTGCACGAACCGTTTTTCGCGCCGTGGACCGCCCGGCATGCGGTTTGCCGGACAGTGGGTTCCAAAGTATCGGTTTCCCCCCGGGGAGGTAAGGACCGGCCCCGCCCCGGCCACCATCCGGGCCTGGCGGAGCAGGCGTTCTTGACTGTTCTCGAAGCGTTTTGCGCGCGTTGCGCCCCTACTTCACCGTGCCCATCCCGCGCTTCACCACCGGGCTGAAGACCAGAGCGACCAGCCCCGCGATCCCGATGAATGTCGCGACCGAGTAGAAGAGCGGCGACGGCGCCAGATCGCCCAGCCGTCCCGCGACCAGTCCAGCCACGACATTCCCCAGCGAGGTGGCGACGAACCAGAGTCCCATCATCTGGCTGATGCGCCGGGCCGGAGCGAGCTTGGTGACCGCCGAGAGTCCCACGGGCGAGAGCGTCAGTTCGCCGACGGTGTGCAGGAAGTACATGACGACCAGCCACGAAGCCGAAACCCGGGTTTCGGGGGTGGCGTTGGCCGCGCCCCAGGCGATCACGAAGAAGCCGGCCGCAAGGAGAATCAGTCCCAGCGCGAACTTGACCGGGGTCGAGGGATTCGCGTTGCGGTTGGCCAGCCAGACCCAAAGCGAGCCGAAGAGCGGGGCGAAGATCACGATGAAGAGGGCGTTCACCGACTGAAGCCAGGCGGCGGGATACTCCCAGCTCCCGATGGTGCGGTCGGTAAAATCACTGGCGAAGAGATTGAGCGAGGAACCCGCCTGCTCGAAGCCCGACCAGAAAATCGTCGCCAGGAGGGCCAACCAGAAGATGACCAGAATGCTTTTTTTCTCGGCGACGGTGTGCCCGCCCCAGATCATCAGATAGGCGAGGTAAAGAATGATCACGCCGCCGATGACCCAGGCCAGTCCCTCGGCGACATCGACGATGGTGATCGGAATGGCGCCGCTCGAGACCAGGAGACCGAAGGCCACCAGGGCCGCCAGCACCAGGCCGACTCCACCGAAGAAGCGGCGAGATAGCGATCTGATCTGCTGGGGCGTCCGGTCGCTACGCAACGTTCCGGCGTCGCCGAGCGGTCCGTAGCCGAGTCGGAACTGAATGAGCCCCAGGACCATTCCAACTCCCGCGGCGGAGAAGCCCCAGTGCCAACCGAGATTTTCGGCGAGCAAGCCGCAGATGACGGGACCGGCGACAGCTCCGACATTGATTCCCATGTAGAAGATCGAGAATCCCGCGTCGCGGCGCACATCCCCCCCGGGGTAGAGATCTGCGACCACCGAGCTGACATTGGGTTTGAGGAGGCCGGTCCCCAGGATGATCAGAATCAACCCCAGAAAGAAGCTGAAATCGGTGGGGACCGCCATGCTGAAGTGCCCCGCCGCGATGAACCAGCCGCCTACGTAGATGGCCTTGCGCTGGCCCCAGAGCTGGTCGGCAACCCAACCGCCGGGCAGGCCGAGGAGATAAACCAGCCCGGCGTAGAGTCCAAGGATGGCCGTCGCTGGCGCTTCTTCCAGCCCCATTCCCGGATTGGAGCCTGTCGTGGCCTCCGCGAGGTACAGGACCAGCAACGCGCGCATGCCGTAGAACGAGAAGCGCTCCCACATCTCGGTGAAGAAGAGGGTGGGAAGCCCCGACGGATGACCGGGGAAGCGGATCAGGGGCTGACGGGCCGGGCCGGCTGCGCTGCTCATGGGGTCTCCGCTGCGGATGAGGGGCGGGGAGGGGTGGGCTGGCTCATGCGACGCCGCCATTCTACGCCGGGAGATTGAATTCTCCAAATCGAGCGATTGCTCGCCGGAGGACGATGGGTCGGCGGGAAGTCTCCTGGATCGGGCAAATTACTCGTTGGCTGCGACCGGCTCCGGCGCCCCCTCCAGGATGCCCCGAAGGACGTGCGCATCGATGTTGCCGCCGGACACCACCACCGCCACCGCCCCGCCCTCCACCCCCGGCACCCCCCTCAGCGCGGCGGCCACCGAGACCGCCCCCGCGCCCTCGGCCACGATCCGGGCCCGGCGCGCCAGAACCCGCACGGCCGCGCGCACCTCGCGCAGCGCCACGACGATCGAACCGGCCAGCATTCCCCGGGCGAGCGGCCACATCTCGCGCAACACGCCGGCGGCTCCGATTCCGTCCACGAAGCTGGGACGATAGCGCACATCGACCGCCCGGCCCGCGCGCAGCGAGGCGGCGAAGGGCGCGGCCGTCTCCACTTCGGCCGCGAAAACGGGCACATCCGGGGCGGTGTCGCGCAGGGCGGAAGCGATCCCGCAGGCGAGGCCGCCGCCTCCGTACGGCACCACTACCGCGCTCAGACCGGGGAGCTCCTCGGCGAGCTCGAGACCCACGGTGCCGTTGCCTGCGATGACCGCCGGGTCGCTGACCGGATGGATGAAGTGGCCGCGCTCTTCCGGGTGGCCGTGATCGCGCAGAACCGCCCACCACTCCTCGAAGGGGAGCCGGACCGCGGTCGCGCCCAGGCGGCGGACGGCGTCGAGCTTGGCGCGCGGCGCGCTGTCGGGCATGACGACGCGGCAGGGCAAGCCGAGCCGCCGAGCCGCGAAGGCCACACCCTGGGCCATGTTGCCCGCGCTTCCGGTATAGACGCCGCGCGCCAGGGAGGCCGGGTCGGCCAGCGCCATCGCATTGGCAGCGCCGCGTATCTTGAAGGAGCCGATCGGTTGCAGGCACTCCAGCTTGAGCCAGATTTCGAAGGGAGAATCGGGCGCGTCAAGCCGGACCAGCGGAGAGCGGATGGCGGTGTCGGCGATCCGGGAGCGGGCCGCGCGGATCTCTCCGGGAGAAGGGGCGGCCAATGGCGAATTGGGGACATGGGCGGGCGCCGGTCCGGCGGCGGCGGCAGATCGCTCGCCCGGACTCACGAACCCTGGGCGCGTAGCGCCGCCGCAACGCCCTCGGCGGCCCGCGCGATGCAGCGCTCCCCGATCGCCCGGCTCATCCCGCGCGCGTCGCCCAGCACGCCATTCGGGGTCACGGCGCGGAAACCGTCCCGAAAGATGCGCTCGGCCACCGCCTCATCGAAGGGGGCCACGAACCCCGCCACGGCGTCCTCCCGGCGCACCAGCCCGGGACGAATGCAGAGCATCTCGGAGCTCTCGGCGATATCCGCGTGGCCGCCGACCCGTTCGGCCAGCTCCGGCGCGACCTCGCGCACGGCCTCCTCCCAGAGCGCCACGAAGCCGTGCAGATCGGTATAGGCGCGCACCTCGCAGCCGGGTCCGGCGGTGTCCCGCAGCGCGTCCAGCATCCCGGCCAGCGGCGCGAAGTTGCCGCCGTGCGACGGAACGAAGCAGAGGGTGCGGAAACCGTGCCGGGCCAGGGAGGCGGCGTAGTCGGTGCAAACCGCGCGAAAGGTGTCGTGGCGGAGCGACAGGGTGCCGGGAAAGTCGAGGTGGTGGTCCGAACAGCCGACCCGGATCGTGGGGGCGACGAGCGCCTTCCCCAGCCGCCGGGCCACCTCGAGCGCGAGACGGTCGCCCCGGGCGGCATCGACGAGGAGCGGCAGGTGCGGTCCGTGCTGCTCGATCGCCCCGGCCGCGACAACCACCGTGGTCCAGCCACCGGCGATCCGGGCCTCGACCTCGGGCCAGGTCATCTCTTCGAGGAGCAGCCCGTCATCGCGAGAATCCGCTTGCACGAGATCTGCCTGCCCGAGATCGGCTTGGACGAGATCGGCTTGCATGGAGGGTCGCTCCGATCCTGCGAAGGCAACGTTCCTGCGGTGAACCCGCAACCTAACTAACCGATGATCCTCCGGGCTAACATGTGCTCCCGCAAGCGGCCGCAGCGGCTTCTGCAACCCCGGAGGCGGTCCCGCAACCTGGACAGGGTAAGCGCCACGACCCCGGTCCGGCAGGCCCGACACACCGTCGGCAACGCCGCGGCAAGCCTCCCGTGTCCGACAACGCACCGGCTCTGCACCGCCATTGTGACCTGACCCGCCGGGGCTATACTTTCTCCCCAACTCGCTCCTTCCGACTCGCTCCTTCCGACTCCCTCCTTCCGACTCGCTCCATTCCAAGCTCGCCCCCTCCAACCCGCTCCCTGCCGAGAGGAATCCCGTGACCGATCGCGCTTCGCAGCCAGCCATCAGACATTCGGATTCGTCTCCCGGCGACGGCTCGGCGCTCTCGTCCGGCACCCTCTCGCTCGGCGCCCGGATCGGCCGTTTTCTCTACCCGTCTCCGGCTCCGCGCTCGGTGGGGGGGATTTTTCGCTGGTGGGAGAAGCGGCGGCTCGCCTTCAACCTGATCGTCGGCGGGGGCGGGGCGGTCTCGCTCGGAGCGCACGGAATCCTCAACTGGATGGAGGGCGTGGCGGACAGTCCGCAGTTGATTGGCTTGCTGCCCGTGCTGCTGGTCGCGAATCTCTGCTATACGCTGGGACCGCTCACCGAATCGGCGCTGCACAAGGTTGCCGGCCCCGATGTGAAGGCCGTGGGGCCGCATCTGCTGCGTGCCGGTCTGGCGCTCTCGGTCGGGGTCAGCTTTCTGCTGCCCATGCTGGCGGCCGGCGTGCGCACGGCCATCATCGCCCTGGCGTGGTTGATGGGCGTTCTGGGCGTCCCCTTCGCGTAGCGGCCGTGACGGCTCGAGCAACGCTCGACGACCTCTCCATCCCACGCCGCGAGACCGCCGAGATACGGGCGCTCGCCAACGCGGTCGGGCACGAGGCGCTGGACCGTTCCCCCTACCTCGACACCCCCGACTTTACCTCGATCCACCCCGACGACGTCGGCATCCTGGTCCGCGCCTGCGACCGCCACTTCCTCAACGGCGCGATCGCCGAGCTGCTCGGCCCGGCCCCCCTTCACTTTCGGCTGTCGAAGCGCATGACCCGCTCGGGCGGCAAGACGACCCGGCGGGAGTACCCAGGCAACCGCACCGAGTACGAAATCGCCGTCTCGACCACCATTCTCTTCGACGGCTTTGCCGAGGACGACCCCAAGGTCAGGGCCGCGGGCCTTCCATGCGCCAACCGCCTCGAGGCGCTACAACGGATCGTCGAGCACGAGATCGTCCACCTCGTCGAGTTCCTCTGGACGGGAAGTTCCAACTGCCGCGCCGCACCCTTTCAGCGCTTCGCCCGGTCCGTCTTCGGGCACCGCAGCCACACCCACGAGCTCATCACCAAACGGGAACGCGCCGCACGCCGGGGAATCCTCGTCGGTTCGCCGGTGACCTTCCCCTTTCGCGGACGGCGGCTGACCGGGCACGTCAACCGCATCACGAAGCGCGCCACCGTCCTGGTGGAGGACCCCGCCGGCGATCGCTACTCCGATGGCAAGCACTACCGGAAGTACTATGTGCCGGTGGAGCTGCTGAAGCCGGTGACGGGCAAAGAGGCGAAGTCGCCGGCGCGCCAGGGGTGAGGGGCCCTACCCCCCGACCTCCCAGAAATCGATCCCGCCGGATTGGTGCTCCAGCTCCACGGTGGCCACGACGGTGAGCGTCTCGAGGTCGATCACGTCGAGGGTGCCGCGCACCGATCCCACCGATTCGTTGGACACGAAGGCGTAGCGACCGTCCGGGCTGGCGACGACGCCGTGCGTGACCGGCCGGGAGGTGGCGATGCGCGCAACTTCGGCGCCGGATTCCAGATCGAAGACGGCGACCGCCTGTTCGCCCTTGAGGGTGGCGATCAGCAACCGGCCGTCCGCCGTGGCCTCCAGGTTGTAGGGACCGGCTCCGGTGGCGAAACGGCGCACGACGCTCCACGCCCTGGTGTCGATCTCCAGCACCTCCTGGTTGCGATTGCAGGCCACGAAGACGAAGCGGTCGGCGCGCTCCCCCGCCCCCGGCTCCACCCAGGTCGGGCTGCACACGCGGCCGGGCGCGCCGTGCCCCGCAGCGTCGGCGTCCACGGCGGCGGGGCCCTCGTGGCCGGGCGTCAGCTCGAAGGCGGCGCTGACCGCGAAGGCCTCCATGTCGATCTCGACGAGGCGCTCGGAGTGCATGCAGGCCGAGTAGTGCTTGCGGCCGTTGGCGCTGACGCGGCTGCCGTGCGGCATGAGGCAGGTGCGGATGCGGGCGACCTGGATCATCTCGGGGGTGTAGACGACCGAGACGTCCGAGGGGATCATGTCGCCGTGCAGATTGAAGTTGACCGCCATGAGGAGCTGGCCGTCGGGGGTGACGCCCATGGTGGCCGGGAAGAGGCCGAGCTGCGCGCGCGCCACCAGGGTGTCCGGCCCGGCGGCGAACTTCCAGACCGAACCCTTCGGGGTGCCGTGCGCGATCGTGACGTACCAGTGGCGGCCGTCGGGCGAGACCGTGATCCCGTGCGCGCCATCGATGTCTCCCGGCATGATCCCGACCGCGATCTCCCTTTCGACGATCGCACCCGCGCCGGGGGTGAAGGCGACGCGGCTGACCAGGTCCGAGGACTCGTTGGCCACGTACAGGCGGTAGGTGGGCGGGGGTGCGGGGGACTGGCCGCCGGCGACGCCGCCCCTTCCCAACCCCCCCAACAGCCCCGCCAGGACCAGAACGGCCCCGATTCGCGCGAAACCCTTCACGAAGTAGTCCACTGCGCTTCTCCCGAATCCGCCGCGGCCAATCGCGCTTTTGCGAAACCCTCCGCCACCCACCACGCCGCCGCCCATCACGACACGGGCGCCTTCTTCTTGGGCTCCACGCGCACAACCCAGAGCCCCGAGTGCATGTCCGACACGAAGACATGCCCCTTGAAGGGCTGCGGTCCCCACGCCATCGGCGAGTTGGGCACCTGGGCATCGGGCGATCCGGTGGGGAACCAGGCCATCTCGCGCCCCTGCCGGTAGAGATCGCCGCGCAGCTCGCCCGACACATCCACCACCCGGAGCCCTGCCTGGTAGTATGCCACGTACATCACGTCGTCCTCGATCCAGAGATTGTGCGCGCCCGCCTCGGGAACCTCGTAGCGCGCCACCTCGCGCAGATTCTCGGGGTCTTCCAGATCAAGAATGTGGACGAAGCCGCGCGAGCCGTCGCCGGGGTGACCGTTGCGGGAGATGCACTCTTCGCAGCCGAAGATCTCGTCGCCGACAAAGAGGTAGCGGTGGCCGTCGGCGTTGGTGTAGGGCCAGGCGAAGTGGGTGTTGCCCTCGGGGTAGGCCAGGTGGCTGACCTCGACCGGTTCGGTCGGGGTTCCGCCCCAGCGTCCGTCGCCCGCGTCGAGGATGTAGACGCCGTCGTTCCAGTAGGACACATAGGCCATCCCGTCCAGCACCCAGATGTCGTGCAGGTACTTGCCGGGGGACTCGATTCCCCAGCGCCCCACCTCAGTGACGCGGGACGGATCGGAGACGTCGAGAATGTGTACGTCGAAGGTGCCGTTGTGGATCGCGTAGAGGGTGTTGCCCGCGAAGAAGACGTTGTGGACGCCGCCGGTGAGATCGCGGGTGTAGGTGCTGGCAACGACCGGGTGCGCGGGATCGGTCAGATCGAGCATGACGATGCCGTTCTTGCGGTCCGACGCCCCCTCGCGGGTGATCGCCGCCACGGTCGCGCGCGCATTCACCTTCACATCGTTGACCACCCGCGCATCGACCTCCACAAAGTCGGTGAGGACCGGGTTCGCCGGATCGGTCACATCCCAGGCGAGCATGCGCTGGCCGCCCAGGTGCGTGCCCGTATAGACGTAATCGCGGCCGTCGTTGCCGGTGAAGGCCCAGAGATCCGACGCGGGATGCTCGCCCACCGCCCCCCGCCCCACCACCATCACATCGTGCTCCACACCGCGCTCGGCCACCTCGATCAGAGCCTGTCCGGTACGCGCCCCCACCGTCGCGGCTACCCGGTAGAGCCCCGGCCGCTCGGCCACGAAGGCCCCGTCCGGGTAGATCGACGCCCCCAGCTCGTTGCGGTCCTCGAACGACGCCACCGTGTAGTCCACCGCAACCCGATCGAGCTCCGTCCCGGCCGCGTCGCGCGCCAGCGCCGCAAAGCGCACCACGTCGCCGGTCCGCGCCCGCGATGCCCCGGTCACCTCCACCGCCGCCACCACATCCGCTCCAACCTCGATCTCGAGCGTGGCCGCGACGCCCTCGACCGTGGCGGTGATCGTGGCCGCGCCGGGACGGATTCCGCGCACGAAGCCGTTGGCGTCCACGGTGGCCAGACGCCGCCGGTTGCTGCTCCACGCGACCTCGGCCGACTGTCGCAGCGTGCCATCCGCGGCCCGGGCGCGCACCTCGAACGGCACCACCGACCCGGCCAGGATTCGCACACCGGGATCGACCACCTCGACCGTCGCCACCGGCAACCCCGCCACGCGCAGCGGAGCCGTGAAGGTGCGAATCTCCGGGGGACCGGTCCCGCTCGCGGGCGGTGCGCGAATGGCCATCCGGATCTCGGCCTCGCCCTCGGCCACCCCCTTGAGGAAGCCGCCTTCAAGGACCGCCACCCGCGACTCGATCGTCGAGAGGATGCGCACGCCGCGCACGAGCACCCCGGCCGCGTCGTAGGCCACAAAGCGCACATCCTCGTCCACCGTGAGCGAATCGCCGACCTGAACCACGACCTCTGCGGGGTCGGTCCTGACCTCGGCCACCCGTGCCCCGATACGCACCGCCGGAGGATAGTTGAGGCCGCCGGGGGTGGCGGCGAGGTCGGGCAGAGTGTCGCCGGGAGGGGGCGCTTCCCGTCCGCGCGAGGGGTCACCGGGCGGGGAATCGGGGGCGGCGCGGGGCGGGGTGGGCTCGGGTTCGGGCGGCGCGGTGGCCGCGGTGTCGGCGGCGGCGGGGGGCGGGGGGGCGGGGGGGTCCACGGCCACCCGCGACGAGCCTCCCGGTCCGCATCCAGTCATTAGAAAGGAGGCCGCAAGAGCCCCCGCTGCGATCCTGATCATCGATCCTCCCAGGTCCATTTCGTTCAACAGGTCCATCCGGACTTCCAGCGGATCCGGCTTCTGGCAGACACCGGGCCCCCCGAATAGGTTACCCTCCATGACCGCATTTTCGGAACGCGTCCACGCCTGCGTGCGCCGGATTCCCGCCGGCCGGATCGTCCACTACGGGGGCGTGGCCGCACTTGTTGGCAAACCGCGTGCCGCCCGTGGCGTCGGCTATGCGCTCAGTCATCTTCCCCACGATACAGATGTTCCCTGGTGGCGCGTCGTCAACCGCCGGGGCGCGATTTCCACCTCGCCGATCAACGGGATCGCCCAGCGCCAGCGCGCGCTTCTGGAGCGCGAGGGGGTGGAGTTCGACGCAAAGGGCGAGGCCTCGTGGGAGCGATTCGGGTGGGATCCGTACGCCGAAACGCGAGTTCGGCCGGGGCGCTGACCGCCGGATCGGCCCGGGTCCCGGGTGCAGCCAACCATCTTTTCTAAAGCATAAGAGGGGGAGGGGGAAGCGATGGAAATCATCCGCGGCCACCGGAAATTCGCGCGTCGGGAGGTCCCCGGTCAGAGGCGTCTCATGGGGTGGTTTGCCATTGGCATCCCTGCGGCGATCCTGCTCGCAACCGGTTGCGCCGACCGCGCGGCCGAGCCCTGGGCGGACCAGGCCGCCATCATCGCCGAGGAAGACGCGCGCGGCCGGTTCGGGCTGCGCCGGGTACTGAACGCGCGCGCAGACAACGACCCTGCGCTGCGGGCTCTGGCGGTGCGCGCGCTCGGCCGCCTGGAAGACCCCATGCAGGTTGTCCTTCTGGCCACCGCGCTCTCCGACGACGCAGACGCCGGTGTGCGGACGACCGCCGCCACCGCGTTGGTGCGGGCGGTTTCCTCCTCGCCGCCCACCTTGCCCGCGTTCGCCGCGCGCATGGACTCCGCCATGGTGCGGGCCCGGTCGGCCGTGCGGCAGACGCTCGCAACCCGGATCGCCACCGAGAGCGACGCGCGGGTGCTCGGGGCGCTCGCCGCCAACCTGGGCCGCCTCGACCCGGCCGAAGATCCGGAGCGGGTGGCCGAGGCGCTCGCGACCGCCGCCGAACGGCTCCCCGCTCCCGCCGCGGACCCCGCCCTGGCCGCGCATCTCGGATTTGCCCGCGGCATCGAGTCTCTGGCGCGGTTGTCGCCCCCGCTCCCCCCCACCCTTGCCCGCGCCGCCACCGCCCTCCTCGCCTTCGGCCTCGAAACCGGCGCGGCCCCCACTTCGGCCCCCGGCTCCGATCCGGCCCGGCCGGGAATCGATCCGGGTGCGGCCCGGATTCGGCGGCTGGCGGTCGCGGCGCTGGCTCCGGGCGGCCAGCTCGAGGGCGGCCAACTGCAGGGCCTCCTTGCCGACCCCGATTGGGGCGTGCGCCGCCAGGTTGTGGCCGCGGCCGCGAGCACCGGCGCCGAAGCCGAATGGGTGGTGCGCGCGGGCCTCCGCGATGCGGCGCCCGAGGTGCGGCTCGAGGCGCTCGCCGCATACGACCGGTGGCTGCGCGCCCGGAATGGTTGCGGGCCGATCCTGCGCGCCATGACCGACCCGAACCCGCATGTGGCCGACCGCGCAACCGGGTTGGCGGCCGCGCCCTGTGCGGACCGCGAGGCGCAGCGCCGGGCGCTGGCGGCGCGCGCCAGGGCGCTCGGTTCCGGGGCGCCTGGTTCCATGACACCTGGTTCCACGACTTCCGGCAACGGCGGCGATTGGCGCGCGGCGGGGCGGGCGCTCCACGCCCTGGCGGGGAGCTGGCCGCGCGATGCGGAGGCCGGGATCCGTGGCCTCGCGCGGCACCCGAACCCCTTTGCGAGAGCCTGGGCGGCGCGGGGGGCGGCGGTGGCCGGAATGACCGGGTTGCTGACCGAGCTCGCCGGCGATCCGGTGGCGAATGTGCGCGAGGCCGCGCTGCGGGGTCTGAGCGGGGCGCTGGCCGAGGGACCGGAGGCACTCCGCGACCGTGCCCGCGAACTCCACCTGGCGCAGCTCGAGGCCGACGATCCACAGCTCGTCATGACCGCGGTCCGCCAGCTCGCCACCGCCGCCGACGCCACCCTCGGTCCGGCGTTCCTGGCCGCACTGTCCCGCTTCACCGCCCGGCAGCGCCAGACCGAACGGGACGTGCGCGTCGCGCTCCTGGAAGGCCTTCGCGCGGCGGGCGGCTTCACCCGGGACGACCTCGCCCCCTACCTCTCCGACTTCGACCCGGCGGTCGCCTCGCTTGCGGCCACCCTCCTCACCGAGACCACCGGCGTCGCTCACACGGCCGCGCCCCAACCCCTTCCCCCCCACCCCACCCCCGGTCCCACACGGCTGCGCGAGCTGGCCCGGACCACCGTTGTGCTGCACATGACCGACGGCCCGGCCGCCCCACCCGGCGAGAACAACGCCCAAACGCCCCGTCCGGCCACCGCGGACGCCCTCTCCGGCTTCGGCCCCGGCCTCGGCGCAATCGTCATCCGGCTGCGCCCGGACCTTGCCGCCACCAACGCCGACCGCTTCGCCCGCCTGGCCGCCTCGGGCTACTTCGACGGCCTCACCTTCCACCGCGTCGAGCCCAACTTCGTCATTCAGGGGGGCAGCCCCAACGCCAACGAGTACTCGGGCGACGGCCCCTTCACCCGCGACGAGATCTCCAGCCAACCGCACTGGCGCGGCACCGTCGGCCTCTCCACCCGGGGACGCGACACCGGCGACGGGCAGCTCTTCATCAATCTGGCCGACAACCTGCGCCTCGACTTCAACTACACGATCTTCGGCGAGGTGGTCGAAGGGATGGAGGTCGTGGACGCGGTGCGCGCGGGCGCGGTGATCGAGCGCGCCGAGGTAATCCGTCCCGCCCCATCCGACAGCGCCGCCGCCCTGGCCCGCCGCGTCGAGATCCGTCGCAACGGCTACGGCGTTCCGCACATCCTGGCCGAGGATCTGGCCGCAATGGGGTTCGCGCTCGGCTTCGTGCAGTCGGAGGACTACGGCGCCTCGATCGCAACCGGATTGATCGCCAGCCGCGGCGAACTCGCGCGCCACCTGGGACCCGGCGAGCTCAACTCCGACTTCGCCGCGCGCGAAACGCACGGCCTCGCGCTTCGCAACTTCCACCGCCTCGACCCCCGCACCCGCGACGTCTACCGGGGCTTCGCCGAGGGGGTAAATCGCTACATCCGGCTGCACCCGGACGAATTCCCGGCCTGGGTCCGGCCCGACTTCACAGGGGTCGATGCGTTGGCGCGCGATGTGCAAACGTGGAGTCGCGGTGACGCGGCAAGGTTCCGGACCACCCTCGCTTCGGCGCCCTCGGGCCGTGGCCACCGCGCCGAATGGGCGGCTTCGGGCTCGACTGCGCGCCCCGGCGATGAGCGCACGGGCGCCGGCGATCTCACCGCGCCGACCGGGTGGCTCCTGGACGGATCGAATGCGTGGGCCTTTCATGGCGATCGCACCGAATCAGGGCATACCATCCTCCTCCGCAACCCCCATCTCCGTTGGGACGGCGACCACGATCTGCTCGAGCGACCCTCCGGGCTCACGTATTACGAGGCGCAGGTGCGGGTGCCGGGCGTAATCGAGTTTCATGGCGACTTCCGGATCGGCACCGCCTTCGGGATCATCGGCGGCTTCAACGCGACGCTGGGCTGGGCGACAACCAACAACTATCCCACGCTGAGCCAGGTCTATGAACTGCAAGGGGATCCGGCGATTGACGGGCACGCGCGGCTGGACGGGCAAACGCTCGCCATGACGCGGCGCGATGTGCGGGTGGATTACCTCCGGGCCGATGGCACCATTGCGGAAGCGGTGCGGACGCAGTGGCGGACCCCGCACGGTCCGGTGATCGGGAGGGTTGACGAACAGGTCTTTGTGCTGAAGGATCCGCGTGACGGCGTCTTTCAGCGCGGTGAACAGTTTCTTCGCATGATGATGGCCGCAAGTCTTGACGAATGGCTCGCGGTAATGCGGATGAGGGCGCACCCGACCTCGAACTTCACCTACGCCGACCGCGAGGGAAATATCGCCCACTACTACAATGCGCGCTTGCCGCTTCTGCCTCATCCGGTGACGGGCAACACGGCCGCGCGGGCGCTCACGGCGGCGGAGATCTGGTCGGAGCTGGTTCCCTGGGAGGATCTGCCCCTTTACCTGAATCCGCCGGGTGGCTATGTGCAGCAAGCCAACGATCCGCCCGACTTCACGAATCTGAATGTGGCGCTCGACCGCGACACCGTGCCCGCGAACCTTCCCGCCCCACGGTTGCGGCTGCGGAGCCAGCTTTCGCTTGATCTGGCGGCGAAGAGCGGACGGCTGACTCCGGAGCGGGTGATCGAGCTGAAGCACTCGCCGCGCATCCTGATGGCCGAGCGAGTGATGGACGATCTCCTCGAGGCGGCGCGCGGCCAGCCCGGACTGGAAGAGGCGGTGGCGGTGCTCGATGCGTGGGACCGTACGGCGGCGGCAGGGAGCCGGGGCGGTGTACTCTTTGAGCGGTGGGCAGGACTGTATTTTCGAGACGCGCTGTTCGGAGGAGCGGGCAGTCCGGATGCGTCACACTGGCGTGAGCGGTGGGATCCGACGCGACCGGTGGAGACGCCCGCGGGGCTCGGCAACTTCGCGGCGGCGCGGGAGGCGCTGAACGGCGCGGTAACCGCAATGGAGCAGGACGGGTTGGCTCTCGACCTGGCCTGGGGCGATCTCCACCGGGTCATGCGCGGCGACATCGATGAACCGGTATCGGGGTGCCCGCCCACCCTGGGGTGCTTTCGCGTCCTCTCCTTCGCAACCCTCGACGACGGGCGGCGCGCGGCAAACCGGGGCGACGCGTGGGTGCTGGTGGTCGAGTTCGGCGAGATTCCACGAGCGTGGACGGTGCTCGCGTATGGTCAGACGGCGCGGCGTGGATCGCCTCACTACGCGGACCAGGCGGGGCTCTTTGCCCGCGGCGAGCTCAAGCCGGTTGCCTGGAGCGAGGAAGCCGTGCTGAGGGAGACGGTGCGGCGGTATCGGCCGGGCGGTTGACGCGGTGGCGGCGCTTGCCTGGCCCGTACCCCCGTCTCACCTTCCACCATTGGCCTGCTGGCCATACTTCCTGGCCATCACTTCCTGGCCATCATTGCATTCGCCACCCCCACACCGGGAGCCCGCCATGCCCAGCCGCCGTTGCATCTTCGCCACCCTCGCCACCTTCGTCACGATGTACCTCCTCGGATTCCTCATCTACGGAATCGCCCTCGCCGACTTCATGGCGTCCAATCTCGGAACCGCCACCGGCGCGCACAGGGAAGTTCCCGTTCACTGGCAGATGATGCTCGGACAGCTCGCGGGCGCCACCCTCCTCGTCACCATCCTGTCCTGGCGGGGCGTGGCCACCGTCCGCGATGGATTTCGCACCGGCGCGCACATCGGCTTCCTCATGAGCCTGTACTTCGGTTTCATGACGTTGTCCATGCAAAACACAGTCACCCTCACCTTTGTCATCGTCGATCTCTTCGTGGCGGCGGCGTGGATGGGCGTGGCGTGCGCGATCGGAACCTTCGTCCTGCGGCGCGGCGACTGAGCGCGAACGGACCACATTCGGGGCACGGGTTCCGGCCAGCTTTGGGTTGCGAGTTCGGCCAGCTTTCGGCAACCGGCGGCGTCGCGACCGACAGCAGAGAGGATTTGAATGGGTATGGGACTGAGCTTCCGCCGCCTCGTTGCGGCCCCGCCGGCCGCGATCGCCATCCTGGCTGTGGGGTGTGGCGAGCCTGCGGGACACACAGCCGACGATTCGGCTGCTGCAATCATGGACACGCCCGAGGGCGCGAGTTCCGGTTCGTTCACCCAGGGCGCCTGGACGCGCGCAGATCCCGCCTCCGACCCCGGCGACGGCCTCCGCGTCCTCATTATCCATGACATGGAGGGGCTGGCCGGCCAGGACGACCCGAACAGCTACTTCTTCGGCACCGACCTCTACCCCGCCGGCCAAGAGATGCTCGCCGCCGATGTGAACGCGGTGGTGGACGGGCTCTTGGCGGGCGGCGCCACCGACGTCGTCATCGCCGACGGCCACGGCAGCGGCAACCCCGATCCCGACCTGCGCACCGACCTGCTCGACCCGCGCGCCACGCAGATCATTCGCGACGAACCCTTCGACACCTACTTCGACCTGCCGGAGCTCTACAGCGAGATGCCCGCGGCCGAACGGATCGATGCGGTTGCGGTCGTCGGGATGCACTCGAAGACCGGCAGCGGAGGCTTCGCGGCGCACACCTTTACCTTGGGGATCGATCTGCTGATCAACGGCCAGTCGATCACCGAGACCGAGCTGGTGGCGCTCTCCTGGGGGCGTTTCGGCGTTCCGGTCATCTTTGCCTCCGGCGACGACCGGCTGCGGAGCGATCTCGTAACGATGCCCTGGATCGAGTACGTCACCGTCAAGGATGCCGTCGGCGCCGACAGCGCGGCCCTGCGACCGGTCGAGGAGGCGCGGGCCGATCTGCGCGCTGGAGCCCGGCGCGCGGTGGAGAATCTGGAGGACGCCGGCTCCACCCGGCCAACTTCGCCGCTGCGCGCCTCGCTGCACGCCGTTCCGCCCGCGAGTCTGCGCTTCCTCGATGGCATTCCCGGTCTGGAGCCCGGCGACGATCTGTTGCGCTGCCGCGATCTCCCCGAGGATCCCGGCAACTCCCGGGTTTCGCTGCGCTGCCTTGCCGCGCCCGCCTACCGCGACGACAGCTACTCCTTCTCCACCAACGACCTCCGCGAAGCCTACGACGGACTGGTCGCGCTGGTCGGGCTCGCGCGGTTGGGGTACCAGAGCCTCCTGCCCGAAGTCGTCGCCGCGCGCCCCGATGGCGGCGATGTCCTTGAGGCCTACGGCGTCGCGCTCCGCCAACGCTGGTTCGACCAGGAGTCGGGCCGCTACGAACGCCCCGCGCCGGAGCAACCCATCACCGAATCGCTGCGGCGCTTCCACGGATACCGATAGCCTCCGAACCGGATGAACACATGACCACATGAACACCCCCTTCCTCATTGCGGCCGCCATCCTGGCGCAGACGCCTCCCCAGACCGCCCGGCAACCCGGCGCGGCCACCGATTCCGCCCTGGTGCACGCCAACGGCACCACACCGCCCCAGGTCACCGCGGTGCGGGCCGATCCGGCGCCCGTGCTCGACGGGGTCCTCGACGATCCGGTCTGGACGCTGGCCACGGCGGTGAGCGGTTTCCGGCGCGACGTCCCCGGCGACGGTTTACCCGCGACCGAGAAGACCGAGGTACGGGTTGCCTACACCGACGATGCGCTCTATGTGGGCGCACGCATGCACGACCGCGATCCTTCCCGGATTTCGGTGCTGCGCGGGCGCCGCGATTCCTTCATGCAGGCCAACGACCAGTTTCTGGTTCAGCTCGATTCCTACCACGATCACCGCACCACATTCGTCTTCGGAGTCACGCCCGCGGGCGGTCGCAACGACCTGGTGGCGCCCAACGACGGCTTCGAGGGAATGGACGCGGGGTGGGATCCGGTGTGGGACGCCGCAACCCGGGTCGATTCGCTAGGTTGGATCGCCGAGATTCGCATCCCCTTCTCGCAGGTGCGCTTTCGCGAGGGCGAGCGGCAGGTGTGGGGCGTCAACTTCCGGCGCGACATTCTGCACGCGGGCGAAGCGGTGGACTGGGCGTGGCAACCGGCGACCGAGACCGGGCTGGCGTCGAGCTTTGGCCATCTGCTTGGGTTGGAAGGCGTTGAAAGGCCCGAACGGCTGGAAGTTCTTCCCTATGCGGTGACGCGGGCGAGCTTCGATCAACGCGCCAATCCGGCCAGCCCCTTCGACGACGGCTCGGTGTACGGCGGTTCGGTGGGACTCGATCTGAAGTACGGGCTCACCGGCGGACTCACCCTGGATGCAACGGTGAATCCCGATTTCGGCCAGGTCGAGGCCGATCCCGCGGTCGTGAACCTCACCGCCTTCGAGACCTTCTTCGAGGAACGCCGCCCCTTCTTCGTGGAGGGGGCCGGGCTCTTCGGATTCGGTGGACTCGAAAACCTGCGCTTCTTCTATTCGCGGCGGGTCGGGCAGCGGCCTGCACTGTCGGCGCGGGGCCAGGGAGACTTCGTCGATCAGCCCACCCGGTCCACCATCCTGGGCGCGGCCAAGATCACCGGCCGGACCGATTCCGGGTGGGTCATCGCCCTGATGAACTCCACCACCCAGCGCGAGGTGGCGCGCGTCGCCGGAGGGTCCGGGGACGCCACCGGCGAGGTACCTGTCGATCCGCTGTCCAACATCACCGCGCTGCGCCTTCGCCGCGATCTCCGCGAGGGCAACAGCTACATCGGCATGATCGCCACCGGAGTGGGCCGCGACCTCAATCACGACCGCTTCGACCCCCTGCGCGACCGGGCCTTCACCGGCGGCGTCGACTTTCTGCACCGCTTCGCCGACCGTCGCTACGCGATGCAGGGATGGTTCGGCGGATCGTACATCAGCGGCGGCCCGGAGGCGATGGCGCGCGCCCAGCGTTCCTCGGTGCGCTACTTCCAGCGTCCCGACCAAGACTACGTGAAAATCGATCCCAAACGGACCTCGCTGGGCGGCTTTGCGGGCGAGCTCAACTTCAACAAGATCGCGGGGCAGTGGCTCTACGGCCTGGAGGCGAGCCTGATCTCGCCCGGCTTCGAGATGAACGACGCAGGCTACCAGACGGTCGCCGACATCCAGGCGCTTACCGTCGGGGGTGGACGGCGCTGGGTCGAACCCGGACGCTTCTTCCGGTCCGCCAGCATTTCGCTCGCGGCGCAGGAACAGCGCAACTTCGGCAATGTGGTTACGCAGCGGTGGCTGTCGCTCAATGGCAGCGGCCAGACCGTCGGCTTCCACTCGCTGCGCTATTCGGTCCGTTACGGCTTCGAGGCCTCCGATCACCGCGTCACCCGCGGCGGCCCCGCCATGATTCGTCCCGCGAACTGGGGCGGCAATTTGTGGATCAACACCGATGCACGGCGGCGGCTGGCGGGCGGCGTGTCGCTCGTCTACAACAGCAACATCGAGGGATCGCGCTATTTTTCCGTGTCGCCCACCCTCTTCGGCCGCGGCGAGGGTCTCTTCAGTTGGAGCCTGCGTCCGAGCTTTCGCCGGAGTCGGAGTGCGGCCTTCCATGTCACCCAGGGCACCGACGAGGCCGCCACCACCACCTTCGGCCGCCGCTACATCTTCGCCGAGCTGGAGCAGTCGTCGCTCAACCTGACGGTCCGCATGGATCTGGCGATCACCCCGCGCATGACCTTGCAGCTCTACGGGCAACCCTTCGTAGCGACCGGCGACTACGAGAATTTCATGGCCCTGCGCGCACCCGATACCTTCGATTTTCTGCGCTACGGCGAGGGCGCGTCCACGATCGCGCGCGAGGGCGAACTCCATACCGCCGACGCCGATGGCTCCGGTCCCGCGGCGGCCATCCGCTTCTTCAACCCCGACTTCCGCACTCGTTCCTTTCGCGGCAATGTCGTGCTGCGCTGGGAATACCTTCCCGCTTCAACGCTCTTCCTGGTCTGGAGCCAGGACCGCGCCGACTGGGTGCGCGACCCCGAATTCGACGGATTCGGAGATCTCCAGCGCCTCTTCTCCGACCCGATGCGCAATGTCCTGCTGGTCAAGGCGAGCTACTGGCTGGACTTCTGACGGCCGGCGGCCCGTGACCGTTTTTCTGTACAACGACGCGTGGCCCGGCTTTGTACTTTCGCCAATCCACATTCATTGGCGTACAATCATGCGGCACCCGTCCCGCATCCCCCCAACAGGAGAATGTCCCATGAGGTTGCGCTACGGCACACCCGCCGGTCGCTTCGTCCGGCCCCCCACCCCACCCCATCCCCGCCACCCCCACGGTGCGCTCGCCATCCTCCTGGCGCTTTTCGGCACGGCAGGCGCCCTTCTTCCCGGCCACGCCCTCGCCCAGACCCGCGCGCTGACCGGCACGGTCACCGACGCCACCACCGGCGCCCCCATCGGCAGTGCGGCCGTCGCCATCGAGGGAACCGCGCTCGGCACCTTCACCGAAGCCGACGGCACCTTTGCAATCGCGGTCGCACCGGGCGAGGTCGTCCTTGGCGTCACCATGCTGGGCTACCAACCCGCCACGCTCACCGTGCCGCAGGGAACCAACAATGTCAGCGTCACTCTGCGGATCGACGTTCTCAACCTCGACGAAATCGTGGTCACCGGGCAGGCCACCGGAATTTCGCGGCGGAATCTGGCCAACGCGGTCTCGACGGTCAGCGCGCGCGATCTGGAGCGCGTCCCCGCAGCCTCGGTGGAGCAGGCGCTGCGCGGCAAGGTGGCGGGCGCGAACATCCAGTCCAACTCGGGCGCACCCGGGGGCGGCATGCAGCTTCAGCTTCGCGGCGTTTCGACCATTCTCGGAAACCACCGGCCACTCTATGTGGTGGACGGGGTCGTGATCAGCGACGAGACCATCGCTTCGGGTGTGCATGTGGTCACGGTGTCGTCGTCGAACCCGGTGCGCGGCGGTTCGCAGGACAACTCCGCCAACCGCATCGCCGACATCAACCCCTATGACATCGAAAGCATCGAGGTGCTGAAGGGAGCGTCGGCGGCCGCCATCTACGGGTCCAAGGCCAACAACGGCGTCGTCATCATTCGCACCAAGCGGGGCCGGGTCGGCGCGCCCCAGTTCAATGTGACGCAGCGGTTCGGCGTCTTTCAACTCTCCAACAAGCTCGGGCTGCGCGAGTTCACCTCGCGGGAAGAGGCGGTCGAGTTCTTTGGTCCGCAGGCGGCCGACCACTGGCAGTCGGGCCAGTTCTTCGACCACGAAGAGCTCCTTGCGGGGAACCAGCCGCTTTCCTACGAGACCTCGGCCAGCGTGAGCGGGGGAACCACCGACACCCGTTACTACGCCTCGGGACTGGTCAAGCACGACGGCGGCATCATCGACAACACCTTCTACAACAAGGAGTCGCTGAAGCTGAACATCGACCAGACGCTCGGCGACCGGGTCTCCTTCAGCCTGAACACGAACGCGATCCACACCCTCGCGGGTCGCGGAATCAGCAACAACGACAACCGCAGCATCAGCTACTACATGACATTGCCCTCCACACCCAGCTTCGTGGATCTGCGCGCGGTCTGCTCCGATGGCAGCCGCCAGGCCGATGTGGACGACTGCCCGACCGGCCAGGGAAGCTATCCGCGCAATCCCTTCGCCTCCTCGAATATTCTGGAGACCGCCTCTCTCGTGAAAAACGACGAAGAGGTCTGGCGCTTTGTCGGATCGGGCAACCTGACCTTCGACGCCATCACCTCGTCCACGCATAACCTGCGGCTGAGCGTCACCGGCGGAATCGACTTCTACAACCAGAAGAACGAGCTCTTTTCGCCGCCCGAATCGCAGTTTGAACCCAACGACGGGCTACCCGGCACCTCGGTCCTCGGATCGGCCTACAGCCAGTACATGAACGCCAATGTGAACGCGGTCTACACCTTCACCGGCAACAGCTTCCAGTCCACCAGCTCCTTCGGCACCCAGTACGAAATCCGCGATCTCGATGTAAGCAGCACCATCGCGCGCAACCTCATCGGCGGCCTGCAGAACATCGACCGCGGCACCGCCACCGAGGTGCGCCAGGATCGTTCGCGCTCACTCGACTTCGGCGTCTTCGCGCAGGAAGAGGTTCTGCTCCTGGACGAGCGCCTGCTCCTCACCGCGGGGATGCGCGTTGACCGCAGCTCCAACAACTCCGACACCGACGCCTTCCACTTCTATCCCAAGCTGGCCACCTCGTATCGCTTCCCGATCGGCGGCGAACTTCTGGAGGAGATCAAGTTCCGGGGCGCCTGGGGACAGTCGGGCAACCAGCCGGTCTATGGACAGAAGTTCACCGAATACGAGGGCCGCAACATCGGGGGACTGCCGGCGCTGCGCGTTCAGGGCGCCACCGCGTCGACCGATCTTCGCCCCGAGCGCCAGACCGAGATCGAGGGCGGATTTGACGCCACCCTTCTGGACGACCGCGCCACCATCGAGATGACCTACTTCAACAAGACCATTCGCGATGTGATCCTGGAGCGGTCGCTGGCGCCGTCAACGGGGTTTGTGGAAGCCATATTCAATGGCGGCGAGATCAACGTCTGGGGGGTCGAGACGGCTCTTACGGTTGTGCCCTTCTTCAATGCGGACCTCCAGTGGACCTCGCGCACAACCTTCACCATGGACCGCAGCAAGGTGAACTCGCTTCCGGTCCCCCGCTTCACCGTTCAGGGATTCGGGTACTTCTACGGAACCACGGCCGTCGAGGAGGGGCGTTCGCTCACGCTGCTCTGGGGCAACGGACCCAATCCCGAGACCGGCGAGGTGGGCGTCGGACCGCTCGCCGAGGGCAACTCCGACTTCCGCATGGGATTCTCGAACGACATTCGCGTCGGTCGCTTCAATGTCTATTCGACCCTTGACTGGCAGAGCGGCGGCAGAGCGAACAACCTCACGCAGTTTCTCTTTGACCTCACGCGCAACACCCAGGACTGCAACACCCAGGTCGACGGCGAGAGCGTCTGCGTAAAGCGCAACCGCGAATTTCCGAACAACACGGGAACCTATTTCCAGGACATTTCCTTTGTGAAGTTGCGCGAACTCACCCTGAGCTACGATGTGCCCGACGAGATGGTGGCCGGAGTGTGGAGCGGAGCGCGCTACGTTCGTCTCAATCTGAGCGGACGCAACCTGCTGACCTTCACGGATTATGCGGGACTTGATCCCGAGGTAAGCAACTTCGGCAGCGAAGCCGTGGGACGCGGGGTGGACGTCGCACCCTTCCCGCCCAGCCGCAGCTTCTGGTTCTCCATCGACGTGGGCTTCTGAGGAAGGGAATCGAACCATGAGAACGACAATCGACATCCGTGCAATCCTCTCGGGACGCCGACCGACACGCGTCGCCAGTGCGCTGCTCGCCCCTGCGCTCGTCCTGGGCCTTGGCGCGTGCGAGCTGACCGTGCCCGACTACAACAACCCCAGCGTGGAGGACTTGCAGACCAACCCGAATTCGGCCGCCATCGCCGCCGCGACGCAGGGCCTCCTCTTCGACACCCGTCTCACGGCCGCCGACATGGTGCAGTGGGTCGGGGCCTTCGGCCGCGAGGTCTACCCGATGGCGCCCACCGGATCTTCGCTTCCGGGCAGCGTGCGCGACCCCTGGGACCAGACCCTCTTCGTGGGAACCCAGGTCTGGGCCGAGGCCTATCGCAACATCCGCAACGCCAATCTTTTGCTGGAGGCATTGCCCGCGGCGGAGTTGCCCGAGCCGGACAAGGCGGCCGTGCGCGGTTTCGCCAAGACGATTCAGGCGTACGACCTGCTGCATGTCGCGGTGACGCGGCGACGTTTGGGCGCGCCGATTGCGGTCAGCTCCGACCCCAACGATCCCCCGGCCCCGATCGTCTCCGAGGCCGAAGTGTACGGCCATGTCATCGCTCTGCTCGACGAGGGGCGCACCGATCTGATGGCCGCCAGCACCTTCCCCTTCGGCGTCACGACCGGGCTGTCCGACTTTGCCTCGCCGGGCGAGTTCGTGCGGCTCAACCGCGCCATCAAGGCCCGCGCCGAGGTCCACCGCAGCAACTGGTCCGGGGCATTGCAGGCGATTGCCGAATCCTTCATGGACACCGGCATGGCGCTTGATCATGGCGCGCAGCATAGCTGGTCGGTCAACTCCGGCGACCAGGTCAATCCGGCCAACCGCCCAGATCTGCTTTGGGCCAATACGCGTTTTCGCCGCGAGGCACAGACGCGGGCCGACGGTTCCGCCGATCTGCGCTTTCAGACAAAATTCAAAGCGGTGCCGGCCTACCAGTTGCTCGAAGTCAGCTCCGATCTTCAGTACACGCTGTACGAAAGCCCGAATGCGTCCTTCGTGTGGGTCAAGAATGAAGAGCTGATCCTGATCCGCGCCGAGGCCAATCTGGCGATGGGCAACCGCGCGGCCGCGATCGAAGACATCAACTTCATCCGCGTGAACTCCGGAGGCCTGGAACCGCTGCCCGATCCCTACCCCGGATCCGACGACGACCTGCTCAACGAGCTGCTGTACAACAAACGTTTTTCGCTCGTTTTCGAGTGGGGCCACACCTGGATCGACATGAACCATTACGGCAAGCTGCTGGAGATTCCGGTGCTGGGTCCGCCGAGCGCAGACCAGCGTCTGCACGACGCCATGCCCTACCCGCTGAGCGAGTGTCTCCCGCGGGAGCCCGATGTTCCGGCCGGCTGCATGACGCAGCAGGGGTTCATTCCATAAATCGGATCCCCCGCGCCATGCCGCGAGTTCCGGTACGAAGGCAACTCCTCTTCGCCCTTGCCCTGGTAGCCGCCGGGTGCGCTTCCCCCGGGGAGCCATCCGGCGCGCCACCCGGCGAACTCTTCCCCACCGATGCGTCCGCCACCCGGCCCAGCCACCTTCACGTCACCAATCGCAACTGGCTCGACATGCGGATCTACGCGCTGCGGGGCTCCGATCGCAAGCGCCTCCTCTCGCTGACGAGCATGCGTTCGGATTCGGTCGCGCTTCCGGGCAACCTGTTGGGCGGCAGCGGCTTCCGTCTTGTCGCCGATCCGGTGGGCGACGATCCCTACCGCACCCAGACCCTCTATCTGCGGCCCGGGCAGAGCGTCTGGTGGCGAATCGAGAATGTCCTGCGCCAGTCCACGCTCTGGGTCCACTGATCCGATTTCGGCCGCGACAAGTCTTCCATCGCCTGGCACGATCTTCCAGCCTGGCACGATCTTCCCTTCTGCGCCCGGCTTCCTTCAGCCGAACCCCTCCGAATCCATCCGAATCCGTCCGAGAAAGAAGCATCTGGAATGACTCGCACCACCGCTCCCGCCCTCCTCTGCGCCGCCCTGGCCACCCTCCCCCTCCCCGCCTCCCCGCAGTCCGGCGATCCCCTTTCCGTCGACCAACTCCTCGCCATCGAGCCGGTCGTTTCCGGGGCGCCCCACTGGTCCCCCGACGGATCGTCCATCCTCATTCAGTCGTCGCTCACCGGCGGCCTCGTCACCTTCCCGCCCGGCGGCGGCTTCCCCACGCGCATCCCGATCGAGATGGGCAGTTCGGGCCACTTTCTCGCCTCGCAACTGCCCGGCTGGTCCCCGCGCGGAAGCTGGATTTCCTACCTCTCGGACAAGGGCGGCTCAACCGAGATATGGCTCTGGTCCACGACCGATGGTTCCGAGCGCAAACTTACGCAACTGGGCGCGCGCATCAACTCGATGAGCTGGTCCCCCGACGAGCGCTGGATTGCCCTGGCCGGCGACCGTTACGGCAACTACGACATTTGGCGGGTCGAGGTCGCGACCGGACATGTACAACGCATTACCCACGACACGCACTACGAAGTCTTCCCGAGCTGGACACCCGATTCCCGGCGGATTCTGCATGTGCGTCTGAACGACACCTGGGAGGATCGCGAGGTCATCGAGACCGACCTGGAGGGCGCCAATCCCCGCACCGTGCTCGCAGACACCGACTTTTTCGACTATGGCGCGGGCGCGACCTTCGGATATCCCCAGGTGTCGCCCGACGGCAACCGCGTCCTGTTCCGATCGCATCGTAGCGGCTGGATCAACTACTGGCTCGCCCCGCTTGACGGCAAGGGTGAACCCACGCCCATCGCCGCCGCCGAGGCCGATCAGAGTGGGGCGGCATGGTCGCCGGATGGCCGCTGGATTGCCTACACCGAGAACCATAACGGCCATCACGATCTGCGCGCGGTTTCTGTGGAGGGTGGGGATCCGCGGGTCCTCGACTCGCCCGACGGCGGGATGATCGCGAATCCGGCCTGGTCGCCGGACAGTCGTCGTCTGGCCTACCTGAAGGGGGGGTTGCTCGCGCCGCAGGATTTGCATGTGGTGGGAATGGAGGGCGACGCGGCCGTTCAAATCACACATTCCATGCCCGCCGGCAACCTCCCCACACGATTGATCCTGCCGGAGAAAGTTCACTATCCCAGCACCGACGGCCACTCGATTCCCGCCTATCTCTACCGGCCGGCCGGGGTTGCGCCAGGGGAACGCGCACCGGGGATTCTCTGGATTCACGGCGGTCCGACATCGCAGTTCAACGACAGCTTCCAGCAACACGTGCAGTTCTTCGCGCAGCGCGGGTACGCCGTGTTGTTGCCCAACATTCGCGGCAGCTCCGGCTACGGCAAGGACTTCGCCGACGCCAACAACGGCTGCTGGGGTCACTGCGACCTTGAGGATGTGGTCGCCGGGGCCGACTTTCTCAAGACGCTGCCCGAGATCGACCCCGAGCGAATCGGCCTGACCGGAACGAGCTACGGGGGTGTCATGAGCATGTACGCGGCGGCCTTCGCGCCCGATGTCTTTCGGGCGATCGTGCCGGGATCGGGCTACGCCGACTGGGTCCACTTCTATCACAGCGAGAACGAGCTGCGCCACGTAAAGTTGCTCGATCACGAACTCGGTCCCTTCGCCACGCACGAGCACATCTGGCGCAACAGCTCTGCCATCTACGAGGTGGACCGGGTGTCGGCGCCGATCTTCATGGTTCATGGCGAGGGACGCTACCCGGGGTCGGACCAGTCCGAACTCTTTGCGGGAGCGCTGGAAAATCGCTACAAGCTCTTCCGCTACACCACGTACCCCAACGAGAACTACTATGTGCGCGGCAAGGCCAACCGCCGGCAGATGCTCCTCGACATGCTCGATTTCTTCGAGGAGTTTCTCCGCGACGAGATGGTGACCAGAGGCGCAGGGATGGACCGATGACCAGGAACGGATCGATGACAGGGACACGGAAACACGGGCCAGGGAATGGTGGAATGGGACGCATTGCGACCGATGTGCGGGGTGGTGCGCCGAACAGGGCAAGCCGGACCTGGGACGGCAAGCGGTCACCGGGGCGTGCGACTGTGCCGGCCATCCTGGGATTCGCACTCGGCGCTCTTGCAGCCTGCAACTCCGGTCCCGGCAGCGACACGCCCGCCAACGCCGACGCCACCACTCCCCCCTCCTCCGCCACTTCCCCCATCGGCGCGGCCGAGCTGGTCGATCTGCGCGCGGCCGTGGGCGGCAGTCACTCCCCCAAATGGTCGCCCGATGGCTCGATGATCACCTTCGTGTCGGCGAGCGGCGAGCTGGCTGCGGCCGACCCCGCCGATGCGGGCGCCGATCTCGATATCCTCACGACCGATCTGTCGCTCAGCGGCGTGGGTTCGCTCGGGGCGCCCCAACCCACCTGGTCGCCCGGCGGAGAGCGGATCGCCTACACCTCCGACAAGGGTGGGGCTCCCGAGATCTGGCTCTGGTCTCAGGCGGAGGCGGGCGGCGGGAGGATGCGAATGGATGTGCAGCTCACCGAACTCTCGGCGCGCGCCAACGGTCTGGCCTGGTCCCCCGACGGTCGCTGGATCGCCTTTGCGGGCGACCGTTTTGGCAATATGGACATCTGGAAGGTGTCGGTGCCGGAGGGCGAGCTCCACCGCCTCACCCGCGACCCGCTCTACGAAGGCTACCCGAGCTGGTCCCCCGACGGCGAATCGATCTTCTTTGTGCGCATGGACGACCGCTGGGTGGACCACGACGTAATCGAAATCAACCCGGACGGGACCGATCCGCGCATTCGCGTGGCCGACCGCGGCTTCTTCGACTACCGCGCGGGACGAGCCTTCGGCGCCGCCCAACCTTCCCCCGACGGCGAAACCCTCCTCTACCGTTCGCAGAGCAGCGGCTGGCTGAACTTCCGTGTTGCGCCGCGCACCGGTGGAGAATCCCGCCCGATCGCCGCGTCCAACTACGACCAGAGCGATGCCCGGTGGTCGCCCGACGGCCGGTGGATCAGTTACACCGAGAACCGCGACGGGGCGCATTCGCTTCGGCTGGTCTCCGCGGATGGCGCCGAGCAGCGAATCCTGGTGGAGGATGAGGTGGGCGCCGCGCTGCGTCCGGAGTGGTCGCCCGATGGCGGTCGCATCAGCTACACCTTCGAGACCCCGACGCGTCCTGCCGAGCTCCTGGTCGTTGATGTGCAGACCGGCGAAAGCGCAACGGTGCACAGCGAGTTCGACGAAGCAGTCGCCGCCCGGCTGCACATGCCCGCAAAGGTCCGCTACCCCAGCAGCGACGGCCTCACGATCGAAGCGTATCTGCACCGGCCGCCGAGTGCACAACCGGGCGAGCGCTTCCCCGGCGTGTTGTGGATTCATGGCGGTCCCACTTCCCAGTTCGACGACCAATTCCGCAGGCACCAGCAGGTCCACTTCTTCGCCCAGCGCGGCTACGTCGTCCTCATGCCCAACATTCGCGGAAGCTCGGGCTACGGCCTTGACTTCGAGGATCTCAACAACGGCTGCTGGGGACACTGCGATCTGGAGGATGTGCTCGCCGGGGTCGATTACCTCAAGACCATGCCCGATGTCGATCCCGCCCGCATCGCCGTCACCGGCACAAGCTACGGCGGCATCATGACCATGGCGGCGGTGGCCTTCGCGCCCGGCGTCTTCCAGGCGGCCATCTCGCTTTCGGGCTACGGCGACATGACCGACTTCCACACGACGGTTCAAGAACTTCAACACATCAAACTTCTCGAGTACGAACTCGGGCCCTATCCGCAAAACCGCGACATCTATCTCAACAGCTCCGCCATCCTCAAGGCCCACCAGGCGACCACGCCCACCTTTGTCATTCAGGGCGAGGGCCTTGCCGCGAACTGGCGCATTTCCGAAGGACAACCACAGGCCGCGCTCGACTTCGCCCGCAAGCTCGATCAGCACTACAAGATCGTGCGCTACAAGGCCTACCCGGGCGAGGGCTACTACGTCTACGGCCGCGACAACACCATTGAGAAGCTGCACGACATGCTGGACTTCTTCGACGAGTTTCTGGTGACGGAGATTGCGGGGGGATGAGTCGTTCTCCCGTCAGGCCGACAAGCTGTTCAACGAAAACGAGAGACGTGAACTGATCGACTACATGGCCGAGCATCCCTTGACGGGCGACGAGATTCCCGGCACCGGCGGAGTCCGAAGAATGCGATTTGGAGCCTCCGGGCGCGGTTAGCGGAGTGGTGTCCGCGTGATTTATTTCTTCGGAGGCGATGGAGTGCCGATCTACGCGCTTCTCGCCTACTCCAAGTCCGGTAAGACCGACTTGAACCCCGCCGAGCGGCAAGCGGTGGCCGCCCTCGTAGCCGCCATCAAGCGTCAAGCAAGGCAGAGCAAATGAGCGCCTGAACGAATGGCCGAGAGCCTCACGGTGCATCACAAGCCAACAAGCTTCTCAAGGAAAGCAAAAGCACATGAGGAGTTCCTGGCGCGTGCCAGCGAGAGCGAGGCGCTGCCGCACTGAGGGCCGCGACAATCCACCGGGCGGTCCCCCGGGGCCGCGCATCCCGCAGGCGCACCGCGTGGACTTGCCGGCCGGTCCGGCGGGAGGACTCACCCGCGCCGACAGGGCAGAAGCTTGTTCCCCCTCTGGCTCTTCTATCCCACACCCTCGGCCATCGATTTCGCCCACTCCGGCACGGCCGCCGGATCGATGTCGAAGACCGCCAGCCCCACGGTTGAGACGATCGCCGCGATTACCAGGACCCCGATCAGGTTCAGGACGATTCCCACGCGCGCCATCTCGCCGACGGTGATGCGATCGCTGCCGAAGACGATCGCGTTGGGAGGGGTCGCGACCGGCATCATGAAGGCGCAGGAGGCCGAGAGGGTGGCCGGAATCATCAGCACGAGGGGGTGCGTTCCCGTGACGACCGCCACCGAGGCCAGGATCGGCAGGACCATCTCGGTTGTGGCCGTGTTGCTGGTGAACTCGGTGAGGAAGGTGAGCGCCACGCATACCAGGACGATCATGAGGAAGACCGGCAGGTTGCCCAGCACCTCGAAGCGGCCGCCGATCAACTGCGCCAGACCCGTCTCCTGAAAGCCCGCCGCCAGCGCGAAGCCGCCGCCGAAGAGGAGCACGATGTTCCAGGGAAGGCGCGGAATCACATCGGGGCCCATGATGCGCGTCGCCCCTTTCTTGCGGTTGCGCGCCGGAATGAAGAAGAGCACCGATGCGAGGGCGATGGCGACCGTGCCGTCGTCGATGAGACCGGGATCCGGCAGGAGGCGCGACCATCCCGGGAGGGTGAGGAAGCCGAGATGAAGGTCCACGCGGAAGACCCAGAGGAGCGCCGTCGCGACGAACACCCCCAGAACCACGCGCTCTTCGAAGGAAACCGGACCGAGCCGGCCACGTTCGCGCTCCACGACTGCGCGGTCGATGGCGACGCCCTCCGGCACCCGGTAGAAGACGTGGGTGATGAACAGCCATGCGACCACCAGGAGAATCAACCCGATGGGGAAAGCCATGATCAGCCACTGGCCGAATGCGATCGGGGGAGCCTCGGGGAAGAGAATCTCGAAGATGCGCACGAAAGAGAGATTGGGCGGCGTGCCCACCAGCGTCGTCAGTCCGCCGACCGTGCAGCCGTAGGCGATTCCGAGCATGAGTCCCACCGCGAGCCGGTGTCCGCCCTCGCGTCCCGCCTCGTGCTCGATCTGCATGCAGATGGCCAGACCGATCGGCACCATCATGACCGCGGTCGCCGTGTTGGAGATCCACATGGAGAGGAAGGCCGCCGCCACCATGAATCCGAGGACGATCCGCGCGGGACCGCCGCCGACGGCGTGGATGATGTTCAGCGCGATGCGGCGGTGCAGATCCCACTTTTCCATCGTCAGCGCGATCATGAAGCCGCCGAGGAAGAGCACGATCGTGCTGTTGAAGTAGATGGGCGCGGTTTCGTTGCCGGACATGATTCCGAGCAGCGGATAGAGGGCCAGCGGAACCAGGGCGGTCGCGAAGAGGGGAATCGCGTCGGTCACCCACCAGATCGCCATGAGGAGCGCCACCGCCGCCAGCCGGCTCGCCTCGGGATTGCCGGGATCGACGGGTAGCAGAAGGAGGAGGAGGAACCCCGCCAGCCCGAGCCAGAGTCCGATCGTCCGCCCGCGCCCGCCCGCTCCGCGTTCAACCGCCATGGGACCGCCCCCTCTTCGCGAATTCTCCCGCCCTGGGTTCGGCGCGTGGGGGCCGCAGGATGCGCGCAGGCAGGATCCCGAGTCCCACCGGCGCCCGGTCCAGGGTCCGCCTTACGATTCCGGGCATCTCCACAGCCGTCCGCTCGCTCTTCGCCAGATCCGGAACCAGTACGCGCTCACGGAACTGCCGCACGACCGCCGGCGCCCGGAACACCCCCATGACCTCGGCCAGGTAGCCGTGATAGCTCAGCAGGTCGTAGTTGCAGGATCCGGCCACGAGGATCTCGTCGTCAATCAGCATGCACTTCATGTGGATCATGCGGCCGGGATACATCCGCACATCGAAGCCATGGCGCGCGGCTTCGGAGAGCATGTAGCGCTGAATGAACCGCTTGTTGTGAATCCGCGGGGTGACGACGCGAACCCGAACCCCGCGCCCCGCTGCACGGCCCAGTCGCCCCACGAAGGGCGGCCCGAGGTAGGGGCTGATGACATCGATGGAGGAGCGCGCCGAGTCGATCAGGGCGAGCAGCGCCTCGAAGGCCTCCGGGCTGTGCGCGCCGCTGGTCGTGTAGAGATCGAGATCCAGTCGGGGGAAGGAACGGACCGCCGCCCGCCCGCGCCCCTCCCATGACCGCACGAAATCGCGCTGCAGGAAGCGGGCCACCTCCGCGTCTTCGATCCGCACCATGAGATCGTGCCAGGCAAAGTTGTGCACGGAAAAATTGACGCCGCCGATGTAGGCGATCCGGTCGTCGATGAGGATGAGCTTCTTGTGATCGCGGCGCAGCGCGGTCCGCCCGAGAAAACCGACGGGAAAGCCGAAACGAACGCCGCACTTCCCCTGTCGCAGCCGGCGAATCAGCGTGCGGGTGCGGCGGAGCTTGCGACGATAGGGTGCATCGAAGAGGGTCGAGGGACGGTGGATCCAGCGATCGCCCTGGTTGATGAGCGTGTAGGAATCGATCAGGAGTCTGCGGTCGCGGGCGGGCGAGGCCAGCAGAGAATCGGTCAGGGCGGCGCCAACCCGGTCCCCTTCGAAGGAATAGGTCTGGATGAAGGCGTGATCGCGCGCATTCTGCAGATCCACGCTGAGCGCGGCCCGAAATGCCTCGGCATCGACCAGAACCGAAAAGCTCGTGTCGTGCGCCCCGTCTCCGGAGGGCGCCAATGCCGCCCGCGCCCCGGCAGCCGCGCCGGAATCCCCGTTGCGTGACGCGACCGCGCACGCGGATTGCCCGGCCGTCAGCGCCCCGGCCCCGTCGCGCAGCCGCCCATTCTTTGCCGCGACGCTCATTCGGAGCTTCTCCCAGGAATTTTCACCTCCACCCCTTCCTCGATCCAGGCGGAAATAATCCCCGCCAGGGAGCCGATCAGTCCCAGCGAGAGGACCAGCAGCCAGAGCGATACGACTCGTCCGGCGGTGGTGACCGTGTAATGATCGCCAAATCCCGCGGGTTCCGCTCCGAAGACCGTGGAGACCGCCCACCACAGCGCGTCCTCGGCGGTCCGGATATTGGCGTCGGGCGCGCCGCTCTCAAAGGCGAGGACCACGAAGCTACCGGTCAGGACCGACAGGACGAGGAGCGAAAAGACCGTGGCCATCACCGAACGGCTCCGGTCCACATTCAGGTAGGTGGCGACTCGGTGGATTCCAAGGGTGGTGGACCGAATCACGCGCAACATCATGAACAGCCGGAGCGCCCGCAGCGGCCTGAGGATCCCGACCGCGGGCAGGGAGGCCAGGATGTCGACCCAGCCCCAGCGAAACCACTCGGCGCGCGACGGTGCCCGCGCGAGATCCCACGCGATCTTGACCCAGAAGAGGGCGCAGACGACCAGATCGGCCAGTCCCGCCAGACGCGCCACCTCGCTCCCGTCGGCGGACATTTCGCGCAGACCGAAGAGCGCAATCGACCCCACCGCAAGCAGTGCATAGAGCGTCTCGACGATGAGTTCGGGCGCGGAAGCGGGCCGCGAGACCTGGACAGGGGTCACCGGGCGAACGAATCGGGCACACCGAATCCGGCAACTGCGGCGTTGGCGGCGGCCAACTTCGCTCTCTTCGCGGCCAGGGCGCGGAGCAACGTCATGGAGTGCGAAACGCGATCTTGGGCCGGGTGCGGTGGAACGGCTACCGGTTCGGCCTCGGGCGGGTCTCGTTCTGCTCCGCCGCGGCCTCGCGCCTGGCGATCTCGGCGGCGTACTGCTCTTCGGTCAGGTAGGTGACGTCAACCCAGGCGTGCGCCATCTCGTCCACGGTGCGGTCGCCCCAGCCGACCCACTGCGTGTGATCCGGGTTGTTGGGATTCTCGGCGGTGTTGTCGTGCCAGGCCGTGAAGACGAGGGTGGTGCCCGCGGGCAGCAGCGGCGCGGCGTGGTCGGCGTAGATGTAGTTGACGTGCCAGTTCCACTGGAAGTTGTTGACCTGGCTCAGGATCTCCTTGCGGCCGTCCGGGTAGATGGCCTCCATGGTCATGGCCTTGCCCCGCATGTGCATGTGGGGCTGGTAGTTCTCGAGCCGCGACGGCCATCTGAGCACGAAGAAGTCTTGGGTGACCGAGATCTCGCCCGGCGGGATGTCAAGGTCGTTTCCCGCAGCATCGAAAATCCGCAGGCGGGTCCGGTTCTGCGGGATCTGGTCCTTCGGATAGAACCAGATGCCGAGCTCCACGTAGCTGTCCTTTACCTCGCGCCCGATGGCGTGCATGTGCACCTCCCACCGGATCCTGGAATCGGGCAGCATGAGCTTGCCGGCTCCGTCTGGGAAGATCTCACCGGTCTTGCCGACGGCCCACTCCATGAAGAGGCCGGGCCCGCCCATCGCGCGGCTGCTGGTGCTCAGGGCGGCGGTCTCGGCGGTCATCTCGTCCGGATCCTCATCCTGAATGAGGTAGGCCAGGGTGTGGTGCACGATTTCCCGTCCGTCGGGCCAGGAGGGCCGGATCTCGATCGCCTTGACCCAGCGCTCCTCAGTCAGTCCGGTCGGCGTCTCGGGCCGGAACCACTTGTCTTGGGTCTCGGCGGCCAGCGTATACGGCTCGGACCGCACGACAAGGTCGGGTTGCCCGAACTGCCCCGCGTATTGCCATTCGCTTCCGTCGGGGAACACCGGCGGGGGCAGCATGTCGGCCTCGTCGCCGAAGGGCATGTCGCCGTCGAGCCAGGTGACCAGCGTCTCCAGCTCCTCGTCGGTCAGGCCCCGGTCGTTCTTGAACTCCTGAATGCCCACCGACCGGTCGATGTGCCAGGGCGGCATGATGCGCGCCGCAACCTTGTCGCGGATCCGGGGCGCGTATCGCTTGACTGCCTCGTAGCTGGTGAGCGACATCGGAGCAATCGATCCCGGCTGGTGGCAGACCTGGCAGTTCTGCTGAATGATGGGGGCGACGTCGCGGGCGAAGGTGGGGTGGTCCTGGGCAGTGACAGGCGCGGGTGCGAGCGTCACGGCCGCGGTGGCCAGCAGCGCTCTGCAAATGGTGGCGTTTCGGAACAGGCGGCGTTGTCTGGGCATCGTCTCTCTTTCGGTCAGCGGCTCACGGTCACCCGTATGAATCCGTTCGTCCAGCAGCATTGGGAATGGCCTGCGGCGATCACGCCCGAAGCGTCGTTGGCTCTTGCGCGCAGCACGTAGTCTCCCGGCTCGTTGAAGGTGGCGGTGACCGTCGCGTGACCGCCACTCGCGGGTATCTCGGCCGTCGGCTCGCTGAAGGTGACGTCGCCGGGTCCCTGATGCTTGAACCAGGTCAGGGTGATGGGGGCGCCGGTGCGTCCGGCCCTGGCCACGCTGCCCCGGGATCGACCGTCGTCATGGGCCCGGACGGTCACCGACACCGGCGTGCCCGCCACGGTCTGGAGCGGCTCGGTCCAAAGGCCACCCGGTCCGGCGCCCTCCGGCCCGCCCTCGGCAAGGGTCAGCACCGGTGGCGTGTTCCCGGTCTCACCCTCGCCATTCAGGGCGTCGATCTCCCAGTCGATGTGCAGACGTCCCGGGATCGAATAGCGCTCCCCGCGAAAGTCGATGGTCCACACGACCGACTGGTCGCCGAAGTCGGCCGGGACCGTCACGGCGAAGACCCCCCAGTGTCGCTGCGGGTGAAAGCGCGCGGGCTGGATGCCGTCGAAGCTGGCGGGCTCAATGTAATTGGCAGCACCAACCGGAATCTCGACGATCTCCTCCTGGTTCCGGTTGAAGTAGCCGAAAGCAAGGCTGAATGTGCCGTCGGGGTTTTCGTACCAGCCCTCGAAAGCGGGGGTGACGCTCAGGCCGCTGGCGGTCCGGACGCCGAGGGGAAGCTGGGCGGCGGCGGGTGCGGAGGTGGCCGCGAAGGCCGAAAGCACCGCGAGAGCGGCGAGGGCGCGAAAAAGTCTCATGCGGAAGGGTTGGGGGGTGCCGATAGCGTGGGTGTCGAAGCGGACCGTCAGAGTAGTCCGCGACGCGCCGAGAGGCAAATCGTTTCCTTAGTCATCGGGCGCAGCGTTCCATTCCCGACCCGGGGGCGCGGCCCGGTCGTGTGCGGACGCGCGAATCCTACCGAACCAAATGCAACTCGGTCTGCCGCCTGAGCATCCAGCGAGCCTGGCCACCGGCGGTCACCTCGGCCTCCTCCTCCTGGGCCATCCGGACGGGTTGGCCGTCCCACTCCGGCACCGGCGTAGTGACCTGGAGCTCGGTCGAGAACCACATGGCTGAAATCACGGGGGGATCGCCCCGGCCGGGAACGCCGGTCTGGTAGTCCCACAGACCGATCAGCGGACCGGCGCCGTGACCGTGGTCGCCGATGGGATGCGTGTACATCGTTCCGTTGAGGCCCTCGGCGTGCATCCGCTCCAGCACGGTGGCGAGGATTTCGTTGCCGGTGCGCCCCACCTGCGTCTCTTCCAGCAGAATGTCCTGGAGGCGGTTGGAGTTGGCCAGCGCGGCCTGCAGACCGGCCGGCGGTTCGGTTTCGCCCTCGTGCAGAACGTAGGCCATGTGTTGGGTATCGGTGGCCAGCCCGAGCGCGACCACGCCGAAGTCGCAGTGCAGCACATCGCCCCGCTGAATGACCGGCGCGATCGAGTCCGCCATCGCGACCCCCCGGCGCTGGACCGAGACCGAGGGCTGGAACCACGACCCGAGTCCCAGATCGTGCACCCGCTGCCGCATCCACCACACGACGTCGGCGGTGGTGGTTTGGCCCGGCTCGATGACGACCTCCGAGAAGGCCGTGCCGATGATCTCGTGGACGATCGATTGCAGCTTGCGGTAGACGGGCGTCATGGACGGGACGCGCATCGCCAGGTAGTCGATCGCGAGGAGCGGCCTGCGCACCACCCGTCCGGCGAGTTGGGGTCCCAGCGCCTCTTCCATCTGCTCCCATTCGCCCGCGCTCAGGCCGTCGGCGAAGTTGTGGTCGTGCGAAATGTTGACGGCGATGTTGGCCGGGTCGCGCTCGCGCACCATCTGCGCAAAGAGATCCCACTGGTCCCTGCCCCAGAGCTCGGCCGCGCGGCCATCGGGCGCGGTTACGGTGGCCCGCACCGCCTCGTAGACGCCCCCCTGCGAGGTGCCGCCGAGCGCCAGCCGCTCCACCCCTTCCCCGGGACCGCGATCGTGGAAGATGTAGATGGTGCGGCGGCGCGCGGCGAAGGTGGTCGGCGAGACGAGCGCGCGGAAGACCGGATCCTCGTTGTATTCGCGCATCGTGACGACCCACATCTCCACGCCGTGCCTGCGCATCAGCATGGGGAGGTTCGTATCCAGCCGTTCCTGGAGCCACGCCTGCTGCGTGCGGGCCTGTTCGCGCAGGGTGCCGAAGGGACGTTCCGGGCGGTAGTCGCGGGTCTGGGCGGCGAGCGGCGAGGCAAGCGCGAGGGCGGCCGCGAGGGCCAGCGCAGCGGTGAGCGCGGCGGGGGTGGCCGGAAGGGGGGTGCGGGGGGTGCAGGTCATGCGTCGGTCCTTATGAGGTTTTGGTTGAGATTGGCGCTGCGGGCGACGGCGCGGGTTCGCCGGCCGCGGTTGCGAAGTCGGTTTGTGGCGGTCGGGATTTCGTCCTGCATGGCGGGGAAGCGGGGACTACGGTAGAGCTGCAAACTCGCGCGAATCACCCACCGGTTCGGTCGGCACCGGCGGCGGCGCGAATCATCGCCACGATCTCGGTCACGATCGCGCGGCCCTTGTCGCGGGCGTAGAAGCGTCGCGTGTGGGCGTAGCGGGGTCCGGATTCCATCTTCAATCCCTCGGTCGTTACCCACCGTTGCAGCTCGCGCGGCCGCGGCCCCCACCAGTCCCGTTCGCGAAAGTCCTCGTCGTAGAGGATCACGACCGGAATCGAGCGGCTGCGGCCATTGGTCAGATGCGCATCCATGACGTCCAGATTCTCGTCGCGCGACAATACCCGCAACTCTACGCGGGGCAAAGCGTCGGCCAACCGCGACACCACCGGCAGAATATTCGCCGCATCGCCGCACCAGTCTTCGCTCAGCGCCAGCAGATTCCAGCGGCCGGGGAGTGTGCGGGCATCGGCCACGAGATCGGCGGGAAGACGAACGCGTTCATGCACGCCGCGCCAGAGTTCGGCGTTCCTGCGCACGGTCCGGAGGTAGCGGGGGAAGGAGGGCGCGGATTCGAATCGGTCACGGATGGCGGTCACGACTTTGGCGTTCCGGGGTTCGGGAATGGGGGATTTCATGCGGGACTCTCGCTCTGGCCGGCGCCGGTTGCCGGAGGGTTCCTGCGCCGCCGCCGAATCCCGGTTCGCAACAGGCCTTCCTGCGCCGCCGAGGCCACCAGCTCGCCCCCCTGCGTGAAGAAGGTGCCCCGTCCGAAGCCGCGCGCGCCGTGGGCAACCGGACTCTCGATGCGGTAGAGCAGCCATTCGTCCGCGCGGAAAGGGCGGTGGAACCAGAGCGAATGATCGAGCGATGCGGCCATCACGTCGTCGTCGCGCACGGTGCGGCCATGCGGGTAGAGCACGGTCGAGAGGATGCCGTAGTCCGAAGCGTAGGCCAGCGCCGCCTGGTGAAGAACCGGATCGTCGCCGAGCGCGCCCACAGTGCGCAGCCAAACGTGGCGGTGCGGGGGACGGGGGGTGCGGTCGAAGGGCAGATAGGGCTCGACGGGACGAAACTCGATGGGGCGGTCCTGGGTGAGGATCGACCGGAGCCGCGCCGGAATCCGCTCCGAGTGCTCGCGCATGACGTCCAGCTCGCAGCGGAGGTCGTGGGGCGGGGGGAGCTCGGGCATCGCCGCCTGGTGCTCGATTCCCCCTTCGGTGCGGTGAAAGGAGGCCGAGAGCGCGAAGATCGTGCGTCCATGCTGAATCGCGGTCACGCGACGGGTGGTGAAGCTGCGGCCATCGCGCGTGGGATCCACGAAATAGACGACCGGCGCCTTCAGGTCCCCCTCCAGAATGAAGTAGCCGTGCAGCGAATGCGCCTCCCGGCCGGCCTGGGAAATCGTGCGCCTCGCCGCCACCAGCGCCTGGGCCAGCACCTGCCCGCCAAAGATCCGACCCGATCCGATGTCGCGGTTGCGACCCCGGTAAATGTTGCGCTCAATGGGTTCGAGATCGAGCAGATCGAGCAGGCGCGTCGTGGAAGTGGACATGGGGATAGGATAGCGGATCGGGCCGGGATTCTCACGCTGCGGGCTGCTACGCTCCAGCCGGCGCGCCGGACCGGGATGCCGATGCGGGTTCCGGCGCGATGTCCTATCGTTGTAGCGATTGTCGGGCGTTGGTTTCGGCTTTCCGCGTGACAGATCTACCACCGACAACAGGAGGTTGTCCCAGTGATCGAATCGGTCCATTCCCGACTGACCACGCCCACCTACGCGGTGGCGGACGCCGCCCGTCTGGTGGGCATGACGCCCGGTCGTGTGTCGCGCTCTGGCTTCGGGGCTACCAATACCGCTCCGACGGTCGCTTACGGCGCCTGGATCCGGTGATCGGGAGTGGAAGGGGAACCGATTCGCCCAACGCATCCTTTCTGGATCTCGTGGACCTCGTCTTCGTCAAGCGTTTTCTGGAGGCGGGGATGTCGCTGTAGCAGGTCAGGGGCGCACTCGACGAAGCGAGACAGATCCTGGGAACGGAGCACTTCGCGCGCGAGGTTTTCTTCACGGACGGCAGCGGGCTGTTCTTGCAGATCGAGGCGCACGGGGAAGCTGGCGGGAAGGCGATTCTCGAACTCATGACCGGTGGGCAGTGGACGATCGCGCCGATCATCCGGGAGCTGGCCAGACAAGTCGATTTTGGCGGTGGGGATAGGTCTGGGGTAGCGGGTGGCTATGCGTTACGGTGGCACTCCTTGGGACGCAACACTCCGATTGTGATCAATCCTCTGATTGCCTTTCGGAGCCCCGTCGCTGGCCGGGCGCGGGGTGAAGACCGCGGATTCGGCACAGGAGGGCTGAACTCCGGGCACTCAGGGACAACTGCGTCGGAACCTTCTTCCTGGTGGGCAAGAACCGGAGCCGCTGTGATTTGATTCTGCAACTCGTCCGTAACGGGCCGCAAATCCAGGGGCTCGCGGCGAAGACCCGTGCACCGTTCGCGTTTCGGATTCCCCCGTCGGGAACGAAGTTTATTCCGTTGTCGCTTGATTGAAGCTTACCCAGGATCACCGCCATGTCCCGACCCCGCACCCTTCCCCTCTTCTTGGCCACTCTGGCCTGCGCCACCCTTCCCCCCCTCACCCCTCCCCTCCCCGCCCAGCCCCCCTCCCCCGTTGAGCTCACCGTTGGCCGGGTTCACGACGACCTCCTCGCCGGCCGCTACACGGTTGCCGAGCTCACGCAGGCCTTCCTGGAGCGAATCGCGCGCTGGGAGGATCGCTACAACGCCTTCGTTTCGCTGAATCCGCACGCGCTGGAGATCGCCGCCGCACTGGATCGGGAGCTGGCCGATTCGGGGCCGCGGGGGCCGTTGCACGGGGTGCCGGTGGTGATCAAGGACAATCTCGATTACGCGGGGATGGTCACGACCGCCGGGTTCAACGGCTTCAGCGCGGCGACGGGCGGGATCGACATGGTTCCCGGCGACGACGCGGTTGTGGTGGAGCGGCTGCGCGAGGCGGGTGCGGTCATCCTGGGCAAGACCAACATGCCGGACTTCGCGGGGCACGGAACCCGAACCCGCAGCACGGTCGCGGGCGAAACGCTAAACCCCTACGCGGTGGACCGGGTGCCGGGCGGATCGAGCGGGGGAAGCGCGACGGCGGTGAATGCGAGCTTTGCGGTGCTGGGGCTGGGAACCGAGACCGGGGGTTCGATTCAGAATCCGGCCGCCGCGCAGGCGCTGGTGGGGGTGAAGCCGACCTTCGGACTGGTGCCGCTGGAGGGGGTGGTGCCGATCGACGCAACCTACCGCGATGTGGTGGGGCCGCTCGCACGCACGGTGCGGGACGCCGCGATCGTGATGGATGCGATCGCCGGGCCGAGCCCCGAGGATCTGGCCTCGTACGCGGGGGCCGAACACCTTCCCGAAACAGGCTACGAGGCCGGTCTCTCGGTGACCGCGCTGGCCGGAAAGCGGTTCGGGCTGGTGGGGACCGGGTGGCGCGACACCTTCCTGCCACTGGCCGCCGAGACGGAGGCGCTCTACCTCGAGGCCGTGCAAAGGCTGGAGCGCGAGGGCGCGGCGACGGTGCCGGATCCCTTTGCGGGGACCGGTTGGGTTGAGCTCTACGACGAACGCCCGGGCGTGCCTTCGGTTGGCAATCACGATCTGGCTGTGTACCTGAAGGGCCTGGGCCCCGGCGCGGCCTTCCATTCGGTAGAGGAGTGGGAAGCGTTGGCCGGACGTCTGCTGCGAGGCGGGCGTCGCACCCGTGCTCCCACCGCGCCCACGGCCACCGAAGAGGGGGACGCCTTCCAGGCGTGGCGCCGCGAGATGCGCGCCCTCTTCCGCCAGGTTCTCGCGGAGCACGACCTCGACGGACTCTTCTTCCCGCAGGCGGGCGAGCCCATTCGTCCCCTGGTGGAGGACGCGGAACGCCCCGACTACCGTCCCAACAACCACGCCGAGCTCCCGAGCAACATCATCAACGACATCGGTTTGCCGACGGTGGTCGTTCCCTTCGGCTGGTACGACGACGGCACCCCCTTCGTGGTGGCCTTCATCGGCGACCTCTGGACCGACGCCGAGCTGATGGCCTACGCTTACGATGTTGAACAGGCCACGCTGGCGCGCAGAGCACCCGTGCTGACCGACGCCCGCCGATAACCCACCGCGACGCAGACCCCATCCCAGGAATCCCATGTCCACCGCCCGCACCACGACCCGCGCGCTCTATTTCGCCGCCGCGCTCTTCGCCGCTACACCACTCGCCATCGCCGCGCTGGCCACCGCCGCACTGGCCACCGCCGCGTTCGCCTCGGCCACTTTGTTCCCGCCGCCGCTGGCCGCCCAGGATGCGCGCCCCACGATCGCCGCGCACACCGCGGAGATGACCGCGCTGGAGGGCCTCTTCAACATGCACTGGGACGACGACGCCGGACGCCTCTACTGGGAGCTGGACCTGGCGGGCGGGGAGTTCCTCTACCAGATCTCGATGGGATCGGGACTGGGATCGAATCCGGTGGGAATCGACCGGGGCCAGTTGCGCGGCACCCACGTTCTGGAGCCGCACCGGGTCGGGCCGCGCGTCCTCCTCATGGAGCCCAACTACCAGTTCCGCGCCCGCAGCGACAACCCCACCGAGGTGCAGGCCGTGCGCGATGCCTTTGCGCCTTCGGTCTACTGGGGATTCGACATCGTGGCCGAGAGTGGGAATCGGGTTCTGGTCAATGCGACTTCATTCTTCATCCGCGACGCGCGCAATGTGGCCGGGCAGATCGCGCAGCGGGGACAGGGGACTTTCCGCCTTGATCCGGCGCGTTCGGCGATCCACCTGCCGGCGACGAAATCCTTCCCGGAGAACACCGAGGTGGAGGCGCTCCTGACCTTTGCGAGCAGCGATCCCGGGGGGTTGGTGCGGGGCGTGGCGGTGAATCCGGAAGCGGTCACGCTGCGGCAGCACCATTCCTTCATCAAGCTCCCCGGCGACGGCTACCGCATCCGCACCGCCGATCCGCGCATCGGGGTCAACGGTCCCACGATCCACGACTACGCCACCCCGATCGACGAAGATCTGCGCGTCCGGCTCGTCGCGCGCCACCGCCTGCAGAAGCGAAATCCCGGCCGCGACCCCTCCGAACCGGTCGAACCGATCGTCTACTACGTCGATCCCGGCACCCCGGAGCCGATCCTCAGCGCGCTTATCGAGGGGGCGGCCTGGTGGGAGGACGCCTTCGAGGCCGCGGGATTCATCGATGCCTACCGCGTGGAGGTTCTGCCCGAGGGAATCGATCCGCAGGACATTCGCTACAACATGATTCACTGGACGCACCGGCGGACGCGCGGCTATTCCTACGGCAATACGGTCACCGATCCGCGCACCGGCGAGATCATCCGCGGGGTGGTGAATCTGGGTAGCCTTCGTCTTCGGCAGGACTATCTGCACGGCCAGGGAATGGTCGCGCCCTTCGGCGGCACGGTCGGCGAGGACTCGGACGCGGAGTTGGAGATGGGGGCGCTCTCCTGCGATCTCGCGCTGGCCCCGGACTTCGAGTATCTGTCGCAACTGGCGCAGGGATCGGACGCGGTCGAGATGGCGCTGGCCCGGGTCCGGCAACTTTCGGCTCACGAGGTGGGTCACACGCTCGGCTTTCCGCACAACTACCTGGCCAGCAGCTACGGCCGCGAGAGCGTCATGGACTATCCCGCGCCGCTGGTCGAGATCGATGCCGAGGGCAATCTCGATCTGTCGAACGCCTATGTGCAACGAATCGGCGAGTACGACAAGGTCTCCACCAACTGGCTCTACCGCGAGTTCCCCCAGGGCACCGACGAGGCCGCCGCGCTGGACGCCATTGTCACCGCCTCGATCCGCGACGGCCTGCTCTACATGGGCCACTCCAACAACAACTTCATCGGTGCGGGTCACCCGCGCGCGAGCGTCTGGGACAACGGCGCCAACCTGGTCGATCACCTCAAGCACGAGATCCGGGTCCGCAATATCGGGATGGCCAACTTCGGCGAAGAGATGATCCGCCTGGGCCGTCCGCTATCCGAGCTCGAATTCGTTCTGCTGCCCCTCTACATGCACCATCGCTTCCAGCTCCGCTCGGCCGCGCAATCTCTGGGCGGGGCCGACTACAGCTACGCGCTCCGGGGCGATGGCCAGACCCCGCTCGCAATCATTCCGGGCGAGGAACAGCGCGACGCGCTGGAGACGATTCTGTCGGCGCTCACCGTGGACTTTCTCGCGCTCCCCCCCGATGTGATCGCGATGATTCCGCCGTCGGCCTTCCGCCACAACGAGGGGGAGGTCTTCGCCGGCCACACCGAGCTGCTCTTCGACCCGCTGGGCGCCGCCGAGGCCGCAGCCGACTTCACCGTGGGCGAACTTCTGCATCCGCAGCGGATGGCGCGGCTGGTGGTCTACGGAAGCCTGGGGGACTACCCCGATCTGGAGGAGGTCGTGGACCGGGTGATGGAAGCGACGTGGGGCGCGGCCCCCGAGGACGACGAGTACCGGATGCGGGTGCAGCACGTCATTCAGCGCGCGGTGGTGGATCGCATGATGCGTTACGGCGGGAGCGCCAATGTGGTGAGCGAGGCGCGGGCCGTACTGTCTCAGCGGCTGGACGCGCTGGCGGGACGGCTGGAGGCTGTGGCCGATCCTGCGCCGCACCAATACCTGGTAGCGGCCGACATTCGGCGCTGGCAGTCCCGGATCGAGAACGCGACGCCAAGTGAGTCGCTGGAGCTGCCGCCGGGCGATCCGATCGGGGGGAGTGTGCGGGGTGGGGGGCGGTAGGGGTAGCGGGCTATTGGCTACGGACTGGAATCCAGGCTCGGAACTCCGCCAACCGGGCCGTCGCTGTCCAGCGCGAAGCCGAAGGACGACGTTGCTCCCATCCCCAACTGGGGCGGGGCCGGTTGGTCAGCTATTCGTCTCACTTGGCCGGTGACAGCGTAACCTCCAGCTTGACCGCTGCCGGCTCAAGCCGATCATTGTCCCATAGCGACGCGAGATAGTGACCGTCGGGAGTGGCGTTCCACACCGTATAGTCGAATGCGGCGGCAGTACGTGCGAGAATCTCTCCATTCGGCGAGACCACCACCCAAAGGCTGGATCGTCTCACGCCCTCTTCCTGCGGAACGACCCGGACGACACTGATGATGTTCCCCCCCTCAGACATCTCGCTGATGTGGACCGACCTGGTCCAGGCGGTGGTGTAGCTTCTTGAGTTGTTTGATCCATGCACGACCGCGCGTTCCAGTTCAGCGGGCGACACGACACCATGATCCTCAACGACCAGCTTGCCGCCATTTCCCTCCAGGTCCGCGTATCTGGTGATTCTGAAGGGTGCCGTATCCACTACCAGCAGGCCTCCATCGGCGGTCATTGCAATCGGTCCTCCAGATGTGGAGCGCACCGTTTCCCAATCCACATGATCCACTGCCGGGTGCCAACTCCTGGTTCGCCTGCCTTCGGAATCGAATCGGTGGATGGCATACGGGGCTGCCTCGCTGCGGGGATCAGTGCCAAATCCGCCGCTAAGCAGATACCCGCCGTCGGATGAAGCGGCAACTCCCCATGCCCACACACTGGCGCGCTCCGTCACTACTCGGGTGGGTTGCCTGTCCGAATTGAAGAACTGAATGCGCTCACCGGATTGAACGAAGACACCCCCACCCGGGACCGCTGCCAGGTAACGTACTCGGCGCACTTCGCGCGGACCGTCGCCCTCCCGCAAAGCGAGTCGCACGACGCTTCCGTCCGGCGACACTTCGTGAACCTCTGCGAGGCGATTGTCGCCGACCCATACGGATCCGTCGGGCCATTGAACCATTCCGCGAATCGTGGAAAAACCGGGATCGCCGTAGGTGCGCCATATCTCCCGCACGGAGACCTCAAAGGGATATCCCGAGCCGTTCTCCTGTGCGATACCCGTGCCGAAAGAGGTCAGGGAGGAGGCGATTCCAAATGCGACGGCTCTACATGGCGCGTTGGCAATCACTGGAAGAGTCCAACTGATCCAACCCTTCATTTCAAGCCTCCAGGTTCCATGGTGATGCGGCTACGCCACCGACTCAGGCCCAGTACCTTGCCAGGGATTCGGGTGGTCTCACAGTGGTTCATGTCCGAACAGCGGGATCGAAAGCCATGCACTTCAGGTAGGTCTCGATCCTTGTCCAGTCCAGGCCGAGGAACGCTTCCAACTTGCGCAGCGTGGCGTCCTCGATCTCCGCCGCAGGAGTCGCGATCAGCTCCTCGTCTGTCACGAGGGGGTGCTCGTATGCGATCAGGTAATTGCCAGCCAACGTCCATGGGTACTTCGCCCGACCGCCTGGCGACGCGTTGACGGGATTGTCCTTCATGAATCTCGTGATCCGATCGACGACCGGACGCGTTGCCCTGGCTTCCTTCGATTTCAGGTCAAATTCCAGCCACAGCTTCACCTCACGGCGCCCAAAGGAGACCGACCACCGTGCTTGCCACCACGGGAGACCGAGCGACTTCCTGGTCTCGTCCATGCTCTCGTTCCTGAAGTACAGGAAGCAATAGTGTCCACCCGCAGGGGCGTTGGACCAAATGCGGAAGCCCCTCCGTTTCATGTCCGATTGGACTGCCGACATCAGTCGCCTGGGCTCCTGCCGGAAATCGTTCACGAGCCGGACAACGGTGCTCTTATACTTGCCGAGGTCTTCAGGCAATGTCTCTTCGATGTTCACCCCTTCCTCCCGGTCGGTCGCCAGCTTTTCCAGGAGAGGTCGGTGAGCGTCGAGCAGCGACCTGAAGTGGTCGGCATTGTTCGGGTGGACAACGAACCTCTCGACGATTTGGAGATAATGTCCGAGGAACGCGTGGACCCTGTCTCCTTCGTCAACCTCGAATCGCTCGTGATCCCGAATCGACTGTACCATGTCGCGGACTCGATTCCAACTGACACGAATGAACCTGCGTTCAGACGCGTCCGCCCCGGGTCAATTCGTCAGCAGCACGCTCTGAATGCGGCGATACATGCCGTCGTACCTGGCGTTGAGAATGTTTTCGTAGTCCAGGACCTGCGCCGCGTCCTTCGGAGACGTTTCCTCAATCTTGTTCTCGATGGCGATCACGACTCGCTCATCCTCGAGGAAGAGCGTGATGTCGACATGATCGAGCTCCCGTTCGACTCGCAGATTCCGGGCATCGAAGCTGGACGGGAGCGGCACCGCAGGAGTCCCCTGGCTTTCGGCCGAGTCGTTCATGGCGCTCGTAAATTCCCTTATGAACGCGTCGCCGATTCCATGGGTCTCGTTCGGCTGAAGAAGCCACGCCAGCACATTGCTGTGGCGGATCTCGTAGTCCGAGTAGCGGAGAACGTCGAACGGATTGAACGTCTGCCCCTTCACCGTCTCCGCGTGGTACTTCAGAAACCCGGGGTCGCCCGTCAGTTTTCGCAGGCACTCGTCCATGATTGTCACCATGAAGGGGATAGGAGGCCGCCCTGGACCCCGGTGCGGTCCACCATCCAACTCAATAAATCCAGCCGGGTCCGAGAAGGCACGGCCCCTTACCGTGCACCCTCCACCACCCGGGGGCCTCAGTAGAGCCAGCTCAGCGGCACGGCCATCCAGGTCAGCACCGCCAGCCCCCAGCCCACGATCACATCGCTGGGATAGTGGATTCCCAGATAGCAGCGCGAGAGGCCGATCGCTACCCCCACACCGACAACCGGCGCCGCCAGAATCGGTGGGAGCGAGGCCGCCAGGGGCAGGGCGACGGCGAGGCCCGCGGTGGCGTGTCCGGAGGGGAAGGAGAAACGGTCCGGCGCCTGCACCAGCGATTCGATCCCGATCGGGAGACGGGGGCGCGGACGGATCGCGAGGCGCTTCACCACCTGCGCGAGAATGTGAGAAATGACCAGGACGACCAGAGCGTGACGGCCGGCCACCCCGGTTCCCGGAACGATCCCGACCGCCAGCAGCGATGTCAGGACCACGATCACAAGCGGATCTCCGAGAACGGTCATACGCCGCATGACGCCAGCCAACCGGCGCGTGCGCCGCGCCAACACCGCCAGAAAGACCCGCTGGTCGAATCCTGCCAGTCGAACGCCCCAACTTGCCACTGTGTGTCCCTCTCGTCTCCTGTTTCCGGCCTGCTGCGAGTGTCACGGCAGTACGGGATGCTCCCGTGGAAACGTTGCGGCCGAAGAATCTGCAATGAATTTGAAGCGGCTCTGAATCTATCCCGCTTTCGGCCTCGGCGTAGGTTCCTCAGCCCTGGCGACCGGTGCGAAAGTAGCGGAAGCGGGGCCGGCGGACCTCGCCCAGAAAGATCCGGTGGAGCTCGATCGCGATCCAGCGCCAGGAGGTCCGCAGGAATCCGTCGGTGCGAAAGCGTCGCGACGAGATCACCACTCGGGGCCACCGTGCGAAGGCATAGCGTCCCGCCCGGGCCAGACGCCGCGCATAGTCCTGGTCTTCCGCCACCAGTACGGTCTCGTCGAAACCCCCGACGGCTTCGTGAAGTTTCCACCGGACCAGCAGGAAGCCACCGATGGAATGCGGCCAACCAGCGCGCGTACTCAACCAAAGATAGCCCGCCGAGAGCCAGTGGCTGATTCGGAAGAGCAGATTTCCCGCATCGGGGGCAAACCAGCAACTGAGAGCATCCAGCCGACGCCGGGTCACAACCTCCAGAGCCTCCTCCAGACCATCGCGTGGAACCAGGACATCGGCGTCGAGGAAGAGGATCCACTCCGCAGTGGCGTGACGAGCGCCCCGGTTGCGCCCCACACCCGGCAGACCGCCGAGAACCACATCGCAGCCGTGCGCGCGTGCCAGACCGGCGGTGCGGTCGGTCGATCCCGCGTCCGCGATCACGATCCGGTCCGGTGGGCGCGTCTGGTTGCGCAGCGCATCGATGGTCGCCGGGAGGAAGTCTTCCTCGTTGAGCGCGGGGATGACCACGCAGAGGGCGCCGTTGGGCGGGGAGGGAGGGGGAGGGGTGGAATGAAGCTGGTCCATCACGGGGTCGTGGCCGGTCAATCCGTGGTCGTTTCCGCTCGCGCCGGGTCGTTCCGTTGAAATCACGATCCAACGTCGCCCGCCCGGGGCGCAAGTGCAGCCCCCTCCCCGCCGCCCTGGAGGACCACGCGGCTCCGCCGATCAGGCTCTCGCCCAATGCCCTTGACACCCAAGGTCCGGGCCATCCTCGTGCGGCTTCCGCCACCGCCACTGCCGCCGCGAAACGAAGCCATCAGGACGGCGACGGTTGACCGCGCGTCAACATCCATTCAGCTTTGTTCTGCCAGTATCAGGAGGGCTCACCCGGCAAGGGGACCATCAGCGGTGCGGCGGCGGCGAATCCGACATTCGGAATCTCGCGCCTTCGCCCGGCGGAGACCTCCACGAACACATCACGGGGGGACAGGAACGTGCGTACGCAGGGAACGGTTAAGTGGTTCAACGACCAGAAGGGTTTCGGCTTTATCTCGCGGGATAACGGCAAAGACTGTTTTGTTCACTTCTCGGCCATTCAGGGGAAGGGATTCCGGAGTCTGGTGGAGGGGGAACGAGTGGAGTTTGACGTGGTGGAAGGCACCAAGGGACCGGCGGCCGAAAACGTCGTTCGACTCGGCGAGCCGGAGCCGGAAGCGATCTAGCGCTTCTTGACGGCTACCCGGTTTCCGTAGCGATGCGGGCGCGACCGGCGGTCGCGTCGGCCAGCGTCTTGCGGAGTGCAGCGATGTTCTCTGTGGGCGCCAGCGTGTGATAGCAGACGCCGTCGGCGAAGGATCTTCCCAGCAGTGTCAATCCCAGCTCGGGGAGTAGCCGCTCGACTCGCTCGGTGGCGTCCCAGGGGACCGTAATCAGGATCGGGGTCGTATCCACCCTGGTGGTGGTGGGACATCGGTCCAGGGCATGGCGTGTGCCTCCGCGGTAGGCGCGCGCCAGCCCGCCGGTCCCCAGCTTTACGCCGCCGTAGTAGCGGGCGCACACCGCCACGACCTCGCCCAGGCCGGAGCTGAGCAGCACCCGCAGCATCGGCCGGCCGGCGGTGCCATGCGGCTCGCCGTCGTCGCTCATGCCGATCTGCGTCGTGGAGCCGGGCGCACCCGCATTGAAGGCCCAGCAGTGGTGGGTCGCGCCCGCGTGGCGGAGGCGGATGTGCGCCACGCACCCCAGGGCGTCCTCGCGGCTTGATGCGCGCGCCACCGTTGTGTGGAACCGGCTGCGCCGCACGACATCGACCACCTCGGTCGCGGCCGCCGGAACCGGGTAGCCGCCCGGGGTGGCGTCGTCGCGCTCCTGGCCCGGCACTTTCCTCTTCATTGCGGAGTCCTTACTGTAGTTGCGTTGCGGATGCGAATGAGAATCGGTTTCATTCTCATCCCTGACCCATTCGCACATTCCCCGTCTTTAGGAGGAGAACCCGCTTGGGCAACACACGGCAACCGCCCCCGGGCGCCGACGACCGCAATCTGTCCGACGTTCCGCTCGACGAGGAAGTCGTTCTGGTACGAATCAACGTCGCCGGCGAAGACATCGAGCCGCTCCTGGAACGGGGCATCGTGCCCGGCTGCAAGGTATGTCCGGTGCGGCACTCGCCGGGCGGCGGACCGACGATCTACCGCGTGGACGGCCACCTGGTCGCGTTGCGCCGGGAAACCGCCTCCTGTCTCTGCGTCCGCAGCGCCCTCGAAGCTGCGGGGGTTCTGGACGCGAATTGATTCAGGGATCGCCACCGGCATCCACCCTGGCGCCCCACTGCGAGGATACCGGCGGCAAGCAGCCCGTGGTCGACCCCGATGCGCGGCGGGTGGCGCTGGTGGGGCCGCCGAACGCAGGTAAATCCACCCTTTTCAATACCCTCACCGGTCTGCGCCAGAAGGTGGCCAACTACCCGGGGGTAACGGTCGAGCGCCGCTCCGGAATCGTGACCGAGCCGGTAGGCGAGGTGGAGGTGATCGACCTTCCCGGCGTGCATGGCCTCGCGCCGCGCAGCCTGGACCAGAAGGTGACCCGGGACTTCCTGATGGGCCGGCTGGAGGGCGACCGGCAACCCGACGCGATCATCCTGGTACTCGACGCAACCCGGCTGCGCGCGCACCTCATGGTGGCCGACCCGGTCCTTGCGCTGGGGCTCCCCACGCTGATCGTGCTGACCATGGCCGACGACCTCCGCAGGCGCGGGGGAGCGCTGAGCCCGGAGCAGCTCGCGGCCGAACTGGGTGTGGAGGTCACGCTGGTGGATGCCCGCGATCCCTCCTGCCTGGATCTGGTGCGCCGATTCCTGCAGGCTCTTCACACCGGCGGCGAGGAGTTGCGCGCCTGCCCGGTCATCTCGGTCGCCGACGCGGCCACCGCCTCACGCGGACGGAGACGCCCCCTTCCCGTCATCGATCTCTTTGCGGAACGCCGCCGCCGCGCCCGCGAGCTGGGCCGTTCGGCTTCCTTCCGCGACCCCCGTCCATCGCGAATCACGCAACGCATCGACTCCCTGGTGCTGCACCGCCTCTGGGGACCGCTCATCTTTCTGGCCACCGTCGCGCTGGTCTTCCAGGCGATCTTCACCGCCGCGATCCCCCTGATGGACGGCACGGAGGCGCTGATCGCCACCTCGGGCACCCTTCTGGCCGAGGCCCTCCCACCCGGCTGGTTCCGCTCGCTCCTGATCGACGGGGTCTGGGCCGGGGTCGGCTCGGTGATCGTCTTCCTTCCCCAGATCCTGATTCTCTTCGCCTTCATCGCCCTCCTGGAAGACTCCGGCTACATGGCGCGCGCGGCGGTGATCGCCGACCGTCTCATGCACCGCGTTGGATTGCAGGGCCGGTCCTTCCTTCCCCTGCTCTCGGCCTATGCCTGCGCGGTTCCGGCGGTCATGGCGGCCCGCACGGTGGAGGACGAGCGCGACCGGATCGCCACCATCTTCGTCGCACCCTTCATGACCTGTTCGGCGCGGCTGCCGGTGTACGCCCTGCTGATCGCCGCCTTCATCCCCGCCGGACCGCTCCTGGGGCCCTTTCTGGGGATGCGTTCCGCCGTCCTGATCGGCCTCTACCTGCTTGGACTCGTGGCCGCCATCGGCACGGCCGGGCTCCTCAAGGGCACGCTGTTGCGCGGACGGCCGGCTCCCTTCGTGATGGAGTTGCCACCCTACCGGATTCCGGGGTTGCGCGCGGTGGGGACCCGTCTCCTGGAACGGACTCGCGTCTTCTTCCGCCGGGTCGGCCGCATCATCCTGACGATTTCGGTGGCGCTCTGGATCCTGGCGCAGCTTCCCCCTTCGCCCGGGGGCGGTCCTCCGGAGATTGCCGAGAGCGCGCTGGGACGGGTCGGCCAGGTGATTGAACCGGTGATCGAACCGCTGGGCTTCGACTGGCGCATCGGGATCGGACTGGTGACCTCGCTGGCGGCGCGCGAGGTGATCGTCGGGACCCTCGGAACCATCTACGGCGTGGAGAGCGACGACGAGGAGACGCTGGAGTTGCAGGCGGCGCTTCAGCAGGATCTCGATCTCGGCGCGGCGGTTGCCCTCCTCATCTTCTTCGTCTTCGCGCTGCAGTGCATGTCCACCGTGGCGGTCATGCGAAGGGAGTCGGGCGGATGGAAGTGGCCGACCCTTCAGTTCCTCTACATGCTGGCGCTGGCCTGGGGAGGCGCCTGGGCCGCGAACGCCATTCTCTGACTCTACCGGAGGCCCGCATGGCAACCCGGCGCTTGGTTCCCCTTTCTCACGCTACCCCCCTGGGACCGGTCCTCCTGCTCGTAACCGCCACCTCCTGCGCGGACACGGGCCCGGAGCTCCGCCACCTCGCCACCGCCTACCAGATGGGCCCGGTCGGGTACCGCGATCCCGCCGGTGCGGTGTCGCCCGATGGCCGCTGGCTCGCGCACTCCCAGGGCCGCGAGATCATCGCGATTCGGCTGTCCGACGGCGAGCGGCGACGGCTCGGGGTTGCGCCCAGCCAGGTGCGGTATCTCGTGTGGCACCCCTCCAGCGAGCAACTGCTGGTTCATGAACGCTCCTTCGATCGCAGGCGCCAGGACTGGTTCCTCTACGATCTGGAGACCGGGGCCAAGGAGCCGCTGTGGGGTGGTCAACGCAGCCTTGAGGAAGGCCTTCCCGCGGCGTCGGAGCTGCTGGAGCTCGCGTGGGCGCCCGATGGGGACTGGCTCGCGGGTGTGACGAGGGACCCGGCCGGATCGCGGGTCTGGCGAATCGCTGCGACGGGGGATTCGGGAGCGGTGGTGGCCGAAGGGGACCGCCTGTCGCTTCCGGTGGTCGGGCCCGAAGGGGAGATTGCCTGCATAGAACGGACCGGCGGCATGCAGTCGTTGCGGCTTCCCTGCTCCGGCCCCCCGGTGGACTGGCTGGAAGGCCGGCAACCCTACGGACATGTCGCCTTCTCGCCCGATGGTCGTCACCTCTACTACGCCGCCCCGCGCGAGGACGGCGCTCTGGAGCTCTGGACCCGGCCGGCCGGAGGCGGACCCGCAACGCTCCTGGCCTCGGGCGCCCGCGATGTCTACGGACCCGGCGTCACGCGGAGCGGAGCCGTTGTCTACCGGAGCCAGCGCTACGAGGTCTCCCTGGCCCGAATTCCGGCGCAGGGCGGAGAGCCGCAGCAAGTCACCGCCTTCCAATCCGAAACGCCCACCTGGAGTCCCGCCGGAACCCATCTTTCCTTCACCTTTGGCGGTTGGCGGCTGGCCACCGACGATGTGGAATACCCCGACATCGATCAGCACATCGGGATCGTGGACCTGGCCGGATCGTTGCCGAAGAGCGCCCCCGACCGGATTGTGCGCCAGTCATGGTCCGAGGATCAGGGGATGCACTGGTCGCCCAATGGCCGCTGGATCGCCTATCACAGTCACCTTGAGGGCACCGACGACATCTTCCTCATTCCCGAGGGCGACTCCGGTTCCGTGAGCGAATCCAGTCCCGCCAGCGGCTCCAACCCCTTCCCCCGCATGATTTCTCGCGACGGACACGAGACCGGATGGCCGCGCTGGTCGCCGGACGGACGCTGGATCGCCTTCCCCAGCTACACGCGCGATTCCGGCGGCGCGCGCACCAGCAGACTCTACATCGTTGGGGTCGATCAGGAGACCGGCGAGACGGGGCCGCAGGTCGAGGTGGCGCTGCATGGTCCCTCGCAAGGCCCGTTTCCGCACGACGCGCTGCAGGCCGAGTGGACGGCGGATTCCCAGGCGCTGGTCTTCGAGGCGGCCGAGGGAGCGGGGGCCAAGGCGCTCTACCGGGTTGGACGCGAAGGAGGCGAGCCGGTCCGGATTCATGGGTGGGAGTCCGACCAGGTGCATTCGGGAATCGCGGTTTCTCCCGATGGGCGGTGGGCGGCCTACATCGGGCCCGGGCGGGAGGGTTTCTTTCAGCTCCACCGGGTGCCGTTGGCGGGGGAAGGAGAGGCCGAGCAGTTGACCTTCGATCGCTCGCAGAAGACGCAACCGGCGTGGGATCCCACGGGGGAATGGATCGCGTATACGGTCTTCCGCTACGAGGCGCACTTCATGGAGGTCGCGCGGTAGCTCGGTTTTTTCTTGCGGGCGACTCGTTTGCTGCGGGCGACTCGTCTTCTGCTTTTGCGCGAAATGCCGGGGCAAGTGGCGATGCGGGCACGGCCACAAGCTGGCTTACCCGCAAGAAGCACCGTCTGGAACGGCGCGCCCGTCCGCTCTCCGCGGAACGTTTCAGCTTCGGCGGAAGGCCCCCGTCACCTCGATGTGCACCGGTATGCCTCCGGCACGGCGCGGCACTGCGGCACGCAACCGGGGATCGTCGCGCTCCAGGTAGACCTTGATGCACGGCTTGCCGCGATGGAGCCCCTGCGCGGTACCCGCAACTCCGCGCACCTCCATGACCTTTCGGGCAACCTCTCGCTGCGCCCGGTTCAGCCGATCGCTCATGGGGTGCCGAAGGCGGTCTGTGCGGGCACAGCCCCCGCGGGAGTCTTCGCTGAAGAGTGGTTCAGCCGATCGTTCATGGGGAGTGGAAGTCTCCGCTGGTAAGTGGGGCCCAGCCGATCGGTCATGGGTCAGTCGCTTCCGTCGATGCGGACGCCGAAGCGGTCCAGAACCAGCCCGATGGGATTCGCGAGGGTCGTGGTCGGGCTGCCCGCGAAGAGGAGTCCCACCGGGCGCCGGTCGCTTCCACCCACACCGTCGGAGACGATCAGCGAACCGGAGTCGCCCGGGCCGGAGAAGTTGCCCCCGCCCACCACGATCTGCCCGGAAAAGCGCGCGGTGCCGTCTCCGAAACCGACGTTGATGGTGGCGTTGATGCCGGTGATGCGGCTCCTGGTGTGGCCGGTGGTGCGCCCGTACTTCTGGACCGCGAGACCCAGCCGGGCCTCCATCGGGTCGCTGCGCGGGGTGCCGTAGCCGTTTCCGGGGGTCGCGTTGCCCAGATCGCCGGCGGTGGTGGATGCGATGGCCGCGTCGATCCGGTTGGCGGGGCAGACGGGGAAGGGCTGGCAGAAGCGGATGGGCTCGAAATCGTGCAGAACTCCGATCGCGTCGGCCGGGTTGGCGCCGCCATCGACCCGTCCCGGCTGCAGGATGGGGTCGCCCACATCGGCCTGATTGCGGTTCGCGAAGACGTGGTTGTTGCTGAGCGCGAAGACTCCGTCGGCGGTGGCGACCCGCGCGCCAATCGTGCCGGCGGTCACGTCCACCTGGCCGGTCGAAACGCCGATGGGAACCGGACGGGGGAAGGAACGGCGGGGATCGTCGGTGTTGGCGGCCGCGCGCGGGGACACCCCGGGCCCGGCTGGATGCGCCCCGGCAACGGAAGCCGCGTAGGCCCGGAAGGGACCGGTGACCTCGCCCATCACTGCGTGGCCATCGAAACGGGCCGGAAGCGCCACCGCACCCGCGTGCGTCAGCATGACCTTGAGGACGAGGCGGCCGTCCGGGCCCAGCGCCACCGCCGTTCCCGCCACGCCGGCGCGGTCGATGAGATCCTGGTTGAGGAGGTCCTGCGCCGAGAAGGCGGCCGCGAAGTCGTGTTGGCGGGGGGTGGGGAGGAGGGGGGCGAAGCGCCAGCCGCCGCCGAAGAGGCCACCGTAATCGCCGACAAACCCGAAGGCCAGCGCATCCAGCGCGATCGCCAGGAGGAGGGCGCCAAGGGGGAGGCCGCGCGGCAGACGAAACCGGGGGCCGAGCCGGATTCGCGGCCATGCGTGGCGGACGCGGCCGGGCCGGGAGGGGGTCCGGCCGCCGGCGTGTCCGGTGCTCGTGGCTTTTCTCATGGATCACTCCGCCTCGGGGATCGGTGGCTTCCCGGTGGCCGACGCCTCCTCGGGAAACAGCTCCAACTGATGCTCGCCGACCGACGGGGGGAAGCGGCGCAGCTCCGCGCGGCGCCCATCCCAGCGCACCGGCATCGGGAGGTCCACATAGTCGCCAAGGTAGGGGTGAAGGTGACGCCGCACCATGCCGGTGGCTTCCGCCTGAGGATCGGCGACCGCCGCGGCCACGGAATGGATGGGAGCCGCCGGCACCTTGTGGTCCGCCAGGAGCCGGAGGAGTTCCGTCACACTGTGGTCCCGCGTCCTCCGCGCCAGGATTCCCGCCAGCGCCACACTGTTCGCCACCCGGCTCGCATTGTCCGCATAATCGGGATCCTTCACCAGTCCCTCCAACCCCAGCGCCCCGCACAGCCGCCCAAAGATCGCGTCATTGCCCGCGGCGATCATCACCTCCCCATCGCTGCACGCAAACGCCTGGTACGGCGCGATCATCGCAATGGAAGTCCCCATCGGTCCACTCTCCCGTCCCGTCTCCAGATAGCCCGTGATGTGGTACGACATCCACGCGAGCGATGTGTCCAGGAGCGACGCCGTCACATGGCAACCCCTGCCGGTGCGCTCCCGCTCGGCCAACGCACCCAGAATCGCGATCGCGGCCCACATTCCCGTACCCAGATCCACGATCGAGGTGCCCACCCGGACCGCCCCCCCGCCCTGTTCCCCCGTCACCGCCATGAGCCCGGAGCGCGCCTGCATCAGCGGATCGTATCCGGGATCGTTGCGCAGCGGACCATCCGTTCCGTACGCGAGCACCGAAAGGTAGATGACCGTGGGATTGGCGGCGCGCACGGCCTCCCAACCGATCCCGAAACGGTCGGCGACACCGGGACGGAACGCCTGCACGACAACATCGCAGCCGGATGCGAGAGCGATGGCCCGTTTCCGTCCCTCCTCCGTCTTCAGGTCCAGCACGACCCCGCGCTTGTTGCGGTTGACTGCGTGGAAGAGGGTGCCGTCGCCGTGGCGGGCACCGGTTCCCCCGCTCGTGCCGCCTGCGCCACTGGCTTGTCGCTCCCCGGTCGTGGCTCGCCGCTCGCCCGCGTCGGCTCCTCCAATAAAAGGCGGTCCCCAACGCCTCGCCGGATCGCCCCCGGGCGGCTCGATCTTCACCACATCGGCCCCCAGGTCGGCCAGAATCTGCGTGGCGCTCGGCCCGGCCAGGTTTTGCGAGAAGTCGGCCACGCGTACGCCCCGGAGCGGCGTGATCGCGGCGCTGGCCTTGCGGTCGTTGGAGGGGATGCGCTTCAATTGGAGAGTCGGATTGGGGGGATGGGACGAATCCGTAACCGATGGCCTCGGCGTACGGCACCGTGCGAGAAACGACAGAGAGCGAAAGAAAATGCAAGATACCGAGACGATCCGGATTCCCAACACCGCCACCTGGTCGCCGGTCGCGCTGACCGATGTGATCTTCGCGGCCCCGCTGGCATCGCGCATCCTCCTGGGCGCCACCCTTCCGGGGCGGGTGTTGCAGGCGGCCGCGGCGGGGGCCTATGCGGGGGCCGCGCTGGGCGACTGGGTGAGTCGGCGGGGCGTGCGCCGGATCGACTTCCTTGAGAGCTACGGGGCCGATGTCAAGCACCTGGATGAGATGCCCGAATCGCTCCGCCTGGAGGAGATCGATCGCTACGGCAGCGAACTCATGGCAATTCACGAACCCGAGACACGCGAGCGCGCCGTGCTGGCCTCGGTCGTGAACGAAAGATTGACCAGCTATATCGCCGGGGTCACCGGCCAGCGCGTGGAAACCAGCAGCTCAGTGCGCGAAGTCACCCTTTCCCGCTTCCTTCTTCCCTTCGCCATCGGCAGTTGCGACATCCTTTCGGGCGACGTTGCGGTCTTTCGCAGCACCGGCATCTTCGAAGCGCACATCATCTGCCACGAGTTCTGCCACCGGAAGGGCTACCTGAAGGAGCTCGAGGCGCAGGCGCTCTCCTACCTGGCGCTCTCGCAGTCCCGCGATCCTCGCCTCCGCCAGGCCGCGCTCGCCGAACGGGTCTATCGCAATCTTCGCGTACTGGACGGCGACGATCCGGAGCGGTACGGAGAGCTTCTCGCGCAGACGCCGATTTCGGGGTCGGTACTGGAGGATTTTCGGCGCTTGCGGCCCGCGGGCCGTCGCAATGGGGCGATCTCCAGCGCCATGCGTGACCTCTACGACGCGCGCATGAAGATGACGGGGCAGAATGGGCTGTCGGACTACGACCGGGGATTTACCAACTTCCTCTACACCAGCGAGCGGGCGAAGGCCGAGGAAAGCGAAGGCCGCCCCTCTGCGGGAAGGGCTGGCTGAGTGCAATGACCCGGCGGGCCGCACGGACACGGAATCCATCCGCACGGGGAATCGCGGACTACATGAAGGGACGCAGCCACGAGTCCACCGAGAAGACGAGCTCGAAGGCGCCATCCGGGAATCCCCACACGCCGTCGATCCTGACGATGTCGTGCACGGCGGCCAGGCCCAGGCCGGCGTAGCCGAGAAGTCCGCCGGTCGAGCGCACGGCCCAGGAGGTGGCGAAATCGTCGGGAGTTGAGCCGACCGCACCCGCGCCCGCAACCAGCCGGGCCGACAACCAGCCCCGTACGATCGTGCGCCGGGCCTCGGTGCGGGCCAGCAGGAATTGTCGCCCGCCGTATGCGCGGAAGGGGTGGCCGGGAAGGGTGCCGCGTCCGCCCAGAAAGAAGTGGTGTTGACGGGGAAGCGCGCCCCCCGCGATTCCGGCGTCGAGCGCAAGGGTGGCCGCGCTGGAGAAATCTTCGCTGGACAGCGTGCCCCCGATCCGCGCCCCGATCTCGCCGTGCAGTTCGCCCTGCAGGCGCCCCACCGCCCCCCTTACCCCGGCCTCGTGCTGCCACCGTCCGTCCCCGCCCCGCCGCACCAACCCTGCGGTCGCGCGCGCCAGCACCCCTTCCTCGGCGGGCCGCACCCATGCGCCCGAGTCCGCACCGGCAAAGGCCACCGGCGATCCCGCGCGCGCCATCTCTTCCACCACGACTCCGGCCCGCAGCCCCACGGCGTCGCCGATCGCGCGATCCAGCTCGACGCGCGCACCGGTCGCGAACCAGGGATCGGTGTGGTCGCGGCTGCCCGCCAGCGCGGAGACCGTGTTCACCGCCCCGGACGCACCCGCAAAGGGCCCCGCATCGCGCAGGCCGCGGCGGTAGACCGCGGCGGTGGCGGTCGTGGCGTCGGTCGCGATCCACCGCACCGCCACCCGCCCCGTCAGCGCGCGGTCGGCGGTCGCCCATCCGGCCAACGCATCCAGCCTCACTCCCTCGCGCGGCGCAAAGGTCGCCCCCGCCCCGAAGTGAACGCCCTCGGCGCGGTTGGCCCGCACCACCGACGAGAAGCGGTCGGCATGGATACGCAACCGGGGCAGACCGCTCACCAGTTGGGCCCGCGCCACCCGCCTCGCCTCGGCCTCGATTTCGGCCAGACCGACCGGCGCCAGTCCCTCTTCCGCCATGCGATCCATCAGACCGGTGCGGAAGGCCGCGGAATCCGCGTCGGAGTAGGCGCGCATCCTGACCGGCAATCCATCGAAGAAGCCCGGATCCAGCTCGGGCCCGAACTCGTACCGCACGATCTCCAGATTGGCCCGAATCACCGTTCCCACCGGCAAGTCCAGCCCGGGCATCTCGCGCCGCACCTCCACCACCTGGCGGTAGGGCAGCCAGAAGCGGTCCTCCCAGAGCGAGTGCTCCAGCCGCACGGTAATCCGGTCGGTGCGCGGATCCACGTAGGAGGCCGGGGTGAAGCCGAAGATCATCCGTACCAGCGCTCCGGTTTCGGCCTCCAGGAAGATGCTTCCCGAAATCCCGGGACGATCCTCGTGGCGGGGCCGGACCTCGACCTCGTAGACGCGCAACGGTTCGGGGAGCGTGGGCATGCTCAGGCGGATCGAGTCCACCACCTGGAAGCGGTACGCCTCTTCGCCGTTGCCACCGAGCGGATGCGGGGCGTCGCGCACATCGCGGCCTTCGCCGATGGCGATCCTGTCGCCGAATCCGTTCTGGACGGCGGTGAGCCGGTCGATGTAGTAGCGGAAATCGCGGACGGGGAGGAGTTCGCGCTTTCTCAGCCCGCGAATGATCTGGCGCCGCTGTCCGGACGGACTCTGGTAGAGGTCGACCGCAACCTGATCGACCCGCATGGGAATCGCCTGGCCGCCATCGTCGCGGTCCAGGTAGAAGTAGATGTGACCCTCGGCCTCCGCGCGATAGAAGGCGGCCGCGTTGGCCGCGGGGGATTCGCGCAGTTCGCGGGCCGCGCGGATGAGCGAGAGCGCCGCCGCGTCGTCCCGGGCGACGTTCTGAGCCCGGATCCCGCCAGCGCAGGCACAGATCGCCGCCGCAAGGGCGAGGGCGAGGGCCGCGTGGGGAGGTGGCCGGGAAGGGGTCAGGTGACGTCGCGCAGCGTCATTCCGTTTTTTCGCAGAAACGTCACGAGTCCCATCTTGTCGATCGAACGCAGCGCCGAGGTCGCAACCCGGATCCGCACCGACCTTCCGAGTTCGGGCACGAAGATCCGCTTCTTCTGAAGGTTCGGGAGCTGCCGCGTCTTGGTCTTGTTGTGGGCGTGGGAAACGTTGTATCCCACGAGGGGTCCCTTTCCCGTTACTTCACACTTCCGGGCCATCGCTCTAATCCTCCGTTCGCTGTTCCGCCGTTCGCGCCTGCCGTCGTCCCCGATGACCGAGGTCCCCGGATACCGGGATCCCCGACGGGCCTACTTCTCTTCCTTGAAGAGCACGTGGCGCCGCAACACCGGATCGTACCGCCGCAATTGCAACCGCTGCGGGTGGTTGCGCTTGTTCTTCGTGGTCGTAAAGCGGTAGGGGCTCTCGGTGCTCGACATCTTCACGATAATCCGGGGTCCCTTCCCCGACTTCTTCGCCATGCTGCTTCTCCTCGGGTCTTGGTCTGGCCGGCCCGTGGTCCTCCTTCGCGAGCCGCCGGATAAGATGCCGGATTTTCGGCTGGGCGACAATCCCCCCCTGTTGACCGCGGTGGCCCGAATGGAATAGACTTACCCTTGTCCTCGCGCGCGGGTGTCCGCCTCGCCGCGCCGAAGCCTTGCCCGGTCGAATCGTGTCCCGGCGAGCAATTCTGATTGCCGCGTGCGGCGTCCGGGCCGCGACGTGGTTCCATCGGCGGCCAGAAATGGAAGACAAGAGAAGTGAAGAAAGGCATCCACCCCAAATATCGCCCGGTCGTCTTTCGGGATGTGTCCACCGGCTACAGCTTCATGTCGCGCTCCACGGTCGCGACCAAGCGCACCATCGAGTGGGAGGACGGGAAGGAATATCCGCTCGTCACCCTCGAGATCTCGTCGTCGTCGCACCCCTTCTACACGGGCACCCAGCGGCTGCTCGACACGGCCGGGCGGGTGGAGCGCTTCCAGCGGCGCTACGGATCCGGGTAGGCGGTCAGACCGCAGGGCGCTCCAACGCGTCAAATCGGCATCGATCCCCCGGCGGTTGGCACTCCGACCCGCCGCCCCCTCGACCGACACGATACCCGAACCCACTTGGGGGGCACCGCCCGAAAACTCACGGCACCGCCCGCGGCTCCTCCACCTCGGCGTAGGCGTCGTGTTCGTGGATCGACTCGAAGTTCACCACATTCACGCGGAACCACGAGATCCGCTCCACCTCGCGCAGCCGCACCGTCACTTCGCGAACCAGATCCTCCACAAAGCGCGGATTGTCGTAGGCGCGCTCCGTCACCCACTTCTCGTCGCTCCGCTTGAGCACCGGATAGAGCTCGCACGAGGCCGACTCGTCCACCAGCGCGACCAGGTCCTCGATCCACAGCTCGCCGTCGAAGCGGGCCTGAACGGTCACCAGGCTGCGCTGGTTGTGCGCTCCCCGCGCGCTGATCTCCCGCGAACAGGGGCACAGCGTCGTGACGGGAACCTTGACCGTCAGCACAAAGTCATCCGGATTGCCGCTCGTCGCATCGAAGGCGCAGTCGTAGGAGAGCATCCCCGAGGCGCCGGTCACCGGAGCGGACTTGGCCATGAAGTAGGGGAAGGCGATGCGCAGATGGGCGGTCTCGGCATTCAGCCGGTTGCGCATGGTGCGCAGGATCGCGGGCAGCGACTCCACGGAGATCTCGCCGTCGTAGGCGTTCAGAATCTCCATGAAGCGGCTCATGTGGGTGCCCTTGAAGTGGTGCGGAAGATCCACCGACATATCAACGGTCGCCACGGTCTGCTGCGCGGTTTTGCGGCGGTCGCGCACGTTGATGGGGAAGCGGATGTTCTTCACCCCGACCCGGCTGATCGGCACCTCGCGGGTATCCGGATGGGCCTGGACATCGGCCAGCGGACTGAACTCGGCGGTCCGGGTCATGGGCTGCGAACGGTTGTTGTGGGGGAACCCGGTTCCGGCCGGGCCAGGCGGCGGCGGTCGATGGTGCGCATCTTCTGCCTCACCGCGCGGGCCAGGTCGATCTTCCGGCTGTTGACGAAGTTGAGGAGCGCAATGCAGACGTCGGCCGCCTCGTCCTCGAAATCGGCCGCATCGACATCCCTCCCCTTCCACGTTTTCTTCTCCAGATTGGCCAGTTCGCCAGTCTCGCCCGCAAGCTCCAGGGCAAAGAAGCGTGACGAACGCGCGGGGAAGGCAGCGTTTTGGTAAAGGTCGAACTCGTCCTGCAGGGTGCGGATTCCGTCGTAGGCGGCGGGGAGGATGCGGCTGGCGGAGTCGGGTCGGGGATTGGTGGTCATGCGGTGTGTTGGTACGGGAAACGTGGCCGGTCAGGGAGTGGGGGAAGCGGGGCCTGGGCGCGGCGGCGAACCCGTCCAAGGTAGCGAAACCAGGGGCCTGGGTGCGATTCATTCGGGGGAAGACGGACTGGGCCGACAGTCGGGAGCGAGGCGTCTGAAGGCAGGCAGTTTGGGTTGGCCGCGGATCAGGCGGGACGGGTGGCGCGGGAATGAATGAACGCAAGTACGAAAAGGTGGATTGCGAATGAGCGGGAATCCAAGGACGAGCGAGCGAGAGCGGGGGACGAGCGGCCGGGCGCGGATCGGGATCGTGACGGTCTCCGACCGGGCGTCGCGGGGCGAATACGCGGACAGAGGCGGACCGGCGGTGCGCGACTACCTGAACGAGGTGCTGACCACCCCCTGGGAGGCGGTACTGCGGCTGATCCCCGATGAAACCGAGCTGATTCGGGACATCCTGGTGGAGCTGGTGGATGACTGCTGCTGCTGCCTGGTCATCACTACGGGAGGAACCGGCCCCGCCCCCCGCGACGTCACTCCCGAAGCCACCCTGGCCGTCCTGGACAAGGAGCTTCCCGGATTTGGGGAAGCCATGCGGGCCGTGTCGCGCCCCCACGTCCCCACGGCCATCCTCTCGCGCCAGACGGCCGGGGTTCGCGGCGCGGCACTGATCGTCAATCTCCCAGGTTCGCCCAAGGCCGTGCGCGAGTGCCTGGACGCAGTCTTCGCGGCGGTGCCGGACTGCGTGGACCTGGTCGGTGGGCCCTTCCTGGAGACCGACCCGGCGCGGCAGCGGGCGCATCGGCCGCACGGGTAGGGGAGTTCGCCAGACGCGCGGCGGTTCATTCCGATGGCGCATTGCCGTTTTCGCCCCGGTTCGTTCCCAACTGGATGGACGATGGGATTCCGCCTGCGCGCAAGAACTGGCATTTCTGGAGTTCCGAGGACCCTGGAGTTGACACCAGCCCGAAAAGGTGTTAAGCATTCTCGCATCCTCTCGGGGGGAAAACCCGGGGGGAAACCCCTCCGGGAAACTCACTTTTCACCCAGGAGGGTGCAAGATGTTCATTTCCATCCGCAGTCTCATCGTCACCGCCGTCTGCGTGCTCGCGCTCGGCGTCGTGGTGGCGGCCCCGTCGCCGGTCTTCGCGGCTTCGACCGTGGAGACGGTTGACAACCCGCTCCCCGTGGTCACGGAGAATCCCGTCAGGAGTCTCGCGCGTCCCGCCGTTCCCTACCTCGGATCCATGGCGTTCCGGGGGCAGCCCAGTCTCGCCTTGATGGAGGGCAGTTCGGCGGCAGCCATCTCCACTCCCGATGTCGGCAGTGCACCCTCCAGTCCCGCCGAGAACGCGACTACGGTGGCGGCCCCGTCCACCGCTGAATGCGCGGCGACCGCGACGATCGATTGGGGTGACGAGGAACTCACAGGCGAGCTGTATTCGGATACCTGTGTAACAGTCTCCATACCGTACCTCAAGATCATTGAATGCTCGTGGTGCGCTTGCGGGTACATCGTCAAGACTCCCGGAGGTAGCCACTACACCTTCCAGGATACGAGCAACGGTGGAGGGCTCGAGTGTGGATTGGACTCCCCGGTCACCTTCCATTGAGTCTTCATTCGAAGGATCGGGTGTCCCCCTTGCAACACCCGGGGGGCATTCGGCGCACTCGCATTCGGGAGTCCTGATGAAATCAAGATTGATTCTGCTAGTAGTGATTGCGGCTTCGGTCGTCGCCGCCTGCAACACCGACGAGAGCCCCATGCCGTCCCGTCGCATTGCGGTTGGCCAAGTGGTCGCCAGATTGTCTCAACCCGACTCCACGATCTATTTCGAGTCGCTGCAAGCGCTCTCGGTGGCTCCCGATGCACAGAGTGTTTATGTGCTCGACCGACTGGCCAGACGTGTGTATCAAGTGTCCACGACGGCTGTGGTGCTGGCAGCATTCGGGCGTCAGGGACTCGGGCCAGGAGAAATCGGCGATGCCTTGGCGATTCGAGCCGATCCGCGTGGAGTCTGGGTTCTGGACCGGGAAGGAGGCCGGTTCCTCTTGTTCAGCCCGGACGGCGAGCACCTGGAGACTGTCACGCCTAACGTGCCGTGGCCGCTGAGCCGATCGTTCGCAGTGGGACGGGATGGCTTGGTTTTTCCCGATTTTTCCTCCTTCCAGACACCGGAACGGGATGAGTCCCTGATCGCGCGGGCACCGCTCACAGGCGAAGGGTTCGTGAGCCTGGATGTTCCTGAGTCGATTCCGCCGGAGTTGGCCGCCGGATCCAACTTTGGAGCCATCATGGAACGCCAAATGGGGTGGCTGCTTCACTCTGTTGCGCCGGGCGAGGTTGCGTTGATCCTGAACAGCAGCAGTCCGGCAGTATGGTCGATGAAGTGGCAGGACGACAGGGTGACCGACATTGTGACGCGACCAGTTCCGGAGGCGATCGGCGAGGCCATCTCACGCGTCCTGGTCAGGGACCGACCGCCACCAGGGGCGGAACTGAGACCCATTACGGGGGTGCACAATTTCGACGGGCAACTATGGGTAACCACGGGCGGCATACAATCGGCATTTCTGGGATTCAGCGTACCGCCGTCAGCCGACGCTGTGCCAACCTTACTTGAGCCCGGTACCTTGCGGGGCCAGCACACGATCCGCGACGGTGTGATCGTTGGGGATCGGTTCATCGCTGTGACCGAGACCGAGATCCTCTGGGCCGATCTGGTGGATCTCACCGAGCAGTCCGGTTCTGGCCAGGACGACAGGTGATTCCGACTTCCGCAGTCCCACGCCGGGAGGTCCGCCGAAGGCGCGCGGGCCCATGGAGACTGTGGCTCGATGAGCGAGTTGGACGCCAACACGAGAGATTAGCACAGATGCGTATCGTCCAGACGGCTGCACTCCTCCCGATGGTCTTTGCCAACGCCATCTCTTTCGCTTCGGCACAGCAGGTCCACGAAATCCTTGTGGACTCCGGTCGCACCATCGTCGGTGGAATCGAGTACGACTTCGGCGACGTTCAGACGATAGATCACGCCCGGGGTCTCATCTATCTTGTCGAGAGCCGCGATCCGTACATGGTTGAAGCCCGATCTCTCGACGATGGCTCGGTGGTCTCAACCTATGGCCGCGGATTGGGCAACGGACCTGGCGAGGTGGAGGTAATCTGGGACATTGCGGCAACACCGGAAGGCGTATTGGTGGCCGACGGAACTGGGATTGCCTTCTGGTACTCCTCAGGAGACCTCGGGTTCGATTGGAATCCGGAAGCGCCATTCGCACGTACCGTGTGCGCGTTCTCGGGACGACCCGCAGTGCCGCTTCACCCCAGCGGCGTTGCCGTCCGAAAGTCCGATGGGTCTGCAGATCCAGTGGGCATAGACAAGGCGTCCCGAAGCCTGCGCTTTCCGAAGATGACCACAGTACCCAGCCAGGGGGAAGCGATTCAACTTGCGATGGGATTCGCCTACACGAAGCTGGCATGCAGCGATTCGGTGGCGTATGTACTTGGCGAGGACGATGTCCTCACCGGCTACACGAAGGACGGAGCCGCCAAGTCGGTTCCGGTTCCCGCCACCGTGGTCAGGCAGGCCCGGCGGCGGCGCGAGGGCAACCGGCCGGGTGTGTTTCGCCAGGGCTATAGCCGCTTCGACCTCGACAATACTGGAAGGCTGTTCATTTCTCAGTGGGACCAGCCTTTCGCTGGCACCGTAATCGATCCGGGGACAGGCGGATACACGTTGTTGCGCGACAACGCACGCCACCGGCGTTCACGTTGGTACGTCGGTATGCACCGCGATAGCGTCATTTCCGTTCGCGTTGACCCTTCGCCGGAGACGATGAACGGGCGTCAGGTAACGGTGATTCACACCGAACCATCGCACATCTCCATCTATCCGGTGCGGCCGGTCTCCGACCCATCTGGCCGGGGAGGAAATGAAATGTAGCGACAGCCGCATCGCCGCAACCAACCCACCGGGAGGTCCGCCGAAGGCGCGCGGGCCTCCCGGTTTACGTCGGCCCCTTGATTCCGCCGCCCATTCCTGCAATCATTCACAGCCTGAAAATCCCCGCAAGACACCGATGGCACCACCGACACCGAGAGACACCGCATGGCCAAGAAGGGCAAGCTTGAAAAGAACGACCGGCGCGCGAAGCTGATCGTGAAGTACGCCGAGAGGCGCGCGAAGCTGGTTGCGATCGTGAAAAGCGCCGACGCCGGACCGATGGAAAAAGCCGAGGCGATGGCGCAGCTTCAGGCGCTGCCGCGGGATTCGTCGGCGGTTCGGTATCGCAACCGGTGCCAGATGACCGGGCGTCCGCGCGCATTCAACCGGAAGTTCGGGCTCTCCAGGATCGCCCTGCGCGAGATGGCGCTGCACGGCCTGATTCCGGGAGTGCGCAAATCCTCCTGGTAGCGGCCCTCCTGGTGGCGGCTCCCTTGTAGCGACCGGTCGTCGCTTTCCCTTTGTCGGCAGGGCCACCATCCCCCGAGCGAATCGACAGCGGCTGGTACGATCGCTCCACCTACTTTGACGCGCCCGCGCATCTGCGCGACTTCGACAGCCGTTTTCAGCGCTACCGGGCCACGAAGGTTCGGGAGCTCTGCGATCCGCGGCCCGCCGACCGCGTCCTGGATCTCGGCTGTGGCTGGGGAACGATCAGCTTTGCCCTGGCCCCCCGGGTGCGCGAGGTGGTGGGACTGGATTTTGCCGAACGCGCGGTGGCGAGCTGCAATGCCCGGCTGGATGCCGCTGTCCGGCGCAGTGACCCGGGTGTGCGCAATCTCTCGTTCCAGGTGGGCGACGCCACCGGGAGCGGACTCGCGGCGGCCTCCTTCGATCTCGTGGTGGCGGCCGACCTCTTTGAGCATCTCTACCCGGACGACTCCGAGGCGGTGGCGGCGGAGGCCTTCCGTCTGGTCAAGCCGGGGGGTCGCTTCGCGGTGTGGACGCCCTGCCGCAGCCACATTCTCGAGGTGCTGAAGAACCGCAACATCGTCCTCAAGCCCGACGAGAGCCATGTGGACTACAAGTCGCTGCCACGCCTGACGGCCATGCTAGACCGCGCCGGTTTCCGCATCGCACGGGCGGGTTACGCGGAATCGCACCTGCCGGGGTTGCGATGGGTCGAGAGGGCCGTGCAGCGCTGGGTTCCGTTGCTGCGCCGCCGGATTGCGGTGGTGGCGGTCAGGCCACAGGACACCGACCCGAGCTGATTTCCCGGGTCAATACCTGGAACCGCGCCCGGGAATCGAACCGCGCCCCGGAATCGTGTCGGTCCGGATCGAATCCGCCGGGATCGAGTCGCGCGGGATCGAATCGCCCACCGCTCCCGGTTCGGCCACAACGGTCGTGGTGTCGTAGAGCTCGAAGCGCCGCGAGACGGGAATCAACTGATTGGCGACCCGCATCATCGGTTCCTCCGCGAATCCCCCCACCGGTTCCAGCGCCCCTTCGGTGTAGCGGCTTCCCGGATTCCACAGAATCCACTCGTCGATCCCGACATCGTAGGTGGCCTGAATCTGTGCGCGCACCTCCGGCACCCCGTAGCGGGGCGGCCCCAGGGTAAAGTCCTGGAGCCAGGGCCGGGTCGCGCCCGCATTCGGTACTCTGGCGGATCGCCGCAGGCCGTACTCCAATGCCTCGCGCACGATCTCGTAGGGGTGCGCATTGGGCTCGTCGTAGCCAAAGCTTCCCCGCCAGTAGTGGCTCGGATAGACCATCGGCAGCGCCACATCCACCACATCGATGAACGATTCCCACACCTGCCCGATTCCGACATCGCCGGACGCGGAGGTCGTCACGCCAAAGACGTCGGCGGTAACCTGAACACCCAGATCGGCGAGCTGTTCGCGGCTGTAGGCCAGGAACTCGCGGATGGCGTCGGGGCGCGGCTTGCCCACGCCGCCGGGAAAGTAGGCGCGGCGCAGGGCGGAGCGAGGCGCATCGGGGAAGCGCACATAATCCCACTGGATCTCGGGAAAGCCAACCTCGGCAACCTCGCGCGCGATGGCGATGTGGTAGTCCCAGAGCTCGCGGTTGTAGGCGTTCAGCCAGACGATTCCCTTGTCGTCGATCCAGGGGCCCCCCGCGGTGTCCTGGACTGCCAGCTCGGGCCGCGCCGCCGCGAGGAGCGGATCCTTTACAATCACGATGCGGGCCACCGGATAGACGCCGGCCTCCTCCAGCCGGGCCAGAAGGAGCCGCAGATTCGGGATGCGGATCTCGCCGGTGGCGCCGATCTCGCGGGCCAGCGGGATTTCGCTCGGATGACTCAGGTATCCGGTCGCATCCTTGATGTCCACCACGAAGGTGTTGATCTCGGTCCGTCCGGCGAGTTCCAGGAGCGCCGCAATCCGCCTGCGCGATCCCGCCGACCAGGCGTTGACGTACAGCCCGCGCACCGCGCCGGGGCGGGCGAAGTGGAAGCGCCGACCGGGATCCCGCGCGATCTCCTCGGGGGTGGCAAGGGTGGGGTCCGGGGCGAGGGGGGCGGGGGTGGAGTCCGGGGTGACGGCCGCGGCGGGCGACGCGGACTCGGGAGCGGCGGCCAACGGGGACGAATCGGGCCCCGGCGAGGAATCGGGGGCAGCCGCGGCGGAGGCGCCGGGTTCGGTCGATGACGGGGATCCGGTCCCGTCCTGGGGGCCGCGATCGCTCGTGCAGGCCACCATGAGCGTGATGGCACCATACCTCAACCAGAACCGGAGAGGATCGTTCATGGCAGGCAATCTAGCCGGGGGAGGCACAATCAGCCAATACCGCGATCAGCCCATACCGCAATCAGCGATGACGAGCGAATCCACCCGCCGCGCCACGCCTTCCAGCCACGGGCCGAGCGGGCTATCTTGGGAGCACGTTGGCTCAGGCCGACCCCTCGGGGCCATAGCTCAGATGGGAGAGCGCTGGCTTTGCAAGCCAGAGGTCACCGGTTCGATCCCGGTTGGCTCCACTGTGCGCGGATGCGCCCGGGTTTCCAGGCGTGCCTTCCGGCCCCTGCGCGGGCCGGCCGAAGAGCGCGCCGCGCTGGCCATGGTGCGCGCGCACCCCTTCCCGGCGGGGGTTCCTTGCCGACTCGCCGCCGATTGGAAGCGGTGGACGTAGCTGGCTCAGAACCGGTACGGGTTCAGAACCGGTACGTATAGTTGGCCTTGATCGCTCCGCCGCGCGAAAGGGTGATCAGCTCGCGGTCGTCGAGGATATCGAGCCCCAGATTGCGCCAGTTGTGGGTGTAGACGAGGAAGATGTCGTTGCCCGGCTTGACAATCCAGCGCAGCCGCGCGAAGAGTCCCACAATGTCGCTGTCGTTGTCGTAACGGATCTGATTGGTCACGCTGATCCACTGGTTCGCGTTCCACTGCCCCTCGATTTCGTACACATCGGCGTCAAAGTCCCCCCTCGGCAGCGACACCTGGTTGTGCTCGAAGTTGGTCGACAGACTCACGCCGGGATTGGGGCGAAAGGAGATACGCGCGCTCATGCGCGTCCGGTCCCCGTCCCAGAAGCCTCCGCGGCTGATCTGCCCGAAACCCGACACTCTCCGGCGGCCGGTGGTGCGGGCCTGAAGCTGCACCTCGGTGGTGGTGTAGTCGCCCGGCAGAATGTCGACTCCGTCGCTGACCTCGAAGCTGTAGTCCAGGAATTCCCGCGTCCGCGTGGCCTGGATTTCGATGTTGTCGCCGCTCTCGAAGTCGATTCCCAGAAGATCGAACTGCCATTCCCGCTCTTCCAGCACACCGCTGTAGAGGTTGGTCAGGTTGCGGAACTGCACCGAGAAATCCAACTGCCGGATCCAGTCGATGCTTTCCGGACGGGGCGCCCAACCGATGCGCGGCTCGATGCGCCGAAAACCGTTGCGGGTGACGAACCCCAGGGTTGGACGGTAGTCGCCGCCGAACTCGCGGTAGGAGATGTGCGCGGACCAGATGTCGTTGGGGTAGTTGAGGCGCAGGCCGCGTGCGGTGAGATCGTTGAGCGAACGGTCGATCGCGGGGTCGGGGTTGGAGTTCCAGGCGACGAAGGCCTCCATTTCGAGCCGCTTGTCGCCCAGGAAGTGGCGCGTGTTGAACTGCGCGTCGATTCCCATAGTGTGGCCGTCCGGCGTCGCGATGCCATCCGCACCCACAGCGCTCGCCCGCCGGGTATAGATCGCCCCGACGGTGGATTGCTCGAAGATCGAACGCTTGACGCGGGCCACGGTGAAAATCTCGCTCGGCACACTCAGGTCGGTCAGCGAACTTTCGTCGAAGAAGGAGTGCTCGGCGGTGCCGATCTGGTAGAATCCGAGCTCGTAGCGGCCGGCCTGGCCGGTGAGGCGGGTGCCGTACCGAATGGGAATTTGCTGGCCGGAGCGCAGACCGATGCGCCGCGAAAAGAAGGGCGAGGGACCGCTGCGGGGCGCGAAGGAGAAGACGCCCGACCCTTCGAGGAAGAAATCCCGCCGTTCGGGGAAGCGTTGCGGGAAGCGGGTGAGGTTGACGCGCCGCTGATCGCTCTCGACCTCGGCGAAGTCGGTGTTGATGCTCGCCGAGGCGCGCAAACTCGAGGTCACGCTGTAGTTGACGTCCAGGCTGACGTCGCTGGGAAAGGTGGTCGGATCGGTGTTGCCGGGAACGTCCTTCCAGGTGGTGACGCCCGACGGCCGCGCTTCCAGCCCCAGTCCCTGCGAAAGGTTCCTGAGGCCCGTCAGCCGACCGGCGTTGACCGGCCGAAAAAGGCCCTCGTTGCGGCGGTATCCGCGCCAGAGGATCTCTTCGTTGCGGTGACGGATCGTGCGCTGGAAGTTGATTCCCCAGCTATCCAGCTCGGGGTTGAAGTTCAGCGTCCGAAAGGGAATGCGCACCTCGGCCGACCACCCGTCGTCGCGCACGGCGGTTCGCGCCTCCCAGATGCCGTCCCACGCCTTGCCGCCCCCGCCGCCCCGTCCGCCCCCACCCCCGAATCCGCTTCCCGACAGGATGCCATCGCCCATCAGCCCGGCGGGATTGATCTCGAAGAAGTACCCGGTGCGCCCGTCCCGGAAGGTGTCCAGGATCCACATGAAGCGGTCGTCGGTGCCCAGGCTGGCGTCGCGCTGCCGCTGGTAGGCGAGAATGTTTGCGGGATCGCCGTAGAAAATCGCGCCGATATAGAGATTGTCCTCGTCGAAGACCACGCGGATCTCGGTCTCTTCCGAAGGGGCGCCGCCCTCGACCGGTTCCTGCTGGGTGAAGTCGGTGATGGGGGTCGCGGTGCGCCAGATTTCCTCGGTGAGCCGGCCGTCCAGATCGATGTTGGTGGTGGGAGGAAGCGCGGCGGCCTCAAGGACGGGAACATCGCCGTTGCCGCCATTGCCGGACTGGGCGCGGGCTCCGGTGGACGCTAGGGCGAAGAGCGCGGCGCCGGACAGGACCAGTGCGCGGGGGAAGGGATTGCGGCCGCTGGCCCCGGTGGGTGCATCAGTCCTGCCGCTCGAATCTGTCATCTTGTATCCCGTCATCCTTGGATCCCAATCGCGAGTGTCGGCCCCATTTGCCGTCCCGTTGGAGACACCGCGCGGACGGGCTTTGTTGGGGCCAGGTCACCGGAACGAGTTGGGGCCAGGTCACCGGGACGAGCTGGGTCAGGTCACCGGGACGACGCGAACACCCCATTGGGCGCCCTCGAATTCGCAGTGACGATCTCCGGGAAGCCGTCTCCGTTGAAATCCCCCACCGCTACGCCGTAGGTGGCGCAGTCCTCGCATCCGAAGCGGAACTCGTCGAACTCCGGGCCCTCGCCGGACCGATTGAAGTACACCGCGTTTTGCGTACCCACGTTCGCGACGACGATGTCCGGATCCCCGTCGCGATCCAGGTCCGAGAGGCGGACGGCATAGCTCTGATCGTCGTCGGGCCCGAACGACCGGCTACGCTCGAAGCCTCCGGCCCCATTGCCGAAGTACACCGCGTTCGGCTCGCCGATGTTTGCCGTCACGATATCCCGGTGGCCGTCGCCGTCCACGTCGCCCACCGCCACGCCGCGTGTCTCGTCGCTTCCGGTTCCGTACCCGGTCGCCCGCTCGAAGCTGCCCGCGTCGTTCCAGTGGACCGAGTTCGCCCCACCGTCGCGGTTGGCAAGCACGAGGTCAAGGTCCCCGTCGCCGTCGAGGTCCGCGGCGGCAACATCGATCGTCGAGTCGTCCCCGGACCCGAACGGGACGCCATCGCCGAAGGCCCCCGCTCCGTCCCCGTGAAAGATGAAGTTTCGCCGTCCGCGATTCACCGCCAGGATGTCCGTGTGTCCGTCGCCGTCCAGATCCGCCAAGGTCAGGCTTCGCGTCGAACTCGGGCTTCCGAAGGTGGCTCCGGGCTCGAAGCGGCCGTTGCCGTCATTGAGGAAGATGAGGTTCCGGGTGCGGTCGTTCCCCACCGCGATGTCCAGGTCACCGTCGCCATCGAAGTCGGCGAGGGGGACGGCGTAGCTGCCGGCCTCTTCATCTCCCAGCCGCCGCGCGAGGGTAAAGGCGGCCCGCCCGTCGTTGAGGTAGATCCGGTTCTGGCCAGGCCAGTGACGGCCGTTGGCGACGACAACATCGAGGGCACCGTCGCCATTCACGTCGCCCAGACTGACCGAGGCGGTCCATTCGCTGCCCGCGCCCAGAGATCTGAGTGGCCGGAAGGTGCGCGTCTCCTGTGCTGCCAGCGGGAGCGCGAGGACCGGGAGCGCGAGGAGAATCAGGATTGGCATGACCGGTCTTGCCTTACAGTGGACGAATACCCGGGAGCGGGGCCACGCCGGGGGGTCACAGGTGAAGCGGCCCATTTTTCCGGGACGGTCGCGTCTTTCCGGGACGGTCGCGTCGCGACCTCTTGAAGGGGTGAAGGGTAGCCGTCTGAATCCGCCGTGGGCAAGCGTGGCGACGGTGTGCGGCCGGTCGTGCCGTGTCCACACGCAGGGCGGGCGCCCCTCATTGCGAGCGACCGTGGCCGTTGTGAGCGGAGCCGATCCCGCCTGACCGCCGGTGCGCTGGCCATCAGGGTTGTGGGCGCGCTGTTGGGCGATGGTGCGCACACACGACTCCGTGGTCCTGCAAGGCCGCCGCGTACCGGTGCGAAAGAGTGTTGCCGGAGGGCACGGGCGGCAGTACGGTTATCGTGACAACAGTGGAGGGGTTGCGATTGTCCTCATGTTTTCGGAGTGGTCCGCGTCGCGACCCCCGCCCACAGGATCCCAGGGAGGAAACAAATGTTCCGCAATCGCAGTTGGTCTGCCGTTTTTTCGCAGCTCGTGGCCGCGCCGTTGGCCGCCGTGCTGACGCTCTCGCTCGTTGCTTGTGGGGGCGGCGATGCGCGCGATCCTGCTTCCGAGCCCGAGCAGGAGCTGGTGGTCGCGGATGAGGTGGAGGCCGGGTCCGCCATGGTCGCCCTCGTCAACCCCAACCTTGCCACTGCCGAAGAGATGCGGTCGCTGGCGGGGATGACCGACGACGCCGTGAGCGCGATTGTCGAAGGTCGGCCCTGGCTGCGCGTTGCCGATCTGCACGGGGCGCTGGCGGGCGCGGTCGGAGACGAGGCGGCGCGGGCGGCCTACGAATCGCTCTGGTTGCCAATCAACCTGAACGACGTGACGAACGACGAGATCCTGCTGATTCCCGGGGTCGGCGACCGGATGGCGCACGAGTTCGAGGAATACCGGCCCTACGAGGACATGGCGGAGTTCCGGCGCGAGATCGGCAAGTACGTCGATGAGGCCGAGGTGGAGAGGCTGGCGGGGTACGTCTTTGTGCCGATCGATCTGAACTCCGCGACGCGCGACGAGATCATGGCGGTGCCGGGGATGAGCGACCGGATGGCGCACGAGTTCGAGGAGTACCGGCCCTACACGGATCTGGAGCAGTTCCGGCGCGAGATCGGAAAATATGTGGACGAGAACGAGGTCGCGCGCTTCGAGCGGTATGTGACGCTGAACTGACAACGGGCGCCGATTGCGGATGAAGGCCGGGCGCGCGCTTTGCGGAACCGGACCGCGTTCGCGGGTGAGTGACTGCGGCTGGCTGGAGGCGGCGCGGGGCTCTTCTTCGGCCGGCGCATCGGGATCGCGCATGGTCATACTCGCTGCCCGCCGGAGTGGCGCCCCGGACGAGGCGCGGCCCGAAGCGGTGGTGCAGCCATGATTCGGCGCATCGTCTTCTGGACTCACCTCTCGGTGGCGGTTGCGGCCGCCGCGGTCATTCTGATGATGGCCCTCACCGGCGCTCTGCTGTCGCTGCGGGAACCGGTTCTGGAGCTGGCCGAGCGGCGTCACTTTGCGGCCGAGGCAGACGCAGCGAACGCGGGCCCGAGGCTGGCCCCCGGCGAGATCGTGGCGGCGGCCCAGGGGGCGCTCTCGGGCGAGCGGCGCGACGGCCCCGGGGTAAATGCGGGAACCCCCTTCACGGCCACCTCCCTGCGCTACCGGTCCGATCCCCGTTCCCCGGTGCGCGTCTTTGCGGGGCGCGGCCGCTACGCCGACCTCGATCCCTGGACCGGTGCGGTCGTGGCCGTGGGACCGGGTCGTGCGGCGCGCTTCTTCGAGTCCGTCGAACGGTGGCATCGCTGGTTCAATGTCCCGGACGGATCGGTGCGGCGGGCGCGGGCGGTGACCGGCGCGGCCAACGTGGCCTTTCTGGCGCTGCTGCTGACCGGACCGATTCTGTGGTGGCCGCGTTCGCTGTCGCGCGGATCGCTCGGCAAATCGCTGGGCCGGGCGCTGCGGTTGCGGCGGGGGGCGCGGGGGGCGCTGCGGGATCTCACCTGGCACCAGGTGGTGGGGATCTGGTCGGTGCTGCCGCTGGGGATCATCGTTGCGACGGGACTCGCGACCTCCTACCCGGCCGTGGGAGACCGCGTGAATCCGGTGGTTGGAAGAGGGGTGGGGGGTGGAGGGTGGCCGGAAGCGACCGGCGTAGTGAGCGAAGAGCGGGGGGCCGCGGGACTGTCTGGCGTGCTCGCCACGGCGATGTCATGGACGCCGGGGTGGAAGACGCTGGTTCTGACGCTGCCGCGACCGCTGGACGAGGTGGTGCGGGTGGAGGTGCGGAGGGGCGGGGAGGGGCAACCGCACCGGACCGGCCACCTGACGGTCGATGTTGGGAACGCAGCCGTGCGGGGGTGGGAGAGCTTCGCCGACGAGACACCGGGCCGGAGAGCGCAGCAATTTCTCCGCTACGCGCATACCGGTGAGTACTGGGGGTGGCGGGGGCAACTGCTGGCGGGACTCTTCTCGGCGGCGGCCGCGCTGATGGTGTGGACGGGGCTCTCGCTGGCGGTGCGGCGGGCAGCGCGGTTCGCGAAGCGTCGGCGCGCACCACAGCGATAGGAGTTGCGGGATGCAGACTCGATTCGGGGCGGCGGCCGTCTGGGGGTGCCGTCCCCGATAACCGCGTCTAAAAGGTCCTGGGATACCTGTACGGGAGCACCCGTGTGGGCCGCGTAACCTCATAGTGGATCAGCACATCGTACCAATCCGCGACAGGTTGCCGATGCCAGTAGTTTGCGGCCAGGTTGGGGTCGTAACAGCAACCGATCGTGCGAAAGAGGCGCTGCGCGGATAGCCAGGCCGTACCAGCGGCCCCCGCCTCCCGGTTGCGCAGGTCCAGGAAGAAGCGGGGCGTCGTCGCGGTGGAGAGGTGGTGCTCGTAGGAAAGAGGCCGTACCGGGTCGAGAACGAGCTGATCAAGCCCCAGGTAGCCGGAACCCTGCTGGCGGACGGCGGTGAAGGTCCCGGATTCGTGACTGAACCCAAGAATGACCATCTCGTCGCCGTAGCTCTCGCGGAGGAACCATCCCTGGGCGCCCGGCTGGGTGGACACGTGGAAGTTGTGGGCCCACAGGACGATCCGGCTCCCCTCTCCCAGCCGCCGGTGGATCCATACCGTATTCTCGGCCATCGACTGATCGCGGCTCCGGTCACCGGTGATCATCAGGTGGTACTGGATGGCCACGCGCATGCTCCGGGCCGCCAGCGCGAAGGCGTCCTCCCCGCCCTTCCCCTCGTAGTCGGCCTGGCGCGCCGCCAGCGAATCGCGAACCTGGGTGAGTGACGCGCCGCACGCTGCACGATAGTCCGCACCCTGGTCGGCGTAGCGGGGCTCGGGAAAGCGACCCGACGGGTCGTTGGCGAAGCGCGCGAGACACTCGAGCTGTACCCGAACCGCATTCGTCCGGCCGGGGTCCACCTGGGCGAAATACTCCTGCACGTTGTGCAGCGCCATGCCGGGATACTGCATGTCGAATCCGTAGAAGCCCACCTCGCCGCCCGCCTCGTTGTGCGACCGCATCCACTCGATCATCTCCAGCACCGACTCGGTGTTCCAGGTCCAGAAGTACAGCCCCGACAGGAGCTCCGCAGCGTCGCCCTCTCCGCGCCGTACGTAGGCGTCGAGCCGGTTGGCCTCGGGCCAGGTGGCCTCGATCGCGAACGCGTCAAACCCCATTTCCTCGACCAGGAACCGCAGAATCCGCGCCTTCATCTCGAAGAAGTCGCGTGTGCCGTGGGTGTTCTCGCCCAGCGACACCACCCGCGCATCGCCCACGATCTCGCGCACGAAGCCGATGTCGGAGTGGGGAAGGGAAAGGTGGGAGCCCTCGAAGGGGATCGCGTTCCGCTCGATCCACGCCGCAGCCTCGGCGGGAACGGGGGGAGGAGGCTCGGGATCGGGCGGTGCCAAGACCAGGGCGGGCGCATCGCTGCCGCACCCGAACAGAGGCAGAATCGCGGTGCCAAGCAGAGATGTGGCCACTGCCGACGCAAGCCCAAACCGGCCCGTTCCCGCCGGAGCTGATTTCACGCGCCCCCTCCCATCGCAAGCGCCCGGTCAGGTTCCGAAGAAGACCTCGCTGAACTCGAGCGATCCGCCCTCCGCCAGCGTCGCGCCCTGCCGGTACTCCTCCACCCCGTCGAAGCTGACCACCAGGGTGATCGAAGCCACATCCGCGGCATGGTTGGCCACCCGCACCAGGAAGCGGTGCGTGAGGCTGATGTCGTAGTCGCGCAGGAAGTCGGGTTGCACAAGAAGCGTGTCGGCATGGGTCAGGGTGGTGTAGCGAGCGCCCTGGCTGAAGTCGTTCACGCGCACGAAGTTATCCGAAACCACCACCTCGAGCGGCACCGGCGATGTACCCGTGATCTCGACCCGGGCGACCCCGGGCAGCTCCTGGTCGTCGTCGAGCAGGCCGCACGTCCCAATCGCCGCCGCGCAGACCACCGCTACCGCAAACCGCCCCAGCCCAGGTGCCCACGGCACCCGCCCCGGCGCCGAACTCCCGAACGCGCGAGGGGGCGCGACGACCCTGCCGGCCGCCGCACCCCCTCCTGTCAAGCGCTCAGACACGCTTTTTCACCATTCACGCGTTCACCATTCACGCCTTCACCATCACGCCGCGCGATCAACCCGGCTTGGTGAGGTTGGGATTGCCTTCGTATTCCTCGAGCGGGAGCGGGAAGCATGTCGCGTTGCCGTAGGCGCCCCACTCGGTGGTCGGATGCGTCCCGGAAGGGAAGAAGTCCCCTACGCCCTGGTTCTTCCAGCGCCGCAGGTCGCCCAGCCGGAAGCCGCCCAGGTACATGTCACGGCCGCGCTGGTCGCGAAGTTCGGCCATCAGGTCGGAGCCTGAGAGGTCGACCGGGTCCTGGTTGCCCGCCGCGCGCCGAGCGTTCACGAAGTCCAGCGTCGATCCGGCCGGACCCGTTCCATTCGGACCCGCCGCCTCGTAATAGTGGTGCATCGCCTCCAGCCCGGACGCCATCTTGATGTCGGTGCCGCGATCGTAGAATGGAGGCGACCCACCGTCGGCGATCGCTTCGCCGCTGTAGCCGCTGAACGGCAGCGATTGATACGGCTTGTACAACCGTGTGAGGCGGTTGTGGCCCAGGGACCAGCTCGGAGTGTGCTGCACCCGCGGGTCGGTCTGGCCGGCGACAATTTCCTGAGTCCCGAACTCCCCGTTCAGGAAGTTCGGGTGCACACCCAGGGAGTGGTTACCACCGTTGATCCTGCCCCAGAGCACCAGGTCGGTGCCGCCGTCGGATGTCTGCTCGTACTCCACCCAGTGGACGAAATCGGCCGGTACATCGCCTGCGTACTGCATTACCTGGCTGTGATTGCCCAGGTTGAGGTGGGAACGGGCCAGCCCGACCCGCGCCAGATTCACCAGATCGCCACGTCCGGCAGCGCCCGCCACCTGCATCCCTTCCTCAAGGCGCGACAGCCCGCGTTCGTAGATCTGCGCCTGCGAGGCGATCGATTCGCCCACATCGAAGACGGCCTCGCACATGGCATCGCCCATGACGATGTGCGAGTAGCCGGAATAGATCAGCGCGGTGGCCACGCGATCGTCGGCGGTGGGATTGTCGAGCAGCGTGCGGAACCTGCCCGCAACGCTGTCCCCCATGGCACGCGACGCGCTGATTGCCGAGAACATTCCGTCGGCAGGGCCCTCGTCGAACCGAACCAGCCTCTGGCTCACCCGCGCGGTCTGTTCCCAGTTGATCCCGGTGATCTGTTCATCGGTGAACATGCTGCCTACCCAGATGAACGGGTTATCGTACATGGCCGAGAACTCGCCGATCACGCTGTTGGTGAGCACATCGGCAAGGAGGGCGTCGTTGAGAGCGTCCTCGGAGATGCGCTCGGGGTTGTTGGCTACGAGAAGCTCGTCGAGGGTGTCGCAGGCCGGAAGGGTCGCGAGAACCGCAAGCGCGCCCAGGATCCGCAACATCTTGCCGATCGCGTTGAGTCGCGTCCTGCTCCGTCGAGTCGTATTCAATCGAGTCGTATTCAATCGAGTCATGGTTCGTCCTCCTTTCCTAGAACTGCAGTGCGAGTGACGCCGCCAGCCTGCGCGTCATCGGCGTGGAAGCGTAGTCGAGCTCGCTGAACTCGCCCGTACTGTAGAAGGTGACCTCGGGATCGGATGTGCCTTCGTATTTCGTCCACATCCAGAGGTTCCTGCCCGAAACCGTCAGCGTGGCCCGGTCGGCCCGGAAGGCCCCGCTCATCTGCGTGGGCAGCGTATAGCTGAGCGCCACTTCGCGGAGCTTGATCAGGTCGGCCGGGAAGAGGTGCGTCTTGGTCTGCCGGCTACGCCAGACCGCGATCTCCGCAGGACTCGCGTCGGGGTTGTTGACCTCCCAGGAGTTGCGGTCAATGCGGTTGCGAATGGAGCAGATGGCGCACCACTGGTAGTTTCCGGCCTTGTAGTCCATCTGGGCGAAGATCCGCAGGTTGCCCATCAGCGTGACCGTGTTGGAGAAGGCGACCTCGCGCGTGGGAAGCTGAGGCCCCACAAAAACTTCGTTGTCGAAGTCGACGATGGCGTTTCCGTTCGGGTCCAGCACCGGATTGCCGCTGCCATCGCGCTGCACGTCCACAGACCAGTACCCGCCGAGCGGATAGCCTTCGATGTGCTTGTGCACCTGGGCGAAGGCCCCGAAGGAGATCTCGTCGAGCGCTCCCCCGAAGGAAACCAGTTCGTTCGAGTTGGTATAGAGCGAAAGGGTCGCGTCCCACTGCAGGTTGCGCGAGTAGATTGGCGAACCGCTGAGGAGAAACTCGAAGCCGCTGTTGGCGATCTCGCCGATATTCACAAAGTGGCTGCCGCTGAAGCCGCTGGAGGGCGGATCGGGAACCTGGATCAGTGCGTCGGTGGTGCGCTGGTTGTAGTAGGTGGCCTCCAGCCCCGCGCGACCATTGAAGAGCGAGGCGTCGAAGCCCATCTCCAGCTCCGATCCGGTCTCGGCCTTGAGGTCGGGATTGCCGTAGGAAGCGGTCGAGAGCTGGTTTACGGCAGCATCGCCGACCACCGTCACATCGGGCGCGAACGCTCGGTCGGCGGTAAAGGGATCGGGGGCCTTGCCGGCCTGTCCCCACGCCGTCCGCAACTTCAGCTCGTCCACATAGGGAAGGCTGAAGAACTCCTCGTCCGAAATGATGTAGGAGAGCGAGGCCTTTGGATAGACGACCAGAGAGAAGTCGCTGCCGAACGCCGAGTTGTCGTCCACGCGCACCGCAACCGTGCCGTAGAGCCGGTCCTGCCAGGCCAACTGCTCCTGGAAGTACACGCCCAGCGAGGTCTGTTCCACAAATCCCTGCGAAGCGAGCGTTGTCGCGGCGGTCCCGATCAGGTTGAGGTTGTTGGCCACGAAGCCCTGCCCCTCGACGTAGTGCGAAGAGTACTGCTCGCGCACAAGTTGCATCCCGAAAGAGAGCGACGAACCGATATCGGTGGTGATGTCGGTGGTCATCGTTCCGGCGTAGTCAAGCGTCCAGAAGTGATCGACCGGAAGTTCGCGCTGCACCCGTCCATTGGCGGCCAGCGCACCCCAGGGCTGTGCCCCGGTGGTGTCGATCTCGTAGACCTCGCTGTTGACGCGATCCTGCTTGTCCATGCCCATGGTGAGGCGATTGGTGAACCAATCCCACGGCTGGTAGTTGATCGTCATGCCGATCGTGGTGCGCTCCGCCTCGGTCTGATTGTCGTACTGGTTGGAAAGATTGGGTCCGAAGCCCCGGAATCCCTCTTCCCACGGCGCCGACGAACCGGGCCTGCCCCGGAAGCCGTTGCGCAGAATCGAGTTGGAGGAGTTGTTGGCATAGGGCATCTGCACATGCGTGCGCGCGTACCCCACATTGACGGTGGTCGAGAACCGCTCGGTGGGGGTGAAGCCGAAGTTTGCCCGTCCCGAGGTCCGGTCGCGGAAATTGTTGTAATAGACGCCCTCTTCGCCTCCCGTCTCGAAGGAGAGGTAGTAGTTGAAGGCCTCGCCGCCGCCGCGCGCCGACAGGTTGAAGGTGTTGAGGTCGGCGTAGCTCTCGGGACCGCCGTCGTTCTGGCGCAGCGCCACCGGATGACGCTTGACCGGATCGTCGGTGAGCACCGTGTTCTCGGCAACGCCCCCGCACCCCGGATAGACCGACGGATTGGCGATGTTGGACGAGGTGCAGCGCCAGTAGTTGGTCGGCGTATCGAGCGCCCATTCGCTGAAGCCCATCTCGAAGGATGCGTTCCAGACCAGGCCCGATCCGGCGCGGCCCTTCTTGGTGATGATCTGGATCACGCCGCCGGCCGCATCCGCGCCGTAGAGGGTGGAGGCCGCCGGACCTTTGATCGTCTCGATCGATTCGATGTCGTTCGGGTTCAGGAAGTCGAGGGCGTCGGTTCCCTGCGCGCCGCCCCAGCCCACATCGAGGCCGCCCTGCGTGCCCGATTTCATCCGTACGCCATCGACGTAGACCACCGGTTCCAGCCCCGCCGCGAGCGAACCGGCGCCGCGGATCCGCAGCTTGGAGCTCGAACCCGCCTGGCCGGAGTTGGCGGTCAGAGTGAGGCCGGGCGTGCGCGCGGTCAGCAGTTGCTGCACCGTGCTGATCGGCGCGATCTCGGCGATTGCGGACGCGTCGATGGTGGATACCGTGTTCCCCACCGATCTGGCTTCGGTCTCCTGCGCCGTTCCGGTGACCACGATCTGGTCGAGCTGAAGCGCCGCCTGGGTGAGCTCGAAGTTGGCGGTAGCGGCCTGGCCGCTCGTAACCGACACGGTCTGCGTGGCGGTGGCGAAGCCGATGTACTGGATCCGCACCTCGTGCTCGCCGACCGGCACGTTGAGAATGAGGTACTGCCCGGCGGTCGTGGTGAGGCCCCCGAGACGAGAGTTGGCGATCTCAACCTGGGCGCCCGCGACCGGCCTGCGCGTGACTGCGTCCACCACCTCGCCTCGAATCGAACCCGTCTGCGCTTCGAGGGCGGTGGGAATCACCAAGGTGAGCGCCGCGAGCGCGACGACCCCTCCCCAGCGTGGCTTCCGACCCGTTCTTTGTTCCATGGCGTCCTCCTTACGGACCCTGGGTGAATTGGGGAGAGGGGGAAGCAGAGGTGCGTCCCGAACGGTTTCTCCCCTACTATGCTACGCCATACATGCTACGACGCGAGCTACGCCATACATGCTACGACGCGAGCAACGCATTCTGCAAATGATCGGGGGAGGCCAGATGATGATGAAGCGCGTGACGTTCGTGGTATGCGGGATGACGCTGAAGCGGCCCCTGGCGACAATTCGACGCTTCGGCCAGGGGTGGAGGAGGACTTTGGTCCTGGCGCCGCTTGCGCTTGCGGGCGCGGTGCCTTTCAACACCGTCGCCCAGGAGACCAGCTCGGTCACCGGGCGGGTGGTGGACCGGGCCACGGGCGCCGCGGTGGCCGATGTGGGGGTGGAGTTGGCAAATCTTGGCGTGCGCGTGACCGACGCCCAGGGCTTCTTCCGGTTCGCCGGCGTGCCGCCGGGGGACTGGGTGCTGTTGGTGCGGCATATCGCCTACGGGACCCACCAGCGCGAGATCGCGGTCGGGACCGAACCGCTGCGGCTGACCGTCGAGGTCGCGCGCGAGGAGATCCGCCTGGCTCCGCTGTTGGTGGAGGCGCTGGACCGCGAGGAGGAGGAGCGGCGGGGCACGGGCCGTCAACTGAACCGCATCTCGCGTCAGGAGATCGAGCGCTTCGAGAACACCGCCCTTACCCTGGTTGAGCTGCTGACCGCACAGGTTCCGGGCGTCCACATCACGCGGAGCGGCGTTGTGGGACAACCGACCTGCCTGGAGTTTCGCGGCGCGCGGACCGGCAACTTCATTCGTGGACTGGGCAGCTCCGATCCCGGCTGCAACTCGCCCGAGGTCTATCTCGATGGCGTGCTCATCACCAATCCTTCGACGCTCTACGCCACCCTTCCGATCGAGATGATCGAGAGTATCGAGGTGGTGCAGCCCTCCGAGGCAGGGGCGCGCTTCGGGACCGGATCGATGTGGGGTGCGCTGATCATCGATACGCGGCGGCCGGGAGTGAGCCCGGAGGAGCGTGGCGGACTGAGGATGCTGGGGCCGCGACGGCACGACTGGTCGCTGGAGGCCGCGCCGCACCGAACCGGCCGGGTGTTTCTGGGATCGGCGGCGGGCAACGCGCTGGGGCTGGCCGCGGGAGTGGCGCTGGCGAGCCGCTGTATCGGCTTCCGGGGAGCCGACAACGACGCGATCGTTTCGGATTGCAACGCGACGACGACGATGGTCGCGGCCGCGGCGGCGGTGGGGCTGCCCGCACTGGGATCGGCGCTGGGGGCGCGCTTTGCGGGCGAGACCGACCGGTCGCGGGGAACGCTGGGCGCGGCGCTGATCGGGGCCGTGGTGACGCTGGTTCCGGGCTATGCGCTGGGAATTGCGGGGCAACGCGACGACGCCGGCATCTCCAGCGAGGTCGGGTTGGTGACGCTGACGGTGGTGGTGCCGCTGGTGGCGACGCTGACGGACCGGTTGTTCCGCGCGGAGGTGGATCGGTAACGGACGGCCTGGCGGAGGCGGGTTCGTTGCTTGAAGGAATCCACCGTTGGGACGAGGTTGGCGCTCGCGGCGTGAAGGGCGGGCCGTTCGCGGACCGATCTACAGCGAGCGCAGGAAGCGGAGCAGCGCCTGGCGGTCGGCAACCGGGAGCGTGGCGAAGGCGTCGCGGGCGGAGCGGGCCTCGCCGCCGTGCAGTTCGATCGCGCGTTCCAGGGTGAAGGCCCGCAGATCGTGCAGGTAGCTGCGCCGCGAACTCAGCCCGATGAGGGGCGCCGTGCGGTATTCGGTTTCGGTGGCGCCGGGTGCGCAGGTACCGGCCAGCGCCGGACCGAGATCGTGGAGGAGGAGATCGGAGTAGAGGGGCGCGCGAACGCGGTCAAGGGGGGCCAGCCGCGACGGTCCGGTGGCGATTTGGGGCGTGTGGCAGGCCGCGCAGCCGATGGCCGCGAAGAGCGACTCGCCGTGCGCGATGACGGGAGCCGCGGCGGGTTCGGGGGTGCGGCGGGGGGGCGGGGCGAGCATCCGCACGAAATCGGTGATGCGATCGATCGAATCGTCGCCGAGCTCGGGGTCGGGAGCGGGGTCGGCGCCGGGTGGAAGCGGGGCGCCGTTCGGGCCGCGTTCCCTGGCGTGGGCCGAGGTCGTGATTCCCATCTCGTTGAAGAGCGCGAGGTGGCTGAAGTCGTGCAGCGACGCCACATCGGCCTTGCGCCCGAAGCGACCGACGCGGCCATCGGGGGCTCGCCCCACCCGTCCCGAGATGCCGTCGCCGTCGAGGTCGGCGGGGTCGGCGGCCGCGAGGAGGGCGCGCTCGGGGACCAGATCGGCGGCGCCCAGACCGAAGAGAAAGGGAACCGCGAAGTTCGCGACCGTAGCCGTGGCCGAGGGAATCGTGTCGCGCTCGATGCCGAGCCGAACCAGGGGCGGGGTCGCGCGCCGCCGCAGATTCTCGCCACCCTCGCGGGCCAGAATATCGCAACTGCCGTCCGCGCGCCGCCGCGTGGCCTTGATGACGAACTGCTCGCCGGTCCCGCCAGTTGCCGGGAAGGTGTGGCAGGCGCTGCACTGGTTCTCGTTGAAGAGCGGCCCGGTTCCCTCGCCGATCGAGAAGACGCGGTCGAATAGGGCGCGCCCGGCCTCGAAGCGCGCGAGTTCGGCGGCGGTCAGGCCGGGCAGAGGATCGCCGGTGGCGGCCGCGTCGGGGAGGGTGGCAGGGGTGCAGGCGGTGGCCGCCGCGAGAACAAGAACCGCGAGGGAGACCAGCAACGCGGGGGAAATACGTGCCGCGAGGGAGACAGGCGCCGCGAGGGAGACAAACCGCGCCCCGCGGGAAAAGCGCTGCCGGGACGGCGTCAAGAGGGGACGCCGCCTGGACCGGGTGGACAGCGGGAGAGCGAACGAAGCCGCAAGGGGTGGGGGGTGGGGTCGGCGTTGCCCGGGGCCGGGCGCGAAGAACGAGGCCGCGTGGGCCGGGGGACAGGCCTCGGGCGCAGCCGTGCAGGCGTACCGTCCAGAGGTGGAGGCCGGTGGCGACGGGACCGGAGCCGAGGGGAGGGGGTCGAGCGTCCTCTCCATCGTCATGCCCCGCCGTTTGGACCGCACAGCCATTGACATGCCCCTTGCGCACGCAACCGATCTGGCGCGCACCGCTACCCCATTGGCACCATCCACGGCTCCAGACCGATCCGCGTTTCGTTCAGCCGCTTGATAAACCAATGGGTGTAGACGCGCAACTGGCCGGTCGCCTCCACCCAGTCCATCGAGTGGATCTGGTAGGCCGGTACCGCGGACAGCTCATTGACGCCGCCGAGCAGACGGTTTTCGTTGAGATAGACCGAGACGCGCATCGAGCCCTTGCGTCCATCCCAGTAGCAGCCGCCGTAGGCCCAATCGCCGAAGCGGTCGTCGCATCCCATGATGGCCGAGGTGACGTTGTTCTTGAAGATTGCGACTGGATCGGGGTTGATTGCGTCGTTGATCTCGCGTTCGGTGATTGTGGTGACGCGCAGTGGAAAGCGGCGGCGGCGTTCGTACAGGAGACCCTCGGCGCGGGTGCGGACGACGATCTCTTCGATGGCAACGGGATCGGGGCGCATCTGCAGGACGAGGCCATTGCCTTCGGTAACCGTAACGGCCCCGTCGATGGTGTGATAGCCAAGCATCTCGACGACGATCTCCCAGGTGCCCGCGGGGAAATCGGGGAAGCGGAAACGTCCGTTTACATCGGCGAAGACGTAGCGGCGCAGTTCGGGGACCTTGATGACCGCCGAGATGACGGGGGCGCCGCTGAGCGCGTCGATGACCTGGCCGGTGAGGGCGAAGGTGGGGGCCGGGAGGGTGTCCTGGGGGGAGGCGGGGGTGGGGAGGAGGGCGAGGGGGAGGGCAAGGCTGAGGAAAAGGGATTGGATGCGGGCGCGTGGGCGGGCGGTTCGGTTGGGGACGGATGTTGCGCGGTTGCGGTGGCGCCGGTGCGCAGGAGGAAGGTCGGCCGGGGAGCTGGGTGGCCGGTTCGGTGCAGGGGACGGCGGCGTCACTGCGGGTTTTTCCGGGCGCGGGGTCAGTTCGCGTCCATCGCCGCGCGGATCTGGCGAAGGGCGGCGTTCACGCGGAGGTCCATTCCCATGCGGCCATATTCGGGGGTTGCACGGGTGGGGTCACCGGAGACGCCGCTACCCTCGAAGCCACCGCCGGGCGCGCGCCGGTCCAGCCGGATGTGGCGCGCTTCGACGTGAAGGAGGAGCGAGGTGTCGGTGATTCCGGCGTGGCGTCCGATCGTTTCCTCGCTCTCGCCCTGCTCCATGAGCCACTCGCGGTAGCCGTTGTTGGAATAGTAGTCGCCGATGAAGTGCACGGTCGCGCGTTGGCCGCCCCACTCTTCGTTGAGCGCGTTCGCCACCGCTTCCATCCCCGTCTGGTTCCCGCCGCTGTCGCCGATCAGGACGATGTCGGTGAAGCCGTGGACGCGGAAGCTGCGGGCCGCGTATTCGAGCAGCTTGATGAAGAACTCGTTGGGCAGGGTGATGGTGCCGGGGTAACGCATGTGGCCGGAAGGGGGATCGATGTTGCCTTCGGGCACATAGGTGACGGTGGGCGCGACGAGGGCGTTGCCGAGATCGCGGGCGATGCGGTCGCTGGCGGCCTCGATGATGTAGCGGTGCTTGCCCATCACCATGTGGGGGCCGTTCTGCTCGGTGCCGGCCGTGGGAATGATGACGGTGGTGGCGCCGGCGGCGAGGAGGTCGCGGATCTCGGTCCAGGTCAGCTCTTCGATGAAGACGGTGTTGGGTGGGGACTGGGGGGCGGGGGTGGTTGTGGTGGACGGGTTGGCGTTGGCTTCGGGGGATTCGTTGGCGGCGGATTGGTTGGTGCCGTCGGATCCGTTGTCGTCGCAGGCCGCGAGCGCCGTGAGGGCGACCAGGAGCGCGGGACGGACGCGGAGGATTGCCCTGGGCATCAGTTGCCCGCCGCGAAGCAGTAGAAGAAGCCGTTGCCGCCCGTTGCCTGGAGGTTTTCCTGGCCGCATCCGCGCGAGGCGTGGGCCGAGTTCCACGAGTTGGGATTCTGGCCGCCGCCGATGCGATCGTGGTGTCCGACCGCCGCGCTGCCCTCTTCGGCGTTGCTCGTCCAGTTCATGCAGTTGTCGTATCCCTCGCCGGTGAAGGCGGTGCCGTCCATGTTCGATCCGGTCAGGATGTCGTGCATGTTGGGATCGTCGCCGCGGCCGTTCACCATGTCGCCCATCTCGGTCAGGATCGATTCCTTCGTGAGATTGGCAGCCTCGGAGTGAAGCTCGTCCACACTGTTGGCGATCAGCGCCCCCGCCCGGTTGTGCCACGGCCCCTCTCCGATCCGCTCGCGCGCATTCACCGCGGCGGTTCCGTCCTCGTTGATCGTGCTGAGGTAGGCCGCCCAGCCCATGCCGCCGGCACCGACCGCCGATGCCAGGGTCTCGCAGTGCGCGTCGGCTCCCTCGATACCGCCCAGGTTGGCACCGTCTCCCGGCCCCGCGCTGGTAATGAAGAATGTCATGGCCTGGTGGGCGGCTTTGGCCCGGTCGGCGTCGGTGTCCGGGCCCTGGTCCCGGGCCCAGGCACCCACCAGGAGCGCAACGGCCAGCACGGCACAGGTGGCCAGCGGGAATCTCTTCATCGGGAATCTTTTCATCGTGTCAGCGCTCCATGGTTGCTGTGGTTCGGTTGTTGCTCGGATGCAGGTATGTGTTACACCTCATCGTCCCCCTCCTCCCAGAATCCCGCTTCGACGGTCGTGTACCACTCCGGTGTCTTGTCGATCCATCCCCATCAGTTCGCCGACGGCCAGGGCGCGCCCTGGTGCATGGCCGTGACCGGAGCGAGTCCCCTGTGGATGAACTTCTGCACGCGCTTTCCTTCGTAGGTCTCGGTCGTGTAGATGTTGCCCTCGGAATCGGTCGCGATCGAGTGGACCGCAAAAAAGAGCCCCGGCTGGCGTCCGCCGTCGCCGAAGCTGGTCAGCACATCCAGGTTGAGCCGGTCCAGCACGTAGACGCGCATGTTCTTGCCGTCGGCCACGTACATGTATTTCTGCTCGGGGTCGCGCGAGAAGGCCACATCCCAGGTTGAGCCGTCGCCCAGGGTCCGCGGTGCCAACTGCACCTCGTCCACAAATGTACCGTCGGTGCGGAAGACCTGGATGCGGTTATTGGGACGGTCGCATACGTAGACGTGACCGTCGCGCGAGGGATCGGCGCAGTGGACGGGGGTCCGGAACTGCTGGATGAGCGGCGCGTCGGGGTCGTAGGGAGGGGTGCGGGTGTCGTCGGGTTCGTTGCCGTAGGCGCCCCAATAACGCTTGAACTCGCCGGTGGATGCGTCGAGCACGGCCACGCGGCGCCCCCCGTAGCCGTCGGCCAGATAGGCTTCGTTGGCCTCGGCGTCGAAGGCCAGCTTGGCCACCCGGTTGAAGCGCGTGGTACTGCGGCTGTCGGGCGCGGGTCCGGCCTCGGGTTCGCCGTAGGAGGCCAGGAAATCCCCATCGCGCGAGAACTTGAGGATGTGCGTGTCGTTCGGCCCGTTGCCCCCGATCCAGATGTTGTCCATGTGGTCGACGGTGATCCCGTGATTGGAAGCCGGCCACACATAATCGTCCGACGGACCGCCCCAGGCATTGACGAGATTGCCCTGGGGATCGAACTCCAGCACCGGCGGTGCGGCCCGGCAACACTCCCCGATCGGCGGATCCGCGTCGGCGCCTCCCTCGGTGCGCTCGGTGAGATTGCCGCGGTGCACGATGAAGACGTGGTCGCGCGAATCGACCCCGACCCCGATCGCGGAACCGAGAACCATGTGGTCCGGAAGCGGCCTGGGCCAGAAGGGATCCACCTCAAAGGACGGAGCCATGACGGCGTCCGCATCCTGGCTGGTGGCCTCGGCCATGCGATCCTGGGCCTCGCAGGCGGCGATGACCGCGACGAGAAGGGCGGCGGCGAAGAGGGTTCTGCGCTTCATGGATCTGTGCTCCATTGGTCTGGGCTCCCGTGCGAGGAGTCTCCCTGAGTGATTGCGAATGGGTGCCTGGGTTTTCCCAACCGGCAAGGTAGGGTGCCGGGGGCGATGGCGAAAGCGCAAAGGGGGACCGGGGGGGCGGGCGGGCGGCCGACGACTGGACGGAAGGGCACCCGATTGGGGAACCGGATTCCGGCCGGTCTCTGCGACTACGATCGACGGAATGCCGGATGTGTTCGGGTGCTCCCGAGCTGATGCCGGCGCGGGAGAGCGTGAAGCGTGCATGGGTGAAGACGATCGCGAGAATGCTGCGCGAAAACCGGAGCGTGGAAGCACTGCGGTGATTCGCAGGAAGCTGCGCCAGATCTCGGTTCCGATGGAGCTCGAAACTGGTTGAATCGGCTATTCGTCTCGCGCCCCGCTGCTGGGTTCCAGAGCCTTCCGAAGCTATCCCTCGTCCGGTCTCTGGGAGCAGTTGAGCACCGTCTTGGCGTTCTTCCAGCCGCCGAGTTTGCAGGCACCTTGAGGGGCTGATCCATCAGGTCGCTGGCAATCTCCATCCCGGGACTCCTCCTGCACGCCAGCTGTGAGAACCGGCGAGCACCGGGGCGGACGGTGCTCGTATTCCGTCTTCTCGTGCTCGCTGCGCCACAGGATGGTTTCGCCGTCGATGCCCCCACCGGACTCGTCTCAGGGGGCCTTGGAGGGCGGGGTTGACACGAGGGTTATTGGCTTTGTTTGTCCGCTCACGGATGGGGCCGGGTTCCACAAACAAGGAGGTACGCGATGTCGGATGCGAAGACGATCAGGAAGGTGCTGCTGAACGGCGGTGGTCGTGGCGCTGGCTACGATGCCCACCGCCGCCGAGTCTCGGTCGAGCTGCGAAGCGAAGGAGAAGCATGACGGCCTCTTCTGCAACGACGGGAGCGACATCATGGTATGTAGCACCCCCAGCGGATGCACGGTCAGCTGCGGAATGGGAGATGTCGAAGCTGACTGCTGACGCTTCGTGACGGAAAACGGTCGCGCTAGACGGCGTGATGGGCGCCCGACGTAGACCGCTGCCGAAACCGCTGCTCGCGGTTTCCTGTCTGGTGCTCTGCGCCGCCTGCTTGGACGAGCCATCGGACCCGGGGGCCAAGGGTCGCACGGAGGCCGTGGACCTGTTCTCCGCGTGGCCTGGTGACGAGTCCTTTCGGATCGCAGCGGAACCAAGCCTGGTGGTGGGACTGGACGAGTCTCTCCCGCTGGGCAGGGTCTCCGGAGCGGTCTTGTTCGGCGAGGGCATCGCTATCGCGGACAACCAGTCACACGATGTCCTGATCCTGGATGCTGCGGGCCGGCTGCTTTTTCGGCACGGCAGGCAAGGCAAAGGTCCCGGCGACTATATGAATCTGGCCGGGATCGCTCGCCACGCGGACGGGCTGATCACCTGGGACGCAAACCTCTTCCGATTAAACCTGCTCGACGCCTCCGGGGAATACGTCGGCGAGACGATGGTCAGACCGCGTCGGGAAGGAATAGGCTCGTTGGAGCCTTCGGAAACAGCGTGCTTCTCAAGACTTCGGAGCCGGGATTCCCGGGGCTCGAGGCCGCCCCGCCGATGGAGATCCGGCTGCCGGTGGAATATACGATCGTTCGTCTTTCGGACGGGGAAGTGGTCTTCGAGGGCACCCGTCCCGGTGAAGAGCAGTGGGCGGCGAGGGAGCTTAACGACGGCGGGCAAGTGCACGGCAGGCTACCCGTGATCTTCGGGCGGACTGCGGTCGCTGCCGTCACCGACCGCTACGCCTACCTGGCGACGACCGACTCGATCACGATCACGCGCTACGACGAGGCCGGGGCGGCCGTGGAAGTCTCGTTCGAGCAGCCCCGAAAGAGCGCGGAGGCAGCCAGGGTGCGGTTCCTCAGTGATAGCACACGGGCGCATCTCGAGAGTAGAGGTCCGGGCAAGCTAGTCCTCGGTGGAAGGAACTTCCTCTTGTCCATGGCGGAGTTCCAGCTCCGCCTTCTTGAGGATCTGCCGGCGCGCCCCACCCTGCCCAGTTTTTCCGATATGAAGGGTGGTGCCGATGGCCTTCTGTGGATCCGGGAGTACCCTGACCCACTTCAGGACCAGGTGGTATGGGTCGGTTTCAGCGAGGTGTGGGAACGGAAGAAGCGGATCGCGATGCCCGCGAACCTGAACGTTGTGGACTTTTCGGAGGACCGAGTACTCGTCCAAGCAAAGGGTGCCCATGACGAAACCCTGATCAAGATCTACCCGATCGAGCGGTGAAGGACCCACGATGCCTCCGAGCCAATCTGAAAAGTTGCGCGCGGGGTGAACACGCCGCCGTGCAGGCTCGGTAGCGCGATTCACTCGGGGCCCGTTCACCCGTCGGGCTGGAAGGTTGCGAGTGCCCGGTCGCGCCCCTTCAAAAGGGCCATTATCTCGCATCCCTGGCTCCGCATCTTGCCCCTCGGGCAAGTAGACGCGCTCGTAAGTGCCCATTCCGCTGTGCCGCGCATCGTTGGACGGCCGTTGTTGCCAGCGGAGATGTAAGGGATCAGGCGATCGTGGCGCGGCAGAGTCTTGTCCGTAGCCCCCCGGCTCATGCTCCGGCACCGGAACGATTATCTTTTTCCTTGAAGATTTTCGTGAGTGATTTGCAGCCCTACCGTCCAGGCCCATGAGGACGCCACAAGCAAGCCGAGCATCAAGTCCAGCCACAGGTGTGTCGGACTGGGGCGTGACGTGCGACCGGGGTGACCATCATGTGTGACGGGCGGGTCATCTTCGCTGGCGGGGGGAGCCGGTTGTGGCGAGCGGGCGGCCCGCGCCGACCTGGCCGGGCGATCGGGGTCGCTCTGAGCGTGGGGCTTGCTACCCCGGCCGTGCAGTCCATGGCCGAAACCACGCGGTTCCCCAACCCTGGGTCTGCCGACGTTTGGTTTCCGCACTACGAAGTTTCCGTCCCCCACGACATTCCCGCCGATGTTGTGGTGCGGGCCTTTGTGAAGGCCGAGGACGGCGTGCTGCGACTGGTCCTGCGGGTGCCGCTGACCTCGATGCGCGATGTGGACTTTCCGGTGCGCGGGCCGGGGTACGTCGAAATTGCCGAGGCAACCGCACTGCTGCCCGATCTGGCGCAGCTCTGGATTGCGGGCTATGTGACGCTCTACGAGGACCGATCCGGGGATGCCAATCCGGTCAATTCCGACATTGCGCTGCCCGCTCCGTCGGTAACGGCCACCCGGATCTCGCTGCCCTCGGACCCTTCCTTTGCGGACTTTGAGCGCGCGCTGGCCCACATGAGCGCCCCCCCGCTGGCGGATGGAATCGACCTCATGCTGGAACAGGCGATGCTGGATGTGGCGCTGAGCGTTCCGGTCTCGTCGGAGAATGCGCGTTTCTCGATCGATCCGAGCTGGGCGCACCTGGGAATTCGGACAACAACGGTGCTGCGTTTTGTCACCCCCAACGGTGCCGAACGTGTCTTTCAGTACACCGGCAATCCGGGGCGCGTGCGGCTGGATCCGCGCTGGCATCAGGCCTTTCTGCGCTTTGTGGCGCTGGGCTTCGCGCACATTCTGGACGGTATCGACCACCTTCTCTTCCTGCTCTGCCTGGTGATTCCCTTGCGGCGGATCGTCCCGCTTGTCAAGGTGGTGACGGCCTTCACGGCGGCGCACTCGATCACTCTGGGTGCGTCGGTGATGGGGCTCGCGCCGAACGCGCTCTGGTTTCCCCCTCTCATCGAGATGCTGATCGCGGCCTCGATCGTCTTCATGGCGCTCGAGAACATCGTGGGGCGCACGGTGCAGCGGCGGTGGCTATGGGCCTTCGGCTTCGGTCTTGTGCACGGCTTCGGTTTCTCATTCCTTCTGCGCGAGTCGCTCCAGTTCGCGGGATCGCACCTCTTGTCATCGCTGCTCGGCTTCAATCTGGGAGTCGAGCTGGGGCAACTCTTTGCGCTGCTGATCATGGTGCCGCTGCTGACGCTGGTCCTGGCAAGGGTGCCGCGGCCGCGTGTGGCCGGCATTGTGGTGTCGGCGCTGGTGGCGCACACGAGCTGGCACTGGATGACCGAGCGGTGGATGGTCTTCTCGGCCTACGACTTCCGCTGGCCGGCGACGGGGGCCGCGGCGGGAACGATGGCGATGCGGTGGCTTGGGCTGGCCGCAATCGTGGCGGCGGTGGGGTGGGGGCTGGGAGCGGTGTATGGGCGTTGGGGGAAGGGACGGGCGGCTGGGGATGGGGTGGCCGCGGAGGGGGGAAAGGGAGAGGTTGACGGGGAAGGTGGAGCGATAAAGCACGGATCGCTTGACGGCGACGCGGGTGGCGGATAAGGGATCCAGGCAACGGAACGCGCGGGCCCGTGAGTCACAGATAATGGATTTATGCACGGAGGATCTGGAGTTGCGCGCGGAGGATTCATTGATGAGGAGCAGCCGGATGTTCGGATCGCGGTTGGGCAGGATGGCCGCAGCGGTGGGAACGGGACTGGCCGAGGGACTGACCCGGGCGGCCGCGATCGCGGGGGTGGCGCTGGCAGGTGCGGGGGCAGCGACCGCCCAGGAGGTCATTGAGCTTCCCGGCGACGACCGCTGGCTGGAGCCCGACTTCGAGGAGCTGTTTCGGGTCGGCGGAATCGACGGAGCGGACTGGGAGCAGTTCGGGCGGGTGCGGCGGGTCGGATTCGATGGCTCGGGACGGCTGGTCATCTTCGACGGGCAGGCCGAACGCATCTTCGTGGTGGGGCCGGAGGGCGATCTGGTGCACGCTTTCGGGCGGCAGGGCGAGGGGCCGGGGGAGTTTCGCGGCGCGGACGGGCTGGCGGTCATGCGTGACGGACGGGTGGTCCTGGCCGATCGTGGACACCGCGCCTACCACATCTTCGGCGCCGACGGCACCTTTGAGCGCATGGTGCGGATGGTGCCCGAGGCGGGTTCCCTGATCATCACCGATCTTCTGCCCGACCCATCGGGCGGGGCCATCTTCTCGGCTGTCGGGGCGCAGATGCTGTCGTCGTCGTTTTCGTCGAGCGCCGACGCGGGACCTGCCAAACCGCACACTTCGCGTCCGGTCGAGCGCATCCTGCTCACCGGCGAAGATGCCATGAAGGACACCGTGGCAAATGGCTGGATGCCGGCGGGCGAGGTCGAGAGTCGCCGTCTCGAACTTGGGTTTCGCTTACCTTCGCGTAGGGTTTTCGACCCGTTGATCTACCCCGGCGCACTGCCCGATGGAAGCGTGGCCTTTTCGGACTCGTCCGCTTACGCGATCAAGATTGCGCGGCCCGGCAGCGGGGTGACGCGGATCATCAGCCGGCCCATCGAGCCTGAATCGGTGACCAACCGCGTGATCGAGGCGGAGAAGGAACGGCGTTTGCGCGAGCTGGAGGAATCTTCGGGCAGCACCGGCCGGATGAGACTGGGTGGAGCTGAGATCTCAATTCCAGACCGGGGGGCCCGCGAGCGAATCGCGAATCTCGAGTTCTCCGACGAAGTCTCCATCGTGCGCGGCCTCGCCACCACCTGGAACGGCCGCATCTGGGTGCAACGCCGCGGCGAGGCACCAGGCAACGACGAGGGCCCGATCGACGTGCTGACGATGGACGGCGAGTACCTGGGCAGCTATCCGGCGGGTGCGACCCCAATGCCGGCGGCGTTTGGCCCGGACGGATTGGCGGCCTTTGTGGAAGAGGATGAGCTCGGGGTGAGAACGGTGGTCGTGAAGCGATTGCCGGAAGGCCTGAACTGAAGTGGGCGCGAGACCAGGACCGGGAATGAGAGAGCGATTGATGCGCAGCTTCCGGATGAACGGGATTGCGGGTGGGTGTGGGAGGATGGCGGGCGTGCTCGGGGTGGCGGGAGCCGCTTTGGCGGGACTGGCGCTGGCGGTCGTTCCCGTGAGCGCCCAGGAGGTGATCGAACTGCCCGGCGAGGACCGCTGGCTGGATCCCGGGTTCGAGGAGGTGTTCCGGGTCGGCGGAATCGACGGCGAGATCTGGGAGCAGTTCGGACGGATCACGGGTGCCGCCTTCGACGGCGCGGGCAATCTCTACCTCCTGGACCGGGACGCTCCGAACGTGGTCGTGGTCGACCCGGAGGGGGGCCTGATGCGGACGATCGGGCGCGCCGGGAACGGACCGGGCGAGTTCGACTTCCCGATCGGGCTGGCCGTTACCGAGGACGGGCGCGTCATTGTGAGCGACATCCCGCGCCACCGCGTCTTCCAGGTCTTCAACGCCGACGGCAGCTTCGACCGGGGGGTGCGGGTGGGGAACGATGTGTTGGCCCTGGGCGACAGTCAGGTATCCGCCGATCGCGGCGGACGCGACGCAATCTTTCTGTCGGGACTGGGGGTGATGCGAATCGTGGACGCGGCTCCGGAAGACCAGAAGAACCCGCCGGGTCGACGCCGCATCCTCCGCGGTGGGCTCGATGGCGAAGAGGTCGTCTGGGAGACGGTCGCAATGGCCTGGGATCTGCCGCCGATTGGCGAACTCACCATGCGTATCGCCGGGCGCGAGATTCCGATGGGGGGCACCACGCCTCCGATGCGCCATTTCGGTCCGGGCCTTTTCGTCAGCGCGTTGCCGGAGGGCGGTCTGGCCTACTCGGACTCGACCGCGTACGCGATCAGGATCCTGGAGGCGGACGGTCCCCTGGCACGGACGCTGTCCCGTCCCCTGCACCCGGTCCCGGTCACCGATCGCATCCTGGAGCGCGAATTCGACCAGCGGATTGCGCAGGCGATGGAGAGTCTCGAAGCCAGGGCGAATCAGAACAGGCTGACCTACATTGCCAATACCGACGAGTTGGTCACGGGCGTGGCCGTGGACGACAATATGCGCGAGGGCGTGCGGCGATCGACCCTCGCCCAGCTCGAAGCGATCCCGGCCGCCGCGGAAGTCCCGGTGGTGTTCGGCCTGCGCACGACCTGGGAGGGACGGATCTGGGTGCAGCGGCGCGGCGAGGATCGGATCAGCTCCGGTCCGATCGATGTGCTGACCATGGACGGCCGCTACCTGGGCAGCTACCCGGCCGGAACAGTCATGCCGGACGCGTTTGGTCCGGGAGGACGGGTGGCCTTTGTCGAGGGCGGCGAAATGGGGGTTGAAGAGGTGGTGGTGCGGCGGGTGGCATTGGAAGAGAGGCCGTAGCGTGATCTGGGCGCGGCGCGGCTGGTTGGGTTTCCTCGGCATTGTCGTCCCGGGATTCGGGGTTTCCGCCACCGCCCAGCAGGTGATCGAGCTCCCCGGCGAGGACCGCATTCTGGAAGCCGCCTTCACCGAGCTCTTCCGGGTCGGCGGGATCGGCGGCGCGGACTGGGAGCAGTTCGGGGGAATCGCGGGCATGGCCTTCGACGACGCGGGAAATCTGCACATCCTGGACCGGCAGGCTTTGCGGGTGGTGGTGGTGGATGCGAGTGGCGGCTTGCTGCGCCAGTACGGCCGCGCGGGCGAGGGCCCCGGCGAGTTCGACGACCCGAGGTGGATCGGTGTGCGGAAGGACGGCGGGGCCGTGGTCTTCGATGTGGGCCGCAACGGCTTTCTCATCTTTGGCGGGGATGGCGCATTCGAGCGCACGGTTTCCCTACCGGGCGACGGTACCCTCATGCCGGACGACCTGGATCTGTCCGCGGCGGAAGAAGCTTTGATTCCCAACGGCACGGTGACTTCGATGTCGATCGCGGCAGCGCTGGCGGGCGGCTACCGGAACCGGGTGAGCGGACGCCCTGTCGTGCGCCTGTCGCTGCAGGGCGAGCGGGTCCGGACCGACACCCTGACCATTGCCTGGCGGCCGGAGGTGGAACCCGTGGCCAAATCAACGCCCAACTCCATGTCGCCCGAAACGTTGCTGGTTCCGCCGCTGCTGGCCGGTGCGCTTACCGGCGGGGGCGTGGTCTTCTCCGATTCTTTGGCATACCGGATCAGCGTGGCAGACACGCAAGGCGAAGTTGAGCGCGTCCTCACACGCCCGCTCCTCCCCCGACCGATGACGGATCGTATCTGCGCGACGGCCAGGGACCACAATCTTGCCGAGATGGACGCGGACCTTCGCAGACTCGATGACCGGGTGCGGCTGAGCGACCGGATGCTGGCCATGCTGCGAGGGAGAGTGGAGCTCTCCGAATGCTACCCCGAGCTGTCGGTGATCCGGGACCTACAGGTCGCCGCCGACGGAACGATCTGGGTGCAGCGGCACGATCCCGATCCGGTCGCGCCGGGCCCGATCGACCTCCTGACCCCGGACGGCCGCTACCTGGGCAGCTTTCCGGCCGGGACGCCCATGCCGGACGCGTTTGGCCCGGGGGGACTGCTGGCCTTCATCGAGACGGACGAGTTCGAGGTCGAGACGGTGGTGGTGAAGCGATGGCCGCCCGGCGTGAACTGAGTCCAACCGCGTTGGCCGGACACACGGCCCCCGCTTGACGACAGCGCCCGCCGTGCCCCCATCTTGGACAGAACGGATCAGGCCCCGCCTTTCCATCCCCCCGCCCCGCACCCCAGGAGGCCGCCCCATGCGCCCGACCCTTCGCCATTCCCGCACCGCCGCCCTCTTCCCCCTCCCCCTCCTCCTCGTTGCGGCGACCGCCTGCGCGCAGTCCGCATCCGATCCGACCCGGGATCCGCGTTTCGAGCAGGCCGCCGAACTCTTCGAGGTGTGGCTCGACGCGAAGATGGCCTACGAGAAGATCCCTTCGGTTGCGGTCGGGCTGGTGGACGACCAGGAGCTGGTCTGGGCGCGGGGCTACGGCGAGGCGCATCCCGAATCGGGCGTTGGGGCGACGCCCGCGACGATGTACTCGGTCTGTTCGATCTCCAAACTCTTCACCTCGATCGGGGTCATGCAGTTGCGAGACGAGGGCAAGCTGCGGCTGGACGACCGGGTCTCGGCGCTGTTGCCCTGGTACGATGTGGAGCAGGCCCATCCGGACGGACCGCCGGTCACGGTCGAGGGGATTCTGACGCACTCTTCGGGGCTCCCGCGCGAATCGGCGCATCCCTACTGGACCGGTCCCGAGTTTCCCTTCCCCACGCGCGACGAGATCATCGACGGGCTCTCGCGGCAGGAGACGCTCTATCCGGGCGCGCACTACTTCCAGTACTCGAATCTGGGGATGGCGCTGGCGGGCCAGATCGTGGAGGAGGCGTCGGGGATGAGCTACGACGACTATGTGCGGACGCGGATTCTGGAGCCGCTCGGCATGACCGACACCTACACCGACATCCCCCTGGAGCATCGCGGCGGACGTTTCGCCACCGGCTACGGACGGCTCGGACGCGATGGCGAACGGGGCGAGTCACCCTTCTTCCAAGCTCGCGGGATTGCGCCGGCGGCCGGGTTTTCGTCCACGGTCGAGGATCTGGCGAAGCTGGCGTCGTGGCAGTTCCGGCTGCTCGAAGACGGGGGAAGCGAGGTTCTGAACGTCAACACGCTGCGCGAAATGCACCGCGTTCACTGGGTCGATCCCGACTTCGACACCATGTGGGGACTGGGATTCTCGGTCTCGGAGCGCGACGGCGAGCGCACGGTGGGGCATGGCGGAAGCTGCCCGGGGTTCCGGACGACGCTGCAACTCCAGCCGGGGCGGAAGGTGGCGGGGGTGGTGATGATCAGTGCGCAGGGGACAAGCCCGGACGACGTCTGGCGCCGTATGATGGAGACCGTGGGCGCGGCGCTGGAGGATGTGAGGGAGAATCCGCGCGGGGCAACCGCGAGGCCGGCCGAGTTGGCGGAGTACGCGGGTCTGTATGAATCGACCTGGGGCGAGACGGCGATTCTGCGCTGGGGCGACGGCCTGGCGACGCTCGGTCTGCCGAACGGGAACCCGGCGGAGGCAAGGGGCACGCTGCGGCGAGTTGAGGGCGACACATTCCGGCGCCTTCGCGACGACGGCGAACCGGGCGAGGCCTACATCTTCCACCGCGACGACTCGGGGGCAATCGAGAGCTACAGCGTGCACGGGAACTTCTCGTGGCGGGTGGGGGGGTGAGCCGCTATTCCGCTATTCGCGCGCGCCGGACCGCCCATGCTCCACAAGCGCGGAACGGCCGGCGATCTCGACAATCCGCACCAGGCGCGCCACCCCGTCCGAATCGGTAAGTTGCAAGGTTTCGCCGGGCACGAAATGAACCGGCTGCGGCCGGCTGTCCTCGCCCAGCGTCAGCCGTTGCCGGATCTCTTCGTCGCGCTGTTGTGTCACTCCCGCTCACGCCAAAGCTGTCCGTTTGTCTCCCGTGCCCCGGGTCACACGATAGCGTCTTCCCCCGCCCCCCGCCGCTCCCGCGCCGCCGACCGCAGCATCAGCACCGCCGCGTAGAGCACCACCGCGACCACCAGCCAGCGCATCGCGTTGAGCGGCAACGATTTCACGATCAGGACCGCAATGAGCACCGCCGGGATTCCCCCGATCGCGAGCCCCAGCGCCGCCTTCAAGCCGTAGCGGCCGGCCCTCAGGAAGCGCAATCCCGCCACCGGCATGAGGAAGGCCGACGCGCCCATCATGATCGGAAAGGCCACGGCCGGATTCATCCCCATCAGGCTGACCACGATCATCGTCGGGGCGTACATGCCGATGCCGATCGTCATAAGCGCGCCCAGCACACACATCACGGCGGCGGCAATCGCGAGGTTCGCGCCGGTGAGGCCGTTCGCCGCGCCCCCGACGGCGGCGATCCCGAAGATGGAGAGAAGGAAGGTCACCGCCGCAATCAGCAGCGCGATTCCCATTCCCACCTGGATCCGGTAGCGGGGAAGTTTCGCCACCACGCCCGCGCCCAGCCACGCCCCCAGCACCGCCGCGAAGAGCATCGCGAAGAGGGTGACCGGATCGACCGAGATGATCGTGATGAAGAAGAACGCCTGGATCACCACCGGGGGGGTGTGGCCGATCATCATCGTGCCGGGAATCTGCCCGTCGGGGACGACCTGCCGCAGCTTGAAGAGCGAGGTCGTGGGCGCGAAGGACCCGATCCCCAGGCTGTCGAAGAAGTTCGTGACGAAGCCGACCGCGTTCTCGTAGAAGCTGGGCGGACCGGTCCAGCCATCGGAGCGGGCGCCGGGGCCAACCGCGATTCCGCCCTCGGGGGAGCGGCTGGCGGCGGTGGCCGCGCGGTACCACGCAATCAGAAAGAAGCCGACCAGAAGCGCGAGGCCGGTGAGGAGCAGGACGCGGGGATCGGAGAGTGCGGACACGGTCGGTTCGGCTCGGTTGGGGGAAGCGATGGCAGCCGACAGGGTAGGGTCGGGGGGTGCGGGGCGCCAGTGGCCGATGGACGGGCACGCGCGGGAATCGGGCGTGGGGTTTCGCCGTCGTGTAGCCGCCACGGCGCAGACGGCGCTACTGTGAAGCGGTCTCCAGCCAAGCGGTTTCCCGATCGCACGGCCCGCACCGGAGCAGATTCGACCCACGCCGCACCCCCCCGAACCGGACCTCGCCCCATGGCCATCCTTCCCACCGCTTCCCCCCGTCCCACCACCGCCCCTCTCCTCGCGGCCACCTTCGCCATCGCTTTGGCCATCACCCCGGCCACCCTCGCCTTCCCTTCCCCCGCTCCCGCCCAAACCCCCCTCGAGACCGCGATCTCGCACCTGGAGTACCGCGGCATCGGCCCGGCGCTCATGGGCGGCCGCATCGCCGATCTCGCCGTCGTCGAGGCCAGGCCCCAGGTCTTCTATATCGCGACCGGCACCGGCGGCGTCTGGAAGACCGAGAATCACGGCACCTCCTGGACGCCCCTCTTCGACGACCAGCCGGTCAGCTCCATCGGCGACGTTACCCTCGACCAGTCCAATCCGAATCTGGTGTGGGTTGGCACCGGCGAGCCGCAGAACCGCCAGTCCTCCGGCTGGGGCAACGGCGTGTACAGATCCACCGATGCGGGCAACACCTGGCGGCATATGGGGCTTGCCGAGACGAAGCACATCGGGCGCATCCTGATTCACCCGCGCAACCCCGACATCGTGTATGTGGCGGCGGTCGGCGACCTCTGGGGCCCCAACGAGGAGCGCGGCGTCTTTCGCACAACGGACGGCGGCGAGAGCTGGGAAAAGGTCCTCTACATCGACGAGCACACCGGCGCGATCGACCTCGCCATGGACCCGGGCGATCCCCGCACCATCTTCGCGGCCATGTACCAGCGCCAGCGGACCGGCTGGGGATTCAACGGCGGCGGCCCCGGCAGCGGCCTCTACCGCACCATCGACGGAGGCAACCACTGGACCGAGCTCACCAACGGCCTTCCCGGCGGCGACAAGGGACGCATCGGCATCGATGTCTTTCGCGGCAACGGCAACGTCGTCTACGCCCTGGTCGAGGCAGACGCGCGCGAACCCGGCCGGGGCTTTGGCGGCGGCGGCGGACGGCGCGAAACCCAAAGCGGTCTCTTCCGCTCCACCGACCGCGGCGACACCTGGGAGAAGATGTCCAGCACCAATCCCCGTCCCATGTATTATTCGCAGGTCCGCATCGATCCCTCCAACCCCGACCGCATCTACGTCCTCGGCACCCAGCTCATGGTCTCCGACGACGCCGGCCGCACCTTCCGCAGCGATGGCGCGGCGCAGATTCATGTGGACCATCACGCCCTCTGGATCAATCCCAACGATCCCGATCACCTCATCATCGGCAGCGACGGCGGCGTGTCGGCAAGCTGGGACGGCACCGCGCACTGGCGCATGTTCGACAATCTTCCGCTCGGGCAGTTCTACGCCATCGGCCACGACATGCGCGATCCGTACTTTGTCTGCGGCGGGCTCCAGGACAACGACGCCTGGTGCGGCCCCTCCAACACGCGCTCCTTTCACGGCATTCGCCACCAGGACTGGTACGAAACCGTGTATGGCGACGGCTTCTTCACCATTGTCGATCCCACCGATTCAACCATCGTCTATTCCGAATCGCAGGGCGGCAACATGAACCGCTACGACCTCAACACCGGCGAGAAGACGCCCATGCGGCCCATTCCCGGCCCGCGCGCCGATGGCGACACCGCAAAGGCGTATCGCTTCAACTGGAACTCGGCGCTGCAACTTTCTCCCCACGATCCCTCCACCGTGTACCTGGGCGCCAACTACCTGCTGCGCTCACGCGACCGCGGCATGACCTGGGAGGAGGTCGGCGGCATCGATCTCACCCGGGCAATCGACCGCGAGGAGCTTGAGATCATGGGCGTGCCCGGTTCCGCGCCCCAGATGTCGCTCAACGACGGCATTTCCAGCTACGGCAACATCACCGCCTTCGCCGAATCGCCCGTCATGCAAGGGCTTCTCTATGTCGGCACCGACGACGGCAATGTTCAGGTCAGCCTCGACGACGGCGCCACCTGGACCAATGTGGCCGACCGCATTCCCGGCCTCCCCGAGCGCACCTATGTCAGCCGGCTTGAGCCTTCGCACCACGCCGAAGGGCGCGTCTATGCCAGCTTCGACGGCCACCGCAATGCGGACTACGCCGCCCATGTTCATGTCAGCGAGGACTTCGGGCAGAGCTGGCGCCGCATCGCCAACGGCCTTCCCCACAGCGCCTCGGTCAATGTCGTGGTTGAGCATCACCGCTCTCCCAATCTTCTCTTTGCCGGCAACGAGGTTGGCGTTTTTGTCTCCATCGACCGCGGCGAGGAATGGGTTCAGCTCAAGAACAACCTGCCCACCGTTCCCATCGACGACATTCTTGTGCATCCGCGCGACAACGACCTGCTTGTCGGCACCCACGGCCGTTCCTTCTACATTCTTGCCGACGTGACGCCCCTTGAGCATCTCTCGGCCGAGGTTCTTGCCCAACCGGGGCGCATCTTTCCCCAGGCGCGCGAGACGATCATGTGGGCCCAGCGCGGCGACTGGCCCTTCACCGGCGCAACCTATTCGGCGCCAAACCCCCCGCGCGGCACCCTGATTCGCTATTATCTGCGCGACGCCTTTGCCACAACATTGGCAGAGGAGGAGGGGGAGGAGGGCAACCACAACGGCGCGGCCAGCGGTCCCGACGCGACCGGCGGCCCCATGGACAACGTTGAGCCTGCGGGAAGCGCGGCGGCCACAACCGCGCAGCCGGAAACATCCCGCAACGGCACCGCCTTCGCACTCGCCATCGCCGACGCGAACGGCAACCACATTCGCACCCTGGAAGCGCCTGGCGAGGCCGGCATCAACGAGATCCTCTGGGACTGGCGCCTCGATCCGCCCTACGAGCCCGATACGGACGCGGGCGGAGGCGGTGGTCCCGGCGGCGGCGGCTTTGGCGGCGGTGCGCCCCAGGGTCCCGTCGCGCTGCCCGGCAGCTACACCGTGAGCATGACCGTGGCGGGCGAGATCCATTCCGCAACAGTCGAGATCCGGGCCGATCCCCGCCGCCCCATGACCCGCGCCGACCGGCTGGCCCGCCAGGAGGTGCTGATGGAGCTGCACCGTCTCGCGGCGCCGGTCTACCAGGCAGGCCAGGCCATCGGCGCCATGCGGGAACAGCTCGACGCGGCCGAGGCGCTTATCAAGGCCGCTACGGAAGCGCCCGGCGGGCTCGGCGACGAGCTGGAGGCGATTCGCGACGCCATCGACGAAATCGACGACGATCTGGGCGAGGCGCGCCGCAACGCCGGGATCGCGCGGGCCATCCAGGGTTCGTCCACCGTGCCGACCGCCGACCACAGGTGGCAGGCCGAGCGGGCCCGCGAGGTCATGGAGGAGCTGCTGGCGCCGCTCAACGAGCTGATCACGGCGCGCCTTCCCGCGCTCAATGCAAGGATCTACGCCGAGGGTGTGAGGCCGCAGCCGGGTGAGGTGGTGACGCTGCCGGAGCCGGGCCCGCCGCGCTGAACACGAGCGGCACCGGGCCACCGCCCGCTGCCAGGGTCAAATCACCATCCACCAGGGGGCGGCGAGCACCTCGGGGGTCAGCCACGTCGCGACATCGCCGTCGTGCAGGAGCAATCCCGCGCGAACCGCGCTCCCGTATTCCCGGCGAAAAGCGCGCAGGTGCACGGCATCGCGCAACCGGGGACGGCGAGTCGCCTTGATCTCGATGGGCAGGAGTTCGCTTCCGCACTCGATCACGAAGTCCACCTCCTCGCCGCCGGTCGTGCGCCAATGGAGAATCTCGCACGGCGATGTCCGGGAGTCCCGCCAGACCAACAGATCCTGGAGGACGAGGTTTTCGAGGTGAGCGCCCCGCGGTTCGCTCTCCTGCGCGAGGTGCATGGCCAGGCCGGTGTCGCTCCAGTACAGCTTGGGGGATTTCATCAGCCGTTTGGTGCGGTTCACGGACCACGCCGGAATCCGGACCACCAGGTACGAAGTCTCGAGCAGATTCAGGTAGCGGTGAACCCCGGGCTGCGCCATGCCAATATCGCGCCCGAGCTGCGTCTGGTTCAGCAACGATCCGAGACGAAGGCAGGCCGCGCGCATGAGTCGGCGGAAATCGGGAAGATTCTGGATTGAGGACAGCGTTTGCAGGTCGCGCTCCAGGTAGGTGCGCACGTATCCGTCAAACCAGATCGCCCGGTCCCGGGGTGTGTGCAGGTGAACCGCCGGCACCGGAAAGCCGCCATGCCGGACGAGCGAGCGCCAATCCTCGCGGTTGCCGGACTGCGTGGCCACAACATCTGCCCAGTCGGAATCAGGGGTCTCGACGAGCTCTTCCCAGATCCCCCCCCGCCCCTCCGCCACCCGCTCCCGGCGCGTCATCGGCCACAGCGTCAGGTAGCTGGCACGCCCCGCCAGCGACTCCGAAACACGGCGCATCAGGAGCAGGTTGGCCGATCCGGTCAGCAGGAACCGGCCCGGCCGCCTTTCGCGATCGATCTCCCGCTTTACGGCATTGAGGAGCCCGGGCTCGCGCTGTACCTCGTCGAGGATCAGGCGATCGGCGCCACGAACCAGGGCATCGGGATCGCGGTGTGCGAGGTCGAGCACATCCAGATCATCCAGCGACTGGTAGCGCCAACCGGGACCGCCGCGGGTCGGTTCCTCCTCAAGCTCAAGCGCGCGCACGAGTGTTGTCTTCCCGGTTTGGCGCGCCCCGGCGACGACCACGGCCGGCATCGCGCGCAGAGCGGCAGCGAGTCCGGTAGAGACGCCCCGCGGAAGAATGTCCTCATTCGTTGGGATTTCATTCATGCCGTGAATGATAATCATTCATGCCGTGAATCGCCTACCCGTCACACCCGGGCAAAGCAGCCGTTTCCGGCCCCCGGTGCCTCGCTCTCACGTCCTCGGTAGCGCCGCCGACCCTTCAGCGTCCCTCGTCCAGCAGCTCGAAGATCCGCTGCACCGCGACCGCCGAAACCCCGGGCCCGGTGATCTGCGGGTAGTGCTCCGCATGGTCGGTCATGTCGATCTGAGCCGCTGCCTCTTCGTACGACAGGCCCTGCGCATGAAACGCCGCCGCCCGCGCCTGCAGGTCACGCATGTACTCCTGCAGCCAGGTGATTCGTTCCTTCTCCTGAAATGGATTGCCGTGGCCGGGCAGCACCCAGTCGAACTCCAGCGCTTTCAGGTGCTCCAGAGTGTCGTCCCACTCGTCCAGATAGCCGTCGCCCATGTAGGGCAGGCCGGGTACCAGGAGGTCGCCGGTGATGATGACCCGTTCGTTCGGCAGATGGACGACCACGTCGCCGCCGGTGTGGCCGCGTCCGAAGAAGAGGAGGCGGATCTCGCGGTCGCCGCGGAAGAGCGTCAGGCGCTCGGAGAGGGTGGTGTTGGGACCGGTGGGGACCAGATCCTGCTGACCGGCCAGATAGTTGCGCAGGTAAGCCAGGCGGGTTTCGAGCTCGGTGCGGGCGGAATCGTCTTCAGCCGCCGCAACCTGCTCCTCAAGGGCCGCGATCTGGTCGGGCAGCCCGCCGACGAACGACTCCCAGGAGCGCCCCATCGAACCGCCGTCTTCCAGCATCTCGCGCGTGGCCTCGTGACCGATGACCTGCACCTCGGGTGGGTAGATCTGATTGCCGTGCGCATGGTCGAAGTGATAGTGCGTGTTGACCACAAACCGAACGGGCCTGTCGGTGAACGCCTCGATCTCGTCCACGACGGCGTAGGCAGCCGCGGGCGATATGTGCGATTCGACCAGAAGCACATCGTCCTCGTTGACGATCACCGCCCCGTGCGAACCCACCGCGAGCGCGCCCGTTCCCCGCGCGTGAAAAACGCCCGGAACCACCTCCTCGAACTCGAAGGCGGCCCCGTCGAAGTCGGAGCCGGAAGGGGGCGCGGCGGCGGTGGCCGGGAAGGTGGCCGGGAAGGTGGCCGGGTCGGTGGCCGTTGAGTCGGCGGGTTGGTCGGCGGCCTGGCAGGCGGCGAAGAGGCAGAGGGCGGCAAGGGAAGCGAAGCGCAGCATGGCGAGGTCTCCTGGGTGGATGGGCGGGGCGGGAGGGGAATAGGGACGTGGACCCGGGTGGCGTGCGCAATAGACTTGCGTCCGGGTAGGCGGAGGGCAAGAATACCCTTGGGATATGGCAGTAGGCTTGAAGGCTTGTCGGCGATGGTGCCGGGAGTTGGGACGACTGTTCGAGAGTCATCGTAATCCAGCCGCCTTCTTGGAGGCAGGACTGCAGCAATCGGGTGTCAGGCCGGAGTCCCGTTCCCCTCAAAACGCCTTCAAATACGTCATCTTCACCACTCCCGTCCTTCGTTGCCAGCGCTCCGTTCGCGGGTCAAGCAAGTCTCCCGTCAGATACCCCGTGTCAAATACGACAAAGAGGTCGCTGCCGGGGGTGTGGATCCAGTTGATGCGCACGTTGGCCTGGACCATGTCCGAGACGTCGTCGTACTGGATGAGCGCGTTGGCGAAGAGCGAGCGGCTGACCGCGCCCAGGACCGTCACGCCGAAGAGTTGCGTTGTGAAGTCGCCGTCCGCGACGGGAAGGCTGATGTCGTTGCGCGTGTAGTCGGCGCTGATGGTGAGAAAGGGGCTGGTCTTCCACATGCCGCCGACCGAGAGTTCGCTTCCGGTTCCGTTCCAGAAACCACCCCTGCCTGCACCTCCGCGCAGCGAGAACTCGCGGCTGTCGTTGGTGTTGAAGCGGAGTTCGGCGCCGCTGAAGACATGTTCGCCGACCGGTATCTCGCGTCCCTGGATGTGGACCGGCGCGTGGATCGCCTCGGAACGGCGCGTGATGTTGAGCATGGCGCGGTCGCCGCTGTCGAAGGTCAGCATGTTGTGCGAGAGGAGGAATGTGCTCTGCTTCTGGCCGTCGAGACCGGTGATGCGGTCCCCGCTGGCCACTGCAATCCACTGCCTTGCCCAGGGGTTCTGCTCGAATCGCGGGAATGCGGCGACGGAGCCCGACACTTTCCGCAAATCGTCGCGGCGCACGAAACCCAGCGCGGGATTGAATCCTTCCGGCACCTGGTTGAATCCGGCGCCCACCGAGAAGACGCTGTTGCGAAGATCGGCCTCCAGCGTGCCCGCGGTCGCTCCCCGGTCATCCCCGCCCCCCGTGCCCCCTGCCCGGTCATCGGACGCTCTCGCCACCCAGCCGCGCACAAAGCTCGATCCGGCAAAACGAATCTGCATATCGGCGCCCACGACCCGGTTTGACGCGTCGTCCGTATCGAGCGAGGTCAGGATGCCCCCCACCGTCGTTCTCGGAAACGGGTCCGCCCGCAGGCGCAGCACCGAGTTGAGTCCCCCCAGGATCGTTCGCCCACCGGCGCTCGCCGCGTCGTCGGTGTAGAGGCTGAGCGCGCCCACCGAGAGCGGTCCCGCCTGGCCCGTCAGTCGTCCGCCCCCGACAATGTCGTTTGCAATTCCGATGCGGCGGCTGAAGAAGATCTGCGTTGCCTCGGTGTCGCCGAAGTCGAAGAGCCCCGCCCGCTCCAGGAAGAACTCGCGCTTTTCCGGAAAGAAGAGGCTGAAGCGCGTCAGGTTGATTTGCACATTGTCGGCCTCTACCTGGGCAAAGTCCGGGTTAAGGGTCGCGTCCAGCGTCAGGTTCGAGGTGATTGAATACTTGAAGTCGAGCCCAAGATCGTTGAGCGTTTCGGTGTCGCCGACGCTTCCCCCTCTCCCACCCGCAACCGAACGTCCGGCAATGGCGAAGGGCTTGGCCTCCATGTAGCGGCCGCGGCGCAGTCCCTCCAGTCCGGTCAACGTTGCATAACGCGAAACCTGCGTGAGCGCGCGGCCGACCTCCTGGCCAATATGCGGAAAATACACCATCTCGTTCTTGCGGCGAATGGTGCGCTCCATGAGGATTCCCATGGTGGGAGAATCGGTGTCGGCGAAGCGAATTGTGGTGAAGGGAACCGCGGCCTCGGCAATCCAGCCGTCCTCTGTGATGCGGCCCTCGCTCTCGTACACGCCCTCCCAGTTCCAGTCGGCCAGCGTCATGTCTTCGTCGGTGATCAGCGCGTCGCCCTGGGTGCCGAAGGGGTTGATCTCGAAGATGTAGGCGTTGCGACGGTCGTGATAGGTGTCCAGACCGATGCGGATGTTGTCGTCCTGGTCGATGCGGCCCTCGCGGTGTAGAATGCTACGGCGGATTCCGGAGGGGTTGGAATCGTAGGCGACGATGGCGAAGTAGAGGTTGTCGTCGTCGAAGGCGACGCGCAGCTCGGTGCGTTCGGAGGAAGGCGCTCCATCCACGGGGACGCGCTGGCGGAAGTCGGCGACCGGTTCGATTGCCTGCCAGAAGGACTCGTCGAGGATTCCGTCGATGGTCGGCGGCCGCTCGGTGCGGACGGCGCGAATGGTCTGGGCCGCGGCGGGTGCGGTTGGCCCGGGAAACGGCAGTCCGCGAAACGACAGTTCGGGAAACGGCAACCCGAGGACGAAGAGCGCGAAGGCGCAGGGAAGCCACCGCTGGGGGAAGGCGGTCATTCCACCGCGCGCTACCCGGCGAACCGGCACGGTCCGGGCACTCCACAGGGGGACTCGACGCGGGCGCGGGCGGAGTCGTCTACCCGGGCCGCGCACCGGAATGTCGCGACGCCAGGGTACCGGGCGAGGCACCTTCGGGAATCCCGTCGAAGCGATGTGGGTCAGGATGCGTCGGCGTCGGCGGCGGCGTGCGCTTCCTCGTGGGGATCGCCGCTCTGGCAGCAACAGCAACCGCAGGTACAGCCGCAGCCGGAGGACTTGGGGCAGCAACCGCGACCGTCTCCACCATCCCGCGCCCAGCCCCGTCCGCACCGTCCGCGGGATTTCTCGCAGCACCTCCGCCGCAGCCAGCAGACGAGCAGAACCAGAAGAATGATCTGGGGCAGGCCAATCCGAAACGCCGAACCCCAGAAGGTGGCGAGCGATTCCAGGTACCAATTCACGATGTCGGGCATCTTGGTCTCCTTATGAGCCGACCCCTGTTGCAACCGGCGTCGGAGGTCGTCCGTCTTTGCCCCCGGCCGCGCGGGCCGGAAAGCGGGAAACCGGCCCCTACGGGCGAGAGCCGGAAAAAGTGACAGTCGGGTGGAAAGAGGCGGAGGATAAGGTCGCGGGATGCCGGTGCGGCGCGCAACGCGGCGGTGATCGGAAGAGACAGCCGGGGTAGTGGTCAGAAGAGTGAATCGGAGCGCAAGCGATAGATCGCCAAACCCACCCAGGCACCCATGACCAGTCCGCCCAGGGTCGCCCACAGATTCGGGGTGAAGAGAAGCCCGGAGCCCGCCATCACCGCCACCACGACCCCGCCGATCGCGCTGTGCCACCCCAGGATGCGAAGCTCGCGGCGCCGGTTCGTCATCGGATCCTCCCTGTCGCTGCGCCCGAGTCTTCCCGGAGCGCACATAATTCCGCCGGGGCGCGCGCGCTCATCTGGCCCTCACCATCGCAATGCGGGAACCGTCCGGACTCACCGCCAGCCGCGAGACCTCGCCTGCGTCCTCCAGTCCCGGCGCCGCCACCTCGGTCCAGCCCGCCGCGCCCTGCGTCCACACCCGGAGCGAGGCACCATCCCCCATCAGGATCTCGCCGGCAGGCGTCCAGGCGTAGTCCTCGCGGCCGGGCAGTGTGCGCGTGATGCGTTCGGTCTCGCCGGTGTCCGGATCGAGCCGTTCAATCCACCATTCGTCTTCCGACGCCTTGCGCACGAAGGAAACCGCCGCGGTCCCGGGGATGCGGTGAATGGAGCGGCCGGGGTTGGCGGCCACCGTGCGGACCTCGCCGGTGAGCGCGTTGCCGACCTGCAGGGTGGGCGGGTCTCCCAGTACGAACATGACCGCCGTGCGCTCGTCGGCCCACGCGTGGTATCCCACCGGCTCCACGGTCGCGAAGATCGGGCCCAGGTCGGAGCCGTCCGTGCCGTAGCGCCAGAGGTACTGCACGCCGCGCTCCTCGTGAATCGCCGAGAGGGCGTCCTGGCCGGGGATCGCGGTGGGCGAAAACTCGCTAGCCCCCGGCGTCCGCGTGACCTGCTGTGCCGCGCCGCTGCCGATGCTAAAGCGAACGATCTCGGTCTGGGTCGAATCCACCGCCGAGGTGAAGTAGAGCGCTCCGCCCGCGGCGTCGAAGGCGGGTTGGTTGTCGTAGCCATCGCGGGCGGTGACGTTGACCGGATCGCGAACCGCGAGCGTGCCGTCCGCGCCGCGTTCAAGATGGCCGAGCCAGATGTCCGTCGAAGGGGCGCCAGCCGCGGTGGGGCGGTAGTCGGCCGGGGCCGGACCGATCTCGGGGGCCGGTCCATCGGCCGGGGTAGCCGCAAAGGGGTCTGCAGCGGGCGATCCGGAGGCCCTGTTGCCGGTCAGCCATGCCACGACGCGCGCCCCGAAGTCGTTCGGATCGAAGTCCGGAACGTGCGGCCCGTCCTGAATCGTCCAGAGCTCGATCGTGTGCGCGTCCGAGCACCCGGTGCGATAGCGCATCACATCCGTCTCGGCGCCCGGCAGGCCCGCGAGCAGATCCATGGGAGCCGCCAACTCGCCAGCCGCCGGATCGCATCCCCCGCGAACGGCCCAACGGCGCACCGTCTCGACTGCCCCCGGATAGCGCGCACCCCCGCGCCGCTGGCCTCCCTCGTACCGTATGGTGTTGTCCGCCGTGCCGTGGATGTGGAGAATCGACACGGAGCCGCCAGCGTCGTCGCACCGCTCGGGGTCGGCAAAGGTCGTACCGGCGACCGACGCAATCGCCCGCAGACCGGGCATCGATTCGCACACCATTCGATACGACATGAAACCGCCATTCGAGAGTCCGACCAGATAGACGCCCCCGACCGTCATGTGCTCGCCCGCGTCTTCGGCCAGCCGGTTCAGATAGCCGACATCATCCACGTCGCTCCCGTGAAAGTTGCAGCAGTAGTCGGTGGCGTTCCAGAAGGATTGGTCCTCGGGATTGCGGGTCCCGTTGGGCAGCGCCACGGCGATGTTGTCCGCATCGATCCGCCCGGAGATCCCGAATCTGTTGTCGGTCCACTCCGCGTTGCCGGTGAATCCGTGCAGCACCATGACCAGCGGCAGCGGCATGCGGCCATCGTAGCCAGCGGGGAGCGTCAGCGAGGCGGGCCGGTCGCCGCCGATCGTGTGAACCGCGCGCTCGATGGGTGCGCTCGCATCCGTTTCGGTGTTGCACGCGACCAGCACCGCCGGGATCAGGGCAATCCACAGTTGCATCATGAAGCGATCTGGGGCCGGATACCCCAGCGGGCCTCCCCGCCGCCGGACCTCACGGCTCCGACCGGTCATTGTGGTCCCGCCGGATCCGTCTGCGCGGTGGCGGCATCCCTGCCTTCACCAGCGTTGTCTTCACCAGCTTTGCCCTCACCAGTGTTGCCCTCACCAGCCTCGTCTTCGCCAGCCTCGTCCTCGTTGGCCTTGGCCTCCAGCGCCGCCGCCAGCGCATCCGCGGTGAGTCCCCATTCATCCAGAATCCCGCGGCACTCGTCGTCGCCACGTTGCGCCGCGCCCAGGAGCAGGTGCGGGGTGTCGGTTGCCGCAAAGCCCTCGGTGGTGCTGCTCTCGATGGCGGCGGCAAGGACCTCGTGGGCGGCGGGGGTGAAGGGGAGGTGTCCCCCGAAGGTCTCGGGCGCGTCGCGGAGTTCGGCGGGCAGCGCGTCGGGATCAAGTCCCATGGCGTCCAGGATCTCCAGGAGCGCGGGGTCCCGTTGCGAGAGCACGCCGACCAGAATGTGGCGCGGTCCGGTTGCCTCGTGGTCCTCGCGGGCGGCTGCCGCGGCTGCGCGATTGAGTGCGTGGACGGAGTCCTCGGCTAGATTGATGGCCATGAAGCAATCTTTGCGTCTTCGGTTGCACGGTTCAAGGGCGAAGGGGGATGGGAATTCTATCACAGTTGGGGCCGAAGCGCGTCGCGGGCGGGCGGATTCGGGTGGCATCCCGATGAATGCGACGGGATCGTGGCGGAGTTTCGTGCGTTTGACCATGGCCGCGGCGATGGCCGTTCCGGTGTTCGCGTTTGCCATCGTTTCCTGCTCCCCGGCGCCGGGCCGTTCTCTCAGAGAGTTGGTCGTGCGCGACAGCACCTACCTCGATCCGGTCACCGAAGCGCCCTACTCCGGCCGCGTCTTCCACGACTTCGACGGCGAGGAAGGGGGACGCCAGCTCGAGGCGACCATGGAGGGCGGCACCTGGGAGGGCGAGCTCACCGTCTATCACCCGACCGGCCGCATCCGCTACCAGGGGGAGCTGTCGGGCGGCGTGCGCTGCGGGGCCTGGGTCGAGAACGAGAATCCCGTGGAGCCGGAATCCGCCTACGAAGCCATCAAGGAGGACCTGGAGTCGCTGGTGATGTATCCGGAGTGTCCCTGACTATGGGCCGGATTCGTCCTCCCGCGTCCGCCAAACCTCCAGGTGCCGCGAAAACACTGCATCCAGATCGATCTCGCCCACCCGTTCCTCGCCCAGCCGCACCGGCAGCTTGCCTCTGAAACGCTCCCGCTCCGGGTCGCGCCCGAATCTCCACACATCCACCGTGTCGCGTTCGGGATCGACGATCCAGTACTCCTTGACGCCGCACCGTCCGTACAAATCAAGCTTGATGCCGCGGTCGCGGTGCGCGGTGGAGGGCGACAGAATCTCGACGACCAGATCGGGGGCGCCCAGCACCTGGGTTTCCGTCAGGGTGCCGAACCTGGCTCGCGAGACGAAGGAGAGATCGGGCTGCACGCGGTCCTGGGTGCCGGGGAACGCGACCAGGCAGGGGGCCTGGAACACCACTCCGTGACCGGGATCCTCCAGAATCCGCATGAGGGCGCGTTGCAAATGAACTGAAATTCGCTGGTGCCTCAGCCGAGGCGCGGGCGTCATGTACACCCGCCCGGCAATGAACTCGTAGCGGTTCCCGTCGTCGGGCATCCGCTCAACTTCTTCCCAGGTGACCGGCATCGTCGTCTGCATGGTGACCACATCATACCTCCTCGCTCCGGGGTGGGCCAAGTTCCGCAGGCGGGAAGGGTATGACCGTGCCGTCAGTGTGCCATCAGCGTCCCGCGGTATCGCGCGTTTCGGCCAGGTAGACCCGGCCCAGCGGACTCGTCGCACTCATCGAGAAGGACGAGAACGAAACCACGATGATCAGGGTGGCGCGCGTCGCCGACCCAACCCTTCACTGACCCTCGTCCGCCTTCGCCCGCGGCCCCGGGATCGGATTAGCGTCCGTCGTCGCCCGAGTCCCCCTTCAGCCCATACTCGCTTCGCGCCGCCTCCGCGCTCACCAACCCGTCCTCCACATCGGCGCGCACCGTTTCGCGGTCGCGGCTGCGCGGATCCCCCAGTCCCCCGCCCCCCGGCGTTTGCAGGACGATACTGCGCCCCGGCGGCACGATCTCGCGTCCCTTCACCCGCATCTCGCCCACCCCCGGCACCGTCACCCGCCCCGCCCGCCCCGCACCCCCGCCCTCGCGTCCCCGCGCGGCATTGCGCACACGCTCGAACATCTTGGATACGGCGAAGGGAGCGCCTGCGGCGTGCTCGATCTCCATCACCTGCCCCAGACCGCCCCGGAAGCGGCCCGGACCGCCCGAATCGACGATGTACTCCTTGCGGCGGAAGATCAGCGGCGCGACGGTTTCGGTGATCTCGATCGGGGTGGAACGGACGCCCGACGGAAAGGCGGTCGCCGAGAGCCCGTCCTTGCCCGGCCTGGCCCCCGTGCCCCCGGTGTGGAAGGGATTGACGACGAACGATGGAACGGGATCGTGCGAAGCTGGATCGCGGGAGACTGCTTTGTCGGAGACTGGATCGCCGGAGACTGGATCCGGGGACGCCGCCTCGTAGCGGTGCGCGCCGGTGAGCCCCGGTCCCCCCATGATGACCGGATTCCACAGACACGACGCGCCCTCGGCGGGAACCGAACCGGGAGGCATCGCCTTCCCCAGGCACCCCAGCACGACATCGGGGAGCATCTGGCCGATCGCGTGACGGGCCGAGACGGCAGCCGGCGGCGGCGCATTGAGGAGGGAACCGGGCGGTGCGGTGACGCGAATTGCGCTGAGCGAGCCGGCGTTGTTGGGAATTTCCGATCCGACCACGCAGCGCACACCGAAAGAAGCGTAGGCACGGGTGTAGGTGACCGGAACGTTGATTCCCCAGGGGGACTGCGGCGAGGTGCCGGCCCAGTCGATGTGGATTCCGCCCGGGGAAACGGTCAGGGTGCAGACGAGCTCCAGATCGTGGTCGTAGCCATCGATCGTCATGCGGTGGGTCCACGTTCCGGGTTTGAGCGCGCGGATCCGGTCGAGCATGGCGCGGCGCGATGAAGCGACGATCATCTCGGCCAGCTCGTCAAGCGAATCCAGGCCGAACTCGGTCATCATGGCGATCAGGCGCTCGCAGCCGGTTTCGTTGCAGGCCGCCAGCGAATAGAGATCGCCCTGCGCGACATCGGGGTCCCGCACATTCGCGCGCACCATCCTCATGAGCGTCCGGTCGAGCCGGCCCTGGCGGATGAGGTAGCCGATCGGGATGCGGATTCCTTCCTCGAAGACCTGGTTGGCGTCGGCGCCGAAACCGCGTCCGCCCACGTCGGCGATGTGGCTGGTGGCCGCGAAGAGCGCGACGAGACGGCCATCCAGGAAGGCCGGGGTGACGACCGTGAAGTCGTTGAGGTGGCCGGTGCCCTCCCAGGGGTCGTTGGTGACGAGGACATCGCCTTCGCGCAGGGTGGAGGCCGGGTGGTCGCGGAGGAAGCAACCCACCGAGGCCGCCATCGCGTTGACGTGCCCGGGGGTTCCGGTGACGGCCTGCGCCAGCATTCGTCCCTGAAGATCGAAGACGCCCGCCGAGAGATCGCCCGCCTCGCGAACCGGTGTGGAGAAGGCCGTGCGGACCAGGGTGCGCGCCTGTTCCTCGACCACCGAAAGGAGACGGCTCCACATGATCTGTTCCTGAAGCGCGCCCAGGCCGTCGCGTGCAGCCCCCCGCGCGGACCGAACCGCCGCCGTTCCTTGCCGCGAATCCCGCTCAAGCGAAAGATGGCCGCCCGGCAGCACTCGCGCCCGCCAACCGGGAGGCACCACCGTCGTCGTCTGCGCCTCCACAATGAGCGCCGGACCCGCAACCCTCGCGCCGCGGGCCAGACCGGAGCGTTCATGCACCGTCGCACCGATGTAGCCGTCGCCCGTGCCGACAAAGAGTTCGGAGTGGCCGGTGGGTGCGGGGCTGTAGCCTTTGGCAGCGGGTGTGCCGTTGGGGGAAGGCGTGCCATCGGATGCGCCATCGGGGGAAGAAGCGGCCGACTCCGTCCGCCCCGCTCCGCCCATCCCCCCATCCCGCCCCGGCGTCGAGACGACCAGCGTCCAGCTCAACAGCTCGATGTCGAGTCCCGGAATGGTGCGGCCGTACACCCTCTCGTAGCCGCGGTCGAAGGCCTCGCGCAGCGCCGCCGCCGCGTCCCCCTCCCCCCGCATCACCGCCCCCGGCAGCTCGACGCCGATCTCGTGCCCCTGCCCCACGTAGCGCATGTAGGCGTGGGCGCGAACCGTTGTGGGCCTGCCGGGCGCGCCGCTCGCCACCACCGCCTCGGCCTCCCCCCGCATTCCGGCCAGCACACCGCGCACCAGTTCCCGGTCGAATCCAGAGAGTCGCATGTAGCGGCTGCGCACGACCTCGTACGAAATCGGCGCCAGCAGGAACCCGACCGCCGACCCCACTCCCGCGTCCCCCGGAACCAGCACCCGGTCGAGCTCCAGCTTTTCGGCCACCCGCGCGGCATGAATCGGAGCCGATCCCCCGAAGGCGATCACGGTGCGCGCGGCGAGCCCCTTCCCCCATTCGATCGCGTGGGTGCGGGCCGCGTTGGACATGTTCTCGTCCACCATCTCGCTGACCCCCAGCGCGGCCACCGCCTCATTCAGCCCCAGCTTCGAGCCCACCCGGCTACCGATCGCCGCCTCGGCGCGGCCCCGGTCCAGCGTCATCGATCCGCCCGCGAAGTGCTCCGGGTCGATCCGTCCGAGCACCACGTCGGCGTCGGTCACGGTAGGTTCCTCCCCCCCCCGTCGATAGGCCGCCGGACCCGGCTCCGACCCCGCGCTCCCGGGACCCACCAGGATCCGTTCCAGATCGTCCACCGCCGCGATCGAGCCGCCACCCGCGCCGATCTCCACCATCTCGATCACTGGAATCCGCACGGGCAGACCGCTCCCCTGCTTGAAGCGGTAGCTGCGGGCGACCTCGAAGGTGCGCGAGTGCAGCGGTTCGCCCCCGTCGATCATGCAGAGCTTGGCCGTGGTTCCGCCCATGTCGAAGGAAAGCACATCGCCCAGACCGAGTTCGCGCGCCAGGTGACTGGCCAGGATCGCGCCCCCCGCCGGTCCCGATTCGACCAGCCGCACCGGCGCCGACACCGCCGTTTCGAGGGTGGTCAGTCCCCCGCCCGAGGTCATCAGGAGGAAGGGACAGGTGAGGCCGGTGTCGCGCAGCGCCGCCGCAAGTCCGGTGAGGTAGCGCGCCATGAGCGGCCGCACGTAAGCGTTGGCGCAGGCCGTGGAGAGGCGTTCGTATTCGCGGACCTCGGGGCAGACTTCGGAGGCCAGGGTGACCGAGAGACCGGGTCGTTCGGCGGCCAGGATCTCGCCGATGCGTCGCTCGTGGGCCGGGTTGGCGTAGCCGTGAAGGAGACCGACCGCGACCGCCTCGACCGCGTGTTCGTCGAGGGTGGGGAGGAGGCCGTGTACGGTGCGCTCGTCGAGGGGCGTGAGGACGCGGCCGCGCCAGTCGACGCGCTCGGCGACGGGGAGGCGGCGGTGGCGGGGAACGAGGGGCGGGGGACGGTCGACGCCGATGTCGTACTGTTCGAAGCGGTTTTCGTGGGCCATCTCAAGGGCGTCGCGGTGGCCTTCGGTGACGATCAGGGCGGTGCGCGAACCCTTGCGCTCGATGATGGCGTTGGTGGCCAGGGTGGTGCCGTGAATGACGAGACGCACCGCCGCGGGCGCGACTCCAGCGCTGGCCAGAACCTTGCGCACGCCCTCCAGGACGCCCCGTTCGGGGGCCGTGTGGGTGGTCAGCACCTTGGTGGTGACGAGGCGGCCGCCAACTTCCAGCGCCACATCGGTGAAGGTCCCGCCGATGTCGACGGCGAGGCGAGCGCCGCTGGGCTCGTGGCCGGCATGGACGGCGGCGGTCCGCGCGATTCCTTCGGCGTGAGGAGTCATCGTGACCGGGCAGTCATCGGGGAACAGCAGTCATCGGGACACTTCAATCATCGGGACACACGCGTCAGGCGTCATCGGGGACCACGCGTCAGGCGTCATCGGGAACCGGCACCGTGTAGTTGAGCGAGAGACGCCCCCCATCCGGGTAGATCGTCTCGCCGGTCAGGTAGGAGGCGTAGTCGGAGGCGAGAAAGACGGCGACGCGCGCAACTTCCTCCGGCTCGCCGAAGCGGCCCAGCGGGGTGCGCGAGAGGATCGTCCGCCGCACGGCCTCGTCCCGTACGACGATCTCAAGGATATCGGTGAGGATCGTGCCGGGGCCGATGGCGTTCACCCGGATTCCGTGCTGCGCGAGCCCCATCGCCATCGCGCGGGTGAGCTGCGCAATCCCGCCCTTCGAGGCCGCGTAGGCGAGCTGGTCCGGAATCGTTACAACCGCATTGGTGGACGACATGTTGATGATCGCGCCGCGCGTTCCCCGCTTCACCATCTCGCGCGCGGCCAGCCGCCCCAGGAGGAAGGAGCCGCGCAGATTGACCGCCAGCACCCGGTCGAAGTCCGCGACGGCGGCGTCCAGGATCGATCCCGAGACGATGATTCCCGCGTTGTTCAGCAGGATGTCGCAGGCGTCGAAGCGATCCAGACAGGCCTCCATGACACGCCCGCAGTCGGTCTCGTCGCTCACGTCGGCGCGCACCGAAGCGGTGGTCACCGAGGTGTCGGCGGCGATCGCCCGGGCGGTCTCGGCGCACTCTTCCCCCTGAATGTCGGCCAGGAGGACACGGGCGCCATGCTCGGCGAAGGATCGCGCGCAGGCGGCCCCGATTCCCTGTGCGGCGCCGGTCACGATCGCGGTCCGGCCAGCGAGCGAGATCATCAGGCGTAGGGCATCTGCGGCGTCTTGCCCAGGACGCGCGCATAGACGGCGAGCGACCCGCGATGATGGGCGGTGTGGTCCACGATCCCGTTCACGATCGCGGCGCGTGGCCTCCCCTTGAACATCCGCTCGTCGGGAATCGCGCCCTGGAGTTCGTCGTCGGTGGCGCCCCGCACGGCCTCGATGGCGGCCGCGAAGGCGCGGTCCAGCCACTCCCTGGCCTCTCCGAGCGAGGTCACCCTCCGGACGCGCGCCTCGATGGCGGCGAAATCCAGATCCCATCCCTCTCCGAAGGCCCCTCGGACGAACCAGTCCACGGAGTCGGCGGTGTGGGCAACCTGCTGCGCCGCGGTGAACATCTCGGGTGTGGGGGCGAAGGACGAATCGGCCTCGTCGAGGATCGCGACCGTTCCCTGAAAGTACTTCTGCGACGTAGCGAGCTGCACGGCGAGCGTTTCCTGCATGGTCATCGAGACTTGTCCCTGGTGTGTGGTGGTCTTTCGTGGACTTTGTAAGCCAACCGCGAACAGTCTAGCTTACAACCTCATTGCACTCCACCCCCCGCGACATTATGAGACGAATTCAGTTCGGCAGTTTCGGCAGTACGGGTCGGTTGACGGCCTGGTGGACGTCGGCCCGCACCGGAAACGATGGGCTAGCAGCCCACCCCGGCTCCCTCCGGCGTCTGGCGCTCTTCCCGGTCTTGGCCGCCCTGCTCGCGCTTGCGCAGTGCGCAGCCCCGTCCACCCCATCCGCCGAGTTGCCCCGGGTCGCGGCCGAGCGCGCGGGATTCGTGCCGGAGAGGCTGGAGCGCGTCACCGCCTTCATGGAGGATTACGTCGCCGACGGCACGATTCCGGGAGCGGTGGCCACCATCCTGCGCGATGGCGCGGTGGTGCACGAGGCGGCTGCGGGCTTTGGCGATCTCGAGTCGGGAGACCGTCTGCGAACCGACGCGATCTTCCGCATCGCCTCGATGAGCAAGGCGGTTACCAGCGTGGCCGTCATGATGCTGCAGGAAGAGGGGGCCCTGCTGATCACCGACCCGGTGGCCCGGCACCTTCCGGCCTTCTCCGCTACCACAGTCGCGGTCCCCGACGGCAGCGGCGGCTACGATGTGGTTCCCACTCCGCGTCCCGTCACCATCCGCGACCTCCTGACCCACACCGCCGGAATCGGCTACGGCGCGGGCCCGGGTGGCGACCTCTGGCGCGAGGCCGATATCACCGGCTGGTACTTCGCCCACCGCGACGAACCGATCCGCACCACCGTGGACCGCATGGCGGCCCTCCCCTTCCAGTCCCGACCCGGGGAGCGCTTCGTGTACGGCTACGCCACCGATATCCTGGGAGCGATCGTGGAGGAAGCCTCCGGTCTTTCGCTCGACGAGTTCTTCGCCACGCGCATCTTCGACCCGCTCGACATGCGCGACACGCACTTCTACCTGCCCCCGGCGAAGGTCGGCCGTCTGGCCACCGTTTACCTTCACGACCCGGATGGCACCCTCGTCCGCGCCCCCGACGGCCCCGGCATGAACACGCAGGGACAGTACGTCGAAGGCCCCCGCGCCAGCTTTTCGGGCGGCGCCGGCCTCCTCTCGACCGCGCGCGACTACGCCCGCTTCCTGCAGATGATGGCCAATGGCGGCACCCTGGGCGAAGCTCGGCTCCTTTCGCCCGCCACGGTCGCGCTCATGACCGCCAATCACATCGGCGACCTCATGGGCACGGGCACCGGCTTCGGCCTCGGTTTCCAGATCCGGCTTGGCGCGGCGGCAACCGGACAGCCCGGATCGGTGGGCGAGTTCGGCTGGGGCGGCGCCTATCACACCACCTTCTGGGTCGATCCGGCCGAGCGTCTGGTGGTCGTCTACTTCACCCAGCTTCGCGGCAACCGGCCCATCGACGACTTCGGCAAGCTGCGCGCACTTGTCTACGGCGCCATCGCGGAATGATCCTCATCGACCGTCACACCACGTCGGGCAACGACAGGGGGCCCTTTCACGCCACCTTGCGCATCATGCCCGCTTCGCGCGTTGAGCTGATCAATGTCCGCGGCAAGCTGCTCGAAGAGTTCGGACGCGACTTCACGCGCTACACCCGCTCCTTCTACATCTCCAGTCACACCACCGCCGGCTACCTCGATCAGCGCCTGGCCGAGCTTCTGGAACACGACGGCAAGGGAATCGAGGGCTATCTCCAGCTCTTTCAGGAACTCTTTCCCCCCGGCGCCGATTATGTGCACGACGCCATGCATCTGCGCAGGGAGCTCTCGGAGGAACAACGCGTCAACGAACCGCTCAATGCCGATTCGCACCTGACCTTTATCGGAGCCGGTCTGCGCAACTCGGCTTCCTATGAACTGAGCGGGACCGAACCGGTCTGGTTTGTCGAGCTTGACGGGGTGCACATCGGGGGAACGCGTCATCGCCGCACCTCGGTGGTGGCCTATGACGGCGAAGAGGAAGTTGCGCGCGCAAAGCTCCGCATCGAGGCTTCGGCGCACCCGATCGACGCTCAGAATCTGCGCGACCCCGCCTTTGGATTCCTGCCTCAATTGCAGCGTATTGCCGAAGAGCATGGCGTTACATTTGGCCGTTTCGATGTAACGTTGCCGGACGAGGAGCGGTACGCCGGATTGACGGTGAATGAATACGAGCCATTGTTGATGAACTACGATCTGCGCGAAGCGCTCACCAATCCCTTTCGCTTCATGGCGCGGACCGGCAAAGACGTTTCGGCGGCGCTGCGCGACCCACGCACCATTCCGGCCAAAGCCGTCAACTTTGCGCAATTTGACGCTTTTCACGCACTCAATGTTGTGCTGGACCGGATTGGCTTGCGGGACTCGGTTGTGGAGCGGGTGGTCAATCGTGCGGTGGCGCTGCCGGTGTCGCACTTCCTGCGCATGAAGCGGGGATTCAGCCTGCCGGTGCTGGACCGGCGCGGCGACGGGGTGGGCGAGATCGGTTGGGGAACCTACCAGAGTCCGATTCTTGTGCAGTGGAAGGGAGCCGAGCGCGCGGAGCGCGTGCTGAATGTGCGACTGGTGAGGTTCGTGTAGCATGACTCGATGGCTGCTTGCGGTTGGGGTGGCGCTGGTGGCGCAGGCGGCCGCCGCGCAGACGCAGGTGGCCGATGGTCTGGCTGCGCTCCGGGCCGGGGACTACGAACGCGTTGCGCGCGAACTCCGGGGGGCCGCCCGCGACGGAAACGCGGCCGCGCTGCACGGGTGGGTGACGGCGCTGCGCGAGACCGGCGACTACGATGGCGCGATCGGGGTGGCCGAAGCAGGGGTGGAGCGGGGGGTTGCGGGGGGGCGGGCGCTGCTCGGGGCCGTGCTCCTGGAGCGGGGCCGCCTGGACGAGGCGCGCACCGTGCTGGAGGAAGGGGCGGGGGAGGGGGGCGCTTCCGGGGCAGCCGCACGCGTCGAGCTGGGCATTCTGCACTACTGCTACGGCGACCGCTCGCGGGCCCGCGAGCTCTTTGACGGCTTCATCGACTACTACAACGGGGCCACGCGGCTGACGGCCACCGAGCTCACGGCGGTCGGGCGCGCGCTGGTTCACCTTTCGCACTGGAACCACGAATACGCCCACGACGCACTCCGCGCCCTCGACGAGGCGGTCGCCGCCGGTCCGCTCGACCACACCGCCAGACTCGCCACCGGCGAACTTTTCCTCGAACGCTACGACGCCCGCCAGGCCGCCGACGCCTTCCACGCGATCCTGGAGGAGAACCCGTCCCACGCGGCCGCGCGACTGGGTCTGGCCCGGGTGGCCCGCCTGGAGGGCGGCGGCAACGCCCAGGCCGACGCGGAAGCCGCGCTCGCCACCAATCCCCGCCTGGCCGGCGCCCGCATCCTGCTTGCGCGCATCCGGCTGATGGCCGGGGACCGCGAGTCCGCGCTGTCCGAGGCCGAGGCCGTGCTCGAAGTCAATCCCGCCGATCTCAAGGCCCTGGGCACGCGCGCCGCGATCCTTCACCTCTCGCACGACGAGGCCGGATTCCAGGCCGCGATGCAGCGCATCCGCACCCTCGCGCCGACGCCGGCCGCACCGCTCGTCCTCCTCTCCGAGCTGACCGCCGATCACCGCAAGTACCGGGACGCCCTCGACTTCGCCCGCCAGGCTACCGGGGCCGATCCCGGAAGCTGGACCGCGTGGGGGCTCGTGGGACTCAACCAGGTACGGCTCGGCCAGGTTGATGAGGGCCGCGCGAATCTGGAACGCGCCTTCGCCGGAGATCCCTTCAATCTCTGGTTCAAGAACACCCTCGATCTGCTCGACACCTTCGCCGAATACCGCGTCGTGGAGACACCGAACTTCCACCTGGTGCTGCACGAATCGGAGGCCGATCTGCTGGCGCCCTACATGGAACGGATCGCCGAGCGCGCCCACGCCGAGATGTCGCAAAGGTACGGCGCCGCGCCCGAGGGCCGGATCCGGGTTGAGGTCTATCCGCGCCACGCCGATTTCTCGGTGCGCACGGTGGGGCTGGTGGGAATCGGGGCGCTGGGGGTCAGCTTCGGTCCCGCGCTCGCGATCGATTCGCCGGCCGCGCGCGACAGGGGCGACTTCAACTGGGCCTCTACGCTCTGGCACGAGATCGCGCACTCCTTCCACCTGGCGCTGTCGGACAACGAGGTGCCGCGCTGGTTTTCGGAGGGGCTGGCCGTGCACGAACAGCGCAAGGCGAACACGGGGTGGGGACATCAGCCGGGAGTGGGATTCATTCGGTCGCTGGCCTCGGGCGAGATGCGGCCGGTGAGCGAGCTGGACCGGGGATTTTCGAATCCGCGCCATCCGGGCGAGGTGATCGAAAGCTACTACCAGGCCTCACTGGTCTTTGAGCTGATTGAGGACCGGCACGGGTTCGACGCGATCGTGGCCATGCTGCGGGCGTACCGGAGCGGCGCGAGCAACGAAGAGGCCTTCGAGACCGCGCTCGGTGTGCGACTGGAGGACTTCGACAGAGACTTCGAGGACTTTCTGAAGCGAAGATTCGCGGCCGCGCTGGCTTCGGTGGGGGGGGAGGGGGACGAGATGGCGGCCCGGCTGCCGGGGATGACGCCGGATCTCGCCGCGCTGGAGGCTGCCGTGGCGCGGAACCCCGACCGCTTCGGACCCCGCATGGCGCTCGCACAGGCCCTCTTCCGGGACGATCGCCGCGCCGAAGCCGCGGCACACTTTGCGGCCGCGCTCGAGCTCTTTCCCCGGTACGGCGGCCCCGACGGCGCGCACTGGTTCCTGGGCCAGATCCGCCAGGAAGAGGGCGACCTGCACGCCGCCATCGGCCACTACCGCGCGCTGCTCGCCCTCAACGAAAGTCACTACGACGCGCGCCTGGCGCTGGCGGACGCGTTGCAAAGGGGCGGCGACGATGCGGGTGCCGCCGACGCGCTCCGCGACCTCGCGCACATCCACCCCTACGAGATCGACGATCACGAACGGCTGGCCGCGCTGATGGAGACGACCGGTGACCTGGGCGGAGCCGTTCTCGCACGGCGCGCAGTCGTGGCCCTCGGCCCCGTGGACCTGGCCGCCGCCCACTACGAGCTGGCCCGCACCCTGCACCTGAATGGCGAGAGCGCCGCCGCCCGCCGCGCCGTCCTGGCCGCCCTGGAGATCGCGCCCAACTTCGAGGCCGCGCTGGAGCTGCTCCTGGAGATGCGCCCTGGGGATTCGGAGGAAGGGGAGCCGGGCGCAGGAGGCCCGCCGTGGTAGCGGGAGCTGTCCGCGCTGGCCGGTTCCTGGCACGAGGCCCGGCCGCCGCCCTGGCGACGCTGGCCCTGGCGATCACACTCGGGGCCGTGGCCCATGACGCGCCGCAGCTAGCCGAAGAGCCGGCCGCGCTGAAATCGTCGCCCTCAATCCCCCGCCAGGATTTTCTGAACGTTCCCTACGATGGCAGCTACACCTTTGTGCGCGTGCGCTTCAACGGTTTCCGGGGACGCGGATTTGGAGGCGGATTCGGGCGCGGCGGCGGTCCCGGCTGGGCGCACGACTATCCGTATGCAGACAACAACTTTGTCAGGATTCTGGACGAAATCACCGTTCTTGATCCCAACACCGTCGGCACCAATATCATCGATGCCGACGACCCCGATCTGCTGCGCTATCCGATTGCCTATGTCTCTGAGCCGGGCGAATGGGCACCCACCCAGGCCGAAGTGGACAATGTGGCCGCGTATCTGCGCAAGGGCGGATTCCTGATCCTGGACGACTTTCGCGGCAATGGTGAGTGGCGCAATGTGGAAGCGATCTTCGGCACAATTCTGCCCGGGCACCGCTTTCGCCTCCTTGAGCTTGAGGAGCCGGTCTTCAACGCCTTCTTCGAGATCGAAACGCTGGATCTGCCGCCGCCGACCTTCGGACAATACCGTCCGCTCTTCCTGGGGCTGCACGAAGACGACGACCCCGCCGGACGCCTCATGGTGATTGCCAACTTCAACAACGACATCGGCGACTACTGGGAGTATTCGGACCTGGGCTACTACCCGATTGACCTGTCCAACGAAGCGTACAAGTTCGGGGTAAACTACGTGATCTATGCGATGAACCGGTAACCGGAAAACCGAAGACCTGAGGAAGACTTGAATGAGATGAGACCCGGAGGCGCACGGACGGACGCCCCGCGCAGACCGCTGCCAAAGCCGATCCTCGCCGTTTCCTGCCTGGTGCTCTGCGCCGCCTGCGTGGACGACGCATCGGACCCGGGGGAGGCCGTGGACATGTTCTCCGAGTGGCCTGGCGACGAGTCGTTCCGGATCGCGGCGGAACCAGGCCTGGTGGTGGGATTGGACGAGTCGCTCCCGCTGGGCCGGGTCTCCGGAGCGGTCTTCTTCGGCGACGGCATCGCCATCGCGGATGGCCAGTCTTTCGAAGTCCTGATCCTGGATGCTGCGGGACGGCTGCTTGCTCGGCACGGCAGGCATGGAGAGGGTCCCGGCGACTATATGAATCTGGCCGGGATCGCTCGCCACGCGGACGGGCTGGTCACCTGGGACGCATATCACGCCCGAGTCACCCGACTCGACGCCTCTGGGAGGTACGTCGGCGAGACCAAGCTCAGAACGCGTGGTTACTTGAGGAACCAAATGGTTGGAGTCTTCGGAAACAGCGTGCTGCACGACATCCGGCCTTCGGGATTCCCGGGGGGCGGGGCCGTCGAGCCCATGGAGATCCGGCTGCCGGTGGCCTATGAGATCGCTCGTCTTTCGGACGGGGAGGTCGTCTTTGAGGACACCCGTCCCGGTGAAGAGGAGTGGGCGACGAGGGAGAGTGACGGCGCAGGCGGGTACCTGCACGGCGGGCCAGGCGTGATCTTCGGACGGACTGCGGTCTCTGCCGTCACCGACCGCTACGCCTACCTGGCGACGACCGACTCGATCACGATCACGCGCTACGACGAGGCAGGGACCGCCGTTGAAGTCTCATTCGAGCAGCCCCGGGAGCGCGCGGAGGCAGCCTGGGTGCGGTTCGTCAGAGACACCATGCGGGCGCACCTCGAGAGTAGAGGGCCAGGCAAGCTTTTCTTCGGCGGAAGGAACTTCGTGGAGGTCATGACGGAGTTCAGGCTCGGTCTGCTCGAGGACCTTCCGGCCCGCCCCACCCTTCCCCCCTTTTCCGCCATGAAGGGCGGCGCCGACGGCCTTCTGTGGATCCGGGAATACCCTGACCCGTTTCAGGACCAGGTGGTCTGGGTCGGTTTCAACGAGACGTGGGAACGGAAGAAGCGGATCGCGATGCCCGCAAGCCTGCGCATCATGGATGTTCTGGATATTGCAGAGGACCGGGTACTCGTCCAGGCAAAGGGCGCTCATGACGAAACTCTGATCAAGATCTACCCGATCGAACGCTGATCAACGCAGGCGACCGACGGCTCGCACAGTCACGGGAGCATTATCTGTCGAGCGGCGCCGGAATCCCGTACCAGTCGATCCGCCTTGAGCTCTCCAGGTCGAGTCCCTCAACAAGCACCACCAGCGTCTCTCTCAGCACGTCGAAATCAATCATCCGGTCCACAACCGAAAACGGTACGCATGCCGCAATTGGATGGCGGAGGCGCCTGTCGGCAGGATCAAGGAGATGATGGGATTTCGCCAGTCGCGAATGGCCCCGCGCACTTCGCGATCCGGCAAGATCGGAGATGGTGAATGTATGAGATGAGAGGAAGTCGTGGACCGCGCCCGCGTTGTCCCATGCCATCTATCGGTTTCTGCCTTATCGGTCTTGGTCGTGCTCAACCAACAACGCCTCCAGAACGATAATCGACAGATCGTCCTCGCTGGCCCGGTACCAGAGGTTGTCGTGAATGGGCTGGGCCGCGTCGTCATAGGAGGCGAATCGTGCGGACGCCACCAGATCGCCCTCGGGTGTCAATGCTTCGATTACAATGTCCGTGTATCTCTCGATCCGTTCTGAGATCTCCGCCATGGTCATGTTCACCACGCGTTCCTCGCCCCCGGGAGAGGACCAAGGACCCGGTGCTTCGGGATCCGCAACGCTCAACGGCACCCAAATGAGGCCGCGGCCATCGGCGTGAAGATTGAAGAGGTTGCCCTCGTTATCCCCAGGTCCCGGAAACCAATCGCGGTCCACGATGATCGAGTCCGCGATCGCGCCGGAGGGCCAGGCGTGCCTGCGCAACACATAGCGGTCGTACGCAGCGGACCAGATCCCGATATCTTCGGCCGCCGCGAGCATGAAGATTGACGCCCCGGGGCTCCGATCGTCCCCACCGACCAGACACTGTCGCCATGCAGGACAAACCCCTCCGCTCCAGAGCCAAAAGCCGGCGACGAGGCAAACGCGTGGTTGCCGAATGCGACTGCTCCCATCACACCGCCAAACGACGGAATGCGCACGGAGCCCAGAAAGCTTCCACTGGTCAGATACCGGTGAACCACCCGGTCGCCCGCAAAGACGAGCACCTCGCTCTCCTCAATCTGGGCAAAGCCGGTGGCGTAATGGAACTCGCCCGAACCCTCTCCCGAGCCATTCCCCATCACGCTTGACAGATGGCCGTCCGCCGACCAGAGCGCCAGCCGACCCTGCTCGTAGGTTGCCGTAAGGAATGTCCCGTCCGCAAGGATGGCGATCGGATCGCGTGGTATGACCCCGTTCAGGTCCCCTTCGAGGCGCAATATCTCGCGGAACTCGATCTCGCAGGGTGGGTTTGCCTCTGGATTGTCGGCTTCTGTAAGCGCGGATCGCCAATCGCATTCCTCGACCGGAATCGCCTCGCGCACGGATCGCGTGGGTCCGCCGCCAGCAATGGAATCACTTGCGTCGTGGCAGCCCACCAGCAACGAAGCGAGTGCGAGCAGCTTGGCGGCTTTCCTCATCGGCATCTTTCCTGATGTTGGGGCTCGCGGCGAGGGCCACGTTCACGGCCAACAGCGCGGCCGTCGTGAGCCAGGGAATGGGCGACAAGAACCTCGGAGGAGCGAAGGCGGCTGTGAGCGACCCAGGCAAGCCCGGTCCCCATGACGCGAGTGGCGGCGTGAAGAATCCTGGTGAAACGCTCCATGTTTCGATCCTCTCAGATCAGAAGGTGGATGCTACCTCAAAGGCCGACCGGCTCGCCGTCTCTCGGCGAATCTCGTTCCGATCGTCCTTCTACCCTATAGTTGCCGCGAGACCCCCGATTCGTTTGGATGGCCCGATTGACATACCTCGATCCGCCCAGCCAAGTACATCCGCCCAGCCAGGTACGCGGCCCGCAGCTTGATCCGCCCAGCCAAGTACATCCGCCCAGCCAGGTACGCGGCCCGCAGCTTGCGAAGGGCGGCCGACGGGTGGACGCGAACGGTGACCGGACTGATCCGGCTTGCCCGCTACCCGGTTACCGCCCAAGACGATCCGGCCTCGTGAGACTGACCCTGAAGAGGGTGATGTAGGGAACGCCGGCGTCCGACTCGTGATAGCTTCTCAGGAACATCGCGTCGGTTCCATCCACAAAGGTGCCTTCGACTGCGTCATCGCGTGATCGGGCGATCGTCCTGCCCGTGGCCGGGTCGACGAGGTCAAGCCTTCTTACGCCGTTGCGTACGCCCCAAATCACCCACAGTCCCTGGGCGTTGAGCTTGATCGTGCTAATGTATCGATCGTCGCTCCGGTCAAACTCTTCCACGGCCCGTTCGTAGGCGGTCCAGCGACGGGGTGCACCCGCGAGATCCCAGAGGATCAGTCGATTTTCCTGAACCTCGTCCTCGTAGCGCTCCGCAGTCCACAGCGACCGCACATCGCCCGTCACCTTCCAGAGATTCCAGCCCGGATTGCTCACCACCGGACCCCGACCCCCAAAAGATTCGATCTCGCCGGACACCGGAAGAATATGAAGCGGATGGCCAGCGGATGCCCGCGTGGGCACGACACCCGTGAAGATCACATCCTCGTTGTCGGTGACTTGGCTGTACGAGCGCTGCGCCGGAAACTGGTCCTGGCGCACGAACTCGAAGTCGTAGTCGAGCACCGTCCTGCCCCTGATGTCGAAGACGTGGATGTACCTCGGTCCCGCATTCACGTGATTGATCAGCGCGTACTCGCCCGGACCTTCCCCCGAGCGCCCGAAGGTCCGAAGGAAGACGCCGGTCGAGTCGAACACCGAAATCTCCGCAGAACGATAGAACGAAACCAGAATCCGCCCCATCCGGTCGACCGCTACGCGTGAAGCCCGGTCGATTACATCCAGCCCCGGCCCATCCAGTCCGCCAATCGTCACCAATGAATCAACCGTGATGACGCAGGCCGGACAGGTCAGCTCATCGCCCGCAATCTGGATGGTGTCCTGTGCGGACAGCGGCCAGGCACTCGTAGCGAAGACGATTGCGCTGTAGAGGTATGAGTGGATTCGATTGCTGCGGCGAATGGCCGCGTGACCAGAACGGTCTTGGGAGGCTGGCGACATGATGGGGGATTCCCAGTGATTCAGTGAATGTGACCAGATACGAGATCGGTGGCTGCTCCTACTGCGCGTCCGCGAGATCGGCCATGGCCACTTGCAACGATGCCATCAGTGACTCACTGACCGGCACATGCCCCACGACAAGCACTCCGTCGCAACCCGGGATCTGTATCGCCTGGCGGCTCTCCACGATCACTGCCGCTGACTCGGTCAGCAACTCGGAGAGATGGGTCACGTCCTCTCTCTCCACTGCCTCAATGACGGCCTCGGCGAACTGCAACTGGCCGGCATCGCAGGCGTCGTGGTGCGCCGCACAGCTTCCGCCCTCGGTCCCCCAGTGGTAGTCGTTGGGCGTGTCCGCAGGGCCCGAGTCCATCCACGAGGCCACGGCCCAATGCCCGGTGACTTTGTCGCCCTCCATGATGTTGTCACACGCGCCACAGTTCTGGGCGGCGGCGGGCGCGGCCACGAAGGCAACCGCCATGGTGAGAGTGGTGGTCGCGAGGGCCTGAAACAACCTGGTGAAACGCTCCATGTCTTGATCCTCTCAGATCAGAAAGTGGATGCTACTCAGAGGCCGACCCGCTCGCCGGCTCTCGGCGAATCTCATTCCGATCGTCCTTCTACCCCATAGTTGCCGCGAGACCCCCAATTCGTTTAGATGGCCCAATCGACCCCTCGTCACCGTCCGTTGCCCTACCCGGCGCTACATCCGGAATTCCCGATCCGCAATCCCCGCCATTTGGCCCCCTCGTCGCCACCTGAAACCACGCCCGCGACACCGTGAGCGTCCAGGGTCGTGACCTCGCGCGGACCGCCGGTCACCTCCCGCCAGCGTGTCCTCCCGCGCCCGCTGCGCCCTCGTTTCCGTTCAATCGCACACTTCATATCTCAATCCGCCCAGCCAGGTACGCGACCCGCAGCTTGCGAAGCGCGGCCGACCTGTGGACCCGAACCGTGACCGGACTGATCCCCAGCTCCTTCGCGATCTCCGCGTTGGACATGCCGTCCAGCGCCAGCGTGATGACCTCCAGCTCCCTCTTCGTCAGCTCCTGCGGGGCTACATCGAGGATCCGCTGCACCAGCCGGTCCACCTGCCACCCGTCCTCTTCGGGGAAGAGGTATTCGCAGATCGTAATCTGGTTTCTCTTGCGTAACCGCGGCCGCCGCGCCTGCTTCCGCAGCTCCTGCAACGCCACATTGCGCACGAACCCCATCAGCCACTCGCAGGGGTTCTTCAACCGCTCCGCCAGGCCCGGGTCGGCCCGCACGGCACCGAGCACTCGCATTGAGGCCTCCTGCACAAACGTCCTCGGCCGCGTCGGAGTCGTCCATCTCCCGCGTTGCGGTGCCCACCATCCGGCCGCGGAACTCCTTCACCCACAGGCCCACCACCCGGTCCCCATCGCACGGAACCCCGCCGTCCGCCTCGCGGCCGCCCATCCCCGTATTGTCCGACATGCGTGGCCTGTGTCTCCTTGCCTGGAAGCGTTCGGGGGAATCAACCCTGTCGAGCAGGGTCGCCATCGTGACGTGGCGTCGCGATCCCCACCGCCTCACAAGCAGGAGCCATCAACCTCGAGATTCGAGCGTTCGCGAAGGTAGCGGCATCTCGGCCCAGGCGCGAATCCAGGCCTTCCACCCGCCGGTCCCCATGGCCCGCTCGTCCTCACCCAGTCCTTCCGATACCCACGCCGATTCCCCCCCACCCCCCCGCCACACCACCCCATATCGCTACCTTATCGCGTCGGATTCCTCACCCTTCTTCACCCACGCCACTCTCCTCCTCCATCCCCCCGACCCCGCACCGACCGTGACCCAGACCCCGACCCCACACGCCGAGCCCGCCGCCGACGTCGCCCTTGCGCGGCGCATTCAGGATGGGCGCGAGAAGATCCTCGCCGAGACCCGCAAGATCATCATTGGGCAGGAGGAGGCCGTCGAGCACGTCCTTCTTACCCTGCTGGTGGGCGGCAACAGCCTGTTGGTGGGCGTGCCCGGTCTCGCCAAGACCTTGCTCATTCACTCGATTGCGCGGGTGCTCGACCTCAACTTTTCGCGCATTCAGTTCACGCCGGATCTGATGCCCTCGGACATTACCGGGACCGACATCATTCAGCAGCGCGAGGACGGAAGCCGGGGACTGGTCTTCGCGCCGGGACCGATCTTTGCCAATGTCGTGCTGGCCGACGAGATCAACCGGACGCCGCCCAAGACGCAGGCCGCGCTTCTGGAGGCCATGCAGGAGCACCGGGTCACCGTGCAGGCGAACACCTACGAGCTGGAGCCGCCCTTCTACGTTTTCGCCACGCAGAACCCGATCGAGCTCGAGGGAACCTACCCGCTGCCCGAAGCGCAGTTGGACCGTTTCATGTTTCATATTCGCATGGAGCACCTGGCCGAAGAGGAAGAGATGGAGGTTGTGCGCGAGACGACGGACGAGGTCGAGCCGGAGCTTCATCCGGTGGTTTCGCGCGAAGACATGATCGCCTTTCAGGAGCTGGTGCGGCGCGTTCCGGTAGCCGAGCCGGTTTTGCGCTACGCGGTCAATCTTGTGCGGGCGAGCCGGCCGGAGGGGAAGGGTTCGCTGGACTTCGTGAAGAGATGGGTGTCGTACGGGGCAAGTGTGCGCGCGGCGCAGTACCTGATTCTGGGCGGCAAGGCGCGTGCGCTGACACAGGGACGCCTGACGGTGAGCTTCGACGACATTCGCGCGCTGGCGCTGCCGGTCATGCGCCACCGGATCATCGTCAACTTCCACGCGGAATCGGAGGGTCGCACCACCGACGAGATTGTGACGAAGCTGCTCGAGGCGGTGCCGTTGCCGAAGTCGGGCATGTAGGCCACCCGCACCGTGGTTTCGTCCCCCACCGATACGATGATTTCGTCCCCCACCCAACCCGCCCCAGCCGGATAGCTTCCGTTGGCCTCTTCTCCCGCAACCTCGCCGCGCACCGCCTTCCTCGACCCGGCCGTCCTGGCCCGGATCGACAACCTTCAGCTCGTGGCGCGCACCGTTGTGGACGGCTTTCTGCAGGGGATTCACCGCTCGCCCTACCTGGGCGTCAGCATGGACTTCGCCGAGCATCGTCCCTACAACCCGGGCGACGACATCCGCCGCATCGACTGGCGCCTCTACGCGCGCACCGACCGCTTCCATATCAAGCAGTTTGAGGCCGAGACCAACGCCGATGTCGCCTTCCTGCTCGACGCCTCCGCCTCCATGGATTTCGGCACGGGCGCGGTCACCAAACTTGACTACGCGCGCCTTCTTGTCGCCAGTCTGGCCTGGTTTTCGGCTTCGCAGAAGGACCGGGTGGGACTCTATGCCTTCGACAGCGATGTGGTGGAACATGTCCGGCCTTCCGGCGCGCACCTGGACAAGGTTCTACACGCGGTGGCGCGGGTGAAGGCAACGCGCAAGGGAAGCTGGGAGAGGCCGCTGGCCCGGGTGGCGAACACCTTCCGGCGGCGGGGAATTCTGGTGGTGGTCTCGGATCTCTACCAAGACGCCGACGAACTCGCCGAGTCGCTCGGAGTCTTCCGCGCCCAGGGCAATGACGTGGTGGTCTTTCAGACGCTCGATGCGGCCGAAATCGATTTTCCCTTCACGCAGGCGGCCAACTTTCGCGATCTGGAGACGCGCGCGCTGCTTCCGGTCAAGCCCGAGAAATACGGCGACGCCTACCGCGCCCGGATGCGTTCGCACATCGACGCGCTGGGCCGCGCCTTTCGCCGCCACCGCATCGACTACGTTCTGCTGAAGATCGCCGAACCGCTCGACCAGGCGCTCTACGCCTATCTCGTCTATCGCCAGCGCATGGCCAGAACGCGGTAGCCCGTGGGATTCCTGACCCCCCTCTTTCTGGTTGGACTGGCCGCTCTGGCGGTGCCGGTGCTGCTTCATCTGACTCGCCAGGAGCGCGGCCGCCCCATTCATTTCCCCTCGTTGATGTTTCTGCGCAAGATCCCGTTCCAGGAGACTTCGCGGCGCCGCATCCGTCACTGGCTTCTCCTCTGTCTGCGCGCGGCCGCCCTGGCGCTCCTGGTCGCGGCCTTCGCACGCCCCTTTGCGCGCGGTGGACGGCTGGCGTCGGTGGGGGAACCCGCGGCCGAAGAGGTGGTGATCCTGCTGGACCGCTCCTGGTCGATGGAGATGGGCGACAACTGGGAAGACGCGCTGGCGGAAGCCCGGGAGGTGATCGGCGCGCTGCGTCCCCGCGACCGCGTGTCTCTGATTGCCTTTGCCGAGACACCCGCGCTGCTGCACCGCTCGATGCCCGAACCCGCGCGGATCCTGGCTGCCCTGGACACGCTGGCGACGAGTTCGCTGGCGACGCGCTTCGCTCCGGCGGTGAAGCTGGCCGCCTCGACGCTTGCGGCCTCGAATTTGACGCGGCAGCGGGTGGTGCTGATCAGCGACTTTCAGCGGACCGGGTGGGAGGCCGACCCGGATGCGCGGCTGCCCGAGGGCGTGGTGGTCGAGAGTGTGGTGATCGGCGGCGAGGCCACCGGCAATCTTGCGCTGACCGACCTCGAGCTGGGGCGCGAAGGGGCGGGGGGACGCGAACGGGTGACCGCGCGGGCGCGGCTGGTCAATACCGGCACGGAGGCCGTGACGGTAGAAGCCGCGCTCCTGATCGACGAGACGGTGGTCGAAACGGTGGCCGTGACGGCGGGGGGAGGGGGGGCGGGGGGGGTGGACTTCGAGCCCTTCACCCTGACGGCGCCCTTTACCCGCGGCGAGATCCGGCTGTTGGACGCGCCCGGCGGCGAGCTGGTGCAGGACAACGCGCTCCACTTCGTGGCATCGCCCGGGGGCGAGCTGGGGGTGGCGATCGTGGACCCGCTCGGTATCGGCGACTCGAACCTGTATCTGCGAGGCGCGCTTGCCATTGCCGAAGGCGCGGGCTTCGCGGCCACGGTTTCGCGCGGGGTCCCGGACGCGGCCGCGCTGGAGACGGCGGCGGTCGTGATTCTGAATGGCGGCGCGTTGCCCGGAGGCAACGCGGGCGACCGGCTGCGCGCCTTCGTGGAGGAGGGCGGCGGGCTGCTCATGGCGCTCGGCGAGCGCTCGGCGGCGGCCTCGGTCCAGGCCGATTTTCTCCCGGGCACGGTCGGTCCGGTCGCGGAGCGCGACGACGAGCGCCACCTCGGATTCGTCGACTACGACCACGCCATCTTCGAGGCCTTCCGCGGCCCCCGCTCCGGCGACTTCTCCCAGGCTTCCTTCTACCGCACCCGCACGGTCGCGCCCACCGACGGCCAGGTGCTCGCCCGCTTCGACGACGGTAGCGCCGCACTGATCGAGGGCCGCCGCGGCGCGGGCCGGATCCTGATCTGGACCACCGGACTGGATCGTTTCTGGAACAACCTTCCCCTGCAACCGGTCTATCTGCCCTTCGTGCACCGCATTGCGCGCTATCTGGGCGGCCGCGGCGAGGTGCCCGCCTGGCATCTGGCCGGTTCGACCGTCAATCTCCCTGCACTGGCCGAGGCGGCGGGGCCGTGGGAGGTGCCGGAAGGCGCCGTGGCGATGGAACCGGGCGGTGGATCGGTGCCGCTTGACGACGGACTCTCGGCGTTGACCCTCGACCGCGCCGGAATCTGGGAGATCCGCCCGCCCGGCCTGCGCGAGGAACACCCCTTCGCGATCGCGGCCAACGTCGATGTGACGGAATCGGAGCTGGCGCGGATGGATGTGGAGGCCTTCCGGGCGGCAGTGGGGGGGGCGGTGGGCGAAGCGGACGCGGCCCTGCCGGCGGACCCGGGAACGGAAGCGAACCAGGCGGCGGGCGACCTGGAAAGGGCGCAATCCTTCTGGCGCTACCTGCTCGCGGCGGCCTTCCTGTTGCTGGTTGCCGAAACGATCCTGTCGAACCGGCTGTCGCGGGAGAGGGTACGGGAGGAGTAGGGGGATGGCTTGCCGGGCGTCGGCGACCCGAGACAGATTCGGCAATGAAGAGATTTCGTGGGCGGCGATTCGAGGAGGAAGCACATGTTGAACACCGGTCAAGCCAATGCGCCCCGGGCCAGGACGCGTCAGGCCACTTCGCACCGCCACATCCTGCGCGTCATTCGCCAGGTTCGCCGTCGCTGGCGCCTCAAGCTTCTGTTGCGCGGCGTCTCCCTTACCCTTGCGGGCGCGCTGGTCACCTTTCTCCTGTCCGCCACGAGCCTGGAGGCGCTTCGATTCGCGCCCGAGGCCGTTACCGTCGCGCGCGTGGCGCTCTGGGCGGTCGTCGCGGTTCTGCTGGCGCGGTGGGTCCTCTGGCCCATACTGCGACCGGTTTCCGACGAGCGGGTGGCGCTCTACCTGGAAGAACACGAACCCTCGTTGCAATCGCGGCTCCTGACCGCGGTGGATTCGGTGCGGGGCGGTCGCTTCTCCGACACCGAGCTTTCTCGCGAGGTAGCGCGCACGGCGGTCCGGCGCTGCCGCCGCATCGACTACGGCAAGCGCATCGAGAGACGCTCCATTCGCCGTTCGGCGGGAACGGCCGGGGCTCTCGCGCTCGTCTCCCTCATCCTCCTCTTCGCCGGCCCCACCTTCCTGCGCCACGGCATGTCCGCGCTCTTCTTTCCCGTCCGGGCGGCCGAGTCGGTCAACCCCTACAGCGTGACGGTCGAGCCCGGCGACACCGTCATCTCGCGCAACTCCGATCTGATGATTTCGGCGGCGACGCTCGGTTTCGCCTCCGACGACGTTGTCCTCTACACTCGCGACCAGACCCAGGACAACTTTGCCGCGCTGCCGATGATTGACGATGGCGACGGCGGCTACGAAGGTCTTCTCATGAACGTTGCCGACGAGACCGCCTACTACGTCGAGGCGAATGGCGTGCGGTCGGGCACCTTCACCCTGGGCGTCGCCGATCTGCCCGCGGTGGACCGGCTTGAGATGGTCTATCACTTCCCGCGCTACACGGGTCTCACGCCGCGCCGCTTCGAGTACGGTGGCGATGTGGCCGCGCTGGCGGGAACCCGCGTCGAGCTCAACGTCACCCCCACGCTTGCCACCCCGGGTGCACAATTGGTGATGGATGCGGGCGACACGATCCCCATGGAGCCCGGGCCGGAGGGCGCATTCACGGCCTCGTTTGTGGTGCGCGCAGAGGGATTCTACGGGATTCGCTTCCTGGCCCGCGACGACCTGTGGGTGGCGGGGGCGCCGGACTACCGCATCGATGTGTTGCACGACCAGGGGCCGTCGATCTCCTTTACCCGGCCGGGGCGCGACACGCAAGCCAGCGCGATCGAGGAAGTCTTCATTGAGGCGCGTGCCGACGACGATCTGGGCGTTGCCGAAATACTTCTTGTATACAGCGTCAATGGCGGCCCCTCCGACACACTCCGCATTCACGATTCGGGCGGCGCGCCGCTCACCGAGGTCACCGCCGGGCACACGGTCTTCATGGAGGAATACGAGCTCGAGGTGGGCGACCTGATCGCCTATCACGGGGTGGTGCGCGACAATGCGCCGTCTCCGGGCGAGGCCATGACCGACATCTACTTCCTGCAGGTGCGGCCCTTCCAGCGCGACTACCGCGAGGCCGAGGGCGGGGCTCCCCAGGGCGGCGGTGGCGAGGGCGGCGGCGGCGACATGGAGCAGGATCTCTCGGCGCTGCAACGGCAGATCATCGCGGCCAGCTTCAACCTTGTGCGCGACCGCGACAGCTACAGCGACGACGCCTGGGAGGAAAATGTCGTCAGCGTGGCGCTCACCCAGGAACGTCTGCGCGAACAGGTCGAAACGCTCGGACAGCGAATCGTCAACCGGGGCATTACCGGAGCGGACGAAGCCTTCCAGCGGATCGCCGAGGCCCTGCCCGTGGCGGTTCAGTCCATGAATGAAGCGGTGGACTCGCTGCGCGCCCTGAATCCCGACGGCGCAATTGCACCCGAACAGCGTGCCCTGCGCCAGCTTCAAAAGGCCGAAGAGACCTACGAACGCTTTGTCTCCATGGAGCGCCAACAGCAGCAGGGCGGCGGCGGAAGCCAGGGACAGAACGGCCCCAGCGCCGAGGATCTTGCCGATCTCTTCGAGCTTGAGACCGACAAGTTGCGCAACCAGTACGAGACCGTTCAGCGCAGCCAGCAGGAGAGCGCGGACCAGGCAGTCGACGAGTTGATGGAAAAGCTGCGCGAACTGGCCCGGCGGCAGGAACAGGAGCTGGAGCGGCAGCAGCGACGGGCGGCCGCGCAACAGGGGGGACAGGGGGGCGGGGGCAGCGATGCGGCGCGCGAGCTGGCGGAGGAAGCGGAGGAAGCGGCCCGTCAGTTGGAGCGATTGTCGCGCGAGACGGGCGACCGTCAGTTGCAGGAGATTTCGCGGGAGTTGCAGCAATCGGCCGATGCCATGCGTCGGTCGGCGGCCAACGGCGGAAGCGCGGGTGTGGCCGAGGCCAGATCGGCGCTGAGACGGCTTCGCGATGCCCGCGACGAGTTGGGCGGGGCGCAGGACGAACGCCTGGAGCGGGATTTGGAGGACGCGCGCGAGCGGGTCGATGAGCTGGCGCGGCAGCAGGATGATGTGGAGAACCGCATGGAGACGATGGCCCGCGCCGGACGCCCCTCGGCCGATCAGATCGGGCGGATACGCGAGACCAAGGAGGCCATGGCCGAAGAGGTGGGCGACATTCTGGCGCAGCTCGACCAGTTGGCGGCACAGGCGCGGCGCGAGGGTGCGGAGGGGGCGCAGGAGCTGGACGAAGCGACCCGCACGATCCGCGAAACGCAACTGCGCGAACGACTTCTGTATTCGCGCGGCCTTGTTGGGCGCCCCGGCCAGGAAGAGTACGCCGAGGCCTTCGAGAACCAGACCGGGCAGGCGATTCAGTCGTTGAGCAACCGTCTGGAAGAGGCGGCCGAAGCGGTTCAATCGCGCGCGCAGGACAACGCGACCGAAGAAGCGCTGGAATCGGCACGCGATCTGGCCCGCAGTCTCGAGTCGATGGAACGGCGGCTGCAAGCCGGATCCCGCAGCGGCGAAGAGGGAGAAGAGGGCGAGCAGAGCGGTGAAGGCCAGGCGGGCGGAGGCGGCGAGCAGCGCCAGGGCGAACAACAGGGTGAGCGCGGTCGGCAGGGTGGCCAACAGGGCAACCCAACCGGACAGGGCGACGCGAGCAACCAGGGCGATCCGCGCGGTGGCGGCCAGCCAGGCCCGATCGGTGCGCGCGCCAACGACGGGCGTTTCGGAGGCGGCAATCCGCGGGCCTTCGATCCCGATCAGATTCGCCAGATGCGGCGCGAGATCCGCGAACGCCTGGGCGAGACCCGCGCTTTGGGCACCCTGCTCGAACGCGCCGGCGCGAGCCCCCAGGAGCTTCAGGAGATGATCGACGCGATGCGCGCCCTGGACCGCGAAGGCACCTACGCCGACCCCGAGGCCGTGGTTCGTCTGCAGCGCGAGCTCGTCGAGACGGTGAAGCAGCTTGAATTCCGGTTGCGGCGCGAGCTGGCGGCCGATGACGAAAACGGGGTCTTCCTCTATCGGTCCGGCGACGTCCCTGACGAGTACCGGGCACTGGTCGAGGAATACTACCGGGCGCTGTCGCGGGGCAGCGGCAGAGACGGCGGATCGCGGTGACGGCCGGGGCAGCGACGGAACCCGGTACACGCGAAATCAGGGAATCGGTAGAGATCGATGCGACGCAGGAAGCCGTGTGGCGCGCCATCACCGAGGCCGGGCGCGTGGCCAACTGGTTTGCCCCCAATGCGTCGGGTCGGACCGGTCCGGACGGCCACCTCACCGTCTCGTGGGGCGCCGGCGCCGAATGGACGAGCCGGTTCTCGCGGTGGGAGCCCTCACGACACCTGCGCCTGATCGACGAAATCCCCGACGGGACCGCCGATCCGGGCAGCGCGATGGCCCTGGACTACCGCATTGAGGAGGTGGCCGGGAGGACGCGCCTTCACCTCGTGAACTCTGGACTCTCGGCCGACCCCTCCTGGGACGACGGCGTCCGCATGATGACGAACGGGTGGCGCTTCTTTCTCTGGAATCTGAAGCACTACCTCGAACGGCACCCCGAGTCGCGCCGCACAATGATCAGCGCCCGGCCCTGGGTCACCGGTACGCGGACCGAGGTGTGGGAGAAGCTTTTCGGGCCGGGTGGAATCATCAGGGACCTCGCGCTGCAACTCGACGGATTCGAGCCGCATGAGCTCGGCGTCGTCCTACGCGACCGTCCGTGGGCCTTTGCCGGCGTGATTCGTTCGCTCAACGACGGCGTGCTTCATCTCGAGATGGAAGGCTCCGGCGAGCGGTGGAAGATGGGAATCTGGATATCGACCTATGGATTGGAGGAAGCACGATGCGACAGGATCGGCAGGGCCCTGAAACGAACGGTCGGGCGTCTCTTTCCCGGACAGGACGAGTGACCGCGAACGCGCGCCGCCGGCCCCGCCCGCCCCCCCCCTTCACACCCGGCTTCCTTGCGCTCACCACCGCGCTGGCGCTGTCCGCCAGTCCCCCTCTCTCTGCCTGGCAATCCGGCGACAACGATCCCCACCCCCAGCAGGAGGGCCTCCCGCTCGCCCCGAAACGCACCATTTCGACCAGCTTCACCGAGGGATCGTGGATGTCGGTCGATGTCAGCCCCGACGGCGAGACGCTGGTCTTCGACTTCCTCGGCGACCTCTACACCATGCCGATCACAGGCGGCACCGCGACCCCCCTGACCCGTGGGATGGCCTTCGACGGTCAGCCCCGCTTCAGCCCCGACGGCGAGCGCGTCGTCTTCACCTCGGACCGCAGCGGCGGCGAGGCAATCCACATCATCTCGCTGGATCAGAGCGACACCATTCAGGTTACGCGCGGAAAGTCAAGTGCCTACCAGTCCCCTGAATGGACCCCCGACGGCGACTACGTGATCGCCACCCGGCAGGGACCGGGGCAGGGAAAGCTGTGGCTATACCATGTGGACGGCGGCAGCGGCATTCAACTCATTGAGGAACCTGCCAACCGGCGCACAACCGGTGCCGCTTTCGGCGACAACGGACGCTACATCTGGTATGCCTACCGGACCGGTGGCTGGCAGTACAACTCCGGGATGCGCGACTACCAACTCGCCGTGTACGACCGCGAGACCGGAGAATCGGCAACGCGCTCCTTCCGCTACGGCGGCGCCTTTCGGCCCACGGTCAGCCCGGACGGGCGCTGGCTCGTCTACGGATCGCGCCACATTGCCGACACCGGGCTCCGCATTCGCGACCTCGAGAGCGGCGACGAGCGCTGGCTGGCCTTCCCCGTGCAGCGCGACGACCAGGAATCGATCGCGACCCGGGACGCCTACCCGGGCATGTCCTTCACCCCCGATTCCCGGGCTGTGGTGGCGTATTACGGCGGCGGACTCTGGCGCATCCCGGTGGACGGTTCCGAGCCTGCGCCGATTCCCTTCCGCGTGGACATCGAGATGGCGATCGGGCCCGAGGTGGATTTCGACTACCGGATCGACGACAGCGAGACCTTTGTGGCCAAGCAGGTTCGCGACGCCGTGCCTTCCCCCAGCGGCGACCGCATCGCCTTTTCGCTCCTCTCGCGCGTCTACGTCATGGATTGGCCGGACGGCCGACCCGAACGGCTGACCGGCGCCGAGGCCAACGAGCATCAGCCTACCTGGTCGCCCGATGGCGCCGCGATCGCCTACACCACGTGGGATGACGCGGTCGGCGGCCACATCTACCGTGTCAGCGCAAGTGGCGGCAGCCCCACCCGCCTCACCACCGCCCCGGGGCTCTACAATGCTCCCGTCTGGTCGCCCGACGGCCAGCGGATTATTGCGGTGCGCGGTCCCGGCCGCGCCTACGACGAAGCCCTCACCCGCGGCGTTCCCGGCGGCGCCGACGACCTGATCCGGATTCCCGCCACCGGAGGCTACGCGACGGTTATCACTCCCGCGCGCGACGGCAACCACCACTTCACCGACGATCCGGATCGCATCTACGCCTACAATCCCGGCGATGGCCTTGTATCGTTCCGTTGGGACGGCACCGATCGCAAGCAGCATGTGCGCGTGGTGGGCGCCGGAGCGCCCGGTTCAAGCACACCCCCTTCCGCCTCGCTGGTGACGATGGCGCCGCGCGGCGACCAGGCGCTTGCCCGCATCTACAATCATCTCTATTCGGTAACTGTTCCTCTTGTCGGCGGCGATGTGCCCGTGATCAATGTCGGCGATCCCGAACAGGCTTCGTTTCCTGCTCGCCGGCTCACCGAAATCGGCGGCGAGTTTCCGGCATGGGGCCACGACGGGCGCACCGTTCACTGGACGATCGGCAATGCCCACGTCGTGTACGATCTAGCTGCGGCGCAGGCTTTTGAGGACTCGGTGGCCGCGCGAGCGGAGAGCGGTGACGCCGACGATGCGGCGGCGGACGAGGAAACAGAGGAAGAGGGCGAGGAGGGCGGTCCCGATGATGCCTCCGGCGAAGACGACGACGACCCCCGCTACACCCCGGTCGAGACTCGGATCCGCGTTGACATTCCCCTTGACATTCCCCAGGGCGTGGTTGTCCTGTCCGGCGCCCGCGTCGTAACGATGAATGGCGACGAGGTCATTGAGCGCGGCGATATCGTGATTCGCAACAATCGCATCGAAGAGGTCGGGGCCACCGGATCGGTCGCTCACCCTGGTGGCGCCGAGGTGATCGACCTGAGCGGCAAGACCGTCGTGCCCGGCTTCGTCGACACCCACGCCCACCTGCGCGCCCAGATCAACATTCATCGCAGCCAGCCATGGTCCTACGCGGCCAACCTTGCCTACGGCGTGACCACAACCCGCGATCCGCAGACCGGCACCACCGACGTCATCAGCTACGAGGACCTCGTGCGCGCCGGACGCATCCTTTCGCCACGGATCTATTCCACCGGACCCGGCGTCTTTTCGTCCGAGAATGTGCAGGACCTTGACCATGCCCGCAACGTTCTGCGCCGCTACAGCGACTACTACGACACCAAGACGATCAAGATGTACGGCGCCGGCAACCGCGAGCAACGCCAGTGGATCATTATGGCGGCCCGCGAGCTCGGGCTGATGCCGACGACCGAGGGCGGCCTCGACACCAAGGAAAACATGACCATGGCGATCGACGGCTACTCGGGGATGGAGCACAACATGCCCGGCTTCCCCATGTATGCGGACATGGTGGAGCTGGTTGCACAATCGACGATGGCCTACACGCCAACAATTCTCGTCACCTATGGCGGACCCTGGGCGGAGAACTACTTCTACGCAACCGAAGATGTTCTCGGCGACGAGAAGCTCGCCCGCTTCACCCCCTTCGAAGAGATTCATCAGAAGGCAACGCGCAGGGTCCCCGGCTGGTTCCACCGCGAAGTCCACACCTTTGATCTGGTTTCGGCCTTTGTGCGCGATCTGATTCGGGCCGGTGGGCGGGCCGGCGTCGGTAGCCACGGCCAGCTTCAGGGGCTTGGATATCACTGGGAGCTGTGGGCGACACAATCCGGTGGAATGACCGAACACGAAGCGTTGCAGGTGGCCACAATCATCGGCGCGCACTCGCTTGGCCTGGACCGCGATCTCGGCTCGATCGAGGCGGGGAAGCTCGCGGATCTGGTCATTCTGGATGCAAACCCGCTCGACAATATCCGCAACAGCAACACGGTCAGCCGCGTGATGATGAACGGTCGCCTGTACGACGGCAACACCCTCGACCAGTTGTGGCCCGAGCAGGTGACGGCGGGACCCTTCTACTGGCAGCGCGAGGTCCGGCCGGACCGGTGACCCCGGTGCGAAGCGCTTCGATTCCGCAGCTTTCGCCTGGCCACTCGCCCAGGATCATCGGTGGCCTGGAGGTGCTCGTCCATTGGGCCGACGGCGAACTCGCGCGTGATGGTCTCTCCGGATCCGATGGTCCCGAGATGGTCGGCCGGCTTCGCAACCAACGCCTGGGATTGATCGCGCACCCGGCGTCGGTGACCTCCCGGCTTGAGTTTGCGGCGGACGCGCTTCTCCGCACGGGCTTCGACCTGCGCGCGCTCTTCGGTCCGCAGCATGGGGCCCGCGGCGAGAAGCAGGACAACATGATCGAGTCCGACCACTACACCGATCCCGTCACCGGTCTGCCCGTTTATTCGCTCTACGGCGAGGTTCGCAAACCGACCCCCGAGATGCTCGATGGCCTCGACGCCCTTGTTTTCGACCTGCAGGATGTCGGGACGCGCGTCTACACCTTCATCTGGACCATGGCATTGGCGATGGAGGCATGTGCCGAGGCGGGGGTGCGTTTTGTGGTGCTGGACCGTCCCAATCCGATTGGTCTTGACGCTGTCGAGGGACCGGTGGTGCATCCGGGCTACGAGTCGTTTGTGGGTCTGCATCCCCTTCCACTTCGGCACGGCCTGACCGTCGGCGAGATCGCCAGGTGGTTGAACGCGCCAACATCAAGGAATGGCCGCGGTATCGGTTGCGAACTGGAAGTTGTCCGCTGTCACCGTCTGAACAAGCGCAAATGGACCTGGGGCCACACCAATCTTCCCTGGGTAATGCCCAGCCCGAATCTCCCCGAACCCGCATCCTGCCATGTATACCCCGGCATGGTGCTCCTTGAAGGAACCAACCTGTCGGAGGGACGCGGCACTACGAGACCATTCGAGTTCTTTGGCGCCCCCTGGCTGGACCCCGTCGCCCTCGTCGAACGCCTTGATCGCGCGGAGCTGCACGGCGTCGCCTTCCGTCCCTGCCACTTCGAGCCAACCTTCAACAAGCACGCGGGCCAACTCTGCGGCGGCGCCCAGCTTCATGCGTTTTCCTCCGACTTCAAGCCTGTCCGCACCGCCGTCGAGATCCTCGTCGCGGCCCGCGAACTCGCCCCCGATGACTTCGCCTGGATCAAGCCGCCCTACGAATACGAGCAAATCCTCCCACCCATCGACATCCTGTGGGGTAGTCCAACCTTGCGCGAAGGTGTGGATCGCGGCACCACACCCGACGAAATCATGCGAAACGAGGATGGCACGGTGCGCTTCAGTCGGTGTGCGGGTACACGCTGTATTGACGACCACGAGCTGTATTGACGACCAGACAATGCCATGGCTCCTCAGCGCCGGTCTCGAGACGCACCGGATCAAGCTGAGTTTCTCGCTGAACCGGCTCGTGCTCGAAGCAAACACCCCGGATCCCGGCAATGCCTCCGACGGGGTGCAGATCGACAAGTCTCATGGTGACGCAAATTCCACAACCAGCGGCAGGTGATCGGATTTTTCCGTGTCGGACTGCAGGATCCGGAGGGAGGCGCGGGCCTGAGCGGAGAGGTCGGCTGCGTCGAAGACAAAGGCGCGGGTGACCCGCAGGACGGCGCCGCGATAGAGGAGGAAATCCAGTCGGCCCGGCGAGAAGGGGTCGTCGCCCCATGTGCTGCGCCAGGTGGACAGCGAGCGGTCGCGAAGGCGAATGGGGCGTGCAACGTCGAGGTCCTGTCCCCCCACCCCCACCCCCCGCCGCAACGCCTCAAGCGGCCGTGCGGACCCCACAAGGTTGAGATCGCCGGCCACCACCACGCCTGCATTCGGTCGCCCGGCCAGCGCAGCCTCGATCGCGCGGTTGAGCGTCCGGGCCTGCAACTCCCGCAAACGGTCGCGGGGCGATCCGTCGTAGCCCGCACTCTGGAAATCAACCGGCACAAAGAGGATTTCGCGCCCCGCCACCGTCACCCAGGCCCCCGTCGCGGAGAGACCCCCCTCGGCTTCGGACTCGGCCAACGCCGCCGGGGATGGCATTCCGGGAGCCTCGGGCTCGATGCCCGCCCCGGCGAGCCACCGCGCCAGCGCATCCGGGTCGTGATCGATGCGGGACATTTCCGGCACTCCCCGCAGCCGCAGACCATTCGCGCCCACCGCCGTCCGCTGTCGTCCGCCTCCAGCCGCCAGCCACCACTCCCACGAATCGTGCGTTCCCCCGCGCAGAAAGCGCCTCAGATCGTCCAGATTGACCGACGAATGCAGCTCGTCCAGGAGGAGTACATCGGGGTCGAGTGCGCGCACCACGCGGCGGAATGCGTCCTGGTTGAAGCCGAAGCTCACGCTGGAGACATTCCACGCCACGACCCGCAGCGTTTCGGGGCTACGCGCCACCGCATCGACGCCCAGCAGCGGCGGATTCGGGCCCGGCTCGGTCGTGAACTCATGCGTGAAGACGTCGGTTTCGTCGGCAGGATTGCCGTCCAGCAGATACCGCAACCGCCCCCGCACACGTTGGTCGCCAGCCCCCGGCAACTGCCGCGCCTCCCCCGCCAGCGCGCGCTCGTCCACCGCGGTCCCCCGCCCCGCCCCCAGCCCCGCCCGCTCCATCCGGATCTCGAAACGGTCGGCGGAGTGCGTTGGCGCCAGCAGCAATCCGATCGCATCGGCGCTCTCGATCGCGCCCGGGCCGCGCTCATGCACACGGCGAATTCCCACACCCAACCCATTCCCCCGGTGCGGCGGATCGCCCGGACGACTCAGGATCACCACCAGATCGGCGCCGTCCAACCCACCGTAGCGGCCCCCGCTGCCCTCGTCGCCATCGGCGTCCAGCACGATTTCCACCGAGCCGCGCATTCCCTGCGCCGTGACGGTATCGCCCAGATCGGCCAGAATGTGCAGAAAGCGCGGATCGTCCTGGAGCGCCACCGCCCCGAGATCGACCGGCGAACCCGCAAGGGCGTCACCCTCGGGATCGGCCACCGCCGGAGCCACGCCGGCCCAATCGTCCAGATCCCCGTCGGTCCAGATCTTAACCTGCCCGGAATCGCCAACGCCGCGACCGCTCGAAGAATCGCCGCCCGCCACCGAACGATCATCGCCGGAACCGCCGCACGTAACCAGCAGGACAATCAGTCCGGACGGCACCGAACCGCGCAGACACTGCCGCCCACTCGTCATCGGAAGAGGCCGCGATTCCCGTCCCCGCAGCTCGCATTCGTCATTTGACTCGCACTATCGTCCGCGCCCTCTGCCTCCCATGCCGCGACCGCCGCCCATTCGCGATCCCAGCCTGTACATGACACGGAACATGAAGTACTGGCCGAGCGATTCGGTGCGCGATTCCTGGATATAGCTCGACGAATTCGTCACCGAGACACCCTGATTCTGGTTCAGCAGATCGTAGGCGCGCAGCTCGATCTCGGCGCGATCGTCGAGAACCCGCCGCATGATGGCCGCGTCCCAACGCGCGACATTGCGCGACTGCGAGTTGCCGGACGCCGAAAACAGCCCCTGGTCGTAGGTGCGGTAGCGGAAATCGGACTCCAGCGTCCAGCTCTGGCCCAGGTACCAGGTTCCTTCGGCCTGGTATTCGCTGTTCATGTAGCTGCGGTTGAGCTCCTGGTTGAGCGAATACTCGACATCGTTGAAGGCCAGCTCCACCGTGGCCTCCAGATCGAAGCGCTCCTTCATCCGGTTCTCGACGCTGAACTCGAAGCTGTTGCGCAGGATGCGGCTGTCGTTGGTGGCGAGGTTGATGAGTTCGGTGCCCTCGCTGTAGGTCACGCGGTATTCCAGATCCAGGTCGATGCCCAGCTTGCGGATCGGTGTGCCGAAGGTGGCGCCGAGATTGCCCGACCGTTCGCCCTCGGTGTTGACCGGCATCCGCGTCTGAAAGCCGCGCTCGTCGAAGATGCGCGAAGTGGAGATGCTGTTGTCCGTGTAGGTGAAGCCGGCAAAGGTAAAGAGATTGACGAAGCTGAACTGGTCGAAGAAGCGATATTCGGCGTTGAGTCTGTGCCGGTACTCGGGGCGCAGATCGGGATTGCCGGAATAGACGTTGAGGGGATCGGTGTTGTCCGAAAAGGGCTGAAGCTGGGTGAGGGAGGGCTCGTTGCTGCTGCCGTCGTAGCGAAGCTCGAGGTTGTGCCCGTCCTTGACCTCGCTCTTGAGCCGCGCGTTGGCCAGGAGGTGCGTGTACCCGTTCTCGATCGTCTCGTCGCGGTCCAGGATTGTGCCGTCAAGCTGGGAACGCTGCACCTGCAGTCCCACGGTAAACCAGGATTGCTCGGTGTTGCGGCTGTAGCGCCCGCCGCCCAAAAGATAGGTGTAGGCCCGCTCAAAGCCGGAACTCATGCGAGCGTTGTAGACCGGTGTTCCATTGATGATGTCGTGGACGGAGTTGTCGCGGTCCTCCCGCGTGGCGTTGCGCCGCCCGAAGAGCTCCATGGTGTGGCCGTCGGCGATCGGTTGGGTCAGAGAGATGCGCGCCGAGTTGTTCCAGGTCTGGCCCACCCGCGCCTGCTCCTGAAGGATGTGCTCGGCTCCGCCGTCGTCCGCGCGATCGCCGTTTCGATCGTTGCGGGCATTCCCCGTCACCACCGAGGAGAGATCCGACGTCACATCGGAATCCTGCAATCCGCTGCGAAGCTCGGCAACCAGGCTGCGGCCGTCGTCATTGAGACGCCTGCGCCAGGTCAGACGCGCGTCCCCGCCCAGGTCGTCGCCATCCACGAGATAGTCGGTGGTGGCCGAGTTGAGCATGTTGCCGCTCAGCGTGTGCGTTTCGCGGGCGGCAAAGGAAGTGAGAGACGATGCGCGCGAGTTGCCATTCATCCGCAAGCGCAGATCGTGCCCGTCCGAGAAGGTGACCTGGCCGTTGAGATTGAGGCGGTGATTGCGATTGCCGGCCTCCTGGTTGCTGGTCTGGTCCACCAGGGAGCCGACCGTCGCGCCGAAGAGCGCCTCCTGCTGAAGCGTCTGGTCCTGAAGGTTGTCAAGCTCGCTGATGAAGTAGCTGCCCCGGAGCCAGTTGTCTTCGTTGCCGAAGTCCTGGCTGCCGTTGACGCCCAGGCTCACGGTCTCGGTGAAGCCGTCGTTGTTGCCACCTCCACCGCCACCGCCACGTCCTCCGCCGGCGAAGTCGGCGAACCCGCCCCAGTTGAATCCGGCCCGGTTTACGTTGTTGGCATTGGCGGTCAGGGCAAGCTGCCTGCTGGGCGAGAAGCGGTTCAGCGAGAGCGACCCGTCGTAGCGCGCCTCGTTGCCGAGCGCCGTGGCAATCCGCCCCTGGTTGTTCACGTCGCCGCCCAGTCCCCCATTCGCGCGCCCGAAGTAGCCGACGCGCGCCTCCTCGCGCAGCCGCAGGTCGATCGTGCGCTCCTCCTGGCCATCGGGAATTCCGGTGAACTCGGCCATGTCGGACTGCTTGTCGTAGACGTCGATCTGCTGGACCGCGTCGGCGGGCAGATTGCGCGTGGCGACGGTCGGGTCCTGGCCGAAGAACTCCTTGCCGTCCACCAGGACATTTTGCACGGTTTCGCCCTGCGCCGTGATCGTGCCGTCGTCCTCCACCCGAACGCCGGGCAGTCTGCGCAACAGATCCTCGACCGATGAATTCGGCGGTGTGGGAAAGGCGAGAACGTTGTAGCTGAGGGTGTCGCGGCGGTTGACGAAGGGAACATGCTCAACGCTCACGACCAGCTCGTCCATCTCGATCGCCGCGGTGGACATGACCACCTGGCCCGCATCCACATGAGCGTTCGAGACCTCGAAATCGCGGCCGAAGATCTCGTATCCGATCAGGGTGACCTGCAGGATGTATTCGCCCGGATCCAGTCCCTCGATGACGAAGCTTCCGTCGCCTGAAGTGAGGGCGTAGCGCGTCAGAACCGAATCGGCCCTGGTCAGCGCGACCACCATGGCGTTGCGAAGTCCGGCCCCGGCCGAATCCGCCACCATCCCGCGCACCTCGTAGTCCCCCGTCTGCTGCGCGCCCGCCGGAGCGGCCAGCACCGGGATCAGCGCCAGAGCGGCCAGAACCAGCGTCCGGCCCGCCGCCGTCCACACACCACTGCGCGCACTGCCTCGTCCTACCCCACTCCCCTCCACCCCTCTCCGGTCACGGATCGCCGGTACATTCATATGACTATTCCTCCCTGAATCCACGTTGGTTGCCTCCATCCGCCCCTGCCCCGAGTCCTGCTCCCGAATCCTGCTGGCGGCCACCACCGCGCCGCCGCCTCAACCTCTCCAACTCGTCCAGCTTTTCGCTCACGATCTCTTCGTATTCCTCGCGCGTCACGCGGTCGCCCCCTTCCGGAGCCCGGATCAGCCCTCCACCCACCTCTCCCAGCGCGATCTCGGACGCGAAGTACTGCACCCGCCCGTCATCCACCGAAAGAACCAGGATCAGCCCCGGCAACCCACCGTATCCCACCGGACCGCCCGGAACCGGTATTTCGGGCGCGAACCACGCCTCGACCATCGTGCTGTCCACCTCGGCCGTCGCCTTGATCACCATGCGTCCCAGGTGCTCGGCCTGCTCCCCGGTCATCCGCCAGTGGTACTCGGGGCGTTCGCCCTCAATCAGAAAAGTCCGCCCCATGAAGTCGCGCGTCTCGACGACCGTGCCCTGCTCGTAGCCGGTCCAGGTATCGCGCACCACCTCCTGATCCGCGCGCGAGGGTGAACGAGCCTTGATCCGCATCAGCATTCCCATCATCCGATCGGAGATCCGGTCGCTGGCGGCGGCGGACGGCTCGGACTCCTCCTGGGCGGCGGGGGTCATCAGCGAGGCCGTGGGACTGAAGAGGAGGACCGTCGTGCCGTTCTCGGAGTCGGGAATGCCGTCGCCCCAACCGTCGGGGAGGTCGAAGTCGTACTGGCGGGACCAGGTATAGGTGACGACCCCTTCCTGGGCGGCGAGGCCAGCGGAGAGGAAGGCCGGAAGCGCAAGGGGAAGCGCGGGCGCAAGGGCCGGCAGCAGCGCGAAGACGGAGATGTGCCGGAGGCGGCCCGCCGGAGCGGTCGGTGCGAAGATCGTGTTCATGTGGGATAGGACAGACAAGAGGCGCGAAGTGTTGGCTGGGTGCCCTACGCCCCCACCACCGGCCAGGGTGCCCACTCCCGCCACCCTCCACGGGTGAAGTCCGGGAACTCCACCGGCTGGCTGCCGTTCGCCACGCTGATCTCGGAGAGTTCGCAGACCGCGCTGAGCGCCGCCGCGTCGTACACGTTCATATCGAGCGGCAGACCTTCGCGCAGGCACTTGATCAGGCGGTAATCCTCCATGAAGTCCATGCCGCCGTGGCCCGCGCCGATCGACGCCTCGCGCAGCGCCCGCCACAGGGGGTGCTCGAATTCGTCGTAGTATTCGCCGGCTTCCTCCCAGCGGTGCGCCGGACTGCGGCCCTCGACATAGACGCGATCCGGGTAGCCCTGGAAGATCCCTTTGGTGCCCTGAACCTTGTTGATGCGGTCGTACGGGCGCGGGAGATTCGTGTCGTGCGCAACGTAGATGGTCTTGCCGTGCGCGGTCTGGATGAGGCTGCCGTTGACGTCGCCCAGGGCAAAGGTCTCGGCGCGTCTGGCGTGGCCGTCCGGATAGTTGGCAGCCGCCCATTCCTGCAATCCGCGCGAGGGACTGCTCATGGAGACGAGGTGCGAGAAGCGGTCGCCGCGGTTGATGTCCATGCAGTTGGCGACCGGACCGAGCCCATGCGTCGGATAGAGGTTGCCGTTGCGCGTCCAGGAGTGATCGCGGCGCCAGAGTCCTTCGCCTTCGTCGGCGAACTTGATGCCGCGCAGGTCGTGCAGGTAGCCGCACTCGGCGTGCAGGATTTCGCCGAGCAGCCCCTGGCGCACAAGGTTCAGGCAGAGCAGCTCGGCGCGGCCGTAGTTGACGTTTTCCATCATGGCACAGTGGCGTCCCGTGCGCTCGGCGGTCTCGACCAGGCGCCAGCAATCGTCGAGGGTGTAGGCGGCGGGGACCTCGGTGGCCGCGTGCTTGCCGTTCTCCATCGCCGCGACGCAGACCGGAACATGCCACCGCCAGGGAGTGGCCGTGTAGACGAGATCGACGTCGGCCTCGGCGCAGAGCCGCTCGAAATCGGTCTCGCCATTGGTATAGAGGGTTGGACGGGGATGACCGGCTTCCTCGATGATGTCCGCCGCGCGTTCGGCGTGGGACTCGCGGATGTCGCAGACGGCCGTAATCACGCACCCGTCGATGCGCACCAGGTTGCGGACGTGTGCCGTTCCCATCCCGCCGACGCCCACGAAGCCGATGCGCACGGTCTCGATGGCCGCGGCGGCGAGGGGTTGGGTGGGGGCGGGGCCAAGGGATTGGGGGGCGGTTGCCATGTTGGCCGGAACACCGTCCCCGGCGGCGGAATCCGCGCCGTCCGCGCTGCAGGCTCCCATGGCGGCGGCGGCGGTGCCCAGGGCACCAGCCCTGAGGAAGTCACGGCGGTCGAGGGGGTGGGCGCCTCCGGCGTGGGGGGGGGATCCCCCGTTCGCGGCGGCCTGTCCGTTCGCTTCGGGAGTCATCGGAATCCTCCGTGGGAATCAGTCTCGGATCGGGTCATCGTACCTCAACCCCGGATGCAACGCCAGCAGGGCCGCGAGCCCCGCAACCGGCATGGAGAGCAGTGCCGCGGTCTGCGGCCCGGTGATGTCGGCCACCGCCCCCGTCCCCATCACCCCCACCGCCCCAACCGCCCACGCCAGCCCCATCACGATTCCCGAGCTTGCCCCGGCCGCGCGCGGGTCCATCTCCTGCGCCATCACCACGACCGGGGGAAGGGTCGCCATTCCCAGGAACCCCGCCGCCGCGATGGCCGCCATTCCCGCGAGGTTCCATGGGCCCAGCCACACGGCCGCCAGGTGTGCGGGCAGCGCGCAGGCGCAGAGGACAAGGAGCAGCCGCGGCCGGCTCATGCGGTCGGTGAGAAAGCCGCCGGTGAGCGTTCCGAGGGCCTGCGAACCCAGGTAGACCGAGAGCGCCGCCGCCCCCAGCCCCTCCGAGCCCCCCATTTCGGCCACGATGATCGGCTCCATGGTAAGAAAGACGCGCTGCACGAAGGCCATGGCCGCGCTGATCCCGAAGATGATGCCGAGCGGTCCGGCGAGGCGGCGCAGCACGGCGGCGGGCGTCGGTGGAGGGGTCGCGCCCCGGGTCTCGCGGCGGCCGCTCGGAAGACCCCGGTAGAAGAAGGGTGCCAGGACAACCGCGGGCAGCATGGCCACCCAGAGCCCCTCCAGGCCGAAGCGGCTGGCCAGCGCGACCGCCACCAGCGGACCGATTGCGTAGCCCACCGCGCCACCGAAGGAAAAGACCGAGTAGCGCTTTCCGCCGCCGCGTCCCGCACGGACCCGCACCGCGTACGAGGCTCCGGGAGGATGAAAGGCCGCGCCGCCGAGTCCGCCGAGCATCAGCATGACCAGCAGCAACCAGAAGGACGGCGCGAAGCCGATCAGGGAAACGAAGACGGCGCTTGCGGTCATGCCTCCGACGGCGAAGATGCGGCGGCCGAAGCGGTCGGCGAGGTAGCCGAAGACGGGTTGGGGCAGCGCAGTGGCAATGGCGAAGGCTGCGCCCAGGGTGGCGGCCGCGGCGATCGAAAGCCGCATGGAATCCATGATGCGGGGAAGCAGCGGCGGCAGGATCGAGGCGTAGCTGTCGTTGACGAGGTGGGCGAGCGCCACGATGACCGCGACGCGAACCGCGCCGGATGGTGCGGGGACGCCCGGGGCGGGGGGAATGGTGTCCCGCATCGCGATCCATCCTTGGCAGGTTGGGGGAAGACCGGAAATGGGGAGACCGGAAATATGGAAACAGACCGCGTCACACATTAGTATGGTGGAGCCTTCGTCGTTCCCGGCAGCGGGTGATCGTTGCAGCATCTCCCACTGCAAGAGGCCCCCACCAGGCAGGAAGCTCACAGATGACCGGACCAGGATCCACCCCGTACCGCTTTGCGACCATCCTCGCCGCCGCCCTCGTCCTGCAGGGCTGCGCATCCGCCTCCACACCCGCGCCCCCGCCCCCCGTCCGCCCCGACCCGGAGCAGGCGGCCCGGCTGGAGGCGCTCTATGAGGCTCGCAACGACAGCGTCCGCATGACCCACCACCCCGCCGACGCGCACTTCATGTCGGGGATGATCGGTCACCACGCGCAGGCCCTCGTTATGTCGGGATTCGCGCCCGGGAACGACGCCAGCCCCCGGATCCAGACGCTCTGCGCGCGGATCATCAATGCACAGAAGGACGAGATCGCCGTCATGCAGGAGTGGCTGCGCGACCGCGGCCTGGAGGTTCCCGAAATCCACATCGAGGACGGCCATCTGATGATCCACGGTCCCGAGCACGCCATGCACATGCCGGGAATGCTCACCTCCGAGCAGATCGAGGAGCTTCGCCATGCGCGGGGACCCGACTTCGACCGCCTCTTCCTTGCGCTAATGATCCAGCACCACCTGGGCGCCGTGACGATGGTGCACGAGCTCTTCGCGACCGACGGGGCCGCGCTGGACGACTTCGTCTTCAAACTCGCGTCCGACATCCAGGCCGATCAGGGATCCGAGATCGCGCGCATGGAGCTGATGCTCGAAGAGCTCGACCCCCCGAACTGACCCACTCGTCCCCCTGAACCGAACGCTCGTCCTCTCTGAACCGAACGCTCGCCCCTCCTTCCACAGGATCCATGACATGACCCGATCCGGAAACCGCAGCCGCACGTCCCTCCTTCCCCTGGCCGCGCTCTTTGCGCTCACACCTCTCGCTCTGAGCGGCTGCACGATGGGAGGCGCCAGCGGCTTCAACCTCAATCCGCCCACTCCCGATCCGCGCGTTGGCCTTGCGCCCGGCCTGTTCGACGCCGGCGAGGCGACCTGGAATCTGCGGATGATCTCGACCACGCCGCCGCCCGAGGAGTTTGTCGGTCAGACGAACTCCGACCTGGCCTTCACCGGCGACTACGCCATCCAGGGCAACTACGACGGCATTCAGATCTGGGACATCTCCGATCCGAGCAGTCCCCGCACCGTAGTCACCTACGTCTGCCCGGCTTCGCAGAGCGACGTGTCGGTGTACGAAAACCTGCTCTTCGTTTCGGGCGAGGGCTTTGGCGGCCGGCTGGACTGCGGCCGCGAGGAACCCGCGGAGGCGGTGAGCCACGAGCGGCTGCGGGGGATTCGCATCTTCGACATCTCCGACATCGCCAATCCCGAGTACGTGGCGAATGTGCAGACCTGCCGCGGATCGCACACCCACACCGTGCTGAAGCATCCGGGCGACGACGACAATGTGTACATCTACGTCTCCGGTTCCGCGCCGGTGCGTCCGGCGGATGAGCTGGCCGGTTGCTCGGATCTCTCGCCGGACGAAGATCCCAACTCGGCCCGCTTCCGCATCGAGGTGATTCGGGTGCCGCTGAACGATCCCGGGGCCGCCGCGATCGCGAGTTCTCCGCGCATCTTCCAGGATCTGGTGGCGCCGCCGACGCACGGGCCTGCGCCGGCCGACATTGCCGAGGCGGAAGCGGCGCGCGCGCGGGGCTCCTTCGTTGTGGAGTTCCAGGGCCAGACGCAGGTGTTGCCGGACGAGATGACGGCCGACATGCTGGCCAACATCGTGGCGCAGCGCGGAGGCGAGGGAGCTCCGACGGCGGCCGACAGCGCGTCGCTGCGCACCCTGCTGGACCAGATGATTCAGCAGCAGATGGGGCAACAGGGCGATGACGACGGACCCGCGCCCGGCCCCGACCAGTGCCACGACATCACCGTCTATCCAGCAATTGGACTGGCGGGCGGCGCCTGCGGCGGCTACGGACTGCTCCTGGACATCTCCGATCCGGTGAACCCGACCCGGATGGCGGCGGTGGCCGATTCCAACTTCTCGTACTGGCACTCCGCGACCTTCAGCAACGACGGCAGCAAGATCCTCTTTACCGACGAATGGGGTGGGGGCAATGCGCCCAAGTGCCGCGCCGACGACCCCTACCAGTGGGGCGCGAACGCCATCTTCACGATCGAAGAGGGCGAGATGGTCTTCCAGAGCTACTTCAAGATGGCGGCCGCGCAGACGCCTCAGGAAAACTGCGTGGCGCACAACGGTTCGCTGATCCCGATTCCGGGCCGCGACATCATGATTCAGGGGTGGTACCAGGGGGGAATTTCCCTCATCGACTGGACCGATCCCGCCAATCCCTTCGAGATCGCCTACCACGACCGCGGTCCGGTGAATGGCGAACGGATGCAGATGGGCGGAAGCTGGTCGGTGTACTGGTACAACGGCCTGATTGTGAACTCCGAGATCGCGCGCGGGCTGGACGTCTTTGAGCTGATTCCCAGCGAGGCGCTGACACAGAACGAGATCGACGCCGCCAACTCGGTCCGGCTGACGCACCTGAACTCGCAGGGGCAACCGGTTTACGAATGGCCGGCGACCTTTGCGCTCGCGCGCGCCTACCTGGATCAACTGGAGCGGTGGAACGGGCTGGCGGGCGGCCGGATCAATGGTGCGCGGAGCCAGCTTACGGCCGCCCAGGGCGCGTCGGGGGCGGAGCAGGGAGCGATGCTGCGGACGCTGGTATCGTCGCTGGAAGAGGCGGCGGGAAGCGCGGCGGATCCGGCGAAGGTGGCCGAACTGGTGGAGACCGTGCAACGGCTTTTGGACGACATGTAGCCAGCGCGGGACCTGGAAATGGACGGGCCCCGTCGCGCCCCCCGGGCGTGCCGGGGCCCTCTCACAGGCGGCGCCCGGCCCCTGCGCGGGCCGGCCCGGATGGCGGCAGTGTTGCGTGGCGCGCGCACAACCCCCAGACTCCGTAGGTAGCTTCGTGAAAGCAGGTGTCTTCGCGAAACCAGTGTGCTTTCGTGCATCGATGCTCCAGTTCGGAGCCATCACCCCCCAGGACTAAGGATGTCGTACCGATGACCCCGACCGCCCCTCTCCTTCGCGCCCGTATCGCTGCGCTTCCCTCGCTTCTTGCGCTGGCTCTGCTGGCCGGTTGCGCTTCGTCCGACACCTTCAGCTTCTCGCCGCCCGATCCCGATCCGCGCGTGGGGCTGGCTCCCGGCTTCTTCGATGCGGGCGAGGCGATCTGGAATCTGCGGATGGTTTCGACCACGCCGCCGCCCGAGGAGTTCGTCGGCAGGACCAACTCGGACCTGGCCTTCACCGGCAACTACGCCATTCAGGGCAACTACGACGGCGTTCAGATCTGGGACATCTCCGATCCGCGGAATCCCCGCACCGTCGTCACCCATGTGTGTCCCGCTTCGCAGAGCGACGTTTCGGTGTACGAGAATCTGCTCTTCGTGTCGGGCGAGGGGCTGGGCGGGCGGCTTGATTGCGGGCCCGATGGGGTGCGGGACGCGGTCAGCCACGACCGGCTGCGCGGGATTCGCATCTTCGACATCTCCGACATCGCCAATCCGGAATATGTGGCGAATGTGCAGACCTGCCGCGGCTCGCACACGCACACCGTGCTGAAGCACCCGGGGGATGACGACAATGTATACATCTACGTGTCGGGTTCGTCGTCGGTGCGTCCGGCGGAGGAGCTGGCCGGGTGTTCGGGGCTGTCGCCGGAGGAGGATCCGAACTCGGCGCTCTTCCGGATCGAGGTGATCCGGGTGCCGCTGGCCGATCCGCAGTCCGCCGCGATCGTGAGTTCGCCGCGGATCTTCGAGGGACTGACGGCGCCGGAGCGTCATGGTCTATCGCCGGCCGACTACCGCGAGATCGAGGAGGCGAGGGCGAGCGGGGCCTTTGTGGGTTCGCGCCGGGGGCAGCCGCGGGTTCTGCCGGACCGCATGGTAAGTCCGATGCTGGACAGCATTGTGGCGGCGCGGGGCGGTTCGGGTGGGGCGACGGCGGCGGACAGCGCGGCGTTGCAGGCCATGCTGGATGAGCGGATGGCGGCCGAGCAGGCAGCGGCGGCGGCAGCAGCAGAAACTGGCGATCCCGGCCCCGGTCCCACGCAGTGCCACGACATTACCGTCTATCCGGCGATCGGACTGGCGGGCGGGGCGTGCGGCGGCTACGGGCTGCTGATCGACATCACCGACCCGGGCAACCCGATGCGGCTCGCGGCGGTGGCGGATTCCAACTTCTCGTACTGGCATTCGGCGACCTTCAGCAACGACGGCAGCAAGGTTCTCTTCACCGACGAATGGGGTGGCGGGGGCGCGCCGAAGTGCCGCTACGACGACCCGTACGAGTGGGGCGCCAACGCGATCTTCACGATTGAAGACGGCGAAATGGTCTTCCAGAGCTACTACAAGCTGCCCGCCGCGCAGACCTCGCTGGAGAACTGCGTTGCGCACAACGGTTCGCTGATCCCGATCCCGGGCCGCGACATCATGATTCAGGGGTGGTACCAGGGGGGGATTTCGCTCATCGACTGGACCGATCCCGCGAACCCCTTCGAGATCGCCTTCCACGACCGCGGTCCCGTCGATCCCGACCGCATGCGCAGCGCCGGAAGCTGGTCGGTGTACTGGTACAACGGCCTGATTGTGAACTCCGAGATCGCGCGCGGGCTGGACATCTTCGAACTGACGCCCAGCGAGGTCATGACGCAGAACGAGATCGACGCGGCCAACTCGGTGACGCTGACGCAGCTCAACTCGCAGGGCCAGCCGATCTTCGAGTGGCCGGCGACCTTCGCGCTGGCGCGGGCGTATGTGGACCAGTTGGAGCGGTGGAACGGGCTTCCAGAGAGCCGCGTCGACTTCGTACGCGATCGGCTGGCGGCTGCGGAAGGAGCATCCGGGGCCGAGCGCGGGGAGATCCTGGGCGAGCTGGCCGCGTCGCTGGAGGCGATGGCGGGCAGAGCGGAAGATCCGGCGAAGGTGGGCGATCTGGCGGAGGCGGTGCGGCGGCTGGCGGACGAGATGTAGGGTTCCGCACGGACCAGGGGACAGTTCGCGACGACTCATGACTGCACATGAAGTATTGCGCCTCTGGAAGCGAATTGCCCTGGGCGAGGACTCGCGCCTTGAGTTGAAGGCCGTCTTATTTCGGGGAAGCAAGGTCTCTGCGCCCCGGCGCGATTCACTTGCCGACGAGATGGCGGCCTTCGGCAATGCGAGTGGGGGGCTTCTGGTGCTTGGCGTAACCGATGACCGACAGCCTCAGGTGCTCGCTCCGGAGCAACTGGACGCGCTCATGGGGCTTGTGCGGGGGATCTGTACCGACACCATCAAACCGCCCTTGGACTACAGTGCATTCCGCGTGCCGGTGCCGGAGACCGGGAACGGTGGGGCCCTGGTGGTTGACATCCCGGAGGGTGGCGCGGTGTATCGATCGCCTGGCGGGTACTTTCGCCGTCGGGGTGACACGAAGAGTCAGATGGAATCGGCCGAAATCAGGCGGTTGTCGTACGCGCGCGGGCAGTCCGACACCGCATCAACCGACACGCAGATCGTACGCGACACCGGCATCAACAGCCTGGAGCTGAGCCTCTGGCGGCGGTATGTGAGTTCACGCGTGGACGATCCGCCCGAGGTGGCGCTGAGCAAGCTCAAGTTCGTGAAGACCGATTCGCACGGGACTTTGCGGGCCACGGTGGGTGGGATTCTTCTGGCGTCGGAGGATCCCCGCGAGTGGCTGCCGAATGCTTGGATTCAGGCGGTTTGCTACCGGGGTGAGAAGCCGGACGCCCGCGAACAGATCGATGCCAGGGACGTTGTGGGCCCGCTTGACCGGCAGATTCGCGAAGCCGTGCGTTTCGTGATCGCCAACCGGCGCGTGGCGGCCTATAAGGATCCGGCGCGCATGGACGTTCCCCAGTTCAGCGAGCGCGCAATCTTCGAGGCGGTGGTCAACGCGGTGGTGCACCGGGATTATGCGGTGTCGGGGTCGCGAATTCGGCTCTTCATGTTCCGTGACCGGTTGGAGCTCTATTCGCCCGGAAGGCTCTGCAACTCGATGTCCACCGATGACCTGCGCACGAGCCAGTTTACGCGCAACGAGCTGCTGGCGTCGCGGCTGGGGCAATGCGCCGTCGGGAAGGTGCCGGGTACGGGTGGGCGGAGGTACTTCATCGAGCGGCGCGGCGAAGGGATTGCCGTCATTGAAGACGAGACCTTTGCTCTGGCTGGCCGTAATCCCGTCTTTGAGGTGATCGGCGAGCGGGAGCTGAAGGTCGTCTTGCCTGCGGCGCGCTTGCCTGTGGTGGATGGTGTGCCGGCACGCGTGGTGGTTTGCCGCAGCGACACGAGGAAGCCGCTTTCAGGGGTGCATGTGTTGATGCTCTACCCCAACAAGAGCTGGCGCGAGGCCCGCACCGATGCCTGTGGACGTGCGGAGTTCGTGTTACACGCCAGGATGCCCGTGACGGTGTTTACTGCCGCGGAGGGGTTCAGGGCGCATGTGGCGCGCGGACTTGAGCCCGATGGCGCGTTGGAGGTGCGGATGGAGGCGGTGGCCGACGGAGGTTCGCTGATCATCGCCAATCGGTCGGGCACCTTGCCGGGGATTCGGGGCCGCCTGAACCCGATCGTGGACAGCCTGGACCGGAGCTATCTGCACGCCGACAATGTGGCCGTCAACGAGGGGCAGGCCAAGCCGGTGCGCTTCGCGTTGAATGAACCGGTGCGGCTGACGGACTCGCTCGGGGTGAGGGCTACGCTGTGGTTTCGGGAGATCGTGGGGGATTCAAGTGTGTTCGATTATCGGTGGGAGGGCGGCTGAGCAGCAGGGCTCGGCAGGTGGCGGCGCCCGGCCCCTGCGCGGGCCGGCCGGAGTGGTGGCCACTTTGGGGTGGTGCGCGCGCGACCCCTCCTGGGTTTGATCAGTGGTGGCGGAACGAGCCTTGCTGCACCGGCGGCCTCCGTAGCGGTCGCCGATACTTCTCGCGGGAATTTCCTCTTATGTTGATGGGTCGATCCGCTTGTCGCATGGAGCCCGGAGAGAGGAAGAAGGGGAAGAGGAGAAGGCAATGAGGAGCAGCCTGCCCGAGAGAATCATGGAGTACGCAGAGGCCCGGCCCGAGGCAACGCCGATCCGGGCCGACGACCTTCTGCACCTGGGCAACCGGGCTGCGGTGGGTCGTGCGCTCTCGCGTCTGGCCGGTTCGGAGAGGCTGCTGCGCGTCTGCCGGGGCCTCTACATGCGGCCGATTGAGACGCGTTTCGGATTGAGGGCGCCGCGTCTGGAGAAGGCGATCGCCATTCTGTCCGAACTTTGGGGGGTGACGATTGTGTCGAACGGAGGCGACGCCGCGAACTGGCTGGGGCTGACCACGCAGAACTCCGTGCGTACGGTCTATCTCACCTCCGGGCCTGACCGGTTGCTGCATTTCGGAGCGCATCGGGTCAAGCTGCTTCATGCTCCGCGTTGGCAGCTTGCGGCGGCGCATGGACTTGCCGGTGTGGTGATTCGTGCGCTGGCATGGCTCGGTCCGCACGAGGTTGAGAGGAGTCTGGATGCCGTGCTACCGAAGCTCACGGGCGAGGACTTGAACGAACTCGCCGCCGCCCGGGTTACGTTGCCCGCGTGGATGGCGGAGCCGCTTGGCAGGCGGTTGGCACATGGGTGAGGGCCAATACCAGCACCATTCGGAAGCCAAGCGACGCGAGATTCTCCAAACGGCGACCTTGCGCTCCGGCCGGAGGATCCAGCTCCTTGAGAAAGACATCTGGGTCGTCGCGACCCTGGGCGTTCTGTTCGAAGCTCCGTTCGGTCGCCATTTGGTCTTCAAGGGCGGCACATCGCTCTCAAAGGTGTGGAGTGCGATCCGGCGGTTTTCGGAGGATATCGATGTCACCTACGATATTCGCGGCTTCGTCCCGGAGCTCGTTGCGGGCGGCGACGCGGAGGCGTTGCCACCGACCCGCAGCCAGGAGAGACGCTGGACCAAGATCATTCGGCCCCGACTTGCGGAGTGGGTGGGCGACGCCGTGTGTCCTCTCGTCGCAAGGAAGCTCAAAGAGGTCGGTTTTGCCGCACAGGTCCGAGCCGAGGCCGAGCAATTCTACGTCGCATACGATCCCCTGTTCGCGCCGATCGGACCCGTGCGACCGGAGGTCCGAGTCGACTTCGGGGCGCGCTCGACCGGCGATCCCCGCACAGTCCGTCCCGTGGTGTGCGATGCCGCTACGGTACTGCCTGACATCGCGTTTCCGGAAGCAAAGCCAGCCACCATGCTGCCCGAGCGTACCTTTTGGGAGAAGGCGACTTCAATGCACGTCTACTGCCTGCAGGGACGTGTGCGGGGCGAGCGTTGGTCGCGGCACTGGCACGATCTCGTCCGCCTCGACGACGCCGGAATCGCGGCCCGGGCGCTGGCGGACCGCGAACTCGCTCTGTCCGTTGCGCGCCACAAGGCGATGTTCTTTCGCGAAAACGATTCCAACCGCAAGCGGATCGACTATCACGCCGCCGTTTCGGGGAACCTCAGGCTTGTTCCTTCAGGAGCCGCGCGGGAGGCTTTGGCCGCAGATTATGCCGCCATGCTGCCCACGGGGATGTTGCTGGACGACGACGAGCCCTTCGACGCGATCATGGAGCGGTGCGGGGCGATTGAGGAGAGGGCCAGGGGGCAGGGGTAGGACGGAACTCGCCCATGAGCCTGGGTTCCGTGACCCCCCGGCCCCTGCGCGGGCCGGCCCGGTTCGTCACCGCGTCGCAAAGGCGCGCGCGCAACCCCTTGGGCTATTCAGACTTGGGACCATTGGTTTGTGTTCACACGCCGACAACCGCGCGCCGAGAGATCCAAGCCGCTTCACCCTACCCCACCCCCACCGTCATACCGATTCTCACCGTCACCAGATTCCCGTCGCTCACGATCGGGTCGGTGTTCCAGTGTCCGTCGCGCCACCGTTGGCTACTACCGCCCCGTCTTGGGTCGCTGCGCAGCGGGGCGTGGTCGGAGGTGAGGTATTCGGTGAGGCCGTTGTACTGGTAGGCGGCCGACACGTCGATGTAGAGTGGGTTGTTGGACTGGTGCACGAGCACGGAGATTCCGCCGCCCCCGCCCACGGCCAGGTTGCCGTCGCTGAAGTTGATGGACGACGCGAAGGGTTCGGTCTGGCGCTCGCCGGTTGCGCTGGTTTCGGTGAAGAACCAGGAGAAGCCGACCGTGCCGAAGACATAGGGGCGCACGGAACCGGTGGCGAGGTAGACCTGGGGACCGATTCCGGCGGAGAGGATCGAGTTGTTGGTCTGGACCTCGACGTCGATGGGGATGGTGGGGCTGAGGCGGGTCCAGTATTCGTCGACGCCGTAGATGACCAGGGTGCCCTCGGCCCGGATCGCGATCCAGGGTTGTCCGCCCGCGAAGAATGCGCCGCCGAGGCCGAATCCGCCGCCCAGGTCCACGTGATTGTGGAACTCGCCGACCGGGAGCGCGATGTCGCCGAATGCGAAGAACTCGGCCCTGTGGTCGGGGCCGCCGATCTGTCCGAACTGGGCGGCCGCGCTCGCCGGGGCCAGGAGCGTCGCCAGCGCCAGTGCCGCCGCGAGGAGACCGAACCGCGCGCCCGATTCCGTGGTCGTCCCGTCCACCGTCGCTCCGTCGTGCCTGCCGGTGACTCTTCCGCCAGCGACATGCCTGCCAGCGATCCGTCCGCCGGCTGCCCGGCCGGCCGCAACCGCCCCGCCCGCGACCCGTCCGCTTTCGACCCACCTTCCATGATTCTCTTTCATTCGCTTGCGCTCCTCCCCTGGTCGCGTTCCCGCCGGTCCAGAACTTCGCCGGGCAGAGCACCCGTCGGCTGGCCGCCGTCCACCGTAAAGCGACCGTTCACGATGACGTATTCGATACCGGTCGGATACAGATCAGGTTCCATGATCGTCGCGGGCGAAGTGATCTCGTCGTAGTCGAAGACGACCAGGTCGGCCTTGTAGCCTTCGCGCAGGAGGCCGCGGTCGGCAAACCCGATGATCTGCGCGGGCAGCCCTGTGGACGAGCGAATCGCAAAGGGCAGCGAAATCACGCCGCGCTCCTTCGCATAGTGCGAGATCTTGCGCGCGAAGGCGCCGTAGGACCGCGGATGCTGCCCGGGCCGCGTCTGGAGCGAGACCGAACCGTCGGTGGAGGTCGCGGTGAACTCCTGTCGCATGTAGTTCTCGACATCGAAGCGGTGGCCGGCCACGGGACGGAAGCGCACGCCCGCGGGCTCGAGCCGGGTCGACTCCAGCGCGAAGTGAAGGAGCTGTTCGAAGGGCGACCGCCCCGCCGCGGCCGCGATCTCGGCCAGGCTACGCCCCACCGTCTCGGGAAAGTCGGGGGCGGAGACGACGATGTGCCGGTCCGGACCACCCTGAAGTCGCAGGATGTACTCGGTGTCGCTTTCGAGTTCGCGCGCGGCGATGGGGTCGGCCAGGTTGGCGCGCAGGTTGTCCTTCGGGCGGCCCATCAGCTCGCGGTCGCGCCAGAGCGGCGAATCGAGCCCGCCGGAGCGATCGGTGCCGGGCGGCGCATAGCCCCAATCCGGAATCACGTCAACAGGGCCGCCGCCGAAGGTCTCGTACGGATACTGGTCGAGATAGACGTCCACGCCCTCTCGCCGCGCCGCCTCGATCATGAGGATGTCGGTCGTGGAATGGCCCCAAGTGTCGATTCCCTTCGCCTTGATGTGGGTGCCGACCACGCGAATTCCCGCCGCGCGCCCGATCTCGATCGTTTCGCGCATGCCGTCGGTGCCGGTGAGCGGCTGCCCGTCCACGATGGACGGGATCTGCCAGAGCGGGAGCGGCGACTGGCTACGCTGGTGGGAATAGTAGAAGCCGTCGAAGGGCGCAACCTCCTTCGCCAGCCGGGTCAGCTCTTCGGTCGTGCTGAAGCGGCCGGGCCTGTACTCGGGACCGGCGCCGAGCCCCCATGCTCCCGCTTCCATTGCGCCGCGCACGAGCTCGGCCATCTGCTCGATCTCGGCGGCTGTGGCGGGGCGTTCGTAGTCATTCCCCATCACCAGTCCCCGCACGGTTCCGTGACCCACCATCGGCACCACATTCGTCGCCACGCCGGGGGTTCGGTAGGCCGCCATCTCGTCGTCGAGCGGCCAGAGCGGGTTGCGGCCATCGGGGCCGAAGACCGAGGTCGTGATTCCCTGCATGACGAGGTTGTGCGCGCGGCGGGCGTCGACGTTGTCCGACGCGAAGGCGCGGTCGGCGTGGGAGTGCATGTCGATGAAGCCGGGGACGACGTGCTTGCCGGCGGCGTCGATGATGCGGTCGGCGGTGGCACCCGTGAGCTTGCCGATGTGCACGATCCGGTCGCCGTTGACGCCGATGTCGGCGCTGAACGCGGGGCTGCCGGAGCCGTCCAGGACGCGGCCGCCCCGTATGAGGAGGTCGAAGTGCTGGGCGGTGGCGGGGGCGGGGAGGGCGAGGATGGGGGCAAGGGCGAGGGCGAGCGAGAAAACGCGGCGGACGGCGGGGGGGAGTCGGGTCGTGGCGATTCGGGTCATGGCAATCCTACCAGAGCACGGGTGCGGGATACTGGGCGATGGCTTCATCCAGTGTGACGATCGTCAGGCCGCCGAGAGTGGTCTGGCAAACCAGTCCGCGGTCGAATGGATCGGCGGTGCAGGGCGGGAAGCAAGGCGTCGTGCGCCGCGGCCCGCTCATAAAGGGCGAGCGGCTCCATGTCTGCCGGTGGCCGCTACCGCCCGTTGTCAGCGCCCGGATCGGGTGCCGGCCCCGGATTTTCGCCAGGATCACGATGCGCGCGCTCGCCGATGACGCCAAAGGCCACCAATAGCTCGTTCGGACGCGGGTCGAAGCACTCCGGCGGCACGGTCACCCCGCGGTCGATGCCGATGGGACGTGGCTCAAGCCTCGGCGCGCGGATGGGCCGAATCTCGGCGATGGGTACGTTGCGGCGACACAGCGTGATCGTCTCTCCGGCCTCGACTCGGACCGGGTAACCGGGGAAGGCTTGCGCGGGCGTCCGCGATTCTAGTAGGAGAGGCGAGGGTCGCCCGTAACTCGGATCGGGTAGCGACCGGCCGGGGACCGCCGTTGACCGGCGAGAGCGACGAAGAGCGCGGTGTAATCGATCAGGACCAACGATCCGTCGTTCTCCATGCGGTCGCGAATCGACCGCGATTTCCCGCCCCCTGGGGGACCCGCAACGACAGTCAGCGTGTTAGCCATCGATCACCAATCCCGACCGGCTTTGGCGTTCCGACGCGCGCTATGACGACGACACACCATCCCGCCGCTACCGGCCGGGAAACGCAAAGCGTCGCGGGATGATCTAGTGTCGTCGTCATGCCCGACATGGTAGACGATCCCCCGGCCAAATGTCAAGAAAGCGCCGGGAAGCTACTCGCGATCCGATGCGACTTGAAGCGGCCAAAGCAGGACCTTGAGCAATGCGCGGAGAATCTTCTTCATGTCGGTAGCGCCCCACGCGCCCACCGTTCGGCGCGTTCGGTGCGGGTCCCTTCGCGGTGCAGCTTGAAATGACAGGACCGGCAGAGGGTCCGCAAATTTCCGGGGTCCCACATTCGGCCGCCGTGCGCGGTTTGAACGATGTGATGGACTTCGAGGCGACCGACCCGGCCGCATTTCGTACAACGCCACCCGTCCCGCTCGATCACCTGCACCCGGAGCACCTGCCAGCGCTTTGTTCCGTACAGGGACCGATGCTTCAAGAAACTTCGGCCGCCTCGCAATGAATATGGAATCCGACCAAAACCTCGGTGCCGTCCTCTTGGGGAGCCAATATCGGTTCTAGCTCATCCGAGCAGTCCGGGTCGGCCCTCGCACCGCGCCAGCACAGTGCAAATTCCGCCCATTCCTGTCGCGTCCAGCTGCCGATGATTTCGCATTCCGGATCGGGAACGTCGGCCGCGATTTCTTCGGACGGATCCAGCGCGATATACATCCGAAAGCTGTCGTAGCCCATGAGGCGAGCGGCCTCGCTTGCGACCTTCACGGGATCATCGGTCGGCCCCAGCAACGCCTTGAGCGCTTCGCCCAAGGCCGCGTCCTCGTCCGAAATGTCCTGGGTCGTAACGACGGTATCGCCGCAACCAACCGGGAGAACCAGCGCCAGCGCGCAGAGAAACAGATTTCTCATTTTTCAACTCCCTTTTGAGGATGAACGATCTTCCGAACGTATGGCGGCCGCCGTCAGAAAGTCAAATCAGACCCTTCATCCGTGATTTGCACTTTCAACATCAGACAACCCGGAACCCCGGACCCCCTCGGGGTCCCCGGCGCGCCGCGGCCATTGCCCGAAGCCCGGCCGCGGATGCGGCATCGATGCGCTGATTCCCCTTCCGCTTCTCGATCCCTGGGTTCCCCGCGGGGTCGTGCCGGATCGTCGCGGAGGCGAGCGCCCAACGAGCGATGGGGTCCCGAGGCGACCGCAATTTCCGCTCCGCAACGGCGCGTTGAAATGCCCGTACATCATGCGACCCGTCAGCGGTCGCGCCCGCCCCGGTGCCCCGCCACTCCATCGCGACCGGCGCTACATCCGAACGCGCCATTGCGTCCAGCAACTCGGATTTCCGGTAGCGATCCGCGCCCATTACAATCCGCTCTCCGTCCAAGCTGTCGAACACTCCGGCCAGAAACGCGGTCCAATCGGTCGCGTCATAGCGTGGAAGATAGCCTGGTATCTGTACAGATACGAAGGATGGGTGGGAGATGCTCGCCGGGAACCGACGCAGGATAAGGCGTGATGGACTCGTCGCTCGGAATGTCCGTCCGATCCATCGGTGTCCGGCGACAAGAACGGGGCGATTTCGGGCTATCCGGCATCGAAATCCGGCGTACCGGAGCCCGTGGTGCCACCGCCCCCAACCCACCCCAGCGCCCACCGCGCATGTTCCCGCACCAGCTCCGACCGGTCGCGGGCGGCGCGTTCCAGCACCGGAGCCGCCTGGACCGATCCCCAATTCCCCAGCGCCACGCAGACGTTGCGGAGAAGTCCGTTGCGGCGCGCGCGCGACACCGGCGAACCCTGGAACTCGCGCAGGAACCCCTTGCCCGACATGGCGAGCAACCGGGTGGCGAGGTCGATCAGCGAGGCGCCGTCCAGCCCGGGGCGCGGCGCATAGGCGGACTCGGCGGCGGACTCGGTGGCGGGCCCGGTGGCGAGCTTGGCGAACTTTTCATTCCAGGGGCAGACCTCCTGGCAGATGTCGCACCCGAAGACGCGGTTGCCGATCGCGGGGCGCAGATCGCGCGGAATCGCCCCCTTGAGCTCGATCGTCAGGTACGAGATGCACCGCGTGGCGTCCATGACGGGGGCGCCGTTCTCGTCGCGGCCGAGGAGCGCGCCGGTCGGGCAGGCGTCGAGGCAGCGCCGGCAGCTTCCGCAGTGGTCGTGGGCGAAGGGTGCCGAGGGCGACAGCGACAGATCGGTGAGGAGCGCCCCCAGAAAGAAGTATGAACCGCGGCGCGGGTGGATGAGCATGGTGTTCTTGCCGAACCAGCCCAGGCCCGCGCGCATGGCCAGCTCCCGCTCAAGGACCGGACCCGTATCGATGTAGGCGCGGGAGCGAAAGGGTCGTCCGGCGAGGTCTTCGAGGCGGCGCGCGAGGTCATCCAGGCGGTCGCGCAGGACGTGGTGGTAGTCGCGGCCGCGGGCGTAGCGGGCGACGATGGCGCGGGAGGGGTGGCCGGGTGGGGCGGTGGGTTGGCCGTCGCCGTAGGAATGCGTCACCACGAGCGCGCTGCGGAAGCCGGGAAGGGTGCGAGCGAGGTCTTCGCGCCGCCGAATCGCGTCGGGCCGGGCGAGGTACGCCATCTCGCCGTGCAGCCGCGCCTTCACCCAGCGCCGGAAGTGGGCCATGTGGCCGCTCGCGCCGTCGGTGACCACACCGGCCATCGCGAAGCCGAGCTCGCGGGACGCTGCAAGGATACGGTCTGTGAGGATACGGTCTGTGAGGATGCGATCTGTGAGGATGCGAGCAGAAGACAAGGGGGATCTCTCCGTGTGACGCCGACCGTTGTTGTCGCGGTTCACGGGGCGTGGCAGGGGTTCCCGGCCACCAGACATGACCGCCGCGCGCAACCGGGTTATCGTATCCTCCCCGCCCCGCCCCCCTCCCCGCACCACCCCCATGACCCTCGCCCATTCCCGCCTGGATCGCCACCCCGACGGCGCGCGCCCGCATCGCGCGCACCCCCTCGCCGAGATCCGCCGCAGCTTCCCCATCCTGGCGCGCCGCAACTACCTCAACTCCTGTTCGCTGGGCGCGCTCTCGACCCGGGCCGAGGAGCGGCTGGGAGACTTCACCGCGCTCTGGCACGAGCTGGGCGCGGCGGCGTGGTACGAGCACTGGTGGAGTTCGCTCGGCGATCTGCGCTGCCGCATCGAGGCGCTCTTCGCGGCCCCGGACGGCACCATCGCGCTCATGCCCTCGACCTCCGCCGCGCTGGCCTCCGTCACCTCGAGCCTGGACTGGACGCGCCGCAATCGCATCGTCACCACCGAGTTGGACTTCCCCACCCTTCTCTACCAGTGGAAGGTGCGCCCCGATATCGAGATGATTGTGCTGGAGAGCCCGGACGGCATCCACATCGACCCGCAGCAGTTCGCGGACGCGGTGGACGAGCGCACCCTGGCGATCGCCACGAGCCACGTCTTTTTCACCACCGGCGCAATCCAGGATCTGGCCGCGATTGCCGGGATCGCGCGGCAGGCGGGCGCGTACAGTCTGATCGACGGCTATCAGGGCGCGGGCCAGGTGCCGGTCGATCTCCCCGCAACCGGCGTCGACTTCTATACCTCGGGGCCGCTCAAGTGGCTCTGCGGTGGACCCGGTCTCGCCTACCTCTACGTCCGCGACGAGCTGATCCCCCAACTGGAACCCACCATCACAAGCTGGTTCGCCACCGAAGACCAGTTCCTCTTCAACCCCGGCGAGTTCCGTTACCACCGCGACGCGCGCCGCTTCGAGCTGGGCACACCGGCGCTGGCGACCGTTCATACCGCGCTCGGCGGGCAGGAGATCGTGGACGAAGTGGGCATGGCGGCGATTCGGACGCAGAACGTAGCGCTCACCGAGCGGCTGGTCGGGCAGTGCATGGCGGCAGGATTTTCTCTGCGGGTCGGCGGCCGCCCCGAGACGCGGTCGGCGATCGTTCTGGTGCGCCACGGCAATCCGGAAGCCGCGGTGGCGAGCCTTGCGGAACGCGGAATCGTCGTCGACAATCGGCCTGGCGTGGTGCGCATCAGCCCCCACTTCTACAACACCCTGGACGAGGTTGACGAGGTGGTGGAGGCGCTTGGCGAGACAGGAGCGTCGGGCAGGGGGATTTGAGGAACAGGCTTGCGCACCCGGTCTCGGCAACGCGGACTCGCGCGGACAGGGGCGGGGCGGGGTGCGGCGGCCGGACGCTGGCAACGCCTGCGGCGCCGGACAGCGCTGGGCCTGGCGGTCCCGGCGGCCGGGGTTGCGCGCCTTCCCCCCAACGGGACCCGGCGACCGCGGGAACCGTGCCCCGCCACGACCACCCGCCACGCCGGGTCCGCTCGCCATTGCGGATGACCGGCGCAACCGCAAGAATTGCCTCAAACCCCCAAACCGGAAGGTCTGCCCCGTGCTTCGCACTCTCGCACTTGCCACTCTGATTCCTGCCACGCTGGTCCCTGCCACTCTGGTCCCTGCCACTCTGGTTCCGCTTCCCGCCCACAGCCAGGACCTCGTGCCCGGCACCCGCTACGACCCGTCGATTCCCACCCTTGTGACGATCGCGGGACACGATTTCGGCGAGGTCATCACGCCGCCCGCCGATGTGATTCGCTACATGGAAGCGCTGGCCGGGGCGGCCCCGGAGCGCACCCGGCTCATTCGCTACGCCGAGAGCTGGGAGGGCCGGCCGCTCGTAGCGCTGGTGATCGGATCGCCCCAACGGATGGCGCGGCTGGACGAGGTGAAGGCCGAGATCGCGCGCTTCGCCGATCCGCGCGCCCTGACCGAAGCGGAAGCGGAAGAGCTGGTCGCGCGGCTGCCGGTCGTGACGGCGCTGATGCACGGAATTCACGGCAACGAGATCAGCTCGAGCGGGGCGGCGATGGCCGAGGCGTATCACCTGCTCGCGGCCCGGGGCAATGCCGAAGTCGATCTGATTCTGGCGGAATCGCTGGTGCTCATCGACCCCATGGAGAACCCCGACGGGCGCAACCGTTTCGTCTACCAGAACGAGGTCGCCGGGTCCCGCTGGCCGGACGAGGCCGCCTTTTCCGCCGAACACGACGAACCCTGGCCGGGCGGGCGCGGCAATCACTACCTCTTCGATCTGAACCGCGATCTCTTCATCCAGAGCCAGCCCGAGACGCGCGGCAAGGTCGATCTTTTTCTCGATTTCCGGCCGCAGGTGGTGGCGGATCTCCACGAAATGGGCGGCGACGCGACCTATTTCTTCCCCCCCACCGCCCCTCCCACCAACCCCTGGTTCGGCGACCGGCAGGTAGCGCAGATGGAGCTCTTCGGCTCGGCGATTGCTGCCCGCTTCGACGAACGCGGCTTCGCCTACTTCAACCGCGATGTCTACGACGCCTTCTATCCCGGCTATGTGGACATGTGGCCCATGGGGCAGGGCTCGCTCGGCATGACCTTCGAACAGGCCAGCGCCCGGGCGCTCAGGCTGCGGCAATCGGACGGCGACCTCCTCACCTACGGCGACGGCGTGCTGCACCACTTCACGGCGGCGATCGAGACGGCACTCACGGCGGCGCGCAACCGCGAGTCGATTCTGCGGGACTACCTGGCGTTCCGGCGCGAGGGCGTGGAGAGGGGACGGCGCGGTCCGGCCGAGATCGTTCTGCATTCGGCGCACGATCCGGGAATGGCGGAGCGGCTGGCGATGATGCTCGCCGAGAACGGGGCCGAGGTCTTCCGCGCTGCCGGGCCGGTAACGGCGAACGGTCGCACCCTGGCGGCACAGTCCAGCTTCATCGTCCCCCTGGACCAGCCCATGCACGGGTTCATTCGCAACCTGCTCGACGCCCATGTGCCGATGGCGGAAGACTTCGTGCAGCGGCAGATCGAACGGCGCGCGAACCGGCAGTCGGACGAGATCTACGACCTGACTGCGTGGAGCCAGTCGCTGCTCTGGGATGTGGAGGCGATTGAGACGGAAGCGACCGGGGTGCGGGGCGAGGCGGTGGCGGGCCTGGCGGCGCTGGGACCCGCGGTGGCGGTGGAACCGATGGCGGGGGCGCCCGGCGCCGTGTTGCCCGAAGCGCGCGTGGGCTACCTGATCCCCTGGGGAATCAATGCGGCCGCGGCGGTAACCGAGGCGTTGCGCGACGGGATCCGGGTTCGTGCTGCGGGCGCGAAGTTCACCCTGGGCGGGCGCGACTACGGGGTGGGAACCGCGATTGTGCGGGTAGCCGAGAACGGAGCCGATCTGCGGGCGCAACTGGGCGGAATTGCGGGTCGGCACGGCGCCGAGGTGGTCGCGGTCGACGATGCCTTCGTGCGGGAGGGAATGTCGCTGGGGAGCCGCGATGTGCGCGGGCTGCGCGAGCCGCGGGTGCTGCTGGTATACGATTCGCCGGGGCAGAGCTACTCGGTGGGCTGGGCACGCTATGTGCTGGAACGGCGCTACGGCCAGCGGACGACGGTGGTGCGCGCGTCGAGCCTGGGGCGGGCGCGCCTGGCGGACTACGACGTTGTCGTCCTCCCGAGCGGCAACTTCGGGTCGGCGGTGGGCAGCGGTTTACAGGGGCGCCTGCGGGAATGGATGCGCGACGGTGGCACGATGATCACCATGGCCGAATCCTCGCGCTGGGCGGTGCGGGCGGGACTTCTGGAGACGGAGACCGAGAGGCGGGGCGGCCGGGCCGATGGCGACGATCCTCCCGGCGGCGACACCCCGGATCAGCCCATCGAATACCTTGACGCAATCGCTCCCGCGGACGAGTCGCCGGAAGGCGTGCCCGGCGCGATCCTGCGCACAATCCTCGACACCGAACACTGGTTGGCGGCCGGCACCGACGGCGAGATCGGCGTCCTCGTGGAGGGCTCGCGCGTCTTCCGCCCCATCACCCTGGACCAGGGAACGAATGTGGCCCGCTACGCCGAACTCAACGACCTCGTCCTCGGCGGCATCGTCTGGGACGAAGCGCGGCCGCAACTCGCCAGCAAGGCCTACCTGATCCACCAACCGGTCGGTCGCGGCCAGCTCGTGGCGTTCGCCGAGGATCCCAACTACCGCGCCTACGCCGAAACCACGCAGTTGTTGTTCATGAATGCGGTGCTGCTGGGGCCGGGGAGGTGAGGGGGCGAGCGTGGAGATTACAGCTCGCGGCTTGCCTTGCCATTGGAGTCGCCGGGTAGCGCGGCATCCGCACTCCATGTGAGCCATTCCGGGTTCCCGTCAGCTCACCGGCCGCACCCTCTTCTTCAGTACGAACAGACCCTCCTGCATGCTGGTGACGATCACCGTGCCGCTGGGGAAATACGGGTAGTTGCTCCAGGCGCCGCCAAAGCCGGGGCCATCCTGGTAGGGGGAAGTGTCGAAGGTGCCGACCTCGCGCGGGTTCTCCGGGTCGGAGATATCGAGGATGTGAAGGCCGTAGCGGTAGTTGGCCTGGTAGGCGAGGTCGCCCAGGATGTAGAGGTTGTGGGCGCTGGCAGGCATTGAGCCCATGAATTCGCGGGCCAGGACCGGATCTTCCACATCGGTGAGGTCCCAGATGAGGGTGCGGGTGGTCTCGACATTGCCGGCCGCCACATCGGACTCGTCGTCCTGGTAGAAGTAGCGGTGGTCGGGGGTGAGCCAGCCCTGGTGGATGTAGGCCGGGTTGGGCGAAGAGGCGGTGGCCACTTCGACCGGGTTGTCCTTGTCGGTCACGTCGGTGATCTGAAAGACGCGGCCATTGGAGTTGAGGCAGAGTTCGCGGTCGCGGTAGCGCGCGTCGGGTCCCTGGTAGACGACACACTGCGAATCGTGAATGCCGTCGGACGATCCGCAGCCCACGAAGACGGGGTTCTTCGGATCCTGGACGTTGATCATGTGGAGACCACCGCCGCAGCCCTCGCCGCCGCCGCCGCTACCCACCGCGTAGGCGAATCCGGTCTCCTCGTTGATGACGATGTTGTGCGAGCTGGCGATCCGGGTGTAGTGAACGTCGGGTTCGAAGAGCGCAGGCATGTCGCCCGGAGCGATGTCGCGCAGGCGGGCCAGGTCGAAGATCTGCATGCCGTGATTGCCCGCGCCGTCCGCCACGATGAAGGCGTGGTCGCGGTAGGTCTTGATGTCGCGCCAGAGCTGCGACGGCGGCGTGTCCGGGGTCTTGGGCAGGTCGCCGACGAGCACGGGGTTGGTCGGGTCGGTGATGTCGATGAAGGAGGTGCCGTCGTTGCGGCCCACGAGCGCGTATTCCCGGCCCGTCTCGGGATCGGCCCAACCCCAGTTGTCGTTGGCGCGCACGCCGCGGGTCTGTCCTTCGGCCCGCAACAGGGAAGGGGGAATGTAGGCCAGCAGCTCGACCTCGTCGCAGTCGAAGGGACCGACGCGGCCCTCGGTGCAGCGCCGCTCCTCGCCGACCATGGCGCCAAGAACGTCGGGGGCGCTGACCAGCATCTCGCCGCCCTCGCTCCAGCCCTCGCCATCGGCCTGGAAGAGGTGAAGCGATCCCGCCTGGTGGTGCATTCCAGGGGCGCCGACCGCAACCACCTCGCCGTCCGCGACAATGAGGCCGCCGAATCGGTCCAGCTCGACGGTCTCTTCGCGGGGCAACTGGATCCGGCGCGGGGAAGGGGACAGCGATCCGTCGGCCTCGGCCTCGTACACGAAGACCGAACCGCGCTCGAAGCCGCGCGTGGTGGGCGCGCCGACCCAGATGTTGCCGTCCGCGAAGGCCACGGCCGCACCGAAGCGGTCGCCCTCCTCGGCGTCGGCGAAGGTGAGCGGCTCGCCTTCCGCATCCCACCGCACCTCGGCCGGTTGCCAGGAGTGCATGAAGACCGCGCCACGGCTCCCGTCGCGTCCCGGGGCGCCGACGAGAACCCTGTCCCCCGCTGCCGCGAGGGCGGCCCCGAAGTTCGCGCTTGGACTAGGGGCCGCTTCGAGGACGCCGACCTCTTCCCATCTCCCGTCCACAAGCTGGAAATGATGGACGCGGCCCGTGTCCTCGCCGTCATCGTCGCCCGAATCCCACCGGGGCGCACCGATGAGCGCACGTCCGGGCGCAAGGACGATCGCCGCGCCGAAGCCGTCGCCCGCCATGCCTTCGGCCGCCTGAAGCTGCGCGCGCCGCACCCAGTGGCCGCCGCTGGCCTGCTGGTAGGCGTATACCGTTCCCGGAGAAGCACCAGCATCCGCCGCTGCCCCGCGCGGAGCCGCCGCCGCACCGGGAACGCCCACGAAGAGCCAGTCGTCAGCAGCCGCCAGCGTCAACCCGAAATCGGTGCCGCAGTACCCGTCGAAGCGACACTCCGGAGCCAATCCCTCCACCTCGGCGTCCGCGATCGCGCCGGCCGCGCGCCAGTCGTTGCCCTCGCGCTGGAAGACGTGAATGGGACTTCCGCGCTGCCCGACGAAGAGGGTATTGCCGGTCCTGGCCATGAGCGTACCGAAACCGTCGGCGCGCTCGGAGCCGGGGGCGCGCAGAAGGCCGGCCTCGCGCCACCCGCTTCCCGACCGCTCGTAGATGTACACCGCGCCGGGGCGGAAGTTGGGGGTGGGCTCGGCCACGAGGAGCTGGTCGCCGTCGATGATGACCGCGTGGCCGAACGAGGGGGACTGGGCGGTGAGGGGGGCGGGGGTCGGCGCGGTGCTGGCGGCGGCGAGAAGGGCGAGTGCCGCAAGAAGGCGGGCGGAGTGTGCGCGCATCATGATTCGGGTCTCCGGGACTGGGTTGGCTTGGGCCGGCTGGCGGGCGGGATTTCGGCGGCCGAAGGCGCGGGTGCTGCCCGCAGCCGTGCGGACGACATCCAGGATGTGCTCAATGGCGTTAAGGGTACATGCGGACTCGGGGTTGTGCGAAGCGGGGGTGCCGCAGACGGAGGCCAGATCACGCCGTCCGGCCCGTCCAGCGGTCCCACGCGCGGGCCATCGACTTCGATGTACCTGACGGTGAGCGGTACGGTTGGTGCGGACGCGGCGGGGGGGTCGGCGGCATCCGCCACAAGCGGCCCGGTTCGGCCTCCCCCGGTTCGCCCACGGGTTAGCGGTCCGGGGAACAGCTTGATGTCGCCCGCGCTTTCGGGGTGCTCGTCATCGCCAATGTTCTGGCTGAAGGGATGGCCGAGGATGCCGCCATTGTAACCCCAGCAGCGCAGTCCGCCGGCCCGCATCACAACGCACGTCCCGTCCTCGTATGCGAAGATTCTCGCGGCGGGGCCTCCGACCTGGACGGGATCGACCGAGGTGATCGGTTCATCGTCGCCCAATCGGCTAATGCCGGGGACGCCAAGCTGCCCGCTGGTGTGGCCATCTCCCCAGCACCGGACGGATCCGTTGCCTAGCAACACGCACGTGTGGAAGTAGCCAGCCACGAGGTCGACGACGGGTGACTCAAAGTACAGCGGCACGGTCGCAGCGGCGGTCTCGTCGTCGCCGACGTGGTCGAACCAGTTATCTCCGTGGCCCAGGTTGCCATGCTCGGCACTTCCCCAACACCGGACCGCGCCATCGTCCATAAGGGCGCACATGTGGTATCCCCCCACAGCGATCTTCGTCGCCCTTCCGGGTAGCTCCAGATCTCCTGCTTCGGAAGGAGGCTCGTCGTCTCCGATCGGCTCGGTGGTTCCGAACTCACCGTACCCGAGGCCGAAGCTTCTGCTAACGATTCGCTTGTTCCGCCAATCCCATTCAATGGCGTTCAGACCCCAGCACCTCACCTTCCCGGTGTCGAGAAGCGCACATGCCTTGTAGCGTCCACCGGCCACCTGAACCGCCCGGCCCCCCAGCAGCACATCGCTGTCCATGTCCGCCGGGGTTTCGTCGTCGCCTACGTTGATCTGCCGCTGGTGGCCCATGCCCAACTGGCCGGCGTGGTTGCCTCCCCAACACCGCACCCTCCCCGAGTCGAAAACGGCGCACACGAAGTCGTCCCCACCGCCGATGTCGACGACGCGCCCGCTCACTCCGATCGGGACGGGACCGACGTCGGCGGGCGTCTCGTTGTCCCCGATGTAGTCCAGGGTGCCGTAGCCGAGCAGGCCGCCGCGGGCCGATCCCCAGCACCGAACGTCGCCAGCCAGCATGCGCACGCACTCGTTCGCCAACCCTTCCCGGAACTGCAGCGCCAGCCCGCCCAGCGGCATGTCTCCGACCTCCGGAGCGAGCACGACTCCATCGGTCGCGCGGCCATATGCCCACAAGTGCTTCGAACGGTCGCCCCAGCACCGGACCGTGCCCCGTTCCATCAAAATGCACATCACGTCGGTGTTGAACCGCATATCCGCGATCGCGTGGACCTCGACGCGGGCCACGAGCTCCTGATCCAGGTACGTCGCGCGCAACTCGCTCGATCCGCCCGCCCTCGCCGTGAGCACGCCGTCGTCGATCGACAGCGTTGCCGGATCCGACACGCTCCAGGTATCCACCCACTCCGCCTCTATCGGCACCGAGGTGCCCCGGTCGTCCGTAAGCATGAGTGACAGCGGATGGGACTGGCCGACCCCAAGCTCCCATTCGGACGCTTCCAGTGCGACCGTCAAGGGTGGCTGCAGGACTTGGTACGATGCGTATTCGCCAACGTACCTGAATGCCGTGGTGTCCCAGGCGCTGACGGCGACGCGACCCCGTCCGACCGAGTGTCCCGTGACGCACAACCGGGCCGCCATGCCATCCGACGACAAGGTGAGCGAATCGACGGTCAGGACCTCCGGATTGAACGAACGCGAAAGAATGGGGTCGAGTTGCGGGAACCGCACGGCGTCTCCGCCGGCGTCGCGCCCGGTCAGCTCCAGACATCCCGATTGGCCCGGCACGGTCCAGCCGGGGCCGCTGAGAGACGCGCTAACCCACTCCCAATTGGTGACCGCTCCGTATCCCGCGTACCCGCCGGAATGCGCGAAGATCGTGTCCCGGCCCGTTCGACCGGGGTGTACGCTTGCCGTGGCGGTCAGGCCATCGTCGGATACTCCCGTTTCGTCGAGGCGCAGGCCGCCTGGCTCGAACGTCTCCCATCGAATTCCCGGGGGTGGCGGCACGACGGTCGCCCCAGCCGAGTCGAGCAGTTGGGCCGAGAACCGGATGGCGCGCTCCGGCTGCCCCGCCCTCGAAAACACCATGGCTGCGCGCGGCGACACTCGAACGGTCGTCTCCGCCCCATCCCCGGCCGATGGATCGACAGCCGCGGCGGCGGTCTCGGCAATGGCCGATGCCGACAAATCCAATGGCGATGTCGGATCGGCGTCCCGCTGGCATGCAACGGTCCACAGAAGCCCCGCCAGGAGCCAGCAAAACGGCGCTGTCACGGACCTGGGCGAACCCGTTGCCGGGGTCATCGTGGTTCGCATCACCGGTACCGGACCAGCTTCCATTCCACGTGCGCGTCTCCGTCGGTCACTTCCAGGTGCACGCTGCCTCCGATGCCCTCCGGATCGCCAACCAGGAAATAGTAGTTCCCGCCCTCGGCCGCCTTGCCTCCGGCGATCCGGCCCTCGCCGACGAGAATCGTCGCCCATTCCGGGAAGTGCTGCCACGCCCTGTCGACGAATGGGATGTCGTACTCGGACAAGCCGCTCCGGTCGTCCAGGGCAAAGGACACCATCCAATTCAGCCGCGAATCGATGGGATCCCAGCCGGGAACCACCTCGCGCATCCGTTCGACGAGGCCCGGCCCCTTTCCGCGAAGGCCCCACTGGTTCCACTGGATGAAGTAGTGTCCGTACCAATCCTCGGAGGCACCCGTAACGACCCGCCGCACCGCGGAGGCGTAGCTCTGGCCGTGGTCGGAAATCAGCCGGGTAACGAGGAATCTCAGATACGGGTGGCTCTCCCGGTAGCCGGCAAGGAAATTACCTGTCCAGGGCAAACGCAGGTAACGGCCCCGCAGCGGCTCGTAGGCATCCCAGTTCGCATCCAGCGGGACGTTGGTCGCCAGTCGGCTGTTCTCGTCCGCGAACCAGTTCGCGATCCCTTCGCTGGACCAGGGACCCACAAACCCGGCGTTGTTGCGGCGGTCCCAGGCATGGGCCAACTCGTGGGCGGCCAGGCCGTGATACCACCCCTTTCCGCCCCACGCGGCGTCGCGCAGGTGAACGGTCGTCGTGGTCCGCTCGCCGTCGATGTTGTGAATCATCACGCCGGTGCTGTGGTCGTCGCTGCCCGCGTTGTACATGACCACCATCTGCTCGTTCTTCGTGTTGGTGATCGGCAGACGCGGCCCGAACATCGTCCTAAAGAGGCTCTGGACCTCCTCCGACCCCAGCCAGTTCATGATCTCGTCGAATTCGGCGGCCCGCACCTCGGTCCAAATCGAATCCAGATCCTCCTTGAATACGGCGAAGACCACGTTGGGCGGATAGAGCGCGACCACCCGAAAGACGCCATCCCGGTCGTCGTTCGTGTACCACTCGAACTCGTCGCCCACCTTCCACTTGTCGGTCTTGGTGTCCAATCCCTCCAGGGTCTGCGCGGAATAGGTGCTCGGATGGAGCCTCGGCGGCGCAGGATGCCGCTCGAATGCCTCCTGTGCCGCCATCTGGTCCACCTGGCGCGCGAGCTGAACGCGCGCGGACGGCTCAACGGTGCGGTCGGTGACCTCGATTGCGTACGGAGTGCCTCCGCCATATACCATGGGACTGGGGTTGTGTCGTGACGCGTCGATGGCGCTGCGCTCGACTCCGGCCAGCACATAGGCGGCCCCCGGCTGGGCCCAGAGGCGCAGGCACGAATCCCGCCCGCCGAAGCGGAACGACTCGCCCTGATCAAGCGAGACAGCCGGGCCGGCCAGCCTCCCGACGACGGCTGGGCCCGGAGCCTCGACATCCCAAATCTCGACCGTCCCTTCGCCCACGGGGTTGCCCCAGCACTCGCCCTGGTTCAACGGCGACGGCGTGAAGCGCATTTCAGCGCTGTCGCCGAAGGCCTCCAGCGCCGACTCTCCGCCCACCCGGAAGGTCGGCAACGGTATTCGGTCCACGCCGTAGCCTCTCGCCGTGACGATGTCGGTGGCCGGCCACTCCTCCTGCGTCAGGGAAATCACGAACGGACGAGTCGGTGCAACCTGCACGCGCGCTCCCGGCACGCGCTTGCCTGCCACGGACGGGTCGATTTGCACCCAGCCGGGGCCGACCACCTCGACCTCGACGCCGGGGGGATCGTCGCGGCGGCTCACGCTGGCCACCGGCATTTCAGGCAGCCAGCGGCTTGCCGTCGCTTCGTAGGTCCAGTCCTGGCCGGAAGCGGAGACCGGGACCACGATGGCCGTGTCCAGGCGCGTGACGACGATACGGACCGCCTCCGTCACTTCGACAGGCACGGTGGAGGTCACCGAATCCGCGGATGCCGTGATCCTGGCTTCGCCGCCTCCCACTGCGGTCACGCTGCCCTCGGAGTCCACGGTCGCGACAAGGCGATCGCTGCTCTCCCAGACTACGACCGCGTCAGCGACGAGGTGGCCGTTGGCGTCCGCTGCCTCTGCCGTGAACGTTGCGGTGTCGCCGACAAAGAGGGAAGCGAGGTCAGGAGAGACGGCGATGGACGCGGCGACCTGTTCCACGGTGACCGGCGCGGTGGCGGACACGGACCCCGAGCGTGCCGTGATCGTCGCGGCGCCATTGGCGATGGCTGCGACGAGACCTGCTCCGTCCACGCCGGCCACGGAGGCATCGCTGCTCGTCCAGGCGATGGACGCGCCCGCCATGATCCGGCCGTTCTGGTCCCGCACTTCCCCGGTCAGGCGCACCGTATCGCCCAACGCGTCGAGCGTCGCCTGCCCGGGAGCGATCGAAAGCGTCGCCGGCCGGGACTCGGGAGGATCAGGCGGCGACGGAGGCTCCGGGGATCCCGTCGGGGAATCGCCGCAGGAGGACAACGACGCCAGGAGCAACGCCAAACCCGGCCCACGCCGACTCCATGCGCGTTGTCGCTTCGACCCGGCTCGGCTCGGCGGAATCATCCTCTACCCAGACGCGCCAGCGCGAGCCTTCGCCGCTCTCCCATCCGCCCCTCCACTCTTGCGGTCTAACGCCCCACCGGACGCGGTCCCGCCCGCCACACGTCGTCGTGCAGCCAGGGACGCGCCCCGTAGGCCCGCGCATTCGGCCAGATCTCGTCGAGCGTCGTTCCATCGTACAGAATGCCGCCCTTCATGACCATGGCAATATCGGTCGTGTTGCGAATGTCGTCGAGCGGATTCGAGTTCAGGATCATCAGATCGGCCAGCTTCCCGGCGCTCAGCGTGCCCAGATCTTCCGTAGCGCCCAGGAAGTACGCGCCCTCGACACTCGCCAGCTCCAGCGCGCCCATCGGACCCATCGCCGATTCCGCCATCCACACCTCCCAGTGCGACGCCAGACCGTGCTGCTGCCCGTGCGCCCCGATCGCGCCGTGGGCCCCTTCGGCCATCCAATCCGCCAGAACCTGCGCCAGCATCGGGTAGCTGTAGTCGGTGCGCGGTCGCTGGAAGACCCGGCGGGCGTGCGGCACAAGCTGCTTCCACGGCATCCACAGCCGCAGCTTCTCGTCGCGCCAGACCTCGGTTTCCTGGAAGAACCACTCGTCGTTCCAGGGGCCCGGTCCGCCCACCACGAAGGTGGGTGAATAGACCGCCTCGGCGCGTCCGAAGAACCGGGCCGCATCGGAATACATCGGCACGTAGCTGATCGGGTGCTCCCACGCCGTCTGGCCATCCATGATCATGCCCAGGTTGAAGGCCAGGTCGCTCCCTTCGGAGGTCACCATCAGGCCGCGTTTGCGCGCAATGTCCGACACCCACTGGCGCTGGTCGCGGCGCGGCTGCAGGTACTGCTTGAGCGAGACGGCGCCCCACGACTGAAGCCGCGCGATGTTGTCCTCCGCCACCTCGTAGCTGGTGAGTTCGTTCTGGCGCCCGCCATCGCCCCGGTAGAGCGGATCGCCGGTAGTGTAGGTGCGGGGACCGACAAGCACCCCGGCCTCGATCATCTGGGCGGCCGGAAAGACATCCTGCGACCACTGCGAGTTGTCGAGGTTGGTGGTGACCCCGTAGGCCAGCGCGACCGCCATCTCGAAGGCGTTGGGGGGAATGATGCCCCGGTATTCGCGGAAGAAGTGCGAATGCATGTCGATGAAGCCGGGGATCAGCGTCTTGCCGGTACCGTCGACGGTGTGGTCCGCGCCGGTCGCGTCGCAGTCGGCGGCCGTGCCCACACAGACAATGCGGCCATCGGTCGCGACGAGGGTGCCGTTGTCGATAACCCGGCGGTTCTCGAGAGTGACGATGCGAGCGCCGGTGATGGCGACCGTGCCCGGGCCGAGCGAGCCGCGGGGGACTTCGAGCGCCATCTGGAAGGTGTCGGTGGTTTCGTCCGCGACGTTGTGCGTGTAGTAGCTGGCTGCGCTTCCGAACTCGACCGTGTTGGCGTCGCGCCAGCCGGGGAAGATGCCGCCCCGGCGGCTGAGTTGCCGCACCGGGAGCTGGCCGTCCTTTTTCGCCACCGCCACCGCGCCGCCGATTCCCGCCGCGCTGGGCACCGGAACCAGGTACGCGTTGTCGCCCTCGTTGAAGGCGGCGTGGCGTCCATCAGGCGAGATCATGATTTCGTCGGCGTAGGGCAGCACAAGGTGGACGCGTGGGTCGGTCCCGTCGCGCGCGACCGAACGCAGCCGGGTGGAGTCGCCCATCGTGCGGTAGAAGATGCGCCCGCCGGGGCCGAAGGAGCCGCGCACGAACTGGGTCCGGGTGGGGAGCGAGTTGCCCGGGACTCGCACGACGCGCTGGCCGGTGGATCCCATGCCGGCTTCGTCGCCGGTTTCCGCGCCCCCGCCGGGTCCCTGGGCCGGGAAGAGCACCAGGTCGTACCAGGGATTGTGCGCCAGCGACCGGTAACGGACCGTCGCCCCCGAACCCCGGCTGACCAGGATCTCGGAGCCGTCCGGACTCCACTGGGTGTGCGCGTATTCCCCCGCCTCCTGGCTGACCTGCCGCGCATTGCCGCCATCCGCGCCGATCGTCATCACATGGCCGGTGCCGTTCTCGTCCATCGTGGTGTAGGCGAGCGACCGGCCGTCGGGCGACCACGAGGGCGAATACTCGAAACGCTTCCCGGTATCGTCGGTCAGGCGTCGCGGCGTCCCGCCGGGCAGATCAATCACCCAGATCCGGCCCGCCGCGGTAAAGGCCAGATGCGCACCGTCGGGCGATCCCGTCTGCCAGCGCGTGTAGGTGATGGGGACAGGCCCGTCGTCGATGCGGAAGGCCTGATAGGCCTGTTCCGAAATCTCCCGCTGCACCCGGGCGGCGAAGGGGATCGTCGCGACCGCGCCGCTGGCCACATCCAGCCGCCTGAGCTTCCCTCCCTGCGCGATCACAATCGAGGCGCCGTCGGGCGCCCACGCATAGCCGGGCAGCACACGAATCGTCTTCATCCCCTCGGACATGTCCTGCGCGATCGGGTCCATCGCGATCCGCTCGGTCCCGGTCTCCAGGTCGCGCAGCCAGAGCGCGGTGCTCGGCCCGAATTCGTGTCCCTTCCACTCGATCGTCGCGTCGGGGAGGCGGCGCGCGAAGGCGATCCAACGGCCATCCGGTGAGATCTCGCCCGCCATTCCCCCGCCCCCGGAGAGTCGGTACTGCCGCGAGGGCTCGCCACTGGTCACCTGCGTGACCTCGCCGGTCGCCAGCTCCATGCGGCGGATGTTCATCGTTCCCTGCAACGCGTCGCGGACCAACGCACCGTCCACCGGCTCGGCAAAGATGTCGTCCACCGCCCACGGCACCGTCTGCCCCGGGGTGCGCACATGGTAGTAGAGGTGGCGCCCATCCTCCGAAACCGAGGGCCAGGCCGCGCTGCCCCCGTCGCTGGAGACGATCTCGATTCCGGTGCCGCCATCCACATGGTACATCCAGATGCCGCCGCTCTGCGCAACCAGGATGTATTCGCCTTCGGCCGTCCATTCGGGCATGGTGACACGGGTGGTTGTGCTGGACTGAACCTGGCGTGCGTTGGAACCGTCGGCATCCATGATCCAGAGGTTGTTCTGGCCGCCCCGGTCCGAGACAAAGGCGATGCGCGTGCCGTCGGGGGAGTACTTCGGGTGGTAGTTGACCGCGACGCCGCTCTCCTGCGTGAGGCTTTCGGCCTGGCCGCCCTCCGCGGGTACGCGGTAGATGTGCGCGAGGAGGTCGAAGACGATCCAGCGGCCGTCGGGCGAGATGTCCACCGACATCCAGGTGCCCTCGTCGGTCTCGAAATCGATCGTGCGGGTGTCGCCCCGCGCGAGGGTGACGTCCCAGTCGGTGTCTTCGGAGCCGGTGGCGCGGTCGGCGTCCTGGGCCAGGGCGGCAGCGGGAAGGGCGGTGGCGGCCCCCACGGCCAGGGCGGCGATGGTGGCCGAGACGAGGGTGGGGGGCGGAGGGGGTCGGCCGGACATGGGTGCCTCCGGGGGGAAGGAGTTCAAGCGGCGGGACACCCGTCAGAATAGGAAGCGGCGGCGCAAAGGGCCACCGGAAGCCAAAGCTCCCGCGGCAGGACTCGAACCTGCGACTCGACGGTTAACAGCCGTCTGCTCTACCAACTGAGCTACGCGGGAATGGGCGCGGGAGGGAGTTCCTCAGCCCGAGGACCGACTCCGCACCGAACGGTCATGCTCGCCGAAATCCGCAATGAAGTCAAGGCTGTTGTCCCGAGCGTTTTCGATGCCTGGCGAGATCCACTGCGGTCAGCGATCCGCGCGCGCCGCCCTCCGTCGTGCGATGGTGCGGTCCAGGCGGCCGAGGGAAAAGTGAGCGTCCTCGGTGCCCACCTCCAGGAGCCGCTCCGGGTTCGTGGTGTAGCCGCGCAACAGATGGTCCTTGAGGAGCTTTGTGGCCCAACTGCGGAAGCGGGCGCCGGGACGGGATCGAATCCGGAATCCCACCGCAAGGATCGCGTCGAGGTTGTAGTGGAGCACACCCCGGGTAACCGCCCGTCCCCCCTCTTCCCGAAGCTCCGCGAACCTTGCACGGGTTGTTTCGGGATCGAGCTCGCCATCGCGGTATGCGAAGTTCAGGTGCTTGGTGACGAGCGCCCGGTCCCTGTCAAACAGCTCGGCAATCTGCTGCTGCGAGAACCACATGGAACCGTCGGACAACCAGACCTCCATTCGCGCATCGCCCGGAGCATCTTCGTAGATGACCACGCGGCCCACGGGTCGTTTGTTTTCGTCGCTGGCGGGGGCGGGTCCCAGCGAACGTTCCGCCCTCTCAGACATTGAATCGAACGTGCATGATGTCTCCATCGGCAACGATGTATTCCTTGCCCTCCACCCTCATCCGCCCCACCTCCTTCACCGCCTGCTCCGAACCGTACTCGGCGAAGACCCCAAACGGGATGATCTCGGCCCGGATGAACCCCCGCTCCAGGTCGCTGTGGATGCACCCGGCAGCGGCCCGCGCAACCGTTCCGCGCCGAATGGTCCAGGCGCGCACCTCGTCCGGTCCTACAGTCAGGAATGAAATGAGGTCCATCAGCTCGTAGGCCGCACGGATGAAACGGGCCAGCGTCGGTTCTGCAAGCCCCATGTCCTCTAGGAACTCGGTCTGGTCTTCCGCGTCGAGCGCCGCGACCTCCGCCTCCACCCGCGCCGACAACACCATCCCCGCCGCCCCCATCTCCCCGATCGCCCGGGAAAGCTCCGGCGCCAACGGTTCGCTCACCTCCGCTTCATCCACATTCACGGCGGCCAGGAGGGGCAGATCGGTCAGCAGTCCATAGCCCTTGAGGAACCTGCGGTCCAGCTCGGTGGCCGGCACCAGACGCAACGCGCGCGCCTCCTCCAGCGCGGTCACCATCGTCTCGAAGGCGGCGATCTCGCGCCCATCGGCCCGTTCCTTGCGTGCACGGTCAAGCCTTCGTTCCACGATTCCCAGATCGGCCAGAACGCACTCGTCGTGGAAGGACAGCAGATCGCCCAGCGGATCGGGGGGGGGCTCCAGCGCCGGATTGACGAAGTCGCGCAGCACCAGGCACAGCGCCTCCTGGTCGCGAATCTGCGCCAGCGCCGAGGTCGAGAGAACCCGTGAGGAAGAGCCGTGCTCCCCCGGAACATCGCGCAAACTGATCGTCGCCCAGGTCGTTTTTTTCGGCGAATAGACGCGGGACAAGAGATCCACGCGCGGATCGGGAACGCGCACCGTGCCCACCCGGACCTCCCCTCCATACCCGACCGGTGCATTGAGCCCGGTCATGGCATTGAAAAGGGTCGTCTTCCCCGATCCCGCAAATCCCGCCAGGACAAATCTCATTTCCGCGCTGCTCCCGCTCTTCGGGTCCGCATCAATCGACCGCACAAAGCGTGGGTAAGCTCGACCAGATGTCAATCCCGATCAAGCGCGCCTGGCATCAGGAAACGATCAGCGCCGCCACTCGGCGACGGCGCCTATGGATCGGTGGGGCCAACGCTTCGAGATCAGTCGCCCCGGCCACGCTTGCGAGCCGGTGGCAGGTCGACCGTGCCCCGGACGTTGCTGTAGCGGATTCGCTCGCGGCGCCCATCGGTCACGACCAGATCACCGCCCACATCCCGCACCGAGACGCCCCCCGAACCCACTTCATCGATGTGGACGCTGCCCCCGATCTCCTCCACCGAGATGCTCCCCGAACCGTCGCGAATCACGACCCCACCGCCGACCGCGCGGATGGACAGGCTTCCGGAGCCGTCCTCAATCTCCACATCGTCGGCCACGCCGCCGATCCGCAGGCTGCCCGAACCGTCTTTCAGCAGGACCGATCCCACATTCTCGATGGCGATGCTACCGGATCCATCCTCGAGATCGACCGATTCCACCCCGGAGATGGTGAGCGACCCCGAGCCGTCCTCCACCTCCAGGTGCGTCGCGGCGGGCAGCGCGACCTCCATATCGATGCGCGCGTACTGGCGTCCCCAACCACCGCGGTTTCGCGGATAGCTCGTTTCCAGCCGGTCGCCGTCGAGAGTCACCCGGAGCCCGTCCAGCCGCTCTTCGTCCGAAGCGCAGAGGGTCGCGGTCACCCGGACCTGGTCGTTCGCTGCGTCGCCCCTGATCGTGAGGCGGCCCGCTCCCGCTTCGACCCGGAGCGCTCCCTGGGCAATGCTCTGAAGGCTCACATCCTTGCGGAACTCACAGTCCTGGTGATGGTGAGCCGCAGCCGAAATGCCGCCGCACGCCGCGAGAGTCGTCGCCAGCGCGAGGGCCGCGCCCGCCGTGGAAGCCTTTGCCGCCGCAGTTGTTCTGGTCATCGTCATCGTCCCTTTCCATGAGGCCCCGGGTTCTGGATTAAGTGCGCCCGAGAAAAGCTCTAATGAGCGGCCGCGCCCGGGTCTGCAAACCGCATGGCGAGGGATGACGAGGGGGAGGTGAGAAAGGTTTCGGCGAGGGGCGGACTTCGGACTCGAAGTGCTCGCGCACGCCGTCAATCCCTGGCGAAAGCTGCGATATTCCCGAAACTCGAATGCGAGCCCGTGCGCACGATCCTGATCTCGACGGTTGACGAAGACGGAGTCAGGCCATCGAAGTAGCCGTAGACGCCTTCCCCCTCGATTCCAAAGTCCGGCCACGGCTGCGGCAAGGGGAAGTCGCTGAACTCCGCGACGAAGTTGGTGTAGTGCCAGCCGATTCCGAGCAACCGGAGTTCGAGTCGATGGTCCAGTTGGTCGGTGATGTGGTGAATGGTGTCCGCTGCGTTGCCGTCAAGCACGATGGGGTACTGACCGAAGAGGCCCACCTCCGTGCCATCTTCCTGAATCTCCCAGTATTCCACGTCGGCCATCAGTGTGCCGATGTCGGAGCCTTTCCTGTACTTGGTCGGGATTGCTACGCTGTTCCGGTTCGCCCCGGCCGTCAGTTGCAAGCCGTCCGCCGGCTCCTCGATCGTCGGCGGCGCGGGCATCGTCATGCTGCCCGTGAACGAACCCAGCGGTGCCGTTCCCCGGATTCCGTAGCTCTGGCCAGCCCGCACGGCCTCGGGGAGAGAGGCGGCGTAGCAACGCGCCGGACCCGGCCAATTGTGGACGGGAAAAATGAACGCGCACGACTCCAGCTCCGATTGCGCGAAGAATGTCGCCGTCCAACCGGGTCCTTCCAGCGCCGCCGTGATCTGTGGCGCTTCCGCGCTCTGCGAACGATGTGGGTGCACGGCCAGGAGACGTGCCTCGGCCTCGCCGGCCTCAAGAAGAACGGTGATGGTGGTGACGTCCGGGTCGGCTTCAATGAGATCCGCCGGGCGGAAGAGCTGGCACGCGGAAAGCGCCAGGAGCGGACTGAGCACGAGCGCGGAGCGCCGGGCCGCGAGCGCCCTCAAAACCGGAAATCCACGCCGAAGAAGGGAAGCATCGGCAGTTGCGGCATGTACACCTTCTCCACCTCCAGGTTGTCGTAGTCCTGCTGCGCGCGCCATCCCACGACGTTGGGAAGGCTGAAGAGGTTGGCAACCGACACGTAGGGCACCAGCGTTCCGCCCCCAAACCAGGAGACCTGATTTTCGCGCCGCCAGCCGATGTCGATCCGCACATAGTGCGGCAGTCTGCTCGCGTTGTATTCGCCGCCGAGCACCACGATTTCAGCCTCTCCCCTGTTGTATTCGTTTGCGGCGGCCAGGGCCAGCACCTCCGTCTCCGGCTGTCCGGAGCGCAGCGAGAAGCGGGCCGACCAGGACGACGAGCCAGGGGCGTAGACCATGCCCACCTCGAGTTCGTGTTCGCGATGGAACCGCGGCGTATATTTCCGCGAACCCACCTCCCGCGACACCCTGGCCCAGCGATAGCTTTGCAGCATCGAGAACCCCGAGCCGGAGATCCAGCTCGTCGTCGTCTCGATTCCCCTGGCGGTGCCGCTGGAGATCTCCCACCGCAACGGATCGGCCAACGCGGTGCGTATCGACGGCCGCTTGCCCAGCGGCGGCAGGCGGAGGTTGTCCAGCGCGCGCGCATAGGCGTCCAGCCGAAAGCGGAGCCCGCCTCGCGTGGCCTGCCAGCCAAAGGACAGTTCCGTGTTGCCGGGCACGGGGGCCGAGGCAACGGGAACCAGAAGATCGTAGGCAAGGAAACTGGCGCCGACAGCTTCCTCGTCCCGCGCCGAAGCCAGCATCTGGTGGGAGCGCGCAGCGGATACCCTCACGTCCCACCACGACGCCTCGTAGCCGAACTCCGCAAAGGGCGCCAGCGTGGTGGCCAGCCCCTCGAAGCGGTCGACTCTGAGTCCGGCACGGGTCGCGAAGCCCTCCGTCAGCGGGATGTCCACGCTCGAATAGGCGGCAAGGCGCCAGCGTTGTTCGTCGAGAGTGAACGAAGACACGAAGAACCCCTCGTCCGAAATGAAGTCTTCGGTCAGCTCGAAGTCGTGGATCCCGCTGTAGCGGGTCGCCTGCACGCCGGTCATCAAGGTGGAACGCGCCAGGTGCCAGGTGGCGCGCAGGTCGGCGCGGGTCTCGCTCATTGTCCCATTGCCGAAGGCCAGCGTGTCGTTAATAGGCGGCTCTTCGCCGGGAATAATCGGTACGCCAAAATACCGCATCCCCAGCGACAGGAGATCGCTCGTGAAGTGGCTTGTGCCCAGGTTCGCGTCGAGGATTCCCGCGTCTCCGATCCTGTCGCGGTAGTGCGCCGAGATCGCGGTGTTCCCCCACGCCAGTTCGAGCGCGTGCGTCGTTTCCTGGTCGAATCTTCCCAGGGACTCGGCATTCAGGTAGCCGCTGACCGAAAACCGGCGGACACCCCCGAGATCGGCCGTGACCTTGCCGTGGATGTCCTGAAACGAATAGGGAAGGTGCTGCGAGATGAGCCCCGCCCGGGTCAGGGCCAGGGTCACGCCGTCGATGTAGGTGCGGCGGCCATTCAGGATGTAGGACACGTTCTCCCCGACCGGCCCCTCGATGGAAAGGCGCGATGACGCGAGTCCGAGGGAACCCGACACCACCATTTCGTCGCGGGCACCGTCCCTGGTGGCGATGTCTATTGCGCCCGACAGCGACCCGATGGTCACACCTTCCCCACCCGCACTCGGCAGCACCGTCGCGCGTTCAACCGCTTCGGGGTTGATGGCCGAGAGGAAGCCTCCGAGGTGAAAGGCGTTGAAGAGCCGGATTCCGTCGAGCAACACGGGAGTCCCATAGCTGGCGCCCCCGCGTATGAACGGGACGGACGTATAGTCCGAAGGCGCGGAGGCCGAAGGCGAAACCGCCGTGGCCCGCAACACGTCCGTCTCAAGGATCGTGGGCAGGGTCCGCATCAGCACCGCATCGATCACGAAGGCGTCCCGTGACAGCGAGATCGGGTCCCCCGCGCGCCCGCCGACGCTTGCCTCAAGGCCTTCCAGGACGATGGCTTGCGGACTCAGCAGAACTCGGATGGGTTCGCCCGGCAGGGTCTCGAACGTGCGCGTCCACAGGGCATAGCCGAATGCCGATACCTCGACGCGCACCGCGCCGCCCGCGTACGCCCCGGGCACCACGAAGGCCCCATGCCTGTCGGAGACCCCCGAAGCCATGACGGCTTCGCCCTCCACGGCGGTGACCGTCACATGAGCGAACCCGACCGGCTCAAGGTCAATGCTGTCGCGCACCACTCCCGAAAGCGTGACCTGGCTGATTGCGGCGGCGAGAAGCGCGGCGGTCGTTATCATGTCGGCCTCTCCGAATTGATTTTGAGGATCCGCATGATTCCTTCCGATCCTGGGCGCAGGTTGCCATCCATGGCAATGACCGCGATCATTGGCACCCTGCAAGACAGTGGGTAATCCGATATGCCGTGGAGCTTGGCGCCCCATGGACCGGGAAATACCGCCCAGACCCCCGGATGCGAGCGGAGCGACGGTACGGACCGACGGGGACGGAATCAAGGCGGTGGAGTCTGGCGCCTTGGTGATGACCCGGAAGAACGCCTTGCGAGCTCGCTGGACTTCCCGGGGACGGCTTCCACGCTGTCGCTCACGCTCACGGACGGGGTGGGATTCGAACCCACGCGGGCAAGATGCCCACACGATTTCCAGTCGTGCGCCTTAAGCCACTCGGCCACCCGTCCTGCTTCGTTCCCGGCTAATCGGGGCGCCCGGATTTGAACCGGGGACCTCTGCGACCCGAACGCAGCGCTCTACCGGGCTGAGCCACGCCCCGTTGGAATAGTTGTACAAATCGTCTCCGGGTACCGCCCGTTTTCGCCGGAACAGGGCGGAGAAGGTGTATTCGAGCGGAGGCGGAGGGACTCGAACCCCCAAGTGCTCAACGCACGCCGCATTTCGAGTGCGGTGCCTTACCAATTAGGACTACGCCTCCCGAATTCAGAGGGGAGAGAGCGGGCCGACCGCCTCCGGCTCGACGGAGTTCCGCCCCCCATTCCCACGCGTTCGCTCACGCTCACGGAGGGAGTGGGATTCGAACCCACGTGGTCTCTTGGACCAACGCCTTAGCAGGGCGCCGCTTTTAGCCGCTCAGCCATCCCTCCAGGAATCTCAAAAAAAAGTAGCCCCGCCTGGGCTCGAACCAGGACTCTTCTGATCCAGAGTCAGACGTGTTGCCAATTACACCACGGGGCTATTTCCTGTCGTATTGCCCTTCGCAACCTGTTACGTCGCGCCGGGGCAGAGCCACCGGTCGGACTCGAACCGACGACCCCGTCATTACGAGTGACGTGCTCTACCAGCTGAGCTACGGTGGCGATCGTTCGTGGGCGCCGCAATCCCCGGGGACCACGGCCGACTAATGGAGCCGAGGGGATTCGAACCCCTGACCTCAGCGTTGCGAACGCTGCGCTCTCCCAACTGAGCTACGGCCCCGGTTCCATCACAACCCGCGCGACCGCGGGCCGACAATGGGCGCGACAGGACTCGAACCTGTGACCTCCACGATGTCAACGTGGCACTCTAACCAGCTGAGCTACGCGCCCCTCTGTCCGGCAGCACCGCTGCGGCCAACCTCCTTGCGACCAATCTCCCTGGTGACCAGTGCGCCCGGGAGGACTCGAACCCCCAACCCCCTGATCCGTAGTCAGGTACTCTATCCATTTGAGCTACGGGCGCGCTTCTTTACAGTCCTGTTCCAGCTCCTTTTCCTTCGCCCTCCGGGTATGCCCACGACAGGACTCGAACCTGTACGTCCTTTCGAACACTGGTCCCTCAAACCAGCCTGTCTACCAATTCCAGCACGTGGGCGCCAGCCGGTCCTGCTGAAATGCTCGGGGAGGGACTCGAACCCTCACGGGGTTAACCCCCACAGGATCCTGAATCCTGCGCGTCTGCCAATTCCGCCACCCGAGCCCCGGCAAATCGGTACCTCGCAGTGGAGCCGAGGGGAGTCGAACCCCTGACCTCCTGAATGCCATTCAGGCGCTCTCCCAACTGAGCTACGGCCCCTCGCGGTACGAAGGTGTGCCAGGAACACTTCTCGTTCCAGAACCCGCATTTTCAACCAGCGCTTCCTGCTGTCCTGCCGCTGAACCAGCCAGCAGCGGGGCTGACGGGACTCGAACCCGCGGCCTCCGGTGTGACAGACCGGCACTCTAACCAATCTGAGCTACAGCCCCTTTTTTCCGTTCCCGGCCACAACCGTCCGACCGGAATACCCTCACGGGGAATCGAACCCCGATCTCCACCTTGAAAGAGTGGTGTCCTGACCGTTAGACGATGAGGGCCTGATCCCTGCCGTACAGGCCCGGAGGGACTCGAACCCCCAACCGCCGGTTTTGGAGACCGGTGCTCTGCCAAGTTGAGCTACGGACCTGTGAACCATTTTCAATGGCCAGGGACGGAATTGAACCGCCGACACCGCGATTTTCAGTCGCGTGCTCTACCAACTGAGCTACCTGGCCCGGGTATCGGACCGGCTCCGACAAAAACCGACCGGGCACGCATCGGGAGACGCCGCCCGGAAGAGCGGGTTCCGCCTCGACGGCGACCTGGTCGGTTTACGTCCGAAACGCCGCCGCGGGGGCGACGCGTCTTGAGCGATCCGGATTGTAGTAGCGGGGGCGGGATTCGAACCCGCGACCTTTGGGTTATGAGCCCAACGAGCTACCAGACTGCTCCACCCCGCAACAGGACGCGAAGGGTAGCGGATTCCGCCACCGGTGTCAACTTGTTCCGTGACCACCGCCGGGAACCACCCTCAGGCGCCGCGCATACCAGGCGATCCAGCGGTTGGAAAACCCCAGCAGTCGCGCACTTCGGGTGACGGCGAGCACCTCCGCGCGGGTCATCTTGGTTTCCTGGGCCAGGACCTCGGGGTTGCCTCGGCTGAGCGCCAGGGTGCGCACCGCAAAGAAGAGCGGAAGCATGCAGAAGAGGCGAACGCGGTGGTGCCGGCGGGGAATCATAGGGATGTAGCCCTGCGCGGCGTCGAGGTGTCGCTCGGCCTTCCCGACCAGTCGCGTCAGCACCTTCATCGCGGCGGAGTGGTGTTGCGGTTTGAAGAGATCACGGGGAACCGGTCCCGAATCCGGAATGAAATCGGCCGGGACATAGATCCAGCCGCGGTCGCGGTCCTCGTGCAGCCCGCGAATGACATTCACCGTCTGGAGTGCGAGTCCGAACTCCCGCCCCAGCTTCATCATTGCGGGTTCGGGCCCGCCGGCGAGGCCCGGGAGACGCAGGGCAAAGAGCTCCGTCAGCAGGTATCCGACCCGTCCGGCCACCTCGTGCATGTAGTCGTCCAGATCGTCCTCCGACCCAAAGACCGGACCCCGTTCGGCCCAGCGCGCCATTCCCGCGCTCGTTTCGCGAACCCGCCGGACGACGATCGCGCGCGCATCCTCATCCAGCCGGTCCAGAGCCGCCAGAACGGTCCGGGCGTGTCGCGCCACGAAGGCATCCGGGGTGTCGTCGCGCGCCTGCCGCAGACGTGCGACCACGGGTCCCGATTCGGTCTCGCCGCCCAGCAGGGCACGCCACCGCTTCAGCAGGCGAACCTTCTCGCCGACGCCCAACTCCTCGCTGTCCTCCAGGTAATCCGCAACGCGCAGCAGCAGGTAGGAAACAGTGATTTCGAGGCGGAGACCGGTAGGCAGAGCCGCGATTCCCACGCCGAAGGTGCGGCTGGCCCGGGCAAGCAGTTCGCGCAGCGAGGGCGTAGCCGAGACGGCTGGGGCACGGGGGGAAGGGGGGGACTTGGGACTGGTCATAGTTGAGTGGCACAACTATAATACAGGTGCTGGCAGACCCGGTGCGGGATTCCCGGCATTGACCCACAGGCGAGGAAGGATGCCATGGCTGAAAAGGTTTCCGGTCAGGAAATTCAAGGATGGGTGGAGCGGCATTCCGGCTGGGTGTACCGCGACGAGGCGATACGAAAGCGGTTTACCTTCCCCACCTTTCGGGCGGCGGTCGTCTTTGTGAACCGGGTTGCCACAATCGCCGACGAACATAATCATCATCCCGACATCCTGGTACGGTACAACCGCGTTTCGCTGCGCATCACCACGCACGACGCGGGCGGAGTGACCGAAAAGGATCTCGCGCTCGGCGAACGCATCGATTTCGCCACTTCGGCACGCTGAACGCTTCTTCCGGGACGGCGGCTTCCGGGACGGCGGTTTCAGGCATGCGCCGGACCCGCTGACCGGATTGCCCGCACCAGAATCTCCAGTCCTTCCTCCAATTCATCGTGGGCAAGAACGGCGGGCGGCGTCAGCTCCACGACTTCGCCGCTTTCTCCCGCGGGCATCGCGATCAGCCCCAGCTCCAGCGCTCGTTGCGCCACGACCGCTCCCGGCGCGCCACCACCTTCATCGTCCAACTCCACACCCAGCATCAGTCCCCGCCCCCGCACCTCCGCCACGCCGTCGCGACCGTCGAGTTCGCCACGCAGAATTTCCAGCGCCCGCCTTCCCAGCTTGCGCGCCCTGTCGGCCAGCCGGTCGGTTTCGAGCGCCTCCAGGAACCCGAGTCCGGCTGCGCAGCCAAGCGGATGGCCAAGGAAGGTGCTCGTGTGGATCGCTTCGCCCGTCGAGGGGGGCCACGCATCCATCACCGCCGCGGATCCGGAACAGGCCGCCAGAGGAAGTCCGCCGCCCAGTGCCTTGCCGGTGCAGATCAGATCGGGGACCACGCCCTCGTGCGCGCAGGCGAAGCTCGCGCCGGTTCGTCCCATTCCGGTAAAGATCTCGTCGGCAATCAGGAGCGCGCCGCCGGCCCGCGCCGATTCGTGCAGCCGCGCCAGAAACCCGGACGGGGGGATGCGAACGCCGCCGCGGCCTTGAATCGGCTCCACAATCACCGCGCCGATCGCCTCATTGCTGTCCGCCAGCAGCGTACGGACCCGCTCCAGCGCCCGCCGGGCATCGTCCGCCGAGGTGGGAAAGGGAATGCGCCGCACATGATCGGCCAGACGGTCGGTGAAGGGACGACGGAAGTGGCGGCGGCCGGTGGTGGCCAGCGCGCCCAAGGTAAGGCCGTGATAGGCGCCCTCGAACGCAATGATCCCCGTCCGAGCCGTTGCGAGCTGTGCGGTCTTGAGCGCGGCCTCGACCGCGTCCGATCCGCTCAGCCCCAGGATGGTGCGCGCATCGGGCCAGGGCAGCAGACCCGCCAGCCGCTCGAGGAACTCGACTTTGATTGCCGGAGGATGGATGTCGCCCATGCCATGAATCAGGCGCCCGGCCTGTGCGGTGACCCGTTCCACAACGCGCGGATTGCGGTGTCCGGCGAAGGCCACCCCGAAGGCGCCGCCAAAGTCGAGCCAGCTCCGTCCCGAGGCGTCCCGCACCCGGACTCCCTGTGCCTCGGTCCAGAAGGGGGGAAGCGAATCCAGGAAGGTGACGTTGCGCGATTCGACCCGGCCAAGTCGTTCGGCCCAGCTTCGCCGCCACGATTCAGACAAGGGTAAGCCAGCCCACCAGAACGAAGTAGCCGATCAGGAGAAGCAACCCCTCCCACCGGCGCACCGTGCGCGCGCTCGCCACAATCGGCCAGGTCAGGACCGACAGGATCAGGACGGCCGGCATCTGCGCCGACATCAGCGATTCGCCCACAGGGTAGCTTCCCACCAGCGCCGACGCGCCCAGAACCCCGGCGAGGTTGAAGATGTTGGAGCCCACCACATTGCCCACCGCGATGTCCGTCTCCTTGCGAATCGCCGCCACCAACGAGGTGACGAGCTCGGGCAGCGACGTGCCGATCGCCACAACGGTCAGGCCCACCACCTCGGGGCTCGCCCCCAACGCACCCGCCAGGTAGACCGCCGAATCCACAATCGACCATCCCCCCAGGGCGAGTCCCAGAGCCCCCACCGCCACGAGCAACAGGTTCCGCGCCGTGCGCCGCCCCTCCCCCCTCTCCTCCCCTTCCCCTTCGACCAGCTCTTCGGCCAGGCTGTCCACATCTTCACGCAGATCGTCGATGTCTTCGTGGGCGGTCCGGAAGGTGAAGGCCACGTAGACGATCAGCAGCGTCAGGAGGATGAGTCCGTCGCCGCGGTCCACATTGCCGTCGAGCACCGCGGGGAAGACCAGAATGGTGACGAAGATCATGATCGGGACATCGCGGCTGATGACCCGGTCCGCCACCTTCAGGGGACGGATCAGCGCGGTGGCGCCCAGGATCAGTCCGATATTCGCCAGATTCGATCCCAAAACATTGCCGACCAGGAGGCCGCTCTCGCCGGTCAGCGAGGCCGTGACGCCGACCACCAGCTCCGGCGCCGAGGTTCCCAGCGAAACAAGAGTGAGGCCGATCACCACCGGACTCATCCCCATCGCCGACGCAATTCGCGCCGCTCCCCGCACCAGGCACTCCGCCCCGAAGTAGAGCGCTCCGAACCCACCCACCAGGAGCAGGATCTTCAGGAACAGAATCTGAGTCATCGGTCTGGATCGGTGTGCGGCACGGCCGCGGGCGATTCCCCGCCGAGGATCGCCCGCAGCCCGGCCTCGTCGAGCACCTTCACCCCCAGCGCCTGCGCCTTCGCCAGCTTCGACCCCGGCCTGGCCCCGGCCACCAGAAGGTCGGTTTTCGCGCTCACCGACCCCGTCACCTTCGCGCCGCGCGCCCGCAGCACCCTGGTCAGTTCGCCGCGCGAAAAGCTCTTCAGCGAACCGGTCAGCGAACCGGTCAACACGACACGCTTCCCCGCCAGCGCGAACCGATCGCCGGCCCCTCCCGCCCCTTCCGGCGCAACGAGATCAAAGCCGACCGCGAGGAGAGCGTCCAGCGCGGCCGCCACCCCGGGTTCATCCAGAAAGGCGCGAATTCCGGACGACATGCGGGAACCGATCCCGTGTACCGCCTCCAGCTCGTCGGCCGTGGCCGCGCGAATCGCCGCGATGGATCCGAAGTGGCGGGCCAGATCATGCGCCACCGTCACGCCCACCTCGGGGATCCCGAGTCCGGCCAGAAACCGCTCGAGCGCGACCTCGCGACGGGCCGCGATGGCGTTCACAAGATTGCGCGCCGACACCTCCGCGAATCCCTCCAGGGGAACCAGATCCGCCTCGGCCAGCTTGAAGAGATCGGCGAGTTCGGCGACCAGCCCGCGATCCACCAGAAGAGTGGCCGTCTCGGCGCCCAACCCCTCGATGTCAAGCGCGTTGCGCGATCCAAAGTGGGTGATTCGTCCCCGAAGCTGCGCCGGACAGCCGAAGTGATTGGGGCACAGGGTGAAGGGACCCCGCGCGACCGGTTCCGCACCACACGACGGACAGGCTGCGGGCATGGCAAAGGGCGGCGAGCGGTCCCGGTCCTCCTCTTCGATTCGCTCCACGACCTGCGGAATCACATCGCCGGCGCGCTGCACCCGCACCTGATCCCCCTCGCGCACATCCTTTCGTTCCAGCTCCTCGCGGTTGTGCAGCGATGCGCGCGACACCGTCACTCCTCCCACCTCAACGGGCCTGAGCAGCGCCACCGGGGTCAGGACTCCGGTGCGGCCCACCGAAACGAAGATGCGGTCGATCCTGGTCACCTCCTTGCGCGGCTCGAACTTCCAGGCGATCGCCCACCGCGGATGGTGCGAGGTGCTGCCCAGACGTTCCCGCGGCTCCAGAGCGTCGAGCTTGGCCACGATTCCGTCGATCTCGTAGTCCAGATCGTCGCGCGCGGCCTCGAAGTCGCGGTGATAGGCGGCGATCTCCTCCACGGTGCGCGCGGTGCGAATTCGTTCCGGCGTCCCGAATCCCCAGGCCTCCAGCGCCCGCATTCCCTCCGACGCGGTCTCGAGCGTCACGCCCTCCACCCGCATCACATCGTAGGCCACCACGGTCAGCGGACGCCGCGCCGTGACGCGCGAATCGAGCTGCCGCAGCGCCCCGGAGGTTGCATTGCGCGGGTTCTGGTAAGGAGGGCGTTCGGCCTGGATGCGCCGCTGGTTCAACGCCTCGAAATCGCTGAGGTGCATGATGACTTCGCCGCGCACGGCCAGGAGCGAAGGAACCGGAAACCGGCCGGAGCGAAGCCGAAGTGGCACCGAGGGGATCGTGCGCACATTTTCGGTGACGCCCTCTCCGACGCGGCCATTGCCCCGGGTCACCGCGCGGTCAAGGATCCCGTCCACATAGACCAGCTCCAGCGAGGCGCCGTCCAGCTTGGGTTCAAGGAGGTATTCGATGGACGGATCGGCGGCGGGTTGGCCAGATTCGTTTGCGTCTGACTGGTTTCGGCCTGATTCGCTCCGGCCTGATTCGTCCTCGCCCCCATCCGGCTTCTGCGCAGTCGTCGCTTCGTCCGCGAGGGCCTTTCGCACCCGGTCGTCGAAGCGTTGCACCTCGCCGGCTTCATAGGCCGAGTCGAGCGAGAGCATCGGCGCGGTGTGCTCGACATTGGGCAGGTCATCCAGCGGATCGGCGCCCACGCGGCGGGTTGGCGAATCGGGGGTGGCCAGCTCGGGGTGCCGGGTTTCGAGCTCGCGGAGACGCCGAAAGAGCGAATCGTAGACGGAATCGGAGATCTCCGGCCGCGCGTCCCGGTAATAGAGCCGGTTGTGACGGCGGATTTCGGCCCGCAGCCGGGAGGCCTCGGCCGCAGGGCTCCCAAGCGAGGAATGATCGTCGCGCGCGGGCGCCGCAGTCGGTTCAACGTCTTCGTGGCACATGCCCAAGGCTAATCAATTCTACTCGGGGACATCGGCGAACCCAACGGCCGCGTTCCAGGAGATCGCGTTCAGAAGGGCGACAGGTTCGAAACCGGGCGTTCGCCTACATTGCGAAATCGCGTTTGACTACATTGCGAAATCGCAGTGTGAATCTACATTCTACGACGCTCACTCCACCGTCCACAGGAGACTCCGCCATGCCGCTCGCCCGCTTTTCCCGCACCATGCTCGCCCTTGCCGTCGCCCTCTGCGCGATCCTGCCCGCGTCGCTCGCGGCCCAGATGGAAACCACCACGCCCCGTGGCGCCGACGAGGGAGACGGCCCCCACGAGCGGCTCATCCTCCGCGGCGCGACCATCATCGACGGAACCGGAGCTCCGCCCATGGGCCCCGTCGACATCGTGATCGAGGGCGACCGCATCACCCGGATCCAGACGGTCGGATACCCCGGCGTGCCGATCAACGAGGACAGCCGCCCGTCCGACGCCACCAGGGAAATCGACCTTTCCGGAATGTTCGTCATGCCCGGCTTCGTGGACATGCACGCGCACACCGGCGGCGCGGGGAAGGCGCCTCAGCCCGAGTACACCTACAAGCTCTGGATGGGACACGGGATTACCACGTCTCGCGGGGTCGGTCACGGCCCCATGATGTGGGCGCTGCAGGAGAAGGCGCTGGCCGAACGGAACGAGATCGTGGCGCCGCGGATGTTCACCTATGCGCGGCCGGGCGAGGCGTGGGACCAGGGACCGGTGGATTCCCCCGAAAAGGCGCGCGAGTGGGTGCGCTGGGCGGCGGCGGTCGATGTGGAGGGAGCGAAGATCGACGGCCTCAAGCTGGGCGCGATGGACCCCGAGATCATGGCCGCGGTGATCGACGAGGCGCACATGCACGGTCTGGGAACGGTGGCGCACCTGGGCCAGATGGGCGTGGTGCGCATGACCGCGCTGGACGCCGCCGAGGTCGGGCTCGACATGATGACCCACTACTACGGCCTCATGGAGTCGATGCTGACCGACTACAGCGTCCAGGACTGGCCGCTCGACTACAACTACCAGGACGAGCAGCACCGCTTCGGCAACGTCGGGCGCCTCTGGAACCAGGCCGCCGAGCCGGGATCGGAGCAGTGGAACGACCTGATCGACCGCTTCCTGGAGCTCGATTTCGGCCTCGACCCCACCATGACGATCTACGAGGCCAGCCGCGACGTGATGCGCTCCCGCGAGGCCGACTTTCACGAAGAGTACACGCTGCCCAGCCAGTGGGATTTCTACCAGCCGTCGCGCCGGGCGCACGGTTCCTACTGGTTCTACTGGACCAGCGAGGACGAGTACCACTGGAAGCGCTTCTTCAACAAGTGGATGCTCTTCCTCAACGACTACAAGAACGCCGGCGGGCGCGTCACGACCGGATCGGATTCGGGCTTCATCTACAAGCTTTATGGCTTCGACTACATCCGCGAGTTGGAGCTGTTGCGCGAGGCCGGGTTCCACCCCGTTGAGGTGATTCGCTCCGCTACGCTGTTCGGCGCCGAGGAGCTCCACGACCCCAGGGACGCCCCGATCGACTTCGGGATTTTGCGGGCCGGACTGAAGGCCGACATGGTGGTGGTGGACGAGAATCCGCTCCAGAATTTGAAAGTTCTGTACGGCAACGGCGCGGTGAAGCTCAACGACGCAACCGGCGAGACCGAACGCGTGGGCGGCATCAAGTACACCATCAAGGACGGAATCGTGTACGACGCGCAGCAGCTCCTGGCGGACGTGCGCGAGATGGTGCGCAAAGCGAAGGAGGAGCGGGCGGTTTCGGATGGGGGACAGTAACGCTCCACCGGCTTTTCGGAACCCTACATCCCTAACGAACTGGACCCAGGGATTCCTCTACGCGTCGCTGGCCGTGGGACTGGTTTCGGTCTACACGGGAATCGCCGATTTCCTTGCCTACGACGACGTCTGGTGGGAACGGTGGCTGTCGTGGATGCACGGCCTGTTCAATCCGCTGGCGTTTGTTCAGAGAATGGCATGGGGAATCTTTGCAATCGTAGTCTTCATCGGCACCAGTATCGTCGTTCTCCTTTGGATTCACCGCGCCAACTCCAACGCGCGGGCGCTGGGCGCAACCGGGATGACGTTCACCCCCGGGTGGGCGGTTGGCTGGTACTTTGTGCCAATCGCGTGGTGGTGGAAGCCGTACCAGGCCATGCGAGAGACCTGGTGCGCGAGCGCCGATCCGGCGAACTGGAGGCGACAGCGAGTGCCGCCAATCCTGGGCTGGTGGTGGGCGCTGTGGATTGTTTCCTTCTGGGTCCTGGTCACGGCGTCCTGGGCGGTGCCAAGAGGAATGGAGGAAGCGCGGGCGACACGGGTCGAGAGCCTCTTCAACATCGCGATTGACGTCCTTGATATCCCGCTCGCCCTGGTCTTCCTGGCGATCGTCGGCCGGATTCATGCCATGCAGATGGAGCTCTGGTCACGGCAGCGCGCAGAGGCAGTCGCAGCGGAGTCTACCTGAGATCACGTCCCGGCCATGCCGGGCGGCAGGCGCACCGAACGATCCGCTGAGACAGTGGCGACGCGCGCCTGGCCGTGCCGGGGATCTGCGAGCTTTCTTCCCCCTCAGGAGCCCTCCGCTCGCAGCTCCACCGCCGTTCCGTAGCTCATCATCTCGGCGGCCGCGCGGCTGACCTCCGCCGACTGGAAGCGCACGCAGACGATGCCATTCGCGCCCAGCGCCGCCGCTTCGGACATCATCCGGTCGACAGCCTGTTCGCGCACCTCGGCCAGGAGCTTGGTGTATTCGTAGACTTCGCCGCCGGCCAGGTTGCGGAGCGTCGCGATCAGGTCGAGGCCCACATGCCGCACACGCACCGAGCTGCCGCGCACGAGTCCCAGGGTCCGCACGACGCGGTAGCCGGCCACGCCTTCGGTTGTTGCCAGAATCATTGGTGAACGTGCCGGTAGGGGTCGTTGCGGAACTCGCGGTAGCGATCCCAGATCACGTGCGCCAGGAGGACCAGGATGCCGATGCCCAGCGCCCCGGTTGCCAGCTTGACCACGATCGCCGAGGGAGAGCGAACCAGCGCCCACGCCCCGTAGCCGACCCAGGCCGTCGCGCCCGCCACAATCAGGATCCAGCCGATTGGGCGGGTGATCCGCGAGCGAATCCGGTCCCACACCGAAACGTCGGCCTGCGTGACCAGCGCCAGTCCCTGGAAGTCTTCCTTCATGGAGCGGTAGAGCGCGATCTCGCGGCGCAGCTCGCTTGAACTCTCCAGGATCCGTTCCAGCGCATCCCGCTCCTCGGGCGTAACTTCGCCGTCAAGGAGGCGCATCAGATCCTCGCGGGTGACCTTCGCGGGCGTGTTGCTGTTCATCGATCCGCCCTGGACTTCGGGGCCAGCACCTCGGCCAGCGCCCGTCTTGCGTGGAAGAGGCGGCTCGCGACCGTCCCCTCCGGGATCTCCAAAATGCGTGCGATTTCGCCGTAGCGGAACCCTTCCAGCTCCTTCAGCACCAGGATTTCGCGGTGCTCGCGGCTGAGTTTCTCGAGTCCGCGCCATAGCCGTTCCCTCGCCGCGCGACGCTCCCAGGCCCGTTCGGGACCGGTTTCGGGATTGGCCGGCCTCGTCTCCAGGCGTTCATCCAGCGCCTCCAGCCGGAAACGGGCATTGCGGGTCCGCAGCGCGTCGCGGCACTGGTTGCGCAGAATCTGAAAGAACCAGGGTCCGAAGGGTCTCTGCGGGTCGAAGCGTCCGATCGAACGCCAACTCTTCACGAAGGCGTCCTGCAGGGCGTCGGTGGCGTCGTCGTGGTTTCCCATCATTCCCAGGGCGATCCTCATGCCGCGGTGCTCGTAGGCCCGCACGATGGGCTCGAAGAAGCGGGCATCTCCCGCCTGACATTTTCGCAGGAGCTCGCGTTCCAGATCAGGTAGCAAACCGCCTCCCGTTTCGGTCCAGAAATCCCCGTCGTCGTCGAACACAGCCCGCTGACCGGTACGCCGCGCCGCACGGGAACATTCTAATGTCCCGCATTGTCTCGCGCCAAGCGCCAGCCCCATGGGCCACATCCCGTACCGGCGCAATCCGGCTTTCGGACGGGCGGAGGAGGATGCCGTCCAGACCGCCGCTACCGTTGGGATTCCGTATCGCAGCGAGTAGCAGTAGCGGACCTTCGCGCCCGTCGGGCCAACTCTGGCTCCGGCGGCGACTGCGGCGTTTGGCGAACTTCCTCCAGACTGCCTCGCAACACCGCCTTCCCCTCGGTACCCACGGTCACGGGGGATCAGGGATTGGACGGCCGCCGGTGCGGAGGAAGGGAGACGCCGGACAGAAGTGCTTGTGCATCTTCCTGGATCTGGTCGACTTCCCAACTGCGGTGCGCCAAAGCTCGTGGGGATTGTCTGACCTCGGGTATCGCCGGCAATAGCTCTTCCGCGAAGCCTATGTCGGTTGCGGTTCTCTCCACGATTTGGCGCAAATCCAGATCGCCGAGCGCAATCGCCAGTTGTTGGGCGGACAGTACGAAGAAGAACTCCTGCTTGCCATACAGGCGGTCCCGCGCCACTTCGCGAATCCGAGACACCTCCGTAGCCACGAGCACTCCATCTTCAAAGCGCAGTTTTCAGATGCACGGGGCGAAGGCGGACGGGTCTGTGGTCTTCCGCCGGGAAGCTGAGCCGCGGGAAGGTGCTGAGCATTCTCTCCTCGCAGCCGCCGTGCACGGTGGCGATGGAGGCGTGCGCTGGTGCCCACTACTGGGGCCGGGAGATCGCGGCACTCGACCGTTTGAAGCGCCACGGTCACCAGAAAGTGCGAGGGGGAGGTCGGAACGCGGTCACAAGACGAAACTCTCGTTCACCCCCCTTTAGAACTGCCAACGAACTCCCAGCGCCAGGCCGCGGCGCCGATCGCGATTCCCCACCAATCCCACTGTCGGCGTCGGTAACGGGATCGAGGCGAACTTGGCGGTACGTATCCGTGCCCCAACCACACCTCCGACTACCACGGAGCCAAGTGCCAACATCCCGCCCGCAACATCGGAGCCCAGATCGCCTTTTCCTACAGTGTTCGCGACAACGCTGCCGGCACCAAGGCCGATCAACATTCCCACATGCCACCACGAGCGGGAGCCGACCTTGAGTTCGAGCGATTCGATGTCGCCGTAGGGAACGAAGCCGGTCGACAGGTGGAGTCCATCGCTGTCGGCACGAACGAACTGTCCGATCATGTCCCCGGAAACCCGAACGGTGTCCCCGGGCTGCTGGCCCGCGAGCGAAGGCGCGGGCATGAGGGTCAGCAGAAGCAGTGCCGCCGTGGAGAGTGTGATCCTAGTCATTCCCAACCCCATTGCAAGAGCGTGAGCGTGAATGCATGCCTTCGAGAAGGGCCCGGATCTGGTCGAAGGTCCGAATCTGTTCGGTGCGGAGCGTCGCAAATCGTCTCCCCGGCCGGGCCTCTAGCGGAGCTGGGGTAAGATGACGATGCGGGTTGAGTTGCAGGCGTAGTTTCTCGATAAACGAGGGGACGGGAACGAGCGTTGGAAGCTCCTGAGGCGCTTGGACGGGTGCCGAGAAGCGCCCCAGCGATGTTGAGGAGAATGAGTCCAGCACGTCGTTGAAGCGGACGCCGGTCCACTTGGCGATTCCGGTGGGCCGGGGGGCGCCGCACTGGAGCAGGGTCACCATGGAGTGCCTGGGCAGGTCAGCCAGGTCCTCGTGGCGCAGGGTGCCGTGCAGGCGGGACAGCCTGCTTGCGGCGATGCGGATGCTCGCGGTGCGGTAGTCGAGGTCGATGTCAGGCGCTTCGCCCCCGGTGTAGCGGTAGATGACGCCGTCGATGGGGCCGGCGGATCCAGGGGGATGCTCGGGCGCCGAGCCGTCCGCGTTCAGCGGCAGATCGGCGCGGGTCCGGATCTCGCCCTCCACCAGCTGATCCGGGAACTCCTGGGCTTCCTGCGCCAGCACGCGGTCCGGCTTCACCACCCCCATGGAAAGGCCGGCGACGGCCGTCCCCGATACCTTGATCGCGTCGCGTCGTGTGAGCTTCATTGCGTGCCTCCCGGGGCGTGGGGTCAAGAGCCTGTCAACCGGAGGTCAAGGTAGGGAGGGGATACTGGGACGGCAACGATCTCGGGATGGAGCGAGAGCTCCGGTTCCTCGAGCAGCAGGGGTCCCTTGCCATCCCTTGTGGAAGCCCTCGATGAAGCGGAATGACCGCGCGCCTTGGTCGGAAAGCGTGCTCGGCTCCATGCGAGCCGTTCAAGAGTTTCCATTTGGACGAGTTGAGTTGCCCGGCGTCACCGTTCGTTTGCTCGGTTCGGAATCCCACGGCTGAAGAGGACCTGCAAGTCCCGCGCGGCCGCGGCGGCGGACGCGGCCGTCGCGCCCAAGGCCGCCTCGGGCTCGGGGGGGCCGTCGAGGATGCCCCGGATCCGACCTGTCGCCGGATCCCGCAGGATGGTCATGGGCTGGTCGGTGTCGCGGTCGAGGCTGGTGGAGCCGCCCGGACCGTCCAGCGTGATCCGCTCCACCTCCTGCGTCCACGCGACCGGCACCGCGAACGAGAACCCGGCGCGCTGGTCGTCGGTGTCGGTGAACTCCGACATGGCGAAGGACAGGGAGAAGAGCACCGTGCCCGCGCCGTCCGTCGCGGTGAGCGACCAGGGCCCGCCGGTCTCAGGCAGCGTCGGCGGGGCGTCAACGAAGAAGGAGGGCCTGAGGCGCGGCGCGCCTTCGCCGTCCAGACCGCCCCAGAGCATCATGGCGCGCTCGGAGGCGCCCTTGGCGACGTCCGCGGCCACGACGACGATAGAGCCCGTCTCCGTCTCCAGGCGGTAGCGAAGCGCGTTCGTGAACTGGTAGTCGCTGGTCCACGTCGGCTCGCAGTAGGACATGAAGTCCGGCTGGCGTGGCGGCACCAGCTCGCCCGTGCCGAAGTCGTAGCCCCAGGCACCGATGTTGCCGTTCCCGTAGGGATAGTACCGGTCCGGGCCGCCGGCGCCGCCGCACGGCGCGTGGAACAGGTTGCGGTTGTGGCCGAATTCGTGCGCGATGATCTCCGAGTTGAGTACCGAGAAGCTCGACCAGCTGCCGATGTCGTTCGCGACGCCGCCGAGCCCTCCCGGCGTGGTGGGGGGTGCCATGACCGCCAAGTAGTGGCCGCGCCCGCCCTCGGCGACCCGGATCATCTCGACCTCGCCGAGGAGGTCGAACCCGTTGTTCGTGGATGTCATCACGGGTTCGTGCGCAGTCGCGTCGATCTCCGAAATCGGCAACAGCAGGTGCGTGCGCTCGAACAGTTCATGCCCTTCCGGGTCGGCGGCCATGGCGTCGACGGTCGCGATGATCGACGAATCCGGGCTCTCCTCCCAGATGAAGGGCACGAGCGTCACCTCGAAGACCGGCATCGCACGCACGTCGACCGTCATGCTGCCCGCGGCGGGGATGCGACGCGCCACGCCCAGCGCCGGATCGAGGGTCCCGTCCGGGTCCGGTTCGATCACAACCTCCAGTCCGGGCTGGATGACCCATCCGGGGATCTCCGCGTTCGCCGACTTCGAAAGCGAACTCTCGTCGATCTTCGCGGGGATGGGATCCTGCTTCGTCGGGATGTCCCGCTCGTAAGTCACGGCCCCGTCCCGGTAGAAGGTGGCCCGCACGGGAGGCATGGCGGCGGCTCCCTGCGCCGTTAGGAACACCCTCAGCAGCGCCGGCTCGCCCGCGACCAGCGGCACCGGGAACTCGCGGGACTGGACGGCCTGCGTGAGATAGGCGGCCGCGCCGCCGGCACCGTCGCAGAGCGCCACCCGCTGCCGCGTCACACCATCGAGCCAGTCGAGGAACTCCGAGTCCCGCGGCGCGCACAGGCCGGTTCCGGTCGTGTGCAGGTCCTCGAGATGCTCCAGCGCCGTCAGGCCCAGGGGCAGGGGCCCGGCCAAGCCGGCGTTCTCGGCAAGGCCCAGGCTCGCAATGCCGGTCAGATCGAGTAGTCCGCTCGGGACCGATCCCCTCAGCAGATTGGACGAGAGATCCAGGACCTCGAGGCTGGCGAAACCGCCGGCACGCGACCGCGACCTCACGCCCGCCGACCGGTTTCCGCCGAGGCCCACCCTGGCCCGGACGTTTCTCCATTTGTCGGCCTCTTGAGATCGACGCGCCTCGTGAGATTGAGACAGGGAAGACCGGGTTCCGTCAGGATCCACCCGCCAGGGATCGGACCATTCGCTCCACCACTCCGGGAAGGACGCCTGCCGGGCGGAATTGGCGGCAAGCCGATTCGCGCCGGCTACCCGGCTGGGTCCCGGCGGAATGTCCGTCAACCGGTTGCCGTCAAGCTCCAGAACCTCGAGGTTGTCCAGTCCCCCCAACTCCCATGGGAAGGACGTGAAGTTGTTCGAAGAGAGATCCAGCACCCGAAGGCTCTTGAAGCCGCCGGACCGAAACGGGAGGGATGTCAGGCCGTTCCCCTCCAGCAGCAGCAGCCGCAGGTTGTTCAGTGCACTCAGCTCCGCGGTGAGGGACGTCAGCTCGTTTGATCCAAGGTAGAGGTCTTCAAGACGATCCAGGCGACCCAGTTCGGCCGGGATGGACGTCAGCCGGTTCCCGTCGAGATCCAGCACCCAAAGGTTGCCGAGTTCGCCCAGCTCCGGCGGGACGGACGTCAACTCGTTGGACCAGAGCCCCAGGTCTTCCAGCTTGGCCAGACCACCGAGTTGCGCGGGGATGGACCTCAACTTGTTGAAGTTGAGACTCAGCACCCGAAGGTTGCCGAGTTCCCCCAGCTCCGGCGGGACGGACGTCAACTCGTTGTATGCAAGCGAAAGGACCCCAAGACGATCCAAGCGGCCCAACTCCGCGGGGACGGACGTCAACCGGTTCTCATTCAGGTGGAGTTCCTCCACGCTGGCCAAGCCGCCCAACTCCGGCGGGATCGGCCCCGAGAGCTCGTTTCCCGCGAGAACGACGAGTTTGGCCTTGGCCAGGTCGCCCAACTCCGGCGGGATCGGCCCGGTTAGCCGGTTGGCGAAGAGGATCAGGGTGTCCAGTTCGGCCAAGCCGCCCAACTCCGGCGGGACCGGCCCGTCCAACTTGTTCCAGCGTAGATCGAGCGAAACGACCGTCCCGTCCGCATCCGTCTCCACGCCGTGCCAGTCGCCAAGCGGAGCGTCGGTGAGCCAGTTGCGCGATTCCTCCCAGTTGGAACCATTGGTCGCTTCGTACAGGGCCGTCAGGATCTCCCGGTCGGACAGCGGGGGGCATTGCACCCCCGTGCCCTCGTGCCGCGCAAGGCCGGAGAGAAACTCCTGGAACGATCCTCCGGTCGGAGCGCACAGGCCCGTGTTGGCATAGCGCAGCTCGTCGAGCGGCGTACGGGACAGCGATGTCGGCAACCGCCCGGACAAGTCGGGGTTGTCGCCGATATCGAGACGGGTCATCGAAGCTAGGTCGCCCAAGCTCGCGGGCAGGCGGCCGACGAGCCCGTTGGCGGCAAGAGCGAGCGATGTCACCCTGCCGGTGGAATCGGTCTCAACGCCGTACCACTCGCCGAGAGGACCGTCTCCCAGCCATCCGGTCGAAGTCGACCAATCTGAGCCACCGGCCGCCCGATGCAGGTCCGCGAGCGCTTGAGCGTCCACCTCGTTGCAGTATGGGCCCTCGACAAACCGAATGCCCTGAAGCCAAGCAACGAACCGGCGGGTGCCCGGGGCGCATAGGCCGTGATTCCGCGCAAAGCTGAAAGTGGTGAGGCTACTCAGCTTCAAGAAGCTCTCGGGAATCAAGCCGGTTAGTCGGTTCCAGCCGAGGAAGAGCTCCACCAATTCCGTGAGGTTGCCGAGCTCGCTCGGGATCGTTCCAGTGAGATCGTTGCCTTGGAGTTGCGCGTACTCCAAGTTGATCATGCCACCCAGTTCCGCCGGGATGGTGCCTGATAGTTCGTTGTTTGCGAGGCTCATCTGGAAGACGTTGGCCAGATCGCCGAAGCTCGGCGGTATGGAACCCGTCAACTGATTGTCGGCGAGCCAAAGAGTTCCAAGGTTGGCCAGACTGCCCAATTCTGCGGGAATGGCGCCCGACAGTTCGTTGCCCGAAAGTTTCAGACGTGCTAGTTCGGTTAGTCCGCCCAACTCCCCCGGGATCGTGCCCGCCAGGCCATGCCTCACCCAGCGCTGCGCCTCGTTATCCCACCCGCCGGCGAGAATCAGCCTGACGACACGGCCTGAAGCATCCGTGTCCACCCCGTACCACTCCCCCAGGGGCTTGTCCGTTAGCCAGTTGGTGTTGTCCCGCCAATTCGGCCCGTCCGTTGCCTCGTAGAGGGCGACGAGGATGTCCCGGTCGGTCGCCTGCGCCATCGCCATCGCGTTCGGCGCGGCATCGGATGCGACGGTCGCCGCGGGCGGGTCGACGACCGACTCGTCGGCGCAGGCGGCAAACCACGCAACCACCGGGAGCGCGGCTATCCGAACGCTCGCTCGCCATGCGCTCCGCACCGTACGCCGCTGAATGTCATGCGGGTGAAGTTGGCTTCTCATCTCGTCCCGTCCTTCCCTACCTGTCTCTTTCCCGGTTCCCGGCGAGCCGGTTCGATGCGCGGATGCGGATGGCCGATGTGTCGTGAGCCACCCGCCCGCGCCCGGCCGAGGATGCGACAATCGTTAGCCGGGCACCCTCCGAACAGTTGTTGCGCGCGTTGGATTCGTCCGTCACGGCATCAACGCACAGGCCGATGTAGATGGTGCCCGCCGCGCTGCCGGCGTCCACCGAAACCGTCACCGGGAATGCGCGTTCTTCCTTGGCGCCCAGCGGTGCGAACGAGTACGACGCGATCTCGGTGTCGCGGGCGCTGATGATCGGATTCGGGGACCTCTTGGCGCGGATCCTCGTCGCCCCCGACACGACGGTGCCCTGGTTGCGGACGTGGAACGTGAACGTCGCCGATTCGCCCGGCGCCCGCGTAGCGGAGGGCGGTGAGGTGTCCGTGAACGTGAGGTCCGGTCCAGGCGCCAGGACCGTCACCTCGAACGTCTGTCGCGCCGACAGCCCTCCGGGATCGGAGGCGGTCACCGTGATCGCGGCGGTGCCCTGGGCGAGCGCCCTGACGGTCAGCGTCGCGTCCGACGCCGAGACCGCGGCCACCGACGGATCCGACGATTCCGCCGTGTGGCCGAGCGCGTCGCCGTCCGGGTCCGTGAAGTGCGCCGAGAGGTCGAGCGCCGCCGTGTCCCCGACGTGGACCGTCCGGTCCGGGATCGGAAGCGTCGGTTCGGGCGCCCGGTTCGGGACCGTCACCTCGAACGTCTGTCGCGCCGACAGCCCTCCGGGATCGGAGGCGGTCACCGTGATCGCGGCGGTGCCCTGGGCGAGCGCCCTGACGGTGAGCGTCGAGCCCGACGCCGAGACCGCGGCCACCGATGGATCCGACGATTCCGCCGTGTGGCCGAGCGCGTCGCCGTCCGGGTCCGTGAAGTGCGCCGAGAGGTCGAGCGCCGCCGTGTCCCCGACGTGGACCGTCCGGTCCGGGATCGGAAGCGTCGGTTCGGGCGCCCGGTTCGGGACCGTCACCTCGAACGTCTGTCGCGCCGACAGCCCTCCGGGATCGGAGGCGGTCACCGTGATCGCGGCGGTGCCCTGGGCGAGCGCCCTGACGGTGAGCGTCGAGCCCGACGCCGAGACCGCGGCCACCGATGGATCCGACGATTCCGCCGTGTGGCCGAGCGCGTCGCCGTCCGGGTCCGTGAAGTGCGCCGAGAGGTCGAGCGCCGCCGTGTCCCCGACGTGGACCGTCCGGTCCGGGATCGGAAGCGTCGGTTCGGGCGCCCGGTTCGGGACCGTCACCTCGAACGTCTGTCGCGCCGACAGCCCTCCGGGATCGGAGGCGGTCACCGTGATCGCGGCGGTGCCCTGGGCGAGCGCCGCGACGGTGAGCGTCGAGCCCGACGCCGAGACCGCGGCCACCGACGGATCCGACGACTCCGCCGTGTGGCCGAGCGCGTCGCCGTCCGGGTCCGTGAAGTGCGCCGAAAGGTCGAGCGCCGCCGTGTCCCCGACGTGGACCGTCCGGTCCGGGATCGGAAGCGTCGGTTCGGGCGCCCGGTTCGGGACCGTCACCTCGAACGTCTGTCGCGCCGACAGCCCTCCGGGATCGGAGGCGGTCACCGTGATCGCGACGGTGCCCTGGGCGAGCGCCCTGACGGTGAGCGTCGAGCCCGACGCCGAGACCGCGGCCACCGATGGATCCGACGATTCCGCCGTGTGGCCGAGCGCGTCGCCGTCCGGGTCCGTGAAGTGCGCCGAGAGGTCGAGCGCCGCCGTGTCCCCGACGTGGACCGTCCGGTCCGGGATCGGAAGCGTCGGTTCGGGCGCCCGGTTCGGGACCGTCACCTCGAACGTCTGTCGCGCCGACAGCCCTCCGGGATCGGAGGCGGTCACCGTGATCGCGGCGGTGCCCTGGGCGAGCGCCCTGACGGTGAGCGTCGAGCCCGACGCCGAGACCGCGGCCACCGATGGATCCGACGATTCCGCCGTGTGGCCGAGCGCGTCGCCGTCCGGGTCCGTGAAGTGCGCCGAAAGGTCGAGCGCCGCCGTGTCCCCGACATGGACCGTCCGGTCCGGGATCGGGAGCGCCGGTTCGGGCGCGCGGTTCGGAGCGGTCGCCGGTGCCGCCGGCCCATCGCCGCAGGCCGTCGTCAGGATCGTCGCCAATAGCGCGACGCCGACGGGGTTGCCTTGGGGTCTCATTGGTCGGTGGGCGGCTCCCCGGGCGGGCACATTGGCGGTCATCCCCAGCACTTCGTTTCACCCCTGTTGCACGCCGATGGACGGGCTAGCGAAGCCCTGTTCGGCGGCGGCGCGGAGGCCTTTCGCGTCGTCTCACGAATCGGCGAAGAACGCTGCGCGATACCTCTCGGGAACATGGGGCGCTTAGGGGATCGGCTACGGCTCGTAGGTCGCGACCACGCGGTAGGGCCGCCCGGTGTAGGCTTGCCCGGAGACGGAAATCCAGATCGTGTTCTCGCCTGCTTCCAAACCGGACAACGTCACGCTCATGGACATGCTCGCACCGGCGCCGATTCCGACGCTTTGGTTGACGTTATCCAATTCGGCGCCACCGGCCGCAGTGCCGGTCGCGCGCATACTCATCCCCGCGGGTGCACGCGCTCTGATCGTAAGCTGAACCTGCCTTATTCATGAACTTACTCATGGAAGGCAATCTGGGGGGTTGACGGGGCTTCGGCAAGACGGGAGGTCCGCCGAACGGGGTTTTGGGGGCGGTGCGAGCCGGGGCCGGGGTCGGAACACGCGGTTCACCCGGCGCAGATGGGCGATGTTCGGCACGAGGAGGCACCTCGGTGCCGTGCAGGCCGCAGGGGGCCGGGAGAGGGGTCGGCGTGGCTGTGCGGTCCCACTATCCGGAGGGGCCGTGCAGGGTCGCGAGCCCGCGGGCGAGCATGCGCCAGTGCGCCGACGCGCCTCCGGTGGTCATCGTGATCCGGCGGCCCGAGACGGTGAAGCGCGCCGGGGTGCGGAGCACGCGTTCGGCAAGACGCCGCAGGCTCCAGCCGGTTCCGGTCACGCGCTCCAGCAAGGCGCGCTGGACGTGCATGATCTGGTAGCCGAAGCCGGCGAGCAGCAGGCGCACCTGGTTGCACGCGAAGGGGTCCACTCCCTTCTCACGCTTCGCGATCTCCTTGCCCCGGTAGTGGCTCTTGCGGCGCGACGTGGACGACAGGGCCGGGGCGACGACGCTCATCAGCTCCCCCAGATGGCCCTCCGCCTTGCCGCGCTTGCGGTACAGCGCCAGGAGATCCTCGCCGGACATCTCCTCCGACAGCATCGAAGTCAGCAGCCAGAAGCAGCGCGGGATGAGTTCGCCCGGCCGCTCGACGACGACCTGCACGACCCTGCGGGAACGGGACCACGACCCGGCCCGGTAGGACGACTCGCAGACCCAGGTGCGGGGCTCGCCGGCCGCGGGCTCCCCGTTCCTCAGCGCATCCCAGACCACAGCGTCCATGGCCGGCAGCGCCAGGCGCTTCAGCACGGCGTTGTTGCGCACCCGGGCCACATAGTGCGTGCCCCGCTCTTCCAGCGCCGCCATCAGCGGCTCGCCGGGATACCCCGCGTCGAAGCGCACCGCGGCTTTCCCGCACAGATGCCGCTCCGCCCGCTCCAGCACCTCCAGCACGAACTCCAGCCCGCCGTCCGCCGTGTGCACCTGCCCCTCGCGCAGCCGCAGGTCCAGGATGTCGCCCGTCTCCCCCGCCGACGCCACGATCGGATGATACACGCGCCGGTGATAGTAGCCGTTCCAGGCGCTGCCCGGCTGTTCCCCGTGGACCTCGACCGGCAGGCTGTCGATGTCGATGACCAGCGTCTCCGGGCACCGCCAACCGCCCATCGCCTTCAGCCGCCACCCCGCGAGGCGCTGCAACCCCTCGCGCAGCACCTCGACGCCCTCCTTCGCCGACCATGCAGCCACCCGCCGCGACAGCGTCGGCTGCGAGGGCAGGTGCCCGGCCTTGCCCAGCGGAGCCGTGCCCGCCCGGTCGCCGGTGGCCAGCCGTAGCGCCGGATCGTCGCGCAGCTCCGTGGCGTCGCTGTGCTCCCGGCGGCCCTGCCCCGCCAGCAGAAGAAGCGTCCGCGCCAGCCGTCCCTGCGAATGCCGGATCCGGTGCCCGTCCCGCTTGTCCGGCAACCGCTTCGCCAGAAACCGCACCACCCTGCTGCGCCTCAGCAGTTCGCGCCCCGTCAGAGCCCCCGAATCCCCCGTGATCCGGTCCCGGCGGGAACTGATCCTGACCGACCTGTTGAAGCTGAACGGCGCATCCACTATCTTCACCCCCGACGTGATGGCTGGCAGGTGCTCGCGATCCTCCTAACACCCTGAATCTAAAGCACTTGCCGCCTCACGTCGCCTCGCCTCCCGGCCATTCGTGAAAAAGGGGGGCTGAACGGGGTCATACCACGCGATCCGATCACCATCCTTGCGGACCGGACATTCCTGACGGCGACCTACGAGCAGGGTCGGCTGGCGCTCTGGTCGGCGGACGGCCATCTGGCAAGCGTGATGGGGAATGGCTCGGGAGAGGGTCCGGGCGAGTTCATTTACGCCACCGGCTCCGCCCAGGCCGCATCGATCAACGCCGCTCGCAACTCCGGGCTGGCACGCGGTCCGAGTTCCAACGCAAGATTGAGCGCTCGGTCGCGCTCGGGTGTCAGTCGGGTATCCTTGAGTGCGGCTACGGCAGCGCTCTCTGTTATCCGCAGGTGATCCTGTGCCTGGGCAGGCGCAGGCGTAGCCGGTACGGCGATTGCCAGCAACGCGCTTCCAGTGAGAATCCCGGCGGTCATCCTGACTGGACTCATGGCGTGAAACCTCCAGTCAACCCTTCCGACAAGAGACTCCGCTACTTCTCGATCGGTTGCAATCGTTTCGACGGTTCGGCGTAACTGCGGATCCCCAAGCGCGATGGCCAAGTGCAGAGCATCTTCAACCAACGGGGCGACGGAACGGCCCGAAATCCACCGGCCCCGCCAGTAGCTTGCGGGCATGGTCCTGGATGTTGTTCAGGTTATCCTCATGGAAGCGGTTGCGTGTCCCATCGGACAAATAAGGGGACACGAGCGCCTCGGCAACCGTGCGGTCGGCGGCAATCCGCTCCACGATGCGTCGCAGCTCCAGGTCACCGAGCACCACGGCGAGCCGGACGGCCGCCTTGACCACCAGGTAATACTGCATTCTGGAGAGGCGATCGCGCGCGACCTCGTGGACCTGTGCCAACTGGCGAGGGTTGAGCGAACCGTCCTCAACCATGAACCGGAGCGCGTCCAATCCTCCTACCATGTCCCCACGAAACCCCTCCGGATCCGTGACGGCTGCCAGTACGGCCGGGAAGGCGGCCGGGCCGAGATCGGCGAGCGCGTTCGGAATGAAGTTGCCGGTGCCGAGAGCCATGATCATGAATGGGATCGCGCGCGGGTCGTGGAGACGGCCCACCGCCTCCACGTAGTCGAAGATCGCCTCGGAGCCCTCGGGCCGGTTCGTCTCCCCACGCAGTTCCGCCCACGCGGCCTCGATCACGGCGGCCCTCAGGTCGGGGCTGGCGCGCGGCCCAAGCTCCGTCGCGAGCCGGAGCGCCCGGTCCCGCTCCGGCGTGAGCCGGTTGTCCCTGAGCGCGGCGACGGCCGCTCGCTCGCTCATCGGTTGCTGTTGCTCGCGCTCCTGGCCGGAGACCCCGGCCGCGAACGCGAGGGGCGCGGCCGCCCACAGGATGGCAGTGCGGATTCTCACGGGTCACCTCCAGTCGATGTGGATGTAGGTCGAATAGCACCAACCGCTCGGCGAAGCAGCGCACTCCGGAGTGTCGGGATACTTCGACCAGTTACTGGCTCCGGCAGCGCGTGCGGCTTCTCTAAACTTCTCCCACCGAGCAAGGTCGAAGTCCGGCGCGTCAAAATCGCCCGCTGTTCCCAGTACATGCTGGCTCTTGGGGGAACTGTTCGGGATCACCGCATTTCCAACCGGGCAGCGCCAGTCGGAGTTGACCCGCGCGCCCGAAACCGCCGACTCCACCGAGACGCTCCCCGTGAGGAAGCCGTCCGTCAGAAAACCCGACGTGTGGCCATCCGTTCCGTCCCCGTGAGTCACACCGTGGGTGAAGATGGTGCAGGGCCACTCTTCCGCGTTGAACCCGTGCGTCCGATACTCCGCTGCAATCGCCAACTGGTCTTCCGTACACTCGGGAGGAGGAGGAGGATCGCCGCCGCCACCGCTGTTGCCACCGCCACTTCCCGTACCCGGGTCGCCCGTGCCGCCCCCTTCGTCCTCCACGCACTCGCCTTCCCATTCGTCATAGCTGAACCCTTCGGCACAGCCTGTTTCCTGGTCCACCGTCACCGTGATTTCCGGGCACTCGAACACCCCGTCGCCGTCCGTATCCGTGCAGGGAACAGGATCATCACCATCGCCCTGGAGCTGGCTACTTCCGTCCCGGCCGGCCGAACCGGACGTCTGGCCCTCGTCCGCCACGGGCACCGACAGCGGGAATATCGCCGCCAGTTGCGTCAGCAACTCCTCCCGGCCCGCCTCGGTGTAGGGAAAGAGACAGGTGGCCTGCATCCCGATCCGGTACTCCTCCTCGGTTCCGGGAACCAGGCGGCGCAACGTCTTCACCTGAATCGCCTGGTCCGGTCCCGAGAGAGCCTTGTCGCTGAAGGCGATCTCCACCACTTCCAGCGAGTAAAGGCCGTATCGCGCGCCTCCAGTTGAACCCGCCACCCCGCGTGCAAGCACCGGGTCCCTCAACCTCGGCGCGGTCTCCAAACCAGCCCCGCGCGGAACAGGCCCAGGCACCGGGACTGGCGGGGCGGCGGCGGACACGGCACTTTTTTGTCGACAAGACTTTGTTCCACGACTCCCCCTTCCACCATCCCTCTTCCACCATCCCCCGCGACACCCCGACCCCCATGAAACCCACTCTCGCGAAACCGATCCTCCTGAGCCAGGCCATGCAGAGCTTCCACCGCACCTTCCCAACGCTTCTCGCCGCCGCCGCCCTTCCCCTCTTCGCCGCACCCGCGGCCACCCAGGTGGTCGATTATCCGGCAGGCTTTGACGAGGAGGTCACGTACTACACCGAAGCCCTCGGTCCGCTCACCCGGCCGATCACCACCGAATCCTTCCGGGCGCAGCAGTATTTCGACCAGGGCGTTCAGATGATGTACGCCTTTACGCCGCTGCGGGCCGCGCGTTCCTTCCGGCAGGCGCAACGCGAAGATCCGAACTGCGCCATCTGCTTCTGGGGCGAGGCCTGGGCCTGGGGACCGTACCTGAATGGCGGGATGGGACCCGACGACGCGCCGCGCGCCTGGGAGAAGATCATGCAAGCCGGGGAGCTCGCGCCGCAGCACGCCAGCGAAGTGGAGCGCGCGCTGATCGAGGCCATGTCCGTCCGCTACGCGCAAGAGCACGATGCGGTCTCGCGCAAACAGATGGATTCGCTCTACGCCGACGCCATGGCCGATGTGTACGACCGTTTCCCCCACGACCTGGACGTGGGCACGCTCTACGGCGAGGCGCTGATGCTCCTGGAGCCGCGCCGCGGCCGCTGGGACGTCGAGAATCCGGATGTGCAGAAGATTCACGCGATCCTGGAAGCGGTCCTCGCGCGGGACATTACGCACCCGGGCGCCTGCCATCTCTATGTGCACGCCACCGAACCCACCGTTCGTCCCGAAAAGGCCGAAGCCTGCGCCGACCACCTGGGCGCTGCGATCCCGGGCGCCAGTCACATTCAGCACATGCCTTCGCACACCTACAACCGGATTGGCCGCTGGGGCGACGCCGTCCGCGCCAACATCGCCGCCTGGCACTCCGACCTGCGCGCCGAAGAGGACATCGCGTGGGCGATCTATCCGTCGCACAATCTGCACATGCTGCTCTTCGCCGCCTCAATGGACGGACAGGGAGCGGTGGCGATTCAGGCGGGCCGCGACTACGGGAAGATCGTTCCGAGCGGCAACTTCTACGAGGCCATGACGATGGTTCGCTTTGGCCGCTTCGACGAGATCCTGGCGCTCGACGATCCGCCCGCCGGGGGAATCCAGCGCGGCTTCTGGGACTTTTCGCGCGGCTACGCCTATCTGCGCCACGACCAGCCGGAGCGGGCGCGCGTCTACCTGGAACGGGTGCGGATGGCGGCGGAATCGACGGCGGCGTCCGAGAGCTTCCGGGGCCACTCGGCGGGTGACCTGCTGGGGGTGGTGGCCGGCATCCTCGAAGCCGAAATCCTGCGCTACGAGGGGGAAGGAACAGCCGCGGTGGCGGTGCTGGAGACCGCCGTGGAGATCGAGGACGGGCTTCGCTACGACGAACCCGAGCCGCTGAACTTTTCGGCCCGCCACTGGTTGGGGAATCTGCTCCTGGAGCTGGAGCGCTACGGCGAGGCGGAGGCGGTCTTCGAGGCCGCGCTCGAGGATCATCCGCGGAATGGCTGGTCGCTCTTCGGGCTGGAGGACGCACTGCGCGCCCTGGGTCGCGACGCCGAAGCCGATGCGGTGCATGAACGCTTCAAGGACGCGTGGGCGCGGTCGGACACCTGGATTTCGGCGCCGGTCTTCGAGTAGCGTTTCCGTGGGCGGGGGTTCCGGGGGAAGGGGGGCGGGGATACCTTTCGTGCCCGGATCGGGGGATTTTCCCTCGCCAGGCCGGGTGGCCGCGACAGGTCACCGGTGGCCGTACCCTTATTTGAGCGAAACCTGAATGCGAAGCAATGGAGCAGTACGGATGGGCAAGTCGCCGCTTCTCTCCGTGACCGGCCTGCGGGCGCGGGTCGCCGAAGAGGATATCGATATTCTGCGGGGCGTTGACCTGGCAATCCGCCCGGGCGAAATCCACGCGATCATGGGTCCCAACGGATCCGGCAAGAGCACTCTGGCCAAGGTCGTCGCGGGCCACCCCGCCTACGAGACCACGGGCGGATCGGTCGCGCTCGGCGGCGAGGACCTCCTCGAGATGGAGCCCGACGAGCGCTCCCAGGCGGGCGTCTTCATGGCCTTTCAGTACCCGATCGCCATCCCCGGCGTCTCGATCGCCAACTTCCTGCGCACCGCCCTCCAGGCCCGGCTCGAAGACGGCGAGGAGATCGACCTCTTCGACTTCCAGGAACTCCTCATGGAGCGCATGGAGCTGCTGGAGATGGATCCCGCTTTCGCCCAGCGTCCGGTCAACGACGGGTTCAGCGGCGGCGAGAAGAAGCGCAACGAGATCCTGCAGATGGCCGTGTTGAAGCCCGCGCTGGCGCTGATGGACGAGACCGACTCGGGGCTGGACATCGACGCCCTCAGGGTGGTCGCGCATGGGGTCAACCGGCTGCGCGAGGAGAATCCCGCGATGTCCGTGCTCCTCATCACCCACTATCAGCGGATCCTCAACTACGTCATTCCCGATGTCGTGCACGTGATGTACCGGGGACGGATCGTGGAGTCGGGGGGACCGGAGGTGGCGATGGAGCTCGAAGCGAGCGGATACGAGGAGTACAAGAGGGCGCACGTCGCCTGACCGGACCGGCCATTGGCGCCCGGGATGGATTTTTCACGCAGGATACGGCATGAAGGGGGACTGAATGCCCAGCAACGAAGTCATACAGGGACTTGGACTCGACGACTACAAGTTCGGGTTCGTCACCGATTCGGAGCCCGTCTTCCGCACGCGCCCCGGCCTGGACGCCGACATCGTGCGACAGATCTCGGAGCGCAAGGACGAGCCCGCGTGGATGCTCAAACGCCGTCTCAAGGCGCTGAAGATCTACGAGGCGAAGCCGATGCCGGAGTGGGGCGGCGATCTCTCCGAACTCGCGGAGACGCTTGACCAGACCTACTTCTACGTGAAGCCGCAGGAGCAGATGGAGCGGTCCTGGGACGACGTTCCCGAGAACATCAAGGAGACCTTCGAGCGGCTGGGGATCCCCGAGGCCGAACGCAAGATCCTGGCCGGGGTCGGGGCGCAGTACGACTCCGAGATGGTGTACCATTCGCTCAAGGAGGAGTGGGAAGCAAAGGGCGTCATCTTCGACTCGATCGAGGACGGGCTCAGGAATCATCCCGAGCTCTTCCGCAAGCACTTCGGTACGGTGATCCCGGCGGCCGACAACAAGTTCGCCGCGCTCAACTCGGCCGTGTGGTCCGGCGGATCCTTCGTCTACATCCCGCCGGGGGTTCATCTCGAGACGCCGCTGCAGGCCTACTTTCGCGTCAACCAGGAGCGACTGGGGCAGTTCGAGCGCACCCTCATCATCGCCGGCGAGGGATCGCGCGCCCACTACATCGAGGGGTGCACCGCGCCGGTCTATTCCACCGATTCCTTCCACTCGGGAGTGATCGAGATCGTCGTCGAGCGCGACGCCTACTTCCGCTACACGACGATCCAGAACTGGTCCAACAACATGTACAACCTGGTCACCCAGCGGGCCCTGGTGCGCCAGGGTGCCCACATGGAGTGGCTGGACGGGAATCTCGGCTCGAAGCTGACGATGAAATACCCGTCGTGCTACCTGATGGGCGAGGGCGCACACGGCGATATCCTCTCGATCGCGTACGCCGGCGACGGACAGCACCAGGACACCGGCGGCAAGGTGATCCACGTGGCGCCGAACACTTCGTCGAGCATCGTCTCCAAGTCGATCTCGAAGGGAACGGGACGGTCCTCCTACCGCGGTCTCTGCAAGGTCTACGACGGAGCCGTGAACGCGAAGTCCAATGTCGAATGCGACGCGCTGCTGATCAACGAGACGGCCCGCACCGACACCTTCCCCTACATCGAGATCGACGAGCGCAGCGCTTCGATCGGTCACGAGGCCACGGTTTCCAAGGTCGGAGACGAACAGCTCTTCTACCTGATGAGCCGGGGCATGGACGAGGCCGAGGCGATGGCACTGATCGTGCGCGGCTTCATCGAACCGATCGCGAAGGAGCTGCCGCTGGAATACGCGGTCGAGCTGAACCGCCTGATCGAGCTCGAGATGGAAGGGAGCGTCGGGTGAGCCGGATTGCGACCGCCGCCGAGGCGGCTTCCCCCGAAACCGAGCTCCCGGGGGCGGCCCGAACCGTACAGGCCCGAAGCGCCGTCCCCGATCCCGACTGGCTGACCCGCCGCCGCGCCGAGGCGTGGGAAATTCAGCGCGTCACCCCCTTCCCCGGCACCCGGTCGGAGGAGTGGCGCTACACCGATCTCGCGCGGATCCTGCCACTCGGCGATCTCCTCCCGGTTGGCCCGGTCATGCCGCGGGTGGACCGCGCTCCCGGCGGCGCGGACCGTCTGCCCAGGAGCATTCGGCGCGCCATCGCCCTGGACGACGGCTGTGCCGGACGGATCATCGAGGCGGATGGTGCCGTGGTCTCGGTCGAGCTCGATCCGGAGCTGGCCGCGCGCGGTGTAGTGCTGGAATCGCTCCGCCGCGCCGCCCACACCAGTCCGCTGGTGCGCGCCCACCTGGCCACCGAAGCGGTTTCGGCGGCGGATGGAAAGTTTCCCGCCTTTAATGCGGCGCTCTGGACCGACGGCGTGCTCCTCCGGGTTCCCCGCAATGTCAGGATCGAGCATCCCATTCGGGTGAATCGCTGGATTTCGCGCCCCGGCTCCGCCACCTTCTCGCGCATCCTGGTCCTCGCCGAGGAGCACAGCCACGTCTCCGTTGTGGAGGATATCCAGTCCCCCGACTTCAACCGGGCCACCCTCGCGCACGCGGCCGTCGAGCTCTTTGCGCGCGGCGGCGCCCGGATCCAGTACCTCTCGCTTCAACGCATGGGCCACGGCGGCGTCTGGATCGCAAATCAGCGCACCCTGGCCGAACGCGATTCCACACTCAACACCCTCAATGTCGCGCTCGGCGGTTCCCTCAACCGGGTCGATCTCAATGCGCGGCTCCTGGGCTCCGGCGCCAGCAGCGACATGCTGGGGCTCTATTTCGGCGACGACAACCAGCACTTCGACTTCAACACCAGCCAGGACCACATCGCGCCCCACGCCCGCAGCGATCTCCTCTACAAGGGTGCGCTCGACGGGGCCGCGCGGGGGGTCTTCCGCGGCATTATCCGGGTCCACGAGGGCGCGCAGCGAACCGATGCCTACCAGACGAATCGCAACCTGCTGCTTTCGGAAAAGGCGGTCGCGACCTCGCTGCCCAATCTCGAGATCGGCGCCGACGACGTGCGCTGCTCTCACGGCGCGACGGTCGGACAGCTCGACGCCGAAGCGCTCTTCTACCTCATGAGCCGGGGAATGAGCCGGGGACGGGCCGAGAGACTCGTGGTACGAGGTTTTCTGGGCGAAATTCTGGACCGCCTGCCCTTCGCCGATGTGAGCGAGAAGGTGAGCCGGGCGATCGAGACCAAGCTGCGCGCGACGCGAACGCTGCAGAAAACAGGCCAGGGGACGTGATCTTCGGGGCCGGAGGCGGAAACCGGGCGACGGGGTGGCAGCGGGTGGCGGAGGTGGCGGAGGTTCCTCCGGACGAGTTGAAGGCCGTGCAATCCGATGCGGGATCGGTCGTGCTCGCCAATGTCGATGGCGTCATCTACGCGCTCGAGGACCGATGTTCGCACCAGGACTACCCGCTCTCGGGCGGCGATCTGGAGGACGGTCAGATCGAATGTCCCTTTCACGGCGCGCGCTTCGACGCCTGTACCGGCAAGGCAACCATGTTGCCCGCCGTGGCCCCGGTCCGGGCCTTCGAGGTCGAGGTTCGGGACGGCTCCGTACACATTCTGCTCGGCTGAAGCGCCCCGATGGACGCCGCGCCCCTCAATGTCGACGCCCTGCGGCGAGACTTCCCCATCCTGCACCAGACCGTCGAGGGGCGGCCGCTCGTCTATCTCGACAACGCCGCCTCGTCGCAGAAGCCGCGCCAGGTAATCGATGCCATTGCGCGCTACTACCTGCACGATCACGCCAACGTCCACCGCGGGGTGCACGAACTCGCCCGCCGCGCCACCGAGGCGTACGAAGGCAGCCGCCAACGGATCGCCCGGTGGATCAATGCCCCCGGTGCCAGCGAGCTGATCTGGACGCGGGGAACCTCCGAGGCGCTCAACCTCGTCGCTCACTCGATCGGGCGGGCGCGGGTTCGCAGCGGCGACGAGATCGTCATTTCGGAGATGGAACACCACTCCAACCTGGTCCCCTGGCAGCTTCTGGCCGCCCGAACCGGCGCGCGGCTCCGCTATCTGCGGCTCACCGACGACGGCCATCTCGACCTCGACGCGCTCGCAGACATGCTGGGAAGCCGTACCCGGGTCGTCTCGCTGCCGCATGTCTCCAATGCACTCGGCACGGTCAATCCGGTACGCGAGATCGGTGCCCTGATCCGGGATCGTTCGGACGCGGTCTACATCCTCGACGGCGCCCAGGGCGCTCCCCATCTGCGGGTCGATGTGCAGTCGCTGGGGTGTGATTTCTACGCATTTTCGGGCCACAAGATGTGCGGACCGACCGGAATGGGGGCGCTGTGGGGCCGGCAGGCGCTCCTTGACGAGATGCCGCCGTGGCAGGGGGGCGGCGAGATGATCGAGCGGGTGACGCCGCAATCGAGCACCTGGGCCGAGGTTCCGCACAAGTTCGAGGCCGGGACGCCGAACATCGCGGGGGCGGTGGGGATGGGGGCGGCGGCCGACTACCTCGACGCCATCGGCTTTGGCGCGCTTCACCGCCACGAGCAGGCGTTGACGCGATCGGCAATCGAGGGGCTGAAAGAGGTCGACGGCATTCGCATTCTGGGCCCAACGGATCCGCAGGACCGCGCCGGTGTCATTCCCTTCGTGGTTCGCGGAACCGATGCGCAGGACCTGGCGACGATGCTCGATGCGCAGGGAATCGCGGTGCGGGCGGGCCATCACTGCGCGCAGCTCGTGGTGGACCGGTACGGCGTCTCCGCGACGGTCCGGGCATCCTTCTACCTTTACAACACCAACGAAGAGGTGCGCCAATTGGTGGACGGTGTACGCCGGGCCGTCCGGATTCTCCGCTGACGGGTTCCGCGCCCCCCGCATTCGGCCACCGAGTTTTCGCCACCCAATCCATTTCAGGAGGACTTTTCCCGATGCCCAGGACTTCCCCGATGGACAGACCGGCCCCGATGCCCCGATCGGCCGCTCGCGCCTCTTTCCCCCTCTTCCCTGTCGCCGTGCTTGCGCTCCTGGTTTCGGCCTGTGGCGGCGCCGACGAACCCGCGCCCGAACCCGATCCCCTGGTCGGCACCGATCCGCCCGCCGACGAGATGACCGAGGCCGACTACGGCGAGCTGGAACCCTCCGAGGTGGGGCTCAACACCCCCTGGTCCCGCAACACAGTCTCGCGCGACCCCAATCCGAATGCCCCGACCGTTTCGCTGGTTGGCGTCCGCACATCGCAGTCCCGCGGGTACGACCGGGTGGTCTTCACCTTCGCCGAATCGATTCCCGGCTATCGCCTCGCCTTCTCCAGCGCGGCCGGGGGAGGATGCGACGGGACCGAAGCGATTTCGGAGGCGGCCGAATACCTGGTTGTGGAGTTGTCGGGAGCGCGCGCCAACGACGGCGGAACCCCCCTGATCGACGACCGCGACCGTGCGACCGACTTTCCGGCACTGGCCAACGCTGTCCAGAGCTGCGACGAGGACGGAACCGTGCGATGGATCCTTGGCGCTGCCGGGGGGTTGAACTATCGCATCATGGAAATGCGGGGCGAGCCGCGGCTGGTTGTGGATCTCGGGCATCCGTAGTCGCGTTCTCCCTGCGGCTGGGGCGGTGGCCGGGCCCGGAGGAGTAGCGAAGCCGGGTACGGAGGGGAGCCGGAGGGCAGAAACATGAACCGGATGAACAGAAAGTTTCGAGGGAAGAGTGACCTTGTGCGCGTCGCCGTCGCGGGCCTTTTCTGTGTGGCGATGGCCGCGTGCCGCGACGAGGGAACTTCGCCGGGGTCCGTCACTCCGCCGGATCCGCCCCCACCACCCAGGACCGGGGCGCCCTGCCAAGACGGCGTTGCCCGCGAGTACCCCTGCAAGGGCCTGGATCTGGCGGCGCACCTGGAGGCACACCAGTTTGGGGCCACGTTCGTCAGCGATATCTGGGGCTGGACCGATCGCCGGACCGGAACCGAGTGGGCGTTGGTCGGCCACTTTGACGGAACCTCCTTTGTGGGCTGGCGCAACCCGGCCGAACCAAGCTTCGCCGGCCATTTGCCGCTGACGGAGGGCGCGTCGCCGAGTGGTTGGCGCGACGTCAAGGTGTACCGGGACCACGCCTTCATCGTGGCGGACGCCGCGGGTGCACACGGAATGCAGATCTTCGACCTCGCGCAGTTGCGGAATGTGGGTAACGAGCCGGTCACCTTTGACGCAACGGTGCACTATGACGGAATCGCGAGCGCCCACAACATCGTCGTCAACGAGTCCTCCGGCTTTGCCTACATCGTGGGGGCCAGAGAGGGCGGAGAGACCTGCGGCGGCGGACTGCACATGGTTGACGTTCGCCGCCCCGACCGTCCGCAGTTCGCCGGTTGCTTCGCCGACACCAACACCGGCTTTGCGGGAACGGGATACACGCACGACGCGCAGTGCGTCATCTACCGGGGGCCGCACGACGAGTACCGGGGTCGCGAAGTCTGCTTTGCGGCGAACGAAACCGCGATCGTCATCGCCGATGTGACGGACAAGGACGCCCCGCGCGGGCTGGCCGCGGCGCGCTACCCCGACTCGGGCTATATACACCAGCTTTGGCTTGACGAGGCCCAGAGGTATCTCTATCAGAACGACGAATTCGACGAGTTCGACAGCCAGGGCCTCACGCGCACGCTCGTCTGGGATGTGTCCGATCTGGAGGATCCGTTCCTCGTCACCGAGTTTGCCGGGAGCACGGCGGCATCGGACCACAACCTCTACGTGCGGGGCAACCTGCTGTACCAGTCCAACTACCTGGCCGGGCTCAGAATCATCGACATCAGCGACCGCGAAGTCCCGCGCGAGATCGCCTGGTTCGATGTGGAACCGATCGGAGAGGATGTGCCTGGGTTCGCCGGCACCTGGAGCAACTATCCCTATTTCGGGAGCGGCGTCATTGCCGTAACTTCGATGGAACGCGGGCTTTTTCTTCTGCAACGCTCCCGAGACTGACCGCTCCGCCGACGCTCCTGAACTGATCCGTCCCCAGGCGTCGGCAAATCGAAGCTGGCTCCGGCGTTCCACGGACCGGTCCGCCGGATGCGACCCGTTCCCCACGCCCCCGGACACCCCCATGACCCCGCCCCCCGCCCGTGCCCGGCACCCGGCCGCGCTCGCTCTCCTCTCCATCTCCGTTGGCCTCGCGGCCTGCACTCCGGCCGGCGCCCACACCGACCTCCTTCTCGCCGGCGGCAACGTGATCGATGGCACGGGGACCGAAACCGTCGTCGCCGATGTCGCGGTGACGGGAGACCGCATCGTCTTCGTTGGGGACGCCGCCGCTTCGCGGATCACCGCCGCCGATACCGTCGATGTGAGCGGCCTCGCGGTGGCGCCCGGCTTCATCGACATGCACTCGCACGCCGAGCTGGACGCCCCCCACGGCCGCGACGCGCGCGCCTTCCTCCATCAGGGAATCACTACTGTTTCGCTGGGACTCGACGGGGGCGGGAGCGCCGAGGTGCAGGCGCGGATGATCGGCTGGGCACGCGACGGGATCGGGGTGAACGCCTTGCTCTTCGTGGGCCACAATTGGGTGCGCCGCCAGGTCATGGGAATGGACGACCGCGCGCCGACCGGCGAGGAGCTGAACCGGATGCGGGCGCTGGTGCGGCAGGGGATGGAAGAGGGCGCGCACGGGCTGTCCTCGGGGCTCTTCTACCTGCCGGGCAACTACGCCCGGACCGAAGAGGTGATTGAGCTGAATCGCGTCGCAGCGGACTATCCGGGTGCAATCTACGACACGCACGACCGCGATCTCGGGGCGGCGTATCCCCCCTTCGGGTACCTGAAGTCGATCTCGGAGGCGATCCGGATCGGCGAGGAGGGGGGCACGAAGGTGATTTTCAGCCATTTCAACGCCCAGGGCGCGCACAACTACGGACGCGCTCACGAGGGGGCCGCGCTGATCGAAGAGGCGCGCGCGCGTGGTGTGGAGGTCGCGGGCGCGCTGCATTCCTACACCGCCACCCAATCCAATCTCCGCTCGTACACGATTCCGGGTTGGGCCGCGGCCGGGGGCGACAGCGCAATGGTCCGCCGCTTCGACCACCCCGACACCATGGCGATCATCGACCGGCAGACGCGCGAGATGCTCGATATTCGGGGCGGCGCCGAGCGCATTCTCTTCGCCGACCAGCGCCCGGATCTCAATGGCAGGACGCTGCGGGAGATCGCCGACGAGTGGGAGACCGACGCCCCCGCGGCCGCCCGCCGGATCCTGCGGGAGGGCAATGCCGCGGTCATGAATCTGGGGCTCTACGATATCGAGAACATCCGCTACCTCTCGCAGCTTCCCTGGATGATGAGCTGCACCGACGGCCGCGATCCCGGTCCCACCCGTCCCGTCACCCACCCCCGCGCGTTTGGGTCCTTCACGAAGAAGATCCGCGACCTGGTGCTCGACGAAGCCCTCGTCACCCTGCCCTTTGCGGTCCGTTCGATGAGCGGGCTGGCTGCCGACTTCCTGGGCTGGCCCGACCGGGGATATCTTCGCGAGGGGTACGCCGCCGACATCGCTGTTCTGGAGCTTGACGCCGTGCAGGATCTGGCCACCTACGAGAGGCCGCACCAGTACTCGCGCGGGACGGTGCATGTGCTCGTCAACGGTGCTTTCGCCATCCGCGACGGCGAGGCCACAATGGCGCTGGCCGGGCGTCCGGTACTGCGCGGGGGCGTGGACTTCGATGCCGTGCCGTGAGGTTCTGAGCTCGCGCGACGGGGCCCTCCTCGTCCTCACCCTCAACCGGCCCCACCGCCTCAACGCGGTCAGTCTGCCGCTGTACGAAGCGCTGATCGGGGGGCTGGAAGGCGCCGAGGCCGACCCGGAAATCCGCTGCGTGATCGTAACCGGCGCCGGGCGCGCATTCTGTGCCGGGGCCGACCTTAAGGAACACCGCGACCGCGAGCTCACGCCGGCCGAACGGAGCCGCTACATCGAGGTGGCCCAGCGCGCCAATCACCTCATGCAGACGATGGGGACGCCGGTGGTTGCCGCGGTGAATGGACACGCGATCGGGGCGGGACTGGAGCTGGCGCTGTCGGCAGACTTCGCGATTGTGGCCGCAGGGGCGAAGCTGCGTCTGCCGGAGGTCGCGCTTGGCACCTTCGTCGGAGGCGGCGTCGTGTACACGCTCTCGGACCGGGTGGGGACGCTGAAGGCGCGCGAGATCATTCACCTGGGGGACTTTTTCTCCGGTTCCGAGGCGGCGGCGATGGGCGTGGTAAACCGGGCCGTCCCCGCGGACGAAGTCATGCCCGAGGCAGAGCGGCTGGCCCGGCGCCTGACCCGGCGTGCACCGATTCCGCTGGCGGCGGCGAAGCGGCTGATCGGTCCGGCGGCGGCGCTTTCGCGCGAAGAGGCGATGGAGCGGGAACGAACCGCGCTGGAGGAGGTCTTCGGCACCGAGGACTGGCGCGAGGGACTGGCCGCCTTCCACGAGGGGCGCCGTCCGGATTTCCGGGGGAAATGAGCCACAAAGCTGTCGGACCCCGGCCCCTGCCCAGGCCTCGTCCGGCCGCCGGTGGCCTCGCCCCGATCTTTGAGCCCCGCTCGATCGCGGTCGTGGGCGCCAGCGCGACGCCCACCAAGCGCGGCCACCAGATCTTCCGTGCCCTGCTCGAATCGGGCTATGACGGGCCCGTCTATCCGGTCAACCGCGCGGGGGGATCGCTGCTCGGCCGCGAAGTTTTCCGCAACATCGGGGCGACTCCAGAGGCCGTGGATCTCGCCGTGCTCTGCACTCCCGGCCGGTTCGCGCCGGGGATTGTCCGGGAATGTGGGGAGCGGGGGGTGGCGGGGGCGGTGGTGCTGGCGGTCGGCTTCGGCGAGGCGGGCCCACGGGGTGCCGCTCTGGAGGCCCGGCTGCGCGCTGCAGCGCGGGAAACGGGTGTGCGCGTCGTCGGTCCCAATACCTCGGGACTCCTCAATCTGCCGCTGGGCGTGAACCTGATCGGGGCGCGCGGCGTTCGTCCCGGGGGACTCGCGCTCCTGGTTCAGTCGGGGAACATTGCGCTGGACCTGATGACCCGAATCACCACCCGGACGGGGATGGGCGTTTCGATCTGCTGCGGGCTCGGCAACGAAGTTGATGTGGGATTCGGCGAGGTGCTGGAGTTCCTGGGCAATCACGCCGACACCCGCGCAATCATCTGTCATGTAGAGGGCTGTCGCGACACCCGCGCGTTGCTGGCTGCCGCCGCTGCCGTCACGCTGGGAAAGCCGGTTGTCGCCATCAAGTCGGGGCGCACGGTCGCCGGAGCCCGCGCCGCCCTGTCGCACACGGGAGCCATCGCCGGACCGTACGACCGGCTGCGGGCCGGATTCGCGCAGGTTGGAATCGTCGAGGTCGCCCGCACCGACGAACTTCTGGAGGTCGCGGCCACGCTGGGGTCGCAGCGGTGGGGGACAAATCCATCGGCCGAGCCGGCGCACCCCGATGCCGCCGTGCCGCTCGCGGGGAAGGATTGGGATGAGGGGAAGGAATCGCCGGCCAGCTCGCCCGGGAGTCGCAGCGGAGTGGGAATCCTCTCCGACGGCGGTGGCCAGAGCACCTTGGGGGTGGATACACTGCACGAGATGGGGGTGCCACTCGCCAGGCTGTCCGAGGAGAGTACCGGCAAGTTGCGTGCGCGACTGGGTCCCGCCGCCGCTGTGCGCACACCAGTCGATGTCGCGGGGGCCGCCGACGCCGATCCGGGCGCCTTCGCCGATGCGCTCGCGATCCTGGCCCACGACGATGCGGTCGGAGCCGTGCTGCTCGTTGGACTCTTCGGCGGCTACGGAATTCGCTTCTCGGAGACGCTGACCGAGGCGGAGGTGGCCGCGGCCCGGTCGATGGCGCGCATGATGCGCGAACGGGGCAAGGGGCTGGTCGTCCACTCCCAGTACGCTGGCCACCCGAGCCGGGCGCTGGACGCGTTGCGCGCTGCAGAGGTGCCGGTGATCGGTTCGCTGGAAGTCGCCTGTCGCGCGGTGGCGGAGCTGCAGCGGCGGGCGGTGCGGAGGGGTGCGGCAACCGGCCGGGGTGCGAAGCGCACAGTCGGAGGCGGGTCGGTGGGTGCGGAGGCGAGACGGGCATCGGGGGTCGTGGCGGCGGCACGCGCGGAAGGCCGGTTGACGCTCAACGAGATCGAGTCGCGCGCCCTTCTGGCCGAGTCGGGGCTGGTCTTTGCGGATGCGGTGACCGTACGGTCGGCGGACGAAGCGGCGGCGGCGCTGCGAGAGGCCGACCAGCCGGTCGCGGTCAAGCTCCTCTCGCGGCACATCGTTCACAAGACCGACGCGGGCGGGGTGGCGCTCGGGGTGGCGACCGGAGACGAGGCCCGCGCCGCCTTCAACGAGATCGTGGCCGCTGCCGGGGAATTCGCCCGTGCCCATGGCCTGCCCGAAGAGCCCGGTGCGGCAACCGTGACGCCGATGTTGCCGCACCCCGTGGCCGAACTTCTGGTGGGGGCAACCCGCGACCCACAGCTCGGACCCGTGCTGACCGTGGGAGCCGGCGGGATCTGGGTGGAGGTGCTGCGCGACGTGGCGCACCGGGTTCTGCCGGTGGATGGGCGCGAGGTGGAGGCCGCGATCCGGGAGCTGAAGATCGCCGCCCTGCTCGACGGCGCGCGCGGACGGCCACCCGTGCGGATCGGGGTGGTGGTGGCCGCGGTCCAGGCGGTCACCGATTGCCTGATGCGGTGGCCGGAACTCGCGGAAGTCGAGGTCAACCCGCTATTTGTGTATGAAGACCTGGCCGTGGGGGTGGATGGAAGGGTGGGACTGGGCGGCTGCTCCCTTCCTCAATCCCCCGGCTGAAGCGCCACCTTTACTGCACCGCTCTGTCTGTGGTCAAGGGCCGCGACGAGTGCTTCGCGGTATTGCGCGAGTGGGAATATGTGTGTGACGATCTTGGACAATGCGCTCGGGTCGTCGCGCATTCGCTCAAGGGTGATGTCGAAGGTATGCCTTCCCTGCCCCCGCCCCCCCTCCGCCCCATACCCCACAAATCCCTGTACCTGCAACTCCTTGGCCCACAGGAAGGTAAGGTCAAGTTTGCGGATCTGCCCCGCGCACCCCAGCACCACGATTCGGCCGCGCGCCGCTCCGAATCCGAGCGCCTGGGCAAGACTGGACCGGTTGCCTACGCAGTCGAAGATCAGCGGAAATCCGCCGCCGCAAAAGACCTCCGGCCCCACTACCGGCATGTACGCATGCGCGCCGGTATCGACAAGTTCTTGCCGTGCCTCCGCACCCGGTGTAATGGTACGGTCGGCCCCGAGCGCGGCTGCGAGCTTCATTTCATGTGGCCGCTTGGCTTGCGCAACCAGCTCTCCCTGGTAGCCCAGCGTGCGCAATGCCCAGATCGTGCCAAGGGCGATCGTGCCGCTCCCGATCACCAGAATCGGTCCGGGCGAATCCAGCGCCTGGCTCTGCAGAACGCCGTGCACGCCGATCGAGAGCGGTTCGGCCAGCACCGCAGTCCGGTTCGGAATCCCCCCAGGCACCGGCCGCACCTGCCGCGCGTGCGCCACCATCGTTTCGCCCCAGCCCCCAGGCAAGTCCCGGTGATAACCAATCGTCAGTCCCGGGGCAAGCCTTTTCCCCTCGTCGCCAACGACCAAATCCCCCTCTTCGCCCGCATTCCCGCAGGTACTGTGCGCCCCGATTTCGCACGACGCGCACCAGGAATCCGTCGCCCACCCGCGCGCTTCGCAGTGCAGCATCGGATCGACCACGACACGGTCACCGGTTCGTAGATGGGTCACCGCGGCTCCCACCTGGGTCACGCGTCCCAGGATTTCGTGGCCCAGCACGGCGGGAAAGGACCCGAAGGGCTCCATCGCCGGACTCGACCGGAAGGAAATGTTCGCCAGATCGCTTCCGCAGATTCCGCAGAGCAACACCTCGATTCCGACCCAGTCATCTCCTGGCAACTCCGGTGCCGCGCGCTCCACCAACCGCAATCCCGAGGGACGGCCGTGGACAAAGGCGCCGCTGACGCGACCGAGCGACCGGGCCAGCAGATACCTCGGAATGGTGACGTTGAATTCGACGGCTCTCACGGTTGGGTGCGCTTCCCTGGTGCGGGGGACTTTCGGGGTGACCTGGCAACCGTGTATGATGGGCGTCCGCGGGGTGCAACTCAACCGGGCGTGCCTGATCGTTGGACGGATCCAGGCGGGACAATGGCCAAACAAGACGGGACCGCAGGGTATGATCCGGATGGATCGGGATCGCTCCGGGCCCCAGGCGCCGCAGAATCGGCACATCCCCAACGACGGTGCAAGAAGAGGGCAACGGGATGAAGACAGCGATCATCGGCGGCTGCCGGACTCCATTCGTCCGGGCGGGCACCCACTTTCGAGACCTCACGGCGATCGATCTGGGACGCCACGCCGTGACCGAACTCCTTGCCCGAACCGAAGTTCCGCCCGAGATGGTGGACCACCTGATCTTCGGAACCGTCATTCACGATGTGCGCGCCCCGAACATGGCCCGCGAGATCGCGCTGGCGACGTTGCCGAAGGGGGTTCCCGCGGTGACGGTGTCGCGCGCGTGCGCTTCGTCCAACCAGGCCATCGCCGACGGCGCGAATCTGATCGCTGCGGGGTGCGCCGATGTGGTCGTAGCGGGGGGTGCCGAGTGTCTTTCGCGCATCCCGATCCTGGCCTCGGACCGGCTGGCCCGAACGCTGGTCACCGCTTCGCGCGCAACAACCCTGGGCGCCCGCCTGCGCGTCTTCTCCCGGATCCGTCCGCGTGACCTGGCACCGGTCGCACCCGCAATTTCCGAGTATTCGACGGGCGAGACCATGGGCGAAGCGGCCGAACGCATGGCCAGCGAAAACGGTATCGCTCGCGAGGACCAGGATCGTTGGGCGCTCGCATCCCACCGGAAGGCCCAGGCCGGAGTCGACGACGGCCGCCTTACCGCCGAGATCGCGCCGCTGCACCTGCCGCCACGCTACGAGGTCACCGTGGAGCACGACAACGGGATCCGCCCCGATACCTCAATGGAAGCGCTGGCCGCCCTGCGCCCCGTCTTCGACCGCGAGTTCGGGTCGGTCACCGCCGGAAACGCCTCACCCCTGACCGACGGCGCCTCGGCCGTGCTCCTCATGTCCGCCGCCCGCGCCCGCGATCTGGGACTGAAGCCCCTCGGCTACCTGCGCAGTTGCGCCATCACCGCCCTCGACCCCGCCGGCCAACTCCTCCAGGGACCCGCCTATGCCGTGCCCATCGCTCTGGACCGCGCCGGTCTTGCCATGACCGACATCGACCTTTTGGAGATGCACGAAGCCTTTGCCGCGCAGGTGCTTTCGAATCTGCAAGCCTGGGACTCCGATGACTTCGGACGGCGCGAACTCGGACGCTCCGGTAAGCTCGGCCACCCCGACCCGGAGGCGATCAATGTGATGGGCGGATCGATCGCCCTGGGCCACCCCTTTGGCGCAACCGGTGCCCGCCTGGTCACCACCATCCTGAACGAGCTCGGGCGGCGCAATCGCCAGTTCGGCCTGGTAACGGTCTGCGCGGCGGGCGGAATGGGGTTCGCGATGGTGTTGGAGCGGAGGTAAAGGGGGAAACCGAGCGCGCGTTCCAAAACGCCACGGGATGAACCTCTTGGGAACGGCGCCGACCTCGCCGGCCCGCCCCGTTTCCGTTAGAATTGACTGTGCCGTCACGGCACTTTCCCACGCGGCGACAGCCGGTAGCTGAACCACGTCTCACTATGAGGGTCGCGACATGTTTGGACAGCACATGCCAACTGCTTCGTTCTTTCTCGACGCCATTGAATCTTTCATAATAGGCGCTTGTCCAGACCCGGACCTGCGGACACCGGAGATCAAGCAACCGGTGTGGTATGCGGATGGGCAGGAATAGGCCGGTGATTCAGCAATGTCCCCCGCACCGGAGCCATCGCATCTCGCGAGCACTCCTTCCGCTGCCATTCCTGTTGCCATTGCTGTTGGCATTGGTGACTGGTTGCACGGACAGCGCCCCTGAACCCTGGTACATGCCTGGCCTAAGCCACGTCACGCCCGAATCCGCAACGCCGGATTCCACCTGGGTTGCGGTGCCCATTCGCGAGTACGGCTCACTGGACGGGCCCGTGTCCTTCGCCCGGCCACGCGCGGTGGCCACGCTCCCGGACGGCGCGCTTGTGGTCTCCGATGCCTTCACATGCACACTTACGATCATTGACCGGCCAAGCGGGACTTTTCGGGACCGTTGGGGAGGCTGCGGCGACGGTCCGGGAGAATTTCGCTTCATTCGGGCGATGGCGGCCGACGGCGACTCCCTCTTCGTCTACGATCAGATGCGCAGCGAAATCATCGTGCTCTCCTCTCGTGGGGAACAGAGCCGACGAATCCCCATCGTGCCGCTCGGCGAGGCACGGATGCCATTCACTTTGTCACAAATCGACGTTGTGGACGATTCCACACTGGTGGTGGGCACCGAGGCGCCCGGATACGGCAGCGTTGCGCTGATCGACCGCGGCACGGGTGCGTTCCGCAAGACCGTGATCGGCCCGCCTCCCATGGCAACATGGTCGGATTCCTGGATTCGGCGTGTCGGGGGCGTCTGCGTCCAACCGAGAGAAGCGGGGGGAGAACCTGCCGTGCTGGTTGCCAACGACTGGGCGCTTGAGGGGGTCGCGCTTGACCCCTACAGCGGAGCGGAGAGATTTCACTTTCTGACCGACCTCGGTCTCCCGCCCAGGCAGAGAGACGACGGGGTCTGGGTGGCAGGTCCCTGGGGCGTTGATCTGAACTGCGGCCGGTCACTGATGCTCGGCCGGGTCGCAACGCTGGATCCGGCGGACAGGGAAGGCGACTTGAACACCGTGCGAGCCGCCTCGGTGGTGCTGGAAGCGCGCGGCTACGATGGATCTCTGCTGATGCGCTGGTGGATCGAAGATCGCAACTCCCTGCTACGGGCAACCCCACGAGCCTTTCGCGGGGACACCCTGTTCGTCGTGTCCGGGCGGATTCGTCCGTATCCGATTGTGGGCGAGATTGTCTTTCGCCCACAAACAACTCGCAACAACGAAAGCGTACCACAATAAGCTGCGCGTGCCATACCTTTGAGGGCGAATACCGATGTCATGGTGGAGCCTACGTCGGCGCTATTGCGACAGCGGCACCAGCTATTGTGCCAGGGCAGCCTGCAAATCGGAACCGGAATAGGCTTGCCCGTCAGGAATCCTTGCCCCGTCAGGGATCGGCCTTGCCTCCCGCCCCCCGCATCGCCGTCCGCACCCTTTCTTCCAGCCGCTGCGGAAAGCGCGACCCCACGTAGACCTGCTTGCCATTTCGCAACGTGACCTGAAGAGCCTGGTTCCCCCGAATGGTCCACGCCGTTCGCTTGCCCCGGGGTCGGAATCCCCAGCCGCCGAACTCGCGCAGGGGACGGTAGCTGACGCCGCGCACCGATTCGATTTCGGAGAAGGTGATGCGCTTGCGGGCCAGGTGGATGGGTCCGAAGGCGATGCGCAGACAGTCAGTCCGCACCTCCACGTCGAGGCGGGTGAAGACCAGGGTGATGAGCATGGGGAAGAGGAGGACGGCGCTCGCGGTCAGTCCCGCTCCGACGGCTGACATGGGTTCGGACCCCTGCTGAAGGTCGTAGATCGCCGCAACCGCCGCCGCGATGCAGGCGGTCCAGAGCAGGACCAGGACCCAGAGCGGGGCCCAGGTGCGCTCGGTGTAGAGGACCTTGCCACTGTTGGGGATCTGGGTGGATTGCATGGCATTCTCCGCTTCGTTCGCCAGAATATGTGGGATTGGGCAACGGCGCGTTGGGGTTGCCGACGCGTCCGCTCAAGTTTGACCCGTCCGCTCAAGTTTGATTTGCTGTTACAGACTGCCTCAGACTGCCGTGGGTGCCATGGGCGTTGGGATGGGCGCAAGGGCCCGCCATTTCGCGCAACGCCCGCCGCACCTGCACCGGCACCATCGCGCGGCGCCATTGGGAATCGACGATCATGTTCTCCAGCGGCCGGCACTGCGCATGAGCCCGTTCGGCCAGCGCATTGATCAGGCGGTTGTCCAGCCTGTTCCCGACCGCGATCGCCTCCCAACCCGAGAGCAGCCGCGGCCGCGCCCCCAGCGCCGACACGACGCCGCGAATACGCGCCACCACGCCCGTCTCGTCCATATCGCCGACCACCGCGACCGAGAGCAACGGAAAGTCGATCGAACCTCGCTGCCGCAGTTTCCGATAGGCGCTCCGCCGGTGGGGCCCCGCGAGGGGAAGCCGGACTTCGGTGAGGATTTCGCCGTGCGTGCGACGGGTGTTGCGGATTCCGTCGGCGACAAAATAGTCGTGGGCCGGGATCTCGCGCGCGCCCCCGGGACCGGCCAGGGCGAGGGTTGCGCCGAGCGCGATCAGCACGGGAGGGGTGTCCGCCGAGTGAGCCGCCACGCACTTCTTGCCCACTCGGGTGACATGGCATACGGCACCGTCCTTCTTGAGGCAATAGCCGAGCGCGCCGCGCCAGAACTCGGTCTGGTTGTAGTAGGTGCACCGGGTGTCGAGGCAGATGTTGCCGCCGATCGTTCCCATATTGCGCAGTTGCGGTCCCGCGACGAGTCCGGCGGCGGTGGCCAGCGCGGGAAAATGTTGCCGGACCAGGGGACTCGATGCGACGTCGGCGAGGACTTCGAGCGCGCCGATACGAAGGCTCTTTCCAGACTCGCCCACGTCGTTGGCAAGGGATCCCCGACCGTCAGCGGGGGAGCGATTGTCGGATGAACGCGCCCGGACCGGACCGTTGCCGACCGGCACTACATCGATTCCGCGCAACGCGGCGATCCGGTTGAGCGCAACGAGGTGCCCGGGGGTGAAGAGACGGTGCTTCATGTTCGGCATGAGGTCGGTGCCACCCGCGATCGGCATGGCTTCCCCTCCGAGCTCCGCGAGCAGGCCCGTGGCCTCGGCGACCGTGCGGGGACGGTGGTAGCGGAAGGGGTGAAGACGAAGCACTAATGGTCCGAATGGCGGAACCAACCGGGGACCGGTGGTTCAGTGGGAGACTGGCGGTTCAACGGGGTTGCCGGAGCTGAAGTGAAACCGGTTCGCCGGTCGTTGGGGCAATGGGACGCGCGACCATGATTCCGTCCTGACCTTCGATGCGCAGGACGCGCTCGGCGAGCGATTCCGGGCTGATCTGCACATGGGAACCGACGAGCGGCGCGTGCATCAGCCGCAGAATTCCGCCGCGCCGGACCGCGATCCCGGTGTGCGCGATATCGAGGCCGCCGACGGTACTGGTCGCTGCAATGATGTCGCCTTCGCGGATGCCGCTGGCCGCCGCCGCGAGGGCGGTCTCGGGGAGGTAGTGGCGGGAACTTGCGTTCAGCCGCGCCTCCACGGCGGCAATCTGCGTACGCACCGCCGGGTCGGCGAGTTGGCGGTAGGCGTCGGGGTGGGTGGACATGAAGTCGATGGGGGATGAATCGGGGACGCCGCCGAGTTCGCGCGAGACCGTGGCCACGATTCCCCGGGCCGCGTTGTCGCCGATCCATTCGCTGAAGTAGTGGAGGCGGCTGCCGTACCCGTCGAGAACGCCGCCCCGGTAGCGGATGGTGGCCAGCTCGCGCCGGTAGGCGGCCCTGAATGCGTCCTGCTCCGCGACCGAGGCCGAGCCCGCGACCGAGGCCGGATCTTCGACCAGCGCCGGATCCGCCCTCCACGCCAGTCGCGCCATAACCAGCACATTTTCGACGAAGGTTACGCAGTCCAGTGCCTCCAGGTTGATGACCAGACGCTCGGGACCGGGGAGCTCCAGGGTGCGGGGTTCGTAGGCGGTTCCGACCAGACGCTCGCCGATGGCGCCGATCAGGTCGCCGAATGAGGGGTTGGCGGCGCGGCGGTGGCCGATCGCCCACTCCACCTGTGCGCGCGCGATCTCCCAGTCGTGGGCTGTTCCCTGGGCGGGGCGGGACTGGGCCCGGGCCCGGGACGATTCCGGCGCCGCCAGCGCGAGAGCCAGCGCCGCGACAGCCACCGCAATCCTTCTTCCCCCCCTCATCCCCCACCCCATTGTTCGGCCTCCCGAAGTGCCCGCCACACCCTCGGCGGCGAAAAGGGCAACGAGTTCATCCTCACTCCTACGGCATCGTGGATCGCATTGGCAATGGCCGGAATCGACGGATGCAGCGGCCCCTCCCCCGCCTCCTTGGCCCCATACGGCCCCTCCGGGTCGATCGACTCGATGATCAGCGACTGGAGCTCGGGGGTGTCCACGCTGGTCGGAATGCGGTAATCCAGCAGCGAAGGCGCGTTGTGGAGCCCGGCTCGCCCCTGGTCGGCGGTCTTGAAGATCTGCTCCTCCATCAGCGCTTCGGCGAATCCCATGTAGGCGGATCCCTCCATCTGGCCCTCGACCAGGACCGGGTTGAGCGCGCGGCCGCAGTCGTGGGCGATCCAGATCTTCTCAACGGTTACGAAGCCGGTCTCCGCGTCCACCTCGACCTCGGCGACGTGCGCGGTGAAGGAATAGGCCGGCGAGGCTCCGATCGTCGCGCCCCGGTAGCTCCCGTGCACATCCTTGGGGGTGTTGTACGATCCGGTGGCGCCCAGGGTGCCGAACTTCGTCTCGGCCAGGTGGAAGGCTTCGCGCAGCGGCAGGTTTTGCGCCGTGTCGCCCGCCCGCAGCGCCCGTCCGCCCGCCAGGAGCACCTCGCGCGGCCTCGCCTCCCACGCCTCCGCCACCGCGCTCTGCACCATCGCCTTCAGCTTGCACGCGGCCTCGATGCAGGCGTTTCCCAGCATGAAGGTGACGCGCGAGGAGTATGCGCCCAGATCGACCGGGGTGAAGTCGGTGTCGCCCGCCAGCACGCGAATGTGTTCCAGCGGGACCCCCAGCTCTTCGGCGACGATGTAGGTCACCATGGAATCGACGCCCTGCCCGATCTCCGACGCGCCCGAGAAGACCGCCACGCGCCCCGATCGGTCCACCTGGAGCTGGATGCCCGATTGCGGCATGTCGTTGGGATAGACCGGGTAATTGGTGCCGGTGATGTAGGTCGAGCCGGCCACGCCCACGCCCCGTCCGTAGGGGAGGCGGCGGAATTTGGCACTCCAGTCGCTGGCGCGCTCGACGGCGGCCAGACACTCCATGAAACCGTTGGAGGTGACGCGCAGGTCGTTGACGGTGCGGGTGCCGGAGCCGATAAAGTTGCGGCGGCGCAACTCGATGGGATCGATGGCGAGCTTCTCGGCGATGCGGTCGAGCTGCACCTCGAAGGCGAAGCGGGGCTGAACCGAACCGTGGCCGCGCTTGGGTCCGCAGGCGGGTTTGTTGGTGTAGGCGCGGGTGGAGTGGAAGCGGTAGGCGGGCATCCGGTAGGGCGCGGTCAGCAGTTGGCCGGAGTAGTAGGTGGTGACCAGGCCGAAGGAGGCGTAGGCGCCGCCGTCCATGACGATCCGCGAGTCCACGGCGGTGAGAAGGCCATCGCGGGTGGCGCCGGTGCGGTAGCGCATGTGGAAGGGATGGCGGCCGCGGTGGGCGTAGAAGACCTCTTCGCGGGTGTAGAGGATCTTGACGGGACGGCCGGTGCGTTGGGACAGCTTCGCAACGCAGAACTCCAGGTCGAAGGGCTCGGACTTGCCGCCGAAGGCGCCGCCGACCGGAGGCTGAATGACGCGCACGCGGGCCGGATCGAGCTTGAGGACGCGCGCCAGCTCGCGGTGCAGGTAGTGGGGGACCTGCGTGGCCGACCACACGGTGAGTTTGCCGCACGGTTCCGCGAGGCCGATCGCGCAGTGGGGTTCGATGGGGGTGTGGGTCGTTCCCTGGAAGAAGTAGTCGCCCTCGATCACCACATCGGCGTGCTCAAGCCCCGTGTCCACATCGCCGAATGCGAGCTCGACCCTCTTGGTGATGTTGCCGTTCCCGCCCGGTTTGCGGGGCTCGTGGATGAAGGGGCCATCGGTGGCGGCGATCGCTTCGTGAGGATCGAGGTATGCGGGGAGTTCCTCGTAGGTGACGCCGATGAGCGCGAGGGCTGCGTTGGCGGTTTCCTCGTCGCTGGCGGCCACCGCGGCCACTCCGTCGCCGATATGGCGCACCTTGTCGACACAGAGGGGGTATTCGTCGGGCGTCCAGGGAATGATGCCGTAGGTGACGGGCATGTCGCGGCCGGTGACGACCGCGTGCACGCCGGGAAGCGCCTCGGCCCGGGAGGTGTCGATGGCGACGATGCGTGCGTGCGGGTGCGGGCTGCGCAGGATCTTGCCGTGCAGCATTCCGGGCAGCGCGATGTCGTCGGTGTAGCGGGCGCGGCCGGTGGCCTTGGCCAGGCCGTCGATCTTGCGCATGGGGCGGCCGATGGTGGCGAGGGCGCGGTCTCTCGCCGGGGAATCGCCCGGTGCGGCGCGGCCGGCGGCGCGGTCCGGGCCTGTGGCGGGTCGGCCGGACCCATTCCCTGACGGGGAGCGAGGGTTGCCCGGTTCGACCTCGCGCGGCCGGGCCGAAGGCGGTGCGGTGACGGCACCGCGCCCGCTCATCGGTCGCCCATCCTCGCGGCCGCCGCCTCGACCGCGTCGTAGATCTTCTCGTAACCGGTGCAGCGGCAGAGATTTCCGGCCAACGCGGCGCGGATCTCGGTGCGGGTCGGCGCGGGATTGCGGTCCAGAAAGGCCACCGCGCTACACAGGATTCCGGGCGTGCAGAAGCCGCACTGCGCGGCTCCGTTCAGGTCGAACTCGTCCTGCACCGGATGCGGCCGCGTACCCGTCGCGAGCCCCTCCACGGTGCGCACCTCACGCCCTTCGGCCTCCCAGACCGGCGTAATGCACGACAGCACCGCGCGTCCGTCCACGATCACCGTGCAGGCACCGCAGTCACCCTTGTCGCACCCCTGCTTCGATCCGGTCAGGCCGAGTCCGTAGCGCAGCGTCTCGAGGAGCGTGTAGTGGGCCGGAACCCCGCAGACGCGCTCGTCGCCATTGACTCGCAGGCACACGATTTGCATGGGTGGCCTCCCTGCCCAACTGAATCCGCTGGCCCTGGACTGCCGCGGCCGGATGCTCGCCCCAGAGCCTTCCCCGGGTCCGGCCTGGCTTCACTACAATACCCCACTGCGGAGATTTCCGCCTGTGATCCGCTGCGTTTTCGGAACACCCTGGCCACCGCAACCACCGATTCACGGGACCACCCGGCCACAATGCTCCCGGCCTCCCGACTGGAATCTGTCCGGCTTGTTTGGTACCATATCTGTTTCCCCCGCTCACCGTCAGTTCCCAACGCCGAAGGACACGAACCGCAATGCCCTACCCCGAGATGATGGTTTCGCCCATGCGCGCGGATATGATACGCATGGGTTTTCTGGAGCTCCGCGACGCCGATCACGTTGAGCAGGCCATGGACGCGATGGAGGGAACCGTGCTGGTCGCGGTCAACTCCGTTTGCGGCTGTGCGGCGGGAATTTTCCGGCCGGCCGTGGCGATGGCGCTGCAGGGCAACGCGCAGCCCGACCACAAGGTGACGGTCTTCGCCGGCCAGGACCTCGATGCCACCGCGGCCGCCCGGCAACACCTGGTCGGCTACCCGCCGTCGTCGCCCTCCATCGCGTTGCTGAAGGACGGCGACCTGGTGTATATGATGGAGCGCTTCCAGATCGAAGGCCGCTCAGCCCCGGCGATCGCGCAGGATCTGCAAACGGCGTTCGCGGAGCACTGTTGACCGGACCCTGCCCCTCCCGCACCCAGCCGCGCGTCGAGCGAACCGGACCCTGCCCCCCTCCCGCGCCCAGCCTCGCGTCGAGCGAACCGGACCCTACCCCTCCCGCCCCATCCGCGCGTCCAGCGAGAAGCTGCCGGGGCCGTGGGCGAAGAACCAGAGCCAGGTGAAGCTGTAGAAGGCCGCGAGCTCGCCCCCGTTCATGATCGGCCAGAAACCCTGGGGGAGGTGCGCCATGAAGTACGCGACCGCCATCTGGCCCGAGAGGAGGAAGGCGACCGGGCGCGAGAAGAGGCCCAGCATCATCAGGATGCCCCCGAAGAACTCAAGGACGCCGGCGACGCCCATCAGGCTCATCAGCTCCGCTCCGTCGCGGCCCAGCACCCCGAAGAGCTTCTGGGCGCCGTGTTGCATGAAGAGGAAGCCGGCCACGATGCGGAGCGCGTTATGGGAGATGGCGGGCAGATTCTTGCGGAAGTCGGACATCGGCGGGGTTGCCTCCGTGGGTTGAAGCGCCGGGGATGAGCGGGACGTGTCAGCTTACCGCCTTGGTACCCTTCGCGACAAGTCCCGGACGCCTGGGCCAGGCCGGGGCCCAACACGGTGAACGACCCGGGACTCCGCACTCCGGTCCCCCACCCGCCAAGCCAGCAGTCCCCTGCCCGCAAACTCCAGGGCCGGTCCGCCTACCGCCGCCCGCGCGACCGTATGCGTTTCCGCTCTTCCCGCTTCTCGCGCTTTCGCCTGCGCTTCGCCTCGCGCCGCGACTCGCCGACCAGCCGCCGCTCGACCTCCACCGAGCCGAAGACCGCCCACCCCTCCACCCGCACCACCGGGGAACCCGGCACGATCCTGTCGCTTCTCTCGCGCTTTTGCTCAAAGCCGCCGAAGATCGCCGAGCCGTTGCACTCCACCTGCACCCCGGGCGGGACGATCACCTCGACCGAACCCATGAAGGTCACCGCCGCGATCACCGTCGGTTCCGCGCCCAGCCGCGCCTCGCGCAGGTCGATGATCGCCGACCCCATCACGGCCACCGCGGCATTCCGGCGGGCCGCGATCCACGCGCCCTCCCGCTTCGTTTCGCCGAAGATCGCAACCGCACGCTCACTGGACGGAACCTGCGCGGGAGGGGTGGCCAGGTGCGCGGGCAGACCCGGATGCGCGGGGGCGGTGGCGGGGAGGGGTTGGGGTGTACGGGACAGGGCGGCCGGAATCCCGTCGAGGGCGGCCTGGAGATCGGCAATGCTGCGCGCCCCGTGGACCTGTTCTGCGCGATCCTCGAAGTCGTCAACGGTGAGCACGTCCCGCGCGAAGCACTCGGTCAGAACTTCGATGCTCTCCTCGCGCAGCCCCGCCAGCGCGTCGTCGCCGGAAGAAAGCGGTTCAACCGGATCGCCTGGCCTCTTCGTCTTCCGCTTTGCCATCGCGCGCTTCCTCCGCTGCGACCCGTCGCCTGCGACGAATCGTCAAACCCGTATGCCATTCCTCGCCTGCCGCAGATCCCTCATCCCTAAGCTTCGGGCATGATCGCAATGACGGTTCCGCCGCACTTCTTGCAGAACCTCGCGTCGTTGTCGTGTCCGCCCGTCCGGCACGCGGAACATACGTTGTCGGCGGCTCCAGCCGTTCCCTCGGGGGCACCGGCGGCTTGCGCGGCGTAGGCGAGCTCCACACTCACGATTCCCGTCGGCACGGCGATCATCCCGTACCCCATCAGCATAATCAGCGAAGCGAGCGCCTGCCCGACCGGCGTGTCCGGTGTAATGTCTCCGAAGCCCACCGTAGTCAGCGTAACCACCGCCCAGTAGACGGCAACCGGAATCGATGTGAAACCGGCCGCGGGTCCCTCGATCAGATACATGAAGGAGCCCAGAATCACAACCAGCGTCATCACCGAGATCAGAAAGACCACAATCCGGTAGCGGCTCGCCGCCATTGCGCGCAACAGCGTCCGCGCCTCTCCCATGTACCGCACCAGCTTGAGCACCCGGAAGACGCGCAGCACCCGCACCACCCGCACGATCGCCAGCATCTGGCTGCCGGGCAGAAAGAGGCTCAGGTAGGTGGGAATGATCGAGAGCAGATCGACCAGGCCGAAGAAGCTGAACGCGTACCGCCGCTTTGAATCCACCGAGGCCAGCCGGGCCGCGTACTCCACCGTGAAGAGGAACGTGAAGACCCATTCGAGGAAGTGAAGCAGGAATCCGTGCCGCATCACGATCGATTCCACCGAGTCGAGCATCACGACGATGACGCTCGCCAGGATCGTCACGATCAGGAAGATGTCGAAGGCCTTGGCGGGACCGTGCGTGTCGGCCTCGAAGAGGACCGTGAAGAGGCGTCCGCGCCACTCCGGCCCGTTCTGCGGGTGATTCGAACCCGGCGTCATCGGAGGCCCCTTGCAGCCATCTTCCCCCGTGCCGGATCAGTCCGCCGGCTCGGCGATTCCGCTGGGACAGGACACTCCCGTGCCGCCCAGTCCGCAGTACCCGCCCGGATTTCGCGCCAGGTATTGCTGGTGGTATTCCTCGGCGTAGTAAAAGGCCGGCGCATCGGCGATCTCGGTCGTGACCGTCCCGAATCCCGCCCGTGCCAGCTCGCCCTGGTAGCGATCGCGCGATTCCCTCGCCAGCCGCGCCTGCACATCGCCCACCGTGTAGATCGCCGAGCGGTACTGGGTTCCCACATCGGTCCCCTGCCGCATTCCCTGCGTCGGATCGTGCCCCTCCCAGAAGGCCGCGAGCAGCGTCGCGTACGCTATCCGGTCGGGATCGAAAACCGCGAGCACCACCTCGGCGTGCCCCGTGCGCCCCGTGCACACCTCCTCGTAGGTCGGGTTCCGGGTGAGTCCCCCCTGGTAGCCGACCGCCGTCGCGTGGACGCCCGGAAGCTCCCAGAAGCCCCGTTCCGCGCCCCAGAAGCAGCCCATGCCGAAGTAGGCCCGCTGCAGTCCTTGCGGAAAAGGAGGACGGATCCGGATCCCGCTCACAACGTGGATGCCCGAGATCCTCAGCGGCTCCTCGCGGCCCGGCAGCGCTTCGTCCGGCTCCGGTTGGCGAAGCTTCAATCCACCGTTGAACATTCGACGTAGCTTCATAGCCCAAGGAAGCTAACAGCCTTGGCCGATTCCGTCGCCGCCAGCCGCTGTGCCACTTTCGCGCGCCCACCCCCCATTCACCCTTCCCACCCCGCCTTCGCCAACCCGGAAAGCTCATGCCCTGGACCCTCAACTCCCGCGTCGCTCCGCCCTCTCCCTGCCCACCGCGCGTCCACCGGGTCATCGGTCCCGACGACCACCCAGCCGCCTTTGCCGAGATCTCCTCCTGGCCGGACTACCGTTCCACTCCGCTGCTCGCCGCGCACGATCTGGCCCGGCAGTTGGGGCTGGGGTCTGTGGAGGTGAAGGATGAGAGCGGCCGCTTCGGGCTCGGGAGCTTCAAGGCGCTCGGTGGGGCGTACGGCGTGCGGTGCGCCTGCGCTAGCGCAAACGGCCTCCCTGCCGTAGAACGCACCGGCGGCCACACCGGCGGCCACACCGTAACGTGCGCCTCCGATGGTAATCATGGCCGCTCGGTGGCGTGGGGCGCGCAAGTCTTCGGGCTGGACGCCGTCATTTACCTCCCCGCGCATGTTACGCAAGCGCGCGCGGCGGCGATCCGGTCGCTGGGAGCCCGCGTCGTGCGGGTGGATGGCGCGTACGACGACGCGGTGGCGCGGTCGGCCCGCGATGCGCGCGCCCACGGCTGGACGGTGATCTCGGATACCTCCTGGCCCGGCTACATGGAGATTCCGCGCCTGGTGATGGCGGGCTACACGGTGATGGCCGAGGAGGCGCTGGCCCAGGTGCGGGGGCGGCCCGCGGCGCCGGGGACGGAGGCCCGGGGCGATCTCGCCCGGGGGATTCGGGGTTGCGGGCCCACGCACGTTTTTCTTCAGGGCGGGGTCGGCGGCCTCGCGGCGGCGGTAATCGCGCATCTCTGGGAGCGGCTGGGGACGAACCGTCCGGTTGCGGTGATTGTGGAGCCCGAGAGCGCCGACGGACTCCTGCAGAGCGCGCGGGCCGGGGAGCCGCGCCGGGCCCGGGGCGATCTCCACACGATCATGGCCGGGCTGAGCTGCCGCGAGATCTCGCCTCTGGCCTGGGAGGTCGTGGCCGTCGGCGCGCACGCCTTCATGACCGTGCCCGAAGCGCGGATCGCGCCGTTGATGAGGGCGGCCGCCCGGGGCGAGCTGGGCGATCCGTTCGAGGGCGGCGAATCGGGGGTGGCGGGGCTGGGGGGGGTGGTCGAGGCGGCAAGCAACCCGGAGCTGCGCCGCGCGCTCAGGCTTGGACCGGAGTCGCGCGTCCTCGTCTTCAACACCGAAGGCGCCACCGATCCGGGGCTCTACCGGCGCATTGTGGGCGGACCGGCGCCCGAGTAGCTTCGTCCCAACCCATCGCCCATCGCGATCCCGGTCCCCCTTACCCTTCGTCCCGATCTTCCTTTCCCCCGGAGCGCTTCGCATGCACCAACCCCTCTACACTGCGCGTGCCGCCGTCGCCAAGGTGGACGGAATCCACCGCCGCGCCACCCTCCCGGACGGCACCGCAATCGACTTCGGCGTCCACGGCCCCATCAAGTCCCACTTTCGTCTCGACCACGAACCCGACCGGCCGCTTCCCGTCGATTACATCGTTGCGGCCGCCGCCGGCTGACTGCTCGGAACCCTCAACGGCGCACTGGAGGTGCGCGGGATCCCGGTGGCCAACGACGCCATCAGCGCGCGGGCGGAAGGCGTGAACGAAATTGTGGACCGAATCGTGACGCTGACCCGGATTCGCATCCACTATACGCTGCGGCTGCCCCCGGACGCCCCGCGTGACCGGGTGGACCGCGCTCTGGCCACGCATGTTTCCCGGTGCCCGACGGCGCAGAGTCTGAAGGGTGCGGTCGAGATCTCCTGGACGGCGGAGGTGGAGGAGCGGTAGGCGCCCCGGTGTTCCAAGCAGGAATGCCCGGCCGGCCAGAAGACCGGGGAGGGCGAGATTCCCGTGGGATGCGGCTCCCGTCCGTCAGCCCACCGGCCGGAAGCGGACGCGGGCCACGCGCGGGACGCCGAGCGAATCGGTGGTGGTTCCGTAGAGCATCGATTCGGTGACGAGGCTGTGGTCGTCGGCACTCACCCGGGCCGGCCACCGGTAGCGCGCGGCGAGATTCGGACCGTCCCAGACATCGGCTTCGCTCATCTCGGCCCCGCCGACTCTTGCTTTCCTCACCCAGAGGCGTCCTGCATTGTCGAAGAAAAGGCCGCTCAGCGGCGGTTTGCGTTCGGGGATCCCAAAGGGATGCGAAGCACGATCCAGTCTTTCGAGATCGCGGTCGATCCACGATTGCGCCCACTCCCGCTCCGACGCGGTGAGCTCCGGCCCGTCGCCGGCCGCCCCGGCGATCTGCAGGGCAGTTCCGTCGCTCTGGTGGAGATTGACGAGGTACTCGGAGGTGACGGCTTCGGCCCAGGCGCCGTTGGCGGCGTGGGCGTGGGTCCACCTGGGGCCCAGCGGCTGATAGACATAGATTTGGGCCTGGAATCCCGACACTTCCCGGATGACTGTGGTGCGACCGGTGGCCTGGCGCTCGGCGTCCGCGAGGATCACGGTGTCTCTTGTCCCATCCGCGTGAACATGGACACGCGAATGACTCATCGGCGGTCCGTCATCCATCGCAACGGGTCCGACACTGATCAACTCGCCTTCGCCAACCACGAAGGGAGCGACCAGTCCCACCGATCCCAAGTGCGGACTCTGGACCACCCTCTCGAATTCGGCCCCCGCGGAGTCCAGCCGGAAAACACTGTAGCGCACAACATCGCGTACCCACAGCAGGCCATCCGGGCCGAACCGCATGCAGCAGGGCCCATTCAGCTCGCCGGGACCCTCGCCGTAGCCGCCCAAGCGGAAGGCGAAGCTGCCGTCGGGCTCGAAGACGCGGATCTCGTTCAACTGGATGTCGGAGACCACGATTCGCCCCCAGCGGTCCTCCACGATCGACCCAATGCTGCTGAAGAGGTACGCATCGTCGCCGGTGGCCTCGCCGATCTCCAGCTCCACTGCGCCCTCGAAGAGCTGAATCCCGGACGCGCCAAGCCCTTCGCCTTCCTGGCCGCACGCCGCGACGACCGCCAGCGCGAGAGTCACCGGAATGCCCCACACCCGCCTGCGATCTTCGATCCGATGCATTTGTCTGCGTCTCTCTCGCACGAGGTCATCGTCGTCCAAGTCGGACGGGTGTAATATTGTCGTATTGGACACACGGTGCCAATCAAGGGTTGCCTTACCACACAAGGAGTTGCGACATGAAGCGTTCTCGCTCGCCGCGGCGGATTTGGAGCCGGGCCCACACCCCTTCCCTTGCGGCCCTCCTGCTGCTCGCCTGCGGCGCCCCCGGCGATGCCCCCAACCCGGCCACCGACTCCGCGCAACCCGCTGCCTCATCGCCCGGCCCGGCCACCGTCACCGCCGCTCCCGGGTCCCGCCACCTGCCCGGCGACGAGGACCGGGCCGCCATCCTGTCCACCGTGCAGGCGCTCTTCGATGCGTTGGCCACGGGCGACGGACAGCTTCTGCGCGAGATCATGCACCCCGATGTGCTCATGCATTCCGTGGAACGGGCCGCCGACGGCACCCGCTCCGGCTCCACCTCTACGCGCGACGAGTTGATTGCGCGGCTGGAGGGCAGCGAGGCCGTTCTGACCGAGCGCATGTTCGACCCGGAGGTGCGGATCAGCGGCGATCTGGCCATGGCCTGGACGCCCTACGACTTCTATATTGGCGACGATTTCAGCCATTGCGGGGCCGACGCCCTCCTCCTGACCCGCGGTGACGGCGATTCCTGGACGATTATCGCGCTTTCGTGGACGCGCCTTCAGCCGCCGCAGTGCGAACTTCACCCGGACGGGCCACCGGCCTGACAACGCGCCCGGTCCCCGGCGCCGCCTCATCGATGGCCGCAGGTCGCCGTCAAACGCCGTCCGGCCGGTTCCGCCTTCGCACAGCCTGGCCGCTGGACTCGTGGTCGCGGCGGTGGACGCTGCACCGCGCGGCCCCCATTCCCGGCGCGTTACCGCTGGGTTGCCGCGTCGATCAGCGCGAAGGTGGCGGTTGCGGTTGCGATCACCTTGCCGTCGGCCGCCCGCGTCGCTCTTCCCTCCATCTCGACCAGATTGCGCCGCCGCGACCGCTCGCGTCCCGCCAGAAACAGCCTTTCGCCTTCGTGGGCGGGGTGCCGGTAGCGAATCTCGCAGCGGGCCGTATATGCGCGCGCGCCCTGCAGATAGAGCCAGTTGGCCATCACGTCGTCGAGCGCCGCGTAGATCATGCCGCCGTGAACGATCCCGGGATAGCCCTGGTGGTTCTTGTTCGGGGTGAACTCGGAGCGGCACTCCCCGCCTTCAAGCCGAAAGACCAGGTGCAGGCCGATCGGATTGTCGGGACCGCAGACGAAACAGCGGCGGGCGGGCGGCGGCGGACGAACGGGAGCGGACATGGGGGACTGAAAGGTAACCGGCACGGGGACCGCATCCGAATCCGAGCGCCAGACTCCGTCGGCGATTGTGTCTTCGGCTGCGCTGTGAAAGGTTACGGTGGCCCAGTCACCCTCGGCGGACGCTTCGGGGAAGTGCCAGACGCCCGCCGGCACGATGTCCCAGTACCGGTCGAGCAGGGCGGCATCGGTCTCTTCTGTCGCCGGCTCCACCGGACTCCGAATCTCGCGCGGTTCCAGCTCGCCTGCTCCGCCGCCGCGCATGGCCTGGTGGATCCTTCCCCTGCCTTGGTAGGAGACCAGACGCTGGACGCTGTTGCGATGCCGTTCCGGGTGCGCCATTCGCTTGCCGCGCCCCAACAGAAAGAGGCGGCAGAGCCGGACTTCCCTCGCCTCGGCGGGCAACAGCGCGACACGGAAGGGACCGATTGGAACGCTGCGCGCAACGTGCGGAAGCTCGGCACGACCGGCCAGTTCGGCGGCCATCTCCGCAAAGGCGGCATCGAGGACGGCCCGCATCTCCGCGTCGGCAAAGATGCGTTTGTGGAGGCGCAGCAGAAGCGGGAGCGACGCGGGATCGGGTGTCACCGTGTGGGTATCGGGGTGGCCGTGATGATGTGATCGAGCTCCGGGAAGTTCTCGTCCAGGTAGCCGTTGCCCCGCGCGGCGATGTTCTGCGCAATCGGACCCTCTCCCCCGAAGTCCGCCAGCTCGCCGTACCCCGAATGCAGCGCATCGACCACCTCCATTCCTTCGACCAACTCGCCGATCGGCGCGAATCCGTCGGCGTCCAGCCCCGGGTTGTCGCCGAAATTGATGAAGAGTTGCGTGGTGCGCGTGTTCCGATCGCCCTGCGCGAAGGCAACCCGACCGCGCGTGTTCGACTGCGTGACCGGATCGTCCAGAATCGTCGAGGCCGCCCACCGAACCTGCACCTGAGGTTCGCCGTGCATCCCGAACTGCGCCACGAACCCCTCCACGACGCGGTGGAAGCGGACACCGTCGAAGAAGCCGTTCTTCGCCAGATTGTAGAAACGGTCGACGCCGCGCGGGGCCCAAGAGCGATGTGCCTCGATCACAAACTCACCCGCGGTCGTGGTAAAATGGACGCGGAAGGTGGCGGGCGCCCTCTCGGTCAGGCGGTCGGGAAAGTAGAGGGCGCGGTTCGCCGGCAGCTCCGAGTCGTCGATGGTGTTGCCGTCGCCGCCCCCGCCATCGCACGCCACGAGGCCGAACGTCAACAGAAGCGGCACCGCCAGACGCTGGAAAAAACAGGAGGGTTGCGCGCGCACCCTGGCCGCGCGGTCGCCGAGCGGGCCGGCCCGCTCAGGGGCCGGGAGGAGCATGGTTTGCGATCGGAACGGAGCGCGGAAAGAAGTGCGGGCCGTGGGAGCCGTGGTTGGCGTCATGATGTTTTTCGGGGGGTTGCGGTGTAGTTCAGGAGCAGCGGGGCAGGTGCGCGGATTGCACGGGTGCGGGTTGCAAGGTGCGGATTGATGGCGTGGCCGGAGCGGGGGGGTCGGGCCGGGTGGACGTTTCGCGGGGGCGCCACGATTGTAGCCTTGGCGTGCACGATAGGGGGGAAGGGGGTGGGGAGGCCAGTCGGAGGGGACTTGGGGGAGGCGCGGCGAGCCGTCCTGGCGGATCGAGCATCAAGTTGTCCCAATCAGCCATGGAGGCAAAGACCACAATGAGCGAGACTTTCTGTTCCCTCGCTCGACCGGTCGCCACGGCCGGGAAGGCTCGCAAATTACGCGAAACAGGAGTAGAATGGAAATGCCGTTAATGATAGTGATCTCGGAACCGTTGCAGGAGGCTGTACAGTTGGACCCTTCCTTCTGGAGTTCGATCCCCCTGGTCGTGCAGTTCATGGCTGGAATGTGCGCCATTATGGGCGTGTCGTGGGTCTTCTTCCTGGAGCCCCGACTCGACGCCAAGGTGGACAGTTCCCGCAAGAAGCTCGCGGATAAGCTGGACAATCGCATCGGCGAACTCCGCAGGGATGTGAAGGACGACATCGGCGAACTCCGCCGGGAGTTGAAGGAGAACCGCGAGGAGATGAAGGAGTACATCGCCGCACTCCGCGAGGAAATGATGGAAAACATCGCCGCACTCCGCGGGGAGTTGAAGGGGGAGATTAAGGAGAACATCGGTGAACTCCGCGGGGAGTTGAAGGAGAACATCGGCGAACTCCGCGAGGAGGTGAAGGAGAACATCGGCGAACTCCGCGAAGAGGTGAAGGAGGACATCGCCGCACTCCGCGAAGAGGTGAAGGAGAACATCGGTGAACTCCGCGGGGAGATGAAGGTGGGATTGTCGGCGGGCCAGGCTTCCATTGCCACGCTCCAGGAGGCCTTGGCCTCGTCACGACTGGAGTACCGCGACCTGCTCGCCGCCATGCGCGAGGAAAATTACCAGGCACACGAGGCGATCGGGGACCGGATCGGTCAGCTCCAGGCGCAGATGATTGCGGAAAACCTGGCCCTTCGCGACGACATCGGCGAGGTCAAGGTGAACACCGCAAAGCTCGCGGGTGCGGTGGATGTGCTGACGGCGATCATGCGCGACCGCAAGGAACCGTGAGGACGAGTCGGGATCGACGGGGGATCGTGGCCTGTGCAACCGCGATTCTTGCAGCGACGATTGTGGGTGGCTGCAGCGACGACTCCACCCCGACACTGCCAACCGGTACTCCCAACCAGCCCCCAACCGCCGCCTTCTCGACCGACGTGGTCGACGGCGCGGCCCCGCTGGAAGTGCGCTTCGACGCCAGCGCCTCTTCCGACCCGGACGGATCGATCGTCGGTTACGTATGGGAGTTTGGCGACGGGGAAACCGGCATCGGACGCACGGCGACACACAGCTACGCCGCCGCCGGATCCTACACGCCCCGGCTCACCGTCACCGACAACCGCGGCGCTACCCATTCGCAGAACGGCTCCCCCATCACGGTCAACAGTCCCCCGGGCAGCGGCGACCAACAAATCTCCGGAACCGTCTGGCACGACGCCGACGCGAACGGCCTTCGCGACGCCGAGGAAGAGGGGATTCCCGCGATGGTCGTCTTTCTCGACGACGACGGCGATGGCATCCGCGATTCGGCCGAGGTTGCCGTGGTCACCGGCGATAACGGCGCCTACCTCTTCGAGGGGCTCGAGGCCGACCGAAGCTATTCCGTCACCCAGGAGCTCACACTCGGCTGGACCAACACCGCGCCCGGCCTCCCGGGCACCTCTCCCCCCTCCTCCACCCCACACCCCCCGCCCGTGGCCGCCATCATCGGCGGATCCGAAGCCGAACCGCAGGAGTTCCCCTTCCAGGTCGCGCTCGTCAGCGCCGCTACGCGCGGCCAGTTCTGCGGCGGAACCTTCATCGCGGCCGACTGGGCGATGACCGCTGCGCACTGCGTCGATGGAATCACCGACCCCGCCGTGATCAAGGTCCTGGCCGGCGCCCACAACAAACGCACCGACGGCGAACTCATCGATGTCGAGCGCATCTTCATTCACCCCGGCTATTCCACGCAAGCCTCCTTCTCCAGCGATGTCGCGCTTATCAGGCTCGGAGGCCGCCACATGTACCCACGCGTCGAGTTGCTGACCCCCGAACGATCGGATCTGGCCGCGCCGGGCACCCTCGCAACGGTGGTCGGCTGGGGGTTGACCTCCGAGGGCGGAGCATCCTCCGATGTGCTCAAGAAGCTGGCCTCCGAGATCATCTCCAACGACGAGTGCAAGACCCACCTGGGCGACAACATCGTCGCCGGCACGATCTGCGCGGGCAAGCTGGGATCGTCCGAATCCATCTGCAACGGCGACTCCGGGGGACCGCTCATGGTGCCCTTCCGCAATCGGTGGCTCCAGGTCGGAATCGTCAGCTTCGGCACCAATATCTGCTACCAGCCCACCGCCTACGCCCGCGTGTCCACCGTGATGGACCATGTCCGCGGCGTCGTGCCGCCCGAACGCTCCGGATCGGTCGTCGTCAACTGGAACGCCGGCCAGGAGGAGGCCATTGTCGATTTCGGGAACTTTCGGTAACTGAACCCGTCCGGCCACCGGGGCGCGAAGTCCGCGCGGAAGGGGATGCGATCCTGTCGGGATATGCGCGCGCCCTCTCGGGAGGCAACCGCGCAGACACGCCCCGGTGCAGAGGCCGGCCGGGGTTGCGCGGCATCGCCGGCGTGGCGAGGATCATTCGGACGGTGCCCTAGGCCAGCGACCGAATCGCGGACAGTAGCGAATTCGCCAGCCGCAACGCCCACACCGGACAGCAGGAATCCAGCAACCATCCCAACGGAACGAGGTAGGTGACATGAAGCCATTGCAGTTGTTGTACGCACGCACACGCAGAGCCACGGGTCCCCGGCAGTTGGCTGGCGGACAGGACGGAATCACCGGAAAGGGGCTCAGCGACGCGCCTGTCCGATGGTGGCGTCTGAGCGGGTGCCTCGCCCTGGCCGCGTCCGCCCTCGCCCTTGGGGGATGCGATGCCCTCACGCTGAGCCGCGAGCCCGAAGTCGCGCACCTGGAGCTCACCAGCACCGACATGAACTCCATCACCCTGGTGACCTCGCAGTGGTACATTGAGGTGGAGAGTCCGGATTGCCTCACGCCAGGCGATATCAACTGCCCTCGCGTCACGCAACTCGTCGTCGCCGACACGAGCACCATCAACCTTCCCTTTCAGCGCTCCTACCCCTTCAACTCACGCCTCCAGTTCTACGCCGAGGCCTACACCACGCCCGCTGTGGACGCGAACGTTGCCATGAAGGTCGATCTCGACGACAAGGAGTGGTACAACGACTCGCGCCGCCTGCTGGCCGTGGACGGCGAAGGGCTGCAGGAGACGATCAAGTTCCAGTATCAGTACCACGTGCTGCGGATTCAGTGACGCCGGAACCCGGTGGGAGGAGTTCGGGGGTATGCGCGCGCACCTGGCAATACTGCCGCCATCCGGCCCGGCCCGCGCAGGGGCCGGAGGCTGGCCGGGGGTGGATCGAACGAACCGCTCGAATCCTGAGCGCATGGAACCGTCGCGGATGCAACGACAGCCTCCCGCACGATCCTGGCCATGCCTACGATTGTGGCCGCTGGCCTCGATCGTCACGCTTGCCTTCGCCGCGGCCTGCCAGCCGGAGCCGCCGCTGGCCCAGGCCGAACCGGGGGAACCGCTTCCGGGCCTGACCGACGCCCGGCGCGCCGCATTCGCCGAGGGATTCGCGCTCTTCAACCGACCCTTCAGCGCCGAAACCGGCCTGGGACCGCTCTTCAACCAGGACCGCTGCTCGTCCTGCCACGATCTTCCCACCAGCGGCGGACACGGGGCCGAGCCGGTGACGAAGGTGACCCGTTTCGATCCGGTCGCGGGGTGCAGCACCCTGGCCGAACAGGGGGGCGATCTGCTCCAGGCGAGTGTGACGGAGTTGGCTCGGGCGGCGGGTTTGTCCCCGGAGGACTTTCCGGACGGCATGACTGCCATCACCGAGATGCGCGCGCCCGCAGTGTACGGACTGGGACTGGTGGCGCAGATCGGCGAGGCGGCCATACGCGAGCGCGCCGATCCCGACGACGCCGACGGCGACGGGATCTCCGGACGGCCGAATCTGGACGGCCAGGGCCGGGTGGGACGCTTTGGCCGCAGGGCGCAACACGCGACGCTCTCGGGGTTCATCGCCGAGGCGCTGCTGCTCGAGATGGGGATTACCAGTCCCTCGCACCCAATCGACGTAACCCGCAACGGGATTCCCGTGCCAGCCGAGACCGATCCCGCGCCGGACCCGGAGGCCACCGCCGTACAGGTCCAGCAACTGGTGGACTACATTGATCTGCTGGCTCCGCCCGCGCGCCGCCTGCCCGACGACGCCGGAGCGCTGGCCGACGTCCAGGAGGGGGAACGCATCTTCGCCTTCGCCGGCTGCGACGCCTGCCATACCCCGACCTACAGGCTGGAGGCCTTCGACGATCCGGTCTTTGCGGGCGTCCGTTTCAGCCTCTACTCGGACCTGCTTCTGCACGACATGGGACCCGAGCTGGCCGACATCTGTTCGCCGGGAACAGCGCCGTCGGAATGGAAGACGGCGCGGCTGGTGGGACTGGGACTGCGCAACGAGTTCCTGCACGATGGCCGCGCCCAGCGGATATCGAGCGCAATCGAGCTGCATGGGGGCGAAGCCGCCGCGTCGCGAGATGTTTTCCGGCGGCTGACGCCCCAAGCGCGCGAGCAGTTGTTGGCGTTCTTGCGGTCGCTGTAGCGAAGCCTTCTCGACCAACCCAGCCGGCCACGGAATCGTTTTGGCCGCGCGAGATCCGCGATCCCCACAGGCTCTCGTCAGTATCCTGCAACAAGAAAGGGGTGCGGCCCCCGCGAAGGAAGCCGCACCCCAATCCGGCGGATTCAGGCAAACCCGCCTCTATCGTTGACGCCCTTCGACTACGTCGTCGGCGCGCACCTCTTCGTCAAATCGTCGTCGAGGTTGTCGTTGTAGAGCGCTTCAGTACTCGACATCGGCCACTTCGTGGCGCGCCCGTCCGGAACCCGCTCAGGATCGTCTAACGCGGCGAATACCGGACCCACCATGCCGAAGCGGTGCAGGTCGACCATGCGGAAGCCCTCCATGAAGTGCTCCGCAAAGCGTTCCCAGAGGAGGATCTGAAGGGCCTCGTCTACGCTCGTTGGCATCGGATGCCCCGGGAGCCCCACTGCGGCGCGGAGCTCGTTGATCACCCCGAGCGCCCCCGTCAGATCGCCGCTACGCGCCATTGTTTCGGCGATGATCAGTTGCATGCCGTCCGAGTGCAACATCGGAATGTCCGCTTCGCGGGTATTGTACTTCCACTGACTGTAGTGTGGGGTTTCGTTGTCGGTCGCGATCTCGCCGTCGAAGTAGACCGGCAAGCGCATGTCCGGCATGCCGCTGAGTGGATCGGCCATGTAGCCCGGCTCGTCGCTCATCTCGATCATCGGCCACCACTTGTGCATCAGCCCCGCAGCTTCGTTGAAGTTCTTCGTCGTAAGCAGGACGATCGAATTGATGCTCTGAGCATTGAAAATCGCGTCGTAGCTGAAACCTGCGGGAATTGCCGCCGCATCCGACGCGGCGCCGCTGTAGTTCTCCTGTAGCAGGCGCGCAAGCGCACGCCCCGCCTGCGCGGCGTTGGCGTAGTCAAGACGACCGGTGGATTGAGCGGTTGCCATCGCGGTTGTGAGCTTGGCCTCCGCCTCGGCGAGCATCTGCATGTCGCTAATCCCCGGGGGATCCGTCTCCTGATCGGCAGGATTCGCGTCGGTGACTGACTCGCAGAAGGTCATTCCATCCCACAGGCTGGCAAGCGCACCGCCAAGCTGAGCCTGCGCCATGAGTGGGCTGTTCGCTGCCTCGGCATCGCCCATCACCCGCTGAAATCGCTCTTCCGCAGCGAGGGCGAACCACCGTACGCGATTCCACGAGCTCTGGTATCCGCCCATCGAATTCCTGGTATAGTCGACGCGGCCGTGATCAATGTCGTCGTAGCCGCTCCAGGTACCGGTGTGCTGATACACATCGGCAAGAAGCGCCTGGTTGGTCACCCAGCCATCGATGAGCTCGTGGACACCCCCCTCGACCCCGTTCGCAACCGCCGGAAGAGCGTCGTCAAGGTCGGGAGAGGTGTAGCGCTGCGGATCGGAAACCGTCAGAAGCCCGTCGCAGGCCGCAACCATCGTGGCCAGCACGAGCGTCGCGACGATACGCGACACGAATCTTTTCGTTGTCTTCATCAGTCTCCTCCTTTCCTAGAACCGGGTTCTGAATGTGAGTTGGAACCGCCGCGGTTGCGGAATCCCCAGGAAGGGAGATGTGCTGAAGTCGTCTCCGCCCCGGTACTGCTGGTTCGGATCGGGGCAGTTGCAATCGTCCCACCAGTGCAGATTGTAGCCCGCAAGCGCCAGCGACGACCTGCCCAGTCCCATGGAGCTGGTGAGGCTCTCGGGAAGAGAGTAGCTGACCGTGACTTCCTGCAGGCGGATGTTATCGCGTTTGTCGATTGGATAGAGCAGGCGGAACATGTCCAGCAACGAATCGCTCGCCGGTGTCGAGATGTCATCCAACGCACAGCTCGTCGGTGTACACTTGCTTGCGTCCAGCAACTCCAGGAACTCGTCGTAGGCAAGCTGGCGAACGCCATAGCCGCGATCGGAGTTGGACATCACGGCGCCCCACTCGCCACGGAACTGGACCGCTACCCGCAGGGACTGTCCAATGGCGAAGTCGCTGAAGAAGGAAGCGAGCTGATTGGGCTGTTGGTTACCCACGTAGGTCAGGAACTGGGAGCGCGAGTGCCTTCTGGTTTCAGGGTCCCATCCGGTAATGACCCGGCTTCTGGTCTCGAAGATCGGCAATCCTACCCAGAGACCTCCGAGGCGCTTGTGGTACTCCCAGCGCAAGAGTTCGCCGGAATCGGAATAGTACGGAATGGAGTCGTTGATGGCGGTCTCGCCCAGATCCAGAATCTCGTTGTCGATGTACTCGTAGTTGGCGCCGGCCCTCCAGCGAAAGTCCCGCGTATCGACGATTGTGGACTGCACCGATGCTTCGATGCCCCGATTCAGGATCTCGCCTACGTTCTGCCGCTTGCTTGAGCTGAAACCATGGCTGGGTGGCAAGGCAATCCCGAGGAGAGCATTCTGCGTTATGGCGTGCCAGTAGGTTGCGTCGACGCCGATGCGGTCATCCCAGAGGCCAAGCTCCAGTCCGCCCTCGTACTCAATCTTGGTCTCGGGCTCCAGCGCGTCGTTGCCGGGATTGCTCGGCCGCACGCCCGCCTGGTCGTCGAGCACGGTATTCGGCACGTAGGTCTGGAACTGGTCGAACGCGCCCGGAGCCTTCCCGGCGGTTCCTACGGCTGCGCGAATCTTGGCGCTACTGAGAAGACCCGGCAGCATGCCCTCGCTGAGATTGTAGGCGAAGTCGGCCTTGGGATACACCTGGAAGCCGTAGTTTTCGCCGAAGGCGCTGTTGCCATCCACCCGCACGGCAGTGGTGATAAAGAGATTGTCGAAGTCGAACCGGTTCTGAACGTAGCCACCCAGGTTGACCTCCTCGAACCAGGTTTCTCCCCCGAAGGTTTCGGCTGCTCCGCTTACCGTGGTGACGCCCTCGCCGGCAAAGCCCTTGCCCGTGGACATCGATGTGCGGGTCAGATCCCAGTATCCCTGTCCGCCAAAGGCGAGGGTGCCGGCAAGGCCGCCCATGAAGGGAAGATTCCAGTCGAGATTCGCGACATACTGGCCGGTGTATTTTCTGGCCTGCCGATACCCGATGTTCCGCTCGCCGTCACGCCCGATATAAGTGTAGTGCCTTCCAAAGGGCAGGTACCGGGGCTTCTGGTCGGTGACGGCGTCGAGCCCGATGGTCGCCTGATGCGTGAAGTTCTGCATCGGCGCATAGTCCAGCGTAATCGACCCGGTCCAGCGTTCCGCGTCAGAGAAGGTCTCGATTGCCTTGGCGTCCTCGACGTTGACGTCCAGACCGCCACCGTAGGGCTCATCGGCCGTCGCATTGAGCGGGTTGGTCAGCAACGCGTTGGTATAGATGCCGAGCCAGTTGTTCCCGGACTGCAGCGAGTAGACCTTGTTTCTCACGTACCCGGATTGTACGCCCACGGTCAGGTTTTCGGACGCCGTCCAGTTGAGATTGGTACGCAGGTTCGCCTTCTTCTGATTGTTGGGCTTCACCGACCCCTCCTCGAAGGAGAAGCCACCCGACACGAAGTAGGTCACAGCGTCGCCACCGCCATCAACGGTCAGATCGTAGGAGTTGATGAGGCCGTTTTCGATCAGCGTCTGATTCGGATCCCACGGTACGGTTCCATCCTTGCCGTAGAAGTTGGAGCGCAGGCTGGTGGGGAAGTTCGGCCGATGCCGATTGAAGCCGGTGGTTACGGTGAGGTTAAAATTGGCGGGGCTGTTGCTGCGGCCGCGCTTGGTGAAGATCTGGATCACGCCGCCCGATGCTTCCGAGCCGTAGAGGGTCGCTGCCGAAGGACCCTTGAGAACCTCGATGCGATCGATCTCGTCGGGGTTCAGATCCGAGAGACGGTCCTCGCCGGCGCCGCCGCTGAAGGCGCAACAGGTGGTGGACGCACCGGCGCTGCTCCCCCACTCCTGCTGCCTTGCATCCACTCGGACACCGTCAATATAGATGACGGGCCGCTGGCCGAGGCTGAAGGAATCGGTACCGCGGATGCGAAGCTCGCGGCCTGCGCCGACGCCGCCGACGGTCCCGATCGAGCGGACGCCGGGGATGCGTCCCTCAAGGGTCTGGCTGAAGTCCGATAGCGGCGTGACCTCGGAGACAGCGCTGACGTCGAGCGACGCTGCCGACGTTCCGAGCTTGCGTCGTTCTACGGCCCCCGCCGTTCCGGTCACGATGAGCTCGTCCATCGCCACCGCGGAGACGTCCATCTCGAACTGAACCGAGGCGGCGCCGCCCGCCTGAACGGTCACCTCCTGCGTGGCGGTGCGGTAGCCCACATACACGGCCTGCACCGTGTAGCTTCCCGCGGGCACCTGGTTGATGAGGAATCGCCCATTGGCGTTGGTCAGGGAGCCCATATCGGTGTCCATGATGGTGATCTGGACGCCGTTGAGCGGCTGACCGGTGGTGGCCGCGACTGCCTGGCCGGTCACGGTTCCGTCCTGCGCGACCGCCTGGGTCGGCAGAAGGAATGCGACCGCGGCGACCGCAGCCAGGAGGATAACCCCCCCCCCTCTAGTGCTGAGATTGTAGCGGTGAGTCATGAGTCCTCTCCTTGCTGTGAGGTCAGTGACTGTTTTCTGACGCCGGACCCCGTGTCCTGCGTCATCTATGGCCACCGCGTCGCTACGGCGCGGTAGAACCCGAATTGCCAACCGGATGCCCCGGCCCAGGGAGCAAGCGCACCCGGTGCCGATGCATCCAGTCGTGGAGTTGTGACAGGGTACGGTTCGAAACGCCCTCGCGCAAATTTCCGGGGACGGTCAGAACACCTCCGCCAGCCCCTGCTCCACCCGTTCGGCCAGGGAGTTGACCGCGAAGGCCACGATCCGGGTCGTCTCGCTGCGTATGTACCAGGGGTCGCGTCCGGCCTCCGCGTCGTGGAGGAGCTCCACAAAGCCGAGCGTTTCCCCGCTGCCGTCAAGGAAGTCCACGCGCACGACCGGCCGGGTTCGGGCGGGATCCGGGTCGGCCCCGTAGCCCCCGATCGCAAGCTGGTCGACGCGCTGCATGAAGTTGGCGAAGGCGGCGTCGGGGGTGCCGGTGTCCGGATCGGTCCATCCTCCCGCTTCGGTGCGCGCCATCTCGCGGGTGCGCCCGTCGGGAAGGGAGAGCCGCGCGGTCGCCACATCGGTTTCGGGGTAACGGTGCAGCCAGCGCTCGCGGATCGCGCCGTCGCCGAGAGAAAGGGGGCGCGTGATGTCGCTGGCGATCACCCAGGCCGCGCCGGTGGTCCGGTCGTGCACATAGCGGTCCGCGCCGCCGAAGGCCGAGTCGCCCACCGCGAGGGTGCGGGTCTGGTCGGGGAAACGGACCTGGATCTCCTCCGCGGGGGAATCGAGCCCGTAGCGCGTTGCCATTTCGGGGGTGAGCGGACCCAGATCGCGAATGACGCGCAGCGACGCCAGCCGGCCTACGAGGACGTGCCCGGGGCCGCCGACCGGGTATTCGAGAGGCTGCGGGGACGGCGCGGCGCCGGAAGAGTCGGAATTCGGAGTGGTGGGCGCCACCGTCGAGAGCTGCCTTCCCCCGGTCTGCGTTGCCCAGAGAAAGTCGCCCTGTTCGTCCGCAAGGCGTTGAATCTCGAGGGTCAACTGCGGGCCGGTGTAGCGCACCGCAACAACTTCGGTGGTGTCGCGCTCCCAGGCGAGGGGAAGACGGGCGTCGGATGCGTCGGGTTGGTCGCGGGTCCAGGTGAGGAGTGCAGAGACCGCGGCCAGGGCGAAGAGCGCGCCGTGCAGCTTGAGCGTCCTCATGCGATACCTCCCCCAGGGGTGACGGGTGCGTCGCCATCGCCGCCCCCCGTGCCGCCTGAGCCCTCCTCGTCACGACTCGCGCCGGACGCCGGACGCCTCCGCCCGTACAGCATGAAGACGCCCACCACCAGCACCATCGCCGGCGCCCCGAATATGATCGCGTAGAACCAGCCCACATTTTCGTCGCGGGTATGCAGGATCGGCACGTCTTCCTCCGATTCCACCTCGCCCGAAAACTGTTCCTCGCGTCCCAGCCAGCGCACGCCGTCGGCAATCACGAAGGAGTTGATGCGCAGACGGGCAAGGATCGCGTCGGAGAAGATCTCGGTGTCGCCATAGACCAAGGCCCGCATTGCGGGGGCGGCGTCCGGTTCGGCCGTGACTTCGGATGGGGTGGGTGGTTCGTCGTCGGCCGTCTCCACGTCCGGCGAATCCACTCCGGCCTCAATCGCTTCCCCCGCGTCCGTTTGGGCCGTGTCCGCCGAGGTCGAATCCGTATTCTGCGCATCGCTCTGGGTCGAATCCGGCTCGGTCGAATCCGCTTCGGCATCCCCTCCGGTCGTTTCCTGCGGCTCGGGCACCCGTTCCACCGCCATCGCCAACCCGTAGCGGTCCTGGGCCTCCGTGCCCTCGTCGAAGCGGTAGTCGCCATTGAGATCAAGGTAGCTGGAGGACAGCGAGCGAATCACCGGACTCACGCGCAGCCCCGTCGCATCCTCGGCGGCCTGGAAGCTGCCCGGTCCCACCATGAGGATCTCGCTGCCGCTGCGGCTCCCCGTCGTCACCGCCGGATGGGTGGAGAAGTTGTTGGTGATGATGAAACGGCGGTCGGCGATCGAGGGGGGACTGCCGGGGAAGTAGGCACGGTCGTCGATCGTCATGGCGGGGTTGTAGTCCACGCCCAGATAATCGCGCAGCGACTCGACGGGAAAATCCGATCCGGTCTCCATCGCCAGCAGAAGCGAACCGCCGCGGTCGAGGTAGCGGCGCACCGCATTCAGCTCGGCGTCGAGGAAGGGGCGTTCGGGCCCTAGAATCATCACCATCGCGGCATCGTCGGGGATTCGGTCCCCCAGCCCCTCTCCAATCCCGATGTCGCGCACTTCGTAATTGAGAAAGTCCAGCATTTCGCGCAGCGCACCCAGCGGCGGACCCATTTCGCGCTCCATGCCCGGGGTCCAGCGTTGCCGCAGCGAGGGGGGCTGGCCGTCCTCGGGTTCCTCGGCGGTGAGCGGGTCGTTGAATTCGCCGTGGCCCTTGGAGAGGTAGACGAACCGGCGGTCGCGGTTCAGTTGGAGAAGCGATTGCTGCACATAGCGGTCGAGGACGCGAAGCCGGGCGCGGGCCGAATCCAGCTCGGTGGCCAGTCCGATTCGTTCGCTCCGACCGTCCACCCGCAGGAAGAGGGAGCCGTCGCCCCGGGCCCCGAAATCCGCCGCAGCCTCGGGATCGGCAAAGCGGTCGTATTCCGCCACGGTGACCTTGTCCGTAGCGCGCGCCAGCTCATCCAGGTAGGTGCGCACCTCGTCCTTGACCGGATTGACCTCGGGGAAGAAGAGCGCGGCCTCGATGGTGCCGTCCATGTTGCGCACGATTTCGCGAACGGCATCGCCGGGGGTGGAGGTCTTGAAGTAGCTGAAGTCGGCGGTGCGGTTGAGCTCGGAGGTGACGTAGCCGATGAGCATCAGCGCCGCTCCGGCCAGAGCCACGCTTGCCGTGTTGGCCACCGTTTCGCGCACCCGCATGAGATCGACCTGCGACGCGCCCTCGGTGCCGCCTCGGGCCAGCGCCCACTGCGCGCCCAGAACCGCGAAGAGCGAGATGGCCAGCAGAATCGGGGACGCCACCAGGAAGAAGCGTTGGAAGCGGAGCTGGCCGCGGATGCCGTCGAACTCGAGGCCGAGCAGGTCGACGCCGCCCTCGGTGCCGGGGAGGTAGCCCGCCAGCGCGACTGTGCAGCCGGCGTAGCCGAGCGCGAAGATGGCCTCGACGGGACGGGAGTCGCCCCGCGCGCGGCACCAGAGGAGTGTGCGCCAGATGGTGGCCGTGAGGAGGGCCGCGCTTCCCAGCAGAACCAGGGGAAGGGAGAGCCACGCCACATCGTTCAGGACGCGGGCGCCCGTGAAGACGATCACCAGTCCGGCCAGCAGGAGGCCGGTGAGCCAGGGCTTCGTCAGTCCCATCGGCGCGTCTCCGTTCCCCCTTCACGCAGGCGAGTGACTCCGGCCTGCCGGGAGTTCATTGGCTTCAATCCCATCGTCTTGCCTCCATCACCTTCGTGGCGGCAAAGAGGAAGAAGTAGGTCAGCGCCAGGTAGTAGAAGACATCGCGCAGGTGCAGAAGGCCGTTTAGAAACCCGGCGAAGTGGCGGCCGTGAATGGCCAGCGCCGCAAACACCCGCGAGAGGGGCGCGCCCACGATCTGCGACAGCTCCCAGAAAAGGAACATGACGCCGGTAATGACCGCCGCGACCGCCGCCGCCACGAGCTGGTGACGGGTGAGCGCCGTGGCGAAGAGACCGATCGCGAGGACCGCGGCGCCGAGCAGGATGAGCCGAGATAGCCGATCAGGATGTGGGCGATGGCGATCTTGCCGTTGACCAGGATGAGAAGGGGAATGTAGAGGGTGGCCAGGGTGATGGCTGTGAGGAAGGCCAGCGCCGAGAGGAACTTGCCGAGGACGATCTCCCAGTCGCGAACCGGCGAGGTGTCGAGGAGGAGCTGGGTTCCGGTCTGGCGCTCCTCGGCGATGAGGCGGATCGATAGCGCCACCGCGGCCACGGCCGTCAGCCCGCTGGCATTGAAGAAGAAGCCCGCCAGCACCGTGCCGGAGAGACGTTCCCCCGCTTCGGGGCCCAGCGCGGTCGCGTAGAAGAAGATGCCGTCGAGCAGGAGCACCACCGCCGCCACGATATATCCCATCGGGGACCGGACATAGGCCTGGAGCTCGCGGCGGAAGATGATGCCAGTGGCGCCGGTTCCGATCATGCCCGCACCCCCCCCACCAGCCCCACGAACACCTCTTCCAGTTGCCGTTCGGCGCGGTTCAGCGCGATCACGTCGTGGCCGCCCTCCACCAGCGCGCGGCAGACCTCGGCGCGCAGATCGGCGTTGGCCTCCACGCGGAAGGTCGCCGTTCCCCCCGCCCCGCCCCGCCCCGTCGTGGTCGCGGCGCACTCCACCCTGGTCACGCCCGGCACCCGCCCGATCACGGCTTCGGCGCCCCGCCCGTCCGCCGCCGCGTCCGCCGCCCGCACCGTCACCTCGATGCGGCGCGACATCAACAGACGGTCGCTCAGCTCGGCCTCGCTGCCCGACGCCACGATGCGGCCATCGTTCAGAATCAGCAGCCGGTCGCAGGTTTCGCTGATCTCCGGCAGAATATGGCTCGAAATCAGGATCGTGTGCCTGTCCTTCAGGGTGCGGATCATCGCGCGCATCTCCATGATCTGGACCGGGTCGAGATCGTGGGTAGGCTCGTCGAGGATCAACAGTTCGGGCTCGTGGACGATCGCCTGCGCCACCCCCACCCGCTGGCGGTAACCCTGGCTCAGGTGGCGGGTGGGCAGATCGCGCACCTCGGCGATGCGGGCGTATTCCTCGACCTCGGGCACCCGCCGCGCGACCGCTTTCGCGGTCATCCCCTTGATCCGGCCCACAAAGTTCAGGTAGTCGCGCACGGTCATGTCGCCGTAGACGGGGGGCTGCTCGGGAAGATAGCCGACCCGCTTGCGCACCTCGTGCGGATCGCGCAGCACATCGAGCCCGTCGATGGTGACCGTGCCCGACGACGGCCGCAGCCCGCAGGCGAGAATGCGCAGGAGGGTGGTCTTCCCCACGCCATTCAGGCCAAGAAAGCCCACGGTGTCGCCGCGGCCAATCTCGAAGGAGACCGGGCCGAGCGCCCGCTTGCGGCCGTAATACCTTGTAACGTCGGTCAGTTGGACCATTGCGCGTCCGTTGCTCTTGCCATGCCGGACACTGGTTGCCGGCCGGTTTCTTTCCGACCGGTTTCTGTCCAGGCCGGTTTCATTCAGGCCGGGTCCGGAATGGTTCGATTCCGGCTGATTCCCGGAGACGACTCTTCCATGCCGGAGACGACTCTTCAGTCTCGCCGCCAAAGCTACAACGGCGCCGGGGGCGGTCAAGACCGAGCGGTTGCCTGGGGGCCCCCGAGCGGCTGCAGGGTGGATCCGTCGCGGACCAGGCCGGCGACCGAGGCGCGTTCCTGCGCATTGATCGGCACGGCGAGGGCGAGCAGCGCCAGAGCGACGCAGGTCTTACGAAGAAAGACCATGGTGTACCTCCCCTTGGAGAGAAATAAAGAAGCCCCCCGAATCCTGGACTCCCGGGACTTGGAGGGGCGGCTCGCGGCGATGCTCCCGGGGGGATGGCCCGGGCACCGGAGAGTGAAGGATGGTAGGGCTACGGAGCGAGCAACGCAAAGGGCGCGGGCCGCCCGCTCGCAACGATTCGGCAACTGGAAGAACATCGCCCCGGCGGCTCCGTTCCCCGCGGCGCCCGGGGTCCTTACACGGTGCGCCAAATCCTGCGACCGGCTCGCACCTCAGAGCGACAGGAGAAAGCGGACAAGTGCGACCCGGGCCTCATCGGGCAGGGCCAGAAAGGCTTCGCGGATCGCGGCGGCCTCGCCCCCGTGCGCGCGAATCGCGGCGGGAAGGTCGGTGGCGCGTCCGTCGTGGAGGAAGAGGCTGCGGTGGCGGAGTCCCCAGAGCGGGGCCGTGCGCAGTTCCGCCGGGGCGGCGGCGGGACCGCAGACGTTGGCCAGCTCGTCGCCCATGTCGTGTAGCAGCAGGTCGGACCAGGGCTGGATCGTGCGGCCGGCGAGCTGCGCGGGAACGGGAGCGGCGCCGGGTATAGCGGGGGTTTCCGCGGCGGTCGTGGCGAGCGTTTCGCGGTGGCACGAGGTGCAGCCGATCTGAAGGAAGAGGGCCTGTCCCCGGGCGACGGTGTCGCGAGCCGCACCGGAGAGGTCGCGGTCGGGGGCGGGGGGGGCGAGGAAGCGGAGGTAGTCGGTAAGTTGGCCCAGCGCGACGGGGTCGATTTCGGGATCGCGCGCGGGGTCGGCGCCGGGCGGTATGGGGACGCCGTTTACGGTGATCTCGTCGAGGTGGGCGGGGGTGGTGAATCCGAGCTCGAAGCGCAGCGCCGAGACCACGAAGTCGCGAACCGTGGCCGCGTCGCCCTTGCGGCCGAAGCGCGCGCTGCGACCATCGGGCAGGCGCGGCAACCGTCCCGAGATGCCGTCGCCGTCCAGGTCGGCGGGGTCGGCGGCCTCCAGAAGGACCGCGTCGGGGACGGCGCCGAGCAGGCCAATCCCGAAGAGAGGCGGCGCCGTGACGCGCGCCGTGGCGGTGGCCGCGGCGGGGAGCCGCTCGGGTCCCCGTCCGTGCGCGGAGAGGAGATCGGTGGCGCGGCGCTGGATGTTGTCGCCGCCCTCGGCTTCGAGGAGGTCGCAGCGGCCGTCGGCGAAACGCGTGGCCTTCACGACCCGGATGCGGGTGCCGCCGCCACCCACAACCGGCTGATCGTGGCAATCGCTGCAGCGTTCGGCATTGAAGAGGGGGCCGAGGCCCTCGTCGGGGGTGGCCAGACGCTCAAAGAGGGCCCGGCCGAGGAGGAAGCGGCCGCGATCGCCCGCAGCCAGGTTGGCCACCGGGTCGCCGAGGGCGGGGGGTGGGGTGGAGGGGGCCTCGCCGCAGCCGGAAAGCGCGGCGGCCACCAGCGCAATCCGGGCCGCCGCGGTCACGAATCCCCCGTCCCCCCGCCCCCCGCTTCGGCCAGCATTCCACGCGACGTCACGATTGCCGCGAGAACCGCGCGTCCATTCACCCGCGTCGGGGTCCGGCTCCGGAGCCAGGCCTCGAAGAGGGGCGGCATTGATCGCGCATCCTCGCGCCGCGCCACCACCGCCTCCATGTAGCGGGCGAGCGCCTCCCGGGAGGGCTCGTTCGGCCCGTCGAGCTCCAGCACCCGCGTCCAGTGCTCGATCTCTTCGTCGTGCAGGAGCGCAAGTCGTTCGGCCGTCAGCGCGTCCAGCGCGAGGCCACGGGCGGCCGCGTCGGCCAGCCGCAGTTCCCGCGTGCCCACGTCATGAATGAGACGAAGGCGAGCCTCTTCCCCCACCTCCATCAACTCGGTGAGCGATTCCGGCGGGAAGAACGCCAGCATCCGCGCCACAACCGAGGCGTCCAGCGCGCCCCCATCCCATGTGGCCAGAACCTGCTCCGAGTCAAGCCATGCCGCCGGATCCTCGGCCATGCGCGCCACGACAATCTGTGCGCCGGAAGTCGCCGCAAAGGACCGCGCGTCCCGCACTCCCTCGGCGGCGCCCGCATCGGCCTGGGCCAGATCGCGCTCCATCAGCAGGTCGCGAAAGATCGTGCCCACCTCCTCGAAGCGCGGCCGGTACACGATGTGGAAGCCATCGCCACTCTGCACCACACCCGACACCTGCCCCGGTTCAAGACGAAACGCGGCCCGGTCCAGGGTGGTCGGCAGTTCCCCCGCGGCGAAGACCCCGAGCAGGCCGCCTCGTCGCTGCGACTCCGCGTCCTCGCTCTCGGCCACCGCATCGTTCCATCCACCCCCCTCAGCGATCGTGGCGAGCAGGCGTTCGATCGTGCGCTGCTGCAACAGTCTCTCGCTCGATGAAGTCTCCGGGCCCACGCGGCGCAGAACGTGCGCAACGAGACGCAGCGAGCCCTCGGCAAAGACCTCGGGAATCTCGGCGTCCGCACGCGCGACCACCGCCCCCAGGCGCTCCCGCCGGTCGATCTCCAGAATCGCTTCGCGCCGGTCCAGCCAGGTCGAAGCCGCGCGCGCCTCCGAACCCAGGAGCGAATCGCCCGCCGCCGCACGTTGCGAGAGCGCCGCCGCCGATGTCCACATCTCCGCAAACTGATGAACCGCAAGCGAATCCAGCGGAAAGGGCTGCGCCAGAACCAACAGCTCGGCCAGCCGGGAATCGGTCAGCGTCCAGTCACCGGCCCGCGCCGCCACTCCCCGATCCGCCGGAGCGCACGATGTGAGCCAGAGCAGCGTCGCAACAAGCAACCCGGCCTGCCGCAACCCGCGCGCCCTCCCGTTGCCATGCCCCCACCGCGAATCGGTCCGGGGCGAATCACCGGACGGTCTTGCCACCGCTTCCTACCGCACGACGACGTTAATCGTATCGGCGACCGGTGGGTTCAGGGGGATGTGCACACCGTCCGCCACCACCGCGATGATTCTGTGTTCGCCGGGGGCCAGATCCTCCAGGGTGAACTCGGTCTGCGCCATGCCCATGTGATAGTGGACGCCCGGATCGTTCGGGATCGGCAGTGCCCACTCTACGTCGCCATTGACGATGAGGTGATGGTGCCCCGTCCCCGGATCCATGTTTCCGGCCTGAACGACCTCGAGTCCCTCAACCTCCATGACCACCCGCACCGGTCCGGCGTCAAGCTCCGCGCCATTGGCCGGCTCCACGATCATCACGCGGGCGGGCGCGGCTTCCTCCTCCTCGATCATTCCCGCATCGGCATCGCCCGCGTCGTCGCCGCCACCGCAACCGGCGATCATCGAGACGGCGGCCGCGACCGCCATGGTGCGCAGGAACCGGTCCCGCAGAGTTTCGGCAAGATGCATCTGGATTGCTCCCTTTTTGCCTGTGAGGCTTTGTCTGTCCCATGGGGATCGTCTTGCCCATGAGAATCGTGTCATCGGAAACCGGGGCTCAACATCCCTCGCGAAAGCGGAGTGCACAAGGTGGGGAAGCCGGTGTCTCCGCGCCAGACCCCGGACCTGGCGCCCGTCGCCCTCCCGCCTGCCCATTCAACGCGGTGTTGGCCTGGACAGCGCCGGACCAGCGTCGGTTCCCCGGCAACGGATGCATGGGAGGCAGCGGAGGTATGGGATAAGGGCCCGTTCGCTTCTATCCCCCGCGGCGCAGCCAGATGAGGACCACACCGCACGATGAACTCGTCCCCCAGTACTGAGGAGGCGTACCCGCCGTCCCCCGGTAAATCTCGATCCCAGCCACAGCCAGGGGACTCACAATGTCGTCGATCCCGGCCGGCGTGCCCGGCCGGCCGATGCTGACTCCGTCAAGGTATACAGCGGGGTAACAGGGGGCGCCCATTCGGCGCAGAGCCAGGAGCTGTCGCGACGGCATCTGTGGATCGGGGATCGTCGTGACCCCGGGAAACCGCGTGAGCCGGTCGGTTACGCGCGCTGCAAGCTCCAGATCTTCGCTCTCCACGAAGGATCCCCAGCCGTCCTCGCGTCGCTGGTAGAAGCCGACCCGGTCGAGATTGACTTGCCGCTGCTCCACCTCGACCTCGATGGGGTCCAGCGCGATGGCGTCGACCGCAAGCGTTACCTGCAACAGCGTGGCATGGTCGGCCTGAACCTCGACGGTTTCGGAGCGCGGCCGGTATCCCAGGTGCGAGAACGCGACCTCGTGCCGCCCCGGGGGAAGGTCTGGAAGGGTGAAGCGACCGTCGCCGCCGGTTTGCGCAGTGCGTCCAACACCGGGCACCGTCGCCACGACGTCGGGGATTGGCCGTCCGCTGGCCGGATCGGTAACGATGCCAACGATCCCGGAAATCAGATCGCCGCCCGGACCGGAAATCGGAGTCATGCGCAACGCCAGCTCACCGGACTTGTCGATTGCCAGCTCGCCCTCGAGACGCAGGTAGCCGGGGTGGATCAGGTGGATGCGGTAGGCGCCAAGGGCGATGTGTTGGATGGCGAGTCGCCCCTCCAGGTCGCTGACCAGGACAAGGCCGGATTCCTCCAGCGTGAGAACGACCCCTGAAATCGGCTCACCGGTGACCTCGTCCAGCATCTGGACGGTGATCGTCACGGTATCGGGCGGGCGGGTTTCCTGGGCTGAAATCCCCGTGGCCGAGGTAAGAGCGAAGGTAAGGGCAGCGCCAATTGCGGAGGCTGTGCCCGCCGTCCGCGCGCCGTGTCGCGAAGGGCGGCGCAAACCGTCGCGCAACCTGTCCCATTTCATCATTTGAATGCCCCGCGAATGGTGTAGACTGTCACGGACGGAGCTGCAGGGAGATGGAAATGGCAGTCCCTGCGACCCGAACGATCACCCGATTTGACAGAAAGTGAGGCGAGACAGATGATTTCGACCATGGAAAGCTCTCGATTCGACGGATTCGACACGCTCAAGGCGGCGCGCACACTGGAGGCCGCGGGCGTTGCCGCAGGACAGGCCGAGGTCATGGTGACCGTGATTGGCAGCGCCGTCACCGGGAACATAGCCACCCGCTGGGATGTGCGCGAAGTGAAGGGAGAGGTGGGCGATCTGCGTGGGGACTTCGGACGTTTGAGGACGGAGGTGACCGCGCTCCGCACCGAGATGGCCGAGTTCAAGGTTGAAATCCGCACCGAGATGGATGCGCTCCGCACCGAGATGGCCGAGTTCAAGGTTGAAGTCCGCACCGAGGTGGCCGCACTCCGCACCGACGTGGACCAGCTCAAGGTCGAAGTAGCCGCGCTTCGCACCGATGTGGACGAGCTCAAGACCGATGTCGCGGCGCTGAAGATCGAGATCGAAAAGCTGCGGGGGAGCATGTACAAGATGTTGCTCACTCACGCCGTCGTGGTCGTCGGTCTGATTCTCACACTTCAGCGCTTCTTTTTGTAGTGGGCATTTCTGCAGTGGGCGTTTCTGTAGTGGGCGCCTGCCCGTAGCGAGCGCCGCCCGGAAACCGCTTCCATTGCCATGCACCGCTTCGGTCTTCGTATGACAGGCCCCCGCTTCGCTCCGGCTTCCATGGTTGCCGCGTCCCTGACGGCCTGGTCGCCGCTCGCGCTGTCCGGCCAGATCTCCGCTCCGGTGCGAATCGACCCCGATACCGTCCCCCGCCCCACCCTGGAAGCCCGCCCCACTGCCTCGCCCATCGTGCTGGACGGCGACCTGCGCGACGCCGCCTGGGCCCTCGCCGATTCCACCCGGGGCGTTTTTCGCCAGTCGATCCCGAACCAGGGAATGCCCTCCGCCGAGCGCACGGTGGTGCGGGTACTCTATGACGACTCGCGGCTCTACATCGGCGCCATGATGTACGACAGCCGCCCCGGCCTGCTCGTCTCGGCTGGACTGGAGCAGGACTTCGCCACCCAGAACTCCGACATCTTCGGCTTCGCGCTCGATACCTGGCTGGACCGGCAGAACGCCTTTCTCTTCGCGGTCAATCCCGCGGGCGCCCTCTTCGATGCACAGGCCTTCAACGATCAGCAATCGATCAATCGCGCGTGGGAGGGCGAGGTGGAGGTCTCCACTTCGGTGCAGGACTGGGGTTGGGTCGCCGAGATCGCCGTTCCCCTCACCACGCTGCGCTTCCGTGAGTCGGAGGGAGCGCAGAGCTGGGGAATCAACTTCTCGCGCCGCATCCGCCGGATCTCGGAGGACTCGAACTGGGCGCCGCTCTCGCGTCAGTTCCGCATCTACAAGATGTCTCGCGCGGGAACGCTGACGGGGCTGGAGGGACTTCGGCAGGGGCGGAATCTGGCGGCCAAGCCGTATCTGAGCGTCGTTCGCACCGGAGGAGAACGGACGGCCAACCCCGGCGCGACGCTGGAAGGAGGACTCGATCTCAAGTGGGGTGTGACTCCGCTGCTCACCCTTGACCTGACCGCGCGGACCGATTTTTCGCAGGTCGAAGCCGACGAGGAACAGCTCAACCTGACGCGCTTCTCGCTCTTCTTCCCCGAAAAGCGCGACTTCTTCCTGGAAAACGAGGGAATCTTCGCCTTCCAGGACAACCGCGTCCGCAACTTCCGCACCGGTTCGGGACCGCAGAACTTCAGGCTCTTTCACAGCCGCCGCATTGGTCTCGCTTCCGACCGCACTCCGGTTCCGATCGCCGGTGGAGCCCGCCTGACCGGGCGCGTGGGTGGTTACGCGGTGGGTCTGCTCAACATGCAGACGCAGGCCAACGGGGAAAGCCCGGGCGAGAACTTCTCGGTGGTGCGGCTACGCAGGGACATCCTGGGCAGCAGCGATGCCGGCTTCATGCTCGTCAACCGGCAGGCTACCGGTGGCGGCGATTCCTTCAACCGTGCGCTGGGTGCCGACCTGAATCTGCGGCTGGCCGGGGGACGCATGCTCCTCCACTCGTATCTGGCAGCCACCGACGAGAATGATCTCTCCGGCGATCGGCTGGGCGGCGCGCTGGAAGTCGCCTGGCGCGATCCGCTGTGGAATGTCTCTGCGCTCGTCAAGCATGTCGGCGACGCCTTCAATCCGGGCACGGGCTTTGTGCGGCGGCGGGGAGTTCGCCGGGGATTCGCCACGGCGGGAGCGCATCCACAGCCGTCCATTCCTCATGTCCGGGAGCTCAATCCGTACCTTGACCTGGATCTCTTCGCCAACATGGGGTGGGTGATGGAGAGCCGTGTGATCCGTCCCGGGCTTGCCATCTCCTTCCTGGACAGCAGTACGCTCACCTTCGAATACGAGGCGTCGCACGAGCGCCTGGAGGAACCAACCGCGATTGCGGGGGCGACGGTATCCGCGGGCGAATACGACTTTGGCGCGCTGACCGCAACCTGGCAATCGAATCTGGGGCGCAAGCTGGGAGGACGACTGTCGGTGACGCGGGGCGGTTTCTTCGATGGCGAACGCACTTCGGTGTCGGGGGGCGTGACGCTGCGGCCGAACGCGCACTTCTTCCTGGAGGGGACCGGGCAACGCAACCGCCTGGTGCTCGGCGGCACCGGATTCGACGCCAATCTCGTGGGTGGGCGATTTCGCTACGCGCGCGACACTCGCACCTTTCTGAGCGCCTTCGTGCAGTACAACGAGACGACCGCGGAGGTGCTGACCAACGTTCGCTTCAACCTGATTCACGGACCGCTGAGCGATCTGTTTCTGGTCTATTCGGAGCGGCGTAGCACGGACCCCGGGCCGGGAATTGCGGCGGTGGCGGAACAGGCCGTGACGCTGAAGGTTACCAGGCTCATGGCGTTCTGACGACCGTGCAGATTCACCTGGTTGACGGCACCTACGAGCTCTTTCGGCACCACTACGGCCAACTGCGCTTTCGCGCCCGAACCGCGCCGAACCGGGATGGCCACGGGCTGGGCGGGGTGCGGGGGGTGCTGGCGTCGCTGCTGGGAATGTTGGAAGGGGGAGCCACGCACCTCGCCGTCGCGACCGATCATGTGATCGAGTCCTTCCGCAACGACCGCTGGCCCGGGTACAAGTCCGGCGCCGGTGTGCCGGCTGAACTCCTGTCGCAGTTCCACCCCCTGGAAGATGCGCTGCGGAAGATGGGAGTCCCGGTCTGGCCGATGGTGGAGTTCGAGGCCGACGACGCCCTGGCCTCGGGTGCGGCGCGCGCGGCTGGCGATTCAAGGATTGAACGCGTTCATATCTGCACGCCCGACAAGGATCTGGCGCAGTGCGTGGTGGGCGGGCGCGTGGTGCTGTTCGACCGGAGGAACGAACGAGTCATCGGCGAAGAGGGCGTGTGGGCGAAGTTCGGGGTGGCCCCGGCGAGCATTCCCGATTTCCTCGCGCTGGTGGGCGACGCGGCCGACGGCTACCCCGGTCTGCCTGGTTGGGGCGCGGTGTCGGCGGGACGGGTGCTGGCGCGGTATGGCCACCTGGAGGCAATTCCGGAGTGCGCCGACGTGTGGGACGTTGCCGTGCGGGGAGCGCCGCGTCTGGCCCGGACGCTCTTTGAGAATCGCGCCGACGCTTTTCTCTTCCGCGAGCTCGCGACGCTGCGCCGCGACCTCAATCTCTTCGGCGGTGTGGACGAACTTCGCTGGAGGGGCCCGCGGGCCGGCTTTCGCGAGATGGCCGCTCGGCTTGGGGATCCCGGATTGTGGGAGCGGGCACGGATCCTGGGGATCGTCTCCTAAAGTTAGCGCGCTACCGTGCGCAGAACCCAGTCCGCAATCAGCTCCATTGCTTCCACCGACCAGGTCTCCTCAATGGTCGCGTATTCCGCGGGCGATCCGGTCTCGGAGTGTTGGAAGAGGTGGTTGAGTCCGGGAAGCGCGCGAATCTCGAAGTTCGGATTTCCTCCCCGCTGGAGCGCCGCCTCGATCTCGCGCAGGTTTTCCTCGAAGGGAACCTGAAGGTCGTTTTCGCCATTGATCGCCAGCACCGGAACCTCGACCTGCGCGATCACCGGCGCGGGATCGTAGGCGAGGAAGTAGCGAAACCAGGGTGTGTTAATCTGCGCCACCTGGGCGGAGATGATCGCTTCGAGCGAGGCCTCGTCGGTGACCCCCATCGTCTGGCGCTCCGCATCGGTCAGCGAGGCAAGCTGTTCGCGCACCACCGCTTCCAGCCGCTCGGCCGCCGCTTCCGGCTCCGGCTCCGACTTCACGATCTCGAAGAGTCTGCGCTGTTGCTCCTGGTTGCGCGCGATCTGCTCTTCGGTCGCGCCCTGCGCCCGCGCGATCAACGCCCCCTGCGCATAGAGGATCCGCTCGCCGGCGATGCCGGGCCCCGCCATGAGCACGATGAAGGCCACATCGTCGGAATCGACCGCCGCCATCGGCGCGATCAGCCCCCCCTCGGAGTGTCCCGCCAGCCCGATCGCCCCCGCGTCCACATCGTCGCGCGTCTTGAGGTAGGCAACGCCGGCCAGCACATCGGAGGCGAAGTCGCGCGAGGTGGCCGCCGCAAAGTCACCGGTGGATTCCGCCACGCCGCGGTCGTCGAAGCGCAGCACCGCGATCCCGCGCCGCGTGAGGTGGTCGGCCAGGACGAGGAAGGGACGGTGACCCATCAGCGCTTCGTCGCGATCCTGGGGACCGGATCCGCTGATCAGGATTACCGCCGGGTAGGGGCCGCCGTCGCCGGGCCGGGTGAAGGTTCCCGCGAGCGTGTGGCCGCCGTCGGGATTCGGGTAGCTGACCTCTTCCGCGAGATATGGGTATGGCTCAATCGGGTCCTGCGGCCTGCTCGTATCGGCCTCCTCCCCGGTCATCCGTTCAAGAACCAGCGGCAACTCCGCCCCCGCCTGACGAAAGGTGCCTTCGATCGACTGCCCGTCCTGGGCGAGCGTACCCTCGTAGCCGCCGCCGATCATGGGAACGTCAAGCGCGATTGCTGCGCCCATAAAGACGCCGTCAACGGTGTGGGATCGCTCCACTGTCGTCGAAGCCACGGGGATGGACGCGTTCCCCTGGTCCACCGAGGTCATCGTCGCGGCCGGATTGCCGTCCACCACGGTGAAATCGACGCGGATGCGGAGCTGGCCCATGGGGGTGTCCAGGACCCCGATCCAGGCGCCGGTCAGGTCGTCCGGGATTGGCTGTTGCGCGATCGCCGGGCCGAGCGGGGCGATGGCAAGTGCGAGCGGAACGAGTGCCAGCGGGACAAGTGCCCGCGGAACAAGTGCGAGCGGGACGAGTGCGAGGGAGACGCGTACAGTCGGAACGTTGAGGCTCTTCAGTCCGATCATTGGGATTTCCCAGGTGGTGGGTCGCGGGAGCTTAGGCCAGGACGGGGAACGCTACGCGGCGGCCGGGAAGAAACTTCGCACGATGGAGGGCTGCGGGCGAGTGCCATTGCCGCGAGCCCATGGCCCGGCTCCAGGGGCTCACCGCACCAGGCTTCGAGGAAATGAACCTAATCCCGCGGTGGCCGCGCATCCCGCAGGCGCGCCGCGTGGGTGTGCGGGCCGGTGCGGTTGGCCATTGGAGCCGCAGCGAAGAGGCGGAAGCTTGTTTCCCCCTATTGCTTCGCCAAGCTTTGGTGAACGGCAGGTTGGTGAACGGTCGAATGATGGAAGCGCACGGGACGGCGGGCTGCGAGAGTGCAAGCGAATGGATCGGGGCTAACAAACCGGGGGCGTTCGGTGTCCCTCTGGCACGAAGACCGGACCGGCGGACGGCCTGACGATGCGTCGCGGTCGCGTCCCTTTTCGAGCACATCGCAAGCCGAGAACCCACAACCCGGGAGATAACGTTCATGACCGAGAATCACACCCTTCCCCGACCCGCCGCTGGCCGGTCCGTGCCGCTCCGGTTCGCCGTGGCGCTGGCGCTGGCCTTCGCCGCCATCGCCGTCCTCCTTCCCCACTCCGCCGACGCGCAGCAGCGCCGTGGTGGCGCCGGCATGGGGGGAGCTCTCGCCAACCCCGCCTTCCTGCTGTGGGCCGCCGTCGACAGCCGCTTCGAGGTTCTGACCGAGGAGCTGGAGCTCACCGAGTCGCAGCAGGAGAGCGCGACCGAGCTGGTGGCGACGTTGCGCGAGGAGAACGAGACCGCGCTCGAGAGCTACCGCGAGCTGATGACGCAGATGCGCAACCGGATGGGCGGTGCGGGGGCGGGAAGGTCCGGTGGGCAGAGGCGAGCCGGCGGGGGGATGCCGGGGGGCGGGGGACAGCTTCGCGAAACGATGGCCGAACTTCAACCGGTCCTTGAAGGGTTTCGGACGGACTTCCACGCGCTGCTCACCGAGGACCAGGTGGAGAAGCTGGACGAGATCACGCGGAGGCGGCCGCGGGGACGATAACCGGTCTGGCGGGCGATCAGGCCCGCTCCAGCCCCACCCTTCCCCTTCCGAAGACCTCTTCCAAGGCACGGATCGTGGCTCGGTCCGCCGTCGCCCGGAGCGTCCTGGACCTCAGTCGCGGCGGTGGATCGGCCGTGCCGTTCGGGTCTTCCCCCACCAACACCACCTCGACCGGCGCCTGGCCCGCGCCGCCTTCGAGGATTGCCCGCGCCCGCGCAAAGAGATCGTCGGCCGGTTCGGCGTCCCAGTCCATGCGAATCTGCACCGCCAGGCGCCCACTCGCCGCCACCTCGCGCAGCGGTTTGGCCGCATCCAGAAATACCGGCGGGTCTTCCTCGTCGCGGTCGCGGTCGCTCACCCGGCCCCGCACCAGAACCAGCGCATCGGGCTGAAGCAGATCCCGGCAGGACTGCCACGCATCGCGGAAGCACAGGACCGTCGCCGTGCCCTGGAACCCCTCCACCGCAATCTTGCCCCACTCCGAGCCGTCGCGCCGCGAGATCTGCCGCGACACCGAGGTGACCACGCAGGCCGTTTCGACCAGGTCGCCCGCCCGCTGCTTGAGGGCAGCCGCGTCGAGTTCGTCGAAGATACGCGCCACCTCGCGGTACCGGTCCAGCGGGTGCCCCGAGATGAAAAACCCGAGCGCCTCCTTCTCGCGGGCCAGCCGGTCGCGGTCGCTCCATTCGGGGACTGTGGGCAACTCGGGTTCGGTCCGGTCGAAGCCATCGGCGCCAAAGAGCGATTGCTGTCCCAAGACGGTGTCCTGGAGCCGCGCCGACGCCTCGCCGTAGGCCGCATCGAGTCCCGCCAGCATCTGTGCGCGATGGCCGAAGGAATCGAGCGCCCCCGACGCGATGAGCGCCTCGCAGGCCCGCTTGTTGAGTGCGCGAATGTCGATCCGTTCCAGGAACTCGAAGAGACTGGTGAAGGGTTCGCCCTCGCTCCGCGCCGCCAGAACGGACTGCACCGCCGCGCTGCCCACCCCGCGCACCGCCCCCAGCCCGAAGCGAATCGTTTCGTCGCCGACCGCGGTGAACTTCCAGCCGCTCTCGTTCACATCGGGGGGCAGAACCGAGATCCCGCTCGCCAGCGCCGGATGGTAGCGCCCCAGCTCGCGGCATTCGCCGATGTACTTCACCACGTCGTCGGTCTTGTCCAGCACCGATGACAGCAGCGCCGCCATGAAATCGGCCGGATAGTAGCGCTTCAGCCAGGCGGTCTTGTAGGAGAGAACCGAGTAGGCCGCCGAGTGCGACTTGTTGAAGCCATAGCGGCCGAAGGTCTTGATCTGGTCGGCCAGCTCGTAGGCCGTCTTGCGGTCGAGTCCCCGTTTGCGGACCCGTTCGCGAAAGCGTCGCAGCTCGGACTCGATCAGCTTCGCGTCCTTCTTGCCCATCGCCTTGCGGAGAACGTCGGCGTCGGCCAGGGAGTAGCCCGCCAGATCGCTCGCAATCCGGATGACCTGCTCCTGGTAGACGATGATCCCGTAGGTGGACTCGAGGATCGATTCCAGGCCCGGCGCCGGATACGCCACATCCTCCCTGCCCAGCTTGCGCAGAATGTAGCGGTCGGTCATTCCCGAATCGAGCGGACCGGGGCGAATGAGCGCGTTGGTGGCCACCAGGTCGTCAAAGCGGTCGCAGCGCATCGCCCGCAGCTTGTCGAGCGCCAGATTGGATTCGAACTGGAAGACGCCCGAGGTTCCGCCGTTTGCCAGCATCCGGTAGACGCCGGGGTCGTCGAGGGGGACGTCGTCCATGGAATCGGAGCGATAGACGGCGCCGCTCTCCGGATGCCGGAACTCGCCGAGCCGCGCCTTGACACCCTGCACAGCGTCGTGGATGACGGTGAGCGTCTTGAGGCCCAGGAAGTCCATCTTGAGCATCCCGGCGTCCTCGAGGCAGTTCATGTCGTACTGCGTGACGATGTCAGGGCCGTCGGCGCCATCCGCCGCGCCCCGCGCCCCATTTCCCTTCCCCTTGCCCTGGGTGCAGATCGGCACATAGTCGTCGAGCGGCCCGGGGGCGATCACCACCCCGGCCGCGTGCACCGACGCATGCCGCGACAGTCCCTCCAGGGTGATCGAGTAGTCAAAGAACCGCCGGTGTCGTTCGTCGGCCTCATAGAGCGCCTTCACCTCGCGGATCCGGTCCACCGCCTCGCGAACGGTGTAGCTCTTCCCCGGCTGGTTCGGAATCATCTTCGCGATCCGGTCGGTCTCGGAGGGCTCGAATCCCAGCACCCGCCCCACATCGCGGATCACCGCCCGGCTCTTCATCGTCCCGAAGGTGACGATCTGCCCCACCGCGTCGCGCCCATACTTCTTGCGCACGTACTCGATCACCTCGCCGCGGCGCTCGTAGCAGAAGTCGATGTCGATGTCCGGCATCGAGATGCGCTCGGGATTCAGGAAGCGCTCGAAGATCAGACCGTAGGCAAGCGGGTCGAGATCGGTAATGCGCAGCGCATACGACACCAGCGAACCGGCCGCCGAGCCGCGCCCCGGACCCACCGGAATCCCCTGTTCGCGCGCCCAGCGAATGAAGTCCCAGGTGATGAGGAAGTAGCCCGCGTAGCCCGTCTTCAGGATGACATCGAGCTCGTAGCGAAGACGTTCCTCGACCTCGTCGGAGAGCGAGTCGCCGTAGCGCTCCCGGGCGCCCGCGCGCGTCAGATGAACCAGGTAGTCGTTGTCGTCGGCGAAGCGGCCGGGGAGGGGGAAGCTGGGAAGGTGGTAGCTCTTCTCGAAGCTGAGCGAGACCTGATCGGCGATCTTCAGGGTGTTTTCGAGGATATCGGGACGGTCCGGGAAGGCCGCCGCCATCTCGTCGGGGCCCTTGAAATACAGGCCGTCGTCGTAGCGCAGCCGGTCGGGGTCGTCGAAGTTCTTCGCGGTCCCGATGCAGACCAGGATGTCGTGCGCGGGATGGTGCTCGTGCTGGAGGAAATGGGCGTCGTTGGTGGCGATGACCGGCACTCCCAGCTCGCCTGCCAGCGCGAAGACCTGCTTGTTCAGCTCGGCCTGCCCCGGGGTGCCGTGCGCCTGCACCTCCAGGTAATAGCGGTCGGGGATGCGTTGGCATACCACTCGGCCGCCTCGCGCGCGCCCTCGGCGTTGCCCGCCGCCAGATGACGCGCGACCTCACCGGCCAGGCACGCTGAGCTCACGATCAGGCCGCCGGAGTGGCGGGCGAGCACTTCGCGATCCACCCGCGGGTGATAATAGAAGCCCTCGGTGTAGCCGATCGACGACAGTTTGACGAGGTTGCGGTATCCTTCGCGGTCGCGCGCCAGGAGCACCAGGTGATAGGCCGATTTGCCGCCCTCGCCGGAACGGGCCCGTTCGCGCCGGTCTCCAGGAGCAACGTAGGCCTCCATTCCGATAATCGGTTTGAGGCCGTTCCTGCGGGCCAGCTTCTGAAAGTTCCAGGCGCCGTAGAGGCAGCCGTGGTCGGTCAGCCCCAGCGCGGGCATCTCGTAGTGCCGGGCGCGGCCGATCAGATCCTTCAGGCGGTTCGCGCCGTCGAGCAGCGAGTACTCGGAGTGCGTGTGAAGATGGACGAAGGACAATGGACGCCTCTACCGCCGCTGCATCCGGGTGTAGCCCGAGACGACGTCGTACCGCAGCGCCGACGCCATCTCGCCATCGCCCTCGAAGGTGAAGATCGCGCCGGCGGCGGTGAAGGTGGCGCCGCCGCGAAAGTCCAGCGGCTGGAGATTCCGGGCGGACTCGGGAAGCTCGCGGTCGCCCTGCATGACGACGGTGGCCGTGAGCGCCCCGTCTTCCGCATCGATTCGCAGCTCCGCCCGTCCCCCGCGCGCCGGCCCCCCGTAGATTCCCGTGAACCAGGTGGGATCGCCCTCGAAGGCCAGCGGTTCCGGCGTGGCGTCGCCGACCATGGCCACCACGATCTCCCGCGCCAGCTCCGAGGGTGACGGCGCCCCGGCGGTGTTGGTGAGGACGACGACCGCCAGCTCCTCCTCGGGCAGATAGAGCGATTCGGCGAGGAACCCGTTGATCCCTCCGCCATGATGGATCGCCTGGTGCCCGGCGATGTCCGAGACCGCAATCCCCAGCGCGTAGCGGAGTTTCGTGCCGTCGTTGAGGTCGCCCGGTTCGATGAGCTGCCGGTAGGATTCGTCGCTGATGACCTCGCCGCCGTGCAGCGCGCCCAGCCAGGTGGCCAGATCGTCCGCGCTCGCGCAGAGCGAACCCGCCGCAAAGGGAACGTTGTGGACGATGAACCCCTTGTGCGCCAGACCGTTGGGGCCGGTGTCGTACCCCGTTGCCTTGCCCTCGTGGATCTCGGTCTCGCTGCAGTAGTGCGACCGTTCCATTCCCAGCGGCGCGAAGATGCGCTGTTCGACGTAGTCCTCGTAGCTCATTCCCGAAGCGTCCTCGAGGATCATCCCCGCCAGGTAGAAGGCGGAGTTGTTGTAGATCTCGGCCTCGCCGGTGGGGAAGTCGAAGGGGTGGGCGGCGATCAGCGCGAGCAGGGAGTCGCGGGGAACGCGCCGCACAAAGTAGGGCCGCGCCGCCTCCATTTCGGTGTACCCCCGGATTCCCGAGGTGTGATCGAGCAGCTCGCGCACGGTGATGGCATGGCCCTGGGTGGGAAAGTCGGGCAGATACGCGGCCATGTCGGCGTCGAGCTCCACGAGCCCCTCTTCCTGCATGCGCAACAGCCCGACCGAGGTGAACTGCTTGGTGATCGAACCGATCTCGTAGATGGCGTCCTCGGGGGTGGGCACGCGAAGTTCGACATTCGCCCAGCCGTAGCCCCGCACCGCAACCCTTTCGCCGCGGTGCACGACCGCGACCGAGGCGCCGGCGATCCGGCCACCGCGAATCGGGGCCATCATGATCTCGTCGATCATGGCGATGTGGCCGGCGTGGTCGGGATGGCCGAAGCCGACCCCTTCGGCGCCGAATTCGCCGACGGACGGGGCACTGTCGGGGGCTGGGCCGCAGGCGACGAGGAACGCGCAGAGGACGGCGGGCACAAGGACGGGATGTCGTTCACGCATTCTCGGATTGCTCCACGCATTCGAAGGAGTTGAGGATCTCTTCCAGTTGAATCATATATTCGTACTTGTCGCGCGAGGGAGCATAGAGCCAGGCATCGATCAGGTAGAGCCGCTCCTGCGCCGGACACGCAATCGTGCGCAGCATGAAGGGACCCGCGGCCGGATAGCTGCCGGGGGGATTCGACCAGACGGACTGGACCATGAAGCCTTCCAGATCGCGGTGCCGGAAGGCGGTCGTCTCGATGCGGTCGCCCGTCACGATCTGCGGATAATCGTAGTAGACTTCGGCAAGCCGGGTGCGCCACGCAACAAGTTCATCGGCGCCGGGGCCTTGAGGGGGCGAGGCGATCCAGGTAACCGTCACCTGGCGGATCAGCTCGGCCGGGTTCGGGTTGTCGTTGCGGAAGATGTGGACCGAATCCTGCGGCTCATAGTCGTACACCTGGGGCAGGATCAGGCGGAAGCCGTGTTTGCTGCGCAGACTGTCGGCCAGTTCAAGATTCGGATCGGTTGCGAACATCCGCGCCCGCACCCAATCCCGGAACTGCTCGTCGAAGACCGCGTACAGCTCGGGCAGCCTCGCCCGCACCTGGTCCGCCGCTGCCTCCGGGCCCGCGTCCTCCGCCAGAACCAGCATGGTGACCAGTTGCGGACGCGCCCACACATCGCGCACCTGGCCGATCATCGCCGCGCCCTCGCCCGCCGCCGGAAGACTCCACGCTTCCGTTTCGGCCGCCGCGCCCAGCGCGCGCGCCATCCACGGATCGGAGGCCTTGCCGATCAAGAGGAGTTGGCGCAGCCGCCTCAGCGCGGCCCACGAAGAATCCGCGGGTTCCTGGTAGCGCACCCGGAAGGCATAGTCGTCGCGAACGGTGAAGACCGAACCCTCCAGCGTCTCCAGCGCGGCTTCGCCCACATCGGCCCACAGCCCGGGATCGGCGGCCACCACAATCGCCTGAACGTCGCCCATCGACATGGGCACACTGTCGCACCCCGCCCCCGCCGCCACCGCCCCGATCAGCGCCCCACGCACCCACGATCCGCGCCCGCGCACTTCGACCATTCGCATCGCTTCCCCCTATATTGGTTTCCCTGCATCCTCGTTTCCGGTGCCCATGCCGGAGTGCGGGCCCGCGCGCGCGGCGTCGACCGGGAGCTGCCGTGCGCAGAGACAAACACTATACAGCAGAAGGGGCTCTGGCCATGGCGCGGCGACCTTTCGGATGGGCGACCCTGCCCGCAATTCTCCTCACTTCGGGAATCCTGATCGCCGGGTGCGCGGCGGGAAGCGGCTCGGAAACGGCTGCCGCACCTCCCGAGCCCCCGCAACCGGACTCCGCGCCGGACGCCACCGAAGCCGTCCCGGCCGCCGATCCCGCTCCCGAGACCCCGCCCACCCTCTTTACTGCGGAGCAGTCCGAGCGGGGCCGCGTCACCTTCGACGAGGTCTGCTCGGAGTGCCACACCACGAGCGAGTTTCGCGGCCGCTTCTTCCAGTCCAACTGGGGCCGCCGCACCGTCTATTCCTTCTTCCGCACCGTGCGCTCGACCATGCCGGACGACAATCCTGGAGGCCTCGAAGAACAGATCTATCTCGATGTCGTGGCGTACATCCTGAGCATCAACGGGCACGATGCGGGCACGGCGGAGCTCGCGGCCGACTCGCCGATGCGCGAGGTGCGGATTGCGCCGCCGGAGGCCGGAAAATGACCAGGGAAGACGGGAAAGGAAGCGGGCCGGGCAAGGGTGGGGGCCGAACCGGGGTCGGTGGGCGAGAGCGTGCGGAGGCGGTGGCCGCAAGAGGGGGGAAGGATGCAGACGCGCCGGGCGGAGAACGCACCGGTGGGAGTCGTCGCGACTTTGTGAAGAGGGCCGCGGCGGGGGCGGTGATGTGGGGGGCGGGGGCGGGCGGGTCGGCGGTGCACGGGCAGCCGGGCGAGCTGAGGGCGCCCTGGGTGCGTACGCGCCAGATCCCCGATGTGGCGATCGTGGGAGCCGGAGCCTTCGGGGCCTGGACCGCGCTGAATCTGCAGCGGGCGGGTGCACAGGTCACGCTGATCGACCAGTACGGACCGGGCAACTCGCGAGCGACCTCGGGGGGCGAGACGCGCGGCGTGCGCACCAGCTACGGAAACCGTCCGAGTGCGCTGTGGACAAGGTGGGCCGGGCGCGCCATCGAGATGTGGCGGGAATGGGACGAACAGGGACGGGAGATGCTGCTGCCGCGCGTCTTCTTCACCACTTCGGACCTCATCATGCGCGACGAATGGACCGAGTTCCTCGAAAACACGAGCCGCTACTGGGACGAGACAGGCGTGCGCTACGAGGTCATCGATGCGGACGAGATCCGGCGGCGGTGGCCGGTGATCGATGTGACCGGGATCACGGTGGCGCTCTGGGAGCAGGACGCGGGAGTGGTGCGGGCCCGGCGCGCGATCGAGTCGGTGGCACGGGTCTTTGAGCGCCATGGTGGACAGGTGACGATCGCCCACGCCGCACCCGGCAACGCGAACCTCCGGTCTCTCAACAGCCTGAAGATCCAACCCGGCGGCGACGAGATCGCGGCCGGAACCCATGTCTTCGCCCTCGGCCCATGGTTCCCCAAGGCCTTTCCTGACCTGATGACCGACCGGTTGCGCATCCCCATCGGCCATGTCGTCTATCTGCGCACACCGCCGGGCGACAATCGCTACAGCTTCCCTAATCTGCCCAGCTACAATTTTCCCGGCGTGACCGGCTGGCCGGCGCTGGGACCGGACAACCGGGGCTTTCGGGTGCGAACGGGCGGGCGGCGTCCCGGACCGGGCGACGACGATCCCGACACGAGCCGCAGGTGGCTGACCGAGGAGGAACACGAGCGTCCGCGGACCTTCGTGCAAGAGCGCTTTCCCGGGCTGGCCGCTGCGCCGATCAGCGAAACGCGCGCCTGCCACTACGAGCTGTCGTCAACGCGCAACTTTTTCTTCGATCACCACCCGGACTTCGACAACGTCTGGTTCGCGGGCGGCGGGTCTGCGGAGGGCTTCAAGTTCGGACCGGTAATCGGGGAATACCTGGCCGGACGAATCCTGGGAACCGAGACCGATCCCGAGCTGATCGAGGCGTTCCGGCTGGGCGATCTGGAGGACGAAGGGGGCTGAGGGGGGGCGGCGCTATCATGGGAGGCGTTTCCATTTGACCGGATCCGGGTGCGATCAGCTCAATTCAATAACCCATCAAAGGAAGTTTCGCATGGCCAATACTTGGATCGTTCGGGCTGGAAGGGGCGGCACCTACGCCGATGAGTTCGAAACGATCGGGATTGCCGCGATTGGCTTCGGTGTGGAGGAGAGCGCCTGCTACTCTGCGAGGAAGGGACCGAGGCTTGTTCGTCTCGACGGGCGGGTTCTCTCGGGAGGCACGGTACGAGGCTGAGCGCGTTCCGTTCGGGGTCTCGGTGACCACGTTGACGCGCGACGAGTTCATCAAGCTCCTCACCGACCACTATGAGCGCCTGGAGCCGGAGGCACGAGCGATGATCCCTCTGCGGAAGGTCTTCATTCCGATCGATTAGCATCCTGTGCCCGCGAAGAGAAATCGGCGCGGCCACATGCCTGGTGGGTCCGAGGGTGTAACCAGGGCCCCGCCGCCGGCAAGACTCAGGTACGCAATTCTGCGAGGCGAGGAGAGGCGTCGATCGTGATCATGCCATCTTCGAAGACATCCTGGGGGGCGGTGCCTTCGGGCTCGCACGCCGCGAGTCCGACCGAAATCGTCGACAGGGCGATAGTGGAACAGACGCGGCGCATCCGGTGCATCCTGCAGTTTGTCATGCTGTTCCCGCGGTTTGGATCTCTCGCCGGTCCAACGTGTTTGTGGATGCGCGCGGGCCGCCCCGAGTCACCCTCACCCGGGACGGCCCGCGGTCACACCCTTGTGCGATGCCGCTACCCGCTGACGTTCTCGTTCCCCTTGCGCTCCACCTCCGGCAACTGGAAGCAGGTCAGGTTGCCGTATTCGGCGCCCGTCTGATCGAATCCGTCGGGGTGGATCGACCCGGGGTCGCCCAGGAAGGGAATGTCGAAGCGCAGCATGTCGTGGAGGCGGTGGCCGCCCAGCACAAACAACTGCCGGCGCCGCTCTTCCTTGACCAGATCCATGACGTTGCTCGCGTCAATCTCGGCGGTCACGGTCGGCAGTCCGGCCGCCATGCGCAGGTGATTGATCTTCGCCACCGCTCCCGCCGCATCGCCCTGCATGGCCATCGCTTCGGCCTCGTACATGCGCGCCTCGTGCCAGTGAACCAACGGCAACGGATCGCTGCGCGAGTTGTACTTGTCGTGATAGTAGAGGATCGTCGCGAAGTCGGCCGCCTGCGTTCCATCGGTCTTGACATTGACGCGGGTGTCCTTGACCCCGTCGCCCTCGGTCGGCATGCCGTCCGCCCCGATCGTCAGGTCCTGGTAGTCGTCGGCCACCGACCCGTGCGCGCGAAATCCGGTCGGCGCGTTGAGCCGCTCGTAGTAGTAGTTGTAGCGGCGCGACTCCGAGTCGTCGCGGGTTACATTGACCGCGAAGTCGTCCGGCACCTGGGCTGCGTCCGACATTGCGCCGGTGTAGTCGCCCTTCGCAATCCGCACCCGGGCTCGTCCGGCGTAGGCCTGCATCATCAGCGTCTGGTCGCCCACCGCCTGAGCCAGCGAGATCGCGTTGCTCAATCGCTGTTCTGCTTCGGCCTGAACCTGGGCCGGAGTGATTTCCGCTCCGCCGGCGATCGTCATGCTGCAGAACCCTTCGCCCATCGCCACCAGTGGAAAGGCACCCCAGGTGGCAACGCTCGCCTGCAACTGCGCCGCGTCCGGAACCGAATCCGCCGGGAAGCCGGCAAGCCGTTCGCCCACATTCTCGGCCTGGTAGCGCGCCGTGTGCAACGGGGTGAACATCGGGTATCCCCAGCCGCCGCAAGTGCCCTGGGCGTACCCTTCGTCGCTCGCGTAGATCTTGCGCTGCCCCCAGTTCCTCATCGTGAGATTGCCCGAGGTGGGAACGTATTCGTCGCTGTGGTGCGAGGCGCCGGCCACGTACTGGTTCCAACTGCACTCGACCTCGGCGATCACGCCGGTGGCCAGAACGCTCGCCAGCGCCGCGCTGGCCAGATCCGCCTCCTGCACCCTGCCCGGCACATGGACCGCGAGGATATCGTCCAGGCTGCATCCGGAGAGCAGCACCGACGAAGCGGCGAACAGGGTCGCACCCATCAGCCTGTTTCTTGCTTTCATCTTGTCGTCTCCTGTTGCCCTAGAAGGTGAAACGGACGGTGGAGGTGAAGCGCGTTGTCTGCGGCCAGCCTTCCTGCAGATAGCCGTTCAGCCCGAACTGCCCGGGACCGATGTGCGCCCGCTCGATGTCCATGATGGGATGTTCGAAGGATTCGGTCGTCTTCTGCCAGATCGTCCACAGGTTGTCGAAGGAAGCGGTCACCGCAACGCGGCTCGCCCCCACAACCTCGGCCATCGCCGCGGGCAACGTGTACGACGCCGCCACATTGCGCAGCTTCATGAAGCTCCCGTCCACAACGCCCGACTGTGCCAGACCACCGGCTCCGAGCGCCTCGTAGGCGAGCAGGATTGGATCGGTTCGCTCAAGGATCGCCTTGGAGTTGAGGAAGAAGCGGTGCTGCGCGCTCACGTCGCCCAGGCTCATATGGTGTCCGCCCACATAGTCGATCAGGCCATAGAGAAGCAGATCCTGGCCGATGCGCACATTCGCGTACACGCCCGCCTCGATGTTCGGAATCGGCTGTCCCCAATAGACTTCCGGCGCACTCGCACAGGGCACCGCGGAACCATCGCCCCAGGAAAAGTTGGAATCCCCGATGGCGGCACCGCCCTCGCACATCAGGTTGGTGGCGACATTGCGATCGCCGGAGGTGTCCAGGTCGGCGCTCACCACGCGCTTGTAGAACATCGAGCCAAGGGGGAAGCCCTCCACATGGAACTGCCGGTTCAGGCTCGACGCGCTCTGAACGATCGGAGGCTGGCCGCCGAGATCGACAATCTCGTTCTCGAAGGTGGAGAAGGTGGCCCCGAGATCGACGGTCATGGCGTCCGATCTGTACGCCACGCCATTCACTGCAACCTCGATTCCGCGGTTGGTGATCTCGCCGATGTTCCGGAGCTGCACCCCGGGGAAGCCGGAGGAAGGAATCACCGGAACGCGGACCAGCGCGTCGGTGGTGCGCTGCGTGTAGGCGGTGAACTCGATCCCGATCAGGTCATCCATGAGCCCGAGATCAAATCCCACCTCCAGCTCCGTGCCGACCTCGGGTTGGAGATCCGGATTCCCGATATTCTGCGGAGTCAGCACCGAAGATCCGCCGGGACCGACCGTGGGCTCGTAGGTCTGGATCGCGTCGAAGACATCCGGCTGCTTCCCGGCCTTCCCCCACGCGGTCCGCAGCTTGAGGGTATTGACGCTGCCGAGCATTTCCTGGAAGAACGGCTCGTCGCTGAGCACCCACGATCCCTGGAGCTTGGGATAGATGACGAAGTCGTAGTTGGTGCCGAAGGCGCTGTTGTCGTCGCCGCGAACGGCACCGGTCAGGAAGAGCCGGTTGCGCCATGCCACCTGCTCCTGAACGAAGACGCCAAAGGTCTTGTTCTCCAGGAAGTCTTCGTCGGCCTGCTTGTTGGACCCGGACGACACCGTCTCGAGTGCGTTGACGGGGAAGGTCTCGCCATGGGCCCGCGTGGAAGACTCGCTGCGCTGGTAGTATTGCGCGCCCCCGGAACTCGTGAAGGTCAGGTCGTCGCCCAGGTCGAAGATCGCGTTGGCCTGGTAGTCCAGCGAGACGTAGCTCGTGTTGAGGCTGATGACCGTCTTGCGGCCCCAGGGGGTGAACTGACCCGGAGGCTCGCGATTGGTCTGGCGATAGAGCTCCGAGTTCTGGACGCCGCTGAAGTCGCCGCCAACGATCCCGCGATGCGAGAGCCAGTCGTTGGGCCGGTGATTGATCTGCAGCGAGAAGGTGGTGCGGTTCACGTTCTGGAAGCCCTCGATATCGTCTTCGTAGGCCTCGGGCAGATAGGCGATGTAGCCCCGGTAGGGACCGTCGATGCGATTGGGGGACTGCGTGTCGCCCGCTTCGCACCCCGGAGACGGACAGGCCCAGATGATTGCGGTCGGAAGCGGCTGCTGGGCCGAGGAGGACTCGGTCGTGCTGCGGATCGCGCCGAGCCCGAAGTCCAGCTTGAGTGCGTCGGAGGGCGAATAGGTGAGATTCGCGCGTCCACTCATCTTGTTCTTCCAGTTGTACGGCACAACGCCTTCGTCGCGATCCCAGTCGGTCGACACGAAGTAGGTGATCTCCTGCGTCCCGCCGGTCACGTCGGCGCCGTAGGACTGCGCGTGACCGGTCTGGAACCATTCGTTGCCGTAGATGTCGCGGTCAATCTCCAGAATGTTGAAGGACGACACCTCGCCCGGGTTGCACTTGAGGCGCGGATCCACATCCACCGTTTGCGACACCCCGCTGCATGAATACCACACGTCCGGGAAGAGGCTGTAGGGGTCGGGATAGAAGTTGGCGCCCTGCTTCATCGTCACATTGATCCGGGGCGCGCCGGAGCGGCCACGCTTGGTGATGATGTTGATGACGCCATTGGAGGCCTCGGTGCCGTAGAGCGTCGCGGCGGCCGGCCCCTTGATGATCTCGATGTCCTCGATCTCGTCGGGGTTGAAGTCGCCGAGGCGAGAAGGCTGGGAGCTCCCGCGGAAGCCCGTGCTCCCGAAGGCCGCGCTGGCTTCGTCGCCATTGACGCGCACGCCGTCCACATAAATGAGGGGCTGCGCGCCGAGCGAGAGGCTGGCGATTCCGCGAATGCGTGTCGTGCCGCCGGTCCCGACCTCGCCGCTGCTGACCATGACCCGGACGCCGGGAACGGTCGCGCTGATCATGCGCGTGACATCGGTTGCGGGCGCGACCTGCTCCATCCGGGCAACATCGATCGAACCGACGACATTCCCGACCGAGCGCGCCTGCTGCTCCCCAACCACCCCCGTCACCACAATCTCGTCGAGCGAAATCGCGGTCTCCTGGAGCTCAACCGTCACGGCCTCGCCTGCGGGCACGGTGGCGGTGGCTTCCCGGTAGCCGATCATCACCACGCGGATCTCGACCGTGCCGGCCGGGGCGTCGAGGATGAGGAAACGGCCCCGATTGTCGGTGAGGATGCCCAGCTCCGTCCCCTCGATGGAAACCTGGGCGCCGGCGAGAGGACGCAGCGATCCACTCGCGACGACCGTGCCGGTGACGGCGTTCTGCGCGGCGAGGGGCGCGACTCCCAGGACCAGGGCCAGGAGCGCGGTGGCCGCGGCCAGGCACGGGGTGCGCCGCACGCCGCGGGACTTCGAACAGGATGGTGGCCTCATAGCAATTCTCCTTGAGTGATGATGGTGGAGACCCCAATTGTGAGAGCGACAGGGTAGACCGTGGTCGCCCATCGCGCAAGATCCCCCTATCTTGTCGGCTGTCCCCAACGCTTCCCACCCCCCCGGAGACCCCTCCCATGCCCCGCTCCGCCCCCCTCGCGATCGTCGCGCTGTTCGCCCTCGCCTTCTCGTCCACCGCCTCCACGCCCACCCTTGCGCAATCGTCCGACGGCTCCATTTCCGTCGCCGGCCCGGGTTCGGCCAACTTCGAACTCGCCGCCCGCTTCGCTCCGTACAAGGTCGGCGACCTCGTCCATTCGCTGCGCGTTTCGCCCCGCTGGATCGAAGACAGCGACCGCTTCTGGTACGAGTGGGAGACTTCCGCAGGCCGTCACTTCTACCTGGTCGATCCCGAGCGCGGCACCCGCACCGAGATCTTCGACAACGACCGCATTGCCGCCGAGCTGACCCGCATCACCCGCGATCCGTGGGACGCCCAGCACCTGCCGATCCGCGCGATCCGCTTCACCGGGCCCAACACGATTCAGTTCGATGTGCAGTCGTCGCAGGAGGAGGAAGTGGAGGAAGAGGAAGACGAGGACGAAGAGGTCGACGAGGAGGACCAGGAGGACGAGGACCAGAGGGGGCCGCGGGGGCCGCGCATGGAGCGGAAAATTCACCACTTCGAGTACGATGTGACCACGCGCACGCTCCGCGAGCTGGAGGACTACGAGGAGCCCCTCACGCACCCCGGCTGGGCAAGCGTTTCGCCGGACACCGCCTGGGTCGTCTTCAGCCGTGAGTTCAATCTCTGGATGATGAGCTACGAGGAGTACGAGAAGATCCTGGAGGCGCGGCGCGGCAAGACCGGCGACGAGGCCGAGGAGGCGGAGGAAGAGGTCGAGGTCGAAGAGATTCAGCTCACGACCGACGGCGAAAAGGACTTCAGTTGGGGCTCGCAGGGACGCGGCCAGAACGACGAGGAGACCGAAGAGGAGCACGAGAAGCGCCAGTTTTCGGGGACGACCTGGTCGCACGATTCGCGCTACTTTGCGCTGACCCGCCAGGATCGCCGCGAGGTGGACCTGCTCTGGGTGGTGCACGCGGTGGGGAATACGCGGCCCAAGCTGGAGAGCTACCGCTACGAGATGCCGGGCGAGGAGAATGTGACGCAGACCTCGCTGCACGTCTTCGATATGGAATCGCGCGAGATGACGCAGATCGACGACGAGCCGTGGAAGGATCAGCGCATGAGCGTCTTCAACGCGCCGAGCGGCGGAGGCGGCAACTTCTTCTTCTTTGGCGGCGGGGGGGGCGGGGGCAGCACCGAGCCCCGAATCACCAAATGGCTCTCGGACCGGAGCGACGAGCTCTACTTCTGGCGGCGGAGTCGCGACCAGCACCGGGTGGACGTGATGCGGGCCGACCCGGCAACCGGCGAAGTGACGGCGGTGATCGAGGAACGGCTCAACACCTACGTGGAGCACCAGACGCCGCGGCGGCTCGAGAATGGCGACCTGATCTGGTGGTCGGAGCGCGACGGGTGGGCGCATCTCTACCGCTACGCCCCCGATGGCACGGTGCGCGCGCGGCTGACCGAGGGGCCCTGGCATGTGGACGCGCTCATGGGGGTGAATGAAGAGGGCGGTTACGCGGTCCTGCGGGGGAATGCGCGCGAAGAGGGCGAAGATCCCTATTACATGCACCTCTACCGGGTGGGATTGAATGGCGGCGCGGTTATGCTTCTCAATCCGGGCAACCACGATCACCAGGCCACCGTGTCCGAGTCGGCGCGCTACTTCGTGGACAACTATTCGCGGGTGAACACGACGCCGGAATCGGCGCTCTTCGACGCTTCGGGGCGCAAGATCATGGATCTGGAGACGGCCGACCTCTCCGCGCTGGAGGCCGCCGGCTACGATTTCCCCGAGCCCTACCAGGTGAAGGCCGACGACGGCGTGACCGACATCTACGGCGTCATGTACAAGCCGTACGACTTCGATCCCGCGAAGCAGTACCCGATCATCGCCTACGTCTATCCCGGGCCGCAGACCGAATCCGTGTCCAAGTCCTTCTCGCTCAACTCGACCGAACAGGCAATCGCCCAGCTCGGCTTCATCGTCATTACGATCGGGAACCGCGGAGGGCACCCCGACCGCTCAAAGTGGTACCACAACTACGGTTACGGCAACCTGCGCGACTACGGCCTGGCCGACAAAAAGGCCGGCATCGAGCAGCTCGCCGACCGCCACGACTTCATCGACGTCAATCGTGTGGGAATCTACGGCCACTCCGGCGGCGGCTTCATGTCCACCGCCGCGATGCTCGTCTACCCCGACTTCTTCAAGGTCGCGGTCTCGTCGGCGGGCAATCACAACAACGACGTCTACAACGCCAACTGGTCCGAAAAGCACGACGGCGTCAAGGAGGTGAAGGACTCGACCGGCGCCGTCACGAGCTTCGAATACGACATCGACCGCAACTCCGACCTGGCGGCGAATCTGAAGGGCAAGCTGCTTCTGACGACGGGCGATGTGGACAACAACGTCCACCACGCCGGCACCTTCCGCATGGCCGAGGCACTGATTCGGGCCAACAAGCGCTTCGACTTCTTCATCTTCCCCGGCCAGCGCCACGGCTTCGGCAACATGAGCAACTACTGGTTCTGGCTCCGCGCCGAGTACTTCGTCAAGCACCTCCTGGGCGACGACCGGCAAATGGCGGACATCGTGGAGTTGCAGGGGGAGCAGCCGCGGGGGTGAAGGGGGGGGGCGCTGGGCGAAGCGATCGGGCTGGGCCGGGATTCAGGGATTTCCGCAAGGTGATGGACGCGAGTCTTGCCGGATCGCCGTTAACTCCTGTATTACTTTTTCTGAGCCGCCATCTCACCAGAGGACGAGTATCATCAGATGACAGGAGACGATTAGGTGGCCAACGAAGCATGGATCGCGAGGCAGACGGCAACCCCGGAAGCTCGCAGGCGGTACGAGGAAGAGCGGCTGATCCTCTGGACGACGGAGGCAATCTGGGAGGCCATGGAGGTGCAGGGTCTGACCCGTGCTACGCTCGCTGAACGGCTGGGAACCAGTCGGGCCAACGTGACCCAGCTCCTCAGCGGATCGCGGAACATGACGCTCAGGAGCCTGGCAAGGCTTGCCCACGCCTGTGGGCTTCGTGCAGAGCTCGAGCTTGAGGAGCTCGCTGATTCGCTGTTCACCGAGGTGGACGACTGTATCATCGAGATGTCAAGCAGAGTCCCGGTTTCTCCGGCGTCCTGGCAGGATCCCGCCGAGGACGAGACGACAGACGAACCGCAACTCTCGCTGGTCCCGGGGGACGAGGTGCTTTCCGACAGTGAAGTCGATTCCCCTGATCCCTCTCACCTCCAACTCGTCGCATGAGCACCCAAACGCACACGAATCTGGCCCGTGCAAGTCTGGTCTCGCGTTCCGTCCAAATCGAGTCAGTGAACCTGGCCAGGATAGCCATGAACAGCCGGGTCGAGGCTCGCGCGGGGAAATCCCCAATTCAACTGCGCCAGCGCTTCAAGACCGAATACGACCTGCCGCAATCCGATTTCCGCACAATTCTCGTTCGCGTCAACTTCATGTTCGAGGCTTTTTCGCAGAGCGAAAGAGAGCCCGATCAGCGAGTCATGGACATCAACGCCCGGTTTCTGGTCGCCTATCGCACAATCAACTCCCGGAGCTTCCCACCCGATGCCCTGCAACACTTTGCGGAGCTGAACGGCACCTACAACGCATGGCCCTACTGGCGGGAACTCGTGCAGAGCATGACGATGCGAGCGGGTATGTCCGGCGTAACAGTACCGGTCTTCAGGCCAAAAGCCCGGAGGGTCGAAGTACAGGAGAGTCTTCCGATTCCGGATGAGGCGGCGGCTGGCCCTGCCATGTCCCCCACCGCATGAACGGGAACCAGGAAGAGCGGGCGGATTCGGTGTCCCTCACCCACACAGCTCCCCCCACCCCCGCACACACCCCAGCGCCCTCAGCGCGGCCGGATCGCGTTGGCTAACCGGGCCCTTGCTTCCCCGCAACACGATCGGCCACTCCGCGGGCGGTGGGTCGCCCCGGGCGAAGGCCTCCGTGCCCTGGGCCAGGCTTTGGTCGCCGCTCGCCAGTCCCTGGAGGTTGCGGCAGCCGGGTCCGAATTCCAGTCGGCATGAGCGCTCGAATTCGCCGGCGGCCCCGCGATAGTCCCGGTCGAGCGCCACAAGAAGGACGCCGAACTCGTTGCATGCCCAGCCGGAACCGCGGTCGCAGAAGCTCTGCAGCATGACGCCCGAGTAGTCGCAGGCCCGTTCGCTTCCGCGTTCGCAGGCTTCGCGCCAAAAGGGGTAGTATTGGCCGGGGTGGTTGTCGCCCAGCGCGCCCCCAAAGCTGAGCGCGGCGAAGACGGCCGTCCACAGCGTCACCGTACCCACCCGCCGCCGCACGGGCACCGCTCCCTTCGCCGCGGCCCACCCGAATCCGACCCGATCCGCAAGGGCGGCCGCCACCCGATCGAGCGTTGGCGCCAGCAGATTCAGGATGGGCACCGGCAGCAGCTTGTCGTAGAAGGGCGGGGCGCCCACCGCGTTCAGGACGAAGACGCTCGCGACCACGCCCGTGCCATACAGCACCGCAAAGATGACGCGACCGAGCTCCGACCGTGGCGAGGTGGCCGGATCGGTGAAGAGCAGGTGCAGTCCCAGGAAGACCGCGATCGGTATGTAGGCGTCGAAGAAGAAGTACTCGCCGGTGAGCGCCAGGTGGATGGCGCCGAATCCCCAGATCGTGAGCACCGCCGGCATCGTCATGGTAGCCACACCGAAGAGCAACTGCCCCGGGAGCGCGGCCAGAAAGATCACCAGGAAGATGTGCGGGGGAATGTACTGCGATTGCGCGATCTCCACGCCCTGGGTGATTCCGGTCGTGCCCGTGGCAATCAGCGCCAGCGAGGCAACCGCCAGAGCGAACGCCGACGGGTTGAAGATGTGGCGTGAGCGGCCGTCAATCTGCCAGCGAATGAACTCCTTCCCGACGTAGACCAGCACGACCATCGCGAGCTGGAGGAAGAACCAATTCAGGTTGAACCAGAGGAAGAGATTGAGGCTGAAGACCACCGGCACCGGCCCGAAGCCGAGGGTGTGGCGCCCGCGCCGCGTCCAGTTGAACAACGCCTCCAGCGCGACCGCGAAGATCAGTTGGGCGAGGATGAGCGGCGCGAACTCGTATACCGCGGGCACGAACCACCCCCACCAGACAAAGACCGTTCCCTGTGCGAGGAGTTGAATCCAGTGCGGCCGAATGATCCCCAACTCGAGTATCAGTCCCTCTCCGGAGCGGCGGCGCGATACCGCGAGCCAGACCGTCCACCCGAGAACAACCGCCGACGCCCCCGAAAATGCCCAGAACAGACCCGGTGTGGCCCACGCCCCCGGAATCAGCAGATAGGCGGCCAGCACCCCGGCAATGGCGCCAGGCAACAGAAGCGGTCGCATCTCAGGAACATCCCGGCTCTCGCCAGCCCCGCTCGCACGCCAGTATCCGCAGCGCCCCGGGGTCTCGCTCAATGACGGGTCCCTTGCTGCCACTCAGCACGATCGGTAGCTCGGCCGGCGGGGGCCTCCCGCGCTCGAATGCCCCCGTTCCCCGGGCCAGGCCCTGGTCGCCGCTCGCCAGTCCCTGGAGATTGCGGCAGCCGGGTCCGTACTCCAATCGGCATGACCGCTCGAACTCGCCGGCGGCCCCGCGGAAATCGCGGTCCAGCGCCACCAGGAGCACGCCGAACTCGTTGCACCCCCAGCCCGAACCCTGGTCGCAGAAGTTCTGCAGCATGACGCCGGAGTAGTTGCAGGCACGGTCGTTGCCGGTCTCGCAGGCATCGCGCCAGAAGGGGTAGTACTGTCCGGGATGGTTGTCGCCCACACCGCCCAGCGCACTCATCGTGGCGAAGGTCGCGCCCCATAGTCCCACCGTCGCCAGCCGTCTCCGCGCTCCACCCGGCCGCTGCAGCCGACCCGCCGCCCCCAACCCCGCCCCAATCCGGTTCGCCGCGCGGTCAAGCCTCGGCGCCAGCAGGTTGAGGATCGGCACCGGTAGCAGCTTGTCGTAGAAGTTGGGCGCGCCGATCGTGTCGAGCATGGCCGCGCTTGCAACCACCCCCGTCCCGTAGATCAGCCCGAAGAGGATGCGCCCCCCGTCCGAGCGCGGCGAGGTGGCCGGATCGGTAAAGAGCAGGTGCAGCCCGAGGAAGACCGACACGGGAATGTAGGCGTCGTAGAAGAAGTAGATGCCGGTCAGCGACTGGTAGAGGAGCCCGAAGCCGAAGATCGTCAGCACGGCGGGCATCGTCATCATCGCCACGCCGAAGAGCAGTTGCGCCGGGATGGCCGCCAGAAAGATCACCAGGAACATCTGCGGGGGAATGAACTGGCTCTGCGCGATCTCGATTCCCAGTGTGATGTCGGTGCGCCCGGTCGCGATCAACAGCACCGCCGCCACCGAGAGCGCCAGCGCCGAAGGGTTGAAGATGTGCCGCGAACGTCCGTCAAGCTGCCAGCGGATGAACTCCTTGCCGGCGTAGACCAGCACCACCATCGCGAACTGGAGGAAGAACCACGGCCCGGTAAACCAGAGGAAGAGGTTGACGCTGAAGATCACCGGCACGACGCCGAGTCCCGCCGTGTAGCGCCCCCGCCGCGTCAGTGCGAAGAGCCCCTCGACCGCCACCGCAAGCAACAGTTGCGCCAGAATCATCGGCGCCCACTGTTGCACCATCTGCACATGCAGGCCCCACCAGATCAGGAGCGCTCCCTGCGCCAGCGTCTGCATCCAGTGGGGGGTGCGGAGGACCAGCTCCAGCGTGAGGTTCCGCTCATCTTTCCGCGTGGAGGCGAAGAGCCAGCCGGTCCAGAGCGCGATCCCGAAGGCCGCCGCAACGATCGTCCAGAAGGCGTTCGGCTCCGCCTGTACGCCCGGATGCAGCAGGAATGACGCCAGCCCCAACGCCATCGCCGCCGGGAGGAGCAGGGTTCGCGATCCGGTGACGGGCCGCAATGGAAGCGGTGGGGAAGCTGTGGCCCCCTCTGGCACAGACGGCTGCGGACCCTTCGCTGTAACGGGCCGCAACGTTCAACCCCTCGGTCGGCCGGGGTGACGGGTCCGAATCTCGACCGCGCCGAGCCGGCCCACCTCGCCGTAGCGGAAGAAGGCGTCGGTGCGCGAAAGAATCCGGATGGTCTCGATCTCGTTGGGGTTCTGATTGAGGAGAAGCGCGGCGACATCGCCCGGCAGCGACGGCGGTTCGGCCCGCGCCATCTCGGTCACGGTGGGCGGGGAATAGACCACCACGCCATCGAGCACGAGCAACGCCGGATGACAACCGATCCCCAGATCGGTCAACTCCTGGACCGACGGCGCCCGCCTGGTGGACTGAATGCAGAAGGTGACTCCGCCGCGGCCGCCCTGCTGCCGAATCTGCATCCGGGGCGGCGCTTTGGTGCGCAGAACCTCGAGCACCTTGTTGGTGCGCCCACCCGCATCCGCCACATCCGTCGCATTGATGAAGTCGGCCCGGCGCCCCGACCGTGCGGCCTCAAGCTCTTCCGCGCGGGCCGCCTCGACCGTCACCCCATCGATCAATACCGGACGGGGAGTCAGACGCAGCACCCAGCTCTCGCCCTCCACGATCGGCACCGCTTCGAGCAGCGCCATGTATCCGGCGTGGTGCGTGGCCAGAACTTGCGAGCCGCGCGGCACCGCGTCGAAGGAGAAGTAGCCCATTTCGTCGGAGATCGTGCCGAGCCCGAGATCGGGGAAGTGAACGATGACCCCGGCAACCGGAACGCCGCTGGCCACATCGAGGACCTCCCCCTCGACCCTGGTCTGGGCGGTGGCCGCGACCGGGGAGGGGGCCGCCCCGACGATTGCGCCACTCGCGATGATGGCGGCCGTGGTGGTCACGCGCGCGCCGCGCACCGCCCGCCGCCGGGCCGGGCCGGTGGAAGCTTGCCGGTGCTCGCCGCAATGCGGACGCAAACGCGCGCCCGAAAAACGGCACCGCCCCCCGGAGGTCCTTCGCCGGGGGGCGGTGCGTTCGAACATTCCCTTACCTGCCGGCCCGCGCTACAAGGTGTAGCAGAGGCTGGCGACCTTCTCGTTCACCTGGCACTCGTCGTCCGAGATCGGCATACACGATGAACGGCGCGCAACCGTCGCCTTGTACACCACGCCGCCGCCATCCAGGTGCGGATGATCCCAGCGGTGCAGATCCCAGAGACGCCGACCCTCGAGCCAGAGCGTCAGGTGGCGCTCGCGGTCCAGGATATCCCAGCCGGACATCGAGGTCGGGTTGGCGCCGCCGCCCTCGCCTCCGGTGATCGATCCGATCGTGCCATCGGCTTCGAGCGGATCAAGCCCGTGATGCGCGCGCGCCTCGTTGATCTTCGCCATTGCGGTGGCCAGATCGCCCCCCATGAGCGCAGCCTCTGCCTCGATCAACCGCATCTCGGTTCCCTTTACGAGCGGGATGTCGTCGTCGCGCGTCGGATACTTGTCCTGGCGGTAATGGATCGTCTCGCCGTCGGCGCCGTTCCCGCTCGGACACCCACTCCCCGGATCGGAGCAGTCGGTCCACGGCGTCCGCGGATCGCCCGCGCCCACCGTTCCGGCCAGCGTGCCCCAGGCGGAGACTTCGTGCCGCCCGTGGGTTTCATTCCATATCTGGCTGGTTTCGCGGCCGGAGTTGGAGGAATACGCTGCTGCGAAGACGAAGTCGGTGGGAACCCTCGCCGCCCTCGTTGCCGCGTTTTGCATGTCGCCGAGACCCAGGTAGATCTGCGCGAGCGCACCCTCCGCCGCCGTTGCGACATCGGTGCGTCCGGCGGAGCCGCCATGCTGAGCCGCGGCTTCGAGCAACGGAATCGCGCGTCGGAAGGCGGCACTGCGCTCCATCGCCTCGCCGGTGTCGATTTCGCCGCCGGGTCCGGGATTCTCGTCGCTGTAGGGCTGGCTGAAGACCGTCTGGCAGAAGTTCTCGCCGAACCAGCGGTTGGCCAGTCCCCCGAAGAGGTAGGCCCGGGCGGTCTCGGCATTCCCCGAGAACTGGAATCCCTCGATCTCCTGCATCCGCTGCAGTCCAGCTTCGGCCACCCAGCGCGCCCGCTGCACGCCATCCCAGAAGCCATTCGCGTCATCGGAGTCGAAGAGCCCGCGGCGGTAGCGGCCCGTGCTGAAGTAGCTGCCCGATCCCACGATTTCGTCCGAGAGGATCGCCGTGGTGAAGGACAGGTTGTCGTACGAGGCCGAGAAATCGGCCGACATCCCGGTCACCAGCGAAGCCACGCCCCGGGAGGTGTTCAGGTCGTCGTCCAGGATGCGGCCGGGGTTCTTCACATCGAAGATGCTCTCGTCGCACCCGGTCGCCCCGAAGGCCGCAACCAGCGCGGCCATGAGAAGTCCGCGCGTCTTGTTCATTCTGTTCGTTCGCATGATTTGTCTATGTCCCCCGAAGCTAGAAGTCGACCTGGACCGACAGCAGGAAGCTGCGCATCGGTGGCAGATTGTAGTATTCCTGGCGGAAGAGCACCTCGGCGGAGCCGTCCTCGAAGGCCTCGGGGTCCACGCCCTCGAAGTCCGTGAAGGTAAAGAGGTTGCGGCCCTGGAGGCGCACCGTGGCCGACCGGAACTGGGCCGGCAGCAGCCCCTCCGGTACCCGGTAGCTCACCGAAGCCGAACGCACCTTGAAGAAGTCCGCGGGCTGCGTCCACATTCCGTAGCGCACGACCGACGGATCGCAGAGTGCGCGTTCGCCGGCCGTCAGAGTGCTCTGCTGGCCATTGGCGATCGCGTCGAAGGTGCTCCGGCAGAGCGGCCACACCCTTCTCCGCGTGTTCTGGTACGCCGTCCCCGACGAAAGCCAGTGGCCACCCATGCCCTCGCCGACCATGTCGAAGGTCAGCCGCTGGCCGAGCCCCACCGTGGTGTTGATCCCGTAGGTGTGGGTTGGCGTGGTGGGCCCGAGACACTGCTCTTCATAGCTGGGCGCCCCCACCTCGTTCGGATTCTGCACCCGGTCGTGACAGAACGCCGGCAACGGGAAATGGATCATCTCGCCCACCTCGCAACCCTGGCCGATGAAGCCGTTGCCGTCGAAGTCGGCGCCATTGGAGATCGCCTGCGTACACTGGATCGGCGCGCGGACATAGTTGCGCCAGCCGATGTTGATGCTCTCCAGCCCACCGAGGTCGATCACCTTGGAGCTGGCCGTGGAGAGCCGAAGCCCCACGTCCCAACTGATGGCGTCGGTGGCGAGAAGGTTGGCGTTGATAAACGCTTCGTGGCCGGCGTTGTCGACCTGCCCGACATTCTCGAGCTGGCTGCCCACGAAACCGCCCGACGGGAGCTGCGTGACGAAGATCAGCGCGTCGAAGGTGCTCTGGCTGAAGTACTGGTACTCAAATGAAATTCGGTCGTTGAGGGTGGTGCCCTCGAAGCCGGATTCCCATTCGCGGGTGCGCTCGGGACCGAGAACCGGATTGCCGAGGTTGTCCGGGGTGACGCCGGGCTGGCCATTGTCGCCGGCAACCGAGAGCCAGGTCCGGGCCGCGTCGAAGAGTCCGGGTGCCTTGCCCGATTCGCCGAATGCGCCGCGCAGCTTCAGCGTACCGAAGCCGGCCGGGAAGAAAGCTTCGTCCGAGACGACGTAGGAGACGGTCGCCTTCGGGTAGGTTTCCAGCCCGAAGTCGCTCCCGAAGGTGGAATGACCGTCCACGCGCAGTCCCAGCGTGACGAAGAAACGATCGGCGAGACCGAGCTGCTCCTGGAAGAAGAAGCCCCCGCTGGTGACGGTGTTGTTGGTTTCGGACGCCTGGGTGATCGCACCCGATTGCAGAACCTTGGCTCCCGGCCCGGCAAAGTCGCGCCCGTACCCGAGCGTGCCGGTAACAAAGTCGTTGTAGAGCTGGCCGCCGAAGGAGGAGACGGTGGCAACGCCGAAGAGATCCTGCGACCAGCTCCCGGCGTAGTCCAGCGTCAGCTTCCGGAAGGTGCTCTCGCGGGTCTCGCGGTCGCCGCCCTGCACATAGAAGTAGCCCCAGGGCCGCTCTTCAAAATAGGTGTGGCGGACCCAGTCGAGACCGGCGTTCACCCGGTGATTCATCGTCTCGGTGGGATTCCAGATCAGATTCACGCCGCTGGTGAAGTGGTCGTTGATGTTGCTGATGTCCATGTCGAGGAGCTTGCCGTCCTCGTCGTTCGTGTAGTCGCTGCCGCCGCGGAAGACATTCAGCAAGAGTCCCTCGGCGTTGTTGCCGTCGGGCACCCAGGTCACGGCGCGGTGCGAATAGAAGGTGTTGAAGCGGACATCGAGGTCCTCGGCGGGCGCGAAGGAGAAGTTGCCGCGCAGATTCCAGGATTCCTGCCCCTGAGTGGGACGGGCCTCGCCAAGCGAGTTGGTGCCGGTGTCGAAGACGCCCTCTTCGGCTCCCCAGCGGGCCGACATGAAGTAGTTCATGCGTTCGGCGCCGCCCCGGACCGACAAGTTGTAGGTCTGCACGTAGCCGTCCTTGAGCCAGGTGCCGCTGGCGGGACAGCTCGGATCGGAGGGAAACTGCGGATCGCCTCCGGGGAAGTTGTCGTCGCCGGTGAAGCTGCAGTTGTTCATTCCCAGCCCGGTCGGATTCACATCCGCCGCCGGACCGATGTGACCGAGGGTGTTGAGGCCCTGGTCGATCGACAGCGTCCAGGCCGGTGCGCCCGCGACGCCGCGCTTGGTAAAGATCTGAATCACGCCGCCGGCCGCCTCGGTGCCGTAGAGGGTTGTGGCCGCGGCGCCCTTGATGACCTCGATTCGCTCGATGTCGGCGGGGTTGATGTCGTCGAAGGGATTGGTTTGCTGGTTGGCCTCCACCGAATGGACGAGGCCGCGCTCGCGGATCCGCACGCCATCCACATAGACGAGCGGAGAGTTGCTGAAGGAGACCGAGTTGTTGCCGCGCAGCTTGATCGTGCTGCCGGCGCCGACCTGGCCGCCGTTGGTCAGGACGGTGGTGCCGAGCGAGCGGCCCTGCAGGATGTCGGCAACGTTGGAAACGGGTGCGGACTGGAAGGCGTCCTCGTTGAGTTGGCTGACCGAGTTGCCGATCTCGCGGCGGCGCGCGGCCCCTGCGGTCCCCGTCACGACCACGCCCTCGAGACTGATCGCCTCGGAGCGCATCTCGAAGTCCTGGATCGCGGCCGCGCCCGCAGTCACCGAAACCTCGGCGGTCATCGACGAATAGCCGATGTACTGCACCGAGACGGTGTGCGTGCCGGCGGGAACGTTCGTGAGTACGTACCGGCCCACGTTGTTGGCCAGAATCCCGAGGTTGAGCTCGGAGATGGCGACCTGGGCGCCCGGAATCGGTTGCCCGTTGGTCGCGCTCCTCACCGTGCCGGTGACCGTTCCGTTCTGGGCCCCAAGGGGCGCCTGAACCGTGCCGATCAGGAGGGCGGCGGCAAGAAGCGGGGTGCGGACGGTCCGGCCAACCGCCCTGGCAGTGCTTCGTGGTGACATGGTTCCTCCATGTAGAGGGTAGGTAGTGAAGACGCTGCGCGGGGTTGCGCAACGACGATGGAAGCTGTTCGCAACGTTGGGAAAGCGCAACCGGCGCGGGATCAAGCCACCGGCGTGGGACAAGAGATCAAGGCGATCACCAGGTGGCGGCTGGCGCCTGGTGGCCTTCAGCGCCCGAGTGGAACCACGACGCGGAGCCCCGGCACAAGTTGGTCGGTCAGGTCGTCGTCGGGATTCGGGCCGGTGTTCTGCTCGCCCTCGAAGCCGAGCCAGGCCAGCACGGCCACCCCGCCCACCAGCGCGGCCGAGAGAAGCATGCTGCGGCCACCGCTCACGTCGCGCCGTTCGAGCTGCACGATCGCCGAGCGCGGAATGGCGACCTGGCTGTGCGCGGTGGGGGTTGTCAGGAGGAAGATCGCGGAATCGCCGCGGAGCTCCACGAAGCGCCCGTTCAGGTACCCCTGGTTGCCGCTGGCGTAGAGGATGTGACGGCCCGTCTCCTCGGGCGAGAGCACCAGCCGCACCCGCTGCTCCGCGGGCAGGTCGCCGATGGGAACCTCGCGGTAGGTGGCGCAACCGGCGGTCAGGGTGGCCAGCGCGACCAGAGAAAGAAGGGACAGCGGGCGGGCGGGCGCGAATTGGTCATTGCGGGATCGAGTCATGTGCGGGTTCGGTCGCGGGTAGCGGGGCGGGGCGCAGTGGGCGGGTAGGGGGGGCGGGGGCCGGCGGGTCGGAGGGTCATTCGTTGCGGGGCCGGCGGGTCGCGGGGCCGCCGATCCGATGGGCCAATTAAGGATCCGGTGGCGGACCCGACGGCGTCACCTCGGGGAAGACCGCGCCCGGATCGTCCAGGAGCGGCGCATCCTCGCCCTTCAGGTAGCGGCCAAAGAAGGCGACGGTCAAGGCGTTGACGATGAGGTGGCCGCGCGCGGGATCGATGCCGGGCGACGAACCGGGCAGGAAGAGGACCAGGTCGGAGAAGCTGCCGTGATTGGTGCCCGCGATCCGGAAGTCGTAGCGGTCGCCGGTGGAGGCGGCCTTGAGGCGGGCGTCGGTGGCGCGCACCTCGGCCATGAGTCGCTCAAGGGCATCGTTCCAGGCCGCGGCCGAATCGGGTTCCTCGAAGGGCGGGGGCTCCGCGGCCGTGCCGCCGTGCAGCAGCATGAAGGGCCGGCCGGTGCCCCGCGCGGGCGCCTCGCCGAAGAGTTGGCCGTCGTGGTCGATCGCCGCCCGCACCCGTTCATCGATCACGGCGAGCTCGATCGCCGTCGCGCCGCCAAAGGACCAGCCCCAGGCCCCGATGCGCTCCAGATCGAGCCGTCCCGCCAGAGGACCGTCGCGGTTCAGCCCTTCGAGCCGGTCCAGCGCGAAGACCGCGTCCGCCACCCACTCTGGAAAGACGTGTTCGTCCAGGAAATCCCAGCCCTGGATCGCGTCGTTGTAGAGATCGCCGCCGGGCTCGGGGAAGGTCAGCGTATCGGGGATCACCGAGGCGCCATCGGGCAGAAACTGCGTGCGATTGAAGCCGTTGTGCCCCACCGAAACCACAACGTAGCCGTGGCTGGCGAGCTCCTCGGTGGTGAAGGTGCTGGTGAAGCGTGTCCAGCCGCCGCCGTGATTGTAGAGCAGGACGGGGAAGGGACCCGTCGCGGCCGTCGCGGTGGCGATTGCATGGGTGCGCACGTGCGTGACCGGCAGGAACTCCTGGCCGTCGCCGAACTCCGCCATGTCGGGTAGGTAGGGCGCGCCGGATGACGAATCGGGGGGCGCGGCATCCAGGGCGGCGGGGTACCAGATCCGCACCGCGACCGAGCGCTCGTCGTCGGGGTTGCGGGTGAAGCGCTCGGGCCGTCCGGCAACCGTCCAGCGCCGCTCGAAAACGCCGACCGGATGCGGGCCGGTGGGTGCGGCGAAGGGACGCTCCGGGATGGCGGGCGCAGCCGCCGCGGGTGCGTCGCCGTCGGGAATGGAGTCGGTGGCCGCGTATCGCGCAGGCGCACCGGGCGAGGCGGAATCCGGGGGCGTGGCCACGGTGGCCGCTTGGGATGGTGCAACCTCTTCCCCCCCTTCTTCCTGTGCTTCTGGAAGACTGCCCGGGCGGTCCGGGGTGCAGGCGGCGAGAAACAGGGCGAGGACTGCGGCGGCTCTCATTTCCGGTTCTCCACGATTTCGGGGGGTGGGGTGCAGGCGGCGAGTGCGGGGGTGGGACATAGTCGGAATGGCGGTGCGGGTGGGCAAGGACGCGGGGTGCGGGCGCGGCGGAATTTCGCAAATTCGGTGAAGGCCGCCCAGGATTGAAGGCCGTGGAACCAATCAGGAAGGCCGTGGAACGAATCAGGAAGAAATGCGGGGATCAAGTCTCGGGCTTGAATCCCGGAAGTGAATCCCAGGTGACTTCCAGGTGACTTCCAGGTGACTTCCAACAGTGAACCCCATTCGTGAACCTCAGGAATGAATCGCATGAATGAACCCGCACGGCGCGCGCGCGCCTTTGGCGAAACCCGGCGCCTCTTCGGCGAAACCCGGGTGGCCAGCCAGAGAGCAAATCTCCTTCCCGGTCTTCTGGCCGCCCTTCTCACCGCCCCCCTCCCGCTCCCCGCCCCCCTTTTCGCCCAATCTCCCGGCGCGGCCACCGCCCGCCTCGTGATCCTGGGCACGGGAACGCCCAACGCCGACCCCGACCGCTCCGGCCCGGCGCTGGCCGTCGTGGCGGGTGACCAGGCCTACCTTGTCGATTCCGGCCCCGGCATCGTGCGCCGCGCGGCCGCGGCCGCCGCCCTTCACGAGATCTCCGCGCTGGAGCCCGCCCGCCTCGACCGTCTCTTCATCACGCATCTCCACTCCGACCACACCGTTGGCCTCCCGGATGCAATTTTTTCGCCCTGGGTGCTCGAACGCCTGGATCCGATCCGCATCTTCGGCCCGCCCGGCACCGCCGCCATGGTCGGTCACATCCAGGAGGCGTGGCGCGAGGATGTCCACAACCGGCTCTTCGGGCTCGAACCGCACGACTACAACCGGGACGCCTGGCAATCCCCGGTCGCCGAGACCACCGGCGGTCCCGTCTACGAGGACGACAATGTGCGCGTCACGGCGATTCCGGTCCTGCACGGCTCCTGGCCGCACCCGCTCGGCTACCGCTTCGAGGCGCTGGCCGCGGACGGTTCCGTGGCCCGCACAATCGTGATTTCCGGCGACGCGCGCCCATCCGAGTCTCTGGTCGAGGCCTGCAACGGGTGCGATGTGCTGGTCCACGAGGTCTATTCGGCGGAGGCCTTCCTGACCCGGCCGCCGGAGTGGCAGCGCTACCACGCCGCATCGCACACCTCAACAGTGGAGCTGGCCGAGATCGCCGCGCGTTCGCGTCCCGGGCTCCTGGTCATGTATCACCAACTGTACTGGGGCGCAAGCGACGAGGACCTGCTACGGGAAATTCGCGAGGCCGGGTACGAAGGAAAGGTGGTCTCGGCAGCCGACCTGGAGGTGTATTGACTCGGGGGTTGCGCGCGCACCTCGTCGGAGCTGGCCTCCACCCGGGGCGGCCCGCGCAGGGGCCGCAGCCGTCACTCCGCCGCGGCGCCGGGGCCATGGGGATCCCCAGCCGGTTCACTCGTTTTCGTCGTTGGCCTCCTCCAGCGCCTCGCCGCAGTCCGGCCAGGATGTGTCTGCCAGCCAATCGGCATCAACGACGACGGTTCCGTTAGTTATTGAAGGTCTCGGCCGCCTGGCTCCAAGTGGCCGTCCCCGTCCTCCAACTGACCGACGCCCAGGCGGCAACGGTGTTGTCGTAAACTTCCGTGCACGAAACACCCGCGACGGTCGAGTCAGGCCACCAAGGGACGAGAGCCAGGCGGTCGTACCCCGCATTCAGGGCCTCAAGTTGGTCCTCGTCCAGCTCCGCGATGGTGGAGGCGTCCCACCATACATCATCTGGGGCGGGGGCCAGTCCCTTCCTTACTGGCTCTTGCTGCCCAGTTAAGGAAATAGGTGAAGGGGGCCGTTACTGCCACGAACGATAGCAGAAACAAAGGGAACCGGCTCACCGGCCCGCTCCTCTATCTTCCCTCGGTTTCGATGATTTCCTCAACCACCTTGATGTGCTTTTTTAATCCTAGCCACTCCTTCTCCGCTTCATCAAGGGCTCTTGTAATGGAGAGCGTCTTGGCAGATAGCCCTGGGTACATAAGCGGGCCTTTGGGTCCAACGGGTCCAAGCATCTCTCGAAAGCGCCGCATGTCTTCCCGCCTGGCTTCGCGGCGCAACGGAATGAGTTCGTCGATCTTCCGGTCGACCTCGGCGAGTTCCCGCTCCATGATCACCAGGTATTCGGCGGGGGTCACGGTCGGGCTGTCGGCGGCGGGAGCCGTCCAACTATCGCACCCGCCCGCAGCCAGCAGGACGGCCAGCGCGAGGGGCCAAGGGGCAGGGGAGCGGTTATTCATGACAAGGGCTCTCCGTAGAGCTTTAGTGGGCGCGAACGGGAAGAGAGAAGAGTAGAGCCCCGAGTCCGCGATCCGCAAAGTTGAGCGTTGTCCATGTGGACGTGGGTGAGCATGAGCGGGAAGCCGGTTTTCCGACGGAGAGTGCGCATGAGCGGGACCCTTCACGACATCCGCGCCTTTCTCAGGGGGAGCGTGGCGGCGGACATGGGGCGCAATCGCGGTTCCGGCCCCTGCGCGGGTCGGCCCGGGTGGAGGCCCGGTCCCGTCAGGTGCGCGCGCAACCCATTTCATTGGGGCGTTTGATGAGAGGTGCTGATCGAGAAGACGTGTCGCGCAACTCGACTTGCAGGCCACCGCCCACTACCTTCTGGCGGACACCGGACCGGCCTGGAGGCGGCCTCGTCAGAGCTTCCCGCGCGGGAACCGAAACCTGAACACGGGGGTAATAGCCTCGACCGGATCGAGTGGCCGGTGGCGCGCTACCCGGTGCATCGCGCCGGGGCGGTCGTCAACCTGTTGCTGCGGGACGTGGCCGACAAGGAGTAGCAATCCCATGGAGCGGAAGGCATTGAAGATCGGGAGGGGCGTTCTCGGAGTGGGCATGCTGTTCGCCCTTGCCGGTGGACTCGGGTGCGCCTCCACCGGAGAAGAGCCGGGTGAGCCGACGCGCGGCCGGGGCGACATTACCGCGGCCGATCTCGAAAACCTCGCCGTAGACGACGCGATGGAGGCCATCAGTCTGTTGCGCCCCCAATGGATGAGGGGTCGTTCGGCGGGCGCCACGATCGTCATCGACGGTCGCCGCAGCACACGGGACCGTCTGTCCTCGATCCGCCTCCGCTCGATCGAGCGCATCGTCTTCATGTCCGCGGCCGACGCCACGATCCGTTTCGGGACGGGGTTTTTCGACGGTGCCATCGCCGTGACTCTGAAGTAGTGCCCCGACGCGGCAATGGCGGGACACGATCCCCAACTCGCAGGTGGGGGGAACAGGTGGCGAAACGCGAGTGCGGGCCACATCGGCGGAAGTTCGTCATCCACCAGACAGGGAGCTCCAGTCAATGGGACCCAGGAGATCGAGAATGAAGACTGGTGCCATCGCGGCCGCGGCGCTGTTGGCGCTCGTCGCGGCCGGCGCCTGCGCAACCACGGGCGGACCTCGGGCGCCGCTCGGACAGGGCGACATCACAGCCGAGGAGCTCGCGGGAACCTCGGTGAACGACGTGATGGAGGCGGTCTCGCTGCTGCGGCCGCAGTGGCTCCGGGCACGGCCCTCGCGGACGATCAACGATCCGGTGCCGGTGGTCGGGGTGGTGATCGACGGAATGGCGCGCAGCACGCGCGAGCAACTCGCTCAGACTCCGATCGGACAGGTGGAGCGCATCAGCTTCCTGAACGCCGCCGACGCCACGATCCGCTACGGGACCGGGTACACCGGCGGCGCGATCATCCTGACGACGAAGAAATAGGCCCCGCCGGGAGCGGCCGCACCGGACTCGCCCGGGAGCCATGCCGGACGCCGCTGGACGGAGGCGGAGGTCTGGGGTGGTGTCTGTTGGAGCCCTCCCGGAGCGTCTGTCCGCACGGCCCGGAGGCGTCTACCGCCGGTCGCCGCAGGAAGGTTCCGGGGCCTGTGGGTGGAATCCGCGCACCGAAGAGGCCATATTCTCCCGGCCACTTTTGCGGTTCGTACCCGACAGCCCCCCGGGCGAGGACAATGATTCGGCTCACCTCACGGCAATCCTTCACAGCGGCCCGCGCCGCCTGTATCGTCGTTCTGGCGGCGGTGGCGAGCGGCTGCGGCTCCCCCGCTCCGGGACTGGCCCGGGGCGAAATGCTCTTCGACACCTGTTCCCCCTGCCACGGCACCGACGGCGCCGGCGACGAGACTCTCGCTGCCCCGGCCATCGCGGGCGCCTCGGACTGGTACCTCACCTCGCAGCTCCTGAAGTTCCAGGACAAGGTTCGGGGGTACCACTACACCGACGCGGAGGGGCTCAGGATGGGCCCCATGTCCAAAGCGCTCTGGCGCGACCATGGCGACATCGAGTCGGTCGCGGAGTATGTCGTCAGCCTTCCGATCCCCGATCCGGAGGCCACGATGGAGGCCGACGCGCTGGCGGGCGAGGCCGAATACGATGCGCTCTGCGTGAACTGCCACGGAATTGACGGCCGCGGGGTGGACCAGCCGCTGCCCGAGCTCAACGCGCCCTCGCTGCTGCACCTCAACGATTGGTATATCGCCTCCTCGCTGCGGAAGTACCGCGACGGCGTTCGCGGGGCCGCCCCGGGAGACGTGGCCGGAGCCACCATGCGCGCGCCGGTGAGCGGCATGTCGGAGGAGCGCATCGGCAATGTCACCGCCTACATCATGACCATGCAGCGGTTGCCGCGCCGGATTCCGGGTCCCCCACCGGAGCCGTTGCCCGCGCTGGTCGTGGATGCGGCGATTCTGCCTGCGGGCGTCACGGCCGAGATGGCGCAGGAGGGCCAGGATATCTTCCACGGTGCGGGCGTCTGCGTGACCTGTCATCTGCGCGGCGGCACGGGCGGTCCGCTGGCCCCCGACCTCACCGACGACACCTGGCTCAATATCGACGGCGAGTACGAATCGATCATCAACATCGTCATGACCGGCGTGCCGCAGCCGCAGGAGGCTCCCGGTCCCATGCTGGCGCGCGCCGGAACCTCGATCACCGACGACCAGGTGCGCGCGGTCGCCGCCTACGTCTTCACCCTGAGCCGCTGACCCCCATGGCCCACAACGCCCCGCACGACGCGCCGACTCACGCCGAGCTCGCGGCCCGGATTCCCGCGCCCCCGCCCGACGACGAGAACGACGCGATCCTCTTCGCCCGCAAGACCTTCCTCTGGACCACCCTGCTCGCGATCGGATTCATCGGCGCGGCCGTGGTCTGGACCTTCCTCCTGGCATCATGAACGGATTCTTCGAGCTGTTCCACACCGAGTGGTTCGAGCCCCTGATCGAGGTCGGTTCGTCGTATGCGGCCGAGATCGACGGGCTCATCGCGCTTGTGCTCATCGTGGTGGGATTCTGGTTCCTCGCCGCCCAGTACATGTTCTTCCGCTTCATCTTGAAGTACCGCGCCCGGCCGGGACGCAAGGCGGACTACATCACCGGGAAGGAGAAGCACCTCAAGCGCTGGATCACCATTCCGCACCTCTGCGTGCTGGTCTTCGACGTGCTGATCGTGATCGTGTCCTTCCGGGTCTGGATCGACGTCAAGATGACCCTTCCGGAGAACCCCGACGCCGTGATCCGCGTGATTGGGCAGCAGTGGGCCTGGACCTTCCAGCACCCCGGCGGCGACGGCGAGCTCGACACCCCCGACGACATCTTCACCGTCGACGAGCTGCGGGTGCAGAACGAACAGCTCTACCACTTCGTCCTGGAATCGACGGACGTGCTCCACAGCTTTTCGGTACCGGTCTGGCGAATCAAGCAGGACGCGATCCCGGGGCGAAGTATCACCGGCTGGTTCCGCCCCACCAGGATGGGTGAATTCGATGTTCAGTGCGCCGAGATCTGCGGATTCGGGCACGGGGTGATGGCCGCCCTGGTTCTGGTCGAGGACGCCGGCGCGCACACGGCCTGGATTGCAGCCAACACCCCGCTTGCGGCCGCTCCGTCCACCGCTCCCACACCCGGCGTCCAGTAGCGACTTCCGAGACAGGACCGAGATACGATGTCTGAACCCGCGGTCGATCTGACACACGGAGACGCCCCCCACGACGACCATGCCGATCATGGTCCGCAGGGGTGGCTCAAGTATGTGTGGTCCACCGATCACAAGGTCATCGCCATGCAGTACATGTTCACGGGCATGTTCATGGCGCTCATCGGCGGCTTCATGGCCTACGTCTTCCGGGTGCAACTGGCGTGGCCGGGAATCGAGGTTCCGGGGTACTTCGGGTCGGTTTCGCCGGGCGAATACAATGCGCTGGTAACCAACCACGGCACGATCATGATCTTCTGGGTGGCGATGCCCGTTCTGCTCGCCGCCTTCGGGAACTACCTGATCCCGCTCATGGTCGGCGCGGACGACATGGTCTTCCCGAAGATCAACCGGCTTTCGTTCCAGGTCTTCTTCGTCAGCACGATCGTCATTCTGGCTTCGCTGGTCGTGGAGGGAGGAGGGTTCGCCGGCGCCTGGACCGCCTATCCACCGCTATCGGCGGATTCCACCTACAACCTCACGCCGCTGGGGAGCACCCTCTGGCTCATTGGGGTCGGGCTGGAATTCGTGGCGTTCCTGCTGGGGGGAATCAACTTCATCACCACACTGATGAACTCGCGCGCTCCCGGCATGCGCGCCTTCGACATTCCGATCGTCGTGTGGATGATCGTCGTCGCGAGCATCCTCTTCATGCTCTCGGTCGGGCCGCTGCTGGCCGGGGCGATCATGCTGCTCTTCGACCAGACGCTGGGGACCGGCTTTTTCAATCCGGCCACGGGCGGCGATCCGATCCTCTGGCAACACCTCTTCTGGTTCTTCGGACACCCCGAGGTCTATGTCGTGCTCCTGCCGGCGATGGGCGTCGTGATCGAGATTATCACCACCTTCGCGCGCAAGAAGCTCTTTGCCTACCGCACCGTCATCTTTACGATCGTGGCGACGGGGGTGCTCAGCTTCTTCGTCTGGGCGCACCACCAGTTCGTCGCGGGGATCGACCCGCGCATGGCGAACATCTTCACCGTCACCACCCTGTTGATCTCGGTCCCCATTGCCGAGCTCTGCTTCATCTACATCGCCACCCTCTACCGGGGATCGATCACCCTGTCGACGCCGATGCTGTGGGCGCTCGCCTTCGTGGCCGAATTCCTGATCGGGGGCGTTACCGGAATCTTCCTGGGCGCGGCGGGCGCGGACATCTACTTCCACGACACCTACTTCGTCCTGGCGCACTTCCACTACACCTTCTTCCCGATCGCAATCATCGGAACCTTTGCGGCCTTCACCTACTGGTTCCCGAAGATGTTCGGCAAGATGATGAGCGAGAGGATGGGCAAGTGGCACTTCTGGGCGACCATCATCCCCTTCAACTTCATCTTCATTCCGCTCTTTGTGCTCGGAATGGGGGGACAGCACCGCCGGATCTACAACTACCAGCACTTCCCCGAGCTCGCGGGCGACGGCTTCCAGTCGATGCGGATCATCGCGACCATTGCCCTGCTCGTCATGCTCGCGGCGCAGCTCATCTTCTTCTACAACTGCATCCGCTCGTGGCGGGCCGGGGCGAAGGCACCGAAGAACCCGTGGAAGGCGAACTCGCTGGAGTGGACCACCGAATCGCCCCCGCCGCACGGCAACTGGCGCCCGGACCGGATGCCGGTCGTCTATCGCGGTCCCTACGAATACAGCGTCCCCGGCCGGGAGAAGGACTACTGGCCGCAGAATGAACCCAAGTAAGGTCTCTCGCACCCAAGTGAGGAAACCCAAAGTGAGGGAACTCAAGTGAGGCCGATCGCAACCACGCGTGCCGCCACCGGCACCGCCACCGGAAAGCTGGCGGTCTGGTGGGTGCTGGCGTCCGAGGTGGTCATCTTCGGAGGACTTCTCGCCTCCTACGTCATGTTCCGGCTCGGGCACCCCGAATGGGCCGACGCCGCGGCCGTCACCAACACGTACATCGGCGCCTTCAACACCTTTGTGCTGCTGAGTTCGAGCCTCACGGCGGTGCTGGCGCACCAGGCGGCCGAGCGCGGCGACGGCAGGAAAGCGGCGCGGTACCTGGGATACACGATCCTGGGGGCCGTCACCTTCATCGGGGTCAAGACCTACGAGTGGTGGTACGAGATCAGCCACGGCTACACCATCACCTCGAACGGCTTCTGGGCGTTTTACTACTCCGCAGCCGGCCTTCACGCCTTCCACGTGATCGCCGGAGCCGTGATCATGGCCTTCGTGGCGCGCGACGCCGCCAAGGGCCGCGAACTCCACCGCGTCGAACTGGTCGGGATCTACTGGCACTTCGTGGACATCGTGTGGATCTTCCTCTTCCCCCTGCTCTACATCGCGAAATAGGCGAGCCCGAAAAAACAGGCGAAATCACAGTGGCCGGTTCCTCAACGACAGACAGCGGCGGTTTCTTCTCGAATCACTACGTCCGCATCTACCTGGTGCTGCTGGCCCTCCTTGTGGTCAGCATCATCGGGCCGGAGTTCAATATTCTCTTCGTGACGCTCGTGACGGCATTCGGGGTCGCGGTGATCAAGGCGTGGCTGGTCATCAAGCACTTCATGCACCTTACGATCGAGCGGGTGGTGCCGAAGCTCTTCCTGGCCGCCTCGGTCCTGCTGCTGGCGCTGTTCTGGGGTGGCGTCGCGCCGGACGTGCAACTGCACCAGGGGCGCAACTGGGAGAATGTGGCCGCCAAGGAGGCGACCGCGCGGGGGCTGCCGTCGGCGGAATCGCACGCCGAAGAGGGCGAACACGTGGAGGAGGAGGAACACGCCGCGGACGGGGAACATGGGGTTGCGGCCGCCGGTGTGAGCTACGCCGGACTGGTGCCCGAGTCGAAGCCGAACGACAACCTGCTCCCGGGCGGCTACAACCTCGCGCACACCGCCTTTTGGTCGGTTGTGGTGCTGGTGGCGATCGGAACCAACCTGACCGCGATCGTCCTTTCGATCGGCCTCCTTCTACTCGCCTTCGAGACGCTGAGCAGTGTGCCGATCGTGCGCCGAGTGGCGACACCGATGCTCGGTGTGCTTCTGCGGTTGCCGGGAGCGCGGCGGTTGCAGGGACTGCTCGCCGACTGACTTTCCGCAAACCAGACGACTTTCCGCAAACCAGACGACTTTCCGCAAACCAGACGACTTTCCGCAAACCAAACGACTTTCCGCAAACCAAACGACTCTCTGAAAACCAAGCGACTTTCGCAGGACCAGGCGACTTTCCGCAAACGATTCACCCGAACCCGACGACAAACCGTGACGACGCACACGACGATCCTGCCCTTTCGGCCACACCCCGAGCGACGGCGAAAGCTGGTATCGAATGGTGTGCTGGGCATGCTTCTCTTCGTCTTCGTCGAGGTCATGCTCTTCGCCGGCTTCATCTCGGCCTTCGTGATCATCAAGTCGCGCGCCATCGGGTCGGTCTGGCCCCCGCCCAACCAACCCCGCCTCCCCTTTGAGGAGACCGCGGTCAACACGGCCGCGCTCATCGCGAGTGGCGTCCTTCTCCTGATCGCCCACCGCATGCATCTGCGAGTCATCGCCACGGAGCGATCGAAGCCCTCGCGCGGCTCCCTGGCCTCCCCCCTCCCCGCCTCCCCCGGCGTCGCCCTCCTCCTTGCGGCCGCCACCCTGTTCGGCGGCGCGTTCGTGGCGCTTCAGGGAATCGAATGGCTGGCGCTGATCCGCGAAGGCCTCACCCTCACCTCCTCCACCTACGGCGCCCTTTTCTACACGATCATCGGCGCCCACGCCCTGCACGCGGTTGCCGCAATCGGCGCGCTGGCATGGGCGGTGGCGCAACTTCTGCGCGAACGGTTGACCGCGGAGGCCATTTCCACGGTGGCGCTCTTCTGGTACTTTGTCGTCCTGGTCTGGCCCTTCCTCTACTTTCAGGTCTATCTGTAACAGCTTTCTCTGCGAGGAGGCACCCTTGCCATGAATCGAGCCGTGAACCGACCCACGACCCAGGCCCTGAGCCGACGTAGCGGAATCCTGGCCGTGGCCCTCGCCGCCATACTTGGCACCGCGCTCTTCGCCGAACCGGCCCACGCCTGCCCCGTCTGCTTCGATCGCGACGACGAAGCGAGGGTCGCCTTCCTCGCGACAGCCGGGCTGCTGACGCTGCTTCCCTTTGGGCTGGTGCTCGGTACGGGTGCGTGGCTGCGGCGGCGCGCGCGCGGTTTGGGCGGTGATGATGGAATGGGCGATGGGGGCGATGGGTATCTGGAGGGCGCCGGGCCAGGGCGCGACGAGGCCGAGATTCACAGGTAGGCTAATCGCCCCGTTCCCGGCGCAGACGGGCCAACGCCTGTTTTCGGCGCAGACGGAGAGGATAGGACTGAACCCGTGTCCAGCTTGTGTTTTCGGGTTGCCGTTTGCGCGATCGAGGCATGGTTGCTTGCGGATGGCCAGGCGATGGCACGCTACTTCGGAATCGCCGCCAGTCACATTCCGGCCAACCCCGACAAGCTCACCGACCCGAAGGCAGCCGTCGTTCAACTGGGGCGCCAGTCGCGCCACCGGAACATTCGCCACGACCTCGTTCCGAGATCAGGCAGCGGTCGGCGGGAAGGGCCGGCGTACACATCGCGTCTCTCCGAGTTTGCGCGCGTGCACTGGCGGCCGGACGTTGCCGCAGAGAGATCGGACGGTCTGAGAAGGGCTGTGGGCTGTCTTCGCCGATTGATCGACGGCGCACGGGAAACCGGTTGATCAATTGCCGAGTCCCCGGTTACGGTGACAAGTTCGCAAAGCCCTCCATTCGTCCGAACCCCTCCATTCATCCGGCCCTTCATTCTTCATGACTTCCATCCCCGATCCCCACCCGGCTTCCCCCTTCCCCGCTTCCCTCCGCCGGCTGATCGCCAGTTCCCGTCGTCCGCGCCCCATCGGAATCTGGAACGCGCTTACGCCCAACGAGAAGATCGCTGCCGCGCGTGCCTGTCTCGGCGCAGGGCCCGCCGACGCGGGGCTCGTGCTCAAGGCGGTGGCAGAGGGACTTAACTTCCGCTTCGCGACGGTGAAGAAGTGGTCGCCCGACAAGGCTGCAAGAGAGCTGCCGCGAGTGCCGGTGCGAGATCTGGGCACCGCGATGGTACTGCTGCGCAGGCTGCACGATCCGGGGCGCATCCCCATGATCGCGTCCTTCCTGGATGCGCTCGGTGTGGCGCACGACGAGGGCCGCGTGGAAGAATACCGGGGCGTTGTTGCCGATCGCGACTCCCTGCGAGTTGCGGCCCAGGCGATGTACGAGAACCACGGTCCACGTCTGACGGCGGTCTATCTCCTCTACCTGCACATGTCGGGAGCCCCGGCAGGTGACGAGGCCCTCTCCTGGCTTCGCGACGTTGACGAGGGCACGATTGATGCCAGCGGAGCGGCCGCGGCTGGTGAGACGTCCGCCGACGACCGACAGGCAACTTCGACACCGGGGGCAGCGCCGGGACCATCGGCGGAAACCGGCGTAGCTGCGGTAGGCGAACCGCTCGTGTCCTCAAGTCGGCCCTCGACACCAGAGCCCACCTCACCCGGCCAGACGGAGATCCCGTCTCCAATCTCCGAAGAGACGGCCCGCCCTGGTCCTTCTCCCGACAAGGCCGGGACACCTACTCCGGATCCCACCGAGGCACCTTCCTTGCCGATCCGGTCGGCCAGCTCCAGGCCCGGCGCACCCCGCATGGAGGAGGAAGGGGGGCACGAGCCGGCCAGCGACACCGAACCCTCGAGACGGGATCCGTCGCGGCTCCGTTCGTTCACGACCCTTGACGTCCTCTTGAAACGGGCGGCAATCGCCGTCTCGCGCGACATTCATGGGGCTCTGACCGAAGACCAGCTCGATGACGTGGTGGATGAACTGCTCAAGCTCAGGTTCACGGAAGACGAATTGGACGACGCGGTGGACGAGTTGGTTCACCTCAATGCGACGCGTCACCAGTCCTTCTTCCACGCCGGATTTCGGGATGTTGTGCTGGAAAGGACCATGCCGGAGGAACCGCCGGCGGACTACCCGGCCGGGCTGCGGTGGTATTGGACCGGTGCAGTGCAGGGCTGGGAGCGGCGGAATCAATGGCCGGAGATCGTGGAGGCATTCCAGCACGAGAAGATCGTCCGGGAGTTGGGCGATGGGAACGACAGCGCATCTCTTGAAGCTGTGCAGCACGTCGTCCGGGCTTTGCGCGAAACGGGGAATACCGACGAAATCGCCGGATTTGTCAAGCCGAGGACGATAGAGCAGGAACCGGCCCTCTTCGAGCCGGTCCTCGAAGCGGCTACCGCCGTTCAGCGCGAAGGCAACCCCGAGAGTGCCCGCCGGATCTTCGAACTGCTGATGAATGTCGATCCGGAGATTGGCGACGCTGGGCAACACCAACTGGAGCGACTTCGGTTGGATGCCCGCCGCCGCATGGCCCATTGTCTGCGGCACCTGCACTACCACGACCGAGCCCGTACGCTGCTGACGAACCTGCTGGACACCGAGCGCGATCCCGACGTACGCGCCATGGTGCACGCCGATCTCGGAATCATGGCAGGAGGTTTCGATGGATTGGAGGAGGTCGTCCTTCCTCCGACCAGGAGTGAACTTGACGGGGTGCTGACCAGACTCGAACGGGGCAAGGACCATTTCTTCAAGTCCAGCAACCTGCAGGCCCGGTACTCGGCCCACGGGCGCTACTGTCTTGGTGTACTGGCGCTTGGCCGGGCAGTGGAAGACGGGACTTTCGAGGACGCCGAGCGTCATCTTCAGCGAGCGCGCAATCATTTCTCGGAGGGCGGCGCCTCCTACGCCAATGATCTTCGCCACCATGCCAACCTTTACTTTGGAATCGCCAGGGCCCAGGAGATTTCGGCGGACAAGCTCGCACATGCGGCCGATGTGATCACCAGGGCCCTGGCCGCGGGAGCCCGCATTCCGCGCTACCTGATCGTCCCGACAACGGAGGCGTTCGGATTGGAGGGAGTGGAGGGAGACCTCAAGAGAGTCACAAATGCAATCGCGGATACCGGGGATTCGGCGCTTGATGAACTGGTGGAGTACGATCCCGGCCTTGGTCTGTACCCATGGCTTGCGGAGAGGTTGCGTTTGCGGGCCGAAACCAAGGGTCGGCCTCCCAAGGATCGCGCCAGAGATCTTCGGTCTGCATTTCACGGTTTCCTGCAGCAAGGCAACTCGGAAGCTGCGGGAGAAGTGTTGGACAGGCTTGAACGCCTGGCTCGGGACAACGTCGCGACATCGGACTTCCTTGACCTGCTTGACGACCAACTCGTCTTTGACGCCTGGGATCATGAGGACGTGATTGTCGCGTGTGCTCGACTCCATGAGAATCGCGGTGAGTACGAGAATGCGGTTAGCGTCCTCGAGTCCCTCTTCCATCGTCTCGCCACCGACGGAAAAATGGCGGACGCGGCGGGTTTACTTGCGAGAATCCGGGACTACGGAATTGATCCTGGATTCTATTCGAGCATGAGAGACAGGTACGAAGCGCTATCCGCACAGATGGCGGAGGCGGCAGAGCCGTCGACATCGGAAGCCCCGGCCCCGGTCACGATTCTGGTCGTCGGGGCAGAACTTCAGAGCGGAGACCAGGCAGTCGTGCGCAGTCAACTTCGGGATCGGCACAAGGGCATTTCCGTAGATTTCGTTCCGACTGGCTGGAGCCAGAATTGGCAGCGGCCGTATTCGGACATCAAGAGCAGAATGGAGAAGTGCGATGCCCTCGTGATCCAGCGGTTCATGCGCACACATTTGGGCCGAGCGATTCGGCGTGCATGCACTGTACCCTGGCGTTCCTGCTACGGTAGCAAACCTGGGGTCATCTGCAACACCGTGCTGGAAGCCGCAGCGGCAGCTCGCCAGTCCTGATCCTTCAGGCTGTTTGCCGGCAACCCGAACGACGGAACTTCCTACCGCCCCAACACCCCCTCCAGCCCCTCCACGAAGGTCGGATCGTCTTCCGGGATCGGCCCGATCCAACTGAACGCAACGCGTCCATCGCGGTCGATGACCACCGAAGTCGGGAGGCCGCGAGCGCGGAAGGCGTCTTCGGACCAGGCATCGGGATCGAGGGCGATGTCGTACTGCACTCCCATCTCGTGCACGAACTCGGTGACCAGGCCGGAGTCGGCCGCCATGTCCACCGAGACCCCCAGGACGCGCAGACCCTGGTCGCGGTAGCGCTCGTAGAGCGACTGGATGTAGGGCGTCTCGGCGCGGCAGGGGTGACACCAGGTGGCCCAGAGGTTGACAAGCAGAACGTTGCCGTTGTAGTCGGTGAGGGCGATGGGCGACCGGTCCTCCAGCGAGGCGGCGGTGAAGGCGGGGGCGGGATCGCCGCGTTGCAGGGTGCCCTCTTCCGACGGAATGCACCCCCAGACAAGAAGCGCCAGAAGGGCGGCGGCGCGAGGGATGGGAAGAGTCATCGGCTCGGCGGCGGCTGAATGAATTCGGTGATGAGCGGTCCCACGCCGTGCACCTGCACGACCGTCTCCTCCTCGGCCCACATGAAGGCGGGCACCCCGGCCCCAATCGCGATGTAGCTGCCCGGCCCGTATCCGGTGGCGGCCTCGCGGTCCATGGTCTCGCCGATTCCGACGAAAAAACGGCCCGACAGCACGGTCATGTGTTCGGTGATGGGGTGGGTGTGAGGGCCCATTTCGAAGCCTGCCTGAACCTCGATGCGGAAGGCGAAGGGCTCTCCCTCGTGGTAGGGATCGCCGTACAGCGAGAGGACGCGCATGCCGTTGTCCGGTTCGCCCCAGGGCAGAGCGTCGCCGCGGTGGAAGACGTTGCCATCGGAGTCCTGGGCCTGGAGTTGCAGCGCGGGACCCAGGGTTGTTGCGGCCGCGAAGGCCACAAGAAAGGGTGCGAGGGCGCGCGCGACCGGGCGAATGGGGCGGCGGCGCGAGCCATTCATCGGGGGGTTTGTGCGCATGGGGCAGTCCGTGGGGGAATGGGGGAACCGGCTTATCCGGGTTCGGCGGGATCGGGTGCGCCACAGGCCGTCGCCGGCCTGTGGGATCGCTCCGGGGCAGGCGGTCCGGTTGCGCTACGGATCAGAGGTTGGCGCATCAAGAGGGTAGCGCGGTCCGTACCGGCGGGCAATGGGCAGCAGGGATGCGACTCGCTGACATGCAAGGGGACGACGGCTTGCCGCACATTGCCGCGCTCGCGATTCTTCCTTGCCGTCATCCGTCGGCGTTGCGGAGAAGAGCCGGACGCCCGCGGCCAAGCCACTCAATGGGGAAGCGACAACCATGAATCGCATGCGCCTTTGCGCCAACTCGATGTTCGTACCGGCCAGCGTGGCCGCGGTGGCGATCGCCGTCCTTCCCCTGTGCCCCGCCTCTGCCCAGTGGTCTAACCGCTATCCGCGCGTCGTGGGATACGGTCATCACGTCTATCTGGAGGGGTACGAGCTTCCAATCCTCACCGCGGGCCCGATCGACCCCGCACCCGCCCCCGACGGCCGCCACCTCGCCTTCGCGGCGCGCGGCTGGATCTGGATCCTCGATCTCGAAACGGGGACCGCTCAACAGCTTACCCGGGGAGGAGACGTCGATTCGCGTCCGGTCTGGCATCCGTCGGGCGATCGCCTGGCGATTGTGCGCGACAACGATCACGACACGCGCATCGTCGTGGTGGACGCGGTTTCGGGGCGCGAGATGCGGACCATCGACACTCCCACGCTCGATCTCGATCCCGCCTTTTCTCCCGACGGAAACACCCTCTACTACACGTCAGGGCAGGCCGGCACACTCGATGTCCATGCGCTGGAGCTGACTTCGGGGGATTCGCGGCCGGTCACCCTGGATCCGGGGCTTGAGATGAAGCCGCAACCCTTTCGGGACGGACGCATGCTCATTCTGGCCAAGCGGGGCGGCGACCGCGTCGAACTGCGACCCCCGGATGGCGGCGAGGGACGGGTTCTCGCCTCGGGCGATATCGCGTCGATGGCGCGTCCGGCGCTGTCTCCCGGCGAGGATCTGATCGCACTCAACTGGCCGGCGAACAATGGCTGGGAGCTCCGAATCGTGAATGTCGATCAGCCCGGGGCGCCGGTGGTGCTCACGCGCGGAGGCCTTCCCCTGACCCCTGCGTGGAGCCACGACGGGCAGTGGGTCTACTACAGCGAAGCCGACCAACGCGAGTCGATGCGGTTGATGCGGGTACGGCAGGCAGGGGGGACACCCGAGGAAGTTGCGGTGCACGCCTGGGAATGGGCGGGCGAGACCGGCCGCCTGCGCATCCGTACGACTCTCGCGGAGAGTCAGCGCGAAGCGGGGGAACCGGGCGCCGGCCATGACGTGCGGCCCGCACCCGCACGGCTCAACGCAATCGACGAAAATGGACATCCTCTTGTCCCGGATCAGGGCGCACCCCACTTCGACGGCGCTACCGGCCGCGTCTTCTTCTACAGCCCCGGCGTCGTCGAGATCGTGGCGCCCGCCGGCGCGGTCACGGTATCGGCGGTACAGGGACTTGCCACTCCCGAAGTCACGCGCACAATCGAGGTGCCGGGCGGTGCAATGGCCGAAACGACCCTCGCCCTGGAGCCCATCTGGGATGCGCGCGCCGCGGGGTGGACATCGGGAGACCATCATTTCCACCTCAACTATGGCGGCCAGACCAACCTTGATCCCGAAGACATGGTGATTCGGATGCAGGGCGAAGCGCTCGACATGGCAACGCCGTTGCTCGCCAATCTGCACAACCGGTATGAAGACCAGGATCTATGGGGCTGGGAGAGCGCGCAGTCGCCGCCCTTCATTCGCTTCGGCCAGGAGATTCGCTCGCACTTCCTGGGTCACATGGGGCTGATCGAGATTCCCACGCTGCACTGGCCCTGGGTTTGGGGACCGGGATACGAGGTGTACGGCGACGATGACCGCACCAATGCCTCGGTTCTCGACTTTGCGCACGCACAAGGTGGACTCGGCTACTATGTGCATCCGGTCTCCACGCCCGATCCTTTCCTCCTCGGGGGCGGCGGCGTGCCCGTCGAACTTGTGGCCGACGCGGTCATGGGCGATGTGGATGCGCTGGAAATCATCTGTCTGTGGAGCAGTTCGCAGGGGACTTCGGCGCTCTGGCACCGATTCCTCAACATTGGGGTTGCGGTTGCTCCCTCGGCGGGGACCGATGTGATGCTCAATCTGTACCGCACCATGGCCGTTGGCGCGACCCGCGTATATGTGCATACCGGCGAGCAGGTGAATTGGCCGCGCTACATTGACGGATTGCGCGCGGGGCGGTCGTTTGTGACCAATGGACCCATCCTTGACCTTCGCGTGAATGGTGCACGGCCCGGCGAAGTTGTGGCCGGTGGATCCGCCGCCTGGACGCTGGACCTCGCCACCGCCACCGAGGTCGATACCGTCGAGATTATCGTGAATGGCCGCGTGGCAGCGACCCGTTCCGGCATGGAAACGCCCGGCCGGAAGACGCTCGGCGGCGAACTCGAGCTGCCCTCCGGGGGATGGATTGCAGCGCGGGCCCGGGGGGGCGAAACGCGCTGGCCGGCCATGGACACCGCCCCCTTCGCGCATACCGCCCCCGTCTGGATCGGCGCGCGCGGAAGCACCGATCCGGCCACCCGGCGCGAGGCCGCCGCCGAACTCCAGGAGGTCCTCGCGGCTTCGCTGGCACGGCTGCGCTCCGGCTACGAAGGCACTCCGATCCCGCGTCTGGAGGCCCGGTTCGCCGAGGCGATGGCGCGTCTCGAGGCTCTCGCGGCGGAGGGAAGCTGATGGAGGACCGGCGCTTCGACGAAAAGCAGGTCGCGCTGATCCTGCACCGCGCGGCGGAGGCGACCACCGACGGAGGAAACGAAGAGGGCGCAACCGGCACCGGACTGACGCTCCTGGAGCTGAAGGAGATCGGCGCCGAGGCGGGAATCGAACCCTCCCGGATCGAGGCGGCGGCCCGTGAGCTCACCCGGCGGCTCGCGCACACGGCGACGATGCCGTCCCTTGGATTCCCCCCCACCGTACAGATCGAACGGGTCGTATCCGGGCGCATCGATCGCGACGAGCTACCGCACCTGCTCGACATCATTCGCAACGAGTTCGCGCGCCAGGGGATCGTGGAGGAGGTCCTGGGCGGTTTCGAATGGAAGGCGCGGAGCGTCATGGGCGGCCGCTACGTCTCGATTCGGGCCGAGGGGGAATCCACCCGCATTCGCGTTCTCGGCAACTTTCGCGACGGCCTGCTGACCCTCGTCCTGGGACCCGGGCCGATCCTGGGCGTTCTCGGCGGTCTGGGCGCGGCCGGCCTCACCGGTGGCAACCCCTTCCTCGTAGCGCCCGCCGTCCTTCTCGCGTGGGCCGGTTCGCTGCTCCCCTGGCGGCACTTCTTCAGGCGCGAGAAGCGGTCGCTGGAAGAGGTACTGGACGCAATTCGCGAGAGGATTGATACCCCCGCACGAGACCATCCGAACGAGACAACCAATGAATGACACGTCCCCCGCGCGGCGTCGTTCGGCTCCCGCCGTCCCGCTCCTGGCCACTGCGCTACTGGTCGTTTCGCTGGTCGTGGTTCCGCTTCTGGCTTCGGCGTGCAGCTCCGGCGCCCCCACCACTCCCCCCACCGCCCCGCCACCCCCCGAACCGGACCCCATTCCGGCCATCGCCATCCCCGCACTCGGCACGGCCTCGGCACTGGAGGTCGGCACCTGGAACCTCCTTCACTTTGGAGCCGCCAACATCGGACCGACAGACGAAGCGCTCCAGCTTGCGCGCGCCCGCGACGTGATTCTGGGCACCGACGCCGACATCTGGGGCGTTCAGGAGATTACCCGCAGCGAAGCCTTCGCCGAGCTGGTCGGGCGGCTTCCCGGATATGGCGGCATCCTGGTGAGCGACCCCAATGTGACCGGCGGCTCGGATTTCTACCACGCGAGCGAACTCAAGGTCGGTTTGATCTACAAGACTGCGGTTATGCAGCCGTTCCGGGCGCGGGTCATCCTCACCGATCTCAACCACGAGTTCGCCGGTCGTCCCCCCCTTGAGGTCACCGCGCGGCTGACCGTGGATGGGCGCGCCGCCGAGGCCGTGCTGATCGTTCTGCACGCCAAGGCCAGCGCCGACACCGCGTCGTGGACGCGACGGGCTCACGGGGCGGCCGGGCTCAAGAGCTACCTGGAAACGACCTGGCCGGAGTTGCCCGTGATTGTGCCCGGAGACTGGAACGACGACGTGGACGTGTCGATCACGACGGGGCGCGACACACCCTATCGCCTCTTCGTCGATTCGGCCCCGGATTGGCACTTTCCCACCGCCGAACTCTCCACCGCGGGCGCGACCTCGATCCTGGGCTACGACGATGTGATCGATCACATCCTTGCCTCCAACGAAGCCATGGACTGGTACGAACGAGGATCGGCGCTCGTCTACCGCGTCGACGACCACATCCCGGACTACCGCAACGTCATGAGCGATCATCTGCCCGTTCTCGCGCGGTTCCGGCTGACGGGAGGCTGACCGGGCCATGACGAATCCTGGGCACTCCCCGCCGTCCCGCCGCGATTTTCTGCGCTGGCTGGCCGCCAGCCCACTCGTCGCAACTCTTCCCGGGTGTATCCCGCCCGGACCCACCTTCGGGGTCAATCCTCGCGTTCCGCCACAGACCGGCCCGGCGTCCGGCGCCCGCTCCCTTCTCCACGCTCCCGTCGCCAGCGCCGCCGACGCCCTCGATGTCTTCGATCTGGAGCGCGTGGCCGAAACCGCCCTGCCGCCGGCCCACTTCGGCTACATCCAGACCGGGGTGGATGGCGAGGAGACGCAACGCAACAACCGCGCCGCGCTGGAAGGGCTCCACATCCGCGCCCGCCGCCTGGTCGATGTCAGCCGGATCGACACCCGCGTCACCCTCTTCGGGCGCGAATGGCCGACGCCGATCGTCATGGCGCCCTGCGGCAGCCAGCGCGCGTTCCACCCCGAGGGCGAGATCGCGACGGCACGCGCGGCGCAGGCGGCCGGTCACCTGCAGGTTCTCTCGACGGTCAGCTCAACGGCGGTCGAGGAGGTGAACGAGGCGCGCGGCGAACCGGTCTGGTACCAGCTTTACGCGACCTCCAACCGCGAGGTGACGCGGGCCGTTGTGGACCGGGTGCGAATCGCGGGCTGCCCGGTCATCGTCCTCACGGTGGATCTGCCGGCCGGCGGAAACCGGCTCACCCTCGCGCGCTGGTCGCGCACCGACAACCGCACCTGCGCCAGTTGCCATCGACCGGGGGGCCGCGCACCGACCGTCAAGCCGATGTTCCAGGGGACGAGCTACCGCCCCGCCGACTTTCGCACACCCGCCATGACCTGGGAGTTCATTGGGGAGTTGCGCGCCATGACCGACCAGCGATTGGTGGTAAAGGGACTGGTGACGCGCGAGGACGCCGAGCTCGCGCTGGAGCATGGCGTGGACGGAATCTGGGTCTCGAATCATGGGGGCCGCGCCGAGGGAAGCGGTCGCGCGACGATCGCGGCCCTGCCCGAGATTGCGGCGGCGGTGGGGGGACGCGTTCCCGTGATTGTGGATGGCGGATTTCGGCGTGGCACCGACATCTTCAAGGCGATCGCGCGGGGGGCGGATGCGGTGGCGGTGGGGCGGCCCTATCTGTGGGGACTGGGGGCCTTCGGGCAGGCCGGCGTCGAGCGCGCGCTGGAAATTCTGCGCGGCGAGCTGGACATGACGATGAGGCTCGCCGGGACGCCCTCGCTGAGTGCGATCGGTCCGGGGGCCGTGGGGGCCAACTGAGCGCGTCCACCTTTGGTGTGCGCTCCCCTGGATGGGGCCCGCGGCTGGCACTTGACCTGTTCTCGACGACGAGGGCAAGGCTTGTTTCCCCCCAAAGGTCGTATATTTTCTGAACAACCACGGTATCTGAACAACCACGGTATCTGAACAACCACGATTTGGACCGCCAACCACGGAGAACCCAACCATGCGCATCTTCCGAATCCCCGCGATCCTCGCCCTGGCGCTCACCGCCGCCTGCGCCGACGACGGCTCCTTTACCACCGACAGTGGCCTTGAGATCGAGGTGCTGCGCGAAGGCGAAGGCGCGCGTCCGGCCGCCTCCGACCTCGTCGTGGTTCACTATCGCGGCACCCTCACCGACGGCACCCAGTTCGATTCGTCGTACGATCGCGACCAGCCGGCGACCTTTGCGGTCAACGGGCTGATCGACGGTTTCTCCGAGACGCTCATGCTGATGCCGGTGGGGAGCCACTACCGCGTCGCGATTCCGTCGGAGCTGGGGTACGGCGAGATGGGCATGGGCGACGCCATCGGTCCGAACGAGGATCTGATCTTCGAGATTGAGCTGCTGGAGATTGTGGGGGGGTAGGCTGGAGCTGGAGCTGGCGGGCGCCCCCGGGGCATCCGGCCCCTGCGCGGGACGGCCCGGATGATGGCCGTGCGGCAGCGGTGCGCGCGCAACTCCGAATCTCAGAACATCGCCCGCAGCCACAGCACCACGAACGCCCCGTAGAAGAGCGACATGGCGACCAGCGCGGCGCGGCGCCAGAGCGGGGGGCGCACCTCTTTGGGCAGGAAGCGGGTGTTGATGTAGAGCAGGTGCAGCGACGAGACCACGAATACGATGCCGGCGGTGTTGGCGCCAAGTTGCAGGAGGACGATCGGCTCGGCCAATCTGAGCGCAATGACGCCCCAGACCGCGATCGCGCCCAGAACCGCGTAGTAGAGGAAGCGCACATCGCCCTGGACCCAGCGGCGCACGGTGGCTGAGCCGGTCCAGAGGATGTCGGTGACGGCGCGGGTCATGCCTTCGACAATGTCCAGTTGTGTCTTGAAGAGGACCCAGACCGCCATGAGGGCGATCGTGCCGCCGAAGATTGCGCCCGCCTCGGTGGCCATGGCGTTGGCGAGCGCGGCCGCAATGGAGATGTCGCGGATGTCTGTGCCGCTGTCCAGGAAGGTGACGTAGAGGACGGCCGGGAGGATCATTCCCAGCATGGCGCCCACGAAGTAAACGCCCCATTGATCGGCCCGCACGATGCGCCACCATCCCCGCCAGCGCTGCATGGAGGCGTGCGTGGGTTTGAAGATGTAGCCGGTGGGAGTCAGGCGGGTGCGTTCGCCGCCCACCGCGGCCGGAATGAAGCCCGCGCGCTTTCCCATGCCGTAGCCCTTGTCGCGCGCCCAGTTCGACAGCGTGAGGTTGATGACGCCGCCCGCTCCGGAGTAGGCCGCGAAGGCGCCGATCAGGAACCAGTCCACCCCCTGCGGGATGAAGCGGAAGGAGCCCGCAGCCGGATCGTAGCCGACCAGACCGGCCCCGGCCGCAACCCAGGTCTCCGGCGAAACGAAGGCGAGGGCAAGAGCCAGCGAACCACCGATGATGGCGGCGACGAGCACCCAGTTCAGGAGCTCCAGGGTGCGTCCGATGCGCTTGCCGAAGAGGAGGAGGGCGACGCAGAGCACAAAGGTGCCGACCCCGATCCAGTAGGTGACGTTGGCCTGCTCCGGACCCGCGACCTCGCGCACGACGAGGAAGTAGATCGCGCCCGCCGCCGCGCCCGCCCAGCCGGGCCATCCAACCTGCAGGAAATAGAGAAGGGCGTAGAAGCCGGCCCAGAGCTGCGACCAGGGCCGCGTGCGCATGAATCCCGTGACGACCGGTTCGCCCGTTGCAATCGTCCAGCGCATGAGCTCCATGTTGAAGACGGTCTGCAGGAAGGCGGCGACCAGCGTCACCCAGAGGAGGACCAGTCCGTACTGCACGAAGGCCGCGGGACCCAGGAGGAACTCGCCGCTCCCGATCGAGGCGCCGAGAACGATGACGCCCGGTCCCACCACGCCGATCCAGGAGAGACCCCGGGGACGCGGCGGCGGCGGCAGGCTGGCCTTCTGGAAGGACCGGAGGCCGGAGCGGGCCTCGACGGGTGGAGGGTTCCCGGGTGCGGATTTCGCGGATGCCATCAGCTTGCGGGCCTCCGGCCGGGCCAGCGGTCGAACCACTTGCGCATGTAGAGCTGGGTTCGCATGAAGTTGGACGGCTTGCTGCCCGTTCCGTGGTACTCGTCGTTGAAGCGAATCATGGCGGTGGGAACGCCGACCATCTTGAGCGCCTGGTAGTATTCCTCCGTCTGCGCCATCGGGGTGCGCAAGTCAAGCTCGCCGGTCATGAGAAGGGTGGGCGTGGTGACCTTGTCCACATGCATGAGCGAGGAATGGTGGAGCCACTTGTCCGGGTTTTCCCAGGGGAGGTCGCGAAAGCGGCGGTAAGCCCACATCGCCACATCGGCATTGCCCGCAAAGGACATCCAGTTGATGACGGGACAGCGCACGGCCGCGGCCGCAAAGCGGTTGTCGTGACCGATGACCCAACTTGAGAGGACGCCGCCGCCGGAACAGCCGCCCACATACATCCGGTCGGTGTCGATGTAGCCGCGGGCGGTGACCTCGTCGACGCCGTGCAGGAGATCGGCCAGGTCGCGCTCGCCGGGGTACTGATCGTCGATGGCGTTGCCGAAATCGGTGCCGTAGCCGGTGGAGCCGCGCGGATTGGTATAGAGAACCACAAAGTCGTTGGCGGCAAAGTTCTGGAACATCCAGTTGAAGCCGACGTTGTACATCCCGTGGGGACCGCCGTGAATTTCCAGGATGAGCGGATAACGGCGCGAGGGATCGAAGCCCGGCGGCTTGACAATCCACCCCTGGACTTGCGTGTTCTCGGTGGACTCGTACCAGATCTCCTCGACCTCGCCCAGCGCGACACCGTCCAGCACATCGTCGTTCACGTCGGTGAGACGAGTGGGGACTGCGCCCGCGTCCAGTTCGAATCGCACCACGTCGCCCGGTTCATTCGGGGCCGAGCGCACGCCGACCCCCGTTCCCCCGGCAATCGAGGAGAGCGACAACATCTGCTCCCCGCCGGTGATCTGCTCCAGCGCGCCGTCGGTCGTGGCCGCATACACATTCGCCGAACCCCGGTCCTGCACCGAAAAGTAGAAGCGGTCGCCGCTCGTGTCCCAGATCAGTCCGCCCACATCGCGGTCCAGCCCGGGAGTCAGCTTGTGCATTCCGCTACCATCGATGCCAATGGTGTGAATCTCGCCGACATGGTACGTCTGCGGCGACCATTCGTAGCCGGTAAAGGCGATCGTTCGTCCGTCCGGCGACACCGAGGGCGATGTCCAGAGTCCGCGCACGCCCGTGATTTCGCGCGTCTCGCCGGTCGCCACATCCACCGCATTGATGGCCGACTCGAAGTAGCGCATGTCCGAATCGTCCTCCATCAGCCCGTCGAACACAATCGTTTTCCCGTCGGGAGTCCAGTCATACCCGGCGCCCATGTAGATGCCGATGTAGCGCGCGCCCACATTCCACTTGCCGTGGGTGATCTGGCGGGCGGTGCCGCCGTCGGCCGGGACGACAAAGAGGTGGTGCCAGGCGGGATCGGTGAAGCCCACGCGGTCGGCGCGGTAGTGCATGCTCTCGACAATGCGCGGCGGCGTGGTCCACTCGGCGCCCGCGGGAGGCGACGGCAACTCGATCGACCAGTCGCTGGGAAGCTCGCCGGGGGTGTACATGGTGAAGGAAACCATGCTGCCGTCGGGCGACCACATGGCGTTCATGGGCGTGCGTTCCACCCGCGTGACCTGCGTGACGGCGCCCTCCTCGTCCATCCAGCGCACAAAGAGCTGGGGCCGGCCGCGATCGTCGGGAGCGGTGAAGAGGACGCGGGTTCCATCCGGCGACCAGCGCGGCGAGGAGCCCTCGACCAGAAAGCGCGGGCGCGACCCGTCGGCGTTCATGAGGTGCAGCGCCGATTCCCAGTTGTCCGCAAGCTTGTTGACCCAGCGCCGCGTGTAGACGATGCGGCCGCCGTCGGGCGAGATCTGCGGATCGCCGACGCCCTCCCAGTCCAGGTAGCGATCGACGGTGAGGCGGTCGTCGGTGGACTGTGCGGCGAGGGCCGGGGTGGCGAGGGTGGCCGGGGCGGCGAGGGGCGCGAGGATGGCGAAGGTTGCGAGGAGGAAGAGGGGGGTGGGGGGGCGGGGGGCTCGGTGGGGGGTCATGGGCGAGGCCTTCCGGGGGGAGGGGCGTATTGGGGGGGGAAGCGCGTGACGGGGGACTTTGTGATGGGTAGCAAGTGGGGGGTGGGGGGTGGGGCGCGTCAAGGAGCGGCACCCGGAGCGACCATCGCCGCGGCAATTGTGTGCCGTGTCAGCACCTGGGGATGGCCGGTCCCCACACGAACGCCAGCGTGGATTGACCGTGGGGAGGTCGGTCGAGCCAGACACGGTAATGGGACTGATTCAATATCCGATTTTGAATTAGCGTCTTGCGGCATCGGTTCTTCCGCGACAGGATTGGAGACAACCACACTCCGAACCTGGTCCACGACACGCCGGAGCCTACCCATGATCCAGCGCGACCTTCTGCCCGAGCTCCTGCGGGCCGCATCCCAGGCGCCTGCCGTCACGCTGACCGGTCCCCGCCAAAGCGGAAAGACCACCCTTTGCCGCGCCACCTTTCCCGATCATCCCTACCGTACCCTTGAAGCACCCGATGTCCGCGCCTTTGCCCTGGAGGATCCACGGAGGTTTCTGGCACAGCTTCCAGCCGGTGCCGTCCTCGACGAAATCCAGCGCGCGCCCGACCTGCTCTCCTACCTGCAGGAAATCATCGACGACGACCCCACGCCGGGCCGCTGGATCCTCACCGGTTCGCAGAACCTCACGCTGCTGTCGTCGGTCGGCCAGTCGCTCGCCGGACGCACCGCGATTCTCCACCTGTTGCCGCTGACCTGGAACGAGATTACGCGCTTCGGCGATTATCCCGCAACGCTGGAGGAAGCTCTCTTGACCGGAGGATTCCCGCGCATCCTTGATCGCAACCTTGATCCCGCGCGCTGGCTGGCGTCCTATGTGGCCACCTATGTGGAGCGAGATGTGCGCACCGTCACGAATGTCGGCGATCTGGTCGCCTTTCAGCGCTTTCTGGAGCTCTGTGCAGGGCGCACCGGACAACTGCTCAACTACTCGTCGCTGGCAGGAGATTGTGGCATTTCGCAGCCGACTGCGAAGGCCTGGCTCAGCGTGCTCGAGACCGGATTTGTTGTGTTGCGCCTGCCGCCCTTCCACGCCAATCTGCGCAAGCGGCTTGTGCGCATGCCGAAGTTGTACTTTCTGGACACGGGACTTGCATGTTGGCTCCTGGGAATCCGGAGGCAGGAGCACTTGCGATCGCATCCGTTGCGCGGGGCAATCTTCGAGAGCTGGGTGGTGTCGGAGATGGTGAAGCTGCGCGCAAACCAGGGGGAACGACATGGCCTGCACTTCTACCGCGACCGAAGCGGAGTGGAGGCCGACCTTGTAGTGCGGCGGCCGGACGGGGGATTCACATTGATCGAAGCCAAGGCCGGGACAACGCCATCCACGGCCTTCTTTGGCGGGGCCGAACGGGTGCGACGCCATCTTGCCGGGCTCGGCCCCTGCGATCTGCGGGTGATCTACGGCGGGGACAAGGCACAATCGCGCGCGGCGGGCGAGTTCATTCCGTGGCGGCGGACGAGGGACGCGCTCCCGTGATGATGGCCACGCAGCGTCCCGGGCCGTGCACTCCGGTGACCACCGTGCGGCCGATGTCGGCGGATTTGCTGGGGCCCGAGTGCAATCCGACTGCGGCGGGAAGCTGGCCGGCCAGTGCGAGCAGCGCGTCTTCGAGGCGGGCGAAGATGCGGTCGGCCGGGATCCAGACGATGTGAAGGGGCGGCAGGAGCTGTACGGCGCGTCCTCCGGTCGAGGGAAGGATCAGGCTACCCGTTTCCGCCACCGCCCCCCACCCCGCCGAAACCCCCGCCCCGGCTGCCGCGGCCGCAACCTCGGGTAGATCCGGGCGCAGCTCCGGAGCCAGATCCGGCGCGACCGCCACCCCGGTCACACCGGGTGCCTCATCGCGCAGCCACCGCCCCAGCTCCCTTGCCCCCCACCCTTCCCCCCTCACCACCTCCCCACCACTGCGCCGGAACCGCTCCGCGAAGGCCGTCGCCACATCGTCCGGGGCTCCACCCGCCAGCGCGCCCGGGTGCGCCGCCCCTTCCCGCCCGGCGTTCGCCGCCGCCACCCGCGCCAGAATCCGTCCGCGCGCGCCACTGCTTCGACCGGTCACCGGCGGCCCCCGCCGCGGCCTCGCCCGACCTTCGTTCCCCCGAATCCCAAACTCATCGCGTCACGCGCGTCCCAGCCATCACCCACCGCCCTCTCCTCGCCAGCCGCGACACGGCAACGCCGCCGCTTCGAACCCTTCTTCCCGGCCCATCACTCAATCCCCTCCCGCCACAGCTCCCGAAAAGTCCGCTCGCTCGGCTGCGGCAGCGCTCGCTCCCGCGACCAATCGCCCAGCATCGGCAGCGCTCGCCCCAGCGCGCTTCCGCCCAACCGCGACCCGATCCTGCCCGCCAGTCGGTAGAGCCCCGGCCGCGTCGCCACCTTCGCCAGAGCCGCCATCGCAGCGCGTTCCCGCCACGGAGTCAGCCCCTGTTCCTGGGCCTCGCGCCGCCATTCGAGCAGCAGTTCGGGGATCGGAATCCGCACCGGACAGGCGTCGAAACACGCCCCGCAGAGCGACGACGCGAAGGGTAGCGGCATCGCCTCGTGCAGCCCCAGCAGACCGGGATCGAGCACCGAACCGATCGGTCCCGAATAGACCCAGCCGTAGGCGTGGCCTCCCGTCTGGCGATAGACTGGGCAGACATTCAGGCAGGCCCCGCAGCGAACGCAACGCAGCGCCTCCCACGCGTGTTCGTGCGCGAGAACGTCGGTGCGGCCATTGTCGACCAGAACGACATGCACCTCTTCCGGGCCGTCGTCGCCGGGGTGTGCGGCCGGACCCTGGATGAGCGAGGCAAAGCAGCCGATGGGCTGGCCGGTGGCGGCGCGCGCGGTAAGCTGAAGAAATCCCGCCAGATCGGACATGCGTGGCAGCAGCTTCTCGATTCCGACGATCGCGACGTGGATGCGCGGCAGCGAGGTCGTGAGACGAATGTTCCCCTCGTTTTCGATCAGCGCGACGGTGCCGGTCTCGGCGACCAGGAAGTTACCGCCGGTGATTCCCATTTCGGCGCCGAGGAAGGCTTTGCGGAGGACCTTGCGGGCGGCGCGCGCGAGTGTGTCGGGATTGCCGTCGGGAGGCGTTTCCAGGCGTTCGGCGAAGAGCTCGCGGACCTGGTCCAGGGTGCGGTGAATCGCGGGACCGAGAATATGGCTGGGCGGTTCGTCCAGGAGCTGCAGGATGTACTCGCCCAGATCGGTCTCAATGACCTCGGCGCCGGCCCCTTCCAGCGCGGGATTCAAATCGATCTCCTCGGTCACCATGCTCTTCCCCTTCACCACCTTCCGGACCCCACTATGCTCGGCCAGCCCGGTCACGATCTGGCGGGCTTCGCCGGCATCCGCCGCCCAGTGCACAACCGCGCCGTTTTCCGTCAGACGGGCCTCGGCCTCGGTCAGGTAGCGGTCCAGGTGGGTGAGCGTGTGACTCTTGACCGCTTCGGCCCATCGCCGCCACGCGTCCGCATCGATTTCGTCGTAGCTCTGCCGCCGCCTGGCATCGAAATCCAGCGTGGCGCCCGTAACCGCGTCGCGTACCTGCGGGTCGTCCTGGATGATTTGACGCGCGCGCGTGCCATAGTTGCCGATCTCGATCCGCATTGCTCAGTCTCCGGTCTTTCCGTGGGGAGTCCTGGCCGGAGTCCGGTCCGGTTCCCCGCCATCCGCAGCGCGCCGCGCCGAACCCACGCCGGTCCTGGGACTTCCATCGGTCTTCGGACGTCCATTCGTCCCTTCCCAGAGCGCCGTCGCCAGGTGAACGAAGCGAATCTGCGCGCGCCGCATCCGGGCCCGCCCATCCAGGTGCAGGATGCAGCCGCCATCGCCCGAAACCACCCAGTCCGCGACCGGCAGGGTGTCGATTTTGCGGTCGGCCATCGCCGCCGACACCGCGCCCATCTTGATCGCGAAGAGACCGCCGAAGCCGCAACATTCGCTCTGCGCCTCCCAGGGCACGATCTCGGCGCCGGCGCCCCGCAAGAGCACTTCGCTCTCGGTCTCGAGGCGTAGCTCGCGGAGCGCGTGGCATCCCTGGTGGATCGCGACCCGTCGTCCGGCCAGACCGTTGCCCAGCTCGGTGACGCCCAGCCGGTGCACGATGAATTCGCCCAGCTCCCAGGTGCGGGCGGCCAGGGTGCAGAGGGGGGACGGGCTGGCGCGAGTAGCCGGGTCGGGCCGCGGGGACTGGCTGGCCTTGCGGGCCGGGCCCGTGGGCGCCGTGGTCGGCTGGTTGCCGCGGGCGTCCAGCTTCGGATAGGACTTCTTGAGCATCGCCGCGCACGATCCGCTCGGAACCACCACCGCATCGGCCCTGGCGAAGACCCGCGCCGTGTGCTCCGCCATCTGCATCGCCTCGCGGTTTTGCCCCGCATTCCAGGCCGGTTGGCCGCAGCAGCTCTGCGCCTCGGGGAAATCGACGGTGCAGCCAAGGTGGCGGAGGAGACGCACGGCGTCGGCGGCCGCGCCTGCGAAGTAGTGGTCGGCCAGGCAGGTAACGAAGAGTGCGACCCTCACGACGGGCCTCCGCTCGCCAGGATCACGGCGCCGGCCGCGATCAGGAGCGCCCCGAGCGGACGCGCCAGCCGTGCGCCCCAAGGCAACGCGGTTTCGGCCACCATGACGCCCATCAGCAGCGCCATCCAGCGCAGATCGGCCATGCCAACCACGAGCGCGAGCGCCATGAGCGCCCAGCAGCAACCCACACAGTGTACGCCGTGCGCCGCGCCCAGCCGGAGTTGGCCTGCGAAGCCGTCGCGCCAGTGCGTGAGCAGAAAACCGGCCGGCGAACGGCAGTGCGATAGACAGGCGCGCTTGAGGGGCGTGAACTGCCAGGCGCCCGCCAGGAAGAGCGCACCCGCCGAGAGAAGGGGCTCGCGCGCGCCGAAGGGAACGGGGATCCGCGCGGCCAGGAGCACAAAGTGAAGGAGAGCCGCCGCCGCGCTGAAACCGGTCCAGGCGACCGCGTAGCCGGCCAGAAAGAGGGCGACGGGGGTGGCCGCGAGGGGGGGTGGCGGGGTGGGGGTGGGGGCGCTCGTGCCGGTTCCCGTGATGCGGTGCAGCGCCCGCAGCCAGGGATGGACGACCGGGACCATCATGAGGGCGGTCATCGCCAGCCACATTCCGAAGAGTGCCAGAAAGCTCACCGCCGCGACCCGCGCGCTTGCCGCACCGGGCGAGCCCCGACGCTGGCCACTTGCCATCCGCGCGCCGTGAATCGATCCGCAAACTCCTCGCCGTGTTCACCATGCCCCACAAGACCGCCGGCGATTGCTGCACCGCGCGCCGCGACGGCCAACGCCGCCTTCATCCCCCCTGCCCACACTGCCGACGCAAGTGCCAGCGCAGCCGACTTTTGGCCGAATGCGGGACGCGCCAGGCGGAAAGGAGGCCAGTTCACGTGCCAGTTCACGTGCAAGCCTACCCTTCGCCGGCCCAGCGAAAGCGCGACCAGAGCCCGTGCGTGCCTTCGGTGGTGAAGACGAAATCGCCGTCGTTGCACTCGGTGGAGCCCCGCGCGATGACCTGCGTGGCGTTGTGAATCTGGTTGTAGATGTTGACGAATTGGACCGGCTCGGCACGGTTGCGCCCGCGAATCGCCTGGATTGCGCCGCGCAGAATTCCCGCCACGCGCACCTCTTTCCCCCCCCGCCCCCCCTTGATCCGCACCCGCGCCGTCCGGGTGGGCCGCGCATCGGCTACGAACCGCGCGAGGATCCGCCAGGGTCCGCCCCGTTTTCCGGTCAGGATCTCCTCGATGGCCCGCTGCTGCGCGGGAGTGGCGCGGTCCGAGATCACGATCGCCTGCTTCCAGCCGCCCTCGACCATCACCGGCGGCGTCTCGTATAGCACAACTACAGCGATGCCTGCAAGGTCCACATCGTCGACGCGCCCGGCGTCCAAGCGGATCGCCCAGTAGCCCCGGCAGAGATCGTGCGTGCACTTCTGGCTGAAATGAATATGCCCCGGGCACACCGCGGTGCAGTTGCAGTTCTCGAAGAGGAGCCCCTCGGCCCACCACCGCTCCGGCGCCGACCCGGTTTCCGTCATCGTGATCTTGGTCATCGTGTTTCCGTCATCGCGTTTTCCATCATCGCGTTTCCATACATCCTGTTCCCCCTCAGTGCGTCAGCATGTAGAGGACCACATTGATGCCCACCGCGTAGGCGTCCGGCGAGAAGAGGTAGAAGAACTCGTCGTCTTCGCCTTCGCGCTCCCAACCGTCGGCAATATCGGTGTTGTGGGTCATGATGACCATGAGTCTGCCCGATTCGTCCATGATCCCGTGCAGGGCGGGAACCGCGCTCTCGGGTCCGCGCTCCGAAGTCCCCGTGCGCCCGCTGCGGCGCCAGAACTGGATCGACGGCACTTGCGGGAGCCGCTCCACCGAATAAAGGGTGTGGTAGAGGACATGGCCGGGCGGCACCTCCACGATCTCGTAGCCGGGCAGCACGCGCCCCATCTCGATCGTCCAGTTGCGCCAGGCGAAGTCGCCCCAGAAGTCGTCGACCCAGAGGAAGCCGCCCTTGAGGAGGTAGTCGCGGAGCCGCACCGCCTCGATCTCGCTGAAGCGAACCGTTCCCACATCGGAGGCGAAGAGGAAGGGGCAGGCGTAAAGGGTGTTGTCGGTGGGCGATACGACCGCGTGGAAGGGGTCGCCGCGTTCGTCGCGGGCGATGTCGGCCCGGGTGAGCTGCGAGAGGCGCAGGGGGAGATTGCGGTCGCCGTCGGGGTAGTCGGTGTCCCAGCCGGTGCCGAGCCATTCGCGGCGGACCGGGGTGTAGCGCAGCCGACAGAAGGTGAACTCGCCTCGTTCGGCCTCGTCGCCGGGTTGGCGGGGAGGGACCCGGCGCGAGCGACCGCCCCATTGGGCCGATGCGGCGTCCGCCAGCAGCCCGGCCGTTGCCGAGAGACCGATCGTCGCCACAAGGCCGGTTCGGCACAATTGCCGCGCCCAACGCGATCGCCGCACGGGATTTCCGTCGCTCATCCGGCGGGCGTCGCCGGGGGCAACCCGCGTCCGATCTCTTCCGCCGCCATCAGCGAGAGCGCGCAGAAGGTCAGCGTTCCATTGGCGCAACCGCTTGAGACGATCGTCGGGGCACCCACCACAAAGAGGTTTTCGTGGTCGTGGGTGCGGCCCCTGGGATCCACCACGCTCGTGGCCGGATCGTCGCCCATTCGGCAACCGCCACCGGGATGTTCGAAGAGCCTCGAACTCCGCGTCTGCATCACCGTACCGCCCGCCGCACGCGCCAGCTCGCCGAAACGCGACCGGATCGCGCCGTGGGTGTGGTCCTCCAGATCCAGGGTCGTGCGGGACGCGCGGAAGTCCAGCCGGGGAAGGGGGTCTCCCAGCGAGTTGGTGGTTTGGGGATTGAGGGTTACGCGGCTCTCCCGGTCCGGAATCACGTCATAGTAGGCGCGAATTCGCGCGGTTGCGGACGATTCCGTGCGGCGGCGCCAGTCGGCCATAATGTCATCGCCCCAGAGCGGGCGGCCATTGTCGTCGCGCAGACGCGGCGCTCGTCCCACATCCGACTCCCAGAGGCGCAGATCGTGGCGCAGGTAGCGGTCCAGCGGCCCGGGGCTTGCGAAATGGTGCGACAGCAGGCTGTTGTTCGCGAAGATGCCGGGGTAGAGGCGCATCGGCAGATCGATGTAGCCGCTGACGTACCAGTGGCCGGTCATGTAGCGGCCCACATTGCCGGTGCGGTTGGCGAGTCCGTTGGGGAAGCGGCTGTTGGCCGAGAGAAGGAGCAGGTGGGGACTCCAGGCGTGCCCGGCGGCGAGGACGAAGGTTCCGGCGCGGAATTCGACCGGGTCGTCGGGAAAGTCGCGGTCCACCGCTTCGGCCGCGGCGATGCGGTCGGTGCCGGGTTCCAGGGTAAGGCGGCGGACCAGGGTGCGCGTGACCAGATCGATGCGGCCCGCGGCGAGGAGCTGGTCGAAGGCGAAGTCGGGCGTGTACTTGGCTCCGGTCGGGCAGACGGCGCAGGTGTCGCAGCGCTGGCAGACGTTGCGTCCGCGGTAGGGCTCGGTGTTGCGCGCCCAGGGCTGGGTCCAGAAGGGGACGCCGGCGCGGTCGGTCCATTCGCGCATGCGGGCCAGGTTGTACGACAGCGGCAGCGGGGGCATCGGGTACGGCTGCGAGCGTGGGTCGCAGTCGGGCGGGCCCTGTTCGCCGGCGGCGCCGATGCGTTCCTCGGCCTCCTGGTAGTACGGCTCGATCTCGTCCCACGAGACCGGCCAGTCGAAGCCGACGCCGTAGAGGGAGCGGAGGCGGAAGTCCTCGGGCGAGTAGCGCGGAATCGCTCCGCCCCAGTGCATCGCCGAGCCGCCCACGACCATCTGGCGGTACATCGCGCCGGTGCCGGTCTGGTCGGGGATGTGGTCGTTCGGGTATGGATTCTCGCCGTAGGCCAGCATGCGCGCGCGGGTGTTGGTGCGTTCGGCGAGCGATGCGGTGCGCCCGCCGGCCTCGACGATGGCGATGGAGGCGCGGGTGCGCTCGGCGATCCGTTCGGCCACCATCGCCGCCGTGATCCCGGCCCCGATGATGCAGACATCGCTCTCGATGACGCGGCGCGCGCGCCGCCGGGCAGTCCGGGGTGTGGGGACGGCGCTCACGGGGCGGCCGATGCGAAGGAGGTGGCGGATCCGGTCCGGCGCGGTGGTTGTGCGCGGCGAGTGGTGGTGACCAACGCCGGGTTCCGGGCGGCCCGCGGCGCGGGTTCGTCCGGGGCGCCGTCGAGGCCGCGGCACTGCTGCTTTGCGATGGTGCGGCCGAAGCACAGGTCGGTGGCCACCGGCGATGCGTAGAAGTGCGCCAGGAGCGCGGCGGCGATGTGCTGCGCATTCAGCGGCGATCCCGGCCCCGGTCCCGCCTGCGCGAGCGGCCGCGCCAGGAGCGCTCTGCGGGCGGCGATGCCGAGGTCGGCGAAGGCCGCGCCGTGCCGATGACCGGCCTCGCGGTCCAGCGCGTCGAGCTGGGCGGCCCACCCCGGTCGCGGATCCGGTCCCGAGTAGCGCGTTTCGGGCACCAGATACGGGTGGCCGAGCTCGGCCACCGGCTCGATTCCCGCGGCCCAGCGCTCAAAGGCGGCAACCGCGCGTTCGGTGCCGTCGTGGCCAAGCTCGCCGGGAAGGACGGCCTCGGCGGCCGCGCGGAGGGGGGTGGGGGGGAGGGGGGTGGGGGGTGGCGGCGAGGACTCGTCGCGTCGCTCGGGGTCGGGCGCGCACCCGGCCACCGAGGCCGCGGCCACGGTCGCCGCCGACTTCTTCAGGAACGACCTGCGGGATCTGGATGCGGAGATTTGAGCCCTCCCGGTGTGGCTGGTCCGTGTCGCGTGGCGGATTTTCAGACGTGCCGCGTGGCTGATTTCCAACGGTGTCGCGTGGCTGATTCCACACAATGGCATTTCGCATTGTTGCGCGGCGGGTCGGCGCCGTCAAACGACCCGCGCCCGCGCCTCATCCCGCCGACAGGGCGCTTGGGGTCCATGACGGCATCGGCCAGGATGCCGACCGCGAGAGGACGGCCCTCACATCCCGCAGGCGCGATTGTAGCCAAACCGGAGCAGGTGGCGCGATGGACCGGGCCGTCATGAGGTCGCGCATCCTGTACCCCACCCCCCCAATCACCTCCCCGGCACCGGCACGGGAACCGGTTTGTCGCTCAGGAGTTGCCGAACGTGGTCCACGACCGAAGTGGCGGCGGGGCGGCAAGGTTGCCGGTCGCGGTGTGCGCCTTCAAGATGGGTATCGGTGAAGATGACTGCCACGCGCGAGACGGGCCGGAGGCGACCGTTGAATCGAAGGACAATGCTGAAGATCGGCGGCATGGGCCTGATCGGGAGCGGGCTGGGAGCGTGCTCGGGGCGTTCGTGGTCGGTGGACCGGCCGATGCCCGAGCTGGGGTTGGCACCGGTGCGCGCCGACTGGGACCGGGTGATTCGCACGACCGTTGGCCTGCGTCCGTATCGCCCGCCGGGGTTCGTGCTGCGCGCCGAGAGGCTTGACGAGACCACGGTCATCCACAACTACGGCCACGGCGGGGCGGGCATGTCGATCTCGTGGGGAACGGGGCAACTGGCCGCCGACATGGCGCTCGACCACCCCACTCGCGCGGCGGCGGTGATCGGCTGCGGCGTCGCGGGACTCACCTGTGCGCGCCAACTCCAGCGGCGCGGCTTCGCGGTCACCATCTACGCCATGGCGGTGCCCCCGCACACGACCTCAAACATGTCGCTGGCCGGTTTTACCCCCACATCGGGGCTGGTGGACGACGATCTGCGCACCGCCGCCTGGGACGCGCAGTTTCGCGAAGCCGTCGAGATCTCCTACCGACAGTTGCAGCTCCTGGTGGGCCGGGGCTACGGCGTGTCCTGGATCCGCAGCTACGCGCTCAGCGACAACGAGCCGCGCACCCGCCGGACCGCCGCCGAACCGGAGCGCGCCCCCCTGCTCCCGCCGCAGCTCCGTACGAAATCGACGCGGCTGGGCCCCGGCGAACACCCCTTTCCGACCCGTTACGCGACGCGACGCACCCAACTGCGGATCGAGCCTTCGGTCTACCTTGAGGCGCTCGTGCGCGACTTTATCGATTTCGGCGGGCGCATCGTGATTCGCAGCTTCGGCGAGCCGGGGGAACTGGTGGCGCTGGAGGAATCGCTGGTGATGAACTGCACGGGGCTCGGAGCGCGCGACCTCTTTGGCGACAACGAGCTGGTGCCGGTGAAGGGGCAGTTGACGGTGCTGGTGCCGCAGCCGGAGGTGGACTACGGGACCTTCGGCGGGCCGGGGCCGTCCCGGGGCGGGCTTGGGATTCACATGCAACCGCGCAGCGACGGCATTGTGCTGGGGGGCACGGCCGAGCGCGGAGAGTGGTCTCTGGAGCCGAACCGCGAGGCGATGGAGCGGATCGTTGCCGCGCACCAGGCGCTCTTTGCTGCAATGGGCGGCTGAAGCGGGCACGGCGCCGCTCGGAATCCGATGCTCCTCGAGACCCCCTTCCACCCCCGCACGGGCGCCCTCTGCCGGAGCCGCCGCTGGCGCAACTGGTCCGGGTACGCCAGCGCGCTCAGCTACGAGATCGGCCACGAATACGAGTACTACGCGGTGCGCAACGGGGCGGCGCTCTTCGACATTTCGCCGCTGCGCAAGTACGAGATCACCGGCCCCGACGCAGCCGCGCTGGTGGACCGCATCGTCACCCGCGGCGGCGCGGACTGCCCGGTGGGGCACGTGCTTTACACCCCCTGGTGCGACGAGGCGGGCAAGCTCATCGACGACGGCACCGTTCAGCGCCTGGCCGCCGACACCTTCCGCGTCACCGCAGCCGACCCCTGTCTGCGCTGGTTCCAGGACTGCGCGCTCGGGATGGACGCGGACGTCCGCGACATCTCGCTCGATCTCGCCGCCCTCGCCCTCCAGGGCCCCACCTCGCGCGACATCCTGGCCCGGGTCGTCACCGGCGCCGACATCTCCGCGCTCCCCTTCTTCGGGCTGGCCGAGGGGCAGATCGGCGCGGCCCCGGTCACAATCACGCGCACCGGCTACACCGGCGATCTCGGCTACGAGCTCTGGGTCCGCCCCGCGCACGCGCTCGCCCTCTGGGACGCGGTCGTGGAGACGGGCCGGGGCTACGGTCTGGCACCGGCCGGGCTCGACGCCCTCGACATTGCCCGCATCGAGGCCGGGCTGCTCCTCAAGGAGGTGGACTACGTGTCGAGCTGGACGGCGCTCATCGAGTCGCGCAAGTCGTCGCCGTACGAGGCGGGGCTGGGGTGGGCGGTGCAGCCGCGCCCGGGCCGCGAGTTCGTGGGCGGCAAGGCGCTGGAACGCGAAGCCGCGAAGCCGTCGGGCTGGGCGCTGGCCGGGCTGGAGGTGGATTGGCCGCGCATCGAGAAGCGCTTCGCCGCGGTGGGGCTGCCGCCGCTGGTGGCCGGACGGGCGTCGCGCGAGGCGGTGCCGGTCTACGCGCGGGGACGAACCGGAAACGCCGGGGGAACCGGCACGAAACAAATCGGCTACCTCACCAGCTCCACCTTCTCGCCGATCCTCAAGAAGTACATTGCGCTCACCACCATCCGGCGCGCCTTCGCCCGCCCCGGCACCCGCGTCCAGGTCGAGCTCACCGTCGAGTTCGTGCGCCACACGGTGCCCGCGACCGTGGTGAAGACGCCCTTCTTCGACCCGCCCCGAAAGCGGAGCCGCCCCGTGCGCAGCTCGGCGCCCCCCGCCCCCCACCCCTCCACCCCCCGGCGCTGACTCCCATGCCGCGCACCCACGACGCGATCGTCATCGGCGGCGGCCACAACGGCCTCGTCCACGCCGCCTACCTGGCACGCGCCGGATTGCACGTCTGCGTCCTCGAACGACGGCCGCTGCTGGGTGGCGCCACCGTCACCGAAGAGATCTTCCCCGGCTTCCGCTACAGCGTCTTCTCGTATGTGGTCAGCCTGATGCGCCCGGACATCATCCGCGAACTCGATCTTCCCCGGCACGGGCTCGCGATCCTGCCGCTCGAAAGCACCCTCACCCCGCTGCCCAACGGCGACCGCCTCTACCGCGACGCCGACCACCACCGCACCTGGCGCGAGATCGCCCGCTTCTCGATCCGCGACGCCGAGGCCTACGACGACTACGGACGGACGCTCTTCTACATGGCGCGCGCGGTGAAGCACCTGCTCGGCATCGCTCCTCCCGATCCCGCACGGCTGGCCCCCCGCGACATCCACGGTCTGACCGGCCTCGCCCGACACTTCCTCAACCTCGAATCCGACCAGCTTCACACTTTGGTCAAGCTGATGACGATGAGCGCCGCCGACTTCGTCGACGAGTGGTTCGAGACCGACGTCCTCAAGGCCACCCTGTCCGCAAGCGGGATCATCGGGACCTTTCTCGGGCCGCGTTCGCCCGGGACCGCGTATGTTCTGCTGCACCACTACATGGGCGAGATCGACGGGCACTTTCGCGCGTGGGGGTTCGCGAAGGGGGGGACGGGGGCGGTGGCGGAGGCGGTCGCTGCGGCGGCGCGCGAGGCGGGGGCCGAGATCCGTACCGACGCGGCGGTCGCGCGGGTGCTGGTGAAGAACGGACGCGCCCGGGGCGTCGTGCTCGACAATGGCGACGAGCTGCACGCCCGGGTCGTATCGTCCAGCCTCGATCCGCACCGCACCTTCCTCGATCTCCTCGACGAAGACGACCTTCCCGCCGAGCTCGTCCGCGGGGTACGCGCCTTCCGCTTCCGGGGCTCTTCGGCCAAGGTCAATCTGGCGCTCGACGCGGCCCCCGACTTCGCCTGCATGCCCGGCCACGGACCGCATCTGCGCGGCGCGGTCTCGATCAGCCCCTCGATCGACTACCTCGAACGCGCCTGGGACGACGCCAAGTACGGCGACTTCTCGCGGCGGCCCTACATCGACATCGTCATCCCCTCGGCGATCGATCCAGGCATGGCGCCGCCCGGCAAGCACGTCATGTCGTGCTTCGTGCAGTACGCCCCCTACGAGCTGCGGGAGGGCACCTGGGACCAAGAGCGCGAGGCCTTCGGCGACACCGTCATCGACACCCTGGCCCGGTACATCCCGAACCTGAAGGACATCATCCTGCACCGGCAGATCGTCACGCCGCTGGACATCGAGCGCACGACCGGCCTCTCGCAGGGCAACATCTTCCAGGGCGAACTGACCCCGTCGCAGCTCTTCTTTTTGCGGCCGGCGGCGGGCCACGCGGGCTACCGAACGCCGGTGCGCGGCTACTACCAGTGCGGCTCGGGCACGCATCCGGGCGGCGGAATCATGGGGGCGCCGGGCAAGCTCGCGGCAGGTAGGGTGCTCGCGGATCTGAAACGGGGACCCGGCAAACCACGGGGACCCGCCGCTCGACCTCGGCCGCCACGGGTTCGTTAGAGGGGGGGGATGGGATGAACCAGGGGACCAGGGTGGACCAGAGGAAGAATGGAGTGAACCGGTACGACGCGGTCGTCGTGGGGGGCGGTCACAACGCATTGGTGGCCGCCGCGCTGCTCGCCCGCGCCCGGTGGAAGGTTCTGGTGCTGGAGCGGCGCGAGGTCCTGGGTGGCGCCGCCGCGACAGAGGAGATCTTTCCCGGCTGCCGCGTCAATGTGGCCGCGCAGGACGCGGGGCTCTTCCCGGCGCGGCTCGCCAGCGATCTCGGCCTCGGCCGCCACGGCCTCGCATGGGTGCGCCCCCCCGCCCTGGCCACCTCGCTCACCGGCGGCGGCGAGAGCCTCACGCTGTGGCGCGACCCGGCGCGCACCCACGACGAGATCGCCGCTCACAACCGCACCGACGCGGCGCGTTTCCCAGACTGGGCCGACCACCTGCGCACCATGGCGCGAGTACTGCGGGTGGCCCTCGACCACCCCGCCCCCGCCCTGCACGACATGGGTCCCCGCGAACGGCTTCGCCTGCTCCGCCCGCTCCTCCAGGCGGGACGACTCGTCGTGCAGCCTGGACCGGTGGGCAAGCGCACCGTGGTCGAGCTGCTGCGCGCGCTTCCGCTCCCGGCGCGCGACCTCCTCGACGAGTGGTTCGCCGGCGAAGCGCTCAAGGGCATCTTGGCCAGCAGCGCGCTCCCCGGCTCGGCGCACGGCCCGTCGGCAATGGGCGGCGGCTACCGCATCTTCTATCACGCCGGCGGCGGCGAGCCCCACGGCTTCCGCTCCTCGGCCTTCGTGCGGGGCGGGACCGGCGCGCTCCCGGCGGCGCTGGCCGCGGCGGCCCGCGCGCACGGCGCCGAATTCCGCACCGGGGCCGAGGTGGAGCGCATTCTGGTCAGGGAGGGGGCCGTGACCGGGGTGCGGCTGGTCGGCGGCGAAGAGATCGCGGCCCGCTGCGTGGTTTCCGGCGTCGATCCGCGCCGCACCTTCTTCGGGCTCGTGGGCGCGCCGCGCCTGGGCCCCGAATTCAACCGCAGGGTGGCCAACATCCAGCTTCGCGGCACCACGGCAACGCTGCACCTCCTGCTCGACGGCCTCCCGCCGGTGAGCGGGGGCGGCGGGCGGCCCAAAGGCACCGGGCAAGCCGCCAACGCCGCCGCCCGGCTGGCCGGCCACACCCTCGTTGCCCCCTCGATGGAGTACCTGGAACGCGCCAGCGACGCCGCCAAGTACGGCCGTTGCTCCGAGCGCCCCCACCTCGACATGGTGATCCCGACGCTGCACGACCCCGGCCTCGCGCCCGCCGGCCGGCACCTGGCCTCGATCCAGGTGCGCTACGCCCCCTACCGGCTGCGCGACTCCCCCACCTGGGACGATCCCGCCCCCCGCGACGACCTCCTCGCCCGCGTCCTGGCCGTGCTCGACGACTTCCTTCCCGGCCTGCGCGACCGCATTGTCGATCACCGCCTGATCACCCCGCGCGACCTGGAGACCGAACTCGGGCTCACCGGCGGCGACGAGTACCACGGGCAGATGGGGCTCGACCAGGCGCTCTTCATGCGGCCGGTGGCGGGTTGGGCGCAGCACCGAACGCCGGTCGAGGGGCTCTATCTGTGCGGATCGGGGTGCCATCCGGGCGGGGGCGTGACGGGAGGACCGGGCCTCCATTCCGCAGGCGCAATCTTGCGAAAACGGAAGCCGGGGGCGCGATTGACCCGGCGGTCCTGAGGCCGCGCAACCTGTTCCCCCCCCAATTTTCTCAAGCCCGGGCTCAAACCCGGGCTCAAACCCGGGCCCCGGTCCAGGAGCTACCCGAATGAAACCCACCTTCGACATGTCGCTCATCCAGCGCGGCGCGCGCCTTCGCCGTTCGCCCTACTTCGACGCCACCCTGCAGGCCGGATGCCGGAGCTACACGGTCTACAACCACATGTTTCTGCCCACGCGCTACGACGATCTGCACGCCGAGTACGAGAGGCTGCGGACGGGGGTGACGGTGTGGGATGTGAGCGTGGAGCGGCAGGTGGAGATTACCGGTCCGGACGCGTTTGCGTTTACGAACATGCTGACGCCGAGGGATCTGTCGAAGTGCGCGGTCGGGCAGGGCAAGTACGTAATCATCACCGCCGGGGACGGGGGCATCGTGAACGATCCGGTGCTGCTGCGGCTGGGCGAGAACCACTTCTGGCTGGCGCTGGCGGACAGCGACGTGCTGCTGTGGGCGAAGGGGCTGGCGCTGAACTCGGGGCTCGATGTGCGTCTGTGCGAACCGGATGTGTCGCCGATGCAGGTGCAGGGGCCGAAGTCGAAGGTGGTGGTGCGGAGGCTCTTTGGCGACGAGGTGCCCGCGCTGCGCTACTACTGGTTCGTGGAGACGGAGCTGGACGGGATTCCGGTGGTGGTGACGCGGACGGGATGGAGCGGCGAGGTCGGGTTCGAGATCTACCTGCGCGACGGGAGCCGCGGGGTCGAGCTGTGGGACCGGGTGATGGAGGCGGGCGCCGACCTGGGGATTGCGCCGACGGGCCCATCGGACATTCGGCGGATCGAGGCGGGGATCCTCAACTACGGCATCGACATGACGCTGGAGACCAACCCGTACGAGGTGGGGCTGGGGTGGCAGATCGACCCGGGGAAGAAGGCGGACTTTATCGGGCGGGAGGCGCTGGCGCGGATTGCGGCCAAAGGGCCGCGGCGGCGGTTGGCAGGTGTGGAGATCGCGGGTGCGCCGCTTGATCTGAACATGACGCGGTGGGCGGTGCGGGGTGGGGGCGGCGAAGGGGGAAGAAGCGGGAGCGGCGATGGTGGCCGACCGATCGGAGCGGTGACCTCGGCGGTGTGGTCGCCCCGGCTGGAGCGGAATATCGGCTACGCGATGGTGCCGGTGGCGTTCGCGGAGCTGGGGACGCGGCTGAGGGTCGCGACACCGGGCGGGGAGCGCGAGGCGACGGTGGTGCCCAAGCCGTTCGTGGATCCGGGGAAGGCGATTCCAAAGTCGTAGGGGCTGGTTGGCCGGCGGGGGGCTGGCTGGTTGCAGGAGGGTCGGACCGGCCGGAATTGCGGGGCTGGTCGGCAGGGGACCCGGTCGCCGGGGACTGATTGGGGGGACCGGATTGGCCGCACATGGAGCTGGTTTGATCGAAGGGAGAACCGGGTCCCAAGTGGGCGACTAGAACCGGACGCGGGCCCCGAGCTGTGCGCGCCGCGTGTCGCCCAGGCCGCTCCGGATCGCGCCGTCGAAGTTGAAGAGCAGCGATCCCTGCGCGGTGTCGAGCGAGTTGTCCGCATTGAAGAGGTTGAAGATCTCGAAGACGGGCTCCACGGCGCCGCCGCCGCGCAGCGCAAAGGGCCGCGACAGCTTCAGGTCCCAGGTGAAGAAAGCGTTGTCGCGACGAAGGGTATTGCGCTCAAGGATGGTGCCGTCTACGCAGATGCGGTCCGCCGGTTGGCCCGCCCGCTCGCCGCGCGCCGCACAGCTCTCCGAGACCGGCGAAGCCGAGAGAATTCGCACCACATTCCCCAGATCGAGGTCGCCGGGCAGCCGCAACGCGAGGTATCCCGCAACCTTGTGGCGGCGGTCGCGGTCGGACCAGCCGAACTCGGGCGCCAGATGGGAGGCGTCGGCGTAGCGCAGGGTGAAGGGATCGCGCTCGTTGTCGTCGTCGGAGCGGTCGAAGGAGAGGGAATAGCTCAGGTTGAAGGCGAGGCGGCCACCGAGCGCGTCGTCGCCGCGCAGGCCAACGCTCAGCGCATGATAGCGGGACCGCGCGGTGCTCTCGGCCACCGTCAATGTGCCGATGCCGCCGCCGGTCGGGTGGGTGCCGGGGCCGAATGGAGATCCGAAGACGGCGTCGTTGCGGTTGACAAAGCGGAAGAGATGTTCGGCCCGGGCATGCTGGTAGGAAAGGCTCGCCGCAACCGCACCGGGCAGCTCGCGCTCCACCTCCGCGGCAACGGACCAGGTGCGCGGCAGCTCCAGATCCTTCGAAGTCACATGAATGTCGGGCAGGAAGGGCGGCGTTGCGCTGCCGTCGATGAGTGTGCCCAGCGCGGGCGGCCCCTGGTCAGGCAAACCGAAGCTGTTGCGCGAATGAATCTGCTGAAATGCGCCGTTGGTCGTCACGCTCTGGGCAAAGACCAGGATCGGGATGCGCGCATGATAGGCGCCGGCATTCAACCGCAACACCGTTCGCCGCTCGCCCGGCAGATCCCACGCCAGCCCCAGGCGCGGCTGAATGTTGTCCAGGTCGTTGGGAATGGTGCCATCCGAAGGGAAACGCGGATCGTTCAGATAGGGAGCGTAGAAGGTGTCCTCTGGACGAATCAGCGTGTGTGGATGCCAGCTTCCTTCCCAGCGCAACCCCAGATTCACCGTCAAGCGGTTGGTCGGACGCCAGGTGTCCTGCACAAAGAGGGCGAGTTCGTGCATGCGAAAGTCGCCCCGGCCCAACCTTTCCGGCGCCACCCCCGGCACCGTCGCCGATTGTAGAAACAGCAATACCGGCCCGGTGATCGTCGTCCCTGCAGGACAGTTGCCCGCGTCGCTAGACGAACCGTCGGAGCAGGTGACGAAGCGGGGCCCGCGCGTTGCGAAGTTGATGAATCCGTCCACCGAATCGAAGATGTAGCGGCCGTTGGCGAAGCCGATGAACTGCTGGTTCACATCGGTGCGGTTGTACTCGGCGCCCGCCTTGAAGAGGTGCCGGTCCCGCAGCCACGACCAGTTGTCCACAATCTGCAGCCGTGTGTCGTGCGATGGATCGATCGGCAGAAAAAACGGCAGCCCGATGCGGAAACCGTCGGCGAAGTCCATCCCGATATCGGGGAAGGGACGACCGCCGAGAGCGGCAAATTGCGGTGTGCCCGGAGGACTCGATCCCGGCATGAGCGGCCCGTCGTACCAGCGAATCCGGTCTTCGCGCGCCCATTGCAACCGTAACTCGTGCGAGAATGCGCTCCCCGGCAGCCAGCGCCAACTCAGGTTGAAGGCATGAGATTCGTCGGTCTCGACGCCATTGGCCGAACGTCCCCAGGAGTCCACGTCGAAGGTGCCGTTGATCTGTTCGGATTCGTTGTAGCTGTACTTGAAGGAGAGCTGGCTTTGTCCGTCCAGGTGATAGTCGGCCTTGACCAGGAGGGCGCGGGCGTCGTCGGTGCGTTCGATTGGGCCAAACTCGCTGTCGAAGAGGCCGGGCCATTGCCGCGCCAGAAAGTCCCCCAGCCTGGCAAGCGCCGCCGGATCGTTCACGGACCGCCGAAGTTGGCGCGTCTCCGCCGCCACCTGCTGATCCCACGCTACAAAGAAAAAGGCCCGGTCGCGCACAATCGGACCACCCAGGGTGAAGCCGAACTGGCTGCGCGCAAACTCCGGATGGCCTGCCCCGAGCGCCACCGGATGCGCGGCGGCAACCCCGTCCCACTGACCAAAGTAGTGCGCCGAACCCGCGAATTGATTGGTGCCCGACTTGGTGATGACATTGACGAATCCCCCCGCCGAGCGCCCGAACTCCGCCGTTGCGCCCTGGTTGACGACGACAAACTCCTCAATCGCATCCTGGCCAAAGGTGAAGGCCGGCCGCTGCCCGCCGCGTTGTTCGCCGAAGAAGGGATTGTTGAAGTCGGCGCCGTCCACAATGACGTTGTTGAAGATTCCGCGCTGGCCGCTGATGTTGAGAACCTCGCCGTCGGGACCCTGCGAGATGGCGACTCCGGGGGTAAGCAGCGCCTGGTCCAGGTAGTTTCGCCCATTGTTGGGCAGCCCCTGCACAACCTCTTCGCCAAAGCGCGTGGAGCTCGTCACATCGTCGGCGTGAATGAGGCGGGGACGGTCCCCCAGCGCGGTGATGCCCTCGAGCGCGACCGCCTGGAAGCGCAGCGTGATCGAGAGCTCCTGGCCGACACGAAGGACGATGCCGGGCGCGGTGGCGGCGCCGGGATTGCCCTCGGCGCGGGCCGTCACGTCGTAGCTGCCCACCGGAAGAAGCGGTCGCACGAAGACGCCGGTGGGAAGGGTGGCGACGGTGGTGCGCAGCCCGGTTTCGCGGTGCGTGAACTCGACGACCGCGCCGGCGACGGGAACGTCCAGCGCATCCAGAACGACGCCCCGGATGATCCCGGTGGTGGCCTGCGATTGGGCGGTGGCCGCGAGGGGAGCCGGCAGGGCGGCCAGCGCGGCGATGGCGATGAGAAGGCGGCGGGGCATGAGGGCCGGGGGGTTGTGCGGGGGGCGGGGGCCGCGAAGATTGCGCGGGGGATTCGTTTTGGGAAGTCGCGTCGGTGCAGCGAGGGCTCGTGGTAGCGAGAGCAATCGGTTGGACCAGAGGCTCGGTGTAACGAGCTCGTTGTAACGAAGCTCGGTGTAATGGAAGAATGATGTAACGAAGAATGGGTCGTGCAGGAAGGATAATGCCGTCTAATCACCGCCGGAAATGGGGAGGACTCGGGATCGCCGCGGCCGCCGCGCTGCTTCTGGCGTGCGGCGATGGCGACGGTTTCGGCCTGCGGCCCTTCGACGACTCCACGCCGGAGTGCGATCTCGACCCGGCCTGGCTCTCGGATGGCGGCGTGGGGCGCGACGGAATCCCGGCGCTGACCGACCCCCTGCTCGTTCCCGTCTCGCCGACCATTCCGGCCAACGCCTTCGTGCGCGATTCCGACCGCGTCATTGCGGTGCGGCTGGGCCCGGAGTGGATCGCGATTCCGCACAACATCATGTGGCGGCACGAGATTGTAAACTTCAATGGCGACGAGGACCGCATCGCGGTGACCTTCTGCCCGCTCACCGGATCGGCGCTGGCCTTCGGGCGGGACGCGGTCAACGACGCCGAAATGCGGGTTTCGGGGCTACTCTACCACTCGAACCTGGTGATGTACGACACCGGCCCGGGTTCGTTCTGGCCGCAGATGCTGGGCGAAGCGCGCTGCGGGGCCCGGATCGGAACCCGCCTGGACCGGTTGCCGGTCGTCGAGATGACCATGGGCGGTTGGCGGTCGCTGCACCCCGGCGGGCTCATGGTTGGCGCGTCGGGTGGCTTCGACGACTGGCGCCTCTATGTGCGCAACCCCTACGGCGACGACTACGAGGACCCGCACAATGGCGACTTTCTCGGCTTCGCGATTGCGCGCGACGACGACCGGCTGCCGCCGAAGGAGCGCGTTCTGGGCTTGCCCGGAAGCGCCGCAGGCTCACCGCCGCGGGCGTTTTCCTTTGGCGCGATGCGGTCGCTGGGTGAGCACGCCGTCCTCTCATTCACCTACGACGATGCCCCGGCAATCGTCATTTGGGACGCTTCGCGCGAGGCGGCCATGGCATACCGGAGCGAGGTACGGGGCGAGCCGACGCGGTTTGTCGCGGGCGCCGGGGGCGTGGTGGACGACTTGACAGGAACGACCTGGGCGGTGGATGGTACACCAATCGCGGGACCGCTGGCCGAAACCGGGCGGATGCTGCGGCCGATCGCCGAGGCCTACGTTGCGTTCTGGACGCCCTGGGCCGCCTTCCATCCCGGCACCGTTCTGGGGCTGGACGGAACCGCGCTCACAGAGCCGCGCTGACCGTGCGGTACTGATGGAATCATGCTGGTGGATCCTGGCGCTGATGGAGCCTTGCTGATGAAAACCTGACGCACCGACCTTGACAACGCATTCGAAGTTGAGACCCGATTCCGACGACCTCCGGACCCAAACCCAGGCAACGCCATGGCACCCGCCTCCTCCGAACCGACCTCCTCTGCCTCCTCCCCCGGCTTCGGCTCTCGTCTGGCCTCCCGGTCGCGCGCTGCCGGCCGCACCCCTTCCTCCCAACCCGGCCGCATCGTTGGGGGTACGGTTGTGGCTGTGGCGCTCGTCGCGGCCGCCCTCTTCGCGCTGCGCTTCGCCGGCTCCGCACCCTACGACCTGGTGATCGTCAACGGGCACGTCATGGACCCCGAAACCGGGCTGGACAGCCCTCGCAATGTGGGGATTCGGGGCGGCACGATTGCCGCAGTCACCGAGGAATCGGTTGCGGGCCTCGACACGATCGACGCATTGGGGTTCGTGGTCGCGCCCGGCTTCGTCGATCTGCACGCCCACGGTCAGGATTCGGTCAGCGAGCAGCTTCAAGCCCTTGACGGAGTGACCACGGCGCTCGAAATGGAGGTCGGGGTGCATCCGGTTGCGCCCTGGTACGCCTCGCGCGAGGGACGGGCGCTGATCAACTTCGGGGCCACGGTCAGCCATCCAAATGCGCGCGCAACGCTCCTGGCCGGGGTCGATGTGGGGCATCAGCCGACCTTGCCACCCGGTCAGAACGAGGCTATGGGGTCGGATGTGATCTACGAGACGCTGGAAGAGGCACAGGTCGCGGATCTGGCCGCGCTCATGGAAACGGGTCTGGAGGAGGGGGCGCTGGGGTACGGATTCGGGATTACCTACACCCCCGGGGCGTCGCGGGCCGAGATTCTGCATCTCTTCGAATCGGCTGCGGCACAAAGAGTTCCGGCCTATGTGCATCTGCGCGGAGATGACGGAGGCGGCACGCTCGGTCCCTTCCAGGAGGTGATCGCAAATGCCGCGGCAACGGGGGCGTCGCTGCACATCGTCCACCTCAACTCGTCGGCGGGCGAATCGGCGAGGGACGCGCTGGCGCTGATTCGAGGTGCGCACGCACGGGGCGTCGACGTCACGACCGAGGCCTATCCATACACCGCGTCCTCGACCTTCATCGAGTCGGCGCTCTTCGATTCGTGGGAGGGGCTGGACGACACGGTCTACGCGCGGTTGCAGTGGCCGGGCCAGACCGAACGCCTTGACAGCGAGAGCTTTGCACGCTATCGCGAACAGGGAGGGTGGGTCGTCATTCATGGCCGTAGCGAGGAGACCAACGAGTGGATCGTGGCGCAGCCCGATGTGATCGCGGCCAGCGACGGAATCCCCTTTCTGCACGTGGCGGTGCACCCCCGCGGCGCCGGAACCTTCGCCCGCATCCTGGGCCACTACTCGCGCGACCGGGGCGCAATCAGCCTCATGGACGCGCTCGCCAAGATGACCATTCTGCCGGCGCGGAGGGTTCAGGGCGCGGCCCCGTCGATGGCGCGGAAGGGACGCGTGCAGGTGGGAGCCGACGCAGACCTGGCGATCTTTGATCCCGCGACCGTGCTGGATCTGGCCGACTACGACAATCCGGCCATGCCGTCGCGCGGTTTCGTGCACGTGCTCGTGCGAGGGACGGCCGTGGTGCGCGATGGCCGCATCGTGGAGGGGGTGTGGCCGGGGGAGGGGATTCGGCGGGGGAGCTGAGGGAAGGGGAAGTGATTGGGGAGGCGCGGACGGGGACGCCGAGGCATATTCGGAAGCCGATTGTGGAAGCGGCGCATTCCCGGTTTGCGGGTCCAGTACCGGCTTGCGAGTCCAATACCGGTTTGCGAGTCCAATAACAGTCGTCCCATTTCGTCATGGAAGCGCCCATTCATCTGTCCGATCATGTAGCGGTCACTGATCGCCACTCCAGGGAGCAAGGGCTGGCGGTCGAGTTCGCAACGCCACACTATTGGAGGCATGATGGGATTCGACACACTCCGGGCGGCCACACGGCTGCGCAACGAAGCAGGCTTCGACGAGACTCAGGCTGCTGTTCTGGTCAGCACCTTTGCGAGCGTTCTCAAGGAGGAGTTTCCGACTCGGCGGGACCTGCAGGATTTTCGCGCCGCGACCACGCGAGAGATCGAGGATTTCCGGCGGGACTTCGACGATTTCCGGGCCGCGACGGAACGGGAATTCGAAAACGTGCGGACCGAAATAGGGCGCATGGGAGCCACGCTACGGGTCGATACCAGGCGTGCGGAGACCGAGCTGCGCGCCGACATGGAAAAGACGGAAGCCGCGATCCGTGCCGACATGGAGAGGATGGAGATCGCGATCCGGACCGACATGGAGAAAACGGAAGCCGCGATCCGGACCGATCTGGGTGAGCTACGCGCCGACATGGAGAAGATGGAGACCGCTCTACGCGCCGACATGGAGAAGTTGAGAGCCGGGATCCGGGCCGATCTGGCGACAGAGACAGCCCAACTCCGTACCGAGATCGAGAAGCTTTCCGCTGCAATGCAGGCCGGGATGAGAGACCTCCAGCACCGCATGACGATTCGGCTCGGCGGACTGATGGTTGTCGGGATTGGTGTGCTGGTCGCAGTTGACCGCTTTTTCGGATAGTCGGCTTTGGGAAACCCCGGCAGCGCCAGATCCGCGTTGACTTTATCGTCCCCCAGTTTTCTACACCCACATCGATTCCCCAGGAGCCCTTCTCCATGACGCACCTCCCCACCCCCCTTCCCCACCCCGCGGCCACCCTCTTCGCACTCGCCGTTCTGGTCCTCGCGGCTTCGCTCACCCCGCCCGCCACCGCCCAGCAGCGGCTCGCCCTGGACCGGTACCTGGAGATGGAGTCGGTGTCGAACCCGCGCATCTCGCCCGATGGGACGCGGATCGTCTACACGCAGGGGTGGATCGACCAGATCAACGATTCCCGTAAGTCGTCGCTGTGGATGATGAACGCGGACGGCTCCCGGAAGCGGCACCTCGTCGATGGCGGCGGCGGTGCGTGGTCCCCCGACGGAGAGCGGATTCTCTACACCGCACCGGGCGATCCCGGCGGCTCGCAACTCTTCGTGCGCTGGATGGACGCCGAGGGACTTTCCACGCAGATCACGCGCGTGGGCAACGGACCCTCCAATCCGCGCTGGTCCCCCGATGGCGAGTGGATCGCCTTTACCAGCCGCGTCGATGACCGCGCCGATTTCGCCGGCGTCAATCTTCCCGACCGGCCCGACGGCGCCCAGTGGGAACGCGAACCCAAGGTGGTCGAGCGCGCCGCCTACAAGCGCGACGGCGTGGGCTACGTCGACACCGGCTGGACACACGTATTTGTGGTTTCGGCCGCGGGCGGCACTCCCCGACAGCTCACCGGCGGCGACTGGAACCACGGCTCGATCGAATGGAGCCCGGATGGAAGCGAGATCTACTTCACGTCGTTCCGCCACGAGGACGCCCACCGCCCCGAGCACTGGCAGGAGAGCGAGATCTACGCGGTTGCGGTGGCGAGCGGCGAGATCCGGCAGCTTACCCACCGGCGCGGCCCCGACAACAATCCCGTGCCCTCTCCCGACGGCTCGCTGATCGCCTACACCGGGATCGACGCCCACAACGACACCTACCGCAACATCAAGATCCATGTGATGAATCGCGACGGATCCGGCTCGCGGGTGATCTCGGAGGACTACGACCGCCAGGTGGGTTCGATGACCTGGGCGCCCGACGGCGGCGGCCTCTACTTCAACGTCAGCCGCGACGGCTACCGCCAGCTTCACTTTGCGTCGCTCGACGGGGGCGTCCACATGCTCACATCCAACGACTGGCTCTTCGCGATGTCGTCCTTTTCCGACGACGGCGTGGCGGTCGGCACCATTTCGAGCGCGCACGAACCCGGCGACATCTACCGCTTCAACCTCACCCACCCCGAGGCCGTCACCCGCCTGACCGAGATCAACGACGACGTGCTCGGTCATGTGCAACTGGGCGAAGTGGAGGAGATCTGGTACGAATCAACCGACGACTTCCAGGTCCAGGGCTGGATCGTCAAGCCCCCCGGCTTCGATCCCTCGCACAAGTACCCGCTCATGCTGGCGATTCACGGCGGTCCCCACGGCATGTACAACGGCGGCTTCAACTTCGCCTTCCAGGAGCACGCCGCCAACGACTATGTCGTCCTGTACACCAACCCCCGCGGCTCGACCGGATACGGCACCGAGTTCGCCAACGCCATCAACCACGACTACCCCGGCGCCGACTTCCCCGACCTCATGAAGGGCGTCGACGAGTTGCTTGCGCGCGGCTACATCGACCAGAACAATCTCTTCGTCTACGGCTGCTCCGGCGGCGGCATCCTCACCAGCTACATCGTTGGCAACACCGACCGCTTTCGCGCCGCATCGGCCAACTGCCCCATCGTCAACTGGATTTCGGCCATGGGCACGTCGGACGCAATCGGCTACATGCGCACCTTCGAAAAACCCTTCTGGGAGGACCCCGCCGAGTGGATCGACCGTTCGTCCATCTTCTATGTGGGCAATGTCACAACGCCGACCATGTTCCTGACCGGCGAGATGGACATTCGCACACCGATGCCGCAAACCGAAGAGATGTACCAGGCCTTGCAATACCTGGGCGTGCCCACGGTGATGGTGCGCTTCCAGGGCGAATGGCATGGCACCAGCCGGCGACCGTCGAACTTTCTCCGCACCCAGTTGTACCTGCGCAAGTGGTTTGAAAAGTGGGGAACGCATCGCGGCCGGATGGCCACCGAACAGGACGGCGACCGTGGAGCAACCCGTTGAGCCTGCGTGATCCCCTCCCCGCCCACGCGGCCACCGCCCCGGCGCAGCGGTCCGATCGCGGCCCGGCCACGGTGACAACGCCACCGTCCGACCCCGCCGCGGCCACCGCCAATGAACCGGCCGCCTTCGCCATCCACAACATCGGGGGCGGCGCCACGATCATCGATCTGTATCACCAGGGCCAGCGCGCCATCATCGGGGTCGGGGTGCTGGCGCTGCCCGACGGCGGCATCGCGCTGGTCGATCCGGGCCCGGAGGCGCGGTTGCCATCGCTGCGCGCAGGGCTGGAGGCGCTCGGCCACACCCTTGGCGACATCCGCGCCATCCTCCTCACGCACATACACCTCGACCACGCGACCGCCACCGGCGCCATACTGCGGGAAGCGCCCGGTGCCTTCGCATATGTGCATTCCCTCGGCTCGCCCCACATGGTCGATCCCTCGCGGCTACTCGCCTCGGCCGGACGCATTTACGGCGACGCGATGGGCACCCTCTGGGGCCGTTTCCTTCCCGTGGCGCCCGACGCGATCATCGAGGTGGACGAGGGCGTGCTGCTCGGAATCGGCGGACGGCGTTTCCAGGTCGCTTATGTGCCGGGACACGCGCGCCACCACGTCGCCTGGCTCGAGGCCGCGACCGGCACGGCGTGGGTCGGCGATGTTGGCGGAATCCGGATCGGAACGGGGCCGGTGCTCCCGGTGACGCCCCCTCCCGACATCGATGTGGCGCAGTGGAAGGCCAGCATGGAGCGGGTGATGGCCTGGGAGCCGGAGCGGATCGTGGCCACGCACTTCGGTTCGTTCGGCGATCCCCCCGGTCACTTCACGGCGCTTGGCAGCGAGCTGGACGCGTGGGCCGCGTGGGTGCGCAACTCGCTCGGCCGCACGGAGTTCGCCAACGACGCCGAGCGGGCCAGGGCCTTCGCCGCATGGGTTACGTCACGGCTGGACGACGATCTGGCCGCCGAGACCGCGCAGAGCTACCGGGTTGCGTCGGGGTTTCCCGATTCGTGGTGGGGATTGGCGCGCTACTGGCGGAAGCGGGGGCTGCGATAGCGGACAGAGGCGTCCCTTGCGCGGCTCCGACGCCGTGACGCCCAGGGTGTAGTAAATCCGCGATCCGGCCGGATGGATGCCTACCCTTCCACCGCCAGATTCACAAGCTCCAGAAAGCGGCCGACCGGGTTGTTGCCCCGGGGCGTCTGCGTAAAGACCAGAACGATCAGCTCGCGATTGGGGTCCACAAAGGCATTGGTTCCATCGGACCCACCGTGCGAGAAGACGCCGTCGGCGGAAACCGACCAACCGTAACCGTAGTAGCTGGCCGGCCCGTCCGACGCCGGATTGGTGCGGATCTTCGGCGTGGTCATTCGCGCCACCGACTCCTCCGAGAGATAGCGCCGACCGTCGTACACCCCGCCATTCAGGAACATCTGGCAGAAGATGACATAATCCTCCGCGGTTGAGATCATTCCCCCGGAAGCGCGCACAAAGGGAACCTGGGGCGAATCGCCCGGCGTCCAACCCGGCGCCCAGCCACCCTCGCCGTCGCGCTCGTAGTACACAACCGACATGCGATCAAGCTTGCCATCGAGCTTCTCGTTCAGCTCGTGGTGATAGCTGTCGTGCATGCCGAGCGGCGTGTAGAGCTCGCGGTCGAGATAGGCGTCCAGCGGCGTCCCGGAGGCCATTTCGATCAACGCGCCCAGGGTGTTGTAGCCGGGATTGTTGTAGCTGTAGCTCGTCCCCGGCGCGACCTCGGCGCCAACATGGCCAAATCGGGCGGCTTCAAGTTGAAGTGTGGGTGCATCGGGGTGTGCCGCGTCCGGCTCCATGTAGGGCCGCAGAAAGAGCGTGGGAATGCGCAGCCCGCTGGAATGCGAAAGCAGGTGCCCGATGTTGATGAAGCCCGCGCGGTAGTTGTCCCACGATGGCATGTGCTCGCGGACAGGATCGTCGTAGGCCAGCTTGCCGTCCTCGACCAGCATGGCAACCCCCGTCGCAACGACCGGCTTGGTGTTGGACGCCATGCGAAACATCGTGTTGGGTTCCATGGGAATGCCGCGCGCCTTGTCGCGCCAGCCGAGCGCCTCGTGCAGCACAACCTTGCCGCCCCTGGCCACGAGCAGCACCGCGCCGACCAGATCGCCCCTCGCGATCGCCTCTTCGTAGAGCGCGACGCCGCCCGAGAGAACACCGGCCGACATCCCGGCCTCGGTGGGGGTGGTGCGGGTGATGGTGGGCTGAGCGGTCGCCGGAAGCGCGGCGAGGGTGGCCGCGAGGAGGGCTCCGAAGAGGGGGAGGCAGGGTGGGCGGGCACGGGCCGTGGGGGAGCTGGTCATGGGGGAACCGGCCATGGGGAGAAGGGTCACGACGCTCCAGGCAGTCGTGGCGGGTGGGACGTAAGGGTATGACGCGGGCGGGCCTCCGGTCAACGCCCGGGCTCCGGTTCAACGCCTGAGCATCCGGTCAACCCCCCTACCGGGAGTTCGCCCGCCACCAGTCCTCGCGCAGCCAGTCCACCAGCAACCCGATCTCGTCGTCGGTCAGGATCCCATCGGGGCCGAAGGCGGGCATGCGGTCGTTGCGGTCGCCGTAGAAGCGCGTGTGCGAGGGATCGCGAATGAACGCTTCCAGCCATTCCCGCGACCCGTATCCGGTCAGCTCGGGACCCAGCCGCTGCTCGAAGACGCCGCGATAGTCGTGGCATTCGGTGCACCCGATCGACTCCGAGGACAGCAGCGCGGCCCCCTCCTCGATCTCCGCCCGTTCCGCCGCGTCCACCGCCGCCTGGCCCGGCAGCGCCGCCTCCGCCGAGAGCGCCTTCACCACCCTGGACAGCGCCACCCGCTCCTCGTCGTCAAAACCGGCGATGCGGCTCTGAACCATCCGCACCATGCGGCCGCGCGCGAAATCGGTGCCGCCAAAGTACCGGGGCGTGGCGACCAGCGCGGGATCCAGCAAACCCGCCAGCCATTCGCGGCTCGCAAATCCCCTGAGATCGGGGGCGGTCGGAGGCTCGGCGAGCTCATTGCCCAGGCCATCGTGGCCATCGTAGCTGTGACAACTCGCGCACCGCTCGGCGAAGAGGCCGGGGCCGCGGGTGAGGGGATCGCGCCGCAGCAGCGCGAGGGCGCCGGCCGGGGGGATGCCGTCGGGGGCCTGGGCAAGTTCGACGACGCGTTCGGCGGCCGCATCCGCTGCGCGCTGAGCTGCCAGGAAATCCGGGTCGGCGCGGTCGGTGGCGTAGGACTGCCAGGTGAGCAGTCCGATCCCGGCGACGAGCGCTGCGGTGAAGCCAAGGTTGAAGCGGTGGCCGAGCCGCCAGCGTCCCGCGAAGGGCATGAGCGCAACCAGGGCGACCACAACTCCCGGAACGACGATCGCGCCCAGGATCTCGGTGCCGGCCGGGAAGTACTTCAGCCACTGGAAGAGGAACATGAAGTACCACTCGGGACGCGCGGCCGCGTAGGGTTCGCTCGCGTCGGCCGGAGCTCCGAGGGGGGCGCCGCCACTGCGTATCACCAGAAAGAGGACCGCCGCCATGACCGCCAGGCAAGCGACGGTATCGCGCAAGGCCTGATCGGGCCAGAACTGCCCGTCCGGACGGGGCGGTGGCCGGGTGGGATGGCCGCCCTCATCCCCCTCCGCTTTGCCCTTCTCGCTCTGAGCAACCCCACCGTCCTGAACAACCCCTCCGTCCCCCGGCGATTCCGCGGCAGACGAATCGTCAGACGAATCGTCAGGAGTGGTTTCACCGCGCCAGTGATCGCGCAACCCCCCCGTTGTCACCCCGTGCCGCCGAAAGAGAAACACATGACCCGCGATCAACGCAATCAGCGCGCCGGGAAGCACGCCCGCATGGAGCGCAAAGAAGCGCGTCAGCGTCAGGTGCCCGTAGTCGGCCCCGCCAACCAGCACCCTCTGCAGCTCCGGTCCAATCATGGGCGTGATCGACGCGATGCTCGTGGCCACCTTCGTCGCCCAGTAGCCCTTCTGGTCCCACGGCAGCAGATAGCCCGTCAGCGAGAGCCCCAACACAATGTGCAGCAACGCAATGCCGAACCAGAAGTTGACCTCGCGGGGGGCCCGGTACGCGCCCGAAACAACGACCTGCATCAGGTGAAGAACGAGCAGCACCATCGTTGCGTGCGCCATGTAGTGATGGATTCCGCGCAGCATCGATCCGCCGGCCACAACGTGTTCGATATGGTAGACGCTCTCCCACGCGCCCTGTGCGTTCGGGCTGTACGAGGCCCACAGCGCGAGTCCGGTCACGAACTGGACGGCAATCGCAAAGGTGAGCGTGCTTCCCCACACATACTTCCACCGGGCGCCCCCGGGAATGGGCTCAACCAGCAATGCGCGCAACAGTCCCCGGTAGCCGGTCCGCTCGTCCAGCCAGTCGAACAGCCGTCCAGCGCCGGTCTTCACGCCACGGGTTCCCGCTCGGCGCGTCCCGGCAGAAAGTTCTGAAAGCGCACCCACACCTCGTCGCCGCGCAGCTCGACATCGAGCGCATCCATGTCGCGCGGGCTCGGGCTGGCCGGATCGTTCACCGCCCCGCTCAGATCGAAGCTGCTCTTGTGGCAGGGACAGACGAATCGCGACCGGTCCGCCGCCACATTGACAAAGCAACCCGCGTGCGGACAGACCACATTCAGCGCCTCAACCGAATCCCCCGTGCGCCGCAGATAGACCGCTCCCACCGGCAACCGGCGGTGCGTGTTCCAGGCGTCCACCCGGTCCTTGACGACCCGAAATCTGCGCGGCACGCCATCGTCCGGAACCGCCGCCAGCTTCGCGACCGGCACCATCTCCGCATCCTCGCGGGGAAGCCCCAGCGGCGCCAGCGCCAGCCGAATCCCCGACCAGAGCGGCGCCAGAAGGGCCAGCGCACCCGCTCCCACCGCGGCAAATCCCGCCAGAAAGTTCCGGCGGGGCGAGGGGGCCGAATCGGGGGATGCGTCCTCGGATGTGGGAAGCGCTTTGGGCATGAGAAACGGAGTGGCGAAGGTGCGAATGCGAGTGGCCGCCTACCAAGCTACGGATTTTCGACGCGTCCTGCGAGACCGGAGGAGGGGTTGCGCGCGCGCCATCTCCGCACCGCAGCCATCCGGGCCGGCCCGCGCAAGGGCCGGTGCGTCCGGTCTGGGCCCCGTCACCCGATCTCCGGCCGCCGCGCGTGCCAGTCCGTCCCCTGCTGGAAAGCGTGCGCCACACCGAGGATCTTGTCGTCGGCGAAGAGGTTGCCGATCAGCGTTGTGGTCAGCGGCATCTCGGTCGGGCTCTCCGAATCCGGGTTGCGGACGCCGAAATCGTAAGGGACGACCGCCGCCGGGTGGCCCGTCTGGTTGGTCAATCCCACCTGGCCGGAGCCGCTGACGAACATGTCGAAGTCGCGCATGACCGCGGCCATCTCCTTCATCAGAATGTGGCGGCGGCGCTGCGACTGGACGAAATCGAGCGCGCGCACATCGCGGCCCCCGCGGAAGCGGCCACGGCTGCGGCGCTCGGCGGGCTCCAGGTCGTCGGGAAGGGGTTCGGGTTCGCCGTCGCGGGCCACATGGAAGTCGAAGGCGGCCGACGATTCCACACCGAGCGAGTTGGAGCTTCCCCGGGGGATCTCCGGCATCGGCTGCGGGTCGGCGCCCAGGCCCCGCAACGCCTCCACGAACGACTCGGGCGCGTCCTCGGTGAACCCGATCCGCAGGGCGGACAGATCCGGTGCGGGATCGAGGCGGAAGGGGGTGGTCAGCGAGGCCGGGTCCTTTTCGTCGGCGCCGTGAATGGCGTTGAAGACGAGCGCGCAGTCGAGGGCGCTGCGGCACATCGGTCCGGCCTTGTCCATGCTCCACGAGAGCACCATTCCCCCGTAGCGGCTGACGCGCCCGAAGGTGGGACGGAGCGCGGTGAGGCCGCAGCGGCGCGAAGGCGACACGATCGAACCCTGCGTCTCGGTCCCGATCGCGAAGGCCACGCAGCCCGCGGCGGTGGCGGAACCGGGTCCGGCCGACGATCCGCTCGAACCTTCCTCCAGATTCCAGGGATTGAGGGTGCGGCCACGGTACCAGCGGTCGCCCCGCGCGAACTCGCCCGTCGCCAGCTTGGCCAGGAGAACCGCCCCGGCATTGCGCAACCGCACCACGACTTCGGAGTCGTAGCGGGTGAATTGGTGACTGAAGTCGGCGGCGCCCCAGGTGGTGCGCGTTCCCGCCACCGCGAAGAGGTCCTTCAGCCCGTAGGGAATTCCGTGCAGCGGTCCGCGCCAGTTGCCCGCGGCGATCTCCATGTCGGCCCGACGGGCTTCCTCGCGCGCGCGCCCCTCAAGGATCGTCACCGCGCAGAGCAGAACGGGGTCGAGCCGCTTGATGCGCTCCAGGTAGATGTCGGTGAGGTCGGACGAGGTGATGTGGCTGCCCCGGATCAGCGCGGAGAGGCGGTGAACCGGCAGGAAGGCGATCTCGGTCTCGTCGGTGGGGACGGGGCCGCTCCAGCGCTCATTCTCGATCTCGTTGCGCGCGAAGGGGTTGCCGCCGGCTTCGGCCCAGAGCTTTTCCATGAGGGCGCCGGTTCCGCCGGGCCAGGCCTGAAACTGAAGCGCGGGGGGCTCGCCGTTGCCCAGGGGGACGGGCGGGGGAGCGTCCTGGGGGGCGGCCTGGGGGGCGGGGGAAGCGTTGGCGGCTCCGGGAGCGGACTCGAGGAGGAGGCCACCGGTTGCGGCGGCGGTGGCGGCAAGGAAGCGGCGGCGTTCGATCGGGCGGGACACGGTACGGACTCCTGCTGGGGGATGAGCGGGCGGGCGCGGACCGGTTCCGGGGAAGCGGGATTCGCTCTGGAGGGAAACGGTTTCGCTCCGGGGGAGACGGGTCGCTCTGGGGGAGACGGGTCGCTCTGGGGAACTGGTCGCTCTGGGGAAATACGGTGGAGCGGGGGCAATGGCAAGTCCCGGCGCAGATGTGCGCGGTTCAATCCCCTACGAAGCACCCCTGGCCTGAAGACACTGAAATTGAAGTCGTCCCCGCTCCCGGCCAAAGCGGCAATCCACATCCCGGTAGTTGCGAATCATTCCCCGGAGGGTGTCGCCGATCCCCCCAAGCTGGTCATCCCGGGCATCGCGATACTCCTCGGGGGAGAGCGGCTCTCCAAGCTCCGGCCGGCGGATCGCATCCTCGTCAATCTCTCCCAGGGTGACCTCGGTCGCGGCATAGGCCGCCTGTCCCTCGTTGAACGACACGACCAGGATCATGCCCGGAAGTCCCCCGTACAGAGCCGGCCCGAACGGCAGCGGGATTTCGGGCGCAAACCAGGCTTCCAGCTCGTCGTCTCCCTCTCGTGCCACGGCCCGCGTCACGATATGTCCGGCGTGCTCGGCGCGTTCCCCGGTGATCTCCCATTCGATCGCTGGCGCCGGCGCCTCCACGAGCCACGGGCTTTCGGGATCGCCTGATCTCAAGACTTTGACGGCGGCCGATCCACCCTCTTCGGTATATACCGCTTGCAGGTTCACGGGCTCGTTTGCCGCCCACGCGGCGAGGATTCTGGCCAGTTCATCCACGTTGCCATTGGTCAATCCCTGGACCCTGACCGGCGAGTCGACACCCGTTTCCGCGTCGATCCGTTGCATCAGCGACTGCCAAGGGGAGAAGTGGAGCACGAAGGTCGCGTCCAGCGCTGCATCCATCAGGCTGCGGACATCGGCCATCGGACCGGAGACTTCTACATCGAGCGAGCCCACCCAGCGATAAGTGATGGCGCCGCTCTGGGCGGAGGTGGGCGGGGTTGGCAGGAACGTGGTGAGAAGTGCGACCGCGAGAAACGGGCTGAAGAGCGACCGCAGCGGATGGCTACTGCACATGGCTTGGCGCCGGTGTGCCTTCGTCTTGCAACGATCCATTCTTCCCCGATACCCTCCGCTTGACTGCAATTGCCCTGGCCGAGACGGTTCCAACAATGGACTCAGGACAGGTAGCAGTCAAGGGTTTGGTGCGGCCCGGGAACTCCTCCTGGCTTCGCCCTTACCGTTCGAGGGACAGCAACATCGCTGCTTCGATGCCCAGCTCGCCGACCCGCGAAGAAGCCACAATGTAATCGCGCCCAATCTCGTGGACCGTCAGCCGGGCACTCATTTCCAGCCGGGTCGCGATGGCCCCCGTCGAATCGAAGACCGTCCACGATACCGTCTCTTCGCCGGGCATCTTGTAGTCCCGCACCCAGAGATAGCCGAGTTCGTCGCCCATCGCCTGGCCGAACATGGGAAGGTTTGCAGCCATGGGAATGTCGCGGTCGTCGTCCGGTAGCAACTCTCGGTGACGATCGTCGGAGACCACGGGCTCCCTGTCCAGGCGGATGATGCGCCTCAGCCCGCCGTCCGGTGCATGCGCCCGAAGTTCAAAGGTGTCGTTGGGACCCGCAATCACCAGAGATCCCCAGATGCCGGTGATCATGTTGCGAGAGTATCTGACCGGTCCCATGTGCCGGTTGCGGTCTCGTCGGGTGAAAACCTCCGTGTGCGGATACGGCCCAATGATCGACACCGGATTCCCCCTCGCATCCCACACCTCGACGAAGCCCGATCTCCGGTCATACTCCTCCCGCTGATCCCACGTCTCCATGAGTGCATTGATATCCATCTCAAACATCATCACTACCCGTTCAAACACGAGCCGGTCGCGCCCGGTCATGCCACGCAATATGAGCTGCGACGCCTCACTGATTGCGAGTGTGCGCCCGACGTTTCCCTTGGCATCGAACACCGTCAGCCTGTGGAGGAACCGATCCCACACTGCAACCGAATCCGGCCTCAACCTGTGCAGGCCTCCGATGAACTGGAAGTCGCCCGGTCCCTCTCCCTCCTGTCCCCAGCTCTCGACATAGGTGCCGTCCTCAGCGTACTCCCGCAACGATGCGCCGTCGGCGACCAGGACGCCCCCGGTGGGCAGGCGAATCATGTCGTCGATGGACTCGAACTGATACTCCGGCGGTGCACGAAGATCGTCGCCGATCGTCAGAATGGGTTGGTCGGCAATTCGCCACGCAACGATGCCCCCAACCGAATCGCTGATCTCGGCAATCGTGATGCCTGCGCTGTCTCGGGTCATAACCGGACCCGCGGTCGTTTCCGCCCCGCTGTCCACGTCACCACCGCACCCGGTCGTCAAGACCCCGATCACGGCCATGGTCCCGCTCGCCCACAGTTGGATCGTGCGGCCGGGGCGCCACGTTTGACTGCGTCGCGGGACGTGTTTCTTCACCCTGGATATCCTTCCCCCGCCAGTTCCATCAGCACCAATGGCCATGCGCTCCATGCACGGTAGCCTCCGCAGGAATCGCCCCCGCAACGCTGGCCAGCGCCAGTGGTAGCAACCATCCGTAGTGTCGCAACAATTCTCGCCGGAAGAGTGGTGCCCAGACCGCTATTGCGATCACTGCCACCACACACCCGACGACGAAATCGAAGGCGAACATGACAAACACTCCTATCGGTGGAATTATAAACAAGGCAGGGACAAGGCCGTACACGAGGATCGTTTTTCCTTTGGTCTTGGTAACCAACGGTTCATCTCCTCCTCTTCGCTACTGTTCGTATTGAATCCATGTAGGCTTCTGGACTTCGCAGGTAAGCCCGGACGCTGCTTCCGATCGTCCTTCTACCCTATGTTTGCCGCGAGACTCCCAATTCGTTTGGATGGCCCCTGGCCGCACCCTTCGGCGGTTGTCCAGCCACCGAGCCGCGGACTGCCCTTCCGATCCAGATAAACACTTTATCCCCCCCGACTGAAGACCGCCTTCAGGCGCCGCCGGATCGTATGCGACCCCGGCGCCCACTGTCAAGCCGATCTCCCCTCACCCCCCCGACACGGCCTGCATGAAGAGCACGGTGTCACCATCGGAGACCGGCACCTCCCACCCCCCCAGCCACCGTGTGCTCGTCCCGTTCACAAAGCAGAGCACATGGCGGCGCAGCTCTCCGGCCTCGTTGAAGAGGTGCGGACGCAGGCGGGGTTCGCGTTGCAGAAGGTCGGCGAAGACATCGGCCAGGGTGGTGCCCCGTGCGGTCAGCTCGCGGACGCCGCCGGTCGCCACATCGAGCAGCGAGGGCAAGGTGACGGTTACCGTGGCCATGGGGCCGGGCCGGGGGTGAAGGAGATCGCGTCCCAACGAGCCAACCCACTCGTCGCCATCACTCCGCCCATGCCGAAACGTGCAGAATGCGGGGCAGAATCACCGGCAGACTGCTCCAGCTTTCGCCCAGATCGGCGCTTGCGTGAAGGGTGCCCGAGGTTGTGCCGAAGTAGACTCCGCCCGGAGCCAGGTTGTCGACCGCCATGGCGCCGCGTAGCACGGTTCCCCATGCGTTGGACTGCGGAAGTCCGGAAGAGGCCGATTGCCAACTGTCGCCGCCGTCGGTGCTGCGGAAGACGCGGAGCGCACCGCCCTTGGGGACGCGGTACTGGTCTCCTTCGAGGGGAACGGCGAAGAGGAATTCGCTGGCGCGGTCGATCACGATGGGGAAGCCGAAGGAGGTCTCGAGGCCGTTTTCGTTGCGCTCCCAGCTCTCGGCCCCGTCGCTGCTGCGGAACATGCCCAGGTGGTCCTGGCGGAAGATGCGGTTGGGATCGGCGGGATCCTGGGCCAGAGCGTGGACGCAGCTCCCGATTCCCTTCCAGCGCTCGTCCTCGATTGCAACGGGGATGCCCTGGTTGCGCGGGTTCCAGGTGGCGCCGCCGTCGTCGGTGCGAAAGACGCCGACCGACGAGATTCCGCACCACATGCGCGCCGGGTTGGCCCGGTCGAAGAGCAGCGCATGACAGCAGAGTCCCCCCGCCCCCGGCATCCACCCCGCGCGCGTTTCGTGGTCGTTCAGACCGGCAACGCCCTGCCAGCTCGCGCCGCCGTCGTGGCTGGTGAAGAGTCCCGCGTCCTGCACCCCCGCATGGATCACGCCCCGGTCCTCGGCAAGAGTCCAGATCTGGCGCAGGCGGCGGTCGTCCCCATCCGGGTAGGCGGGACCGGCGGGAAGTTGCTCCCAGCGCTCGCAATCCTCGGTGATCTGAAGCGCGGGGCCGTACACGTCGCTGGCCACCGCAGCCAGGAAACGGCCATCTTGAAGGCGCAGTCCGGCCGTCACCTTCCACCCCTTGAAGAAGGGTGCGCTGACCCGCCATGCGCGGCGATCGTCGCTCGTCACCCAGAATCCGCCCTTTCCCGTTCCCACCAGCACCCTGACGCCCATTTCTCATGTCTCCCGATGATTCGTTCGTGCGGCCCGTCGTCCTCTTCGACGGCCATTGCAGCTTCTGCAACCGCACCGTGCGCTGGGTGATTCGCCGCGATCCCGCCGCCCATTTTCGCTTCGCCCCGTTGCGCTCCGCCGCCGCGCATCGAATCCTGGCACAAGCCGACCCCGAACTCAACCCCGGCGCGCTTCCCGACGCCATGATTCTGGTGGACCGCAACGGAGTCCACAACGCCTCCTCTGCCGCGCTGCGGATCGCTCGCCGACTGCGGTTTCCCTGGCCCATTGCCGCGGCCGCGCTCCTTGTCCCCCGCCCTCTTCGCGACGCGGCCTACCACGCCTTCGCCCGCAATCGCTACCGCTGGTTCCCGCGCGAGGAATCCTGTCCCCTGCCCCCGCCCGAGACCCGGGACCGGTTTCTGGACTCTGGCTCGCCGGACTGTTCCAGCACACCCGAGCCCGGTGCCCAATGAGGGGGAATGGCTCGTCGGACCACCTCTTGTGTTACCCTTCCCCCCCCCCGTGCCATCACCTTGGCGATCCCACTTCCCCCAAAGAGGAAAACCCATGCCTTCCACGCGCCCCCCGCTCTTCGCCTTCGCTCTCGCCGCCTCGCTTGCTCTTCTCCTTCCCACCACCGCCACCGCTCAGCAAACCCCCGATTTTCGCGCCGAGATCAGCGGCCAGTTCGAGGCTTCGGCCCGCAAGCTCGTCGCCCTCTCCGAGGCGATGCCCGCCGAGAGCTACTCGTGGTCGCCCATGGACGGAACGATGAGCGTGGCCCTCGTCTACATGCACGTCGCGCGCTACAACTACATGTACCCGCACCAGAATCTCGGGATTGCGGCGCCGGATGGTGTGGATTACCAGAGCTTCGAGGAAGACGTGAGCGCCCGGAGCAAGGAGGAAGTCGTTCGCGCTCTGGCCATGTCGATGGACCATGTGCGCAAGGTTGTGGCCGAGCTGAGCGACAACGAACTCGCCGCGCCGGTTGAGCTATACGGCCGCAACGTCGCAAGCTGGGCCGTCCTTCTGCAACTCGTCACCACATGAACGAACACCTTGGCCAGTCGATCGCCTACGCCCGCATGAACCGCGTCGTGCCGCCCTGGTCTGGCTGATTCGACCGCGCCCGCCATGCCTTATCCTCACCCTGGGCGCCGTCACGGTTGCAGGGGATTTGGGTGAAACAGGCCGACGATCCCGCTGCGGCCCACGCCCTGATGCGACCGGATACAACTCTCAATATTGAGCTTGCGCGATTCCGTCGCACTTCGGTCGCCCCCCGGATGCCTTGCGGACACCCGGCTCTTGCCAACCCCGTAGCTTTCGCGGCACGCTCTTCTCCAGATCGCCCTTCCCGTCATGTGCCACGCATTGAAACATCAGCTCCGGAAACAGTCGAGGCAGGAGTTCATCCAGGAGTGTCTTCATCGAATACTCCTCGAGCAGGAACACCACTCTGCCCATCACGGTCCCGCGCCGCTGAAGAGTCCCTGCCTCCAAAGCGTACCCAACTTGTCGCCTTCCGCCGCCAGTCTCTTGAGAAGTTCATCGGTGGACGCGCGGCGCACCTTCGTAAAGCCGTCTTCCTTGACCAGCCAGAAGACTTCGTCCAGCCCGGCCCCGTTGAGAAAGAAAGGAGAATGGGTCGAGACGAAGACCTGGCCTCCGCGCCTGGCGTAATCTCGGAACTCCTCGACGAGTTCGAGCAGGAGATCGGGGTATAGCTGGTTCTCGGGCTCTTCAACCGCCAGGAGTGGATGCGGTTTGGGGTCATAGAGGAGGATCAGGTACGCAAACATCTTGATCGTCCCGTCACTGACGAAGCGAGCGATGAAGGGGTCGGTGAAGGCGTGGTCCTGAAAGCGCAGCACCAGCCGACCGTCCTCCGTGGGCTTCGCCTCGACACGGGTTACGCCCGGAACCCGTGCGCTCATCGCCTCAAGAACCCGGTCGAAGCGATCGCGATGGTGCTGGTAGAGGTACTGTGCCACCTGCGCCACATTGTCGCCTCTGGTGGAAAGGTGCTCCGCGTACCCCGCCTCCACGGAGGGCCTCGCATCGGAGATGTGGAAATCCGAAATGTGCCAGTTCTCGATCAGGCTCCGGAACTCCGACACCACTCGAAACCGCTGAAACTGGCCCAGCCCCTTGATCGCCAGCACGCTCGGGTCATCCAGCTTGAACTCCTCGCGCTGCGCCTGCGCGCCTTTCTGACCGTAGACCGACTCGTTGGTAATGGCGGACCCTTCGCCACACCTGAAATCCACGAAGTGCCAAGGCCTGCCGTATCTTCCGCGGCGGTAACGAAGAACTTCCCGAGCCACCACGATGCGGCCGTCCTCGGTCGTGATCTCGAGGATGTACGTCGCGAGCCGCCCGCCACTCTCCCGGAACTGGACCGTGATCCCGATCGGCCCCTCGCTGCCCCGCGAAACCAGCTCGCGAAAGCCACCGCGCCGAGTCACGGCTGCCGCCACATTGTGGGTGAGCGCGTCCTTCAGGAAGGTGAATACGTCGAAGAGCGTGGATTTCCCGGTTCCGTTTGCGCCCACGACGATCGTGAGCTCGGGCAGCTTCCGCAACTCGGTATTCCGGAACAGCCGGTAATTCCGGATCTTGATGTTCTCGATGTGCATCGGTTTTAGCCCCTGACCGTGGAATCGGCGCGTAGAGTGGGTGGTTCCCCAATCTAACTCATTCACAAGGACGTCGCAGAACGGACTTTTTCGATGGGTCGCCAGCGGCCGGTCGCCACATCCCGCATTCCCCGTCCGGGTGGCTACCCGCCTGAAGAAGACACTCAACCTCTCGGCCAGCCGAGCTATGAGAGTGTTCACCACAACCCCAACTGCGCCTCCCCCGCCCCCGCCATCACCGCATCGCGCGCGCGCCGAACCACGCCCTCGTCCTCCGCGACAAAATACAGAATCTCGCGGTTGCGCAGGTGACTGACCTTCCCCACCTTTTTGCCGTCGGGATTGTGGATCCCGATCTGGGCCCCGACGTAGCGCTTGTGACCGATCGCGACCGTCCGCACCGCACCGCGTTTGCGCAATATCGCCTCGATTTCGGCTTGCGGCAGATAGCCTTCGTTGCTGAATGACACCAACAGGAATCGCGCCCGCACTGCCTGCACAACCTTGGTCATCGCGTCGGCAATTTCGCGCTTGCGGTTGAAGGGGCTGCGGTAGTCGCGGCATTCGGTGCGTTTGCAGGCAACGCCGTAGTGGTCCGGTTTATCCCACCGCACAAGCGTTTCCCAGATGTGGTAGTTGCCCATGTAGCTGTGTTGATTGTAGGGCGGATCCAGGTAGGCGAGGTCGGCGTTTGCGGTCGCTGCCTCAACAGCGTCCAGTTGCGACGCGCGGCCCCCGCCCGGCAGCAATCGCGGCATGCGCAGCTCAAGATCGTTGTGCGCACGCGGCGCCCACTGTTTCAGGTAGGCCATCTGCACACCGGTGGTTGAATCCACCCGGTCGGCCGCCTCCATGAGCGAGGTCAGCGCAATCGCCTTCAGCGTCGGTTCCAGGCCAAGGCGCTCGATCGCTTCGCGGATGCCGTCGATGCGCGCCCCGTTCTGCGGTTGAAAGAAGCGTGAGCGGCGGCAGAAGACCTCGGTGAAATAGCCGTCCACCGGCCGCGTGCGCCGCAAATCATCGATGATCCGCCGGGCCCGGGCTCCGTGCACACGAGCGTCGGCTTCGACGTAACAGCGGGCTACGGTTGCCGCATAGGAAAGATGATCGTTGGCGTGAACCCGGTATCCTCGTTCCTTCAACGCATGGCCAACCCGCGCCGTGCCCGAGAAGAGATCAAGCACGGTGGACACGTCGGGAAAGGCGTCCACCGCACCGACAATGTGGGGAATGAGCAGCCGCTTCGAGCCGATGTACTTGATCACGGGCGCGCCGCCTCAACCTCCCCTCGCCCGGAAGGCCGCGATCAGCTCCGCCTCGCGCTCCGGGGCCAGTCCCGCGCGCAGCTCCTGGCGTTCGGCGTCCTGCGTGTTGAACCATTCCAGCGTCTCGGCGGCGGTCTCTTCCAGGGACCGCATCTCGAAGCCGGCCGCGAAGGCGCGGTCGCCATTCACCTGCATCATGCCGAGGTAGTCGCCGGCGGGTTCGGTCCAGTAGGTGAGCGCCGGCACCTCGTTGTCGCGCAGAAAGGCCGCGTCCAGCCAGACGAGTTCGGCGTCGGAGTTCACCGCGGCGCGCGTCCTCTCCAGCAGGCTTCCCATGGCGAGGGGTTCCCGCGGGCCCACCACATTCACGGTGCCGGCCAGGTCGTCCTCCAACGCCCTGATCGTGAATGACGCCAGATCGCGGACATCGACATGCTGCATGGGGTCGCCGGGATTGCCGGGGGCCAGCACCTCGCCGCCGCGCGCAAGCCGCACCGGCCAGTAGGTGTAGCGGTCGGTGGGATCGCCGGGACCGATGATGTAGGTCGGGCGCAGCACAAGATGATTGTCGGGGAAGGCTTCGCGCGCCTCGTCCTCGGCCAGGGCCTTGAGGGCGCCGAAGGTGCGGCCGTTGACCTCTTCGGTTTCGGGATCGTCGATGGTGTCGACGGGGGCGTCCTCGCGAATGTCGGTGGTGAGGTAGGGGAGGTAGACGCCGGTGGAGGAGATGAAGACATACCTGCCAACCGACCCCCGCAGCGCCTCGGTGGAGAGGCGGACCCAGCGCGGAAGATTGGCCGAGTTGTCCACCACAACGTCCCATTCGCGGCCGGTGAGCGCGCCGAGTTCGCCGTTGCGGTCGCCGATCAGCGTTTCGAGATCGGGGAAGAGGCCGGGATTGGTGATGCCGCGATTGAAGAGGGTGACCTCGTGGCCACGCTCCACCGCCGCGCGCACCTGGTGGGGCCCAATGAAGTTGGTGCCACCCAGGATGAGGATGCGCAGCGGGGCCGGGGATGCCGCGCCCGGGGAATCGCCGCCGTAGCCGCACGCTCCAAGGGCCATGCCGCCGACCGCCACCGCACCAGCCCGAAGAAACCCGCGCCGGGTGACGTCCGTTCCACTCAGCCGCGTTCCTGTCGTGCCTGTTCCCGTCAATCCCGTTCCTGTCATCTTTCGTGTCCTTCCGGGCGTCCGCCCGTGCACCGGAGATTTCGGGGCCACGCGCGACAGCCGGCCCTTCCACCGCGAGATTCACCTCCATGGAACATTCGCCCGACTCGCCCCCGCGCAAGGGGGAAGCGCGCGGCACGCCCGGCGAAGCCGCTTTCACAGACCGGAACGGCGCCGCCAACCAATCCCCCGAACGCTGGTGGACCCTCGCGCGGCACGCCATCCGTGGAACCGGCGGCGACCCCACCCGCCAGCCGCTGCGCCGCGCGATCATCTTGTTGTCGATTCCGATGGTGCTCGAGATGGTGATGGAGTCGCTCTTCGCCGTTGTGGACATCTTTTTTGTGTCGCGGCTGGGCGATCACGCGATGGCCGGCGTGGCGCTCACAGAATCGGTGCTGTCGATCATCTACACGGTGGCCATGGGGCTCAGCATTGGCGTGACCGCGCTGGTGGCGCGCCGAACGGGGGAAGGCGACGCGGAGGGCGCGGCTCGCGGAGCGGCGCAGGCGGTGGTCCTGGGACTGATCCTGGCCGTGCTTTTCGGTTGGGCGGGACTGGTCTATGCGGAGGACATCCTGCACCTCATGGGCGCCGACGAAACCGTGACCGCCACCGCCCTGCCCTACACCCGTATCATGCTGGGCGGCAATGTCGTCATCCTTCTGCTCTTTTTGCAGAATGCGGCCTTTCGGGGCGCGGGCGACGCGGCGATCGCCATGCGGGTGCTGTGGATCGCCAACGGCCTCAACATTGTGCTCGATCCGCTCCTCATCTTCGGCATCGGACCCTTCCCCGAGCTGGGCGTACAGGGCGCCGCGGTGGCCACCACAATCGGGCGCGGGACCGCGGTTCTTGTTCAGGTCTTCACGCTCTTCAACCGTGGCCGCACATTGCGGCTCCGCCGTTCGCACCTGCGCATGCAACCGGCGTTGATGGCCCGGCTGGTGCGGCTCTCGGCGACGGGAACGCTCCAGACCTTTATCGGCACCGCAAGCTGGATCGGGTTGACGCGCGTGACCGCAATCTTTGGCGCCGAGGCGCTGGCCGGATATGTGATCGCGATTCGGATCATCATCTTTGCGATTCTGCCGGCCTGGGGGCTCTCGAACGCGGCCGCAACAATGGTGGGGCAGGGGCTGGGAGCGGGGGATCCGGACCGGGCCGAGAAAGCCGCATGGATCTCGTGCCGGATGAATCTCTACTTCCTGGGCGCGGTGAGCGTCTTCTTCATTGCCTTCGCGCCTGCAATCGTGGGGTTGTTCGGGGGTACGGGGGAAGCGTCCGCCACGGCCATCACGGGTCTGCGAATCGTTTCGATCGGCTTCATCTTCTACGCCTACGGCATGGTGCTGACCGCCGCCTTCAATGGCGCGGGCGCAGTCTGGACGCCAACGGTCCTCAACTTCATCTGCTTCTGGCTGCTGGAGATTCCGCTGGCGCTGCTGCTCTCCTTCACCTTCGGAATGGGTCCCACCGGCGTGTTCATCGCCATGACCATTTCGTTCTCGATGCTGGCCGTGATCAGTGGGTGGCTCTTCCGCCGCGGGAGATGGAAGACGGCGCAGGTGTGACGACAATTTCGCCCGATCTTGAGCGTCATCAACGGAAAGCGCGAGTCCCAGGGTCCGGCCGTGAGAGCAAGCCGTGAGGGGGGATATTCGCCGGGTTCTGGGACGTGCCGCCGGGATTCGTTGTCGGATGAAGTCTGGCGCGGAGGAAGTTGCGGGATCGCGTCCCGGGGCGAACCTTGAACGTCCCTTGCGCTCCTGTGCGCTCGCCGCCACGACACCCCTTCCCGACCGGCGACCCCGGACGCACGACGTCCGCCGCAAGAGACTCGACGATGATCGGAGATTGCAGATGACCGGATTTTCTCAGGTGACCAGACCCTTGGCGCGCGCGTTTCCTTCCCTGGGCGCCGCTCATGAACCGGGCTCCGCACCACGACCCGCGCTTCAGACCCCTGCGGGCGCGTTTCCCCTCGGCGTCACCCTCCTCGTCGCCGCCGCCGGTTGCGCTTCCCCCTCGCACCACGAGCTCGACGCCTTCGCGTCTTCCTCCACGGCCCCCGCCTGCTACGACCGCACCACCCAGCCCCAGACGGCAGTGGTCGACACACACCTGCATCTGCGGCCCTTCGGCGGTCCTCCCGTCCCCTTCGACGAGGTCATGGGATATCTGCGCGAGACCGGCGTCCGCTTTGCCAACATTTACGGGATCGGCCAGATGCTGCCGGTCGATTCCCCCTGCACCTACTACCTGGACTGCATCGGCACCCCGGTTGTGCCCACGCTCAAGAACGACTTCGCCAACGCGCACAGCGTGCTCGCCAATCCTTCCGACGACATTCACCTGACTCTGGCCATGACCTTTCCCGACCTGTCCGACCCCGAATCGATTGTGGCGGGAATCGACTTGCTGGAGGCCGAATTTCCGGGAATGTTCCGCTGGATGGGCGAGGTCAATCTGGTCAAGCAGGCGCTCTTCGGGAATGGACACGAAGCGGTTCCGCATCCGACCGTCGCCGAATGGGCGTCCTTCATGGAGATCCTGCGCGAACACGGAATTCCGATCGCAATTCATTCGGATCTGGGCCACAACGACAACCCCACCCTCTACCTTCCGCTTATGCAGGAGGTTCTGAATCGCTATCCCGACAATCTCGTCGTCTGGATGCACATGGGACTTTCGCGCGAGCTGACCACAATGCCGGGGGCCGACCATACGCGGCTCATGGCGTCAATGCTGGACCGCTATCCCAACCTGATGCTCGACATCACCTGGCGGGTGATCGACGACAGCTACTTTTCGCGGGCCGACGAACAACATCTCTATGTTGACTTTCTGAACCGCTACTCCGACCGCATCCTGCCGGGGACCGATTTTCTGGCATCGTCGAATAAGGACCTCGAGGTGTACCGGACCGAGCTTGAGGTGACCAGCCGGATTCTTCAGTTCGTGGACGACGAGGCCTTCCGCAATATCGCGTTGGGGGAAAACTACTTCCGGCTGCTGGGGCTCGACTACGAGGCGCCGGAGGTGTGCAGGTAGCGTCTCAACATCCGCTCGAAGAACTCCTCGGCGCGCCTGTACATGTCGATGCGGGCGGCCGGGCGCAGTCCGTGGGTTTCGCCCGGGTAGCTGCGACTCTCGAAGACCTTGCCGTGGCGTTCCAGCTCGGCGACCGCGATCTCGAACTGGCGGTAGGGCGCGCGCACATCCAGCTCGCCGTGCATGATGAGTAACGGCGTGTCGATGTTGGCGATGCGGGCCAGGGTGTTGCTGACGGCGTAGATTTCGGGTCGTTCCCCGGGCGACCCGGAGTGCCCGGTTCTGATGAAGATGCGGCCCAGGCGGTCGGCGTTGTTGTAGGCGTCGCCAAAGTCGTAGATGCCGGCCATGGGCACCGCCGCGTCGAACACGCCGGGTGCCCGCGCGATTGCCGCCATGCTGGTAATGCCGCCGTAACTGTAGCCGTAGATTCCCACCTTGCCATGGACAAAGTCCAGTGTGCGCAGAAATTCGCCGGCCGCCGCCGCGTCGCGAGCCTGTCCATTGGCCCAGTCGTTGATGCCCAGATCCTGAAACTCGCGGCCGAAACCGGAGCCGCCGCGATAGTTGACCGCCAGCACAACGTAGCCCTTTGACGCCAGGTATTGCTCGAAGAGATTCTCGCCGTGCAGATACGAGTTGGTGCCGCCGCCGTGCACCTGTACAAGCGCCGGGTGACGATCGCCGGGCACGTGGCTGGGCGGCATGTAGAGGAAGCCCTGGATGTAGAGGCCATCGAAGCTGCGAAACGAGATCTCGGACGGCTCGACCACGGTGTTCCAGGTGGCCGCGAAGTGGGTGAGGCGGCGCAGCGGGCCTCCGGTGGCCGGGATGAGGTCGACATCCGAGCCGCGGGCCGGGGTTGCGCGCGTGAAGGCGAAGAGTTGGGCGCCGTCGGAGGCGGAGATCGACCCGAGCGACCCGCCCATGTTGGTGACTCGCGTGGCCACTCCCCCCTGCGCCGGGACCGACCAGAGGTCGAAGTCGCCGCGTTCGTGATAGGGGAAGTAAATGAGCTCGCCGTCGCCGGACCAGAAGATGCGCATGCGGTGCAGCCAATCGGTGGCATGAATCTGCATGGCGACCGTGCGCTCGGTGGCGGTGGCCGGGTCGATGACGAAGATGTCGGCGAGGTCTTCGTACCAGTAGCCGTTCTTGTGGGTACCGAGCAGGGCGATTTTCGTGCCGTCGGGCGACCAGGCGGGCTCGGTCGAAGCCATCAGGGTGCGCGAGATCTGGCGGGATTCGAGAGTTTCGGTGTCCACCACCCAGAGGTCGTCGTGCCAGTAGTCGGACGCGTTCGAGATGTAGGCGATGCGGCGGCTATCGGGCGCCCACGCGGGGGACCAGCGGAAGTCGTCGGGAGCGAAGGCGTCAAAGGTCACCTGAACCGGCTCGGCGGACCCGTCCAGCGCGATCATCCAGATGTCCTGGTGCCCCGAGCGGCCGGAATAGAATGCGATCCGGCGTCCGTTGGGCGAGACTCTCGGCGCGCGCTCGTCGTGATCGTCGTCGGTGAGCTGCACGGGTTCGTTGCTTCCCACCGCCACCATCCAGAGATCGCCGCCCTGCCGAAAGACGATGCGATTGCTCCCCGGAAACCATGCGGGGGAGTTGCCCTGGACCCAGAAGGCGCCGGTGTTCGGGGGACTGGACGCCGGTGCGGTTGCGGTTGTCGCGCCATCGGTTATGGACGATTCGACCTCGCGGGCCGACGTTGTCGCAGCGGCAGCGGACGATTCCCCACGATCGCTCTCCGACCCTGTCTCCACCAGGTAGATCCCCGCTCCAGCCGGCCCCGTGGCCGACACCGCGACGTACCGCCCGTCGGGGCTGATCTCGCTGGCGCCTGCCCGTCCGCGCGGCCCGTAGATGTTCTCGAGGGTGAGGTCGAGGGGCTGGGGGGATTGCACGGGACCGAAATCGCCGGTCGGCGCACAGGCGCACAGCAGGAGGGCGACGGCTGGGATGATTGGGCGGGTTGTCAAGGACGGCTCCCGGGTGGTGGGAAGGTATCGTCATCCGTCTGTGCCCAAGGGTTGACCAGCGGTACCCCCGTTCCCTCGAAATCGCGGACATTTCGCGTCACGATCTGGCCGCCCCGCCATCGTGAGTCTCCTGTCCCTTGTGCCATCATTTTGGCCATGGAAGGATCGTGAAGTCGTCAAAGTGTGAGCGCCCGAGGATCCTATGCATGCAATGCGATCTGGTCAATCGCCGACCCGGCTGGCTGGCCGACCGTTTTTTGCGCGCCACAAGGGGCGAACGTTACTATGGGCCTTCACCACTTGCTGGCCCGTTCGGCGTGGGCGTCGTCGGGCAGCCGGTAGCTGAGACCGGCATCCTCATAGGCCGATGCCTCAAGAAGTTCCGAAAAAGCCCCGAATCCTCCCTTCCTTGTCCAGGCCCTCATCCGCTGCATGCGCTGGTCGATCCGGTACGCGAGCAACGGGAACGGCATGCCCTTCGTCCTGGGGAACTTCAGTTGGTCGGCAAGACTGTTGCCCACCAGTGCCCGGGAAACCGGGTAGATGACCTTGTTCACCAGCCTGCGCCGCTCCGCCAGATCATCGATGTTCGCCACCAGCGGGGCGGAGTTGATCAGCGCATTGGTCATGAGGATCGCGTCATTGGTCGGAGGAGGCTCGCAAACGGAGCCGATCCCGTACAGGTGCAGCGCGTGCTTCTCGTCGGTGAAGAGGATGGAATCCGGGATGCCTATGAGGTGGCCGGCGTAACGCCACACGTCATGGAAACCGGCCCGCTCCTCCGGGCTGTACCGTGCGCCCAGCGACTCCGAGTGCTTGACGGTGCGGGCCGCGAAGCAGGCGATCGAGTAGCCCAGGTGCGCGGCGCTGACCGGCACACCCCACGCGTCGTGCTCCCATTCCACCGTCTGTCCCAGCAGTCTCCGAATCTGCGCGTGGACGAACCGGATGCGGACCGACAGCTTCCACCCCTCGCCGAACCGTTCCAGCCCGCCGGGCAGGAAGATCTCCACCATCTGGCGGTTGTTCTGCTTGAGCCGCCAGACACCGTTGTCGAATATCCGCCCGGTCTGCACGAACGACTTGGCGATCAGCGTCGCAAAGCCGTCGACCAGCACGCCCGCCACGAAGGCCGAGAGGACCGGGACGGAGTTTCTTTGAAAGGATCGGATACCCGGCTGAAAGGCATCGCGATCCAGCCAGTCCGGATCGGGCGGCGGCGCGTCGACAAAGAAATCGCGCAGCGATTGCGGCGCGTTCTTGAGACCATCGCGATCCTCCTCCATCCCCGCGCTAATGAGCTCGTGGACCCGACTCTGGGGCAGCGGCGCCAGGTCCTCCACGATCTCGTCCATGACCGGATCGCCGATACGGGTGTGCGCGATGTAGTTGTCCGCGGCCTCCTGGTCGAGCGCTCGCGCCTTGGCGTAGCCGCCGACATAGTCTGAGGGCGGGGTGACGTTCAAAACGCCAGTTCGCCCCGGTCGGACACGACAATCCGCGCCTGCGAGTTCCTGAGTAAGGTCATCGTCGTGTCAACCCGTGTCTCGGTGGCTTTGGGTCCGGGTGTGTCGGAAATCGGCCTGCGCGGACCGGCCGATTCGCGAAGCCGGTCGGGGGACGGCGCCTCCCGTGACGAGCCGGAGTCGGCATGAAATCTAGTGGTTCCTTTCGTCGGGCGCGACATTCCCGCCGGATTCTGCCGTAGAGTTCGGGCTACGACGCCATGCCGTACAACGCGAAGCTGAGCGCATCACCCAGGTACATGCTGGCAATCAGCGCCGCGGACAGAGCGAAACGCAGATTCGTCTGCGGCACCAGCCGCGGATCGCTCGCGTGCAGTCCCAGCAAGTCTTTCGCGGGAGAATACCCCCCCGCCATGGACTTGCGCAGCCGGAAATGGTCCCATTCCTTCGAACCTTTCCCGGGGTGAGTGATGTCAGGATGAGCCCAGTATCAGACAGCGTAACGCCCGCCGCAGCCACCCATCCAGAGCGCCGTACCACCTGTACCACGCGCTTCTTGACTGCGGGCGGTGTCTTCGTTCTCTTGCAGGGGTGGCAGTCCTTTCTGCCCCCCTTCCAGCCGGCATCCCGGATGCGCCATGGAACAGATCTACTTCCGGAAAGGCTTCGGCCTCAAGAGTCAGGTCCAGCCTGAAATCGACGCCGAGTACCACTCACGGTTGGTCGATCGCATTCGTGCTCGCCGGTATTCCGATGTCTTCGGCGACGTTACGATCCGCCTGGCTCAGGAGTTCGGTTTCTGCTACGGCGTCGACCGGGCGATCGACTACGCCTACGAAACCGTCCGCAGGTTTCCCGGCAGGCGCATCTACCTGGTCGGGGAGATCATCCACAACCCGCATGTGAACCAGCGGATGCGCGAGATGGGCATCCGCTTCATCTACGCGTCCGACGACGGGGCCTTCGACTTCTCGCATCTCACCTCTGACGATGTCGCCCTGATTCCCGCCTTCGGGGTCACTCAACCCGACTTCCACACGCTGCTCGGGGTCGGATGTGTTCTGGTCGACACGACGTGCGGCTCGGTGCTGAACGTGTGGAAGCGGGTCAATGAAGTACGCGCGTGACTGCTTCACCGCAGTCATCCACGGTCCCCGACAGCTTCCACTTAGCAGGAAGCGAGCAGGTGGCCCTTGACCCTTGACGGGACGGATCAGCCGAACCTGACCGGCGGTCGTGCCGGGCCGATTGCCTTCATGGCCCGAAACAGCGTGGCGGCGAACGTTCTGATGCTGTTTCTGGTCCTCGCGGGCCTCGCGGCAGCGAGGAACCTGGTTCAAGAGATTCTCCCGGAGCTGTCCCTGGATCGAGTCCAGATCCTCGTCGTGTATCCCGGCGCGACCCCCGGCGAGATCGAGGAATCGATCGTCCGGAAGATCGAGGAGCAGATCCGGGGCATGGAGGGCCTGGACCGGTTGGAAGCGACCGCCTCCGAGGGCCTTGGATCCGTCATCGCGCAGTTCAAGTCGGGCACCGATGTCGATCGCGCGATCAACGAAGTCAAGGCGGAAGTCGACCGCATCATCACCTTCCCGGACGAGGCGCAACGACCTCAGGTGCGCGAGATCACGAGCCGGCAGAACGTCATCCGCCTGCTGGTTCACGGCGATGTCCCCGAGCGCGCCCTCAAGGAACTGGCGTACGACATCGAGGGGGGAATCTCGTCGCTCCCGGAGGTGTCGCTGGCCGAAGTCAGCGGTGCCCGGCCCTACGAAGTCTCCATCGAGGTGCCGGTGAACCGGCTGCGGGCGCTGGGTCTCACCCTCGAGGACGTCGCCCTAGCGGTGCGGCAGGGTTCGATGGAGCTGTCGGCCGGCAGGATCTCCGACGGCGAGGAGGAAATCCTCGTCCGCACGCTGGGCAGGAACTACGACCAAGACGATTTCGAGGAGATCATCGTCCTGACCCGTCCGGATGGGACATCGGTACGCCTGAGCGAGATCGCAACCGTGCGGGACGGTTTCGCGGACACCGATCTCAGCATGCGCTACAACAGCCGACGAGCGGTGGGCATCGATGTATACCGCGCCTCGAACGAGAAGGTCCTCGAAATAGCGGAGGCCGTCAGAGAGCATCTTGCCGACGAAGTTCTCCCCGCCCTTCCGCCCGGGGTCGGCGTCGAGATCTGGAAGGACGACTCGGTCGAGGTCTCGGGAAGGCTCGGCCTGATGATCGAGAACGCGCTGTTGGGTCTGGCGCTCGTGCTCGCGGCCCTCACCCTGTTCCTCGAGGTCCGGCTGGCGCTGTGGGTGGCCATCGGCCTGGCGGTCTCGTTCATCGGAACCTTCCTGTTCATGGGGTTCCTGGGCGTATCGGTCAACATGTTCTCGCTGATGGCGCTCGTTCTCGCGCTGGGGATCGTCGTGGACGACGCGATCGTCGTAGGGGAAAGCGTCTTCACGCAACGAGAGCGCGGAGTGCGCGGGGCTGCCGCGGCGATCCAGGGGACCCGCCGGGTCAGTGCGCCGGTCATCTTCTCGGTGCTTACCACGGTGACGGCGTTCGCCGCGCTCCTGACCGCGCCCGGCCCGCAGGGCGAACTCGGTCGCCCGATTCCGCTGGTGGTGATCACGGTCCTACTGATTTCCCTGGTGGAGTCCCTTCTGGTGCTGCCGAACCACCTGTCCCACCTGCCCGCTCCGGGTGCCTCGGGCGAGGGCTGGCTGTCCAGGCGGCTCAGCCGCGTCCGCGGACGAGTGGACGTCCTGCTGAAGCGGGTCGTGGAGGGTCCGCTGGACCGTGGACTGCGCCTGGCGGTCGACCAACCCTCGATCGTGCTCGCCTCCGCAGCCGGACTGCTCGTCCTCACAATGGCAGCGGTCAACGCGGGCGTGGTCCCCAACCAGTTCCTGACCCCCATCGAGGGTGAAGTCGTCTCCGCCAACCTGGAGATGCCGGTCGGCACGCCGGGGGATCGGACGTCCGCGGTTGCGGCACGGCTGGAGGCTGCGGGGCATCGCGCCGTGGAGCGCATCTCGCGTGAGCGCGGTGCGGATGCGGACCCCCTGGAGGTCGGCGTCGCCGTGACGGTCGGCCAGGCGGCGGCGCTCTTCGACCCACTGGGGGGCAACGCCGTGGAGGCCGCGCGGGGCCACCTGGGCACCGTCCAGTTCAAGCTCATCGACTGGGAACGCCACGACATCGCCCCATCCACCTTCGAGCGGCTCTGGCGGGAGGAGGTCGGACCGCTCCCGGGCGCGAGGTCGCTGTCGATTTCGTCGAACCTGATCACGCTCGGACTTCCCGTTCACTTCAACCTCTCGCATCCGGACCCGGACCGGCTCGCCGTGATCGCGGACGAGTTCGTCACCGAGCTGAACGGCATCGATGGCGTCTTCGACGTGCGCAGAAACCTCGACGAAGGGTTCCGGGAATTGCAGCTGGAGCTGAAGCCGGCGGCCCGCACGCTGAACCTGACGGTCGGCCATTTCGCGTCGCAGGTTCGCTCCGCCTTCTTCGGAGCCGAGGCGCTCAGGGTGCAGCGCGGGCGCGAGGACGTGGGTGTCTTCGTGCGCCTGCCCGCAGAGGAACGCAATTCCGCGACCGACGTGGAGCGCTATCTGGTGCGCACGCCCGGCGGCGACGTCCCGCTGGGCCAGGTGGCGTCCGCCGGTTTCGCACGGTCCGCGGCCACCGTCCATCGGATGGACGGGCGCCGCGCCGTCACGGTCACCGCGGACGTCGATCCGGTGCTCGCGACCGGCCAGCAGGTCAACCGGAGCCTGGATGAAGGTGTCCTGGAGCGCGTGTCGGCCCAGGACCGCCTTTTCGAGTACACCTTCGGCGGCCAGCGCAAGCAGCAGGAGGAGGCCAACGCCGATCTGGGTCGCTCGCTCTTTCTGGCGCTCCTCGTCATGTACGCGCTGATGGCGATTCCCTTCGGTTCCTACACCCAGCCCCTGATCATCCTGGCCGCGGTGCCGCTGGGATTGATCGGCGCCGTCGCAGGGCACATGCTCCTCGGGCTGAGCCTGGGCATCTGGTCGATGTACGGCCTGATCGGGGTGAGCGGCGTGGTCGTCAACGACTCACTGATGATGATCAAGTTCATCAACGACCTGAAGGCGTCGGGGCTCCCGGTGCGAGATGCGATCGTGACCGGAGCCAAGAACCGCTTCCGGGCCATCCTGCTGACTTCCGTGACGACCTTCGTGGGTGTCGCCCCGCTGGTCTTCGAGACCAGCACCCACGCTCAGCACCTGGTTCCGCTGGCCGCATCCGTGGGCTTCGGGGTTCTGATCGCCACTGCGCTGCTCATGCTCGTGATCCCGGCTCTGCTGATGGCCCAGTCCTCGATGGCGGCCTGGAGGGACGCCCGGGCCTGAGCTACCAAGATCCGACGAGTGCTCGTCGTGGAACTCGCACACGTGCTCGGCGATGCGGAACTTCAGCTTCCTGCTCGGCTTCATCGAGGGGTCAAAACGGTGCTTGTAGTTCTTCGGCACCAGCTTGCGGGCAGCGTCTGGCCTCGGCCCGAAGCGTTTGCCTTGACTCCGGCTCCTGGCCTAGTCCCGGCCGAAGCCTCACCCCACCACCTTCCCCGGATTCATGATCCCTTGCGGGTCCAGCGCCGCCTTCACCGCGCGCATCGCGGCCACGCCCGCCTTCCCGAACTCGGTCTCCAGGTAGCCCATCTTCCCCATCCCCACCCCGTGTTCCCCCGTGCAGGTTCCCTCCATCGCGAGCGCGCGCCGCACAATCCGTTCGTTGATCGCTTCGGCCTCGGCCAGCTCCGCTTCGCTCTTCGGATCGATGATGAAGACCGCGTGGAAGTTGCCGTCGCCGACATGACCCACGATGCCCCACGGGATCGTCGCGCGCTTCATGTCCCGGCGGGTTTCTTCGATGCACTCTGCCAGCCGCGAAACCGGAACGCAGACGTCGCTGGTCAGTCCGTGGGAGCCCGGGCGCAACGCCAGAATCGCGGGATAGGCGTCGTGGCGGGCCTTCCAGAGACGGGCTCGTTCATGTTGCCTGCGGGCGTATTCGAAGGCCGCGCCCCCAAGTCCCCGGCTGATCCCTTCCATCAGCGCGCCGTGACTCCGCACCTCTTCCTCCGAACCATGGAACTCGAAGAAGACGGTGGGCGACTCGGTATAGCGCAGTCCCGAATAGCCGTTGACCGCCCGCATGGCCGTGGCGTCGAGCAGCTCCGCGCGGGCGACCGGAATCCCCATCTGCACGGCCTCCACCACCGAACGCACGGCCTCCTCCATTCCCGGAAATGCGCACGCAGCCGCCGCCATCGCTTCGGGCACGGGATGCAGCCGCACGGTGAGCTCGGTGATCACCGCCAGCGTCCCCTCCGACCCGATCAGCAGATTGGTTAGATCGTACCCGGCCGACGACTTCCTTGCCCGGCCCCCGGTTCGCACAATCTCGCCGTTCGCCAGCACGGCGGTGAGCGACACCACATTGTCGCGCATGGTTCCGTAGCGCACGGTCGTCGTCCCCGATGCGCCCGTGGCCGCCATTCCCCCCAGCGTCGCGTCGGCCCCCGGATCGACCGGAAAGAAGAGTCCCGTCCCCTTCAGCTCCCCATCGAGCCGCTTCCGCGTGACCCCCGCCTCAACCGTCGCGTCCAGATCGTCGGGGCGAATGGCCCGCACCCGGTTCATCTTGCTCAGGTCAATGGAAATCCCGCCGCGCACCGCCTGCACATGTCCCTCGATCGAGGTGCCGGCGCCGAAGGGAACGACCGGCGTGGCGTGGCGCGCGCAGGCCCGGACCGTGAAGGCGACCTCTTCGGTGCAGTGGGCGAAAACCACGCCGTCGGGCGGAATCGCGGGATGGTGCGAGTCGTCCTTGCCGTGATGCTCGCGAATGGCGGCCGCGGTGGAGAAGCGGTCGCCGAAATGGTCGCGCAGCGCCCTGTGGAGATCCGGCCGGATGGGGGAGGGATCGCCGGGGCGCGAAGACGTCATCGCCGGTCAGCGGTTCTTCGAAGCCGGCAGCGGAAGCGGGGGAATTGCGGGAAGCGTCCAAGTCGCGGGAAGCGTCCACGGAAGCGGCTCGGCGTTCGGCCACACCGTCCCTTCGGTCCACGCTTTCCCCTCAGCCGTCACAGTCCACCCGGTCGTCGCAGGCCACTCGGTCGCCACCGGCAAGCCACCGTTCCCATCCGCAAAGACCCGATCGCGGCACTGCTTCACCTTCCCGAACCCGGCGTAGGACGAATAGCCCAGCCCGGCCCCGATCACCGCGCCGAAGCGCACCGCGTTTCCGTCGTCGCTGGTCAGGGCCGTAACGGCCATGGCGCCCGCTCCCAGCGCATCCAGGAGGGGGAAGACGCGCTCCACGGTGCACGCCTCGGCGGGAATCGGATCGCTCGGCGGAATGAAGTCCGGCGGTCCGTCCACGAGCACGAGCGAACACCCGGAGGAAAAGGTCAGCGCTCCGATCAGTAGCAGTCTGGTCAGCATGAGGTTTGCTCCTTGGGGTCAGGGGGATTGGTTGGCTGCCCGGTTGGCGGCGGTGGGTGAAGCGGGGGCCGGGCGGCTTTCGGCCTCGTCACAAGGTCAGGTTTTCGGGGTAAGGGGGCAAGGGGGATGACGAGCGCGCCCCCGGGCTGCACCTCGCATGGAAGACTGGACCGCCGCCGTCTGTTTTTCTCGGCCGGAACAGCGTCCACCGCTCAGTCAATCCTGCGGAGCGACGAAGGATGGATTTGCATTTACGGTTTTTATTCGGTATCTTGTCCGGCCCGTCCTTCCACCGCCGACGACCCAGCCGCGCCGCCGCGCCCAGGGCCGCTCCAAATCACCCGACTGCCCGCCATGCCCACACGACCGAAAGCCACACCGGCAACCACAGCGAAATCCACACCGCCAGGGCCCGAAACTACCGCCGCGCTCCGCCGGGCGATCCGTCGCATCGAGGAGGCCGGACCGCGCGAACACCCCCGCCTGCCGCTGGGCATCGCCGGAATCGACGACCGCCTGCCGGGGGGAGGCCTGCGCCTGGGGTGCGTTCACGAGGTGACGGGCGACGAGGCCGCCACCGCCTTTTGCGCCCTTCTTCTCTCGCGCGCGCGCCGGTGCCCGGTTGCCAACGCGGGGTCCGGCTCCGTGGAATCCGCTGCCGTGGGATCCGGCCCTGAATCCCGCGCCCGCGACGGCCCCCGCACCCGACGCTCCCCAGCCAGCCCCGGCGCCCTCCTCTGGATTTCCCGCGGCAACGATCTCCATGCGCCCGGACTGGTCCGCTACGGAATCGGTCCCGGCCAGTTGGTGGTCGTGTCGGGACTGCACCGCCGCCACGATGCGCTCTGGGCCATGGAAGAAGCGCTCCGTTGCCGCGCCATGACGGGGGTGGTCGCCGAGGTGGAGGGGATCGGTCTGGCGGCGGGGCGGCGGCTGATGCTCGCGGCCGAAGGGAGGGGGGTGCTGGGGCTCGTGCTGTCGCGCCGCGAGGGGGCGGCGGGGGGCGAGAGGGAAGCCGGGCGAGGGGGGGTGGCGGGGATGCGGGGGGCGGTCAGCCGCTGGCGCGTGAGGTCGAGGCCGGGTGAGGTGGGCGGCGGCGGGAACGGTGTACGAAGGCGGACGCCGACGGTTCACACGCCCACAGTCCAGGGAACACGGGAAGGAACAAAAACGAGATGGCGAATCGAACTGCTGCACTGCCGCGGAGGAAGGCCGGCGGAATGGAGCGTCGGCCGGGAAGCCGGCGAGTGGAGGGCACAACCGCTGCCCACCCGCGCCGCAAGACCGAAGATGCGCCGCGCCGGATGAGGATGGACGGAATGACCCGCGTTGTTCGCGACGCCATGGCCCGCGTTGTTTGCGACACCATGACCAGCGTTTCCCGCGACACCATCACCGAAACGTCCTCCGTCGCGACCTACGGCCCCAGCGCGGCCACGGGAATCACGCTCACGCCATCCGGCCGCACATATCCGAATCCGCGCTCGACGATTCAACGCCCGCGCAGACGGTTTTTCAATGTCGGTACAAACGGGTTTTCAGTGTAGGTGCAAACACTTTTTCAACGTTTTCAGAGACGTGTTTTCAATGTCCGCTTCAATCCCCGCAGAAACAAATGTTGGGAGAAAGCGCGACCATTCCGGCCCCGGCCACGCGGTCCACGATCGACGGTCGGCCATCCCATCCGGTGCGCCTGCCCTATCGGAACCCCGCGTCTCCCGGCGCATCCTCGCCGCGTGGCTGCCCTGGTGGCCCACCGAACGCCTCGCCCGGAGGCGTCCCGAGGCGCGCACCCACCCCTTCGTCACCGTCACCGAGGCGCGCAACCGGCTGGTCATCGCCGCGTCCAACTCCCTCGCCACGCGGGCCGGCCTCACGCCCGGCATGTCGCTGGCCGATGGCCGCGCGATCGTCCCCGGCATAATCACCCGCCCCGCCGACCCCGCCACCGACGCCCGCGCGCTGGAACGCCTCGCCCGGTGGACGAACCGCTTCACCCCGCGCGTCATGCCCGACGGCCCGGACACGATCTTCCTCGACATCGCGGGCTGCGAGCATCTCTTCGGCGGCGAAGAGGCGCTGATGGCCGCGCTGCGGCGCGCCCTGGAAGACTTCGGGCTCACCGTGCGGCTGGCCCTCGCCGATGCCCCCGGAGCCGCCTGGGCGCTGGCCCATTACGGCCCCGGCGACCCCGCCGTCGTGCCAGCCGGCGCCGAGCCATCCACGCTGCGACGCGCGCTGGCCAACCTGCCCGTCGCCGCACTGCGATTGAGCGCCGAGGTCGCGGAGGCGCTGAGATCCTTCGGGCTCGACACAATCCGCACCCTCTTCCCCCTGGAATCCGTCGAACTCATCCGGCGCTTCGGAACCGAACCGGTCCGGCGGCTCGATCAGGCCCTCGGACGCGTCACCGAACCGATTACGCCGCTGCCCCCGCTGCCCGCGCGCGAGGTGCGCCGCGCCTTCCCCGAACCGATCTCCACTCCAGCCGATATCCGCGCCGCGACCGCATCTCTTGTGGATCGTCTCTGCCGCCTTCTGACCCGCTCCGGCGAGGGGGCCCGCCAACTGCGCCTCATCTGCCACCGGGTCGACGGCGGCCGCCAGAGCATAGGCGTCGGCACCAGTCGTCCGCGGCGCCGGGCGAAATCGCTCCTGGACCTCTTCGCCGAAAAGCTGCCACGGATCGAGCCCGGCTTTGGCATCGACGAGATCGTCCTCGTCGCCGAGGTCGTCGAGGTCGTCAGCGAACTTCAGACGAACTGGCTGGCCGAGGCCACAACCCGACACCACGCCGACAACGAAGAAGCGCTGGCCAACCTCCTGGACCGGCTGGGGAACCGCTTCGGCTTCGGTCGCATCGGACGGGCGGTTCCGCATCAGAGCTGGCTGCCCGAACGCGCGGCCTGCCGCGAGCGGGTGGACGGTCGCGGCGATCGTCCAGGAGCCGCGTCCAATACGCCGGGGAGCTTGAGCGCGCTGGCGAGATCGGTTGCGCGTTCCCCGCCGGCCGCAGGTTGGCCGGAAGGCCGGCGGCGCCCGCTGCGATTGCTGTCGCCCCCCGAGCCGGTAGAGATTCTTACCGAGGAAGGCTTCGCCCTGGAATTCGGCGGCAAACCCAGATCCGGCACCAAGCCCGGGTCCGGCGGATCGATCGCCGAATTTCGTCTCCGGACATCCGGCTTTCAATACCGGGGACGATTTCACCCGCTCCGCAAAGTCGAAGGGCCGGAACGAATCGATTGCGAGTGGTGGCGAGGCGAAACCACGCGCCGCGACTACTATCTGGCCGAGGACGAATCGGGCTGCCGTTACTGGCTCTATCGCGAGAATCCGGCGGACGAAGCGGAAGATGGCAAAGGAAAGGTCGGACGCGCGGGCGCCAGAATCATGCCTGGGGTCGTGGCCGTGCAGCGGTGGTTCCTGCATGGAGTCTTCGGGTGAAGGCAGTGTCGGGTGAAGGAACCCCAAAGCGGACGTGCTCCGAAAACCGGACGTACTCCGAAAACCGGACAATCTATTTGCTCCCGGCACCCGGCTTGCCGGAAGATGAAGGTTGCGGGTAGAATATGTATCAATGTCCAAAGCGACGGCGGGAACAGCCTCCTCGCTGCAGACGCACCCTCCCCTTGCTTGGAAGGAACATCCATGGCAGCCGCAGCACGCTTGCAAGAGCTCGTCGCCCAACACCTCGACCTCGGTCGCGAACCCAACCTCGATGCCACTCTGGCGGACTCCGGCGTCTCGTCGCTGGCGGCCGTCGAATTCATGAAGGTCGTCGAGGCGGACTTCGGTCTCTCCATCCCTCCCGAGTGCTTTGGTACGCTGCGCAAGCTGGCCGCGTACCTGGATTCGCAAGCCGGCTGAAGGCACCCCCGCAGTCATGACAACATCCCGGACCGGCCGGGGGCGCCGTTGACGTGACTTCGAGCACAGTCTGGGAGATACCGGAGCCGCATTCCGTTTGCGACGTCCGCCACGAGGACGGGAGCGTAACGAGGCTTCGCAGGCACGGGAATCCTTGTGGTCCCCGCATGTTGCTGAGTCACGGAGGCGGTCTGGCGATCGACCTCTACTATCCTTTCTGGTCGTTGCTCGCGGACGATTTCGATCTGTTCGTGTACGACATCAGGAGCCATGGATGGAACGCCGTGGGATCGCCTGCGGGGCATAACATTCCCAATCTGGTCTTCGATCAGGAAGATGTCGTGGAGGCCCTTGGCGCTCGCTACGGGCCCGCGCCCACCATCGGCGTATTCCATTCTCTTACGGCCCTTACGGCTCTTCTCTCTCCCATGCTGGGCACCGGGCGCACGGGTAAGCTGTCCGCCTGGATTCTCTTCGATCCTCCGTTGTTCAAGCCGAGGATGGGCGAGGCCGAATTCGACGTGTTGGCCGAGAAGGTGGCGGCGAGAACCCGGCGCCGGACAGACCGATTCGGAAACCCGGCCGACTTCGTCGAGATCATCAGGCGACTGCTGCTGACCCGGGCGGTCCCCGGGGCGGCGGAGCTGATGGCTCGAACCGTGCTCCGCGAGTCTCTCGAAGGAAGTGGCTATGAACTTCGGTGCCCACGCGAGCACGAGGCGCAGGTTATCAACTACGTTCGCACCTTCGCCTTCCTCGTGGATTTTGGCGCCCTGCCTTGCCCGACCAAGGTAATCGGCTCGGATCCCATGATGTCCTTCGCCTACATGCCGACCTTCAACCTCAGCCACATCGACGCGGTCGACTACGACTTCCTGCCGGAAGCGACGCACTTCATGCAACTGGAGCAACCCGCGAAGTGCGTTGCCCTGATGCTGCGTTTCCTGGAGGATCGCGGCATTCTCTAGAACGCTGCGACGGTTCCCACGCGGACCGTCACGATGTCGGTGTCGTAGTACTGCCGATGGCGAACCGACGAAGCAAGGTGACGGAGCAGACGTTCGGAGACTTCGTGCTCGAAGGATTGCTCGCCGGTCTCTCCGCTCAGCAGCGCGAGGCGGTCCTGGAGGTTGTCGCCCGTGGGAGCGAACACGAATTCGAGTGTCACGTCACCCTTCTCGCGCCAGGCGGTGAGGACGAGACGCCGGGCGTCGGGGCCGTCGGGTGAGTCGTCGAGGAGATCGAGTGCCAGCAGAGCCTCCTCGGCCGCCGCCTGCAATCGATCGGTCGCCTTGCGGTCCAGATCGCTCCTGGCCCCGAAGGCCGCGAGAAACTCGCTGATTGCGGGCAACTTCGAGAGGTCGGAATTCGTCTCGATGCGAGCGCGGCGGGGCTCGGTGATGCGAAGAAACAGGGTCAGCAGGATCGCCGTGAAACCACCGGCGTTCATTCCGTTGGCGAGCAGGCCGCCCGCGAACGAAGCGATCAGCTCCGGAAACACCATGCCGTACTGGAAGCTCGTCCCGACCAGAAGTCCGATTCCGACCACGATGCCGGCGCGATAGTCGATTCCGCCCTGGATGACGATCTTCGCGCCAATGATGAAGAGCATCGCCACGACGACAGCCAGGTAGCCCGCGAACACGGGGTCCGGAATGGCGAGCACGACGGCAAACGCCTTTGGCAGAAACGCGAACGCGATGAAGGTGGCGCCGGCCACGATCCCGATGCCGCGTGCCGCCACGCCCGTGAGTTGCGTAAGCGATATGCTCGCCGTGGTGGCGGTGCCGGGAACCGTACCGGCGATCCCGGCCATCAGGTTCCCCACTCCATCAACGGCCACCGCCCCCTGCACGGCCTGAAAGTCGACCGCGCGGCTCCTGCGTCGCCACGACACGCGCTGGATTGCGACGGCACTGCTCATCGTGCGCACGGCGGCAATTACGGCCACAAGCAGGAACGAGGGAAGGAGAGTCCAGAATGCCGGTCCGAACTCGAGATCGAGGCCCGGCGGGCGTGGACTTGGCGGCGCGAGCCAGGCTGCGGTCGCGACGCGTTCCAGGTCGTACAGACCGTAGTAGCCCGCGAGTGCGGAACCGCCGGCCACCCCGATCACCGGGGCCCACAGACGCAAAGTTCCGGTCCCTCGCAGCACGATGGCGCCGATCAGCAGAACGGTGGCGACAAAGCTGAGCGGACCGCCGGCCGCCGCCGCGCCTCCGGCCGTTCCACCTTGAATCAGTCCGGCTACATACGGCGACACGGTCACCGGAATCAGCATGATCACGGTGCCCGCAACCGAGGGCGTGAGAATGCGCTGGAAGAGCGACAGCCGCCACGACAGCACGAGCGGCACGACGGCCGAGATGACGACCAGCGTGGCGAGCTGCGCCGGGCCAACTTCCGTGAGAGCCATGATGCAGACGGGGATGAAGGCCCCGGAGGCGCCCATCACCAGCACATGTCCCGCGCCGATGCGGCGCAGCCGGCCTGCCTGCAACATCGTCGTTGCTCCGCTGACGATCACCGATGCGAGCACGCCCCAGGACAGGTAGGCATCGGACACGTTTGCGGCCCGCATCACGACCATCGGGATCAACATCACGCCGGCGATGTTGAGCACGGCGAGCTGGATGCCCATGCCGATGACAAGCTTCGCCGGGATCCGGTCGTCCGGCTGATAGCGCAGGCCGGGCGATTCGTCCGCCGGGCCGACGCTCAAACGACATCCTCCAACAGCCAGTGGCGGCGGCGCTGGAACGGATAACCCGGCAGCGACACGCGCGACCGCTCCTCTCCGGCGAACAGCCCCTCGAAGGAGATCGCCAGCCCCGCTTCATACGCGGCGGCGACCACGCCCGCAAAGCTGGCGGCGGGCCCCGCGCCGCTCGGACTGGGCAGCACGACGGGCGCGTCGCGTCCCCCACCGGAGTCCGCATCCGGAGTCCGGGCGACGATCGGCTCCGGCAAAGCCTCCGGACCGACCTCCACCAGGACCGGCACTTCCATCTCCGCCAGTGTTGCCAGGCATCGGTCGAGGGCCAACGGCTCACGCCCCGGTCGTTGCCAGTACGTCTCGTCAAGCACGGCTTCGGGTCTTGCCACCCGCCCCGTTGCGCCACTCACCAGGCTCACGGCGGGCGCGGCAAGCGCGAGGCCTCGCGGGAGCGTCTCTTCGCCGTGCGCCACGGCGAGTCGCAGTCCGTCCACCAGATCGAACACACCTGCCGCCTGCGCCGCCGCAAGCTCTCCGGCACCCCATCCGATGACCGGGCCGGGTCGTATCCCCACGCTTCGCCACAGCGCCGTGAGCCCGCACTGGAGCGCGTAAACCAACGCCCCGGTCAAGACTCCGCCGTCGGGATCGCCGAGTCCCCCCTCCCTTCCGCCGCGCCCGAACAGTGCATCCACCAACGATAGGCCGCGTTCTCGCCGCAACGCCTCATCACAGGAATTCAGGACGCCGCGCACGACCGGCTCCGTCTCGTACAGGGTCCGGCCCGGATCCGGCCAGCGGTCACTCCATCCGCCATACACAAAGGCCGTCCGCGACGCTTCCAACGGCTCCGCGTCTCCGGATCCCCGTCTTCCGACGGCCACGTCCTCGAGCGCTTCCCGGAGGTGTGCGAGATCGTCGAAGACCAGCCCGGCGCGGTGGCGGAAGTGACCTCTGCCAACGCCCGCCGTCCATGCCACATCGGCCAGATTCGAGCGGTCTCGCTCACCAGTCCCATCGTCGAGGAATCCCAGGTAGCGCCGAGCCAGCTCCCGCAGGGCTTCGGGCGACTTGGCCGAAAGGGCGAGGAGGCGGGTCGCACGTTCCCCGCATTCTTCGCCGGGAGTGGATCCACTGAACCCATCGGCTTCCGGCTCGGCAACCGCAACGTACCGGCGGGGACCCGCGGGCCAGACCGCGCCCTTGACGGCCTCCATGCCGGCACCCTCGCCGCCGCCCGAACCCCGGTATCCGCCCACGACAACGTGCGCATTCGCACCGGAGATCCCGAAGGTGTTCACGGCGGCAAGAGGCGGCTTGTGGGAGTTGGTCGGCCACGCCGTTGCGCCACTGGCGACGCGCAGCGGAAGGCGGTCCCAGTCGAGGAGCGGAGTCGGGTCGCGGAAATGGAGGTTCCCGGGGATGACGCCGCGCTGCATCGCCAACACGGTCTTGATCAGGCTCGCAATCCCCGAAGCCCACTCCAGATGGCCGATATTCGTCTTGACAGAACCGATGAGAAGAGGACGGTTCGCGGCGCGGCCACGGCCGTAGACGGCGGCTGCGGCGTTCACCTCAATGGGGTCGCCGAACTCGCTGCCGACACCCGAGGCCTCCAGATAATCGATCTCGCAGGGCGCAACGGCGGCCCGCGCAATCGCCTCCGCCATGACCCGTTCCAGGGCGGGCCCGTTGGGCGCCGTCAGCTCCGCGCTCGTCCCGCTCTGGTTCACCGCCGAGCCGTGGACGACGGCCCAGATGCGGTCGCCATCTCTCCGGGCGTCGGCCAGCCGCTTGAGGACGATCATGCCGCACCCCTCGCCCCGGACGAACCCGTCGGCGGCCGCATCGAAGGCGCTGCAGCGGCCCGTTGTGGACAACACCCCCAACTCCGCCATGAAGTCCGCCAATCGGGGAGACAGGATGGTGTTGACGCCGCCCGCGAGCGCCATGTCCGCTTCGCCCCGCTGCAGCCCCACGACCGCCTGGTGCACCGCGGCCAGCGACGAGGAACAGGCCAGATCCATCGGCACCGCCGGCCCCTCGAGACCGTAGGCGAAGGCAACCCGTCCCACGGTCATGGCCCCATTGGTGCCTCCGTAGCTGTATCGCCGACCCCACGACGCGAGCACATCGCGGTATTCGCTGCCGCCAAGCCCGGCATACACGCCTGTGCGGCTTCCCTTCAGCCGTCCGGGGTCGATGCCGGCGTCCTCGATGGCCTGCCAACTGGTCTCCAGGATCATCCGTTGCACGGGATCCATCATCCGCGCCTCGATGGGTGTGATCTGGAAGAACCTCGCGTCGAACAGGTCGATGCCCTCGACAAACGCTCCCCGCCGGTGCTGCGGATCCTCAGCCTTGGGGTCTCCGATTACGCCCTTCCAGGATCCCGGTCCCTGCCGGCCCTCCGTGACCGCGTCTGCGCCCTCCTCAAGTTGGCGCCAGAAGGCATCGATGTCCGGCGCCCCCGGGAAGCGGCAGGCCATGCCGACGATTGCGATGTCGTCGTCGTCGGGACGCACCTGGCCGCCGACCGGCAGCGTGACGGGCCGGGTTGGGTCGCTTGGCAGGGGTTTGGCCACGGTCTTTGCTTCAGTCACCGCGCCAAGTTCCTTCGAAAGGTGTTCGGCGAGACCAGTGGCGCTCGGGTAATCGAACACGACGGTGTTCGAAGCGGTGTATTCTCCCGAAAACGCGCGGTTCAGCCGGTTCCGCAACTCCACGGCCATCAGCGAGTCCATGCCCAGATCGAAGAAGCTGGCCGCGACCGGGGGCGATGTCGGCAGTCTGAGCACGGCCTTCAGCTCCGCCTGGACAAAGGCCGCCAGGAGACTCCGCTTCTCTTCCGCGGGGGCAGCCCGCAGCCGGGACAACAGTCCCTCCTGAGGTGCCGGGTCTTCATCCTCCCCTGGACGGGCCTTCTTGGAGACCATCAGCTCTTCGAGGAAGGCGGGCCGGGATTCGTGTTCCCCGGCGACGACCGACCAGTCCACCATGGTGACCGTGGGTGCGGTCACGTCGTGCCGGACCAGCCGGTCGAAGGCCTCGACCCCCTGCTGCGGCGTGATCCATCCCGCGCCGGTGTGGGCCAACTGTTTCTCGATCCTCCGCCTTTGCTCCTCCGCTTCGCCGATCCCCGACCATGCACCCCAGGCGATGGACTGGCCGGGGAGACCCAGGGTGCGTCGGTGGGCGGCGAGCTGGTCGAGAAAGGCGTTCGCCGCGGCGTGATTCGACTGCCCGGGGTTGCCGATGACGCCGGTCACGCTCGAGAACAGGACGAAGAAATCCAGGTCAAGCTCCGTGGTGGCGCGATGAAGATGCCACGCCCCCAGCACCTTGGGCCAAAGCACCTGTTCGAACCGGTCCCAGGATTGGTTCTCGATGACGCCGTCCGAGAGGACGCCCACACTGTGGATGACGCCTCCCAGCGGCAGCGGACCCTCGTCGATTCGGGCGAGCATTGCGTCCACGGCGGCGAGATCCGTCACATCCGCGATCTCCACTCGCACATCGGCGCCGCTCTCCCTCAACTTGCGAATCACCTCTTCGGCCTCGGGATCGGGTTCCCGGCGGCCATTGAGAACAATCGCGCCGGCCCCGTGTTCGGCCAGCCATCGGGCGACCGCGCAACCGATTCCGCCCAGACCGCCGGTCACGAGATAGCTGCGGTCCGGCCTCAGACCGGCCCCGGCCAGCGGCGGCATTCTCAACACATTTTTCCCGATGTGACGCGCATTCAACATGGTGTCGGCGGCCGCGCGAACTTCGGCGAGGGGCCAGACCGTGCGAGGCAGGGGCGGCAACTCGCCAGCCGCGACGCGGGCCGTCACACGAGCCAGGGAAGCCCCCGGACGGGCCGGGTCGCTGCGCTTCAGACCGTCCACGTCGAGGATGGAGTACGCGATGTCGGGACGCGATGCCGACATCTCCTCTTCGCTCCGGATTCCCCGCTTTCCGATCTCGACGAAGCGGCCCCCGGAGCCCAGGCAGGACAGACTCGCCTCGATGAATCCCTTGCCGGTGAGGCTGTTCAGCACCACGTCGACGCCCTCGCCGTTCGTCGCCTTCAGGATCTGCTCCCCGAACCGGGTCTTCCGGCTGTCGAAGACGTGTTCGACGCCCAGGGAGCGGAGGAAGGCCCGCTTCGAAATACTTGCGGTTGCAAAGACCCGGGCGCCGGCGGCGAGAGCCAATTGAATCGCCGCAAGGCCGACACCTCCGGCTCCGGCATGGATCAGGACGCGTTCGCCAGCCTCCAGCGCGGCGATTTCGAAGGCGAGCTCGGCCGTCACGTAGCAGACGGGCAGGGTCGCGAGGGCGGGAACGGAGAACCCGTCGGGAGCCGGCGCCAACAGGGCGGCCCTGGCGACCATCACCGGAGTGAACGAGCCGAAGCCCATCCCGACCACCCGGTCGCCGACCGAATAGCCCTCGACATCCCCGGCGGCTTCCAGCACGCGGCCGACCATCTCGCGACCGACATCGCCCGGGGCCGGCGCCGCGCCGATGCTGGCCAGTGCGTCGACGAAGTTGAGCCCCATTGCCTCCACCGCCAGACGGACCTCGCCGGGTCCGAGAGCGGGTCCGGGCCGCGGCCTGACCCGGAGCGACGTCATGTCGTCACCGGGGTCGTCGGAGCCGATCATCCAGTCCGCATCCTCGGGCAGCGCCAGCCGCGCGTCTTCGGATGCGCTTCGAACCAGACGTGCGGCGCGACGGCGGCCTTTCCTGTAGGCAATGTGAGTCTCGGAGTCGGCAGACAGAAGCTCGCGGACCAGATCCGATGTCCCGGTCTCACGATCCGCGGGATCCAGGTCGATCAGTCGCGGCCGCAGGTGAGTCGCCTCGCTCGATACGACCTTGCCGAAGCCCCACAGGGTCGCGCCGGCGAGTTCTCCGGACTCTCTGCGGAGGAAATCCTGCTCCAGAACCTGCGCCCCCCGCGTTACGAACCAGATGCCCTCGGTCGGAGAGATGCCGGTGTCGATCATGCCCTGCGCCAACGCCAGAGCGGTGGCAGCGGCGCGGGTCACGTCCTCCGCCACTTCCGCGGTGGTCGCCGATGCGCCGTGTCCATCGAGAGCCATGAGGTGCACGACGCCCCTGAGCGGCGGATCCTCGGGCAACCCCTCCAGCAGTGATCGCCAGGCTTTCCGGTCGGTCGGTTCGAGCGCGGCCACGGCAATGCCGGGGGCTTCGGCCGAATGGCCGCCGGAACCGCCTTCCCCACAGGCCAGATGAACCGTCTGGTTGTGGCGAGCGAGGTCGGTGGCCAGCTCCGCCGCCACGCCGGTCTCGTCCGCGGCGATGACCCAGGCGCCGGGCGCCGGAGCGAGATGGGCCGGCCCCCGCGCGAGGATGACGCTCGAACCGAGAATCCGATCGGTTTCCGGATCTGCGGTTTCCGGATCCTCGGTACCCGGGAACTCGATCTCCGAGAAGCCGGCGTCGGTCAGGGCCTGGCGCCATACGGTCGGTGTCGCGAGGGCGTGATTGGGCCGGTACTCGTCCGCAAACCGCCACCACCCGTCCAGGAGCCCGAAGGTGAGATCCTGCCAGGCCCGGCGCCGCATCCCTTCCAAAGCCACCAACTGCCCCGACGGGGCCAGGAGACCGCGACAGTGCGCAAGCGTTTCCCCAAGGTCGCGCGTCGCGTGCAGCACGTTCGCGGCGATCACGAGGTCGTAGCCGTGCGCGTCGAAGCCCTGGGCCGTCGGTTCCGCTTCGATGTCCAGGGATCGGTACTCGATGGATGCACCGGTAACCGCGAAGCGTGCCTCGGCCTGCGCGAAGAACCCCGCCGAGATATCCGTGAAGACGTATTCGAACCGACCGGGTGGCAGGCGCGGCAGGATCCCCTCGGTCGCCGATCCGGTACCCGCACCCACTTCCAGCACCCGCAGACGACGCTCCTCGGGAAGACCGGACACGGCCGCGGCCACCACCCCCCCGAGCATTCGGTTCGCCGCCTGTGACGCGGGCGCCGCCAGGTAGAGGCTCGCCGCACTGGGTCCCTCGTCGCTGAACAGCAAACCGAGCGGGTCCATGCGTCCCCGCAACACCTCTGCGAGCGACGAACCACAGCGACGGAGAAGGCCGAGTTCGTTGGCGCCGTGCGCGTGTCTGTCCATAAGCCGCCCGGCCAGCCGTTCGGGATCCGAGAGGGATGTGTCGGGGCCGTCCGGGAGCGGGTCGCCGACCGCCAATGCGACCGTGAAACCCTCGCCCGACCGGGTCAGGACCCCCGCATCGGACAGCAGACGCAGGATCCGCGCGAACAGGCGCCGATGATCGTCCGTCACCCCGAGTTGGCGGCGAAGGTCTTCCGGCCGAACCGCCTCGCCGATCCTGCGTTCCCACCCCAATGCTTCCAGGGCCGCGAGGGCATAGGCCTGGGACAACGTCTCCTGGTCTCTCAGGAGCGCGACCCTGTCCGGCGCTTCCACACCTTCGCCGGCAAGAAAGTCGACGAACGTCGGCGACCGGCTCGCGATTGTGTCGGGATCCGTCAGGAAATCCGCGGAACGCGTGCCCGCGTCCAGCGGCCTCTCCCGCCAGACCACCTCGTACAGCAGATCCTCGATCCCTTCCCTGGCGGAGAGAAGCGCGCTTCGGGTTGCTCGCTTGACGGTGAAGCCGAACAGGCCGCCGAGCGGCACGCCCTCGGTCGAGTAGAACCGCACATCTCCGGTCACGACCTCCGGGGGTTCGGTCGATCGGGAGCCGGTTCCGTTCCCCGAGGTGGGATTCCGGAGGGTTGCGTGGCAGACCATGCGTTCCGGCATCGGTCCCGCCACCCACAGCCGTTCCCATCCGAAGGGCATGTAGACCGCGCCGTGCTCGTCGATTGTGAGGTGGCGAGCCATCGACAGCGCCTGGAAGCAGCCGTCCAGCAACAGGGGATGCATGTCCACGCCGGTCACATCCACGGATTCATGCACGGCAAGGATTGCCAGGGCCTCTCCCTCTCTTGCCCAGGCGGACTCGAAGGTGTGGTACGAGGGGCCGAGATAGATGCCGGTGGAGGACCGCATCCGGTAGAACGCGGTCGGATCCTGAGGCGCCAATGCAGCCTTCAGGGCAGCCAAATCCAGCACGGGCAGTGGCTCGATCTCCGGCGCGTCCGGGGCGAGCTTCCCCGCGGCGTGGAGGGTCCACTCGGCCTCGGTTCCTCCCTTGCTGAAGATCTCGAAGCGTCGTCCGGAAGGCTCCTCCGGTCCGGCCAGGACGAACTGCACCCTGCGGCCCCCGTCATTCGTCCCGTCCCGGGAATCCTCCTCGTCCAGGATCAGGGCGCTGTAGACCTGCATTTCGTCCACCACCACCGGCCCGGCATCGTCGGCCAGAGACGCCGCGATCGCCATGGCGCCGTAAAGCCCTCCGGGAGCGACCACTCGTTCGTACACCAGATGGTCCTGCAACCAGGCGGGATCCGACGCGAACACTTCCGTTTCGAACATGACCTCGCCGCGGGGCGACTCATGCCGGCTTCCGAGAAGTGGATGCCCGAGGATTTCCCTGCGCTTCGACATCCGGATCCAGTGCCGGACGCGCTGGAACGGGTAGCCCGGCAGAGCGACGCGGCGGCGGGCCTCACCCGCGAAGAGGCCGGCGAACTCGATGTCGAGCCCCGCCGCATAGGCCCCGGCCACGGCCTCCACGAATCCCCCGCTCGTATCCGCCACCGCTTCCGCGGGATCCCGCGGCGGACGCCTCAGGCTCGCGAGGATGACCGGCGCCCGGTTAGGCGACGATTCGTGCGCATACCCGGGCGCCGGCTCGGGCCAGTTCATGGCAACAACCGGTCCCAGCACGGCGTGCGGCCCGATCTCCACGACCGCATCCACGCCCATTTCGGCCAGTGTCTCGACGCAACCTCGAAAAGCCACCGGCTCCCGCGCCTGCCGTCTCCAGTAGGCGGCGTCCATACGCTCGTCCGGTTCGAGCAGCCGACCCGTCAGATTGCTCACCAGAGGCACGGAGGCGGACGCGGGAGCGGGCACGGTGTCGCGGACGACGGCCTCCAAATCGTCCAGGGCGGGCTCGATCAGCGCGCTGTGGTAGGCGGGGCTGCGCCGCAAACGCACCACCTTCACGTCCTCCGACTCGAAGCGCGCCAGAACCGCCTCGAGATCCTTCGCCGGCCCGCTCACGACCTGCTGCAATCCATTGTCGGCCGCCACGCTCAGATCGACATCGTCCGAAGCGGCGTTCTGTGCGGCCACCGCCGAGGCCACCCGAGAGGCCGAAGCGAAGACGGCGGCCATTGCGCCATCCCGACGCGTATCGCCCATCAGCGCACCCCGCGCCGCGGCGAACCGCAAGCCTTCCTCGAGGCTGAACACACCCGCCGCCTGCGCCGCCGCCATCTCTCCCAGGCTGTGACCCACGACCACGCTCGGCACCACGCCGACGCTCGCCCAAAGCGCCGTCAGGGCGCATTCCAGCGAGTAGATCGCCGGCTGGGTCCAGACCGCCTCATCGAGCAGACCGTCCGTTCCTTCGCCCCCGAACATGACGTCCAGCAACGAGATTCCGCGCTCCTCGCGCAGCAGTCGGTCAGAGCGGTCGAGCACCGCCCGAAAGACGGGCTCCATCTCGTACAGGCTCCTGCCCATGCCCACCCACTGGCTGGCCTGCCCCGTGAAGACGAAGGCCACCTTCGCAGCCCCGACAGCCCCAGCCGGTCGCCCCGCATCGGCCTCCCGGCCCTCTCCGCCCGCTCCATCGACGAGGAGCGCCAGCTTATCCCGCAGCTCGGCGACATCGCCGAAGACGACGCCCGCGCGATGGGCGAAGTGATTCCGGCCCACCGCGGCCGTCCAGACCGCATCCGAGAGGTGCGGATCCGCGGCGGTCGCCCCGGGCGGCAACGCGTCCCGGTGCTCGTAGAGCCACGACCGGTAGCGGGCCGCCGAGTCGCGAAGGGCCTCGGGCGATCGGCCCGACAGCGGCAGGAAACGGGTGTTTCGGACGCCGGATTCTTCCCTGGAGCCTTCTTCCGTCGATCCCGTACGCGACGCTATGGGGAGGGCCCGGCCCACGGGGAAGACGGCTTCGGAGTCCGGTCGTCCGTACCCCTCCACGAGGAGGTGGGCGTTCGTGCCGGACCAGCCATAGGCGCTCACGCCGGCCCGGGGAGGCCGATCCGGCTGTAAGGGCCAGTCCGTCGTCGCGTCGGTCACACGCACGGGAAGGCGATCCCAGTCGATGCGGGGATTCGGATTCCTGAAGTTGAGATGTCGCGGAATGACCCCCTTTCTCATTGCCAGCACGGTCTTGATGAGGCCGGCGACGCCGGCGGCCGGCCCGAGATGTCCGATATTGGTCTTGACCGAACCGACCAGCAGCCGGCGCTCCGCCGGACGCCCGCGTCCATAGACCGCAGCCGCGGCGCTCATCTCGATGGGGTCCCCCACCACCGTGCCCGTGCCGTGGGCCTCCAGATAGTCGACCTCGGACGGAGAGACGCCGGCGCGGGCCAGCGCTTCTTCGATGACTCGCTCCTGGGAGGGGCCGCTGGGCACCGTCAGGCCCTGACTCGCGCCGTCCTGATTGACCGCGGAACCGCGAATGACGGCCCAGATCCGGTCACCGTCGGCCACCGCCTCGTCGAGGCGCTTCAGGACCACGACACCGCAACCCTCGCCGGAAACGAAACCGTCGGCCGCCGCGTCAAAGGTCCAGCACCGGCCCGTGGGCGACAGCATTCCCGCGTTGGCGCGAAGCTCGAGCGGGCGCGGAACCAGTGTCAGGTGAACACCGCCGGCCAGCACCAGCTCCGCCTCGAAGCGCTGCAAGGCCCCGACTCCCTGGTGGATCGCAACCAGCGAGGAGGAGCACGCCGTGTCGATGGCCATCGCCGGGCCTTCCAGACCGAGAACGAAAGAGACCCGGCCAATCGTGGTGTTCAGGGCGGTGCCGGTGACGGCGTAGAGCCCGGCCGCGGCCTCGTTCGACCCCGGATCCTCGATCGCCATGTCCCGGTAGTCCATGATGCTCACCCCGGCATAGACGCCTGTGCGGCTCCCCTTCAGCCTCCCGGGATCGATGGCGGCGTCTTCGAGGGCGTGCCAACTCGTCTCCAGCATCAGGCGCTGCTGCGGGTCGAGCATCTGGGCTTCGATCGGGGAAATGCGGAAAAACTCAGCGTCAAACAGCTCCAGATCCTCAACAAACGCGCCGTACCGCAGGATCTCGTTCCTGGTACCGGACTCCGGGAAGAGCCGTCCCGTGCGACCGATCACCGATCCGGGCGGACCCTCGACGACCGCGTTCTCGCCCGCGACCAGTTGTCGCCAGAAGTCGGAGAGGCTCCTGCTGCCGGGAAATCGGCACGCCATCCCGACAATGGCGATCGGCTGGAAGGCCGGGCGTGTTCCGTCCGGTGGCCCGAGGGCGGCGCCGGGGCGCTGCTCGGTTCCAGGTCTGTGTTCGGGCATGATCCTGGGGCTCCACGAGTCTGTTCCTTAGCGCTCCGGCGGCTTGAAGTATCCGTCCGTGTCCACGAAGCGCGGGATGTTCCTGAATGTCGTGGTTGGGCATACCCCGATCAAACGAGAACGGAACGCTTCGCAAGAACTGGTTCGCAAGACTGGTTCGCAAGACTGGTTCGCAAGAACTGCAAGAACTGGCGTGCAAGGAGTTGCGCGCGCGCCTCCTCATTGCGGCTTCCCTCCGGGCCGGCCCGCGCAGGGGCCGGACGACGCACCCCCGCTGCTGCTGCGAGCCGATACGCGGTCGGCGGCGGTCCTTGATATTCGGTTTATATTCGGTTATGGTTCCGGCATCATGCCTTCCACCCCACCCCACACCGAGCTCCAGGTCACCAGCAACTTCTCCTTCCTGCGGGGGGCCTCCCACCCCGAGGAGCTGGTCGAACGCGCCGCCGCGCTCGGCTACCGCGCCCTTGCGCTCACCGACCGAAACACCCTGGCCGGGGTCGTCCGCGCCCACGCGGCCGCCGAGCGCACCGGCCTTCACTTCATTCCCGGCGCCCGCCTCGATCTCGCCGACGCCCCGCCCCTCCTCTGCCTCCCCACCTCGCGGCACGGCTACGGCGCGCTTTCCCGCCTCATCACCAGGGGACGCCGGCGCGCGCCCAAGGGAGAATGCCACCTCACCCGCGACGACATCGCCGCGGCCGCCGACGCGCGCGGCCACCTCTTCATCGCCGTTCCGCCCCCTACTCCCGGCCCCGGCTTCGCCGCCCATCTCGCCTGGTACCGCGACCACCTCGCCGCCCCCCTCCACCTCGCCGCCACCCACTACGCCCGCGGCAACGACGACCGCCGTCTCGCCCATCTCGCCCGCCTCGCCACCGCGCACGGCCTCCCCCTGGTCGCCACCGGCAATGTCCTCATGCACGACCGGGCGCGGCGCCGCCTCCACGACACCCTCACCTGCATCCGCGAACGTTGCACCATCGACAACGCGGGCTGGCGTCTCGAACCCAACGCCGAGCGCCACCTCAAGTCCCCCGCCCAACTTGCCCGGCTCTTCCGCAATCACCCCGAAGCGCTCGCCAACGCAACCCGGATCGCCGAACGCTGCCGCTTCTCGCTCGCCGAACTGCGCTACGAGTACCCCGACGAGGTCGCCGCCGATGGCCGCACACCGCGCGAAACGCTCGCGGCGCTCACCTGGGCGGGCGCGGCCGAACGCTATCCGAACGGCATCCCGCCGAAGGTGCAGGGGATCCTCGAACACGAGCTCGCCCTCATCGCGCAGCTCGACTACGAACCCTACTTCCTCACCGTCGAAGACATCGTCCGCAAGGCGCGCGCACTCGGCATCCTCTGCCAGGGCCGCGGATCGGCCGCCAACTCCGCCGTCTGTTACTGCCTGGGCATCACCTCGGTCGATCCCGCGCAGATCGATCTCCTCTTCGAGCGCTTCATCTCGGCCGAGCGCGACGAGGTGCCCGACATCGACGTCGATTTCGAGCACGAGCGCCGCGAAGAGGTCATCCAGTACATCTACGGCAAGTATGGCCGCGACCGGGCGGGGCTGACCGCAACCGTCATCACCTACCGCACACGGAGCGCTCTGCGCGATGTCGGCAAGGCGATGGGGCTGAGCGAGGACGTGATCGGGCGGCTGCTCTCCATGGTCTCGTGGCGATCGAAGCCCGTGGGCGAAACGCGGGCCCGCGAGGAGGGCTTCGACCCGAAGGACCGGCGACTGGCACTCACCCTGGAGTTGGCGCGCGAGCTCTGCGGATTTCCCCGTCACCTGTCGCAGCATACCGGCGGCTTCGTGATTTCGCGCGGACCGCTCTGCGAAATCGTTCCCATCGAGAACGCCGCCATGAAGGACCGCACCGTCATCGAGTGGAACAAGGACGATCTGGAGGCGCTGGGATTGATCAAGGTCGATGTGCTTGGGCTCGGCATGCTCTCGTGCATCCGCAAGGCCTTCGCCCTGCTCAGGGAGAAGCACGGCCTTCGCCACACCCTGGAGAATGTGCCGCAGGACGATCCCGCCACCTATGCAATGATTCAACGCGGCGACACCGTCGGGGTTTTCCAGATCGAGAGCCGCGCCCAGATGGCGATGCTGCCGCGGCTGAAGCCGGCCACCTTCTACGACCTGGTCATCGAGGTGGCGATCGTGCGCCCGGGACCGATTCAGGGCGACATGGTCCACCCGTATCTGCGCCGCCGCCAGGGCCGCGAGGCGGTCGAATATCCGTCGGAAGAGCTGCGCCAGGTGCTGCGCAAGACGCTCGGCGTGCCCCTCTTTCAGGAACAGGTCATGCGGATTGCGATCGTCGCGGCGGGTTTTACCCCGGCCGAGGCCGACCAGCTTCGGCGCGCCATGGCCAGCTTCCGCAACCCCGGCACCATCCACCGCTTCAAGGGCAAGTTCATCGAGGGCATGACCGACCGCGGCTACCCCCGCGATTTCGCCGAACGCTGCTTCCGCCAGATCGAGGGCTTCGGCGAATACGGCTTCCCCGAGAGCCACGCCGCCAGCTTCGCGCATCTGGCCTACGTCTCGTCGTGGCTGAAGTGCCACCATCCGGCGGTCTTCGCCTGCGCGCTCCTCAACAGCCAACCGATGGGGTTTTATGCCCCGGCGCAGATCGTCCGGGACGCGCGCGACCACGGTGTAGAGGTGCGGCCGACGGATGTGAATCACTCGCTGTGGGATTGTACGCTGGAGAGGGCGGACGGCGAGCGCAGCGCTAACGAAGATCCGCTTGCGACCTCGGGCGACGATTTGCCCGACAACCGACTGGCCAGCGAACCCGGCGATTTGCCCCATGCCCCGCTCGCCCTTCGTCTCGGCCTCCGCAACATACGCGGCCTGAATAAGGAGCATGGCGACCGGATCGTCGCCAACCGGGACCACGGCTATCGCTCACCGCCGGATCTTTGGCAGCGAACCGGGCTTCCCGCCGCCGTCCTGACCCGCCTCGCCCACGCCGACGCCTTCACATCGATGAGACTGGACCGCCGCCAGGCCGCCTGGGCGGTGCGCGGGTTGAATGAATCCGGATCGCTGCCGCTCTTCGAGGCCGTGGCAAACGACCAGTCCAACGGCAATCTCGGCGCCGACCCCGATACCGGCGAATCCCCGGCTACCCCTTCCGGCATCCAGCCAGACCGCGACGACGACGACACGCGCATTTGCCCCGAGCCCGCTCTTCCCGTCATGTCCGCCGGCGAAGAGGTGGCCGCCGACTACCGCACCACGGGACTGTCGCTCAAGCACCATCCCGTTGCGTTGCTGCGCCACCGCCTGGAGGAGCGCGGCGTGCTCTCCGCAAGGGATCTCAGAGGGCTGTCCGATGGCGACCGCGCCATCGTGGCCGGAATCGTCCTCACCCGCCAGCGCCCCGGCAAGGGGATCGTCATGTTCGTCACCCTGGAGGACGAAACCGGAACCGCCAACCTCGTCATCTTCCCGTCGGTCTACGAAAACCAGCGCCGCGACACCCTGACCTCGCGCCTGATGCTCTGCCGCGGCAAGATCCAGAAGGTGGACGCCGTGATTCACCTGGTCGCCGAGCGCGTGACTTCGTTGAATGACTGGCTGGTCGAACTGGGGTCGTCGCAGGGCGAAGTGGGCGATTCGCCGCCGGGGACGCGCCGCCGCGAGGCGGGGGACGGGGGGAGCGGGGCAGACGAGGCCGCGCCGAAGTTGCCGCCGCCGGATGGGGTCGCGGCCGGGCGAGGGGACAAGAGCGACGGAACGTTTGTGGAACGGGGAAGGTACTTTCACTGATGTGCAACCGATTCGCGGATGTGGGACCGATTCGCGATCGCGCCCGCGTTTGACAGTCCGCTCACGCACAACTCACCTTATCCCCATCAAGTCCCCAGCCCCATCAAGTTCCTTGCCCCATCGAGTTCCTTCCAAGCCTTCGGGGTTCCGAGTGGCGATTAGTCGTCCAGGCTTCTTTGCACCCGGTTGATTCGTCGGGGCCCAGATTCATTATCCAGGACTTGTCCCGTTCTCCCGGTACCGGAGGCCGAAATGAAGGCCGAAATGAACTGCGCACGCACCGCTCTCGCCCCCCTTGCCCTTGTCATCGCCGTCTCTTCCTGCACAAGCGATTCGCCGGCCGGCAACCCGACGCGCGAGACGCTGCCCAATGGCGCGCTTCTGGTTCGCTATCCGAGCCTGCCCGCCACCGACGCTGTGGATCCCGCAATCACGGACGCGCCGGTGGACTTGCAGTTCGGCAGCCTCGACGGAGACGATCCCAACTTCATCTTCGCCGATGTCCGGGGGGTTCAGGCCGCCAGCGACGGCACCATCTATGTGCTGGACTTCCAGGCCGCCGAGGTCCGCACCTTCGACTCCGAGGGGCAGTACCTCCGCACGATCGCGCGGCCCGGCGAAGGACCGGGCGAGATCGGCGAGACCAACGGCATCTTCCTCTCGGGCGACACCCTTCTCTGGATGCACGATCACCGTCACTGGGCAGTCATCGGCATTGACCCCGAGGGCGTGGAAAAGCGGCGCTTCCCCAAGCAGATCAGCACCTACGGATACATCTGGAGCGGCATCTTCGACCACCGGGGGCGCTACTGGCGGGCCACGAGTCACTCGGACGAACAGCGCACCTGGCCACCCGAAGAGGGTCTCGTCCGCTCCAACTCGCGGAGGTACTACAAATCCTACAACCTGGAGAGCGAGGCCGTGGACTCGGTGTACCTCGGCGAAGGCGTCTCGAGATCGTACATTCACGCCAACGATGACGGGTGGTCGTACTTCGGGATCCCCTTCCAGGAGTCGGGAATGACGGCCGTGAATCCGCCCGGAGGATTCTGGCGCGCACAGAACGCGTCGTACCGGATCGCCCGGATCGGCGAGGATGGCGACACGCTGCTTGTGATCGAGGCCGGACTGCCCGCCGAACCGGTGACGGACGGGGACCGCTCCTCCTTCATTTACGGATTGCTTGAAGGTCGTGAGGACGACCCCTCGCTGCGCCGCACAGCCGAAGCGATCGCGGGGCTCATGCCCGAGGTCAAACCGGTCCTGGCGGGGCTTGTCGTGGACGACGAAGACCGGCTCTGGGTGGAGCGAACCGGCGGAGGCAACCCTGCGGGACTCCCTCCGGTCACGCCTGGCGAGGCCTTCCCCTTCTACGACCTCTTCTCGCAGGAGGGCGACTATCTCGGTTCGGTGCGGCTGGGCTTCGAGCCAGCGATCGGCCACATCTGGGTGCAACACGGCAACATCTACAGCGTGGTCAACGACGAGCTCGACATTCCCTATGTGGTGAGGGCGCCGCTGCGCTGAGCGATTCCCCACCGGCAACGCCCCTGTCCGGCAACGGGACCAATCCCACACCCCGGCACCCGACCTCACCTCTCGCCGCAGGTCGTCGTCCCGCCCTTCAGTCCCCTTCCCCGAACTCGCACAACGCAGCTACCTCCACCCCCATTTTCCGCAGCCGCCCCGCCCCCGGCAGCCCGGTCAGCTCCACCACGAACCCCGCCCCCACCACCACCCCGCCCATCCCCCGAATCAGCGCAATCGCCGCGGCCGCCGTGCCTCCCGTCGCGATCAGATCGTCGATGAGCAGCACCCGCGTCCCGGCCGCGATCGCTGCGGCCTGCATCTCCACGCGCGCGTTTCCGTACTCGAGCGCGTAGTCGACCCCCCGCACCTCCCCCGGCAACTTCCCCGCCTTGCGCACGGCCACAAACCCGGTCCCGAGCCTCTGCGCGACCGGCGCTCCGAAGATAAAGCCGCGCGCCTCGATCCCGACCACCGCCTCGGGCGCACACCCGCGAAACCGCCCGGCCAACGCTTCGGTTGCGGCGCAAAAGCCGTCGGCGTCCTCGGTCAGCCCCATCACATCGCGGAAGCGGATCCCGGGAATCGGAAAGTCCGGCACCGTGCGAATCAGCGACTTCAGACGGGCGGCCAGGGGACGGTCCACTGCACCGGCGCCGCCAGCGCGAGGCGCGGGGGCGGGCGGGGACTCCTCGGGTCGCGCTACGTGGAACATGGCGGATGCTCCTGGGTGTTATGGAGATGCTCCTGGGTGTTATTGACAAACCGCCACGGTAGTCCGCCCTTCCTTCGCGGTCAACCTGCGGCCGCCGGGGATCCTTCCCCCGAATCTCGCGCCGCCGACCCTCCGGCGCCATTGCCCGCCATCGCTCGCTGCGGTTCCCCTGGAGTCTCCGATGCCCCATCTTCCCAGCCTTTGCGACCACCCCAGCCGCCCGAGCCCGTCTTCGGCCCGCACACCCGGGACCATGCCCCGCACACTCGCCCTTCTTCTGCTTGCGTCCGCACTCCTGCCCCGCCCCGCCACGGCCCAGCCCAACGGCACCATCGTCGGCACGGTCACCGAGGCCATGCGCGGCCGGGCGCTCCCCAACGCAACGGTAACGATTCCGGCGCTCTCCATCGGTGTTTTGGCCGATCGCGACGGCCGCTTCCGGCTCGCCGACGTTCCCGCCGGCACCCACATCGTCTCGGTCACCCTGATCGGGTACGCGCCTGCCACCGCTTCCGCCACCGTCACCGCCGGCGAGATCACCACCCTCTCCTTCTCGCTCGACTTCAGCGCCATTGCGTTCGAGGAGATCGTGGTCACCGGTTCGGCCTTCGAGGAACCGCCCATCAGCCTGCCCTTCGCCGTTGACGTATCCGACCGCCGGACGCTCGCCAACCGTGGTTCTCCCACCGTCGTCGACTTCTTCCGCAAGCTCGGCGCCAGCCACGGAACCCTCGGCGACCAGGGCAGCTTCTACAACGGCTCGGCCGGCCTCCGTCCCGAAACGCTGGCCAATGTGAACCTGCGGGGGCTGGGCGCGTCGCGGACCCTTGTGCTGCTCAATGGACGCCGCCATGCCTATGTGCCCTATCGCATGGTGGGCGGCCGCTTTGTCGATGTGAACAGCATTCCGCCCATTGCGCTTGAGCGGATCGAGGTGCTCAAGGAGGGAGCATCGGCGGTGTATGGGTCGGATGCGGTCGCGGGCGTGGCCAACTTTGTGACCCGCAACGATTTCGAGGGATTCGAGGTGAAGGCTTCGCACGAGTATTTCCGCGCCTCGGGCAACAGCGGCGCCGGTGCCATTCTCGGACGCCAGGTCGGCGGTGCGCACATGATTGTGGCGGGCGAGCTGGCGGCCCAGGGCGAACTCCGGCCCACCGACCGCGAGCACCTGCTGCAGCCCTTTCATCCGCGCGGCGGGGGCTGGTCGGGAATCGGCAATCCCGGCGCCTTCATCATTCCCGAGCTGAGCGGCGACGAGACGCTGGAGGAGTTTTCCGAAAAGCTGCTGGATGCCCACGTCGGACCCAATCCCCGCTTCTTTGTCGATCCCGGGTGCACACCCTTTGGCGGTCTTGCTCAGGGGACCACCTGTCGCTATCGCTACCAGCCGTCGGCCAGCGTGGTGAATGCGGCCCGGCTTGTGCGTTTTTTCGGCAACGTGGAGGGCGATCTCGGCGACCGCACCCGCTACGGCATCGAGGCGCTGGCGTCGTGGTCGCAGAATCCGCACTGGCGCACATCTCCCTCCTATCCACCGGTCGGACTCTACGACGGCATTCAGCTCACCTCGCCTTCGCACCCGGGCCGCGTCGCCTTCTGCCGCAACCAGGCTGCGGCCGCGGGGTTCGCCACCGTGGACGATTGCCTTGCCGGCGACTGGTACTACTATGGCCGCATTGTTGCAAACGGTCAGTTGTCGCGGGAGCTGAAGCGCCAGAACGAGACCCACCGCCTCTCCGCAACGCTGGACCGGCAAGTCGATCGTTTTGGCGAAGACGGGCGCCTCGCGCTGGCGGCGACCTTTGCGCGCTCTCGCGGGGATTCGAATCTTCCGGCCGAGTACGCCTACCGCAAGTTCCTGGCATTCCGGGGCTTCGGCGGACCCGGGTGCGGCGTCGGCGTGGTGGCGGATCCGGGCGCGATCGGGGGAATGGCGGTCTCGAATCCCCAGGGCGCCACACCCGGCCAGGGCGGTTGCCTCTACTTCAATCCCTTCAGCAACGCATGGCCCGCCTCGATTCAACCCGGCTCCGAGTACCTCGACAATCCCAACCCGCACTTCGAACCCGCGCTGCAGAACAGCGCCGAGGTGCTGGACTGGATCAACGAAGAGGTCAATCTCGACAATGTGGCCAATCATTTCGTCGGCGACGCCACCCTGACCGGACGGCTGCCCGGCGGCGCGATCAGCTATGCGGCCGGATACCAATTCCGCTGGCTCGATGTGTCGGCGGTACCGAACGACCAGGGCAATCTCGAAATCAATCCCTGTCCGGTCCCGGGCGACCGGGGATGCGCAATTCGCGGCGGCCAGTTCACCTTCACCAACAGCTTTTCGCCCTACCGCGACCACCAGAGCGTGCACCGTTTCTTTGCCGAACTGCCGCTTAAGCTGGGCGAGCGCGTGAATGCCCAACTCGCGGCCAACTACGAGTTTCACGATGTGGCGTCGAGCTTCGATCCCAAGCTGGCGCTGCGGTACCGCTTTGCCGAGGGCGACGGCTACAATCTCTCGTTGCGGGGATCGTTGCAGACCACCTTTCGCACGCCATCGGTGGACGACACAAACACCGATCCGGTCACCACCCTGCAATTCGTGCGCGAAACCGGTTCCTACAAGGCAATCGACAGCTTCGGTTCGACCGATCTTGTACCCGAGGATGCGCTGACCTTCAATATCGGCGCCATCGCCATGACCGAGCGCGCAAGGATCACGGCGGACTACTGGAGCTATGACTTCAGCAACCTGATCAATGTCATTCCTCACGCCGGCATCACCAGGCTGTATGCACAGGGCGGCGCGGCGCGCGATGCCGTGAAGGAGCTTGTCACCTGTCCCGACGGCAAGGGAACCGGAAGCTGCGACGCGGCCCAGATCGAACGGGTGGAGATCTACCTCACCAACTGGCCCGGCATGACCACATCGGGTATCGACTGGCACGCCCAAGCCGATCTGCCCACGCCCCTTCCCGGCGCGATTGCCACGCATTTGCCCATCATGTCGCTCGGCCTCAACGGAACCTGGACGCTCAGCTACGACACGCGGGAGTTCGCCTTTGGCGGCAACCGCATTCAGGCGCCCTCGGAGGCGGTGGGACAACTCAATCGCTACAATCCGATTGCGTTTCCGGTGCCGCGGGTCAAGGCAAGGCTGGATGTGGGGCTGCGCGGCGAAGGGCTCGGCATCGCGGCCTACGCCAACCTGATTTCGTCGTACACGGACGAGAGCCAGGAGGAATCGTCCCCGTACCGGCAAATTGACCGCCACCTGACCTTCGACCTCAGCGTCTCGGGACAGTGGTCCGGCTTCGACATTGTGTTGTCGGCGGTGAATATGATGGATGCGCCGCCGCCCGTTGTGAATCAGGAGATGTACCACGATTCGGCAACCCACGACGCGCGCGGGCGCAGGATGAAGCTGGCGCTGACGCGGCGGATGGGAGGGGGGGACCGCTGACCGAAACGCCCGCCGCAACGCCGGCCCAACCGGCCAGGGGAATGGACCGGCGCGCCTTCGTTCATCGCGCGGGGGGCCTGGCGGGACTGGGACTGGCCTGGTCCGCCCACGCTTCCTGCTCCAACCCGCTCGAACCGGAGGACTCGCCCGGAGCGCTGCCCCCCGCCAACCGGCCGCTGAAGGTGGTCGTGGTCGGGGCCGGAATCTCGGGGCTGGTTGCCGCCTACGAACTCTCGCGGGCCGGACACGAGGTCACCGTCCTGGAGGCGCGGCATCGGGTTGGAGGACGGGTCCTGACGCTGCGTTCGCCCTTTGCGCCCGGGCACTTCGCCGAGGCGGGGGCCGCGCGCATTCCTCCGCACCACGGTCTGACGCTGGGCTACGCCCGCCACTTCGCGCTTGAGCTCGACCGTTTCTACCCGGCGGACGGTTGGTTCCTGCGTTTTCGGGACGGGCAACGGAGTACGCTCGCGCCGGCCTCCTTCCTCGCCGAACGCCCGGATTATGTAAAGTTCCGAGGGGGAAGCGACCTCCTCCCGGCCGCCTTCGCCGCCGCACTCGGCAGCCGCGTGGCGACGGGGTCGGTGGTCGCGGAGATCGTGGCCGGGAGCGGGGTGCGCACGAGCTGCCGCGATGGGTGCGTTCATGAATCGGACCGGGTTCTGGTGACGGTGCCGGTGCCGCTTCTGTCCGGAATTCGCTTCTCGCCGGAGCTCTCCGCAGCCAAGATCGAGGCAGCCAATGGGGGCTTCGGCTACCAGAGCGCCACGCGCGTCTTCCTTCGCTTTCGCACGCGCTTCTGGGAGTTGGAGGGGCTGAACGGATGGGGAGAGAGCGACTGGCCCGAGGAGCTCTGGCATCCAACCTGGGATGCAAACGGGCCCGAGGGCGTGTTGATGACCTACGTGCGCGGCGACCGCGCCGAGGAGCTCGATGCGCTCGACGAGGGTGGCCGGGTGGGGCGGGTGCTCGCCCACTGGGAGCGGTTCCTGCCCGGCGCCCGGGATCACTTTGCGTCGGGGACATCTCATTCGTGGCAGCGCGACCCCTGGAGCCGTGCCGCCTGGGCCGCCCCCACACCGGCGCAGGACAGCCAACTCGCCGCCGCACTGGCCCGCCCCGAGGGACCGCTTCACTTCGCCGGAGAACACATTTCGGGCGACCGGGGCTGGATCAATGGCGCACTCGAATCGGGACTGCGAGCCGCGAGCGAGATTCATTCCGGGTGACTGCCGGGCCGGGCCGAAGCTCGTCGTCCAACACGACCCGCCAGGTCAAATCGTTCGTCCGGCAATCCGCCCTCCGGCAACCCCGCACTCGACACCGCGCCACCGACAGCATACGATGGGTTCGAACGTTGATTCCCCCCATCCGGAGCCCAGGCATGAAGAAGACCTTTTTGTTCGCCGCAGCCCTTTTCCTCGCCGCCCCTGCCGCCGATGCCCAGGAGCGCCCCGAACGCGATCCGCGCAGCATGGGTGGCGGCAACTGCGCGGCCAACGTCTACAACTGCCGCGATACGCCGAACCCGCTGCCCGCGCCGAACACCGTCTGGATCGAAGAGATGACCTGGATGGATGTCCGCGACGCGCTCGCCGAGGGCAGGACCACCGCCATCATTCCCACCGGCGGCGTCGAGCCGAACGGGCCCTGGCTGGCCACCGGCAAGCACAACTTCGTCCTGCGCGCCAACTGCGACGCGATCGCCCGCGAACTCGGCGACGCCCTCTGCGCCCCCATCATCAAGCTCGTCCCCGAGGGCAACATCGATCCGCCCAGCGGCCACATGACCAGCCCCGGCACCCTCAGCCTGCGGCAGGAAACCTTCGAGGCGCTCCTCACCGATGTCGCGCACAGCCTCAAGGTGCACGGATTCCGCAACATCGTTTTCATTGGGGACAGCGGCGGCAACCAGGGCGGACAGCGCGCCGTGGCCGAGCGGTTGAACGAGCAGTTCGGCGGTGCGGCCGTGGTGGCGCATGTGCAGGAGTACTACGACTACAACTCGGTGACGCGCTACATGGCCTTCCGCGGGTTGGAAGACGGCGAGGGCGACGGTCTCCACGACGATCCGATCATCACCCTCAACATGTTCTACGACGACCCCTTCTCGGTGCGCTACGACGAACGGGTTGCGGCGGGCATGGCAACGATCAACGGCGTCTCGATCGAAGACCGGGTCCAGTCGCTGCAACGGGGGCGCGAAATCGTGGACTTCCGCGCCGAACACACCGCCCGCGCAATCCGCAAGGCGATCGCCAACCGCGGCACTCTCCCCGCCCCCGACCGCTCCGCCCAATTCGCGGCCATGCGGGGCGCCCAGGCCCGGCAACAGGGTGCGGCGGCCCCACGCCAGCGTCCGGCCCCCGATCCGCGCTCCATGGGAGGCGGCCAGTGCAGCGCCAACAGCTACAACTGCGCCGACACCCCCAATCCGCTGCCCGCGGTCCACACGGTGTGGATCGAAGAGATGACCTGGATGGATGTCCGCGACGCGCTGGCGGCCGGCAAGACCACGGCCATCATCTCAACCGGCGGCGTCGAGCCCAACGGCCCCTGGCTGGTCACCGGCAAGCACAACTACGTGCTGCGCGCCAACTGTCCGGCGATCGCGGCCCGGCTCGGCAACGCCCTCTGCGCGCCCGTCATCGAGACCGTGCCCGAGGGCAACATCGATCCGCCCAGCGGCCACATGACCAGCCCCGGCACCATCAGTCTGCGGCAGGAAACCTTCGAGGCCGTCCTCACGGACGTTGCGCACAGCCTCAAGGTGCACGGCTTCGAGAACATCGTCCTGATCGGCGATAGCGGCGGAAACCAGCGCGGCATGGAGAACGTGGCCAACGCACTGACCGAGGCGTGGGACGGAGAAGCGGCCGTCCTCTTCATCCCGGAATACTACCGCACGCCGCCGGGCGCCCCCACTGTGCTGCGCGATCTGGGAATCATCACCGACGGAATGCCGCAGGACGGGCTGCACGACAGCCCCGCCATCACCTTCAACATGATGCTCGACGACCCGGCCTCGGTGCGCTGGGCGGAACGGGTGAAGACGGGCCAGGCGGTCATCAACGGGGTCTCGATTGCCGATCTGGGCAAGTCGCTTGAGATCGCGCGGCAGATTTCCGACGCCCGCGCCGAACGCACCGCGCGGCTGATTGAGGAACGAATCGCGGGAAGGTAAGGGGAGCGGGGAAGGAGTGCCGCCGAAAGCCGACGCTGCGGCCGCGGCTGCCCCGGAACCGTGGGACTTGGCCGTCACAACCCAGCGCTACGGCCCGTCCGCGCAGCCCGCTGGAAGAAGACGCAGTCAGCCCCCCGCTTCCGCCCTTTCCAGCCATTTCTTGATGGCATCCATGTCCGCGGCCACCGCCCTGGCCACCATTCGCTTGGTCAGCGGCACAAATACTCTGGCCAGCAAGCGGTAGGGCCTCGCCTCCATCACCAGATCAAGCCTCGTGCTCCGGCCGTCGTCCGCCGGCGTTACCGTGAAGGTCGTGTCCCAGATCGTGCCCCCGGCGTCGGACACCATGCGCACCCGCTCGTTCCTGGCGAACTCGACGACCTCAAGCTCCGTCGTTGCCTCCCGTTTGCCCATCGTGCGCGTCTCGCGAAAGCGCGTCCCGGCCCCGGCCCGCTGCTCCGTCAGGAACTCCACATGCACGATTTCCGGCACGGCCCGCGTGTAGTTCGAGATGTCGGCCACCGTATCGAACACCGCGTCCACCGGCGCGCCGATCGTGCGGCTCAGTGCCGTCCGGGTCATCGCTCGCCGCCGATCCCGCCCGACAGAGCTTCCTTTCCCGCCGGTTCGCGACCACTTCGCCCCGCCCCCGAGTCCGAATCCCCCAACACGCACCGCCCGTCCTCGCAACGCATCCCCGTCAGCTCCGCGCTCAACCGCCGCAGGCGCGCGCGCGCATCCCGGTCATAGGCCTGGTCGTTGGCCCGCACCGGTCTGAGTCCGCTGAAGTACTGGCCGCTCTCGAAGTCGTCCGAATCCACCACCTGCATCACCGCATCGGCGCCCTCGGCAATCGTCGCACGCGGCGTCGCCCCCGCCCGCCTCACCATCTCCGTCGGCATGTAGGTCGCCGGATGCAGCGACCCCACCACAATCCCCGTCCCCGCCAGATCCTCGGCCAGGTCGTTCGTAAAGAGGATCTGCGCCAGCTTGCTCTGCGCATAGGCACGGCGTCCGCTGAAGTTGTTCTCGATCATCACATCGTCGAAATCAATCGGCGTCTGCGCACCCGACGACACATTCACAATCCGCGCCGGCACACTCGCCAGCAGCCGCGGCATCAGCATGTGCGTCAGCAGAAAGGTTGAGAGATAGTTGACCTGAAAACGGTACTCGTGCCCATCTTCGGTCACCCAGCGCTCATTCGGCGCCGACCCGAATCCCGCATTGTTGATCAGGATGTCGAGCCGGTCGTAGTCGCTCAGCAGCCGCTCGGCAAAGTCGCGCACCCCGGCCAGCGAAGCGAAATCGGCGCGGTAGAAGCGAGCGCTCCCCGGTCCCGCCGCATTGATGGCGTCAACCACCTCGGCGCCGCGCTCCTCGTCCCGTCCATGCACAATTACATGATCGCCGCGCGCACCCAACCGCAGCGCAAGTTCGCGGCCAAGCCCGGAGGTGGAACCCGTAACGAGCGCAACCGTCTGCCCGGTGGCGGGACCGCGCGATGTCTGGGCGTGGGTTCGGGTGGGTTGGGGGAGGTGGGGGAGGAGGGCGGCAATGGCGACTGCGGCCACCCCGCGGGCAAGGACCCGCCGGCAAATGGGCAACCGTGCAGCCTGCATGATGACGGCGTTGGCGAGTGCGGTGGCGTTCATGGCACGGCGCTCCTGGAGGTTCGCTTTGGGACAACTCCGGCAAAACCCCGGAGCCGACGGATCCTCGTAATGTAGGCTATTCCTCGTCGCCGGCGGTAATCCAGCGGCCAAACCCCGGATCGGCCAGCGCCCACTCGCCCCCGGCGGTGTCGGCAATCCCGGTTCGCTCCAGCTTCCGCAGTGCCGCCTGCACTCGTGCCGCGCTCGGAGTCTCTTCACCCAGAGCGGTCCCAATCGATTCGCGGAACGCCCGGCTGAACGGCCTTCGCATCGCCATGGCCAGCGCGCCCGCAACCTCGCGTTGCAGCGGTGTGAGTTTCAGCCACGCCTCGGGATATCCCAGCTCCTCCGAAATCCTCTCCCGCACACGTCCAAGCGCCGTGCCGACCGTGTGTTCCGCGTCGTACAGCATGGTTTGGACGAGCAGGCGAAAGAAATACGGATTGTGATGAAGCCCGCGAAAGGCATCCAGCATGCGTGGGGGATCTACAGCGCGCTTCGACATTCTCTGGAAGACTTTCACGATGTGGTCCACGAAGGGCTTATCCAGCGTTGGCAAGTCGATCGGTGTGGCGAAGTGGAAGAACGGAGCTTCGCGGTTCGAGAACATGGCGGCCAGGCCAGCCTGGCTCGACCCGGTAAAGACCGCCCGGATGCTGTCCCGTCGCTTGTCCAATCCAGTTCGTAGCGCGGCCACAAGTGGGGCGTTTGTGCGGCTACGCGCCAGCTCCTGCACTTCATCCAGGAGCAGGATGGTTGGCTTCGCGCGTTTGGCCAGGGTGCCCAGCAGATCGTCCAGATAGAGGAGGAGGTTCGCCTGTGGCTCCCCCTGTAGCCGGGTGAGATCGATCTCCGCCTCCGCTTCCGTGCCGGTGCCGGGCACCGCAGCCGAGAGCCTCAGTTTGGGTGCCATTCTCCAGGCAGAGGTACGAATCCTGTCGGACATCCGGCCTCGCTCCCGCGATTGCTCCAGGGCGTGCAGAAGCACCGCCACCGGGCTGAGGGGGGCTTGCCAGAAGGACGCGTAGATGACGCGGTGTCCCTGGGCCTCAGCGTACGGCGCCAGATCCTGAACCAGAAATTCGGTCTTCCCCGCGCGCCGTGGCGCGAAGAGACTCAGCGCCTGGGCCGGGCCGTGAGCGAGGGTGTTCAGAACCCGTGCGGCGAGTTCGTCGCGGCGGAAGTGCCATGGATCCCGGGACATTTCGTTTCCCCTTCAGCCTGCTTTATCCACTGATGAATAATTATCTCACGCTGGATAATTGTGGCTAATCTCGATCCGTTGGCAAGGGATGGCGCCCGGCTGGCCGCCCCGGAAGCCCAAATGCGTTTTCGTGACCCCGTCCGTACGCGTTGCTGTGCCCACTCGATTGCGTCTCCGTGATCCGGCCCCGAACGGGCGTCCCCGCCGTCTCGGAACCTCGCCTCCGGGGGTCAGAGGGGGTACGGTCCCCCACAAGCCCCGCTCGGGGACGCGCGAAGCGTGGCCCCAAGCGGTAAGCTGCTCAAGCACCTTACAGTGCTCCAAGCCAGCCCTGCGGACGCCCGCGAACCTGCGCCCGGAGCAGCGCCCGCTGGGCCGGCGGCGGGCGGAGCTCCCCGCCCCCATGATCGTCGGCCACACGGGCGGCGAGGCCCCCCTCCGCGCACTTTGCGACCGGCGAGCGTTACCGGGCAAGGGTTGGGGCCGACGGTGGCTACAGGCACCTTCTCGCGCTCCCGGGTGCGATACTCGGCCAAGGCCCGCCAGCACGCCCCGGTCAAGCGTCTGGAACGTAAGGACTGCGCGTTCCCCAACTGAACACAAACAGTTCCTTTCGGGCCCGGGTCGCCGCCACGTACAGCAGCGACCTCTCAATCATCTCCCGTTCCCTCCGGGACTCAGCGTCGGCGCATTTCTCCAGAAACCGCGACGAAGGAACGATTCCGTCGTTCACATCCACCATCACGACGGTGTCAAACTCCATTCCCTTGACCCCGTGCATGGTGGCAAGGCGCGCCTGGTGGCTACCCGGAACCCTGCCACGATTCATGACCACCGACCTGATCCCGTTGAGCGACAGGGCCGCTTCAATCCGGTCCAGGATGGATCTGTGCCGGGCCACGATGCACACACCCTCCAGAGGCTGGCGATCGGCGAGATTCTGAACGAGCTGAACGACCTGGTCATCATGTTTCCGCCGATCAGACCAGCGGTGCACGACCGGAGCGGTACCGACCGCAACCGCCGAACAGCCGATCTCCAGTTCGGACTTCGTTGCGTCGTCAAGGCCGTAGATGGGCTGCCCGTCCATGATGCTAGCGGCCCACCGCCGAATGGCCTCCGAAGTGCGGTAACAGGTCGCAAGCTTGATGGACCTTCGCCCAGGAACCTTGATCCCGCACTGATTCATGACGACCCTCGGACCCGGATAGAGCCGCTGATGGCCGTCGCCCACAATCATCAGATCGTTCTTGCCCTTTGGAACCATGGCACGGATCATCCGCAGAGCCTGGTAGCCCAGATCCTGTGCCTCGTCCACCACGACGGATGCGTAGCTGGGCTCGTCGCTTGCCCGCTTGAGCTCTTCCGTGGCGACGCGGTAGGCCGTCGACCACTCAATCCGCCTGTTCCGCCACAACTCGCGCCAATAGGTCTCGAAGATCGGAAAGATCGCGTTCCTGGTGGAGACTTGCAGGGGGGTGCCCCGCTCCTTTCGTTGTACTCTCCGGTAGTTCGTGAGCGATCGGTTCATCGCCTCGGCCGAAGGTTCTCTACTCACCGCCAAACCGGGTTCCATATCCATGACCTCCTGGGCCTGGATGACGTGGCGCCACTCCTCCCAGTAGAAGTCCTTCGACAGACCGGACGATGCAGGACGTTTGGTCATTGCGCGCCGCCAAAGGTCGTTTTCGCGTCGAATCACCGGCTTGAATCCGAGGCCATTGCGCCCAAAGAGCCGATTCCCGCGCGATACGCTGGATCCCGCCAGAAAACCCCAGACCCAGCGATCAATGTTCTTCACCTCGATCGCCCGGATTTCTTGCCGGGAGCAGATCGAATGGAGGTGCTTCTTCAACTCGTCCGCGAGGTTCCGGGTGTAGGTTAGAAGGAGGATGTTGCGCTCGGAAGCGAACATGTCGCGAGAATCCAGGCTGCTGCGCGCCAACCACCTGCTCCGATGCATCGCGACCACAGTCTTCCCGGTGCCTGCACCGCCCAGGATCCGCACGGACCCATTCCAGTCCCTCTCCACAGGTCGGCGCTGGGCCGGGTGAAGAAAGACGCGCCATGTTTCGAGCGGTGCGTCCAGCAGGCTGTCCACCTCCGTCTCGGTCAGGCCAACCGCAAACTGACGCTTCGACTCGTTCGTTCCCAGCCCGTCCAGGATCCCGCCGGACGCCTTGGCCGTGCGATTTACGTCCAGCCTAGCGACGATCTTTTCGTAATTCTCCCCCAAGAGCAAGTCGAAGAGGGACTCGTAGGCTTCGGGCGGGATCAGGAGGTTGAGTTGCTCCAGCGAGCTGGCTTCACCGTCGTGCATCACAAGCTTTACGAAGTCGATCTGGTCCGGTGGAACCCCGAGCCGCCTGACCTGACTGTCCGACAAGGCTCGGAGAGGCCCTCCGCTGCTTCCGGCATGCGCGTCCTCTCCTCCAAGCGTGGCGGGATCGATCCGATGGTAGACCTGGCTGGACCCGGTATCGGGATGGACGGCGCAGACGTGACTCGTGGCCCACTCCTTAGCGGCCTGCGGTGTCCCGACCCAGTGCAGGACCAGACCCGTGCCGCTAGGCTGGACCATGGCCCAACAGTCCGGTGTGATCCGAATCGCCCGCATTTCATCGGCGCCGTCCAGCGTCGCTACGTCGTAGCGCCAGAGCGAGGGGTCTTTCTGTATTGCGCTCATCACCGGCCGAACCGCTTGCCTGTGGGGCGAGCCGAGCCTGCTGTAGGCCTCCACGAAGTCGACCGATATTGCTACGCGGTTGAGGTCACTCATCGACGGCTGGAGGCGGTTCGTCGGTCAGAGTCGGCAACGGTGATGCGCCAAGCACAGAGTGGTGGGGTTTCCAAACCGGACTGTAGCATGAGCGGTCCGAGGGGGAGCCGAGGGGTGGGAATGGTGATCAAGGGATGGATTCTGGGGTTGGGGGAGGCGGCCGGGCAAGAGCCCGCCACCCCCAAAGGTGTGACCCCTTAAAGGCGAGCTCAAGGGCGCGAAATCATTGCGAGTGCTTGATCAGCTCGATCAGCCACTGTGGAGTCGGCCCACCAGGAGTTCGTCCAGCTCCCTGAACAGGTGGTACCGACCGCAAAGGTTGCGACTCTCAACTTCACTTGGTCTGCTTGGCCTACTCATCCCACTCGTCCAAGAAATCCCAGCCGGCCTCCCCACCGTGCTCGTCCCTGGACCAGTCCTCCTTGACGTCATCGGGAGCCCATTCCCAAGGATCGATGTCTTCATAAGGGTCGCCATAAGGCTCCGGGTCGTAGTCGTCATAAGAGCTCCCGGGGTCGTGGTCGTCATAATCCTCCCAGGTGTCCTCATAGGGCGAGGAGATGTCATGGCGTTCGGATTCCTTTTCTGCCCGCTGCTCGTACCGCTCCATTTCGTCAACTTGACCGCCGCCGTGCTCGTCCTCAAGAACCCTCTCGCTCACGTCTAGAGTTCTGGCCCAGTCCAATTCGCCCCATTCCTCGATGAGCGGAATCCACGCCCATGCGAAACCGAGTTCCAAGTTACGTATCTCTGTAGCTGCCTTGGAAGAGTCCGGCGCCAAGGAGATACCCGCCCTGCTGGTCCACAGTGCTGGAGGCGTTCCTGGTGCATAGCTGACAGACATTGAGGCAGCGCACGCCCCCGCCGGATCCATCCCCGGAGCGTAGAGTCGAACGGCGAGGCGACCGCCGGGGAAGCTCGTCCGGGCCGCAATGCGCCAACCGCCACTGACGAACTCGGTTCTGGCGTATCGCGGCAGAATCAGGGCACGCTCCAGCACCTTCCGAAGAAACGCCACTTGGGCGTCCAACACTTCCGAACGATCCGATTTCCGGACTTCGCCCGTCTCGACGATTCCGTGAATCAGGAATGGAAACCTCTTCTTCTTCATGACGTCAGAGCTTATTCGGCGAGTTTCTCTGCTGCAAGTCAACTTGGATTTGCGATTCCCAGGGGGGGCTTACGACGCCGCTCACCAGCCCCCCAGCCGCGACCAGAGGCTTGGCCGGCGCCGGTCAGCCTCGGCGGTCGCCATCGCGGCGAAGCCGTCGTCCTCGACTTCGTGCACGTCGGCGCGGGACCTCCTTGGGGGTCGGGAGAGGGAGTCCCTCGTTAGCCTCAGCTGAGACGAAGCTTCCCGGGACGAGGCAAGGATGGTTCTCGGAACCTCCGGCGAAGAAGTCTGCGCTGGGCGTGGGGAGTCCCGCTATTCAGATTCATTTTTTTTGCTTTCGCAACACAATTCAGCAGGGTCCAGTCAAACGGCAGGAAACTCCGATCGTGCAGTCCGAACTTTTTGGGACGATTTCCTGCCGGGATTCAGACCGCAAGTGATCCGGCCCGAACGGGCATCCCCGCCGTGACCCGGAGCTCGCATCCCGTTATCGTGACGGATGCGCAACCACACCAACCACGGCTGGATCGAGGTCGTCGCGGGCGTCATGTTCAGCGGCAAGTCCGAGGAGCTGATCCGTCGTGTGCGCCGGGCGCTGATCGCCGGGCGGAGGATTCAGCTCTTCAAGTCGCACCTCGATGATCGCTACGGCGGCCAGTTCCACATCTCGTCCCACGACGGGCGCCAGATCGAGGCCGAGCCCGTGTCGAACTCCGCGCAGATTGCCGAGCGGGTGCAGCCCGAGACGCAGGTCGTCGCCATTGACGAAGCCCAGTTTCTGGACGACGGAATCTGCGATGTCGCCGATGCTCTGGCCGATGCGGGAGTGCGGGTGATCGTGGCCGGGACCGACATGGATTTTCGCGCCGAGCCCTTTGGTCCGATGGGGCCGCTCCTGGCGCGCGCCGAGCGAATCGACAAGCTGAACGCGATCTGCGTGGTGTGCGGCGACCCGGCCACGCGCAACCAGCGCCTGATCGACGGCAAGCCCGCCCCCGCCGAGGGACCGACGATCCAGGTGGGCGGCGCCGAGAGCTACGAAGCGCGCTGCCGCCGCTGTCATGTGGTGCCGAAGCGGGACCGAGGGCAGGTGGAGTTGCCGTTGCGGGGCGGTGGGGTGGGGTGGGAGGGGGGGTAGTCAGGCCGATGTTGCGTCGTCCCTGCAGTTGATCGCATTTGCGGGCGTGGCCGACCCCCTGTCGACTGCCGCCATTCCTTTTTCGATACACCTCTGAATCTTGTCGCGTACCTCTGAATGGCTTCCGCGCGCAGAGTAGTGCCAAGTCCGGTGCGGGGACGCGCTTCCGAGATCAATGTGGCCTTTCTCTTGGAGCAACCTCACCATCCGCCACGACTTCCAGCCAACGCAGAACACGACTTTCGGCTTGACGCGGCAGACCTCCCAGCGACGTGCCAACCTGGCCTTTTCGGCCCATGACAGGGCATTGAAATCCCCCACGACGTACATGCTCTTGATGACGTTGGTGATGTAGCAGCGCCAGCCGCCGACCTCGCCTGGACCACCGCACTTCAGCCCGGTCGCGCAGAGAGCGGGTCGAAACCGCTTCTCCGGGCGCCATCCGCGCCACTGCGCGTCGATGTCGAGGTGCCCGAAATGCGTGTCGGCAGATTCGACCCCGGCGCGCGACGGATTCTCGCAAACGAACATGACATCCGAGCCGGGATCCCCGAGGGCGCCGTAGAGCCAGTCATACTGCTGGTACTCTTGCTGCTGTCCGCCCATCGTGGTGAGTATCCTGTGGCGGAGCTCCATGAAGTGGGCATGCGGTTCCATTTGGGCAGCCCTCATCCACCCGGAATCCGCACAACCGGATAGAGCTCGCCCGCGCGCAGGTGGTCCGCCAGGAATCCCCAGTTCGCGAAGCCGTCGTCGGATTGGGGTTCCAGCAGGCTGAAGAGGAGGCGTCCCAACGGTTGGCCGGTTCGCGCCACCATGTCGCCTGGAGTCGGAGTGAAGGGGACGGTCTCGTAGCGGCCGAAGAGGGTCTGTTCGTTGCGTCCCTGAAATGGCCGCTCCGCCGCTTGCACCGAATCGATCCGAAACGCCTCCATTTCCAGCGTTGCGCCGTCCGCGGGTTCCAGCGCGATCCCGTGGGCCGCAAGCCGAATCAACACTTCCTCCAGCTCGGCGGGCACCAGATAAGCCTCGGGGACGCGCCCCCGCAACGTCGGCGCAAAGGTCCCGTATTCGTGCATCGGCTCGACGTACACGGTGTCGGCGCGCAGGAGCAGCGGGCGGCCGGTGAGCGGATGAAGTTCCACAGTCGTGGCGCCCATGAGGATGTCAACCGGCTCGGCTGAACGCGCAGGCACGGCCCGCAGCGCAAGCGAATCTCCCACAACCACGGCATCATCGGCACCGGCAACGATCTGGCGCACCTCGGCCGCATATTCATGCACATAGTCCAGTATCTCTTCGACGAAGTACAGGGTGGCCAGCACGCGCTCCTCGAAGGTTGCGTACGAATAGGCCTCGCTCAGAATCGCGATCCGGTTGCGCAAGCCGATGTAGTTGTTGTTGAACCGGGGCCGGTGATCGAAGGTGTACCAGCCGCGCTCGCCACCTCCGCGGCCGCCCGCGTTGCCATAGTAGTAGTAGTCCCAGCCGTGCTTGTCGCGAATCTCGCCCGTGACGTGGGGGAAGAGACCGTCGCGCAGGAAGTTGTCGATTTCCGGCGGCGTGTTGGGATGAAGCGGCGGCGAATAGGTAAGATGATAGGCGTGCTGCGTCCCGTTCGTCGTGTGCAAGTCCACCGCCACATGCGGATCGTACAAGGTGAAGAGCCGCGCCACCGACCGCGCCTCGGGCGAATCCAGCTTCATGTGATCCCGGTTCAGGTCAAGTCCCTGCGCATTCGGCCGCTGGCCCATTCCTCCAACCGGCCCATGCTGGCGACCGCGATTGGTCAGGGTCACCCGCTCATTGCCGTCGGCATTGTAGATCGGCGCAATCAGTAGCACCATCGACTCCAGCCACTCCCGGCGACGCCCGCCGGCCAGGTCGCGCAGCAGCATCTGGAGCGCTTCCTTCCCGCACACCTCGCCCCCGTGGATATTGCCCTGCAAGTAGACGATTGTCTTCCCGGAGGCGCGAACGGAAGCGGGATCCGGACCCGCCATGTCGCCCACCACGGCCAGCGGAAGCGCACGTCCCTCGTTGGTGTGGCCGTAGGTGGTGTAATGGACGGCAGGGTCGGCGTCGGCCGCGCGCTGGAGAAAATCGACGACCTCGGCGTAGGAGCTGGTCTCGCGGTAATCGGTGAGTTCGGCGCGAGTGAGGAGGGGGCCGGGCGGGGGGGCCGTGCAGGCGAGGGCGAGGAGAGAGACGAGGAGGACGGGGGCGGGGCGGGCGGGGGAGTGGGGGGTCATAGCTTGGTTTCGTTGAGCTCGAATCATTCAGGTCTCCTCCGGTTTTCCCGACAATCGTCGCACCCAGCCCAGTGGCACTACACAGTATAACTGAACCCCTCCGTCCGAAACCGCACCCGCACGTAGCCGCCCTCCACCTCGTTCAGCATCTCCGGCTCGGTTTCGTTGAACTCCCGCATCCCGCGCCGCATCAGCAGCCAGCCCCGGCCGCGGCGTTCCATCAGGCGGCGGACGACCATCGCGTTGGCCATCATCTCGTTGCGGGACCTCGGCGCGCCACCCCGCGTCGCCTGCGCCACCGTCATGTGACTGGGAAGCGTGCCCGGACTCGTCACTTCGATGCGGTCACTGAAGACCTCCAGCAGGATAGACGCGCCGGTCTGGGAATAGTCGCGGTGGATGACCGCGTTGACGAACGCTTCGCGGAGCACCCTTTCCGGCATGAGCGGCAGGTCTTCGCGATACAGTCCCCGGTAGCGTTCCCCGTGGCCGAGGCTTTGGAACCAGCCCATCGATCGATCCACCTGGTCCTCCAGCCTCCCCTTCGAATCGCCCGCTCTGACCACCCGGCCCGGTCCGTTCCCGCGTAGCGCGAGCACTGGATGAAGAGAACTGCTCGTGTGGGGGTAGCGCTGCGGTCCCCGTCCGAAGACCATCATGCCGTAGAGCGTCGGCCGCTGCACCCCGTCAAGCTCCCCGCAGACAGAAGCGTTGCGCAGATCGTCGGCGAGCTCCGGCTGCGGCCCCTGTTCGATCTCCATCCCCTGCGCGCGCATGAAGGACCCGAAGGCGTCCATGTCGATCTCGGTGGCGTGGGCGGCCGGGATGATCTGGTGTTCGGTAAAGATGAGGCCGAAGGTGTTGGATAGCTCCTGTAGCTCGAGATGCTTGACGATATGGGCGATGCGGTGGGGAGCGTACGGGGGATGATGGGGGAGGTGGTTAGCTGAAGGCGCGGGACCCTATTCCCGTTGATCCTTCCGGCTCGGCGACTGTCCAGAACTCCTGACGAGCTTGCCGCCCAGCGCAGGTTCCAGCCGGTAGCCGCCTACCTTGACCCCCACCTCGGCGAGCTGTTTCGTGGCCTGCTGGCTACGATCGATTGCCGTTCGATCGATAGTCGGGTTTCTCTTGAGAATTCTTGCCAGGTGATCTTTTTCCATCCGTAGGTCTCCAGTCTGAGGTTCTAGAAAAAGTAGGGCGTGTGGACGAAAAGTTGTCAAGCCGTTTCTCGCCATGTGGTCTCGGAGGAACCAGAAGTAGTCCCAGACGGCTGAGGCGATCAGCATTCGGTTGGTTGAGCTACGATTGCCACTCTACCCACCACCCCCCAACCCCTCACGACACCGCCCCCCCGCGGTCGCGCAGCACGATTTCATCGACCGCCAAATCCCTCAGCCGCGCGTTGACCTCCACCAACTCCGCCCCCCAAACCCCCTCCAGCTCCCCCACCAACCCCTCCAACCGCTCCACCATGATCTCGAACACGGCGTACATCCCGCTCCCCGGCCGTCCATCCCCCCGCTCCGACATCGACAGCAGGTTGGCCAGGCGATTGTTCACCTTGATCGGAAAGTTCAGGGGGTCCTGGTTCGACCGGTTCCGCACCTGGTAGATCTCGCCCTCCACCGCGTCCAGCGCCGCCTGCAGCCGCTCCGCCGCCGCGCGCAACTCCGCATCGTCCGACTCCCCCAGCCGCTCCTCCAGTTGCGCCTCCACCTCCCGGATCGCGATCACGGCCCGGTTCGCCTCGTCCACTCTGTCCCGAATCCGCGCGCCGAATTCGTATTGCGCCGCCAGATCGGCATCGGTCACGTCGGTAATCCAGGGATTGCGCCGCACCTCCACCTCGGTCGCCTCGGTCCGTTCGCCCACCGTCAGGCGCACCGTGTACATCCCCGGCGGCACCGTGGGCGCCATCGTGCGCACACCCCACAGAATCATTCCGGGAAACGTTGCCGCCGGATCCGTGCGCAAGTCCCACCGCAACCGATTGAGGCCGGGCTGCATTGGCAACGGGAGACCCGACCAGCGATCGCGCTCTTCGTCCTCTTCCGCAGGCTCAAAGGTCCGCAACACCTCGCCGCCTTCGCCCAAAACTTCCAGCTTGGCCGTGGTCGCGCTTTCTTCCCCCTCCCCCAACCACCACGACAGCACAACCCCGTTCGCCGACCGGTACGCCACCGCGGGATCGAAGAGGACCAGGTCGTTTGCCGTTGTGCCCGCCTCGAGCTGCCTGAGCGGCGCAATGTTGTCCAGCGACCAGAAGCCTCGCCCATGACTCGCCACCGCCAGTTCGTCGTGCTCGGGAATGACGTCGGTAACGGGGATGTCCGGAAAGCCGGGATTGAGCTCCTGCCACACCTGGCCGTCGTCGAAGGAGATGTACACCCCGTGGTTGGTGCCGGCGTAGAGAAGCCCTGCGCGATCGGGATCCTCGCGGATGGAGTTGACATAGGCGTCGTTGCGGATTCCGTTGGTGATTCGCGTCCAGCTTTGGCCAAAATCCTCGGTCTTCCAGATGTGCGGGCGGAAGTCGTCGAGCAGTGCCAGACGGGCGGAAACATAGGCCTTGGCGTCGTCGAAGGACGAAGCGTCGATCAGGCTGACGCGACCGAAGTCGGGCATGTCGGGGGGCGTCACATTGGCCCAATTGGCGCCGCCGTCGCGCGTGACATGCACAAGCCCGTCGTCCGAACCGGTCCAGATGATGTTGGTATCGCGCTTGCCGGGGCCGACCGAGAAGATCGTTGCATAGACCTCCGGCCCGTTCATGTCGCCGGTGATCGGCCCGCCGGAGTGGCCCAGCGTCATGGGGTCCGCACGAGTGAGATCGTCGCTCAGCGCCTCCCAGTTTGTGCCGCCGTCGGTTGTCCGCCAGAGCCGGTTGGACGATGCGTAGAGGATGTTGGGATCGACGGGCGAGAAGACGATGGGGAAGGTCCACTGCCAGCGCTCGACCATGTCGCTGGCGGGTTCGCCGGAGTAGAACCAGGGGTAGGGATTGACCTCGCGCGAGGTGCCCAGACGCCGGTTGAACCTGTCGATGTAGCGGCCGTTGTTGGTGCCGGAGAAGAAGACGTCGAGGTCCTTCGGGTCGGGTGCGATGTAGCCGGGTTCGCCGCCGCCCGCCCGGTAGTGCACATCCATCGAACCCTCGGTGATTGCCGGGACTTGTGCGCCCGGGTTGTCGGCGGTGTCGGCCCGCGCCTGCTCGAATCGCCCCGCATTCCAGTCCGACGGCAGGCAGAGCGTGCTGTTGTCCTGTTGCGATCCGCAGATGTGCCAGGGAATGTGCGCGGTCGTGACGCCGTGGTAGAACTGCGCGGTCGAAAACTCCTGGTCGGTCCATTCGCTGCCGGTATTGAAGCTGACCGCACCGCCGCCGTCGTTGGCAACCACAACGTGCGCGGGGTCGTCGGGGTCGATCCAGAAATCGTGGAAGTCGCCGTGGGTGCCGTTGTTGATGATCTCGTAGGTAGCGCCGCCGTCGGTCGAGCGGAAGAACGACGTGTTCTGCACGTAGACGACGTCCTCGTCCTGGTGATCGGCGAAGACATGCGTGTAGTAGAAGGCGCGCTGGCGGATTCGGCGCTCGTCGTTGATGAGCTCCCAGGTGGCGCCCGCGTCGTCGGAGCGGAAGAGTCCGCCGTTGTCGTGTTCGAAGAGAGCGTAGACGCGGTTGGAGTTCGCGCTCGAAACGGCCAGCCCGATGCGCCCCACCACGCCCTCGGCAGGCATTCCCGGGTTGCGCGTGATCTCGGTCCAGGTATCGCCGCCGTCGGTCGATTTGAACATGCCGCTGCCCGGACCGCCCGACGACATGGTGTATTCCTTGCGAAAGGCCTCCCAGAGCGAAGCGTAGATCACATTCGGATCGTTGCGGTCAAGCGCGATGTCAATGGCGCCGGTGCGCTCGTCGCGAAAGAGGATTCGCTCCCACGTGTCGCCGCCATCGGTGGAGCGGAAGACGCCGCGTTCCTCGCTGGGCACCCCATATTTGCCGAACGACGCCACGTAGACAATGGCTGGATCGGTCGGGTGAATGCGGATCTTCGATATTCCGTGCGATTCGCGAAAGCCGACATGCTCCCAGGTCGCGCCCGCATCGCGGCTCCGGTACACCCCGTCGCCGGGCAGAATGTTGCCGCGGATGCACGTCTCGCCGGTGCCGATAAAGACGAGGTCGGGGTCGGTTTCGGCCACCGCGACCGCCCCGATCGACGCCGAACCGATCTGGAAGTCGGTGACGGGGAACCAGTTGTCGCCGCCGTCGGTGGTCTTCCAGAGGCCGCCGCCGGTCGCGCCGAAGTAGGCTTCCCCGGGCCGTCCCATTACGCCCGAAACCGCGATTGAGCGGCCGCCCCGATCGGGTCCGAGGTTGCGCCACGAATATCCCGCGAGGAATTCGGGGTCAAGGGTGACCGATTGCTGGGCGGCGAGGGGGACGGAAGCGAGGAGCGTCGCGACGACGATCGACATGGTTGAAAAACGTTTCACGGTGGCAATTCCTTTGGGTGGCAAATCCTGTGGGTGGCACGTCCTGTCGGTCGCACATCCTGTGGGTGGCAAGCCCCCTGTCCGGTGGCAAGTCCTGTGGGTGGCAAGCCCCCGTGGGCAGCGAGAGAATCAATGCGGGTCAAGCTATTGAGCGAAAACCGGGGGCACAAGCCGGGGCTGATGCTCCCTCGGGGTTGCGCGCGCGCCTCCGCCACACGGCCACCTTCCGGGCCGGCCCGCGCAGGGGCCGGGCACCACCGAGCGGAAAGCCCTTCACCCCATAATGCCCGCGCTAAGGGAAAGTCCCTTTTCTTGCCAGGACGTCAAACAAAAGCAAACAGCTCCAACCTTTCGTAACTTTTGGTCGGCGTGAGTGCCGTGGCAAGATTTCTTTCTTGGGCAGGACCAAGATCGTTTCCTGGGCAGAGACCTAATGAAAGCCAACACCTGGAATCTTTCCTACGGCAATGCCATCTTGGATGCCAACCTGGAACCGCTCCCGCGCAATGGCACGATCCCCGGCACCGAAGGCTCATGCCGTCAGCAAGACCATCCGGGATGACCGATCCCGACTCGGCCGCCTGGGCCGGCGCGCGGGTTCGGCTCTGAGGGTGCACCAGTCGCTGGTCGAACGGCCGGTGAGCGACATCGCTCGCCTCGCGTCACGCACGGGCCTGTCCGGGCCGACCGTGGCCGCCGTGCTCGGGGCGCTCGGGCAACTCGACATCGTGCGCGAAGTCACGGGCCGCCAACGCGGAAAAATCTTCGCATACGAGCGCTACCTTGCCATTCTGCGCGAAGGGACGGAAGATCCGCCTGGTTAGCCCGCGCCGCCCGCCGTCCCAGTCCACCACTCGACGAGCGCCATGCATGCCAGTCCCAACGACCCTCCCAAACCCCGTCGATCCGCGCGACGCCCCGCTCTACACCTTCACCGTGGCCGCGCGCCATCTCGGCATTCCCACGGGCAGGCTCCGCCGTTGGGTGATTGGCCGATCGCACAGCCGCCGACGGCCCTCCGCTCCTGCCCGGCCCCTGATCCGGGCCCCCGCCGGAAGCGGCCTGATCTCCTTCAACAACCTGGTCGAGGCTCACTTCTTGCGCGCATTCGCCGTCCGCGAGGTGGACCGGATGGCGCTGGTCGGCCGCGCGTTGGCCAAGGCGGAAGAGGCACTCGGGCTTGAACGGTTGCTGCTCCGCGACGAACTGGGCGGACCGGGCCGAAAGATCGTCCTTGACCGCCTGGGTGAATGGCTCGCCCTTTCCCGCTCCACGCGCCTGGCGATGCGCCACGCCCTGGCCACCTGCCTGGACCGCGTCGACCGCGACGACGATGGCCTTGCGACCCGGTTCCACCCCTTTGTGCCCTGGGAGCCCGCAAGCAAATCGGTGGTCATCGATCCGCGGGTGTTCCTTGGGCAGCCCACGGTGGCGGACTCCGGGGTTGCGACCGCGGCCGTGGTTTCTCGCGTCGATGCGGGTGAAGAATTCCGGTCGATCGCCGACGATCTTGGTCTTGAAGTTTCCCGGATCATGGACGCGGTTCTCTACGAACGGTCGGCTTGGTAGACGACGGCTGTCGGGCTTCCCGGCCGCCAGAGCGCAAGTACGGCAGTTGTGCGTTCAGCGCCGGTGGGGCGTCGCCGGTGGGGCTGTCGGAAATCCGCGTCCCCCTTCTATCCGAACCGCACCCCCTGCGCCAGCGGCAGCTCCGGGCTCCAGTTGACGGTATTCGTCTGCCGCCGCATGTAGGCCTTCCACGCATCCGAGCCCGATTCGCGCCCGCCGCCGGTCTCCTTTTCACCGCCGAAGGCTCCGCCGATCTCCGCGCCGCTGGTGCCGATGTTGACGTTCGCGATGCCGCAGTCGCTGCCCCGGTGCGAGAGGAAGAATTCCGATTCGCGCACATGGTCGGTGAAGATGGCCGATGACAGCCCCTGCGGAACGCCATTGTGAAGCGCCATCGCCGCGCCGATCTCCTCCACGGCCTGCGCGGGAGTCGCGGTGGCGCTGCCGTAGCCGATGAGGTAGAGGATCGGTGCGAAGGTCTCTTCCTGCACAATCTCGAAGTCGTTGCGCGCATTGGCGATGCAGGGCGTCACCCAGTGGCCGCCGGGGTAGTCCGGCCCTCCGAGCCGCTCGCCGCCGCAGAGAACCTCGCCGCCCTCCTCGGTCACGCGCCGCGCGGCGTTCTCCAGATCGGTCACCGCCTGGCAATTCACCACCGGACCCATCAGCGTGGCCGGGTCGAGGGGGTCGCCGACGCGCACATCCCGGTAGGCCCTCACCAACCGCCGCGTCAACTCCGCGCGAATCGATTCATGCACAATGATCCGGCGCGTACTCGTGCACCGCTGTCCGGCCGTCCCCACCGCGCCAAAGAGAATTGCGGGTAGCACAAGCTCCATGTTGGCGTGCGGCGTAACGATGATGGCGTTGTTGCCGCCCAGCTCCAGGATCGTCCGCCCCAGGCGCCTTCCCACAACCTCGGCCACGCGGTAACCCATGCGACAGCTCCCCGTTGCCGACACCAGCGGAATTCGCCTGTCGTGCAGAAGCCGGTCGCCTACCGTGGATCCCCGCCCGACAACGAGCGAAAAGATCGCCGGATCGAAGCCGTTCTCGCGCGCCACCTCAGCCGCGATCCGCGTACAGGCAATCGCCGTGAGAGGGGTCTGGCTCGACGGCTTCCAGAGGACCGCGTCGCCGCACACCGCCGCAATCGCCGCGTTCCAGCTCCACACCGCAACCGGAAAGTTGAAGGCGCTGATGACCCCGACCACGCCCAGCGGGTGCCACTGCTCGAACATGCGGTGATCGGGCCGCTCGGAGTGCATGGCGAGACCGTAGAGTTGGCGCGAAAGACCCGTGGCGAAGTCACAGATGTCGATCATCTCCTGGACCTCGCCCTCGCCCTCGGCAACGATCTTGCCCATCTCAAGGGTAACCAGCCGTCCCAGATCGGCCTTGTGCCGCCGCAACCGTTCGCCGAGCTGGCGCACCACCTCGCCGCGCTTGGGGGCCGGAACCGTGCGCCATTGCAGGAAGGCTTCGTGGGCGCGCGCGACGATCCGGTCGTACTCGTCTTCGGTGACCTGCCGTACGGTGGCGATGCGGGATCCGTCGATCGGGGTGTGGACCTCCAGTTCGGGGCCGGAGCCGATCCACTCGCCGCCGAAGCCGCCCGGGTTGAGGTCGTCGAGGCCGAGCGCGGAGAGCAGCCGTCTGGTCCGTCGGTCCCCATGGTGCCGCACGGAGGTGGAGGAGGGTGAAGGGACGGCGGTGCGGGGGGAAGCGGGGGATTTGGCGGCGGTGGTCATGGGGGATGGGGGTTCAGGGAAGAAGGACAGTGCAGCCCTGTGTTTGGCGGGACTCCAGGGCGCGGTGGGCGTCGGAGGCCCGGGAAAGGGGGAAGCGCTGGCCGATCGTCAGGCGGATGCGGCCCGAGCGAATGTGCCCGAAGAGCTCGCCCGCCGCCTCCTCCAGATCGGCGCGCCGCTCGACGTAGGGCATCAGCGACGGCCGCGCCACCGAGAGACAGTTGGCGCTAAGGCGCAAAAGGTTGAAGGGCGGAACCGCACCGGAGGCGTTGCCGAAGGTGATCATCATCCCAAAGCGGGCCAGACACTCGAGCGAGCCGTCGAAGGTGGCCTTGCCGACCCCGTCAAAGACGACCGGCACCCCCTCGCCGCCGGTAATCTCGCGCACCCGGCCCACAAAGTCCTCTTCCTTGTAGAAGATGACGTGGTCGCAGCCATGTTCCCGCGCCACCTCGCCCTTGGCCGCGCTGCCCACCGTCCCGATCACGGTCGCGCCCAACGCCTTGCACCACTGGCCGAGGATCGTCCCGACTCCGCCCGCCGCCGCGTGCACCAGCACGGTTTCGCCCGCGGCCACGCGCCAGGTGCGGCGGCAGAGATACCAGGAGGTCATTCCCTTGAGCATGGCGGCCGCGGCGGTCTCGCTCGACACGCCATCGGGGACGCGCACGAGCCGGTCGGCGGCGATCACCCGGTGCTCGCTGTAACCCCCCATCACGCTTCCGTAGGCCACTCGGTCCCCCGGCGCGAAGTGGGGTCCGGCGGCTTCCTTGTCCCCCCGGCCGCGCTCCGGCCCGGCGTCCAATCCCGGCCCCACCGCCTCCACCACCCCCGCCGCCTCCATCCCGATTACGGCGGGCAGCGACGCCACCGGATAGAGTCCGCTACGGTGATAGGTGTCGATAAAGTTCAGCCCGATGGCTTCGTGGCGCACCAGCACCTCGCCCGGCCCGGGTTCGGAGAGCGGAACCTCTTCCCGGCGAAGCACTTCGGGACCGCCGAGTTCATGGATGCGGATGGCCCGGGTAGTGGTCATGGTGGCGCGCTCCAAATCAGCCGGTCAGGCGAACGGTCTCGGTACCGGTCACCGACATCTCGGTTGGAGGCATTCCCGGCACACTGGCCGTGCCCTCAAGCGTCTGTTCGGCTTCCGACCCGGCCATGATTCCGCGTTCCTCGTCCCACAGGATGAACCCGCTGATCGAACCCGAGGCGGTCTGGGACACCTCCATGCCCATCTGATTCTGCTTCGCATCGGTCTTCACATCTCCGGCAACCTGGATCTTCGCCAGAGTCCGCCCGTCCACCACGGTGTCCCCCGCGAGGGTGTAGCTCAAGACGATCGTGGAGGACGCTTCGGTGGTCTCGTCTTCGCTGGACCAGGCGACGGTGTCCGTCCACATGCCGCCGGGTTCCACCTCCTCATCGGGCAGGCGGGGGAAGAAGGCATGTCCCATCGCCTCAAAGGGCGAGAATTGCGCCATCACGCCCGACACCGCGGGAAAAGACGCAACTTCCGACTCGCCGCGGCGATCCAGCACGAAATCAAAGGGGCCGCTGACGACCTCCAAGCCGGCGGATTGCGTGCCCATCATGGGATTGTTCATCGAGACCTCGAATCTGGAAGGCGCCCCGGTCACCCGCACTCCGCCTTCGGCGCTCTCGAAGGCCAGGTCCAACGTCATGGCGACCTCGGCGGTGATCTCCATGGTTCCGCCAGGGGTACCCACGCCGATCACCATCGAATGGGCGACCTCGTACACCGCGCTCGGCGGCGACGGGAGGGTGAAGGCCAGGGTGTCCGCGAGCGGCGGAACCGTGGTGGGCGCGGCATTGGCGCCAGGGTTCGTGGCGGCGATGGCCAACAGCGCCGCGGCGGCCGTGAGCGTAATCTGCTTCTTCATTCGGTTCTGCACTTGGTTCTGCACTTGGTTCTGCACGTTGGGTTTCTCCCGCTGGTTTGTCCCGACGATCGAGAAGGCCCGAAAATCGGGATCGGTTGGGCCGGACCGGCGCGGGATCGATTCCCCATGCCCTCCGGCAGTGTTGTGTTCAGCCCGCTGCGCGCGAGCCGCGTCTGGGTTCGTTCCCGGCTACTCCCGCTTCGTTCCTTCCGGCTACTCCGCCGCAAAGCCCGCCGCCCGGTGCGATCCGTCGCAGAAGGGCTTGATCGCCGATTCGCCGCAGCGACAGAGCGCGCCCTTCGTTCCCCGCACCCTTTCGCCATCGGCCGCGACCACCGTCAGCGGACCCCGCACCAGGAGCGGTCCGTCGGATTTGCAGACGATCGCCACCGCGTCCTCCCCGGAGGATGCGTCCGGTCCCGGCACCAGTCTCCCGCCCTCGATCACCCCCGGATCGGCGAATCCCGCCCCGCGATGCGATCCGTCGCAGAAGGGCTTGTTGGCCGATTGTCCGCAACGGCAGAGCGCCACGTCATCGGTTTCGGCCAGGACCCGCCCCCCCACCTCGACCACGATCCGTCCGGTCAGGCATATCGGCCCCCCCGGAGGAATCCGCGCCACATTGCCGCCGGCGCTGCCTCGATCGCCGCCATTGGTTTCCGCCATCTGTCTCTCTCCGTCGTTCATTTCCCGTTCCCGGCACCTCCCGCCACGCGCCAGACAATCTACATCCGCCGGTACCGCGGCCCGCTCCCGCCCTCCCGCGGCGACCACCGCGGCCCGAGCACATCGGTCGCCTTGCAGTCCACGCAGTTGGGCGCATTCACGCGCAATCCGCCACCGTCCGCCTCGTACACCCCGGCCGGGCACAGATTAACGTACATCTCGGCCACCTCGGGGGGCACCTCTCCTCCCACATCCAGGTGCGAAGGAATGTCGTCGCGGGTCCGGTTTCCGCTCTTGAAGACCGCGTCCACCTTGCCGGTCGCCAGCGGCCCTTCGCCATTCACCGGCGCTCCCGGCGTCTTCGGTTCAGCGGCATCGGCTGGCGTCGCAATTCTCCTTCCCGGAATCCGTCCGCCGGTCGCCATCGCCAGCGTCGCCTTGGCGCCCCCCAGCACAAATCCGCTCTTGAAGGCCAGCCGCATGTTGCGATTCCGGTACAGATCGCGCCCCACAAACGACCGGTCGACCCCGTCGGTGCAGCCCGAGAGCCCCGCCGCCGAGAGGTCGTCCGCCTTCAGCGCGGCATGGATCGTGCGCGCGGCCACAATCCCCGAGTGCATGGCGTAGTGGATTCCCTTCAGCGAAGCGACCTCCACGTACCCGGCCGCATCGCCCACAATGCAGATGCCGTTGCCGTGCCGGCGTCCGGGCAGCGAGTAGTGACCGCCCTCGGGGATCGTCTTGGCGCCCCATTCAACCATTTCCCCGCCCTCCAGGATGCCGCGGAAAAGCGGATGATGCTTCGTGCGCTGCAGCAGCCCGTGGACATCGAGGCGCGTGTTGCGGTAGTCGAGGCTGGCGACCAGTCCCAGCGCAACCAGGTCGTCGGCAAGAGGATAGGCGAAAGAGCCTCCGAATCCGTCCTTCAGCAACGGCCAGCCCATCGTATGGATGATTCGGTCAAGCGGCCGCGGAACCCGCCAGAGCTCCTTGACGCCCAACGAATAGATCTGCGGATTGGGGGACTTGATCTCCTGCCAGTCGAGCCAGGCCTGCGTGAGCGACCCCCGCGTCCCTTCGGCCAGGACGGTCACGCGCGCCGTCACATCCACCGGCGGCATCCACGCGGCGCCCCCCGGATTTCCGTCACGATCAAGGCCGCGCGGAGCGGTTCGCACCCCGGTCACCCGGTCATCCTCGACCAGAAGGCCATCGGCCGGAAAGCCCGGCAGCACCATCACCCCGGCCTCTTCGGCGCGCTCCCCAAGCCACCGCGCGATCTCGCAGATCGAAGCGATGTAGTTGCCGTGGTTCCGCATTGTGGGCGGCGTCGGCAGCCGCACCTTCCCCCGTTCTGTAAGGAAGTAGACCGCCTCGCGCCCGACCGGCCGCCGAAAGGGAAAGTCCGAATCCTTCAACCCCGGAAAGAGCTCGCGAAAGGAACGCGGATTGACGACCGCTCCGGACAGGTTGTGATCCCCCAGTCCGTCGGCCTTCTCCAGCACCCCGATCTCCAGCTCCCCTACCCCGTCGCCCGCGGCGTTGCCCTCCGCAACCAGGCGCGCCAACTCGATCGCTCCGGCGAGACCGGCGGGGCCTCCGCCCACAAAGACCACATCCAGGGGAACCGCTTCGGCGTCCGGGCTCTCGCGCAGGATCCGCTCGGAGGTGGAAGGGGGCGGCTGATAGCGTTCGGGGACGACTGGACCTTCGAGAGGGACCCGAGGAGCAGGGGCCTGGGTGGACGCGGACCCGGCTGGGAAGGAACCGGGGGCCGGGGGACCGGAAGAATGGCGGCTGGACACGTCAACTCCTGTGGATGGTGCGGCGCCAGGTGGCGAGGAACCGGAAGCACGGTGTCGGACGACGGCACACCTCGCGAGGATGCGAAGCGCGCGGCGCGGCCCGGACAGCGCCCCGGACAATATCGCATCTGGGTGGAATCGCCCGGATGAAACCGTGTAAAGTTATCCGCATGAAGGGATCGCGACCCACAACCCGCCCGGAGGGATCCACTCACATGACCGATGCACAACTACCCACCACGTTGGGCGCACTGCGGGATTCGGGGTATCGCCCACGCACCGTTAAGGACGAGATGCGGACGAATCTGATCCGGCATCTGCGCAGCGGCACGCGCCTCTTTCCCGGCATCCGCGGCTACGGCGACACCGTCATTCCCCAGCTCGTGAACGCCATCCTCGCACGCCACGACTTCGTCCTTCTGGGGCTGCGCGGCCAGGCCAAGTCGCGCATACTGCGCCGGCTCACGGCCTTCCTCGACGACCGCATCCCCGTGATCGCCGGCAGCGAGGTCAACGACGATCCCTTCGCGCCAATTTCGCGCTACGGGCGAAATCTGGTCAACGAACATGGGGACGACACACCGGTCGCATGGATCGACGCGGAAGAGCGCTATGTGGAGAAACTCGCCACGCCCGACGTCACGATCGCGGACATGGTCGGGGACCTCGATCCGATTCGGGCGGCCCGCGGCGGCCACACCCTCGCCGACGAACTCTCGATTCACTTCGGACTGTTGCCCCGTGCCAACCGGGGAATCTTCGCAATGAACGAACTCCCCGATCTTGCACCCCGCATCCAGGTCGGGCTCTTCAACATCCTCGAAGAGGGCGATGTGCAGATCAAGGGCTTTCCCGTGCGCCTGCGCCTCGATCTCGTCATGGCCTTCACCGCCAATCCGGAGGACTACACCGCGCGCGGCAAGATCGTCACCCCGCTGAAGGACCGCATAGCGGCCGAGGTCCGTACGCACTACCCGGAGGCTCTGGGCACGGGCATCGCGATCACCGAGCAGGAGGCCTGGACTCACCGCCCCGGGCGGAAGGTCCTGGTGCCCGATTTCGTGCGCGACATGGTTGAGCGCGTGGCGCACATGGCCCGACGCACGACTCACCATGTGGACAAGCGCAGCGGGGTCAGCCAGCGGATGCCGATTGCCCTTCTGGAAACGGTGGTCTCGAATGCCGAACAGCGCGCGCTTCGGCTCGGCGAGGAGTGGGTCGTTCCCCGGATCGGCGACATCTACGCTTCGCTGTCGGCGATTACCGGCAAGTTGGAGCTGGAATACGAGGGGGAACTGCGTGGCGTCGAGCGGGTTGCGCGTGACCTGATCTCGGCGTGCACCTTCTTCAGCGGCCTCCACCCGAATCGCGAAGACCCGGAGTGGGATCCACAACCGATCATTGATCGCTTTGAGTTACCGATTGTCGAATACTTCGACAGCGGGGGGGCCATGCAGGTCGCCGAAGACGCCTCCGCATCGGCCTGTGTGGCCGGTTTCGGCAAGATACCGGGACTGCTGGAGATGGCCGCGGCGTTGGGACACGCACCCGAAGGCTGCCTGGACGGTGTGAAGGCTGGAGCATGCGAGCTGATCCTGGAAGCACTGGTCAACGAAGAGAAGATCAGCCGGACGGTGGACAGCGTGTATCAGCGGGCGGCTCCTTCCTGACCCTGGTCGGCGGTGGAATCGATGTCCCGCATCGGCTCCGGGGCCGCCTGCGCCACTTGCCAGCCCACTCCTTCCTTCAGAGCTTCCGCCAGAAGCACGGCGATCTCTTGCTGGGCGACAGACAGCGCAAAGGAATCGAGTCCCGCGGGATCGGTCCAGCAAAGCGTTGCCGGACTTGCGGTTGAAGACGAGGGGGCGGCGGGGGCGATAGCGGGCGAACCTGTGGCTTGGGAGGCGGCTTCGGAGGCGGCTTGGTCCCGGCGCGGCAACGCCGGACTTCCGGCGCCGGGCGCGGGCTGGACAGCAAGTGGTGCAGCCCGGGCCGCGGATGCGCCGACCCGCACAAGGACGGGGTGATAGCGGGCGCGCAGGTGCGTAAAGGTGTGGCGGACGGGGGCGAGGGTGCCCCTCGCGACTCCGTGGAAGCCCAGTTCGCCAAGGCGCTCCACGGCGGCGGTGGCCATGCGGCAGTGCCGCAAGTGGCGGTTGGACTTGCGGTTGCGCGGTTCGCGGGCGGCCGCCGTGCCGGACAGCTCCACGGATGGAAACTCCCACATTCCGCCGAGCAATCCCTCTTTCGGGCGGCGCACCACGAGAACCCTGCCCGCGCGGTCGATCGCCACGGCGGCCGCGTAGTCAACCTTCCGCAGGCGTGGGCGCGGTCGCCGTAGCGGTCGTTTCAGGACCGTGCCAAGGCGGTGGGCGGCGCAATGGGGACGCACCGGGCAGGTGGGGCAGCGGGGGGTGCGGGGAGTGCACACCGTGGCGCCAAGCTCCATCATCGCTTCGTTGTGGTGGCCGGGCCGGGTGGGGTGGAGGAGGCGGGCGGCTTCATCGCGCAGCCGGGCGGGCGAGGGATCGGCAAGATCGAGGAGGCGGCAGAGCACACGACGCACATTTCCGTCCACCGCGGGAACCGCTCGGCCAAAGGCAATGCTCGCCACCGCGCCCGCCGTGTAGTCCCCCACTCCGGGCAACTTCTTCAGCTCCTCCGGCTGCGTCGGCAGCTCGCCCCCGTGCCGTTCGCAGACGATTCCCGCCGTCCGGTGCAGATTGCGGGCCCGCGCGTAGTATCCCAGTCCCTTCCACTCCAGGAGCACCTCGTCGAGCGAGGCCGAGGCCAGCTCGCGCCACCCCGGAAAGCGTTGCAGCCAGCGCACATAACGATCCTTTACCGTCTCCGCGCGGGTCTGCTGCAGCATGATCTCGGAGACCAGCACGCGGTAGGGATTTCTGCCCGTCCTCCACGGCAGATCCCGTCCGCACCGATCCAGAAAGTCAAGCAACGAGGCCCGCACATCGCCGATTGCCCGCCCGTCGTCGAGGTTCATTCCGCCAGACTTTCCGATCTCCGCACTTCGCCCTATCCTTGGTTCACCATGCGCGTTACGACCTACACACGCTACCGCGAGCGCCCCGCCGACGCCGCCCATCTCGAAAGTCTCATCGAGTCGCTCTCCGAGTTTCTCCTGGACGGGGGGTTCGCCGGTGGTCCGCACTTTCACCCCTATTGGGGATGGTCCGGGCTGAAAGACACCTCATCCGTCGATGCGCTGAAACGGGCGTTGCTTCAGGCCCTCGTCGATACCGGCCAGCTCACGCCTGAGATGCTGGAGGAGCTGCGGGCCGACGATCCGGGAAATCCCGAAGTGCGCCGCCAGATTGCGGATTTGCTGGATCAGCTCGTCGAGAAAATGGTGGAGGAAGGGTACGTTACGCTGAAGGGCGGTGGCTCAGGCGGGGGGACGGGAGAAGGGCCGGGCGCGGTTTCTGTGGACGACGCGCGCGAGGCGGCGGACCAGGTTCAGTTCCAGGTGACGCAACGGGGACTGGATTTCCTTGGCTACCGGGCGCTTCGCAGTGTCTTGAAGCCATTCGGGCGCTCCAGCGCGGGCGCACACGAAACCCGCGAGACCGCATCCGGTGTGGATGCCGATGCGGGAAGCCGGAGCTGGGAGTTCGGCGACACCCTCAATCTCGATATCCCCGAGACGCTCCGAAACGCGATCGCCCGCAAGGGGCCGGAAATCCCCCTCCACCTCGACTACCGCGACCTGATGGTACACCAGTCGGAATTCCATTCATCGTGCGCGACGGTTCTCATGCTGGACATCTCGCACTCGATGGTGCTCTACGGCGAAGACCGTTTCCTTCCGGCCAAGAAGGTCGCCCTCGCTCTGCATCACCTCATCCGCACCAGCTATCCCGGCGATTCGCTCCAGGTGGTGACCTTCGGCGACCACGCCCGCGAGATCCCCCTTGCGCGGCTGGCGAGCGCCCAGGTCGGTCCCTTCCACACCAACACGGCCGAAGGGTTGAGGCTGTCACGGCGCCTCCTCCGGGCGCAGCGTCAGGAGATGCGCCAGATCATCATGATCACCGATGGCAAACCCAGCGCCATCACCCTCGCGAACGGACGCATCTACAGGAATTCGGCGGGGCTCAACCCGCGGATTCTGCGGGCCACCTATCAGGAAGCGGCGGCCTGCCGGCGGTCGCGGATCCCGATCAACACCTTCATGCTGGCCGACGACGACTACCTTGTGCGCTTCGTCCGCAAACTCACACGGATCGCGCGTGGGAAGGCCTGCTTCGTGTCGCCGATGTCATTGGGGCAGTTTATTATGCAGGATTTCTTGAAGCGTCGGCGGATGGGCTGATCGTGCAACGTAGCCGTTCGGGGCCTACCCCACCCCCTCAAAGGCCTCCGGATTGACCGCCGCCTCGCGCTGAGCCCGCAGCTCCGGCATGACGTTGCGGCGAGAGTGGCGGACCAGGAAGAGTCCCTCGACCGCCAGCCCGAAGACCGCCAGCCCTACTCCCAGTGCCGCCCCGCCAACCACGTCGTTCGGAACGATCAACGCCGCCAGAATGATCGCGGCCACGCGCAGGACGGCGCCCACACCAACCACAACCGGTCTCCCCGACCGCACAAAGAGGCCCTGATAGTACTGGCGGATGCCGTAGAGTAGCGGGTAGGCGGCGGCGAGGGGAAGCGCGGGTCCGGCCACCGCGACCAGATCCGCATCGAGCGCGAAGAGAACGCTCAGAATGGGTTCGCGCACGGCGGGAATCGAGATCAGCAGAAGTGCCGCCGTCGTGGCAAAGGCGACGAGTCCGCCCCAGGACCCTACGCGGCGATGGGTGTCGGAACAGCGCACCAGGGCGATGCTGGCATGTTGCATCTGGCCCACCGGCGCCGCGATGAACCACCCCACGGCCTCCACGACCGCGAAGGCGGCAAGCGCCGGATCCGGATTGGCGGTGCGCGCCAGCACTGCATTGATGATCAACGGCGTCGCCCACCAGAGCAGCACATTGAGCATCAGGGGAGCCGAGAAGCGCGCCACATTTTCGCGGTCCAGGCGGGAATCGTCGTGCTCCAGCTTCAGCCCCGGCGTCCGCGCGAACATCACCACGGCGGTCTCGATCACCATTCCCACGGTGAAGGCCGCGGCCCCGAGCCAGGCGCCCCCACCGGTCGCCAACAGCGCGAAGGCGACGATCGCCAGAATCGCGGTGCGGCCCCCGGTAGCCCCCGCGATCGGAACCGTGCGGTGCCCGGCAACCAGTCTTCCCTGGTGCGACGCCCGCACCGCCGTCAGGAAGGGAACCGGCCAGAGGAAGCGCATCGCCTGCACGGCTTCGCTCAGCACCTCCGGCCCAACCCCCACGACCCGCGCAAAGACCAGATCGCCAACCGAGGTGTACGCGACCAGAACCCCGACAAAGGAGAGGAGTGCGCCCATGGCCCAGGCAAAGCGACACACCGGAGAGAAGGAACCACCGGCCAGCAATCGTGCCGCGGCAACCTGCTGAACGACGAGGAGGGGCGCGTAGAGAACCCCGCAAACGGCAAAGGCGACCTGATATCCCGCCAGCGCAATCACCGGATCGGTGGAACGAGCGAGCGCCGCAGCCAGAATGGGGTTGGTGGCGGTCAGCAGCAGGCTCGTGGCGGCGAGCGGCGTGTAGAATCGGGCGAATCCGCTACCCGAGAAGCGTGTGTCGCTCTCCTTCACCCGTCGTTCGCGATTTTGCTGTTCATGTGTCACCGGCCTTCCGCCCTTGTTACACTCCCCGCACACTCCCCACACACTCCCCGCGCGTAACCGCACTGATCCCGCCAGCGGGAACCGCCGGAGAAGCATTGTACACCAGCGCCCCCACACCGGACAGAGCGCCTCCGGGCCATCCCGGCCAACCGGTTGCGCGTACCGGCCACCTTGCCCGCCGCCTCATGAAAAGTCAACCTTGATGGACTCGTCAATCAGCAAGATGGGGATGCCCTCGTGGATCGGATAGAGGACGGCGCCATCCTCGCGGACCAGTCCGGCCGTGACCGTTTCGGTGATGGACTCGCCGCCGCGGTTGGTGGCGTTGCCCGTGCCGACCGCCGCGTTGACCCGTGCCAGCAACTCGTCGTTGGCCACCGTGAGCGCCTGCCTGGTTTCGGGACAGACGAGAATGTCGAGAAGATCGGGATCGAAGATCACTGCACTGTTCCGTGAAGGAGGTGAACCGCGCATGCGGACTCAACAAGATACCGTTGGCGGGACCGAGACGGAGACGGGCCCGAGAAGGGGGCCGCGCGGACCGGCTTCGTTGCACACACGGTTCGCGGCGCGATCCGCGACTCCTCCACTGGCTGCAAAGGGTGGCGAAACGACGGGGCGGCGGGTGACGCGATTGGGAGCGCGGCTTGCGATCGCCCTCCTGGCGGCGGTACCGCTGGCGGCTTGTGGATCGGGGAATGGCGGGGGTTCGGCGACCGGCGGCGTGGCCGAGAATGGCGGACGCCCTGCCACGGAAGGGGAGACCGGGACACCGGCTTTGCGATTGCCGCCTGCAGGCAGGGCCTGGGTGATCTTCGGGACCGATACGGTGCTCGCCGAGGTCGCGGGCACACCCGCCGCTCGCGAGAGGGGGTTGATGGACCGCGACGCGGTGCCCGACGGAACGGGAATGCTCTTCATCTTTCCGCGCAGCGAGGAACGCTCCTTCTGGATGCGCAACACCTTCGTGCCCCTCGACATCGCCTTCTTCGACGACAGCAACCGGATCGCCGGCATCAAGCGGATGGAAGCCCTCGACGAGACGCTGACCGATTCCGAAATCGCGACCGCACTGGTACTGGAGGTGCGCCAGGGGTGGTTCGCGGAGAAGGAGATCGGGATCGGCGCGACGGCGCAAGTCGTGGTCGGGCCGGGACTTGAGGTGCGATAGGGCCCTGACCGCGAAAGACGACGCAAGGTGCCAGGAAGGGGGCCGGAGCCGACTCGGGTGCGCGTCTGTTTGCCGGGTCGGATGACTGGGTCACTCAGCGGTACAGCGCCTCCGCAAAGGCCGTCGCGAGCGCGTCCACGTCGGCGCGCGTGTTATACACATTCGGCGACACCCGCACCCGCGTCCCCCGGAAGGACACCCCCACCCGCCGCCGCGCCAGCGCTTCCTTCACCCTTCCCAGGTCGGCGCCCCTGGGCACTTCGAGACCGAAGAGATGCGGGCTGCGCCAGGCGCGCTCCTCGACCCGCACCCCCATTTCGCGCAGCCTGGGGAAGAGTTCGCGGGTCAACTCGCCGGTGTAGGACGCGATCCGCTCCGGCCCCCACTTCAGCACCAGATCGATCGAGGCCGACAGCGCCGGCACCAGCGCAAAGTTGCTCCGCTGGCCGACATCGAAGCGTTGGGCGCCCTCCTGGTAGTCGTCGGTGTAGTCAACCAATCCGGCGAAGTTGTCCGACCCCCGGCGCGCAATCCAGGTTTCCTCCAGGGGCACGCCATCCAGGTAGCGCTCGCCGAACCAGGCCAGCGTCAGCGAATACGGCCCCAACAGCCACTTGTACCCGGCTACGACCAGCGCATCCGGTCCGAGCGCGGCCACCTCGATCGGCGCCGCCCCCACGCTCTGGGTCCCGTCCAGCACCAGCGCGGCCCCCACCTCACGCGTCCGCTCGCGAATCCGCGCCAGATCGAAGCGGGTGCCGTCGGTCCAGTGCACGGTTCCCATCGCCACCGCCGTCGTCGCGCCATCGATGCTGTCCAGAATCCGCTCCGTCCACACCCCGCCCCCCCGCCCATCCCCCGGCCGCCTCACCACGCGAACCTCGCCGCCCTTTTCGGCTACCCGGCGCCGCCACGGGTAGACATTGCCCGGAAACTGCTCCTGGACCAGCACGATGTTGCGCCCCGGCCCGGCCTCGGTATTGCGCGCAATCGTCGAGATCGCGTACGAGACCGCGGGCACCGTGGCGATCCGGTTCGGCTCCTGCGCCCCGATCAGGCGGGCAAAGCGCGCGCGCAGCTCCTCGACCGGACGGAAGAAGTCATCCGGCGAGATCGCCTGGGGGAAGCGTTTGGCGCGCAATCCGGCAATTCCGGCGCGTTCGGCGGCGAGCGGAAGCGGTCCCATGTAGGCGCAGTTCAGGTAGTGAAAGTCCTCTGGCAGCGAGAACTCGGCGCGCTGGCACGCCAGTCGACGGGGCGCGTCCATCGAGTCAGGCCCCCTCATCGGCTCACGACCCCCCCGGCGCGGCCGCTCCCGGAGCGTTTTCCTCCAACCAGGCCCGGCTCACCTCGTGCAGCGCGATCGGCGCTTCGTCCAATCGCTGCATGTCGATCTGGTTCACCATCTCGTGCACCTGCGCCAGCGACTCGCGCTCCGCCGTCAGCACATTCAACAGTTGGCCGACCACATCGTCCGGCAGATCGGCCATCGCGATCACCCAGTTCATGATCGCCGCCGTGTGGAGCGGCTCTTCCATGCCCGGATAGGCGCCCGCCGGAATTTCGCCGCCGATGAAGTAGGGATAGCGGTCGCGCAGATACTGCACCCGCTCGCGTTCCATGCCCAGGACCCGTGCGCCGCCGGTGGTTGTTGCCTCCAGGACCGCCGCCGCCGGGTAGCCCACCGAGATGATTGCGGCGTCGATTGCGCCATCCTTGAGGGCGGTGGCCGATTCGTTGAAGGTCAGGTACCGGGGGGTGATGTCGTCGTAGCTCAGATCGTACGCCTCCAGAATCTGGCGCGACATCTGCTCGGTGCCGCTTCCGGGCGCCCCCACCGAGACCAGAGCCCCGGCCAGATCCGCCACCGTGGTCGCCTGCGAACTCCGTGAGACCACGATATGCGTGATGTTCGGGTAGAGCGGCGCCAGGATCCGCAGATCTTCCACCGCCTCTTCGTAGTCCTGCCCCCCGGTCGCGGCCTCGAAGACGGTATTCCCCGTCGCGAACGCCAGATCGGTCTGCCGCCCGCGCAAACGGTTGACATTCTCCACCGATCCCCCGCTGACCTCGGCGGTGTACTGCCGCAGCGAGTCATTGACCGAGAGCCGGGCTGCGATGGCGCCCCCGAGCGGGTAGTAGATGCCGCCGGTTCCGGCCGTCCCCAGGCTGAGAAACTGCTGCGGCGCCGAATCCCCGCAGGCGGACGCGCCCACCAACGCAATCCATCCGGCTGTGACCCATCCGGCCGAAACTCGTGTGCGTCGAGTCATGCCCATTGGCTTCTTCCTTTCCCTTCGTCCTCCGTCATGTTATTCGAGCAAAGATCCCACCGGCTCGCGGCCGCGGCCATCCACCGGCGCAGCCATCCGCCAATTCACTCCGCCACCGGCCCCTTCACGCCCGCAAAGCCCGCGCTCAGCAGCAGAATCAATCCGACCCCATCCCATAGCACACCCGGAAGAATCAGCGCAACCGCCGCGCCGATCAGTACACACCGTCGCCAGAAGCTCAGCGGACTGCGAATGTACCCGATCACGCCACCGGCCAGCGCCACCACACCGACCAGCGCCGTCAGGGTGGTGGTCAGGATGGCGGCAACCGAACCGTCCAGGATCAACGGCGGGGCATAGACGAACATGAAGGGCACCAGGAAGCCCGCCGACGCGAGTCCCATGGCGGTCCAGGCCGTGCGGAGAGGGGGAGAATCGGCAATTCCGGCCGCCGCGTAGGCCGCCAGCGAGACCGGGGGCGTGACATTGGAGATGCAGCCGAAGTAGAAGATGAAGAGATGCGCGGCGAGGAGCGGCACCCCGATTTCGACCAGCGCCGGAGCGCCCAGTGCCGCCAGCACCACATAGGCCGCCGTGGTGGGCAGTCCCATCCCCATGACGATCGAGCCAAGCGCGGTCAGGATCAGCGCGAAAAAGAGGTGCCCTTGCGATACGACCACGATCAGCTCCGACATGCGCAGCCCGATCCCCGTGAGCGAGGCCACACCGACCACGATTCCCGCCGCCGCGCACGCCGCCGCCACCTGCACCGAACCCGCGGCCGCCTTGCGGAGCACCTTCGCGAGATCGCTCAGCGCGGGACGGGTTCCCGGCACCAGGTACGCCGCCACGACCGAGGTGACGACGCCCCAGAAGGCGGCCCGCATCGGTGAACGTCCCAGCGCCAGCATTGTCACGATGATCAGGACGGGCAGCAGCAGATGAAGCCGTGAGAGGACCGGGTCGCCGCGCCGCGTGGCTGAACCTTCGAGACCCATCCTGGATGCGCGAAAGTGGATCGCCCAGAGCAGCGCCGCATAGTAGAGAAGCGCGGGGATGGCGGCCGCGAGGGCGACGTTGGCGTAGGGAATGTTGGTCCAGGTGGCCAGAATGAAGGCGCCCGCCCCCATGACCGGCGGCATGAGCTGGCCTCCGGTGCTGGCCGCGGCCTCGATCGCGCCCGCAAAGAAGGGCCGGAATCCCGATCGCCGCATGAGGGGAATGGTGAAGGCGCCGGTCGTCACCACATTGGCCACCGCGCTCCCCGACAGCGACCCCATGAAGGCGCTCGCCACGGCCGCGGTCTTGGCCGGTCCGCCCCGGGTTCTTCCCGCCACCCGGTCCGCCAGCGCGATGAGAAGGGCGCCGCCCCCGGCAACGTCCAGAAAGGCGCCAAAGAGAACGAAGAGGAAGACGAAGTCGGCCGACACGCCAAGCGGCACGCCCCAGATCCCCTCGGTGGAGAGGAAGAGTTGCTCGATGATGCGGGTAGGCGCGTAACCGCGATGGGCGAGCACACCGGGAAGCCAGGGCCCGGAAAGGGCATAGAGAAGCGCACCGCCGGCAACGATGACGAGTCCCCAGCCGGTCGCCCGTTTGGCCAGCAGCAGCACCGCGCCCACCACAATCGCGCCCGCCGCCAGATCGAGGGTGGTGGGATTGCCGGAGCGTCCCACGAGCGCCTCGTTCTGCGACACCAGGTAGAGGGCGCAAAGGGCGATGGTGGCGGCCACCCCGAGGTTGACGCCCCAACCGATGCGACTTCGCGGCAGCGCGCGCACCCCGATCCCCAACAGTGCAAGCGTCGCCATGAGCGCAAAGTGAAGGGGCCGCTGCACCAGAGCGGTGAAGGGCGATACACCCGCGCCAAAGAGGTGGAAGGCCGCCGCCAGTGCGGCAACGATCAGAATGGCCCGGCCACGCCAGTCATGCAGCGGCCCGGCGCGGCCGGCGGTCTCCGATTCGGACACTTTTCTGGAAGGTCCGAGTCTAGAAGGCTCCGCGCACCAGCGCCATGACCACCGTGAGCACGAGCATCACCGCGACCGTGGACCCTGTCCTTCGTCGCGGATCGATTGCCGCAATTCCGATCCCCATGACGATCACGGCCCAGAGGCCGAAGAGCTCCACCGACTTCAGTACATTGGCGAGGTAGCCCTCGGGCAGGAAGGGAAGAAGGGTCCCCACCGAGAGCCCTTCGTCCAGCGCTCCGCCGCCCCAAACGACCACCGCCATGGTCGGCACGCTCCCAACCGCCATGATGACGCCCGCGTGCGCCGCCACCGCCAGATGCTGCTTGAAGCGGGCCTCGTCGCCACGAATGAAGACGAAAACCACGTAGGTGACCAGGCTGATGATGACGGGCAGGACGAGCATGAACAGCACCGACCCGCCAATGGCAGCGCCCTTGAAAAACATCGGCGGAATGGCGGCCATCGCCTCCGCCGTCTGGGCTGCCTCCGCCGGGGACTGGCCCTGCACGGCCGCCTCCATGAAGCGGTCAACCGGCAACAGCGTCATGCTCAGCCCGGAAAGGGCCGCGACGAAGAGCGCCATCGGGAACCACGCCGGATTCTGCGCCAGCGCGGCAAAGAGTTCTCCCGGCGTCCCGAAGACCATCCACAGCCGCTTCAGGAAGGGGGGACGGGGGGGAAGCTCGCGTGTCTCGTCCAACAGGTAGTCGTCGTTCATTCTGGCCTCGGTCTCTTTCGGGTTGTCGTCCGGCCCCGGCGGCGGGACCGGTCAGTGGGTTCTCTCGCGACGGACGCTGCCTCGCACCGTAATCGGCAACTCGCCCAGTGCGGTGGCGGCGGTTCCCTTGTATTCGTAACTGGTCTCCATGCTGTGCAGAATCCCGGTCTCGTGGTCCCAGAGCGCCATACCCGCGACCGGCCCGGAGGCAGTCAGCGTGACCGAAACTCCACTCATCGTCGTCTTCGCCCGCCACTCGCCCTCGCCGGCAAGGACGATCTTCTGCAGACCGCGTCCGGCGACTACAGTATCGCCATGCAGCCGGTACCGAAATGTCGTCGTGCTGGTCGTCGCTCCCTGGGGACTGTCGGCCGACCACTGGACCGTGTCCTCCCACCAATGCCCCTGGGCCACCGCCGCACCCGGAAGGCGCGGGAAGAGCTCGTGGGCAACCGCGCTGATGGGGGTGGCCGAACCGGCGATCCCGGGCAGCTCGGGGAGAGCCTCCAGCCGGACCTCACCGCGGGGAGAGAGAAGGAAGGTGTAGGCACCTCTGACCTCGGGCTCCAGCTCCCGGGTCTGCCCCGGCGCGGCGACCGTCGCGGTAACGCTGGTGACGGTGGCGGTGACGCGAACCCCTTCCGGATCCTCGGCAAAGACGGCCGCCAGAACGATGTCGGTGGCGAAGGAATAGCCGACCGTCCCCACGGGCGAGGTCATTTCCTGCGATATTGAACTCTCCACCCGGTAGCCGACCTCGGGATCGTCCGGAACCGCGTAGACCAGGGGGATTTCCTGGGTGGATGCGGGGGCCGATGCGGCCAGGGCGGCGGCCGCGCAGGTCACCCGGCCGAAGGCGCTGGATCTCGCAAGGGTCATGTGGCGGATTCCTCTTCGGTGGGCGGCGATCTCCCTGCCGACGGGCAATGGCGACGCTGAATCTCGCCTCGGGAGCCGGGTCGTCGGAGGGACCGCGCAAGCTACCGCGCCACGTACATGCGGGCAATGCCGCTTCCGGCGCACGCTGCCGCCACCCGATGCCGGTTTTGGCCGCGACACCCGCGTGGCGTTATTGTTTCGGGTTTACCCTGACACGAATAAGGATGAGATGAGATACAATCGAACGACCGACAGAATTCTGGAGCGCATCGACCGGGTCCGGGACCGCGACATGGACCGCGTCCTCTCGCTGAACGATCGCCAGGCACGGGGAAAGCAGCTTGACGCCACCGCGCCGGATCCCGACGCGACCACACCTGAGCGCCTGCGACGCCTCTTCACCCTGGTGGAAACCAGTTACCGAACCGCGGCCAGCCAGGCGGTCATGGAGCCTCTTGCCGCACGGTTCCAACGCGTGGGCGACATCAAGGACCGGTCCGCGCGCGGCGATGTCAGCGTCTCGATTCACTACCTGGACCACGAGCGCCACGACGATGTCGGGGTCGTTCCATTCGGGATCGTGCCCGATGATCTGGACGAAGCGAAGAAGCAGACGCGGACCAGCCGCCCCGATGTCAATGCCATGAAGGTGCTGCGCCTGAGGCTGCGGGACGGTGTGGTCGCCGCCTACCGAAAGATCGAACCCCGGCTCCGCGACGCCATTAAGGAACGGGCGGACATCGGTCATGTGGCCGCCGAAGTTACCCTGGATCTTCGTCCGAACCTGTCTGTAGCGACACCGGAACCGTAGCGCGGCGGGCCGTCCCCGAAGGTTGTCCCATCCAGCTATGGAAGCGCCCATTGGATCGGGCGACCTTGCCGGCATGGCTACCAACGACGACATCCTGGCCCGGCTTCTCACCGAAGCGGGCATCCTCACCGACTCCGCCTACCGCAGCGCTCGCCGGGAACAGCGGCGCTCGCAGGGCTCCCTCGCCGAAGCCCTTGTTCGCAGCGGCGTCGTGTCCGAAGAGCAGATCGCCCGGCAGCTCGCCGAGCATCTGGGGCTCTCCTTCCTGGCTCCTCCGCTCAATCCCGCGCCCGATGCGCTGAAGCGCGTTGATCCGGCGCTGGCCCGCGCCAAGGGGGTACTGCCGCTCGGGGTGGACGGACGGTTTCTGCGGGTCGCGCTCGCCGATCCGCTGGACTCGGGGCTGATCGAGGACCTTGCCTTCCAGTCCGGCTGCCATGTCGAGGCAGTGGTTGCGCCCTCCTCGGCGGTGCGCCGCAAGATACGGGAGTGCTACCGCCACGATCGGCCGGAATTCGACAAATCGGAATTCGACAACGGGATCGACCGGAAGCGCGCGGTCACGGGGCTGGGCAAACCGACCACCCTGGAGGCCGAAGCGGCGGCCGCACCGATCGTCCAGATCGTGGACCGCATCATCGCGCGGGCAATCGGCGACCGCGCCAGCGACATCCACATCGAGCCCATGCCCCATGGATCCCGCGTTCGCATGCGCATCGACGGCCGCCTCGCCCGGGCCGGAGAGCTACCCGCCGACGCCCACGCCGCAGCCATCTCGCGGGTCAAGATCATGGCCGGGCTCGACATCTCGGTCCGGCGGCGCCCCCAGGACGGCGGCTTCACGGTGCAACGCGGAGAGCGCCCGCTTACCATTCGCGTCTCCACCCTGCCCGCGCAGGATGGCGAAAAGGCCGTGCTCCGCCTCCTCGACCCCGGCGAAGCTCCTCCCGACCTTTCGTCGCTTGGCCTTTCTTCGCAGGACCTCGATCGGGTGCGACAGATCCTTGAGCGCCGCCAGGGCGTCCTCATCGCGGCAGGCCCCACCGGCAGCGGCAAGACGACCACCCTTTCCGGCGCGGTGGCCGAACTCCTTGCCTCGGAGATCAACATCGTCACCCTCGAGGACCCAGTGGAATACCGCTTTCCCGGGGTGGCCCAGGTCCAGATCGATCGTCGCGCGGGAGTCGATTTCCCCTCGGGGCTGCGCGCCATACTGCGGCAGGATCCCGATGTCATCCTGGTGGGCGAGATCCGCGACCGCGAAACGGCCGAGATCGCAATGTCGGCAGCGGTCACCGGTCATCTGGTGCTGAGCACGATTCACACCGTCGACGCCCCCTCCGCCGTCGTGCGGCTGGTCGAGATGGGAGTGCCGCCCTTTCTGGTTGCCGGTGGGCTGGCGGGGGTCGTCGCTCAGCGTCTGGTCCGCAGACTCTGTTCGCGCTGCTGGGGGCGCGGCGGCAGCGACTGCCCGTCGTGCAAGGATGGCTACCGGGGCCGCAGCGGCGTCTTTGAGGTGCTCCTGGTCGTCGACGAGATTCGGACCGCCATCTCCGCCGGGGCGCCGATCGCCAAGGTGCGTACTTTGGCTCGACGCAACGGCATGGGGTCGATGGCGCGCGATGCCCTTCGCCAGGTTGCACAGGGGATCACAACACCGCACGAAGCCGGCGCGGTCATGGCGCTCTCCCGTGGGTCGGCCGCCCGCTGCGGTCACTGCAACACCGAACTCCCGCCCGCCGCCGCCGGTTGTCCCATGTGTGGCCGCACCCGCTTCAACCTGTGTGCCTGCGGCAAGACGCTCGACAAGGGATGGCGCTACTGCCCAAGCTGCCTGCGCGGGGCCACGCCCATGAACTGATCCGGTCCCCCGCACTCCGTCCCCGGCTACGCCTCAAACACTGCCTTGCGGACGGTCAGCGCTTCAATGCGTTCGACATCCGGCTCCACCCCGATACCCGGCCCTTTCGGCACCAGCATCATCCCGTCCTTCATCTCGAACTCCGGCCAGACAATGTCGCGCGTCCAGTAGCGCCGCGAGTTTGAGATGTCGCCCGGAATGGTGAAGCCGGGCAGCGCCGCCAGTGCAACGTTATACGCCCGCCCAATTCCCGATTCCAGCATTCCGCCACACCAGACCGGCCAGCCCGCCGTCAAGCACAGATCGTGTATGGCAATCGAGGAGGCAAATCCACCGACCCTCCCCGGCTTGATGTTGATGATTCGCCCCGAACCCAGGTGGTGCGCCAACCGTGCATCGTCCAACGAGCGGATCGATTCATCGAGGCAAACCGCCGTGCGAATCTCGCGTTGCAGGGTGGCGTGATCGAGGAGGTCTTCGTGCGCGAGCGGCTGTTCGATCATCATCAAATTGCAGGAATCCATCGCTCTGAGCCGCGGCAGATCGAGCTCTAGCGAATAGGCGGAATTGGCATCGGCCATCAGCGGAGCGTCGGGGAAGCGTTTCCGCACCGCGCCCAGCATCTTTGCATCCCGGCCGGGCTTGATCTTGATCTTGATCTTGCGGTATCCCTCGTCCAGGTATCCTTCGACGCGGGAAACCAGATCTTCGTCGCGCGGTTGAATGCCGATCGAGACGCCAACGGGAACGGCGCGGCGGGTTGCTCGGAGCAACTTTCCTAACGACTGACCGCGACGCTTCGCCTCAAGATCCCACCCCGCCATCTCGACCGCGGCCCTCGCCATGGGATGCCCGCGAAGCCATGGAACCGGATGCAACCGCCGCCCGTCGTCAACCTCCGTGCCCACCAGCGCCGGCAGGAGCCACGTTGTCAGCACATGCCAGGCGGTATCGGCGGTTTCGTAGGAATACCCCGGCGTTTCACCGGCTACGCACTCCGACCACGCCGTAATGCCATCCGCCTCCAGCGTCAGCAATACAACGCGCCGCGCCTGCGTGCCTCCACTGCTGATTTCGAAGTACTCGCGGAGCTCTAGGGGAATTTCGCGGATTACTACCCTGTCAATGCGAACCCTGTCGTTGCGCATGGCGAGATTGCTTTCCCGATCCCTGGCGCGAGGCCGGCCGGAAAGAACCTGGTCAGGACTCGCTGCCGCCGTCTTCGTTCTCCGACTTCGCCTTCGTGTTGACCTTGGCCTTCATGGCATCGCGACGACGAATCGAGTGCAGCCCGGTGAGCAGCGAGGTCGCCGATTTGGTCTTGACTCCACCCGCCAGGAGCGTGTCGCGAATTTCCGGAACGGGGTGATCGGCGCCGAATTCCGCGACGAACTTGCGGTAGGCATACGTTGGGCCCAGGCCCGCGAAGAAGTTGCGCGGGACGGGGGGATGGTTCGAGGTGCCAACCGTACGACGACGTCCCGGCTTCTTGCGCTTGCGAACGGTGCGCCTCTTCTTCGGGGCGGGCGCGGGCTCCAGTGCGAGAAGAGCCTTGAGCGCATCGACTGTATTGCGCAACGCTTTCCCCCGCTCATCCTGTCCGGCGAGCTCCGCTTCGGCCCTTTTGAGTGCGGCTTCGTAGCTGGCCCGTGTTGTTCCATTCATGGGTATAAGACTCCTGGGTTGGTCGCTGGGACCGGGTTTGCTCCAGGACGATGTGTAGTGTGCTCCCCGGAGTTTGAGCGGAACGAATGTAACGGATCAGTCGCCTTTTGCACAGGCCGGACCCGCAAGACCATGCCGGATTGCCGAAGATTGTTCTACAGGCGCGCGACCAGACCCGCCAGCAGCGCGATGCGGCGCGGCATGTCATCAAGGAGGATGTGCTCGTTCAGCGTGTGTGCACCCGCTCCGTCGGGACCCAATCCATCAAGGGTGGGACAGCCAACCGCCGAGGTCAGATTGCCATCGCTTCCGCCCCCGGTTTCTCCTTCGCCAAGCGCGAAACCCAACTCCCCGGCCAGGTCGCGGGCAACGCGAAACAATCGTCGCGATTCGTCGGTTTTCTCGAGGGCCCCGCGGTTGATTCCACCCTTCAGGCGCAACGAGCAGCCCGGATTGCCCGGCGACATCTTCCTCAGTGCGGCATCCACCCGCCTGGCTTCGGCAAGCGTCCAGAAGCGCACGTCAATCGTGCAGTTGGCGTGCTCCGCAACGACGTTTTCGGCGGTTCCTCCGCGCACCACACCGACATTCACCGTCGTGCCGGCCGCGGGATTGCCCAGTTCAAGCACCTCGCCGATCCGGTGCGCCAGTTCGTGAACCGCGCTGGCTCCGGCTTCGGGTTCGATACCCGCGTGCGCAGCCCTCCCTTCAACATGGAGGTCGTAGTCGGCAACACCCTTGCGGCGACTCTTGATTCCGCCACCGGGAACGCATGGTTCCACAACAAGTGCGGCGCGTGCCGACCGGGCCAGGGATTCGATTGTGGGCCGCGAGTGCGGCGATCCCCATTCTTCGTCGCAGGTGACCAGAAGGACAACCTCCGACGGGACCGAACCGTTCCGTTCCGCAAGCAGGCGCAGCGCCATGAGCACCGCCACAACGCCACCCTTCATGTCATAGACGCCGGGACCGCGCAGACAACGCTGACGAATCTCCAGGGGCAGCCGTTCCAGGGTTCCCACCGGATGCACCGTGTCCATGTGGCCCAGGATCACAAGTGGCGCCTCACCGCTTGCGCTTTTTCCGAAACGCCCCAGGAGGTGAACGCCGAGTTCGGGGGCCGGTATTCGCGATACCTTGCCGCCCGCTTGCTTCATCGCCTCTTCGACCAACGCGGCCACAGCCAGATTTCCGTCCGCATGGCCGGTGGGGGACTCGATGGCGACGAGTGCGCGCAACAGCGTCATCCACTCATCCCGGCGTTCCTGCGCGCTCTGGATTGTGACAATTGGAGGATTCATCGGTCGCTCACTTCCGCCGTTGGGATCGCGTGGCTGGAGGGGAGGGGACGCCGACCGCGAGAATGGCGGTTCATTGGCCCCTACACTGGTTCATTGGCCCCTGCCCTTGTAGAGCCCGCCGCGCCGGTAGCTCTCGTCAAGGAGTTCAGCCGGGTGCAGCACCGCCACCGCGCTTCGGGCCAGCCGCAGTCCCGCCCCGATCTGCATCATGCACCCCGGATTGCCGGTGACCACCGCTGCGGCCCCGCTCTCCACAATGTTGCGCACCTTGTCACCCCCGATCATTCCACCAAGTTCGGGTTGTGTCAGACCGTAAATTCCGGCGCCGCCGCAACACTCGGATGCACCGGCCAACGGCACGAGCTCCAGTCCGGGAATGGCGCGCAGGACTCTTTCGGGCGCATTGGTGACGCCTTGCGCGTGGAGAAGGTGGCAGGGCGCGTCGGCCGCGACGCCGAGGTGGATCGAGCCTCCTGGCCGGGGACCGCGCGCGACGAGGAGTTCGGAGAGATCGCGCACCCGCCCGGCAACCGCGGCAGCGCGGGGGAGGTCGGCATCGCCCGGGGAAAAGAGCGCTTCGTATTCGCGCATTGTGGCGCCGCACCCGGAGGCGTTCATGGCCAGATAATCCACTCCGGCCGTTTCGAACGCGGCGATATTTTTCCGGGCCAACTCCCGTGCGGTATCGCGTTCCCCGGCGTGAGCATGCAGTGCGCCGCAACACCCCTGCGCGGGCACCGCCACGACGCTGTACCCATTCGCTTCGAGGACGCGCTCTGTGGCCGCATTGACTCTTGCGAAGAGACCCGCCTGCACACAACCGGTCAGGAGGGCAACGGTGGGACGGTTGGCAGAGTCGTCCGTGGGCGAAGTCCTGGTCGCGGTTGCGCGGTCGGTGGGGGCTGTGGGTGACGAAACCCCATTCGGTGGCGACTTGGGAAGGGCCCGGACCGGAGCCGACGCAGCCAGCATCGCCAGCGCCAGGCGCGGACCCTGAGCGTTCGCACCGCCGCCGGGCCAGCGGGTGGCGAGTGCCGGAATGCCCAGCGCGCGCAGGAAACGGGCCACGGCAAGAAGCGGGCGCGAGATCCAGCGGGAGCCGAAGATGGCCAGGATGATGCGCACCGCCAGGGAGAGAGGTTTCGCCTCGTTGCCCACGCGCCGGGCGAGCTCGAGGAGGTGGCCGTAGGCGACCCCCGAGGGACAGACCGGTTCGCAGGCGCGGCACCCCAGGCAGCGTCCGATGTGTTTCTGGAAGGCCTCGGCGCCCGGTTCAAGCCGGCCTTCGACAACCGCGCGCATCAGGTGAAGGCGGCCGCGCGGGGAATCGGCTTCGTCGCCGAGACGGCGGTAGGTGGGGCAGGCGGGAAGACAGAAGCCGCAATGGACGCAGTTGAGGAGGCCTTCTTCCTGCTCGCGAAGGGCCTGGGCCAGCGATGCCGCGGGTGGGGGGCGGCTCTCGCTGGGCGACAACACCGAACTCGGCGGAACGATCGGAGAACCGGTCGCCGGGTTGTCCGGTTTCCCCCCCGGGCCGGATTGCGCCGTGGACCCTGACGCGCTCACTCGGGGCACCTCGGCGCCAGAACTCCATGCGGGTCGAAGAGGGACTTGATGCGCGGCATGATTGCCCACGCCCCCCCGCCCCGCCCCACCCACCCCACCCTTCCCGCCAGCTCGGCGGCCGCCTGGCCAAGCGTCAGCGAACCCCCCAGCGCCTCCACCCGGCCCCGCGCCCCCCGCAGCCCGGCCACCACCTCATCCGGGGCGGCAGTCGCGGCCGTCGTCTTCACGCGTACCACGCCATTGCCCGCATCCACCGCAATCTTCCCCGCGACCGCCGCGGCGACCGGTTGTGCAATCGCCACCACCTGGTCAAGGCGGTCGGGAAGGGTCCGCAACCGCACCACGAGCCGGGCGCCGTCCTCCCAGTTGCAATGACGATCGTGGAAGCGGCGGCTCGCCCCTTCGCGCAGCACCTCGTCGGGGTCGGCGCCGAGCGCGGCCACAACGCGCCCGAATATCTCTTTCGTGCCGGGCGCACCCCCCAGAATCCGCGCGGCGAGGGTGGCCGTGCGACCACCGCCGCCCTCCAATCCCCCACCCCCCAACAACACCGCCGCAACCGGCAGATGGCCACGGTGCAGCGATCGGGCCATCGCGAGCGCGCCTTCGGCCTCCACGCGGTAGATCAGGGTCCGGTCCCTTTCCGGGCGCGGGAAGAGCCGCATCGACACCCGGGTGATCACGCCCAGACTGCCGCGGCTGCCGACGAAGAGCCGCACCAGGTCGTATCCGGCCACATTCTTGACCACGCGGCCACCCAGCCGAAGGAGCCCTCCATCGCCGGTAACCACCTCCAGACCGAGCACATTGTCGCGCGTGGCGCCGTAGCGTTGCCGCAACGGACCGAATCCGCCCGTCGCCACCGCCGCCCCCAACGTTCCCGCGCCCGCGCCCGGGTTGTCGAGGGGCAGCCACTGTCCGTTCGCGGCCAGCTCGGTCTCCAGCTCGTCGAGCCCGATACCGGCGCCGGCGGTGATTGAGAGGTCGGCGGGTTCGTAGTCATGGAGCCGGTTCAGCCGGGTTGTGGCGAGGACCGTCCCTTCCTGCGGCAACCACCCCCCGCCCTTCAGCCAGCTTCCCCGGCCCGCCGGAACCAGGGGCGCCCCGGTTGCCGCCGCCGACCGGATCAACGCCTGGATCTCGGCCACCGATTCCGGCAACGCGCTCATGCGGGCACAGCCGCCGCGGCCGGCCGGGTCTCGTCCGGGAGCACCTTGCCCGGGTTCATGCGTTCGGCGGGATCGAAGACGCGCCGGATTCCCCACATGGCGCCCAGCTCGTCCGGTCCGTAGATCAGCGTCATGTGGTGCTTCTTGTCCAGTCCCACCCCGTGCTCGCCGGTAATCGTTCCCCCGGCGTCCACACAGAGCTGCATGATCTCCTTCGATGCGCGCTCCACCCGTTCCAGCTCGCCGGCGTCGCGGCGGTCGAAGAGGATGTTGGGATGAAGGTTGCCGTCGCCTGCGTGAAAGACATTCGCGACAACCAGGTCGTAGCGGGCGCTGAGCCGGGAGATGCCGCGGAGGACCGAGGGCAGCGCGGTGCGGGGAACGGTCGCATCCTGGACCAGCAGATCCGGGGCGATGCGGCCCATGGCGCCGAAGGCCTTCTTGCGTCCCTTCCAGAGCGCGGCCCGCTCGGCATCGTCCCGTGCGCTTCGCACCTCGCGCGCGCCGGTGGCCAGACAGTGGCGGCGGGCCCGGTCGGCATCGGCTTCGAGCCCGGCCTCCAGTCCATCGAACTCGATCACCAGAGCCGCTTCGGCGTCGGTCGGGTACCCCGCGGCGAAGACGCTGTCCTCCACTGCACGAATCGTCTCTCCGTCAATGATCTCCATCGCCGCCGGCAACATGCCCGCGCTCACGATCTCGGAAACGGCGCGGCCGGCGTCCTCAATGCGGTCGAAGATGGCGAGCAGCGTACGCACACTCTCCGGCACGGGCAGGAGCGAGACCTCAATTTCGGTTGCGATCCCGAAACAACCCTCCGACCCGACAAAGAGGCCGACCAGGTCGTAGCCCGGAGCGTCACGGCCCTGTCCCCCGATGCGGACGACTTCCCCGTCGGGTAGCACCACCTCCAGCCCGGTCACGTAGCGCGACGTAACGCCGTACTTGAGACAGTGCGGTCCTCCCGAATTCTCGGCCACATTGCCGCCGATCGTGCAGGTGGTCTGCGAAGAGGGGTCGGGCGCGTAGTAGAGGCCGTGGCGGCGGGCGGCCACCGAGAGCTCCGCGTTGATGACTCCGGGTTGCAGGACGGCCCGTCGGTTGGGCGCGTCGATCTTCAGGATGCGGTTCATGCGCGCGGTCCCGACGACGATTGCGCCATTCAGCGCCACCGCTCCGCCGGAGAGTCCGGTTCCCGCGCCGCGCGGCACGATGGGCAGCCCGTGGCGGGCGATCGCCACGACCGTTTTCCGCACCTCTGCGGTGGTTCGGGGCAGGACGACCGCGCCGGGACGGTGGCGGTAGGCGGTGAGCGCGTCCGATTCGTAGACCAGCAGCGCATCGGGATCGTCGATCACGCCGTGATTGCCGCAGATTGCGCGCAGTTCGGGGACCAGGCTTCGCCGGATCGCACCGATCGAGCTGTTTCGAGCCATGCCGGTCAAGCTATTTCGAGCCATGCAGATAGTCCATGATCGCCGTCACGCTCGCGAGAGCCATGGCCTGCACCTGGGCGGTCAGGGGGCCGTAGACCCGGGCGACGACTTCGCTGCCGTCGGTGACGCCATCGGCGAGAACGCGCCGCACCCGGTCGATGCGCGCCAGACGGTGGTTGCGAAAGCGCGCGATGGCGGTGGCCGGGTCGGTGATGTCGGGGCCGTGGGCGGTGTGGAGGATGCGGGGTCTGAGCAAATCAAGGCGATCGAGCGAATCGAGGTAATCCGCCACCGCTCCCGGGTATTCGCCGACCCAGGTCGTGTCGCCCTCGCCCAGAACAAGATCGCCGACGAAAACCGCTCGCGCAGCCTCGAGGTGGAAGCAGAAGTGAAGGTGGGCGTGGCCGGGGGTGGAGAGGGCCGCGAGGGTACCCGCGCTGGTCTCGAACCGCTGCCCGTCGGTAATGGCGTCCTCTCCCCCGGGGCCCAGGATCCGCGCACCGGTCGCCGCCGCCAGCGCGGGGGCACCAGCCGCATGGTCGGGATGGGCGTGCGTGAGGAGGATGACGACCTTGCGGGCGCCGGCCACCGCTTCCGCCAAACGGTCCAGGTGGGAAGGAATCCCGGGTCCGGGATCGATAATCGCCGCAACCGTGTCTCCCACCACATGGCTGCGCGTGCCCGTCAGGGTGATCGGTCCGGGATTCGGCGCCAGGATCGAGCGAACCTTCACCGGACGAATCCTCGCCTCCCCACGGCGACGGGAAGATCAGCGGCGTTCGCGCGCCAGTTGTTCCGCAAGCTTGTCGGCAATCATCTGGAGCGACGCTTCGTCCACGGGCGAGAAGGCCTCGCTTTTGCTGGAATCGATGTCGAACTGACCGAAGATCTCGCCGCCGGCACGGATGAGCACGACCAGCTCCGAGCGCACATCGGGACTGCAGGCGAGATAGCCGGGGAAGGCCGACACATCGGGAACGTTCTGGTTGGTCCCCTCGGCGACCGCCGTTCCACAGACGCCCTCGCCGACCGGAATGCGCGCGTGTTCGGTCGGGATCCCCATGTAGTTGTGCAACCAGAGCTCCAGGCGATCGTCGGTGAGGAGGTAGACGCCGACCCAGTCAAAACGGTCGTCTCCGGTGTGAATGGAGCGCACGGCGAAGCGAAGGAGGGCGTCGGAGAGGTGGCCCTCTTCCCTCATTTCCTGCAGTTCCTGAACGATGTGGCGGGCGTCGATCATGTTGTCTTCGGGTGGTGGCTGGCCGGAAGGCGCGGAGGAATCGCTCCAGACGCGCCCTGTGAAGCAGGGAAGTATAAGGCAAGGCAAGCCCTCCGTGCAGAACAGCGGCGTACTCGACGCTGCACTCTTCGCTCCGCAACCGGTGTCACGCGGGCCATTTTGCAAGAATTTGATAAAGAATCCGTGGAGACCACAGCCTCAAATGCGACGGAAATCCACCCCGTCGTCCAGCCGCCGAACAAAGGCGGCGAGGAGGCGCGCCGTGTGAAAGAGGTCCGCACTCGACACCATTTCACAGGGAGAGTGCATGTAGCGATTCGGCACCGACACCAGTCCTGTGGGAATTCCCTCGCGCGACAGGTGAATGCCGTCGGCGTCGGTGGCGGTCCTCAGTGGCGCGGCCTGGATCGAATAGGGGATCTCGTTCGCGTCGGCGGTCTCGGCAAGGAGCTCGAAGACGGCCGGATGGGTCGAGGAGCCCCGGGTAAGCACCGGCCCCCCACCCAGCGTATGCTCCCCAATCTCCTTCTTCTCCACCCCCGGCACATCGGTCGCGTGCGTCACATCCACGACGAGCGCCACATCGGGGGCCACTTGGAAGGCCCCGGGACGCGCGCCGCCGCCACTGTATCCGATCTCCTCCTGCGCCGTCGCCACCGCCACCACCCCCGCCCGCCCCGGTTCGGCCGCCAACAGGCGCAGCGCCTCGAGCACGACGAAGGCTCCCATGCGGTTGTCCATCGCGCGGCCTGCAATCCGGTCCCCCGCGAGCCGCACCACTGAGCTGTCGATCACCGCCGGATCGCCCACCCGCACCCCCAGCTCGGCCACCTCCTCGCGCGAATCGGCCCCCACATCGATCCACAGTCCCTTCAACTTCACCCCCCGTTCGCGTTCCTTTGCCTCCATCAGGTGGATCGCCTTGCGCCCGACCACACCCGGGACATCGCCGCGCGCGCCCAGAATCCGGATCCGCTGGCCGACCAGAACCTGTGCGTCCCAGCCGCCGATTCCGGCAAAGTAGAGCAATCCCGATTTGTCCAGGTGGGTAATCTGCAACCCGATCTCGTCAATGTGTCCGGCCAGGAGGGCAAGCGGACGTTCGCCAACAGCAAGCCGCGCGTAGCTGTTCCCCACCACATCGGACCACACGCGAGCGAACGAGCGCGCCTCTTCGCGCCACACCCGCGCGGGCCGAACCTCGAAACCGGAGGGGCCGGGGGCGTCAAGCAACTTCTCCAGGAAGGAAAGCCTCTCCGGAATGACCGGATCTTCGGGAACGCGCGGGCCGTCGCTGAACGAGTCGTCGCTCGTCATGGCGAATCCTCGGGATTGGGGGGATGGGAGCCGACTTCCACGCGGCCCTGGCCGGAAGCGAAGTCGGGCGTGACGACATGCATGCGCAGCGCACCCTCGCGAATGCTCCGTTCCATGCGGCGGCGCAGCGCGGCCTGAATCCAGCGGCGGGTCAACGGCAAGAGAAGCGAGAATCCGACGACGTCGGTCAGGATTCCGGGAGTGAGAAGAAAGGCGCCGCCAACCAGGACCGAGAGACCGTCAAGAAGGGAACCGGTGGGTACCCGGCCGGCTGCAAGCTCCTGCTGGACTCCGAGCCAGGCGCGCAGACCCTGGCGCCGGGCCAGGGCGGCCCCCGCGATTCCGGTGGCGACAACCAGGCCAATGGTCGGCAGAACCCCGATCAACTGGCTTACGCGCAGCAGCAGGATCAGCTCCAGGAGCGGAACCATGACGAAAAGAAAAAGAAGTCTGGCGAACAGGGTGCGCCTCCTTCGGCGACGGGGGAGCGGGGACGGAGTGGAATTTATCGCCGCCGCCGGAGAAGCGGGTATATTTATCCACCCCCAACGGTTCGGGCCGTGCCGGGAGGGGCGATCCGCACAGACGAAGGAATACCGATGGATTCAACCTATTTTCGCAAGGGATTCGGGCTGAAGGCCGAGGTCAAGCCGGTGATCAGCGCCGAATACGACTCCGCTCTCCTCGAGCGCATCCGGTCGCGCGCGAATGTCGATCGCTTCGGCGACGTCACCATTCACCTGGCGAAGGACTTCGGTTTCTGCTACGGCGTGGACCGAGCCGTCGACTACGCCTACCAGACGCGCCACAAGTTCCCCGACCGGCGCATCTTCCTCGTGGGCGAAATCATTCACAACTCCCATGTGAACCAGCGGCTGCGGGAACGCGGGATCGAATTCATCTATCCCGACGACGGCCGCTACGACTTCCAGTCCATCACGGCCGGGGACGTCGTCATCATTCCCGCATTCGGGGTGACGACCGGCGATCTGGACCGGCTCCGCGAAACCGGCTGCATCCTCGTCGATACCACCTGCGGTTCGGTTCTGCTGGTCTGGAAACGGGTGCAGGGATACGCGCGCGACGGCTTTACGGCGGTGATTCACGGCAAGTACAAGCACGAGGAGTCGCGGGCGACGGCAAGCCAGATGCTACGCTACGAGGGCGGGCGCTACGTCATTGTGCGCAATCTCGACGAGGCGGAGGTGGTCGGACAATACCTCACCGATCACCCGGACCGGATTAGCCGGGACGAGTTTCTGCGCCGCTTCGCCAGGTGTAGCTCGGAGGGATTTGACCCGGACCGCGATCTCGCGAAGATCGGGGTGGCCAACCAGACGACGATGCTCGCCACCGAGTCGCTGGCGATCGGGGCGCGGTTGCGGAAGATGATGGCCGAGGCCCTTGGCGAAGAGCACGCCCGCACCCACTTTCGTTCCTTCGGAACCATTTGTTCCGCGACGCAGGAGCGCCAGGACGCGGTGCTGGAGATGATGCGCGACGAACCGCCCGACCTGATGATCGTGATCGGGGGCTACAACTCGTCGAACACGAACCACCTGGCCCATCTTTGCCGCGAGCACACCACCACCTTCCACATCGCCACGGCGGACTGCATCGATACCGACACCGGCGCCATTCGCCACAAGCCCACGCTGGATCCGCACGCGCCCGAAGTTACGGCGTGGAGCTGGCTGCCCGCGGGGCCCTTCCGGCTGGGAATGACCGCCGGCGCCTCCACGCCCGACATCCAGATCGGCAAGGCGGTGGCCCGGGTGCTCGCGGTTCGGGGGATTGAGGTCGAGCTGTAGACCTTCGCCCCGGACGGTGGCGTTCGGGTCAGATGTGCAGTGCGCGTCCCAATGAGCCGAGCGCGCCCTCGGCTACCGCTTCGGACAGGGTCGGATGCGGATGCATGGCCAGATCGATCTCTTCGACGGTCGATTCCAGGTGCCGCGCCATCACGAACTCGGCGATCAGCTCGGTGGCGTGCGGACCCACGATATGCGCGCCAACCACCTCGGAGTACCGCTTGTCGCGGATGACCTTGACGAATCCGGTCGCGTCGCCGGCCGCCAGCGCCCGTCCATTCCCCGCCCAGGGGAACTTCCCCACCTCGATGTCGAGTCCCTTCTCGCGCGCCTGTTCCTCGGTGAGCCCGACCGACGCCACTTCGGGGTGGCAATAGGTGCAGTTGGGAACATTGGCGTAGTCAACGGTGTGGTGACCCTCTCCCGCGATATGTTCGACCGCCACCACGCCCTCGTGCATGGCCTTGTGGGCCAGGAGCTGGTTGCCCGCGCAATCTCCGACGGCCCAGACGCCGGGAACATTTGTGCGCATGGCGGAATCGACGGCTATGAATCCACCTCGGTCGGTGCACTTCACACCCGCCCGGTCCAGCCCCAGATCCTCGGTGTTGGGGACGCGGCCCACCGCCGACAGGACGTAATCCACATCTAGTACCTGCGATCGGCCCCTGCGGTCGGTGAAGGAAATCGTGACGCCATCGGCCCGGGCCCGGGTGGAGTCGACGCGCGCCCCGGTAAACACCTTCATTCCTCGCTTCCGGAAGCTCTGCATCACGACCCGCGACGAGTCGGCGTCCTCGACGGGCAGCACCCGGTCCATGACCTCGATGACCGTCACCCGGGTGCCGTAGGCGTTGTAGATGTCGGCAAACTCCATTCCCACGGCGCCCGCGCCCACCACCACAAGCGACTGCGGCGCCTCGCTCTGGAAGAGTGCACCGGTGGACGACCAGATCCGCTCTTCGTCGATCTGCAGGAAGGGGAGCGACCGCGGTCGCGATCCCGTGGCCAGAATGATGTGCCGGGCCGAAACGGTCTTCTTACGGCCATTGCGCTCGACCTCGACGGTGCCGCCGCCCCGCAGACGTCCGTGTCCCTCGATGTGGGCAACCTTGTTCTTCTTCAGGAGAAAGCTGACGCCCGACGAGAGCCGGTTGGCCACTCCGCGGCTGCGTTCCTGGGCCGGACCGAGGCTGGTCTCCAGTCCGCTGAAGGAGATCCCGTGTCCGGCGGCGTGCGAGAGCTCGTTCACCATCAGCGCGCTGCTGAGGAGCGCCTTGGTGGGGATGCAGCCGATGTTCAGGCAGACGCCCCCGAGCTTGTCCGCCTCGATGCACGCGGTGCGCAGTCCAAGCTGTCCGGCGCGAATGGCGGCCACGTAGCCGCCCGGTCCCCCGCCGATGACGACAACGTCGAAGTCCGTATTCCGGTTCTCTTTGCTCATTGTGTCCCTTTTTCGGTGGCTGACCCGGTCCCTCTGGCGAATCCCGTTCTTTTTTTGTGGCGACCGTGTCCCCGTCAGCCCGCTGTCCCGTTAGAGCAGCATGGCGGTCGGTTCCTCGAGGAAGCTCCGCAGCGTGGACAGGAAGCGGGCTCCCTGTGCGCCGTCAATGACCCGGTGATCGCAGCTCATGGTGAGACGCATTCTTTGCTGCGCGATGATCTTGCCATCCACCGCAACCGGGCGTTCCTCCACCGTGCCGATCGCGAGAATTCCCGCCTCGGGAGGATTGATGACGGCGGTGAAGGACTCGATCCCGAACATGCCCAGATTCGAGATGGAGAAGGTCGATCCGGTGTATTCGTCCGGCTGCAGCTTGCGCTCGCGGGCGCGCCCGGCCAACTCGCGGGCTTCGGCGCTGATCCCGGTGAGGCCCTTGGTGTGTGCGTCGCGAATGACGGGCGTAATGAGCCCATCCGGCACCGCGACTGCCACCCCGATATGGACGCGGTTGAAGCGGCGGACCGAATCGCCCTGCCACCAGGCGTTGCATTCCGGGTGGCGGGCCAGGGCGACGGCGGTGGCCTTGATGATCAGGTCGTTGACCGAAACCTTCGTTCCCTGCGCGGCAAGATGCTGGTTCAAGCGGGCCCGCGCGGCCATCAGGCGGGTCATGTCGACATCGATGCTGAGGAAGAAGTGGGGGACCGGACCCAGCGACTCCGAGAGACGGCGCGCCACCGTCTTGCGCATCTGCGAAAGGGGAATGTCGGTGAAGTCGTCTCCGTGAGTTGCGGCCGGGACGGTCGCCGGCTTCGGCGTTGCCTGACGCTCCGCCACCGCGCGCGCCGCGGCTTCCTCGATGTCGCGCTTGACGATCCGTCCCCCCGGCCCCGACCCCGCCACCGCGGCGATATCCAGCCCCAGTTCCCGGGCAAGACGCCGCGCGACCGGCGAGGTCCTGATCCTCCCCCCCCGCCCCGCCCCATCCCCGCTACCGTCGCTGCCCCCCAACGGCGCGCCCGGCTCCGCCGGTTCCCCGGCCGCGGCCTCCACCCCCTCCTCCGGCGCGGCTTCGCTTGCCGGCGCCGCCTTCGCCGCCCCGTCCACCAAGGCGGCGATGTCCTCGTCTTCACCGGCAATGACCGCGATCACGTCCCCAACCGGAGCCGCCGTCCCCTCACCGGCCAGGATCGCGCGCAGCACTCCCGATCCCCGCGCGACCAGCTCCATCGTCGCCTTGTCGGTCTCGATCTCGGCCAGGATGTCGCCCTGCTCCACCGGATCTCCCTCCGCCTTCAGCCACCTGACGATCTGGCCCTCCTCCATGGTGGGAGAGAGCGCCTCCATGTGTACCCTGGTTGCCATCGTTCGCCTTCCGAGGTTTGGGGCCGCCGCGCCCGCCCGCACATCACCCAGCGCGGCCCTTGTTTTGCTGCGACCCCTATTGAGATGCGACCCCTATCGATAAAGTACCCTCTTGCAGGCTTCCACCACGTCGCGGACGCCCGGCTTGGCCAACTGCTCGAGATTCTTCGCGTAGGGCATCGGCACATCGGCCTGGGTCACACGCAGAACCGGCGCATCCAGGTGGTCGAAGGCCTCGTCCTGAATCAGCGCGACGATCTGGGCGCCCACGCCTGCAAAGGGCCATCCCTCTTCGAGATAGACGACCCGGTTGGTGCGCTGCACCGTCTCCAGAATCGCGTCCGCGTCCAGGGGCCGGAGCGAACGCAGATCAAGCACATCGGCCTCCAATCCGTCGCGCTCCAGCGCCCGCGCCGCCTGTAGCGCGACATGCACCATCTTGCCGTGCGTCACGATGCTCACGTCGTCGCCCTCGCGCTTCCGCTCGGCCACCCCCAACGGAATCACGTATTCGCCGTCGGGCACCTCGCCACGGACGTTGTAGAGCAGCTCGCCCTCCATGACGGCCACCGGATCGTCGTCGCGAATTGCCGCAGCCAGAAGCCCTTTCGCATCGGCGGGGGTCGCGGGAGTCACCAGCTTTATCCCGGGAGCGTGGACATACCACGTCTCGCACGCCTGCGAGTGCTGCGCCGAGAGCTGGAGCGCCGCCCCGGTCGGACCGCGAAAGACGATCGGCACCGGAATCTGGCCATTGCTCATGTAAAGCATCTTGGCCGCGCTGTTGATCACCTGGTCGAGGGCGAGGATCGAGAAGTTGAAGGTCATGAATTCGCAGATCGGGCGCAGTCCGGTCATGGCCGCGCCCACGCAGAGTCCGGCGAATCCGAGTTCGCTGATGGGGGAATCGACCACCCTCCCGGGGCCGTAGCGCGCCAGCATCCCCCGCGACACCTTGTAGGCCCCGTCGTATTCGGCGACCTCTTCGCCCATGAGGAAGACCGAGTCGTCGCGGTCCATCTCCTGGCACATCGCCGCATTGAGCGCGTCGCGGTAGGTCATCTCAGCCATTGGCGCCACCTCGCTTTCCGTCGCGCGCCGAGGCTCTCTCCGCGCCAGGGTCCGCGCTGCCCCGATCGAGACCGCGCCTGTCCAGGAAGAGCCTTCCGTGCTCGTTGAGCTCGGCGTAGACGTGATCGTAGAGGGTGGAGGGGGCGGGGAGCGGCGAGGCATCGGCGAAGTCGGCCGCGTCGTCACAGATCGCGCGCGCCTCCGTGTCGATCGCCTCCAACTCGGCCTGCGTCAGCATTTGGCGTTCCATCAGGTGGTCGCGCAGAATCACGATCGGATCCTGCTCCCGCACATGCGAATCGACCTCTTCACGGGAGCGGTAGGTTCCCGAAACCGGATCGGACATCGAGTGGCCCCGGAAGCGGTAGGTGACGGCATTGACGAACTGCGGCCCGGCTCCGCTGCGGACCTGGTCGGCCAGATCGGCGAAGAAGCGGTGCGTGCCGACGACATCCTGGGCGTTCACCGTGTGCGCGGGAATTCCGTAGGCGCCGGAGCGGGCCTCCATCTCGGTGGCGGAAACCCGCGAGAAGGCGGTCCCCATTCCGTAGCCGTTGTTTTCGACGACGTAGATGACCGGCAACTGCCAGATCGCGGACATGTTAAGCGCTTCCAGGAAGGCTCCCTGGTTGACCGCCGCGTCGCCCATGAAGCAGACGCAGATCTGGTCGCCGCCGCGGTACCGGATCGCCCACCCCACCCCCGCCCCGAGCGGAATCTGCCCGCCGACGATTCCATGCCCCCCAAGGAAGCCGACGCTGGTGTCGTAGAGGTGCATCGACCCGCCGCGCCCGCCGGAGCAGCCATCAACCCGTCCGTAAAGTTCGGCCATCGCCGCGCGCGGAGTGATTCCCTTCGCAATGGCCTGGGTGTGTTCGCGGTAGGCGGTGATCACCACATCGTCGGGGCGCAGCGGCCGAATTGCGCCCACCGCGAGTCCCTCCTGGCCGATGTGCAGGTGACAAAACCCCCCGATCTTCCCGATCGCGTAGGCCTCTTCCGCCTTTTCCTCGAAGCGCCGGTACAGGAGCATCTCCGCGAGCAGTGTGTGCAGCTCCCTGCGGTTGAATCCCTCGTATTCCGGTGCGGTGTCGCTCAACTGCTCCTCCGTCGTGGTTGCGTGCGCCATGACTGTCAACCGGCCCGCCTTCCCCCGCATCCGAGCGCCGTGACGGGCAGCTCGGCAGGCGCCGGAATGTCGGCCTCCAGCACGCTCTGAATGTTGCCGGGGCCCCCCGCCTCGACCTCACGCGCCTGTTCCTTCGCATGATAGCTGGAGCGGACCAGGGGGCCGGACTCGACGTGACGGAAGCCGTATTCGCCCTCGCCGATCCGCTTCCACTGTGCAAACTCCGCGGGCGTAACCCAGCGTGCAACGGGAATATGTTGCCGCGAGGGGCGTAGATACTGTCCCAGCGTCAGGATATCGATTGCCGCTTCGCGCAGGTCGGCCATTGCCTCGCGGATCTCGCCCTCTTTCTCGCCCATGCCCAGGATGATTCCGGTCTTGGTCAGCATCGCCGGATCGATCCGCTTGGCGGCGCCCAGGTACGAGATTGAGCGCCAATAGCGTCCGCCGGGCCTCACCTCCGGGTGCAGCCGCTCCACCGTTTCGAGATTGTGGCCCAGGATCGCCGGACCGGCTTCCATCACCGTCCGCAGCGCCTCCTCGTCGCCCTTGAAATCGGGGATCAGAACCTCGACCGAGCAGTGCGGAAGCCGCGCGTGCACCTCGCGAATCGTCGCCGCATAGATGCTCGCCCCGCCGTCGGCGAGTTCGTCCCGGTTGACCGAGGTGATGACCACATGATCCAGCTCCATCGCGGCAACCGTTTCGGCCACGCGGCGCGGTTCGTCGAGATCGAGCTCCGTCGGCATCCCGTGCGCCACCGCGCAGTATTTGCAGGCGCGCGTACAGACATCGCCCAGAATCATGAAGGTGGCCGTTCCTGCCTCCCAGCATTCGCCGATATTGGGACAACCGGCCTCCTCGCAGACCGTGTGCAGCGACTGGCTGCGCATCAACTGCTTCAGCCGCAGATAGTTGGGTCCTCCCGGGGAACGCACCTTGAGCCACGACGGCTTGCGCGAGGTAATCGGGATCGTCTTGAGCCTCCGGTGCGCCCGGATTCGCCGGGAACCCTTGGGCTTTACCCGGCCCGTGTCCTTTCCCGAGGGGGCATAGCCGCCCCGCAGCGTGTCCGGCGGAGTCACTTCCGTCTCTTGCTCCCGGTGGGTTCCGGCGTTTTCCGACCAAATGGGCCGTGAATGATAAGGAAACCCACCGATCGGCACCATGCAGGCGGGGTGGGCGCATCAACGCAGGACGAAGGCAACCCCAAGCCCCAGATAGGTTCCGACCGCGTAGCCCAGGAGTCCGATAATGACGCCGGGAAGGACGAGCTGCCGCCATTCGCGCGCAACCGCCACCGCCAAGGCGCTCGACGGTCCACCCACCGCAGCCTGCGATGCAACCGAGATCGTGGCCACATCGAGGCGGCAGAGGCGGCCGATTCCAAAGACGACGGCTCCGTGCACCGCGACCACGGTCAGGGTGAAGTAGAGGATCTCCAGGCCGACCTCGATGATGTCGGGGATGCGCGACATGATGCCGATGAGGACGAAGAAGAAGTGAAGGCCAACGGAGCCGAACTGCATCGCGCCGGGTAGATCGCGGACGCCGGGTGCGTGGCCAACGACCAGGGCCAGGGTGGTGAGCCAGAGAATCGCGGCGATGCCGGGGATCCGGGCTCCTAGCCACTCCGACGCGAAGACGAGGACCAGCCCGATGGCCAGGAGCTTCGCCACGCCGACGGCCGAGAGGGGGACCCGGACGGTGTAGGGATGTTGGGATTGCGCGTCTACGACCGGAGCCGGGTCTTTCCCGGAGCCTGTTACCCGCGCGCCCCGGAAGGGAATCACCAGCGTGACGCCCAGCCAGAGGCCGGTCACGATCGCGTCCGCCGCGCCCAGACCCGCAAAGAGCGATCCGGTCAGGCCCACTTCCCGCCCGACGGAGTTGAAGTTGACCGATCCGCCGGTGTAGGTGCCGGTCAGCGCGGCTGCGATTCCGCGGGTGTCGGCGGCGAAGAAGTCGCCGAAGAGGAAGGCCGCCACAAAGGCTCCCAGGACGGTGCCCGCGAGGGCGATGCCGAACGCGCCGATCATGCGGGGGCCGGCCTTTGGGAGATCGCGCAGATCGACGGCCAGGAGCAGCCAGGCAACCGAGAGCGAGGTGACAGGGCCCCCGATCAAGTCGTAGACGGGCGATTCGGCGGGCACGAAGCCGAAGTTGGAGAGGAGCGCGCCGAAGATGATGGCCATCATCGATGCGCCGATCTTGCCGAGTGCGGGAACGCGTTGGTCGAGCCAGAAGGCGAGCGCGGCGGCCGCGACGATGACGGTGGCGAGACTCAGCGGCGTTGCGATCATGGGGTGGCCGTCAGCGAGGGCGGGAGAGGAAGGCAGTCGCCTCCTCACGCAGGACCGGAAGAAGGTTGCCGTGGCCGGGGCCGCCGATCCCGTATTCCTCCAGTCCGGCGGCGATCTCGGCGTCGTAGGACTCCACCAATGTCCGGTAGTGCGTTTCGGCCCGGGTCGTGTCGCCGAGCAGGAGCGCGCCCTCGGCGGCGGCCGCCAGGCAGAGAAGGTGGGTGGGACGAACCGCGAGCCCGGCTTCCGCCACCGCCAGCGCCTCCACCCCGTTTTCGGCGGCCGCATGCAGGAGCGAGAGGTGGAAGCGGTCATCCAGCGAAAGGGCGGCGATTCGGTCGTGGGACGCGATCGCCATGGGCAGGAAGAGCGCCGCTTCGTTTTCGTTCCCCTGCTCAATGGCACGCATGACGCGCTCGAAGAGCCGGGTGGCGTCCTCGCGCGGGGTAGTCAATTCCACAGCCGAGGTGGGACCCAGGGCGGTAACGGGCTGACCGGTGGTGGGCGCGCTTTCCCCACTGTCGCGAGGCCTGAGCACAAGGGTGGTGACCAGCGCAAGGCCAAGGACAATGGCCACCGCCCAGGGCACCCGATTGGCTTCGCTGAAGACCGACCGCGCGGCCGGCCGCACCTCCACCCCACACGCGACGCAGTAGCGGTCATCCGTCCCGGCGGGGGCTCCGCAACCCGGGCAGGGCGGACCACGGAGCGCTCCCCCGCACCGGGAACAGAAGTTGGCCTCGGAGCCAGGCAGGCGGTGGCCGCACTTCGGGCAGGAAACGATGGTCCTCGTCATCCGATCAATCCTTCCCCCTCACCTGCGATGGCATTGAAGAAGAGTGGCCAGGTGACGATGCTCTGCCCGCGGTAGTTCGGTTGGAATCCGAAGAGAATCACCTCGCCGCGACCGATCCGGGCCCGTAGCAACGCAGGCTGTCCCGCCAGTCTTTCCGGCCCCAGAATCCATCCCGAGATTACGGGGTTCCCTTCGCCGTAGCGACCGACGACCTCAACGCGCTCGTCCGCCACCGCGAAGGCGCGGCTGCTGCGCCAGTACCAGGCGGCCGTGTGGCCGTCGTATCCGCTCGCCAGTGGTCCGGGTTCGAGATCGACGCGCAGGATCGAGCCCGGCACATAGAACTCGGTGTTCGAGAGTCCGGCTACGGCGTTCTCCACATTCAATCCGAAGAGGCGAATGGCGAAGTCGGCGGCCTCTTCCATCACGATCAGGCGTCCCCCCGCTTCAACGAACTCGCGCACCGCCGCTCCGCCTTCCTCCCCGATTCCCCCGGTGAACTCCTCTGGAAGCGATCCCGGCGAATGTCCCTCGGCGATCGACCGGTCGGACTGGCTCTGGAAGATGAGCACATCGTAATCCTCCTCCAGCGCACCGGCGCGCAGCCGCGCATCGTGCAACGAGTCGTAGCGCATCCGGTGCCGGTCGAACATCCACCTCGTCCAGCCTGCGATCATCGGTTCCTGGTGACCCTTGTAGAGAGCGACGCGCGGCGCGTCAGGCCCGGCCAGTCCCGCGGGCAGGTCGTAGTCCACCTCCTGGACCGGTAGGGGATCGCTGAGGGCTACATTCGGAGCCGAGTCAAGGGGATGGGCCTCGGCGTTCATCAGCAGCGGCAGGGTGTGTGCGGTCACGTCGTAGGGTCGCTTTGGCGGTCCACCCGGGTATTCGCGGAGATCCGGGTATTCCTGAACCGTCAGCAGGGTCTGGGCGAAGGGGGCGATCGGTTGTCGCATCAGCACCACATGCGACCCAGCGGGGTAGCTCGTGCCACCAGCGGAGAAGTCCGATTCGGCCTGGCGGACCTCCACATCGCCCATCGTCAGGATCCTGAGAATGCTGCGGACCCCGAGCTCATTCTCCTGTTCGGCGGGCAGAACCCAGGCGGCAGGCCAATCGTTCCATCCCGCCACCGCGCGTTCATTCACCCGGTGGAAGTTCTCCAGCCAGTAGCGCCGGTTCTTCGCGGCATTCACAAGGAGCGCCATCGCCCCGGAAAACTGGTATTCGACGATATCGGGCAGCCCCCAGCTTCCCCCTCGCCAGGGCCACGGAAAGTTCCAAGCCGCCTCCGCCGCATCGTATTCGCGTCCCCCCTGCACCACTTCCTCGGGGACCACGATCGAGGTGGCGAGCCTTGCGGATGCGGTCTCGCTGAGGATGCGCGCGCCGCCGTGGTAGTGCATGTAGGCGCGGCCTGGATGGAATCCATCGTAGATCGCATTGATGACGACGCCCCGCTTACCCTGCGAGGTGAGTTCCGCAGCCATGTAGGCGCCCAACTGGTTCACGGCGGCGACGAGTCCGGGATCGACATTCGGTTCAATCGGATCGATGTAGGGGGGGAAGAAGATGCGCGCCCCGGACCCACCCATCTGGTGAATGTCGTGGACGATCTGTGGATGCCAGGCGTTCTGGGCGGCAACGGTGTGCTGTGTTTCGGCCTGGTAGAAGGTGAACCAGTCGCGGTTGTTGTCGTGTCCCGTGTAGAAGTGGTAGAGCCAGGGGGGCGACCGGCCCTCGAATTCGGTGCCGGCGTACTCGTTGTAGAAGTCGTTCACCCACTGGGTTCCATCGGGGTTTAGCGAAGGAATCTGCAGGAGAATGACCTCGTCGAGGATCTCGCGGACCCGTTCGTCCTGCGACGAGGCCAGGTGGTGGGCAAGGCGCGCGGCTGCCTGGGCGGAACCCACCTCGGTCGAGTGAATCGCGTGCGTGATCATGACGATCGTGCGTCCGGACTCCAGCAGCGCCGCGAGTTCGCCCTCGTTGGCGACGGTGCGCGGATCGGCCAGCTTGTGCTGAATCGCCCGTAGCTCCGGGAGTCGGGCCTGGTTCCGGGGACTGGTGATCGTCAGCATCACGAAGGGGCGACCCATCGTGGTCGGACCCAGCGTGTCCACCGCTACCCGGTCGCTGGTCCGTGCCAGGACTTCGTAGTAGGCGGTCAGCTCGTCCCAGTTTGCCAGTCGTCCTTCGGCTCCCATGGGAAACCCGAAGTGGTCCTCGGGGGAAGGGACCTGGCCGGCAAGGACGCGCGGTCCCGGCCCGGCCGCAGCGAGGGCCGCCGTCACGAGAACGGCCGCAATGGCGTGGTGGGCTTGTTGTCTCATTTTGTAGCCTTCCCTTGTCGCGTTCCTTCTTCGCCTTCGTCAGAGTCCGGTCGGCGCATCCACGAACCGTCCCTTGATGCCAAAACGATTCGTCACGACGTCCGCGAGAGCCTTCACACCGAAGGTTTCGGTTGCGTAGTGGCCGCCCAACAGGACGGTCACGCCCACTTCGGCCGCTTCAATTGCATGATGATGGTTCGCCTCGCCGGTGATGAGAAGATCCACGCCTCTCTCGGCCGCCTCCGCCAGCAGCGAACCACCCGCGCCTGTTACCACACCAACCGTGGCCACCACGTCGGGACCTCCGGGGAGCACGCCCACGGGACCTTCAAGAACCTGCGCCAGCTCCGTTCGGACCGTGTTTTCGGGTATCGGCTCCGTGAATCTGCCGCTCCACCCGACCGGCGCGCCCTTGTAGCTGCCGAAGGGATTCAGGTTGCGGAGCCGCAGGGCCCGCGCGATGGCAACTGCATTGCCCACCTCTGGGTGCCCATCGAGCGGAAGGTGCGCGCTGTACAGTGCCGTCCCGCTCTCTATCAGCGCTCGGACGCGCCGGAACCGGGGTCCCCGCAGTGGCCGGAGACCGTCCCAGAAGATTCCGTGGTGGACGATGAGCAGGTCGGCGTGGGGCGTGGTTTCGTCGATCACCCGTTGGCTGGCATCGACGGCGACCGCGAAGGTCCGCACGGGGCCGGCGGCCTCGACCTGGAGCCCGTTCAGCGCGGTTGGGTAGTCGGGGGTCGAATGAACGGCCAGATAATCGTCAAGGAAGGACACGATCCGCTCCAGAGGGACGCCCGAGTCATCGTCTCGTCGCGTCGGATTCTCCTCTTCACCCTCCCCTTTGCGGCGTTTGGCCGTTTCGCCGGGAGGTGGCGTCCCGTTCTCCGGCATCGCTACTTGCCGGCAGGCCGCTTGGCTCCCTTTTCCAGCGACAGTTGCCTGTCTTCCTTGCGGCCCACGCTCACGGAGCCGTTGACCACTCCACCCTCGTCGAGCTGTAGGCGGGCGGCGCGGATCTCGCCGTCAATGTTGGCCGTGGAGGCGATTTCCAGCCGCGAGTTGATGTCCAGGATTCCCTTGACCGAGCCGGCGATCTTGGCATCCGCCGTGGTGACGTCGCCGATGACCTTTCCCTCCTTCCCGACCACCACCGCTTTCTCGGCCCGCACCCAACCCTCCACGGTACCCTCAATCCGGATCGTGTCGGTGGATTCGCAGTCGCCGCAAACCTGCATGCCGGCGCCGATAATGGAAATCACTGCCTCGGGGAGAGTCTGAACAACGCGGGGTTTTGCCATTGATTTTTCTTCCTTTGCCGCCTGCGCGATCCCTGGCGGATCGATCAGGCGCGGGTGGAGGCGGGGTGGATTCGCCGACCCCGGGGCTCAGGGAGGAGACACCAGGGACAGGGGATCCAGCGGCTGGCCATTTCGGGTAACCTCGAAGTGAAGGTGGGGTGCGGTGGAATGGCCCGTATTGCCCGAGAGCGCGATTACTTCTCCCTTCCGCACCGTCTGGCCTCTCTCAACTGCCAAGTATAGGGTATGACCGTACCGGGACCAAACTCCGTCCCCGTGGTCGAGCAGAACGAACAAACCGTAAACCGAGTCTTCGGCGGCCTCCAGCACCTGTCCGGCACCCGCCGCGCGCACGTAGGATCCGCGCCCGATCGGTATGTCGATTCCGGTGTGTTCGCCCTCCTCCGCACCGCGAAAGTGCTGGCTGATCGTCCCGGCCTGGGGGTCGGTCAGGGGCCAGACCGTGAGCGTGAGCGCTGTATCGCCCGAAGCATATTCCGACGCCTGGTCCGCACCGCCGCCGGCCGAGGCTCCCCGGAGCCAGATGTCGGGTTTCCTTTGTTCCTCAAGGCCGGAGAGAAAGCGCAACTGATGTTCGCGGCTCGCCAGCGCGGCCAGTTGCTCGGCCAGGACCCGGATGCTGTCCTCTCTTGCCAGGAGTGTATCGCGCTCCCGAGCCAGGTCATCCGCCTGTGCGGCGCGCCGAGCCAGGGATATCCAGGAGGTGGCCATGACCACCAGCGCCAGGACGAGGAATACCAGGACGTACGGCATCGGTCGAGCCAGCCGGGACGGGATGTCCGCCTGGCGGCTCGGCTCCGACCAATCGCCAATGATAATGGCGGACACATCCTGGCTGTCGCCGAAGAAGGATCCGATGCGGTTGAGTAGCTCTCTAATCAAGGAATCCCCCGGTATCCTTGCCGGTGATGGCCGCGAAGAGCTGTTCCAACTGCCGGGCGCCGTCAAAGGGAATGCGGATTGCGCCCTTCCCCTCGCCCTTCCAACCGATCGTCACCCTGGTTCCGAGGTGCTCCGCGAGGGCGTTGCGCAGCGAACTGATGGCCGGATCCAGAGCACTCGCCTGGTCCGCGGTGGCCTTTTCGTCCTCCGCTTCCTTATCCCGGGCCCGCTCCGTAGCACGGCGCACCTGCTGCTCCGTTTCGCGCACCGACCATCCCGCTTCTGTTGCACGGCGCGCCAGATCCGTTGCCTGTGCTGTGTCCGCAATCCCGAGAAGCGCCCTTCCGTGCCCCTTGGACAGCGTTCCTTCGGCCAGCATTCGGCGGACGAGGGAAGGGAGACCCCGCAGGCGCAACATGTTCGCGACGGCCGACCGGCTCTTGCCAACCGCGTCCGCGATTTCCTGTTGAGTGTGACCGAACATTTCCCGAAGGCGATGGTATCCGTCGGCTTCCTCCAGTGGTCCCAACTCTTCGCGCTGCAGATTCTCAACCAACGCCAGGATCAACAGGGTTCGGTCGTCGGTGTCCCGGATTTGGGCGGGAATCTCTGACCATCCCAACTGTTTGACCGCCCGGAGCCGCCTCTCCCCGGCTACCATCTCATACCCCTGGGCCGCCTTGCGGACCAGAACCGGCTGGATCAATCCATTCGCCTTGATTGAAGCGGCCAGCTCCGCAAGCTCGTCCGGCCGAAAAGCACGGCGAGGCTGGTAGGGATTTGGCGCGATGAGCCGCACGGGCAATTTCATGGGTGCTCCATCCCTGGCTTCCGGAAGCTGGGCCGTGTCCATATAGTCTCCGAGCAGCGCGCCGAGGCCCCTGCCCAAACGGTCGCTTCTTGTCATCCCTGGGTTACTCCGGTTGTTGCGGGAGTTGGGGTCGCACTCATGACTTCACGAGCCAGGGCGGCGTATCGGCGGGCACCGGGAGAACTTCGGTTGTAGCTGGACACGGGCTGCCCGAACCCTGGCGCTTCGGCCAGGCTGACATTGCGCGGGATCACGGTGCGGAAGACCCCTCGTCCGAAGAACCGCTTTGCCTCTGCGGCCACCTGACGGGCAAGGCTGAGCCGTTGATCGTACATCGTCAGCAAGACACCCTCCAGAGTCAAACGGGGATTGAGGTTCCGCTGCACGAGCTTGATTGTGCCCAGTAGTTGGGAGAGGCCTTCGAGAGCGTAGTATTCGCATTGTATGGGGATGAGGACCGAGTCCGCCGCCGCCAGGGTGTTGATCGTCAGCAACCCAAGCGATGGGGGACAGTCAATGAAGATATAGTCCGTCCCGGTGGAGATCGGGGCCAACGCATCGCGAAGGATCGTCTCACGGGCTTCTACACCGACGAGCTCCACTTCCGCACCCACAAGATCCCGATTGGCGGGCAAGAGTCGGAGATTCGGGTGGCCGTTTGGCGTCAGCACCGCCCTTGACACGGTCAGGCCGCGAACGAGCACATCGTAGACTGTGTTGATGTGATCGCGGTTGACGACGCCCAGACCACTCGACGCGTTTCCCTGTGGGTCCATGTCCACAATCAGGACGGCCGCCTTCCGGTCGGCGATGGCGGCCGCCAGGTTCACCGCAGTCGTCGTCTTGCCGACTCCCCCCTTCTGGTTCGCAACAGCAATGATTCGAGTCAACGGAACCTCCGAGCCATTCCCCCTGAACCGCGTTCTGGCCAGGGATTGGTGACAACCGACGACCGCGTCAGCACCGACGCCGGAAGAATGGTGGACAATCTACGCGAATGTTTCACGTGAAACAAATCCCAGGCGTTGAACGCGTGCCGCCACGGGAAACGCCCATTGTTCAATTTCTCCTGCCCAGCGCGGAGACCCATTCCCCGTCGCCCAGTCCGTCAACTCCGATCCATGGCTTCCTTCCCGCCCAACCTGCTCCGCCACCTGCGAACCTCGAGCACCAGATTCTGGAGATCGGCGGGGGACACACCCGATATTCGAGCCGCCTGGGCGAGGTTGTGAGGCCTGATCTGTGCCAGCCTGTCCCGTGCTTCGTGTGACAGGGTAGCAAATCGCGCGTACGGGGTACCGTCCGGAATCCTGAATTCCGCCTGTTCACGAAGGTGGGTCGCCCTTGTCGCTTCTCGTTTCACATAACCGGCGTACTTGAAGTCAAACTCGATAGTGGCGAGAACGTCCCCGTCCACGGCTGGCGCGTCCGGCTCCGCCGCCTTCGCCAGCGCCCTTGCCGTCACCCTCGGTCGCTTCACCAGTTCGCTGACCCGCACAGGTCCATCGACTGGAGCGCTCCCGGATTCCTTCAACACCGCATTCGCCCTCTCAGGATCAAGCGAATAGCCACGAAACCACCGCGCCCCGATCCGTTCCTGACCCAACCGCTCCCCCAATGCGTCCGCCTGTGCCCCTGTGAGGAGGCCAATTTCCCGGGCCAGCGTTCCCATTCGTCGCGCGGCGTTGTCCTGCCTCAGCAGGAGGCGAAACTCCGCCCGCGATGTGAAGAGTCGGTATGGCTCGTCCACCCCCTTCGTCACCAAATCGTCGATCAGGACCCCGATGTAGCCCTGGTCCCGTTCCACGACCAGAGGGCTCCTCTCCCGGACCGCCAACGCCGCATTCGCTCCCGCGATCAACCCTTGCCCGGCCGCCTCCTCATACCCGGTGGTTCCGTTGATCTGACCGGCAAAGTAGAGACCCCCGATACCCCTCACCCGAAGTGTGTGACGCAACTGGTCCGGCGGAAAATAGTCGTATTCGATCGCATACCCGGGGCGCGTCATCCGCACCGCCCCCAGACATGGAATTGAACGGAGGAACTCGAACTGGACCTCGGCCGGGAGCGAGGTGGAGAGGCCGTTGACATAGAGCTCCGTGGTATCGAGTCCCTCGGGCTCGAGAAAGATCTGGTGACGACGGGCGTTCGGGAACCGGTTGACCTTGTCTTCGATGGACGGACAGTAGCGCGGTCCCTGTCCCGAGATTTCGCCCCCATAGAGGGCGCTGCGTTCCAGGTTTCTCTTTACGATCTCGTTCAGTTGCGGCCCCGACCACGCCACCCAACAGGAAAGTTGCCGAAGTCTCGGTTCCCGGTGGTAGTTCGAGAAGCGAAGAGTCCCGGGGTCACCGTCCTGGCGCTCGCACTTCGTGAAATCGACCGAGCGCCCATCAATCCGCGGCGGTGTTCCGGTCTTGAACCGCCCCATGCGCAAACCGGCGGCGCCCAATGCCTCGGCAAGCTCGATCGACGCGCTCTCCCCCGCCCTCCCCGCCCCATGTCCCGCTTCTTCGCCCATGTGGATCTTTCCGCGCAGGAAGGTTCCGGCCGTCACGACCACCGCCTCACACTCCACAACCACACCGCTGCGGGTTCGCAATCCCGCCACACTCTCGATCCGGTCTCCCGAGCCGCGAAACTCGATTCCCGTGACCATGTCCTGGAAGAGGTCCAGAGCGTCCAACTCATCCAGGAAGCGGCGGACCGCAATCGGATACAGCGCTCGATCGCACTGCGCCCGCGGACCCCAAACCGCCGGACCCTTCGAGCGATTCAACATCCTGAACTGAATCCCCGTCGCGTCCGTCGCCCGCCCCATGATTCCACCCAGCGCATCCACCTCCCGGACAACCGTTCCCTTGGCAATTCCTCCGATCGCCGGATTGCAGGACATCTGGCCGATCTTCCCCAGATCCGGGGTAATCAGAACCGTCCGACACCTCATCCGGGCTGCTGCCGCCGCCGCTTCGACACCGGCGTGACCTCCCCCTACGACCGCGACTTCGTAGCGCATTCTCATGGTCCGGCTATCCCTTCATTTCCCGGTGCAGTCCGTCTCACGACGCGTCTCTATTTCCCAACACAAAAGTCGCCGAAGACGCGGTCCAGAATCTCCTCTTCCTTCACGATTCCCACGACTTCCTCCAGCTCGATCTCCGCGCTCTTCAGGTGCGCCGACGCAAATTCACCTGGTATCCCCTCGCGCAGCGCACGCGCGAACGATCGCAGCTCCCGACGCGCCACCTTCAGGTGATCCGCCTGCCGCCGGTTCGTTATCACTCCCGCCACCTCCCTTTCCCCACTGATTAACCCTCCGAAGACCAGGCTGGCAAGGTGCTTCTTCAGTGCACCGAGTCCTTCACCCGAATGGGCCGACACAGGGATTTCCCCCGCGCGCGCCACCGCTCCCGCCTCTTCCAGGTCCCACTTTGTCCGCACCGCAACGACCGGACACCGCCACCGCCCCTCTTCGCTCCGTCCCGCTGCCCCACCAGCCTCGCGGCAGTAGATGATCGCATCCGCCTCGTCCAGGTACCGGTGCGCAACCTCGATCCCCATCCGCTCGATCGCGCTCTCTCCACTGCGCAGGCCCGCCGTATCCACCAGCCGAAAGGGAAAGCCGTCGATCGCGACAACCGCCTCGATCGCATCGCGCGTCGTCCCTGGTTGCGGGGTTACAATCGCTCTCTCCGTTCCTACTAAAGCGTTGAAAAGACTGGACTTACCAACATTGGGAAGTCCTGCCAGTACAACCGTGGCACCCGCCCTGAGCAGCTCACCCGCCGGGGCCGTCGCCAGCAGCCGATCGATTCCGCCCATCACCGCGTCGGCCTCATCCGCGATCTCCGACACAGGCATCGGCGCATCGTCCTCTTCCGGAAAGTCGATGTGGTGAATGAGCCGCGCCGCCAGCCCGATCAGCTCGCGCCGCAACCCCGCGATTCTCCCGCTCAGCCCCCGGTCCAACTGACGCAGAGCGACCGATCTTGCCCGTGGCGAGGTCGCGCGCACAATATCGTCCACAGCCTCTGCCTGGGTCAGGTCCATCCTGCCATTCAGATAGGCCCGTTGCGTGAATTCACCCGCGGCAGCCACCCGGGCCCCCAGCACCGTGCACGCCTCGATCACCTCCGCTGGAATCGCGAGGCTCCCATGAGTACAGATCTCGACGACATCCTCGCCGGTGTAGCTTCCGGGCGCGCGAAAAATCGCAACGAGAGCCCGGTCAATCGCCTCCCTCGTCCCCGGCCGATAGAGCGTACAGAGCCGACTTGACCGCACCGGCCAATCCCCGAGTGTAACCCGGTCGCTCCCAACCTCTTCCGCTTCCCCGGATTTTCCGATCAGTCCGTTGGCGATTTCGCACGCCTGCGGTCCCGACAACCGCACCATGGCCACCGCACCGACACCGCGCGGCGTCGCCTGTGCCACGATGGTCTCGAGTAATCCCGGCCGGTCCATCTTAACGCCATCCCTCTCCGAGCCGGATCCCGTCTTACGCTGGACGCCGGACCGGCCCGCTCCTCGCCTGAACCCGCTTGCGTTCCCGCCCAATCAGAATCTGCTGGGGAATCGACGCCAGGTTCATCGTGGTGTAGTAGAGGTGCAGTCCGGATGGGAATCGCCAGAAAAAGACCATCAACATGATCGGCATCATGTACATCATCATCTTCATCTGCGGATTCGCGGCGCCACCGGTCAATCTCATGGTGATGAACTGCGTCAGGAAGGTGCTGCCTCCCATCAGGATCGGCATAATGTTGATGGGATCGGGAGCCGAGAGATCGGGAAACCAGAGAAATGGAACGCCCCGCATCTCGATCGTGTTCTGGAAGACGAAGAAGAGCGCGATCAGCACCGGCATGGGGATCAGCATCGGCAGGCACCCTGCCATCGGATTCACCCCTTGCTCCCGGTAGAGCTTCTGGGTCTCCTTAATCATGCGTTGCTGATCGTGTGCGTACTTGGTCTTGATCTCCTGGGCGAGCGGCGCCACCGCCATGCTCTTGACCTGCGAGAGCATCATCTTGCGGTTGAGCGGCCACATCAGAATGCGGACCACCACGCCGATTGCGACCAGCACCCACCCGTAGGAGAGCAACAGCGTCTCGTGGAAGAATCGAATCGCCCAGAGCGCCAGATTGACGAATGGACGGATGACCGGCCGCAGCAATGCCCAACCGTAGGGATTGACCTCTTCGAGCTGGTTGCCCAGTGCGATGAGCCGTTCCCTCTCCATTGGACCGAGATAGGCGCGGTATGCGTATCGTCCCGCATCCGACACACTCATGCCTACCTGGACCTGCGCCTCCACTTCGCCGGATTCCTCGTCCGCGTCTCCCGTCACCGACCGGACCAGGACTCGCACTCCCGGCAGGAATTCATCGGCGTTCCGGTCGCTTCCGGGCAGGATCACCTCAACGAAGAACTTGCTCTTCAGGGCAGCCCAACGCAGTGGTCCGTCCAGCGCCTCCGGCTCGTCAACCCTCTCCAGCGGGCGTGACCTGATGTCGTCATCGATATGATTGCCCGCGTACGACATCATCCGCCGGTCTTCGGCCTCGCGCAGCTCGTTGACCTCCAGTCCGGGCCCAAGATCCAGGAAGAGGGCCGATCGCTCCAGCGCCGGAAGCGATCCCTCGACCTGAACGACATACGAATCGGGATGAAAGGTGTAGCGGACCTCGCTAAAGAACCGGCCTGCGGGGTGTTCGTAGCGGAAGGTCAGCGTCTCCGGCCCGTCGCCCTCGCCCAGGCGTAAGTTTCGGGCCGGGTTGGCCACATGGGGATACAGACTCAGGTCGAAGCTCTGGCCGCTGCCGCCCGGAATCCACAGACCACGAAGCAGCGATTCCCCTTCACGGACCAACTCGACCGGACCCTCGCGCGCGAATGATTCGTACCCGAAGAGCACGATCGAGCGGACGACCCCCCCGTGGTTCGATAGCGTCATCCGGTAAAGAGGCGTCTCGACTGTGACCAGCCTCTCGGCCTCGGTGGCGGCGATCACTTCATCCACTGCTCCCGCGCGTCCCGCCATCGGATCGGGCAGTCCCGCCTCTGCCGCGTCCGGTTCCTCCACCTCCACGGCCACACCATCCGACGGGAGATCCACCTCCGGACGGATCGGTGGAAAGAGGAGGTCGGTCAACAGGAAGACACCGACGATCAGCGTCAGCGCCAGAAACATTCGCAGCGCGGGCCTCATCGCTCCTCCACTTCCGGGACTGGATCAAATCCGCATGACCCCCAGGGGTGGCACCGCCCGATTCGCTTCGTTCCCAGCCAGATCCCCCGCAGTGCGCCGTGCGTCTGGATTGCCTCGAGTGCGTACTGCGAGCAACTCGGCAGGAAGCGACAGGACGGCGGCATATGAGTCGCAATGACGATCTGGTAACACCGGATCATGCCACACAGGATTTGTCGAATCACGCCCGCACCACCAGCCGCAGAAGTTCGCGTTCGAGTTGCGGGTACGTGGCCCGGTAGGCGCTTCTACGGACTCGCACCAGAATGCGGATTCCGCGTTCCCGGTAGTCCGGGCGGGTTAGCACCTTGCACCGCAGGATTTCCCGGATTCTGCGCTTCAGGCGATTCCTCTCTACGATCCGGTGACCGAACTTCGCCACCACCCACCCCACCCTGCCCCCCGGACCCGGGTTCGGCCGCAGGTACACATCCATTAAGCGACCGCTGCGCCTGCGGGATCTGCGGAACATTTCCCGAATCTCGGCGCCCTTCGCCAACCGCGCCGATCGGGGCAATCGTTGACGGGTCTCCAGCACGGCCACGCTCCTGGCGAGGTCCAACCGTCAGCGCCCGTTCTTCGATCCGATCCGCACCACAAGCGACCGTCTACCCCGCCGCCGCCGCCGATTCAGCGTCGCGCGACCACCCCTGGTCTTCATGCGCGCCCGGAATCCGTGCTTGTTGAGCCGCTTTCGGTTTCGGGGTCTATAAGTGGGTTTCATCGGACGTACCTCGTTTGCGGTTCACAGAATCGATCAGGCTGAGTGCGCGACCGCACCCGCTTCTGCCGGATTGCAACCGATCAAGCTATCGGAACCCGACTCGGGTCGTCAAGGTGCAGGGGATCCATCCCGGCGGCGGTGCGGGGAATCGCTCTTCGGCGCTTCTCATGCGTGCAGGCGGCGTTATCCAATCCGGGTTTGACAGGTTCCGGTCTTGCGGACCGTTGACTTCCCCGTGTCCAACGCCTAATCTTGCCGACCCTTCCTTCCTCAATCTTACCCGGCAGACCGGATGACCCCTGGCGCGGCTGAACTCTGGGAGCGGATCCTCGACGAGGCCGGAACCACCGTTCCACGGCAGAGTTTTGCGACCTGGATCCAAAGCGCCCTGGCGCTCTCCCTGGAGGCCGATTCACTGCGAATCGCCGCCACCAGCCGATTTCATGCCGAATGGCTCGAAGACAAGTACGGTCCCCTCCTTGAGGAGATCGCCGCCCGCGTCACCGGCCGCACCATTCGCCTCCACATTGGCGCCGCCGATTCGAGTCCGGTCCGGTCCTCCTCCCTTCCCCCGCCGCAACCCGTCGTCGAGGCGCCACCCGTCACGCCGTCGTCGTCTCCGACCCCCCCGACCGTGTCGGCTCCCAACTCGTCACCGCCCGTTCCGGGGCTCAACGCCCGCTACACCTTCGACCGCTTTGTCGTCGGCGAGAACACGCGTCTCGCCCAGGCCGCCTGCAGCGCCGTCGCCGACCGTCCCGCCCGCAGCTACAATCCCCTCTTCCTGTACGGCTCCACCGGGATGGGCAAGACCCATCTGATGCACGCGATCGCCAACCGCACCCTCGAAATGACCCCCGCAACGCGCGTCTGCTACCTGCCGGCAGAGCAGTTCGTGAACGAGATGGTCACCGCGATCTCCACCCACTCGACCGATGCGTTTCGCGCCCGCTACCGCTCCTACGACCTCCTCCTTGTGGATGATGTCCAGTTCCTGAAGCGCAAGGAGCATACTCAGGAGGAATTTTTCCACACCTTCAATGTCCTCTACAACGGTCACCGCCAGATCGTTCTTTCAAGCGACCGCCATCCCAAGGAGCTCGAGGGATTGGAAGACCGCCTGGTGTCGCGCTTCGAGTGGGGACTGGTTGCACCGATCAACCCGACCGACTACGAGACCCGGCTGGCCATTCTGCGCCGCAAGGCCCAGGAGGAATCGGTCTCGCTCGCGCCCGACGTTCTGGATCTTGTTGCGCGCCGCTGCACCTCTTCCGTTCGCCAGCTCGAAGGGGCGATTCTCAAGCTCGTGGCGATCTCTTCCGTCACCGGTCGGCCGGTCACGCATGCTCTGGCCCGGACCGCCCTGGCGACGACCGACACCGAACCCGATCGCACCCCGAGTCCCGCTCTCATCTGCGAGCTCGTCGCCGACTCCTGGGGAACCACCGTGTCCCGGCTCGAGTCGCCGCTGCGGTCGCGGGCTATCGTCGAGCCGCGGCAGGTCGCGATGTATCTCCTTCGCGAGTTGCTGAACCTGTCTTACACCGAGGTGGGCCGACTCTTCGGTGGCCGCGACCACTCCACCGTCATTCACTCCATCCGAAGGGTCGAGGGACGCCTCCGCTCGGAACCCTCCTTCCAGACCCGTATCCACGGTCTTCGCAACCAGTTCGATGCGTAATCCACAGCCGGGCGTGGAGAACCTGTGGAAAAGTGGGGAAAAGTGACAGGTTTTCCACAGTATATCCGGCGTGGAAGTGGAAAAGCCCCGAGTCGTCCACATTTTTTCCACACTCTCCCAGCACCGCCGATCTTCCGTCCTCGTATTGACTTTCCCGCACTCAGCCACCCGGTTTTCCACATTTCCACAGCCTTTATGATGACTATTTCAAGAATCTCTATATACTAATCAAGCCTCACCCGTTATCCGCAGGAACCACCTGTTCACCAACCATACCGCACTCCTTCATTGGCCACGTTCATCCAGCCACGCACCCACAGGGGCCACCGCGATGATTCTCACCGTCACCCGCCAAAACCTCCAGACCGCCCTTGCCGCCGTCTCCGCCAGCATCCCCTCCAAGACCACCCTTCCGGTCCTCTCCAATGTTCTCCTCGAAGCCGAGGGGGAACACCTCCTGATCAGCGGAACCGATCTTGATGTGTCGATCCGGATTCGCGTTCCCGCCGACATCGCGCAACCCGGCACCATCACCGCTCCCGGGCGCATGCTGCAGGAAATCTCCCGCGAGCTTCCCGACGAACCGGTCGAGCTCCGCGTGAAGGCTCGGCAACTCGAAGTCAACTGCGGCTACAGCCAATTCAAGCTCAACGCGATGGCCAGCGAGGAGTTCCCGAACTTTCCGGACATCGCCTTCGACGACGCCTGGACGGTATCGGAGTCCTCTCTCCGCAAACTCATTCAGGGTTCATCCTTCGCGGTCTCCATCGAAGAAAGTCGTCCGATCCTCAAGGGGGTCTACTGGGAGCTCGGCGAGGCTCGTATGACGATGGTCTCCACGAATGGCCACCGGCTTGCCCGCATGAGTGCGGAGTCCTCGTCGGCCGGCGACCACACCACGAGCTTTATTGTGCCTCCGACCGCGCTGAGCCAGGTCGAGCGCATCTTCGATGGCGCGGGCGAGATCACCGTGGCACGCGCCGGAAACTATCTCGGCTTTCGGTCGAAAACCCGCGAGATCTACACCCGCCTGATCGACGGGACCTACCCGAACTACGAACAGGTCATCCCGAGGGACAACGACAAGGTTGCGACGGTGGCCCGCGAGACGATCGAAGCCGCGGTGCGCCGGATTGCGGTTGTCGCCAAGCGGCAGACGCACCGGATCAAGCTGAGCTTCTCGCTGAACCGGCTCGTGCTCGAAGCAAACACCCCGGATCTCGGCAATGCCTCGGACGAGGTGCAGATCGACTACGAGAACGACGAGGTCGAGATCGGATTCAACGCGGCCTACCTGATCGAAATCCTGCGCAACATGCCGAAGGGCGATGTCAAGATCAGCTTCAACACCGCGGACCGTGCGACCATCATCGAACCCGTCGATGCGGAGACGAAGTACCTGTGCCTGATCATGCCGCTCCGACTCGTCAACTGAACCGCGCGTTCGCGGCCCCGTCCCTTCCGGCCTCCGCTCCCCGGAGCAGCTACCAACCCGCTGCGCAGCGGGTTTCAGTGTACGGAGTATTCGTGTACGGAGTGTACCGTCGCGTCAGCCACGCCAGCGATCGAGAAGTTCGCGGGCCGTGAAGACCGGGCTAAGCGGAAGCTGTTCACTTGCGAGTCGCTCCGCGCCCCCTTCCTCGCGATCCACCAGCACCAGCGCCCCCACCACATCACCCCCCGCCCCCCGCAACACCCGCACCGTCTCGACCAGGCTGCCACCCGAGGTCAACGTATCGTCCACCACCACAATCCTCGCGCCCTTGACCGCGGCTCCCTCGATCCGCTTTCCGGCTCCGTGACCCTTCGCCTTCTTCCGGACCGAGAAGGCATCCAGAGGTTGCCCCACCCGCGTCGCATAACCGGCGATGGCGTACGCGATCGGATCGGCTCCCATCGTCATTCCTCCCACGAGCTCCGGCCGCCACCCGGTTTTTTCCACCAGCTCCCAGCATACGGCGCCGATCAGACGCTGGCCTTCGCCCGACATGGTCGTAAGGCGAGCGTCGATGTAGTACTCTGAACGACGACCGCTGGCCAGCACGAAGTCGCCACGGTGTACACTTCGCCGCGCCAGCAGATTCCGGAGACGGACAATGGAAGACATGACCCCGCAAAGATATCGGAGCTGTCAAGCCGGCGCCCGCGGAGGGAATGGGCAACCGGTCGGCCACGCCACGCGGAAATCGTCGCGGACTCCGGTCGCCAGAGTTCCAGGAGGCCATCTCGCCGTCGTCCTGGCGCTTCTCTCGGGCTGCGACGGAACCGGTCCCGGAACAACCCCTCTGCGCTTCGGCCAGACCGGCGAACTCCACATCATGGTCGAGACGCCCCTGCACCTCGGCCAGGGCTCGCTCCACCAGGAGGTCGTGTGGAAGTCCGACGGATCATGGACGATCCACGAGGAAATCCGCTACGGAGACGTCCTCGGCGAGGCCGACCGGCGCCGCAATCCCGGGCTCCCGATTCGGTTCCAGGCCAGCTACGCCTCCGTCATTCAGATCATCAACGACAACCCGAATCTTCGCCTCCTCGATCTCGATCAGCTCGAAATCGTCAACTGCACGCAGGACGCCAGCCGGGTCACCCTGGAGATTGTCGACGCCAGACAGAATCAGCGCCGCCTCTGGGCACGCTGCGCCTTCGGTTCCCTTGCCTCGATGACGACCGCCGGTTCCGGACCCGATGTAAGCGCGGCCCGCGTGATCCAGGTTGCCCTGATCATTCGCGACAACACGGTGGGCGAGGATTTCCGCTCGGCATATATCGGCAGCCTGCCCTTTGCCACCCTCGACAAGGGTGTGGAGACCTCCTGGCCGGACTACCGCCCGCTCGTCTTCCGCGGCGACACGGATGACGAGGTCGCCCGTGCTGAGTCGCTCTGGGACGAGTTCTGGAAGAGTCACCGCAACGACCCGACCGCTCCCGCGCCGGAGGTGGACTGGTTGAATGAAATGACGCTGGCCGGATTCATTGGCGAGCGCGAAGAAGTGGGGGACTCGGTGGAAATCCGCGGGATCGTGACGGTGGCTTCGGGAACCAAGATCGAGCTGTACGAGCGCGTTCCCGGTCACTTCTGCGCCCCTGCGCGGCGTATCGTGCGACCGTACCATATTGTTGTCGCTCCGAAGGCGCATCCCCCGGTCTTCTTTTCGGAGCTCAAGCGCGATTCGATCGCCTGTCCCAGCTCGTGAGACCGGATCCATAAGAGGACAGAATGGAGGTGATCGGTGAATTTGCGCAATCGCTTCACGGTCTTCTTTGTCGCATTCGCGATTCTGGTCACCACGCTGGAGGGAGTCCTCACCTGGAGCACCGCCCGCAATCACCTTGAGGGAGCCCTTGAGCAGCGCCTTCTGGCCGTGGCGGGGGTGGCGGCAACGCTCGACGAGGATCTTCGGCTGGCCAGCTACCTGCGGTTTCTGGGGCCCGGGCAGGAAGGCGGAGAGGAGTGGCAGCGCCTTCATCTCTCGTTGCAGACGTTGGCAAGCGAGTTTGTGGACGACGCGGCGATCTTCAGTTGGACGCCGGGCGAGTTCGTGGCGCACGCCATCGTTACTCGTGCCCCGTCCGACTCGGTGGGAATCGGCCAGGAGCTTAGTTGGGTTCAGCCCTATCTCTTTGAAGAGGTTCCCCGCGCCGATCGCGAGGGCGCGGCGACAACCGAGGCTGTTCCGGGACCCGATGGCCGGGTGTACATGTACGGGATCCTGCGGCTGGGCGACCACAGCGTACTGGAGGGAGGCGACGGGGGTGAAGCCGGGGTGTTCCTCGGGGTCCGGTTGCGCGCCGATCACCTGCAGCCGCTCAGCAACCTGCGCTGGACGATTGTCGGGGTTTCGCTGGCCGCGACGGCGCTGGCGGCTCTGATCGCGTGGGCGCTGGCCGGAAGCATCGTCGCCCGGCTCCAGACGCTCAGCCGCGCCGCCCTGCTCATTCAGCGCGGGTGGATGGACCGCCCCATCGCGCTGGAGGGAGAGGACGAGCTGTCGCGCCTGGCACGGGCAATGGAACGAATGCGATCGGGCATTCAGCGCCGGGATGAACAGATGCGGCTGATGCTGTCGCAGGTCGCGCACGAGATCAGGAATCCACTCGGCGGTCTGGAGCTCTTCTCGGCGGCTGCAATGGACACCGAGGATCGGGTTGAACGCCGCCGCATCCTGGAGCGCGTCCGCAGAGAGGTGGTCAGTCTCAATGGAATCATCAACGAATTCCTGGGATTTGCCCGCCCAGGCACCAGCAAGCCCACCCTGCACGATGTCCGCCGCCCCATTCGCGAAGCCTGTCACCTGACCGAGGCGGAGCTGACCAGGGCCGGGGGCAATCTTCACATCGATCTTCCAGAGGACGAACTCGCCGTCCTGGCCGATTCCGCTCAGGTCAAGCGGATCGTATTGAATCTGCTGCGCAACGCCGCCCAGGCGGCCGACAACGTATGGGTTTCGGCTGAACCGGCTCGTGGGCAGGTGCGGGTGGCGGTACGCGACGACGGGCCCGGGATTTCCGAGGAACTGCGCGAGCGCATCTTCGAACCCTTTGTTGGCGACAAGGAAAAGGGCGCGGGATTGGGACTTGCGATCGTCAAGAAGCTGGTCCAGGCCAATGGCGGAAGGGTGGACGTTCTGCCACGCGCGCCGGGTTCGGGCGAAGGCGGGGACGGCGCCGAATTCCACCTATACTTCAGAGGTGCCGAAGAGCTGTATCACGATGCGCCGACGGAGAACCCACGGGGAGAGGGAGGTTGAAGATGGCGGGTGCACGACGTGTCTTGATCATCGACGATCACGATTCCATGCGCGACGGTCTTGAGTTGCTGATGCGAAGACGGGGCCATCGCACCCTTTCGGCGAGCGGTGGGCAGGAGGGCCTTAAACTCCTGGAGGAACAGGGCGCCGATCTGGTCATCACCGATCTGAAGATGGCCCGGGTGGACGGGATGAAGGTTCTGGAGAGGGTAAAGCGCGATGTCCCGGACACCGATGTGCTTGTAATCACCGCATATGGAACGGTCGAGAAGGCGGTGGAAGCCATGAAGCTCGGCGCGGCGGACTTCATCTCCAAGCCCTTCTCGTCGGAAGAGTTCGCAATCAAGGTTGACCGGATTCTGCGCGAGCGCGAGACGCGACGGAGGCTGCAGCGCGAGAATCTGGCCCTTCGCGTCGAGAACACCTACCTGCGCAGCGAGGGCGACGATGGCGTCGATGTACCCTATGGCAAAATGGTGGGCGATTCGGAAGCGATCCGCTGGGTCAGACAGTTTGTCGCAAGGGTTGCCCATTCGGATTCGACCGTAATGATCTATGGAGAATCGGGCACCGGAAAGGAACTTGTGGCGCGCGCCATTCACGCCGGTTCGGCACGTCACAACGGACCCTTCATCCGGGTGAACTGCGGGGCTCTGGCGGAAGGCCTCCTGGATTCGGAGCTCTTCGGACACGAACGCGGCGCCTTTACCGGGGCCGAGCGCAAGCGCCGCGGCCGCTTCGAACTCGCGCACGGCGGCACCCTCTTCCTGGACGAGATCTCCACAATCGCCGCGCCCACACAGGTACGGCTGCTGCGGGTGCTCCAGGAGCGGGAACTCGAACGCGTAGGCGGCGAAGAGACGATATCGGTCGATGTTCGGATCGTGGCCGCGACCAACACGCCGGCGGAGGAACTCCTGACCGGCTCGGACTTCCGCGACGATCTCTACTACCGACTCCATGTGGTGCCGGTAATCGTGCCGCCGTTGCGCGATCGCAAGGACGACATCCCGGTGCTGGCCGAGCACTTTGTGAAGAAGCTCCGCAAGCGCACCCGTTCGGAGGTCGCCGGAATTGACGCAAAAGCGCTCCGGCAACTTGAGGACTACGACTGGCCGGGCAACGTTCGCGAGCTCGAAAATGTGATTGAACGGGCGTTGGTAATGGCCGAAGGCAACACCCTTGGCGAAGACGATCTGCCCTTCCTGGCCAATGTCGGCGATGCCTCGGGGGTTCCGATCGGCGGTAGGATTGGCGGCGGCCTGGACCTGGCGCGCACCATGGAGGGAATCGAGGAACGTCTCTTGCGCAAGGCGTTGATCCGAACCGGCGGCGTCAAGGCGGAGGCGGCAAGGCTCCTGGGAATCAAGAAGGGCACACTTCAATACAAGATCGACAAATACAAGATCGACAAGCACGGAATTGACTCATGAGACTCCTTCTCCTGGCTGCTGCCATTATGGCGGCGACGGCCGATGTCGGCCGTTTGACGGGCCAGGAGCGTCCGGGCGATCCGTTGGAAGAGAGTGTGCGGGAGCGACTTGACGCGTACAACGGCGCCCTGGCAGGGCTGGAGCGCGCACAGCAGGACTTGCGGGATTTTGACGACGAGATCTGGGAGCCCCTCAACGAACAGTTTGCGCTTGCCCGCAGCAGCGACAATGACCGGGAAAAGGACCGGCTCCTTGGACGAATTCAGCATGAGTCCCCGCGCCGGACGGAACTGCAGAGTGCCGAGACAGCGGCCGAGCGCGAATGGGAGCTTGCCGCACAGAGCCTCATCAGCCATGTGGACAGCTATCTGGATGACTTTGTGCAACGCACGACCCGGGGTGACACCAGCGACGACCTGCAGGGGCAGTACGACTACTGGTACAGCATCCTGACCGAGGTCGAAGCCCGCATGGAGCAACACGCGCCGCTGGAGCTGGGGCCCTTGCCCGAAGTGCGAGCGCTGGACGACGACACCCCGGCCGATCTTGAAGGCAAGGCGCTGGTGCTGACGAACCGGGCCACCGCCGACAGCCTGTTGCTGGCCGATCTGGAAGACAGAATCGCGACCGAGCGCAGACGCTGGCAGCGGCAAATGGCCTACGAGGACATGGCGATCCGCAACCGGCAGACGGAAACGCCGGTGGCGGCAACGACCGGTGTGACGGGTGCCGCCGATTCCGTGGCCGTTGACCTGACACAGACCCCGGAGCAACGGATCGAAAGCCTGGAGAGCCTCCGCGAGGACTATATCGCGCGGATCGAACAGTTGCGGGAACGCGCACGGACGCTGCGCTCAGAGGCGGAACGGAGAAGAGGATGACACTCGACTGGAAGATGCGGAGGTGCGCACCGGCGATCATCGGCGTCGTGACGGCTGCGACCATGCTGGTCGAGCGCCCGCGGCGCGTGCAGGCCCAGGTGCGCATGGAGAGGCTGACGGCCAATATGGGCGTAGCCACCGAGATGTACGGAAGCAGGGATTTTTCCGCGATCACCGTTCCCCAGATCGATTCCACCGAGAGCGCCTTTGCCGGGGTCGGCGACATGGGCTTGCGCGGAAGACTGATTGCCGAAACGGAGCACTCGCTCTACTGCGACCTCGACGGGCGGATGCGCCAGTTCGTCACCAGCGGCTTCAAGCTCCGCAACTACGCTCCCCGCGAGTTGTCCGGCCGGGTGGAGTGCGCCTACGCTCAACAGATCGGAGGCGGAAGATTGTCCGTGCAACCCATTGTGGATACCCGTCACATTGCCGACCGGCCGCCCCTTCCCATCTACCTTCCTCCCGGCTACAACTCCAGCTCCGTTGTCGTCACCTACGATCGGCCGTTCAGGCCTTCCTTCAGCGCATATGGCCAGTTGGGCGGCGAGATCCGCGACTTTGCCCGGCCCGGAGTCCTCCCCGCACTCGACCTCCTGGACCGGCAGGAGCTGTCCGCGCAGTTGGGCGCAGTCCGGAACTTTCCCGGACCACCCGATTCCTGGGACCGCTCGGAAATTGAGGTGTTCGGCGCCTACCGGCACCTTGCCTATCCGAAGCAGGGACTGGGGCTCCTGCGACGCGACAATGCCCTTCAGGTCGGGGGTCGCTTCACTCTGGACCGGCCGGAAATGCAGGGCCTGCGGATCGAGCTCAGGGCGAGCGGAATTCGCAGCCGTTCCAACTCGCGCCGGGTCGAATACAATGCCGCCACACTGGACGCGGAACTCGGCTTCGATCTGGGCGCGTTCAACCTGGTCAGCCTTGACGGCAGTTGGAAGGCGAAGCGCTATGTCACTCCACAGCAGGCGCTTGTGCCCGGCGAGGAAGCAGACAACAGCACCAGCATCGTTGCCACAATCACGCGCATTCTCGACAATGGCGTCCGGGCCGCGCTGGAGGGCGGTTGGACTCGGGCCGAGACCAATGTGAGCGGCGCCTACTACGAGCGGTTCTCGATTTCGTTCAACCTTGCAGTTACGCCCTGAAGCGCCATCCGTCGGACAACCGTGGAAGGATTGATCGCGCCGACGTCAGCCGATGGACGATGGCGCACTCCCGGCGGCCGACAATGCATCCAGGACCGTATCGATACACGTCTCGGTGTGGTCGGCGTTGATCTGGAAGCGAATTGATTCGTCCCCCCGCGGCACAACCGGGTAGGCCAGTCCGGTAGCGAGGATGCCCGCGTCGAAGAGTTCGCCGACCAGCGCACGGGTTCTCGCGGTGTCCCGCACCATGATCGGCACAATGGGGTGATCGCCGGAGATGATCTCGAAGCCCCGCTCCTGGAGTCCCGCCTGGAAGCGCATGGTCAGACCGTGAAGATGCCGCAGACGCGCCTCCCCCTCCGGGCCGGTGAGAATTGCGAGCGACTGCGTGGCCGCGGCCGCCTCGCCCGCCGTGATCGGGTTGGAATAGATGTAGAGAGGCGACGACTCGCGCAGGAAACGGATCAGCGATCGATTGGCCACAACGTACCCGCCATTGACGCCAAAGGCCTTGCCAAGAGTGCCCACGAGGATGTCGCAGGGGGGACTTGCGCAGTACTCCTCAGTGCCACGGCCGGTGGGGCCTATGGCTCCGACACCGTGCGAGTCGTCCACAAGAACCACCACGTTTTCCGGGAACTCCGGGTCGTGGCGCGCGGCGATCTCCATGATCTCGTCGACGGGCGCGTGATCGCCCCGCATGGAAAAGATCCCGTCGGTCACCACAATCACCCGGCGAGCCCGGCCCCGAATCGCGGTCAGCTCGCGGTCCAGCGCCGCCAGATCCAGGTGCGGATAGATCGCCTTCCCGGCTGGCCGAGACATCCGTATGGCATTGATGATACAGTTGTGGTTGAGTTCGTCGGAGAGGAGGAAGGTGCCCCGATCGGTGAGCGATACCAGCGCGCTCACCACCGCCGCGTAGGCCGACGAAAAAATCATGCCCTCGTCGCGGCCATGAAATGCGGCCAGCGCCCCCTCCAGCGCCACGTGCGGCGTATGCGTCCCGGCAATAAACCGCACCGCCCCCGGCCCGGCCCCCATGGCGCGCGCGGTCGCTTCTTCGGCCTCGATCACCGCCGGATGCAGACTCAGGCCAAGGTACGAGTTCGCGTTCATGCGAATGAAGGGCTTCGTCCCCTGTCCCTCCAGGAGAAAGCGCGGCCCGCGGTCCGCGGTGGCGGGAATCACCTCGCGAACCACGACCTCGGCCCCCTTGGCGGTTCCCTGGCGCTCCATCTCGGCAACCAGTCCTTCGACCACCGGTACCAGACGATCGGTTGGCATGAATCGACATCACCTCCTGGCGGACCCGGTCACGGCTTCGGGCCGGCCACGGTCCTGGGGTATTGTGTGCGCCAGACCGCGCATCATCGCGGTTGCCATGCGCGGCAAATCGTATCGGTGCCGCCATCCCCACTGGGCGCGCGCTTCGGAATCGTCGAGCCGGTCGGGCCAGGAATCCGCAATGGACTGCCGCACCGGATCGGGGTTGTAGTCGATGCGAAAATCGCCGATGTGGTCACGAATCTCCTCCGCGAGCTCGGCGGGAGTGAACTGCATGGCGGTCACGTTGAATGCGTTCCGGTGGCGAAGAGGGGCCGGCGGTGCTTCCATCAACTCGATGACCGCCCGGATGGCATCCGGCATGTACATCATGTCAAGCCGGGTGTCGGACCGCAAAAAACAGGTGTAGCGGCCGGTCGCGAGCGCCGCGTGGAAGATCTCGATTGCGTAGTCGGTGGTGCCGCCGCCGGGTGGAGTCCGGTAGGAAATCAGTCCGGGGAAGCGCAGGCCGCGCGCGTCAACGCCGTAGCGTCTGTGGTAGTAGTCGCAGAGGAGCTCACCGGCCACCTTGGTCACGCCGTACATCGTCGAAGGGCGCTGCACGGTGATCTGGGGAGTGGGGTCGCGGGGCGCCTCGGGCCCGAAGGCGGCGATGGAACTCGGCGCGAAGACCCGGCAATCCCGCGCGGCGGCGACACGCAGGACATTCAGCAGTCCATCCATGTTGACCCGCCAGGCAAGCAGGGGATCTGCTTCGGCTGATGCGGACAGGATCGCGGCCAGGTGAAAGATCGTGTCGGCACGAAAGTCGCGAACCGTGCGTGCAATCGCCTCCGGGTCGAGACAGTCCAGCCGTTGCGCCTCGGTGCACCCGCCCCAGGACGCTGGATCGCGAAGATCAGTGGCCAGTACGGCGCCGGATCCGCAATGATTTCGGAGTGCGGCGGACAGCTCCGACCCGATTTGCCCGGCCGCACCGATGACGAGGACTCGTTTCATGACCCGGACAAGATGCCCGGAAACCGCGTCGGGGCCAAGACCGGGGAGAGGAACGTACGCCCGGGAGACGCGAAACCGGCGCCGCAGCCGGTGGGGGTCTAACGTGGACCGAGCCCCTGTGGCGGACGCCGGGGGCCGCCGCGCCGAAACCGCTCCCGGTCCTCGCGGAGAGACTTGAGAAAGAGTTCCCGCTGCTCCGGTGTAAGCACACGCTCGATCTCGGCGTGCATCGAGTCCATCTGGCTGCGAAGCGCAGGCAGCATGTCGGCCATGACCTCCTCGGTATTCGCCCGCCTCCGCTCCAGCACGGCCTCCACCTCGGAGCGTTGCTCTTCCGTCAGGTCGAGGGTTCGGATCATCCTCTCGGGGACCCGACCGCCGCGAAAGTCGGGGCGGTCGGGGCGATGTTCGGCGAGCCGCTGCAAGGCGAGGGTGGTGGCGACGCCGGCCAGAAAGACGGCGGCCAGCAGGACGATTGCGGACGATTTCCGGGTCATGGCCAGTACTCCTCTCCCGCCAGGACGAGCTCCTCTACTGCGGGCATCTGATCGGTTTCGACCCAGTTGGCGACGGACCAGGGCACCACGGCCTCGGAGAGCGTTGCTTCGGCCGCCGCATCACTCGTTGTCGGCAACAGCAGCAGTACCGCCGTCGCCGCCGCGGCCAGCGCGAAGGAGCCGGTGAGCACGGGCCGCCTCCATCCGTTCAGGGTGCCCGCAACCGACTCGCTACGCCGGGTCGCCAGAATGGGGCCGGCACGCGCATTGATCCGGGCCACCAACGACTCCCATCGCTGGGGGTCGGCTTCGGGGGCGAGGGGCGAGGCAGGGTCGGTTGGCGCGTTTCCGAGCGGTCTCCGGGGGGCGAGCGGTCTCCGGGGGGACTTTTTGGTGGTCATGGGTCAGCTTGCATTCGTCATGGGTCAGTTAGCGTTCGTCATGGGTCAGCTTGCGTTCGTCATGGGTCAGAGACTCCCGAGGGCAAGGTCGCCCGGCAGGTGCTTGCGCATGTTCCTGCGCGCGACATGAAGATGAACCCGCGAGGACCCGGCGGAAATTCCGAGTTCGCGGGCGATTTCGTTGTGCTTCCACCCCTCGAGGTCGTAGAGGATCAGCACCCGCCGCTGAAGCTCGGTGAGGTGCCTCATCGCCTCGGTCAGGTGGACGCGGAGCTCGGCGTTGCCGGCGTCGGCGAGGGGGTCGTCGCGCGATGGCAGGGCAATCACCGAGTCGATGGACGTAGCGTTGCGCACCCGTTCGTACTCCCGTTGGTTGTGCGCGGTGTTCCGGACGATCGCGAGGAGCCAGCTACGGAAGCCGTCGGGATTGCGGCAGTCGTCGATCCGCTCCAGCGCGCGAATGAAGGCTTCCTGACAGACATCGTCGGCGTCCTCCGGATTGTCGAGTCTCGACCGGGCCACCGTGTGCGCCGTCCGCAGATGCCGCCTGACAAGCTGGTCGAAGGCCCGGCTGTCGCCCCGCCTGACCCGCTGAACCAGAATTCCGTCCGTCTCTGCGCCTCGCTCCATGCCCAGTGGGACAGGCGGTCTTTCGAAACCGTTAGCCCGGAGCTCGCTGGCAGGGGGCGCGCGGGATCATTTGGGAGTCCAGCGTCCGGCGTCCCGCGCCTCGTACTTCTCCATCACCCGGGCAAAGGCGCGCTCCAGATCGATTCCCTGCTGATTCGCAAGCGAAACGATGACGAAGAGTACATCCGCGATCTCCAGCTCCAGCTCGGCGGGCGGTTCGTCGTTGCGCTTGGGCTTGGAACCGAAGCGATGGTTGAGTTCCCGCGACAGCTCTCCCACCTCCTCCACCAGGCGAGCCAGGATCGCGAGCGGCGGCCAGTAGCCCTCCTCGAACCGTCCGATCCAACGGTCCACCGCCTCTTGCGCCTCGCGGATTCTCATGGGGAGCCGGGCACAATCACGATCTTGCCGAAGACGTCTCCGGCCTCAAGGAGTTCGTGGGCCTGTCGGATCTCGTCCAGCGGCAGAATCGAGTGCAGCGGGGGACGAGCGGTTCCTGCAAAGACCGCCTGCATCGCCCTGCGGAAATCGACCGGAGTGCCCATCGTCGATCCCATGATCGCCAGCTTGCGCCAGAAGAGCAGCGGCAGATCGAGTTGCCCGCGCGCGCCCGTCGTCGCTCCGAAGCAAACCAGTCGTCCGCCCACCGCCAGCGACCGCACCAAATCCGGCCAGATTGCCTCGCCCACCGAGTCCAGACAGAGATCCACGCCGCGCTTGCCGGTGGTCCGGTACAGCTCCTTCGGCCACGCCACCTCGTTGCGGTCGAAGACGTGATGAGCTCCGAGTTCGGCAACCCGCCTCACATTCCGGGCCGACGAGGTGACCGCGAAGACCTCCGCCCCTGCCGCCGCCGCGTACTGCACCGCCATGGTGGAAACGCCGCCGCTGCCTCCAGTGACCAGGACGCGTTCGCCCGGTTGCAGTCCCCCGCGCACAAAGAGTCCATGCCACGCCGTGACACCGGCCAGCGCTGCCGCCGCTGCCAATTCGGCGCCGATGTGGCCGGGAACCTCCATCAGGTTGGCGGCGGGCGCCACCGCGAAATCCGCGAATCCGCCCTGCGTGTGTTCCCCGATAATCTCCAGCGCCGGGGTGCGATCGCCGGGAAGCCGCGCGCGTTCATACCAGTCGTAGTTCAGCGATGGATCCACCACCACGCGCCGGCCAAGCCAGCTCTCGTCTACGCCGGCACCCACCGTCTCGACCGTTCCGGCAATGTCCGAACCGCCGATATGCGGCATCGGAATCCGGATCGGGAGGCCGCGCCGCATCCACAGATCGAGATGGTTCAGCGACGAGGCCTCGACCCGGATCCGGACCTCGCCCGGAGCGGGCACGGGATCGGGGAGCGTAGTAAGGGAAAGGACCTCGGGGCCGCCGTGCCGGTCAAAGATTGCTGCTCTCATGGTGCGTAAGATGTAGCTTATGCGCATGAATAATCCAACTGTGAACGCAGGGGCGGCGGCCGCGAAAGCGGGCTCGGGGGAAGACGATCGGACCCTTGCGGGCTACGTGGCCGTCCACCAGCGGCCTCCCGCCTTCGAGGCCTGCGACGGATTCCCCTACACGGTTTCGATCGAGACCGAAGGGACGGGAGATTTGCGCGCACCGGTGGCCGCGTTCCTGGTCTTTCCGCGCTGGGCGGGGACGGGAGTGGGAATCGTGGGGCACCTGGAGACGCCGCTCCTCTGGCGCGGATCCAGCCGGGAAACGGTGGTCGAGCGGGCGGGGGCCGTGTCGCTGCACGAAGTCCAGCGTTTGCTGAACGAAGCCGTGTTGCGGCAGGCCTCCCGGGAAGGGGACGGGGAATCCGCGTGAGGAGGAAGCCGGGTGAGGGGGATTCGGTGCGCGTCACCGAGATCTTCCATTCGATTCAGGGGGAATCCACCTGGGCCGGCCTGCCCTGCACCTTCGTGCGCCTGACCGGATGTCCGCTGCGTTGCGTCTGGTGCGACACCGCCTACGCCTTCAGCGGGGGCAACCGCATGCAGATCGACGAGGTCGTGCGCCGCGTTCGGGTCCATCGGTGCCCGCTCGTGGAGATCACCGGAGGGGAACCCCTGGTCCAGCCCGGCGCCGCCATTCTGGCCACTCGCCTGCTCGACGAAGGCTTCAACGTCCTCGTCGAGACCTCGGGCGCGCTCGATATCGGCGTTCTCGACGCCCGCGTTCACCGGATCATGGATCTGAAGTGTCCCGGGTCGGGCGAGTCGGAGCGTAATCTCTGGTCGAATCTCGATCGCCTGACCGTGCGCGACGAGGTCAAGTTCGTGGTGAATGGCCTCGAAGACTTTGAGTGGGCGGCCGGGGTGATCCGCAGGAAAGCTCTCGACGAACGCGTGCGTGCGGGACGGTTGCGCGCGCTCCTGGTATCGCCGGTGTGGGGGCTCGAGGGACTGGAAGCGCTGGCCGAAGCGATCCTCGCGAGTGGTCTGCCGATTCGCCTGCAGACCCAGCTCCACAAGCACATCTGGGGCCCCGATCGTGTCGGTGTCTAGCGGTCGGACAACGGGCGGTCAGCGACACCGGGGAGAGTCGGCCGCTCCCCTGTCCACGAATTGCGACGGCACCCAGGCGGCAGGGACCGTGGATTCCAGGTGCACGGTGGATTCCAGGGACAAGGTGGATTCCAGGGACAAGTCCGAGTTGCCGTTGAGGCTATCCGAGCTTCCCTGTGCGCTTCGCTCCCGCTTTGGGTCGCCGATGGCCGTCCGGCCCGATCCGGATCGCGCGAATGCGGCCATCGCCCTTGTCTTGCGGCCGCCGCAGGGCTGCGTCGCACCTGTCGCGGCCGATTGCAGCGTCCTCCTGATTCGCAGGGCCGAGTCCGAACGCGATCCCTGGTCGGGCCAGATGGCGTTTCCGGGGGGCCGCATGGATCCGGTCGATTCCGGGCTTTCCGATGCGGCAATGCGCGAGACCCGCGAGGAAACAGGTGTGGAGTTGGGGCATCCGCTGGGTTGCCTGGAGCCGTTGCGCCCCTACACGGCCCGAATTCCGGCAATTGCGATTCGCCCATTCGTGTTTCGGGTCGCTCCGTCAACCCGGGCTACGGTGAACAGCGACGAGGTCGCCTCGGTCCACTGGTTCCCGCTATCCGATCTCCGGTCGCCTTCCCATCGCGGGAGCTATCTGTGGGATTACGGTGGCGTGCGAAGCAGATTCCCCTGCATTCGTCTGCATGGACAGGTCATCTGGGGGCTCACCTACCGGGCCCTGACGCAACTTCTCAGGGTTGTGGACGCCGGGTATCAGTCCTTGTAAAAAGGGCGCCGACTGTCAGTTACGGTTCCACCCAGTCCACCAGAAAGAGATTGGTGTTGCCGTCGTGCGACATATTCCGGTTGGATCCGAAGACCAGGCGAGTGCCGTCCGGATGGAAAACCGGGAAGCCGTCGAATCCCTCCGACCAGGTGATGCGCTCCAGGCCGGTGCCGTCCACATTGATGAGATAGATCTCAAAGTTGCGGCCCTGCGGATCGTCCATGTTGGATGAGAATATGATCTGCTCACCGGAAGGGTGCCAGTAGGGCGCAAAGTTGGCAGCGCCATTGTCGGTGAGTTGGCGCGGATTCGAGCCGTCGGCGTCGGCGATGTAGATCTCCAGAGCGGAGGGACGAATGAGGCCTTCGGCGAGAAGCGCCAGGTAGTCTTCGCGGGCCTGATCGGTTTCGGGGTAGTGCGCCCGCCAGACGATCTGCGTGCCGTCCGGGCTGTAGAAGGCGCCGCCGTCGTAGCCGACGCGGTCGGTGACGCGCTGGACATCCGTGCCGTCTGGGAGCATGGAGTAGAGGTCGAGGTCGCCGTCGCGGGCGGAGGTGAAGATGATGCGGTGGCCGGTCGGCGAAACCGTTGCCTCGGCGTCGTAGCCAAATGAGGTGGTGAGTTGGCGGAGCTCGGAGCCGTCGGCGTCGGCGGCGAAGATGTCGAAGCTGGGATAGACCGGCCAGACGTAGCCGCGCGAGAAGTCGGGAGGGGCGGGGCAGGCGCGATTAAAGTGATGAGTGGAGGAATAGAGGATGCGCTCGCCGCTCGGATAGAAGTAGGAGCAGGTGGTACGTCCGTCGCCGGTGCTAACCTGAGTGGTGGCGCCGGTCGCCAGGTCAAGGATGAAGATCTGGTCGCACCCCTCGCCCGGAGTGGGCGTGGACTGGTAGATGAGGGAGGAACCGTCGAAGCTCCAGTAGCCTTCGGCATTCTCGCCCTGGAAGGTCAGTTGCTGCATGTTGGCGAAGCGGCGCTCGCCGGATTTGACCAGGTCGGCTGGCCGGGCAGGTCCCTGCGCGTTCGCGGTTGCCGCGATGCCGGAAAGGAGAACCGGAGCCAGCGCAACGATGGCCGCGAGGAGCGACGAGGGAAGGTGGGGGCGGTGGGGGAGGGAAAGTGGCGTCATGACGTATCCTCAAGTCGGGTAGGTACTTGTCGAGTCGGCGCGTGCGTGCGCCGTGGAATGCGACCGGGGTGCGCGCGTCAAATGGGCACCTGGGTGCATGTGACGTGGATTCCGCGTTCGGCGAGGGCGCGGATGAAGGGACGCGGTGGGATGACCTGATCGGGCGTGCGTACCCCCGGCGGGAGTTCGCGACGCGCCTGCATGAGCGCGGTGATGGCCAGCGAAAACCCGGTGGTTCGCGCCATGGCAGTGATTCCGGTCACCGGATCCTGCAGCTCCAGGAGCTCGAAGCGCACGCGGGTCGGCACTCCATCGCGTCGGCCGGTGGCATCGACCCGGAGGACAACCAGGTCGCCGCCGCTGCGGGTGAGCGACGGGGTCGCCTGCTGAATGAAGAACTGGCGGGGCCGAATGCGGCACCCATCGTGTAGAATCTCGTCGTTGTCCAACAGGCCCAGATCGCGAATGGCGCGCATGATCCGTGCATGTCCCGGATAGCGCAGCGTCTTGTATTCGAGGACGCCGACCTGTCCTTCGTAGCGCGCGGGCATCCCCGAGGAGCCGCCGCCGGTAAAGAAGGCCTCCAGGCGCCCGACGGGAGAGGGAAAGTCCAGCGTTTCCAGGCCGCTCAGCGCCTTCACCTCCACGACCCTGCCGTCGCGCAGAACCGCGGCCGGGGTGACGTAGTAGTCCAGCATTCCCTCCAGCGAGTACACGACCTGGTAGTTCAGCGGTGGACGCGGATTCTGCGGAAGTCCGCCGACCCAGAGCCGCACGGCGTCTGTCTCGTCGAGGGCGTCGATTCCCGCCTGGGCGAAGATATTCACCATTCCGGGAGCGAGGCCGGTGTCTGGAACGACCGAAATCCCCTGGGCGATGGCATCCTGGTCCAGCTCCCGCTGCCGCTCCACGAGCGCGGTGTTCCCGCCGAGATCGGTGAAGTGGACCCCGGTGGCGACGGCAAGCCGCGTGACGGCAGGGTTGAGGTGATAGGGCAGCGCGCAGAGAACCCCGGAGACCCCATCCATCGCCGCGGTAACCTCCGCGGGCTTTGTGGCGTCCAGTCTCCGCAGAGTGAGCCGGTCGCTGCGGTGCGGACCAAGCTGGTCTCCCAGGTGCGGATTCAGCCGGTTGTGCACGGCTTCGGCGTCGAGATCGGCAATGCAGACGCGCTCTACCGCGGGGTCGCGCAGGAGATCGTAGGCTGCGGCCATACCCTGGACACCGCCGCCGAGAACGAGGAATTTCACTCTTTGCCGCCTCCGCTCAGGAGGTCCAGTTGGGCGCCGGGAGTTGCCGGGGCGTAGCTCCCGCGGACGCGTGTGACTGCCGCAATGCGATCACCGCCGCTCAGGTGGACGAGTGGCTCGGATGACTCCAGGACCGACCCGGCACCGACGCCCGCAACGGGCATGTCGGTCATGGATCCGCCAACGGAGAGGAGCATGACCGTGTCGTCATCGGCAGCATCGAGCGCGCCCACGATCGCAGGGCTGCCACTGCCGCCGCCACCCAAGACCCACCTGCCCAAGCCGCCGCGCTTCTGTAAGACAAGGTCGGACAACACTATACGCCTTGCTGCTCCATTCTCGTCCACAACCAGGACGGAACGGTCCCGCTTCGCTGGAACCAGTGCTGTCACCATGTCTCCTCCCCGTAGAGTGATCCCAAGTACGCCCTGTGCCCGTGGGCCGACCACCGACACATCGTCCTCGCGGAACCGGATCGCCCGCCCGGTCCGTGTAACCAGCACGACCTCGGCGTCCCCCGAAATGAGCGCCGCATCGAGCAGGGCATCGCCGGGGCGCAGCCGAATTCCGATGACGCCGGTGGCCCGGGGCGCGGAAAACTGGTCAATACGGGTCCGCTTGATCAACCCCAGGCGCGTCACGAAGAGGAGGAAACGGCCTTCGCGGAGATGGTCGACGACACGGATCGCCACGATCGCATCGTGTGGTTCGACCCCGGCCATGGCCCGGATGGAGCGGCCGCGCGCCGCCCGCGTACTCTCGGGAATGCTCTCGACCCGAACGAAGTAAACCAGTCCCCCGCGGGTGAAGCAGAGAAGCCAGCCGCTGTTTCGCGCCACGACGATCCGTTCCAGGTAGTCGCCGGGATAGCGCGTCATTTCGGCGGGCTCGGAACCGGAGGCCGCGCGGCGGCGGTGGAGGTGGATGGGCGTCCGTTTGACGAATCCCTGGTGTGTGAGGGTCACCACGACATCCTCGTCGGCAGCGCCCGATTCGATGTACGCGAAGTCGCCCCTGGAGCGGGAGGACAGAATCTCGGTGCGGCGGTCGTCGCCGAACGCCTCCACCACTTCGCCGAGTTCGCGCATCAACACCGCCAGTTGCCTCTCCTCGTCGCCGAGCAGCGTCTGGAGATCCGCAATGGTCGCGCGGAGCTCGGCGGCCTCCATCCGCAACTGCTCGCCTTCGAGCGCGGTCAGCCGGGCCAGCCGCATGGCGAGAATCGCATCCGCCTGAAGTTCGCTCAGTTTGAAGCGATCCTGGAGACGTCGCCGGGCCTCGTCGCGGTTGGCGGAGGAGCGGATTTCGGCGATCACCGCGTCGATCCGGTCCAGGGCGGCCAGCAGTCCCAGGACGATGTGAAGCCTGTGCTCGGCGCGCTTGAGTTCGAAGCGGGAACGCCTGCGGATCACCTGGAGGCGGTGGTCCCGGTAGCGGCCAAGGAGCTCCTTCAGATTGAACTCGACCGGCTGGCGGCCACCATCCAGAGCGAGCAGTATGGCGCCGAAGGTGGATTGGAGCGCGGTGCGGCGGAAGATCAGCGCCATCGTCCTCTGGGCATCGGCCCCACGCTTCAGCTCCAGGACCAGCCGAATGCCGTCGCGGTCGGACTCGTCGCGCAGATCGGCGATCTCGGGCAGCGCTCCCCGCCTTGACAGCGCCGCGATCTGGTGAATGACGCGGGATTTGGAGACGGCGTAGGGAAGCTCGTTGACGACAAGACGGGTCCGGCCGCCGCGCAACGATTCCGCCACCACGCGCGCACGCATCGTCATGCGGCCGCGACCGGTCTCGTACATCTGGCGTATGGCGCGCCGGCCCACGATGAAGCCACCCGTGGGGAAGTCGGGCCCGGGCAGCGCCTCCATGAGGTCGGCGACGGTGCACTGCGGGTTTCGCACCAGGATACGCAGCGCTGCGGCCACCTCGCGCAGATTGTGGGGCGGCACGTTGGTGCTCATTCCCACCGCGATCCCGGAACTCCCATTGACCAGCAGTCCGGGGAGGCGGGCCGGCAGAACGGTCGGTTCCTCCAGGCGGTCGTCGAAGTTGCTCTCCCAGGCGACCGTTTCGCGCTCGATGTCGTCCAGGAGCTGCATGGCGACGGGAGCGAGCCGGGCCTCGGTGTAGCGGTAGGCCGCCGCCGGATCGCCGTCGATGGAGCCGAAGTTCCCCTGTCCGTCCACCAGCGGGTAGCGGAGCGAAAAATCCTGCACCATCCGCACCAGCGCGTCGTACACGGCCGAGTCGCCGTGGGGGTGATACTTGCCCAGCACCTCGCCGACGACGGTGGCGCACTTCTTGTGGCTTCGTTCCGGACGCAAGCCTAGACCGTACATCGCGTAGAGGATGCGGCGGTGAACCGGCTTCAACCCGTCTCGGACATCGGGAAGGGCGCGCTGAACGATCACGCTCATCGAGTAGTCGAGGAAGGAGTCGCGCATCTCGTCGACGATCGCGTGCTCGACGACCCGGTCCCGCGTTGTGCTTACCGCCACCTCAGAGCGCTCCGCGGACGATTCCCCGGTCCAGAATCCGCACCGAATCCCCTACCCGGATCCGCCCCGCGCTCTGGTGCACGGCATTCAACCCGAAGTACACCAGATTCTCGATGCGCCGGTAACGCGCCAGCGTCCGCAGTGGCTCGCCGCCGGGGTCGCGGTCGCCGGTCTCTTGGTCCAGGGTGGTGACCGTGCAGCGCGCGCAGAGCTTCACCCCGCTGAACTCCAGCTCGCCGATCGCAAGGCGTCTCCAGAAGTCCTCGGCGTGGGGACGGGCGCCTGCGACGACGATATTGGGCCGAAATCGCTCCACCGGCAGCTCGCGGCTCGCCCGCCGGGAGAGTTCGTTGACGGAGCCGCGGGTGACGACCAGCGCCGGATAGCCGTCGGCAAAGGAGACGCGGTGACCCGGTGCGTACTCGGGATCGGTCGGCCGCAGATCGTCGGAGCCCATGCGGACAAGACGACGCGGAGCGCCCAGCACCGTTTCCAGCCAGCGATCCGCCGCCGGGGGCGCGCAATTGACCTCCAGGGAGGAGCTCCAGACCCGTACCCGCATCCGCCGCCCGGCGGCCGCAGCCGACATCGTCAGGGAAGGCACATTTGGCGCCCGCAGCGTGAGGTTGGCCGCATCCAGTTCGGCGGTGATCGTGGCCAGCGCGGGGGTGTCTCGCTGCGAGACGAAGTCGCCATCCGGCCGCACCACCATCCAGCGACGGTCGCCCCGCGGACCGATCTCGTCGAAATCCAGGGCCCGCACATCGCAGCCGCGCGCCCCCTTCACCGGATGGATCCGCAGCCTTGCAACCCGGAGTCGCGCGGAACCGGGATCGGCTTCCGACAGCGTCATGACATGGGCCGCCTGCGGACGATGGTGAGGGGAAGGGTGGCGCCGTGATGATCGTCAACCGTGACGTCAAAGACATGCATGCCCGATTCCTTGAAGACAAGGCCGTCAAGGTTGATGACGTGAGGCACCCGTATGCCGGTCTGGGCATTGCCGCCGCCGCGAACGTCCATCTCTCCCGAGAGCGAGACCAGTTCGTCGCCGCCGGGGCTGGTCAGCTTGATTCCGACGCGGTGGGAACCGATGTCGGCCACGCCACCCAGAAAGCGCAGGACGAGCGCAAGACGGCCATGCCGCGCGGGAAAGCGCTGTACGCTGATCTGATCGAAGATGCCGAGCAGGTTCAGCTTTCCGGAGCCGTCGATGGTGGCGGCGTCCGCGGTCAGAGCAAGATCAATATCCATGGTGGTCCTTACAGAGCAGTGAGTCGCGCGGTGCGAGAGCGAAGAAGGTTGACGATTGTGTGCGATGCCTGTGAAGGATACCCAAAGCGTGATTTGTGGGCAGGGCCGGGACCGCTGACAGCCGAATCGCGAGCGCCGATGGCCGAAATTGAACTTACGCGCGGTCGAGCCTTCGCCCCGTCGCCGCGATCCGCTCCAGGATCCGGGCGATGTCTTCCTCGGTGGTGCGGTAGTTGAGGACGCAGAAGCGCAGCGCGAAGGATCCGCGGATGCGGGTTGAGGAGATCATCGCCCTGCCCGAGGACACGACTTCGTCCTGGATGCGCCGGTTGAGTTCGTCCGGGTCCCCCTCTCGCGGGTTGCGGCCGCGGTAGCGGAAGCAGACGACGCCGAGACTCTGCGGCGCGAGGATCTCGAGGTCGGTGTGACGGCGAATCCACTCTTCGGCCCGGCGCGCCAGCAGGATCGCGCGGGCAATGGCGGCCCGGTGCGCGGCAAGTCCGTAGCGTTGCAGCGAGAGCCAGATGTAGAGTGCGCGAAAGGACCGGGTAAGCTGGAGGCCGCGGTCGCAGAAGTTCACCTGGTCCGGGCCCCGGTCGGCATCCTGAAGGTAGTCCGGCACCATGCGGAAGGTCTCGGAGAGGCGCTCGGGGTCGCGGACCACAAGGCAACCGGTCTCGTAGGGCTGGTAGAGCCACTTGTGCGGGTCCAGCGTCACGCTGTCTGCGAGCTCGATGCCGTCCAGCAATGGACGACTCGCCGCGTCGAGCACCGCGAATCCACCGTAGGCTCCGTCGATATGGAACCAGAGCCCCTCCGACCGCGCAATCCGGGCGCAACCGCGCAGGGGATCGATCGCGCCGGTGTTGGTGGTGCCCGCATTCGCGACCAGACAGAAGGGGTGAAGGCCCGCCTTGCGGTCGCGGCGAATGGCGTTCGCCAGTTCAGTGGGCGAGATGCGAAAGGCCCCGTCGGTGGGGAGCAACCGCACCCGCTCGGGATCGATTCCCGCAATGCGCGCGCCTCTCATCACCGAGCTGTGCGTCTGATCGGAGGCGTAGAGGGTGCCCCGCTCCGGATTCCCGGCGGCCTCGCGGGCGGCGACGATCGCCATGAGATTTGCGGCCGAGCCCCCGCTGGTGAGAAGGCCGCCGCTGCCTGCGGGCAATCCCAGCCATTGCCGGAACCAGTCGAGGACACTGAGTTCGATCCAGGCAGGTCCGGCCGCCTCCAGCCAGGTTCCCTGAAAGACGTTGTAGCCGCTGACCAGAAAGCTGCCGAGCACCGAGGCCCAGGTGGGGCTGGAGGGAATGAAAGCGAGGAAACGCGGGTGATCGACCCGGGCCGAGAGGGGCAGGACATCGCCGATCAGCACCTTCAGGAGTTCGTCGAGGTCGCGGCCGCTCTCGGCGGGCGGATCACCCGGCAGCGATCCGACAACCTCGCGGCCACCGCCCCGCCAGACGGGCTGTTCCCCCAGATTCTTCCAACGGTCCACAATCGCGTCCACGACGGCGTATCCCGAACGGCGCATCGCCGCCGCGTCCTCCAGGAATTCCGTCGCTGCGGGCTCCCGCTCGGTGTTGCAGGGGGAGGCGGTTGCCAACGGGGCGGGCGCCCCCGGTGAATGAAGTGCGGCCGCTTGGGGGCCACTCGAGGCCGTGCGCATTTGTCTTTCCTCTACCGCAGGTTGAAATTCGGTTGAACCCGTAGTGGTCCGCCGCGCACCGGGTCCCGCACCGCACGTGGGTCCCGCTCGGAATGGCGGTTCTTCGCTGTCGCCGCGACCACCCTTCCGCACTGCCATGGAGTCCAACCCCGATGACCGATCTCAAGGGCATGAAGGCAACCTTCAGCGTCATTGACAGCCACGACCATCCGCACGGCGGCCGCATCCTGCGCCTACGCCTCCGCCGCGGCCAGGCCCCCACCGTCCGGGAACTGAAGAATTGCGCCCTGGTGGCCACCCACGGCGATGGCCGGGAAGCCCGCATCAGGGTGGGTGGGTTCGCGGCGTTCGGCGGCCGGGTCACGGATGACCGCCTGGCCAGCACGGGACGGGTGGACATTCATGTGCTGGATGAGGGCGCGAGCGCCGTGGAGGAAGGCTGGCTGGTCGGAGGGCCCGCCTGACGACGCTACCGGTTGCGAACAACCGCGCCCGGCAGGGTGGCGGTTCTGACGGCTGGCGCGCTCAGCGGTTCCCCGAAACACGCCCTGGAGGATCGCGCTCGAAGGTGCGGCGGAACCAGTCCACATAGGCGTTTCCGTCGTCCGGATTCTCGGTCATCCAGGCGCGGCGGGCCTCCACGAAGGCGTCGGGCCGGGAGGTGAGGATGAAGGAGTCCAGGTAGCCGTTCTCGTTGGCGTAGGTGATCTCGTCGAGAACGCCGTAGGGCTGCGCATCGAAGATCGAGCGTTGATAGAGCCAGGCGTCCGCTACCCGCGCAAGGATCGCCCGTTCAAGCTCGAAGTCGTCCAGCCCCACCGCCTCGGGGAGCCAGCGATCCAGCCGGCCCTGGGCGGCCATGAGGTGCAGGTGCGCGTAGATCTGAAATGCGCCCACACGCAGCCTGGCTCCACTGCCCGTGGCCTGTACCGAGACGAAGGCGGTGTCGGCGCGGGCATTGACCCGAAGCCTCTCCCAGGGGTAGACCGGTCCTTCCTCGGGTTCGGAGATGATCCAGAAGGACGGATCCATCTGGATGCTGTCGTACTGTTCGCGCACCCAGTCGTGCACATCTTCCATGTGTTCGCGGGTGGGCGCGAGGCGGGCGCCGGAATGGATCACCAGGCGGCGGGGTTCGGGGAGCGTCACCTCGGTGGAAACGCAGGCGAAGAAGGAAGAAACCGCCACGCACGCGAGAAATCCGGGGCGCAGGCGGGACGGGCGGCGGGAACGGGAGTGGCAACGTGGCCGCAGCTCGGATTGGCGAGGGCCTTGAACGATCATTTGTGGGGACTCCTTCCTTGCGCGTTGCGGTATGGTTTCGGGGTACCGGCCGCGCCCCAGCGCACGAACTCGAAGGGGCTCGAACAGTCGGAGCACCAGCAGGTGGAGAGGGAGGCGTGACTGCCGAAGATCGAGATGATCCGGGTACGCGCGCCGTCGCAGAAGGGACAGGGGGGCGGGGGGTTGGGTGAAGGATTGGCCATGAACAGTCGGGCATTCACTCGACAGGAGGATTACTCGTGAGGGGACTTCTCACCAGGGGGACTGCTCACCAAAGGGGGACTGTTCACCAGGGGAAATTGCTCACCGGAGGACTACTCGACAAATCACCGGAGGACTACTCGACAAAAAGCGCACGGTTCCGGTCCCCCCGCGCGCGCTCGACCGCCTCTTCGCCGGGCGCGCCGGGACCGCGACGCCGGTCGGAGTCCCAGCCCGCGCGCTCGGGAGCGATCTCGTCCAGGCGCAGGCCGCACTCCGCGATCGTCGCCGCCAGCCGCTCCGTCAGGGCATCCGCCGTGCGCTCCACCGGCCACAGCAGGCCTTCCTCCACCAGCGCCTGGTGCGGCCCGTCGTTCGGGAGGAGCCAGGCCAGCGTGGACGGGAGCATGGCCGACGCGGCCGCGCGCAACCTTTCGCGTCCTTCCCCTCCGGCAACGGCCAGCCGCGCGAACCAGGCGTCTCCGAACTGGCGGTGGTAGTCCTCCTCGGCGAGCATCTTCGGCACGCGCGACCGGGCCAGCGCGAAGTTGCCCGCACCGAAGCCCTCCAGCGCGACCGCCAGCGCCCCGTCCACCACCACCGTCGCGGCCACGAACTCGGCCCAGTCGGCAAAGGGACGGTCCAGCGCGGGGGCCGAACAGTATTCGTCTGCGGCGCGGCCGTGCTCGGCCTCCAGGGGATCGGCGCCGAAGTTGCGCAGCATGGCGTAGAGAAGGCGGGCGTGGCCCCACTCGTCCTGCGCCATGGACGAGGCGGCGATTCCGGTCTCGATCGAGGGGCTGCCCAGGATCCAGTCGCTGTAGCGAATCCCCAGGATGCGCTTGGTGTCGGCCAACGCCAGGATGTGGCGGGCGATCGGTTGCCACGCCATCACCGCCGGCCTCCCCCGCTGCGGCCGCCCTTTCCCCAGATTCCATCGGCGCGGTTTACCGGGATAACCGCGGACCTCGGCACCACGCACATCTCGAACCAGTTCTCCTCGTCGTAGGTTTTCCAGGCATAAACGCGGGCCAGCTCGTCGCCCGGTGCGTCGATGCAGCCGATGTGGCGCAGCGGTTCCCCCCGCTTCTTGCGCGCGAAGACCTCGTAGCTTGCCTCGGCCAGGGCGCCGCGCCCGCTCATGCCGTCCCCACTCCGAATTGCCGCAGCTTGCGACGCCCCTGGCCGGTGATGCGCGCGGTGGTCCAGGGCGGATCCCAGACCTCGTTGATCTCGACGCGCCGCACCCACGTTTCGCGCTGCAGACGGTCGCGCACGTCTTCCTTGATGAAGTCCATGCAGGGACAGGCGGTGGCGGTGAAGGTGAGGTCGACGCGGGCCGTGCCGTCCGCAAAGCCAACATCGTAGACGAGTCCCAGCTCGATCAGCGAGATGGGGAGCTCCGGGTCGAGAACCTCGTCCAGGAGGGTGCGGAGCGCGGCCGCACCATCGGGGGGAGGGGTGGGGAGGGGGGGGGACCAGAGGTCGCGTCCGCCGGAGGCGTGCGGCAGACCCAGGGGACGGTCGGCCAGGAGGGTGTTCAGCGTCCGCCGCCGAATGGGGACGGAAGCGGTCCCGTCCGCGGCGACAGCCGGACGCAGAGCGGTCAGCCCAGCCACGACGAGACCATTCCCCGCGACCTGCGGATCGATTCCACATAGATCTCGTTCATCGGTCCCCGGCCCTTCCAGCGCTCGAAGACGGTTCCCCAGCCGATCTCGCCATCCTCGAAGAGCCAGCGTTTTGCCTCCGGATCGTACTCGCAGGGGAAGGCGTAATCCAGCACGTATTCGTCGGTCTCGGCGTCGTAATGGGCGGGCACCGACAGTCCCAGACTCTCGCAGAGCGGCACCGTGGAGGACATCCACACCTGGCGCAGCTCGTCGTTGGTGAGCCCCTTGAGCCGGTAGTCGAGCTGGCCGCTGTGGCGCTTCAGGTCGTCGGGGAGCCCGAACCATTCGATCGTCATCGGGAACATCCAGTCCACGCAGCGCTGCAGAAGCTCGGTGGCCTCGCCGCCCGCCCGCGCCAGCCGCCGCATCCAGACCTCGCCGTGGCGCAGATGAAAGGTCTCTTCCATGTCGATCTTGACGAGCGCGCGCTTGAGCGGTCCGTAGGAGGTGTTGCGGTGAACGTCGCCCAGCAGGCAGATCCCGGCACGATCGAAGAAGCCGTTGGCCACTACCAGCTCGGCCCAGTTGTCGAGTGGCTGGTCAAAGCCGTAGGGATGCTTGAACTCGTGCGGTTCGCGTCCGTAGACGAGCTTTTCCTTCGAGACCCCCATGTCCTCCAGAAGCCGGTAGGCGATGTTGGCGTGGGCCAGCTCGTCCTGGATGATCGCGTGGGCGCTGACCTGGGTGTTGGTCGAGGGAGCGTGGCGGGCGGCCATCCAGTAGGCGGGGGCGCTCATGAGCTCGGTGTCGGCCTGCACCGTCAGTTGAACGATAATCGCCTTGCGGTACCCGGGGGTCATCTCGGTGGGGGATTCGAGGATGTGACCCTTGCGAATCCGCTCCTTCAGCTCCTCCTCGGCGCGCTGTGAGATTGCCGCTTCCCGCGGGCGAACGCCGGTTCCATTGGGTGAGCTGGCTTCGGTAGGCGCGTTGGTTCCGTTGGTGACCTTGGCCTTCATTCCTTCGTGTCCTCCAGACTTCAGATTCCCAGCGAAGACCGAATCAGGGGACTGATTCGCTCCGGCGTCCAGGGCGGGTCGAAGGTGAGGTCGACCGTTGCGTCCTCCACCCCCGCCACCCCCGCCACCGCCGCCTTCGCCTCGTCGAGGATCTGTCCGGCGGCCGGGCACATCGGCGTGGTCAGCGAAATCGTAACGCGCGCGGCCGCGTCCTCCACCTTCACATCGTATACCAGTCCCAGCACGACCAGGTCCAGATTCAGCTCCGGATCCTTCACGGTCCTGAGCGCCTTCAGCACGGCTTTCTCGGTCACGGCCACGATGCGAAACTCCTGTCTGCCGCCGCTGCGGCGAGGCGTCGGTGCGCGAATCCTGCCACCATTAGGGGACACGCAATCTAGCGAACCCACGCCCGGTTGCGCCCCTGGACGCGCCCGTGGCAAGGTGAACCATCCCGTCTCCGGCCGCACCCCGCGCCCACGGCCGAGTAGGTCAATCCCGCCCCCGGTCGCATCCCGCGCCCGCCTGCCCGTCCGGCCAACCCGCGCCCTTGCGCCCGGCACCGGCCCCGGAAAGACTTGGAACCACCACCCATCCCCGGAAACACCAAATGAAGATTGCCATCAACACCGGCGGCGGCGACGCTCCGGGCCTCAATGCGGTCATTCGGTCGGCCGTCCTCGCGGCGCTTGAACGCGGCTGGGAGGTTGTCGGCATCCGGCGCGGCTACGAAGGGCTCTTTCGGCCGGGCGGCGTGGTCAGGCTGGACGCGCGCTCGGTGCGGGGAATTACCCACATGGGCGGCACGATTCTGGGAACGACCAACCGCGGCAATCCTTTTTCCTTTGCGGTCAGCGGGCCCAATGGGTCGGTGCGAATGGTGGACCGTTCGGATCAGGTGATCGAACGAACCCGGGAGCTGGAAATCGACTGCCTGATCGCGGTTGGGGGCGACGGGTCGCTGCGGATTGCGAGCGAGCTGGCGGCCAAGGGACTGTCTGTAATCGGCGTCCCCAAAACGATCGACAACGACCTGGCGGCGACCGAGGTGACCTTCGGATTTCACACGGCCGTGCAGACGGCAACCGAGGCAATCGGGAAGCTGCACTCAACCGCCGAGGCCCACCAGCGGATCATGGTGCTCGAGCTGATGGGGCGGCACGCGGGCTGGATTGCGCTCTACGCCGGGTTCGCCTCCACCGCCGATGTGATTTTGATTCCGGAGCTGCCCTACGACCTGGCGCGCGTGGTGGAGAAGATCGAGACGCGTTGGCGGCGGGGATTCGAGTTCGCGATCGTGGTCGTGGCGGAAGGCGCGATTCCGAGGGGCGGCGAAGCGTCGTATCTCGATGGGGGGACGGGTGGTCCGAAGCGGCGGCTTGGCGGAGTGGCAACGCGGATTGCGCGGCGGCTGGAGGACCTGACCGGGCACGAAACGCGCAGTCTGGTGCTGGGACACCTTCAGCGGGGGGGCGCCCCGATCGCCTTCGACCGGATCCTGGCGCAGCGATTCGGGGTAGCAGCCGTGGAGATGGCGGCGCGCGGGCGGTTCGGTTGCATGGTGGCGCTCGATGCGGCGCGGGTGCGGGCGGTGCCGCTGGCCGATGCGGTGCGGCACACGAAGCTGGTGCCGGTGGATCACGACCTGATCCGGGCGGCGCGGGCGATGGGGATTTCCTTTGGCGACGGGCCCGGAGGGGAATGATGAATCGAGTAGTGGTGGCGGCTCTGGCCCTGTTGCCGGCGGTGGTGGTTCCGCTCGGCGCCCAGGAGAGCGACAGCACCGTGACGATCGAGGGCGAGGTTCTGGACGGGACCAGCCGGGTGCCTGTCGCGGTTGCGATTGTGGCGCTGCCGGCACTCGGGCGCAGCGCGGTCACCGATCAGCTCGGCTACTTCCAGATGACGGAGGTTCCGCCGGGCGTCTACGAAGTCCGCGTGATGAGGCTCGGCTACCAGGAGCTGGAGGCGGTGGTGCCGATCAACGGCCTGGAGGTGCTGGCCTTCCACCTGGCTCCGGGGCCGGTGGCGCTCGACGGGATTGAGGTGCGGGTGCGCGATCGCGAAGATGTGGACCGCCGCGCCATGGGAATCTCCCAGCGCTCAATCATCGGGCCGCTCGAGATGGAGGAGCTGCGCAAGCGCTACTTCAGCCTTGACCAGGTTCTGACGAGCCGTTATTTGCCGCGGTCGCGGTTTCGCATGGGGCGGGAGCCGGGCGACCCGGGGTGTCTCATGGTCAGCCAGCTCGCGCTCCGGGGACGGCGTTGCGCGGCCGTGGTCGTCGACGGGATGCTGGTGGGGGGCATGGGGTCGGACTGGGTCTACCGGATGAGTACGCACGACATCTTCTCGGTGCGCTTCCTGTACGGCCCGGGCGCGGCGCTGCGGTACGGCCACCGGGGTGGGGATGGGGTGCTGGTGATCGAGACGCGGGCGGGGCGGTGAGGGGGACAAGGCTTGCGGTCGCTATTTTCCCGGTTGACCATGGAGTCAATGTACCACCCGCCACCGCCGCCAATCATCCGCATTGAGCGAAACCAGGTTGGCCAGGAGGCGGTAGGCGCCCGGGACCAACGCGGGGAGTTGCCGAAAGAGCGCCAGACCGGTGTAGATGTAGAGACCGTCTCCTACCTCGGCAACGAGGAGTGCGCCCTCCTTCGGCGCTTCGCCCGGGTCGGCCATCGCCATGACCGGGGTGTAGCGCTCGTCCCATTCGCTCAGGAAGTAGAGGCCGCGTTCCTGGACCCAGCCGTCAAAGTCGGCGGGTTGCAGCGCATTCGGGGCCGTGAAGACCGGCGCGCGGGGGGCCAGGAGCGCCACTTCGGCGTTCTCGTCGGTGACGCGGTCGTGGGGACGGTTCATCGAGACCGGGAAGGGAGCGAAGCCGCCGCCCGGGAATCCATACCGGTTGTACTGCACGACCACGGTGCCGCCGCCGCGCGCGAAGTCGAGAAGCGCGGCATTGGCCGCGACCAGATCGGGGCGGGTTTCGTAGGCGCGGATGCCGAGGACGATCGCATCGAGACCCGTGAAGTCGCCGCTGCGGACGCGTTCCTCGTCGAGGTCTTCGACGGTCATTCCGAGTTGGCGGAGCGCGGTCGCGCCGTCGTCGCCGGAGCCCATGAGGTAGCCGACGCGCAGATCCGGGTTGGCCGCGACGGGAAAGACCGCCGTCTCGACCGCGGCCTCGCGGGCCATGAGCGCGCGGGGAATGTGCGGGTGATCGATGATGTCGAAGGAGCTGCGGAACTCGGTTGTAGCGGTGTGTGCAACGGCGCGGATCCGGTGGACGCCGTTTGGGACCGCCTCCGGGGCCGCGACCTCAAAGGCGGTGGAACCACTGGCCTGGCCTGCCGCGAGCTCAAAGGCCACGCTGTCCGGCGCCACCCGCCAGCTCTCCGGCGCCTCCAGGCGCACCCACCCGCTCTGAGCATTCGTCGAGGCGTTGGTCAGCGCGACGCCGACCGCGCGCACCCCACCGCTACCCGATGGCCACACCATCCAGGGGGGATCGACCTCCACATTGACTGCGGGAACGACCAGCACCGAGCGGCGATACTCGCCTACGGCACCGTCCACTCCGACGAAGGCGCCCTCCCGCTCGACCGCGAGTGCGACATCCGGCCCGTCGTCGCCCGTCCGCCCCAGCGCGAGCCCGACCCGGGCCCGGATTGGGGACGGCGTCGCGGGCAGCCCCCACAGCGCGGGATCGTCCGGCCAGCGGTGCAGCGCGCCGTCCCGCTCCTCGCGCAGGTACCAGGCGGTCGAGGGCTCTGCATCCTCGGGCACCGCGACCCGCCAGCTCCACCGCCCCACCCCCCCCGCCCCCACCCGTCCGTCGTCCGGCGTGGCGATCGCGGGTTCGCGAAAGAAGGGCGACCGTCCCGGCGGCGCGGCCGATTCGTCGGTGGGCGTTGCGGCCCAGCCGGGGGGCAGGAGCAGTTCGGGCCGGACCGCGCTCAGCGCGAAGCCGCCGCCGCTCCACACGGTGACATCCACCGCGACCGACTCGCCCGGGACGATCAGATCGCGCCCGACTCGGATATCGGCGACGACCGCCGCGGCCGCGAGAACCGCCTCCGAAAGGTTGGCCCGGCGGCGCTCAAGGAGATCGCGCGCGGGACCGGGTGGCGCGGCGTCCGCCAGCTCGCCGAGGATGGCCGCCGCGCGGAGAAGGGGCCCGGCTGCGGCCTCCGGTTCCAGCGCCGAGAGGCTGGCCCCGGCATTGGCCACCGCGCTCCGGTAGCTCTCCACCCGGCTTGCCAGGTCGCCCGGCCATCCCGCAGGCGCAAGTGCATGGAGTGCCCCCGCCAGTGTGGTGTCCACAGCCGCGAAGAGGCCGTCGTCCTCCTCCCCCTCCCACCCCTCCACCGCCGAATCAACCAACCTGAGGCGGCTTGACCGCGGCCCGGGCGGCTGCCCCGCACCCATGTCCTGCGAACGGTGGCGGCTGCGGCTCTCCATCGCCAGTTGAAAGTGCGAGCGGCCGAGGAGCGGATCGAAGGCGCCGGTCTGAAGGACGAGGGTGGCGTCGTTGGGCCCGAAGCGGTTCAGTCGGTAGAGCCTGGTTGGCTGCCAGGACTCGATGCCGTGGCGCCCGAGTTCGGGGAAGCGCGCCGGATCGCCCGCTGCGGCAAAGGCCTCGCCCGCCATGACGCCCGCGAACTGGTGCTGGCCGTGACCGTCGCGCGGAGTGCCCGAGAAGACCGAAACGATGACCTGCGGCCGGAAGCTGCGCACGACGTGGACCACATCGCGGAGGATTTCGTCGTGCGGCCACATCGACAGCGCCTCGTCGAGCGTCTTGGAGTAGCCGTAGTCGAAGGCGCGGGTGAAGTATTGGGCGGCGCCATCCACCGAACGCGCCGAGAGGAGTTCGCCGGTGCGGACCAGGCCCAGACCCTCGTGCAGGCGGGACCCGATGAGGTTCTGTCCGCCCTCGCCGCGCGTGAGCGAGAGGTAGGCCACCTGGGCGCCCAGTCCCCGGGCCAGAGTCGCCAGCAGAGCGGTGTCTTCGTCGTCGGGGTGGGCCGCGATCATGAGGACGCGCTTGACGCCGTCGAGCTGCCGCAGCCGCAGTCCCGCGCCGGTCAAACCCCGGGCGAACCGCGGGTCGTCCTGCGGGGAAACCCCCGTTTGCGCACTGGCCGAAACCAACGCACTCGCCGCAATCGTTGCACTCGCCGGACTCGTTGCACTTGCCGGTGCGGTCGGCAAGAGGGCCGCGACCGCCCCAATCACCGCCGCACGTAAACGAACTCTCATGATCGGCTTCCTCCTCCCAGCGCGGCGGGCGCCCGTGATCGTCCGAACCACCCCGCCAGCGCGGCCAGACTCAGAAGATAGGGAAGCGCCAGGAAGAGCGGGTAGGGAAGCCTGGCATCGACCGCCTGCAGCGCAAACTGAAGCGCCTCGGCGCAACCGAAGAAGAGTGCGGCCGCGAGCACCCCCCAGGGACGCCACCGCCCCAGCACCACCACGGCAATCGCAATGAACCCCTTCCCGGCCGACATGTTCTCGGCGAAGGTGCCGGTGTGGACGAGGCTCAGGTGCGCCCCGGCCAGCCCGGCCAGCGTCCCCCCGAAGACCGCGGCCAACATCCGAATCCGCACCACCGGCACCCCGGCCGCGCGCGCCGCTCCGGTTGATTCGCCCGCCGCCCGCAGCGCCAGCCCCCCGCGCGACCGAAAGAGGAACCAGCCCAGCGCCGGAGCCAGCAGCAACGCCACCCAGGCCGTCGCCGCCTGCTCGAAGAGCGCCGGACCGAGGATCGGAATCCGCGACAGGAGTGGAATCTCCCAGACCGGAAGCGTCGGCAGCTCGAGCGCCAACCCGGTCGCCCCGAATCGTCCCTGGAAGACCACGCCGGTAAAGCCCAGACTCCCGAGGGTGATCGCCGTTCCCGTAATGATCTGGTCGGTGTCGAGCCGCACCGCGAAGAGCGCAAAGAGAAGCGCTGTCGCCGCCCCGCAGAGCATGCCCGCCCCGAGTCCCGCCCACGGACCCGCCGCCAGCGCACCCAGCGCACCGCCGAGCGCACCCCAGATCACCGAGCCTTCCAGCCCGATATTGATCACGCCCGAGCGCTCGGAGACCATCTCGCCCAGAGCGGCCAGCGCAATCGGAACGGCCAGTCCAACAGCCGAGAGGAGGAAGGAGGAGAGGGCGGAGATTTCAGGCACGGCCATCTCCACCGGCGCGCGCCCGGGCGGTTTGGTCCACGGTGAGCACGGCGAGGATGACAAGGGCCTCGATCCCGCGCACCCAGACCTCCGGCACCCCGGCTTCGCGCTGCATGGCCCCGCCCCCCGCACTCAGCGCGCCGAAGAGAACCGCCGTCGGGATCACCCAGAGCGGATGCAGACGCGCGAGGAGCGCGACCGCAATGGCGGTGTAGCCCCAGCCGGGCGAGAGACCTTCGTACATGCGGCGCGTGACTCCGGCCACCTGAACCCAGCCGGCCAGACCCGCGATCATCCCGGAGGCGAGGAAGGTGGTCCAGATGACCGGGACCGCGCGGAAACGGCCACTGACTTCGGCCGCGCGCACCGACGCCCCGACTGCGCGCATGCGGAAGCCGCCGGGAGTGCGGGCCAGGTAGAGCCAGAGCGCGACCGCAAGGACCACGGCGATCAGGAAGCCCAGGTGCAGCCGGGTTCCGGGAATGAGCGGGGGAAGGTGCGCCGCTACGGGGATTTCGTCGGTCTGGTTGAAGACGCCGCGCGCCTCCTGAAGGGGACCCTGCACGAGGAACTGCGCCAGGTACAGCGCCACGAAGTTCATGAGCAGGGTGGTGATGACCTCGCCGACCCCCATGGCGGTCTTCATTGCGGCGGGGACGGCCGCCCAGAGCGCGCCGGCAAGGGCGGCGGCGAAGAGGGTGGCCGGAAGAAGGACGAGGCCACTGGCGCCGGGAAGGAGCACCGCGATGGCCACCCCGGCGAGCGCGCCCGCATGGAGCTGTCCCTCGGCGCCGATGTTGAGGACGCGCGCACGAAAGGCAACCGCGACGGCCAGGCCGGTGAGGAGCAGGGGGGTGGCGCGCACCAGGGTGCCGGAGAGAAAACGGTCCCAGGTGCCGAAGGCGCCCCGGATCAGGGTGGCGAAAACGAGGACGGGGTGGTGGCCGCCGAGCGCGAGGAGGGTGGCCGCGACGGCGGCGGTGGCGAGGAGGGCCGTGGCGGGGCGGAGGAGGGGCCACCGGCCGAGCGCCACGGAGAGGGAGGGGGGGGTCACGGGGTCAAGTGCATCGTGAGATTGAAGGGCAAGACCGGGCCATCGATCTAAAGGAGCTTGCTAGCCATTTCTAGATCCGCGGGGTGGCCAGCAACCGGATGGCCATGAGAGTTGACACGTAAATGGGGAGGGCCTACCTTTTCGGCAACGTTTAGTCATCCCTTGATCCGAATACCCGGTCCGATGACCGGAAAGGATAACCTAATGTCTCAACGCGCATTGTACAGATCTCCGCTGACGATGGTGTGCGAGACGTGGCGGGTCGCGCGTTCGAGCGGGTATGCGCTGTGAGCGCAACAGAGCGGGTCGATGACGTCCGATCGTCGGCAGCCGGGAAGCGGGGCCCGAAGACGGCACTGAGCGACGAGGAGTTGCTGCAGGAGATCCAGACGGTCCTGAAGGCGAGCCCGTTTCTCGGCGAGGGCCACCGCAAGGTGAAGGCACACCGGCTGGCTTCTCGCCCGCGCTCCAGAAAAGCTCGGCCCGAAAGGCGGCCTGATGCCTAAGCGGTCCACTTATCCAGAAAACCCGAACCGGTACAAGTACTATGTAGGGTGCATTCTGGCCGTGGCATTAGGGATGATCTTGGGGTTGGGTTGGAGGCGGTCGCATCTCCCAGAACCAGCGCCAGTTCCTCAACGGTTTGACCTCACCGAAGTCAACGGGATCAGTACCCACCAGGAACTGGTCATGGTCTACGTCGGCGCGACCGGTTGCGAAGCATCGAATCGACCGGAGATGGAAGATCATTTGGCTACGATCCGTGCTGGTTTGGCCAAGCACGCGGCAGCAATTGACTCTCGATTCGTTGCCGTGGGGATTGCACTCAATTGGGATGTTGCGGAAGGCCTCGCTCACCTGTCGGCCAGCGGTCACTTTGACGAGGTGAACGCTGGCCAGAACGCACTGAATTCCGGTGCGTTGAGGTACATTTGGGATACACACCCAGGACCGGCGGCAACCCCTCAGGTTATGTTGCTGCACCGGACCTTGAGCGTGAACAGTGCTGGAGTGACTTCGATTGAGGAGGACTTGCTCGTCAGAAGAGTTGGGCTTGCGGAAATAGGAACCTGGGTGGCGAGAGGCCTACCGACACCTATCACCGAATAGGGGGAACTTGGGATGGGGCGACTTTGTTCTGCGATGGCCGCAGTCTGTATTCTATGGACGCATCCGGTCGGAGGTCAGGGGCTAGACGATCTTCCCAATTGGCGGGTGTCGTCCAGCCCCATCATTTCAATCGGGCACGTGGACGGGCCGGAGCCTTATTTGCTCTATGATGTGACTTCGCTTCGGGTCACCTCGCGTGGAAGGATCATCGTGGCCAATGCTGGTACCCGAGAAGTTCGGGTTTTTGATTCGGATGGTGTTTTCGTGGAGGCCGTGGGCCGGAGGGGTCAAGGTCCCGGGGAGTACCAGCACCTTACTGGCATCGAGTTGTTTGCTCGCGATTCGATGATCGTGTTCGACAGGGACCTGCGCCGACTCTCAGTTTTCTCGCCGTCTGGACAGTTCCTGCGTTCTTTTTTGGTCGAGGCTCCTGCGGGCAGTACGGCCCCGGTTGAGGCGCTTGTGGGTGTTGGCGACGGCAAGGCAGTGCTGGTAGGAGCAAGGTATCGCGATCCGCCCGAGTACGCAGGTAGGACCGGGATTGAACGCATACCAAACACAATCTTCTCGGTAGACCTGACCGACGGAGTGGTCAAGTTGGCCACGGACGTATCTGGAACCGAACGCGGATACATAGTTCGTGGAAGTGGTATGAGCTTCGCGCCGCTGCCGCACCGCAGGTGGGCAGTGATTGCCGCGTTTTCTGGCGGTCTGGTGGTTGGGGACAACGCCCTGCCAACTGTTAGGGTATTGACTCCGAATGGTGCCCTTCAACGGGCCTTTGACGTACCGTTCGCCATCCATCAGCTCTCCAACGAAGAGCGAGTTGCCGGGATTGACAGAATCATGGCAAGATACCCGGACTTACCATCGGAACGGGTGGCTGAACAGGGCCGGGCAATACTTGGGTTCGGGGGACCCATGGTCGCGCCGAGATACGCCCGCATCATTCCCGACAACGATGGCCGTTTCTGGGTTCAAGAGTACCAACCTTCGGGAAGCGAACAGGAAATGCGCTTTGTCGGAATAGATCAAGACGGTGTACCTTTCGCGTCGTTGCGAATCCCGTCTGGGTTGGCCACAGCAGCCGAATTCGATGTCCCCAGCAACACTCGCTTGCAGATCGATGCGGAGCGCGTGTACGGAGTCTGGAAAGACGAACAGGACGTAGAGTTTGTGAGGGTCTACAAGATCCTTCGCGATTGAGGGGGGGATGGACGGGGCGGAAACGTGTCAATGATTCTCAGGCACTCTTCTCCGACCGGACTTCGGGCGCTCCCTTCGCCACCAACCAGCGTCGACTTCTCGTCTCCGCCTCCGATCCTCTTCGCCACGCTCAGGGCCCATGCTGCGCGGCACCCGTATGGGCCCGCGCCACCTCCCGCGTCAAGCCAACCCATGATGCCACTCCGCCATCCCATCAAACTCCACGAAGCCCGAAAGGCCCCAGGTAGTTTTTCGGCGCGTTGATCTCGCCATGAGTCGGATCAAGGCCCCCGAAAACGGTAACGGTCAGCGTTGCCTCCGTAGTCGCTTGCGGCCCCGAAATGCCCGTGTCGCAAACAGCGACGGCTCCCACGAGAGTCAAACCCTGCCCGGTAGTCAGAGCAAGTGGAATGTCCGGTTTGGGGAGCGCGGGTCTGACAGGCAGGTGTAGTCATCGGACAGCGGCCGCGAGCATGAGGCGGCCGACGGCCTCGGGATGGCGGGCGCGGGGGGGGAGAGGCAGGAGGCGGCTGCGGACCATGACCAGGATGCGGTCGGCGAGATCCAGGATCTCATCGAGGTCGGCGGAAATCAGGACGATGCCGGGCGGGTGCGGGCCGGACCTCGCCAGAGCCGCAATGCGGGCGCGGAGCTGCGCCGTCGCCCGCACATCGAGACCGCGTGTGGGGGACTCGGCGACGAAGAGGTCGCGGCTGCGCAGGAATTCCCGTCCGGCCACGACCTTCTGCTGGTTCCCGCCCGAGAGTCGGCCCGCCCGGTCCCCCGCCCCCCCGCCCCGCACCTCCATCTCGGCCACCATCCGGGCGGCGGTCTCTCGCACTCTGCCCCAGTCGAACCAGGGCCCGTTCCGGAAATCGGGGCGCCCGTGCACCGCGAAGGCCACATTTTCCGCCACGGTGAAATCCCCCACCAGCCCCTCCTCGACCCGGTCCTGCGGAATCCAGCCCACCTCGCGCGGAATGCGCACCTCGCCCCGGGTCGGCGCTCGCACCCCCGCCAGCACCTCGGCCAGGGCGCGCTGGCCATTCCCCCCGACTCCCGCGATTCCGACGATCTCGCCCCGGCGCACCTCCAACGAGAGGTCCACGATGCGCTCCCCTTCCGGGTCCCCCGCCGTCACCCCGCGCAGTGCGGCCACCGGCGGACCGGCCTCGCACTCGCCGCCTTCCTGCTCGGCCGTTGCGTCCCCTGCGCCTGCCACACGCCCGCCGTCTTCCTGCCGCGCGTCCTCACTGCGTTCCTTTCCCGCCGTTGATTGCCCGGTGCCCCCGCCGTCCGCCTGGCCACCCAGCTCAAGGGCTCTCGCAGCCGTCCCCCCCCCCTTCCCCACGCCACCCACCCCGCCCCGCCCCACCATCGCCGTCACCAGCCCGGCCTCGGTCACCGCGCCCGCCGGCCGCGTCAGCACCCGCCTCCCCCCCCGCAGCACCGTCACCCGGTCTGTCGCACCGAGCACCTCGTCCAGTTTGTGCGCCACCAGCACGATTCCCGTCCCCGCCCGTGCTACCCTGGCCAGCACGGCGAAGAGTCCCGCCACCTCCTGCGGGGCGAGTACGGTTGTCGGTTCGTCCAGAATCAGTACCCGGGTCGGACCGGCCAGCGCCTTCAGAATTTCGACGCGCTGCCGCTCCACCATTCCCAGCCGCTCAACCGGAAGATCCAGCTCCACGTCAAGTCCCAGCTCGGCCGCTCGCGACTCGACCCGGGCCCGGAATTCGCGCCGCAGCCCGCCGCGCCGCGTCCACCCGTCGCCATTGAAGAGCAGCACATTCTCGAAGCCGGTGAAGCGTGGAACCAGGGACAAGTGCTGGTGAACCATCGCCACGCCGAGCTCCCGGGCCGCGCGCGCGCCACCTCCGTTCAGCGAGCGTCCGCCGATCTCGATCCGGCCGCGATCCGGCGCCAGCAGCCCCGCCATCACACGGGCCAGCGTCGTCTTCCCGGCTCCGTTTTCGCCCAGGAGGCCGTGGATCTCGCCGGGCCGCAGAGCAAAATCGATCCCGTCCAGCGCGACGACCCGGCCGAAGCTGCGGGTGATCCCGCGAAGCCGGGCCACGGCGGCATCGTCTTCGAGCGCCAAACAACGATCCGCTGCGTCCAACCCGGTTGCCGGCGGGTCGCGCGGGTGGCGGCGGCCCTTCGTGGCATCGGGCATGGGTTTGGTCAGGGGGAGGACGGATCGCCCGCCGGGAATTCGAGGAAATCGATGCGCGGAACGTCGAGGGCGCCGCTGACGATCGCCGCGCGGGCTTCGTCGATGCGCGCGAGCGCCGCCGCCGGAATGACGCCGCGCTGGGCTGGATTGGGAACGAAATCGACCGAACCGCCGGCGAGTCCGGTCAGCAGGGGGCCATCGAGGGTTCCCGCCTGCCAGTCGCGCGCGGTCTGCAGAAAAATGCCGGGAATGTTAATCACCGCGCTGCCCACGATCACATCGGGCGCCACCTCGTTCTGGTCGCGATTCATTCCGAAGGCCCACGCATCGCCACCCCGGGACCGCGCCTCGCGCACCGCCTGGAAGAAGCCGAAGCTGGCCGCGTCCACATTGTGAATGAGCGCGTCCGCTCCCTGGCGAAGCTGCGCCGCCGCAGCCTCCTTCGCCGCCGAAACATCGTCCCAGCTTCCGATGAAGGTTTCCAGCACGACTGCGTCGGGTCTGACCGCCCGCACACCCGCCGCAAAAGCGACGAAAGTGCCCTTGGCGCTGGGAATCTCGACGCCGCCAACCATTCCCACAGTGCCGGAACGCGTGATTGCCCCGGCGGCCATTCCCGCCAGATACGCCGCCTCGTGCAGCCCGAAGACGATGGGGATGAGATTGGTGCTCCAGCGCGATCCCGACGAGACGACGAAAGTGACCTCCGGGTGAAGCTCGGCCGCGCGGCTGGCCGCGTCCATGTACTCGAAGCCGTGGCCGAAGATCAGCCCGTACCCCGATTCGGCGTAGGCGAGGAAAGCCTCGTCGAACTCGGCGGGGGTGCGCGTCTGCTGGTGCGAGATGCGAAAGCCGAGCGAATCGCCGATGAGCTGAAGTCCCTCGTAGGCGCCCGCGTGCCAACCGGCGTCGCTGACCGGGCCCGATGTGAGGAGTGCGACGGCGGGAGCGGAGGAATCGGCCGGCGAATCGGGACCGGCGCCACAACCCGGCGTGGCCAGGAGGAGGCACGCCGCAAGGACACGGACCACGGCGCGCGAAGTCGTCTGCGGGCGAAAAAGTCTCATCGTCCTGCGATTCCCGGTCTGGAGGCGTCGGTGAGGGATTGAATACAAGCCGCGGCACGAATCAGGTGAAGATCTGGCGCGATGGCGACGCGGGCTGATAGTATGGTTTGTCGTCCGGGCGATGCCCACTCCCGCGGCCCGCCCACACCGCCACTGGGATAAGGAAACCTCGCCATGAATCAGTCCCGCGACCACTGGAGCTCGAACACCGGCCTCGTTCTCGCCGCCACAGGGAGCGCCATCGGCCTGGGCAACCTCTGGAAGTTTCCGTTCATCACGTGGGAGAACCAGGGCGGCGCCTTCGTCCTGGTCTACCTGGTCTGCATCGCGGCGGTTGGTCTGCCGATCATGCTCGCCGAGCTGCTGATCGGGAGGCGAAGTCAGAAGAGCGCGGTCGGCGCGCTCACCGAGGCCATGAGGGGGAGCACACTCGGGAAGCTGGTGGGGGGCTGGGGAGTACTCGCCGGCTTCATCCTCCTCAGCTATTATACCGTCATCGCGGGATGGTCGCTCTACTACTTCGCGCAGACGATCGGCTGGACCTTCGGCGGCTTCCCGGCGGATCTCTCAGCGGGCGATCTCTTCAACGCGCAGGTGGGCAACGCGGGCCTGCAGTTGATGCTGTCTCTGGGTTTCAGCATCGGGACGATCGCGGTGGTGTATTTCGGGGTCAGCAAGGGGATCGAGCGGATTGCGCGGCTCTTCCTGCCGATCCTCTTCGGCATCCTGCTGCTCATGCTCTTCAGCGCGCTGCGCATGAGCGGGTCGGGCGAGGCGCTCTCCTTCATCTTCCGGCCGAACTTCAGCGAGCTCCCTGGGGAAGGCGTCCTTGAAGCGCTGGGCCACTCCTTCTTCACCCTCTCGCTCGGGATGGGGGCGATGGTCACCTACGGGTCGTACATCTCGCGCAAGCACTCGATCGTAAAGGCCGGGGGCGCGATCGTGGCGCTTGACACGATCATCGCGCTGGTCGCCACGATGATCATGTTCTCGGTCATCTTTTCGGTGGCCGGAATGCGCGAAGACGTGAGCGGCTCCACCGTCGGGATGCTCTTCATCTCGCTGCCGCAGCTCTTCTTCACAGAGGTTCCCTTCGGCACCATTCTGGGACCGCTCTTCTACGTGCTGGTGGCGCTCGCCGCGCTGACCTCGACGATCTCGCTCCTGGAGGTCGTTTCGGCCTACGTGATCGACGAGCACGGGGTGAGCCGCCAGAAGGCAACGATCGGGGCCGGGGCGGCGATCTTCGTCTTCACGATCTTTGCCGCGCTGTCGTTTACCGGCACCCCCTTCCTGTCCACGATGGAGATCTTTGCGGGCAAGGAAGGCTGGTTCTCGAACGCCGACCACTTCGTGTCGAACTGGATGCTCCCGACGGGCGGATTCTTTATTACGCTGGCGGCGGGCTGGTTCATGACCCGGAACACGACCGAGAGCGAACTGATGGACGGTAGCGAACCGCGCTGGTTCCACTACGGCGCCTGGCGCTTCTTCATCCGCTGGGTGGCTCCGGTTGCCGTGGCCGCGATTATCATTGCCGTGATCCTCGGAACGGACTTCACTTGAGGGGATAGTCCCCCGTGATGAATGGTGAGCAGTCCCGAGGATGAGCCAGTCCCGAGGATGAGCAGCCCCGAGGGAAAGACGCGGGCCTTGCCAATGGTGAATGGAGAGCGCGGGTGAGCGGACAACCAACCGTGGAACCCATCCCCAGGCGACCCCCGAAAATCTCCTTCGGCGGCCGCGTTCTGTACCTGGTGGACGACGCCGGACTCGTGCGGCGGCAGCTCCGCGAGGGGCTGGACCTCGACCTCACGCCCGAGCTGCAGGCCAATCTCCGCGACCAGATCAGCACCGACGAAATCACCCCGGCGTACATCTGTTTCTTCTACGACGAGACGCTGGGCGAATTCCCCTACCTGGGGCTGCGCGTGGCCAACGGCGACGGCGGCGACGAGGCCCCCATCGAGCGCGGTAGCGTGAAGGACGCCGGCTTCATCTGCTCGGTGGCCGGCAAGCGCCGCGGCAAGGGATCGAGCCGCGAGCAGAGTCCCTACGCCGAGTTGATGGCCGGAATCAGGGTCGTTGTCAGCGAGAGCATCGAGCGGATCTACAACGAGAACTGCCAGAACCTGGGGATCCTCACCACGACCGATTTCGGCATGATCGAGCGGATCCGGTCGGGCGAGCCGATCGCGCTGAGCGAATTCACCGCCGGCGCCGACGACATCACGCGGCAGATTATCGAGTACGGCGGCCTCTTCGAGTTCAACCGGGCGCGGTTGCAGGGCGAGGTGACGCTCCCCCGGCCCCGGGCGCTGGCCGCGAATCGCGCAGGCGAGGCAGTGTGGCCGCCCACCGACGGGGCCAGGACGAAGCCGGGAGGCAATGGTCGCGCTTCCTCCCCCAAACCGATGACCCTCGGCGAGAAGATCTTCGCCAGGAAATGGGTCGTGGACGCGGCCGCGGAACGGGTGGGCGTGGAGTGGACCGAACCCGGCGAGGCGGGATTTTTCCGCGCGGACATTCGCTTTTCGCACGAATACGTGACCCCGATGGCGGCGATCTTCTTTGAGCAGAAGCTGGGGCCGGAGGCGCGAGTGCTCGACGCGGAGACGATTCTGTTCTTTCGCGATCACCTGACCTTTCTACACAAGGTGATGAGCCAGGAACGGATCGAACAGGGGCTGCTGGAGGTTGCGAACCAGCTCGAGGTCAAGCAGCGGGAGTTTTCCCAGCGGCAGGGGATCCGGCTCTACGGCGAGCAGAAGGGCCATGTGATGGGCTCCGAGGCGATCTGCCACTCGAAGATTCTGGAGGACTACGCCGAACCGGGAATGCTGGTCATCGGGACCGATTCGCACACGCCACACGCAGGAGCGGTCGGGGCGCTGGCCTTCGGGGTGGGCACGACGGCGATCTTCAACTCGTGGATCACGAAGGATGTGCGCGCGCGGATTCCGCCCTCGTTCAAGGTGGTGGTGACCGGCGAGTTGCCCGCGAATGTGACCGCGAAGGATCTGATGCTGGAGATTCTGCGCCACCCGTATGTGCGCGACGGGCACGCGATTGGGCAGATCATCGAGTATGCGGGGCCGGTGGTGGAGGGACTGTCGGTGGACGAGCGGGCGACGATGACCAACATGGCGGCCGAGGTGGGCGCTTTCACCGGTCTCGTCGCGGCCGACGAGAAGACGGTCGAGTTCCTGGTGCGGGAGCGGGGGATGGATGTGGGGCGGGCGCGGGCGCTGGTCGAGGGTGTACAGAGCGATCCGGGCGCGGAGTACGTGACGGTGATCGAGATCGACGCCTCGAGGCTGCGGCCGATGGTGGCGCTGCCGGGCGATCCGGGGAACGGACTCTACATTGACGAGCTCGCCGAACCGGTGGAGATCGAGATCGCGTATGCGGGATCGTGCACGGCGGGAAAGAAGGAGGACATGGACATGTACGCCCGGGTCTTTCGCGAGGCGCGGGACCGGTGGGGGCGCGGCGTCCATGCGAATGTGAAGTGCTACATCCAGTGCGGCTCGACCGATGTGCGCGAGTACGCACGCGAGCGGGGCTACCTGGAGCTGTTCCGCGAGGCCGGGGCCGAATTTGTGGAGCCGGGGTGTGGGGCGTGCATCGCGGCCGGTCCGGGGATCACGCGCTCGGCCGAGCAGGTCTCGGTGTCGTCGCAGAACCGCAACTTCCCGGGGCGGTCGGGGCCGGGGCAACTGTACCTCGTGTCGCCGTATTCGGTGGCCGCGTCGGCGGTGGCGGGCAGGGTGGCGGGGTGGGAACCGGGGGGTGCGGGGGACGGGCGGCCTGGCGCAGGGAGCTCGCCTTCGTCGTGATCAGGCTGAGCGTGCCGGGGTGCGAAGCGTCCGTCACCGTTCGGCGACATCGACTCTTGGGCGGCGGCCGGCCATCGCCTGGACGAGGTAGCGACGCGTCGGTGGCCGGAGTGGACGAAGCGGGTCTGGTTCGTGGCCATCGGCAATGGCGCCGCGACGATCACGGCTGGCCCGGACCGATGGCACCGCTAGGGACTGGCCGAGGGCGCCTGCCGCCGGATTACCCTGCGCGCCCGGGGTCTGTGGCCTGCCCGCTTCCGCGGAACCAGGGCCCCGAACCGTCCGGGCCCCGATTGGCCGGAATGGTCGCTGCTGGACTCGAACCAGCGACCCCTACGATGTGAGCGTAGTGCTCTACCGACTGAGCTAAGCGACCGCAAAGTACCCCCACGGGGAATCGAACCCCGGTCTCCTGGCTGAGAACCAGGTATCCTAGTCCACTAGACGATGGGGGCGTCCGTGCTCGCATCCGGCTATGGTCATGCAGGGCCGGAAACGAAGGACCGTCAAGCTACACCGATTTTGTGGACGATTCAAGTGGAGTGCGAACCGTGAATGGGGTCCGACCGTGATAGAGGGGCGCGCCGTGAGCGCAAGTCCCGAGGTCCTTGTCCTGGGTGGCGGTCCGGCGGGCGCCGCCGCGGCGAGGTTGCTGGCCGGGTGGGGTCATGAGGTGGTGATCGTGGAGCGCGCGGCCGGAGCGTCCGGGGGAGACTCGGCCGGTGGTGGCCGCGGAGGTGAAGGGAAGCCGGGTTCGGAGGGGCGTGTGCGCCGGGCGGGGGCAGCCGCGCAGACGCTGGCGGAATCGCTGCCGCCCAGTACGCGCAAGGTGTTGGCCGCGACGGGGATGCTGGGGGTGGTGGAGGCGGGGGACTTCATGCCGAACCGGGGGAATACCGCGCTTTGGGACGGGGAGGGCCGCCGCGACGACTTCGCCCGGGGCGCCACCGGGTTTCATGTGGAACGGTCCCGCTTCGATGCGCTGCTGCGGGGGGCGGCGAAGGGGGCGGGGGCGGTGGTGATGCGGGGAACCGCACGGTTGCCGCAACGGTCCGGCGACGGCGGTGGGTGGCGCGTCGAGGTGGTGCGGGGGGAGGGGCAGGTGGTGACGATCGGTCCGCGCTGGCTCCTGGACTGCACCGGGAGGACCGGTGTGATCGCGCGCCGCTACCGGGTTCTCGAATCCGCCGCGCCAACGCTGGCCCTGGTGCGCCGCTACCGCAACGACACCGGCTGGGAGAATGTCGAATCCGCCCATGCGCTGGTGGAGAGCTTTTCCGGTGGATGGGCCTGGTCGGTTCCCACTTCGGAGCGCGAACGCCACGTCGCACTCATGGTGGACCCTTCACTCGGAACCCTGGGCGGGGGCTACGGATCCGGTCCGACAACCGACCTCGCGCGCGCCTTTGCCGCCGGGATCGCCGAGACCTCACTCATGCGATCGGTCACCCGGGCGGCCCGCGCCGTCTCCGATCCCTGGGCCGTCGCCGCTTCCATGTACAGCTCGACGCGCTACGCCCTGGATGGCGCGCTCCTGGTCGGCGACGCGGCCTCATTCATCGACCCGATGTCGTCCGTTGGGGTGAAGAAGGCGCTGGCTTCGGCGTGGCTGGCCGCGGTCACCGTCCACACCGCGCTTCGCACTCCCGAACTGGCCACACTCGCCACCGAGTTCTACAGCGATCGCGAAGACCGGATCTATCGCTCGCTCCGTGGCGAGCTGGCGACCCAGGTCGGGGACAGCGCTCACGCCTGGGCCGATTTCTGGGAACACCGCCGCCGCTGGCTCGCCGACGCTCCCCACGCGGCCGCCGAGGCCAACGCACCCGAAGGCCCCGACGCGGCCACCCTCCGCGACGACCCCGACGTCCGGTCCGCCTTCCACGCGCTTCGGCTCGGTTCGGGACGGCTGCGCCCGGCCGAGCGCCGCACGGTGGAGATCGCCGCCGTGATCGGAAACCGCATCCGTCCGGTTCCCGCCCTGGCCACGCCCCGCTTCCCGCACGGCGTCCGCTTCTTCCGCGACGTCGATCTGCTGCGCGTCGTGCACCTGGCCGCGGGAGCCCCCAATCCGGGCGCGCTCTACGAGAGCTACACCGAGTGGGCGGCGCGCGAGGATCTGCCCCCGGTCGATCTCGCGAACTTCATCGGAGTGGTGGCGCTCCTGATCGCCGATGGTGTGCTGGAGCCAGGTGCGCCGAGTTGAACGACGCCCGCTTTCGGCTCCACCTGCCAGGGCCTGATCGCACCTCCACCAGCCGCGGGTCCGAAGCCGTGATGGCAACCGTTGCCGATTTGCGCACCGGGATTTGCGCACCAGGAATCGAGCGGGTAGGATTGCACGGAGCGGAGAGCGTCGTCGTTGACGGATCTGTTGGACGCAATGAGGGTACCGCCGACCGCAGACAACCGGAAGTTCATCGAACGGGAGAAACGAGGAATGAAGGGATTCGCTCTTGTGGTCCTGTCGGGGCTGACGGTGATCGCTTGTAGCGATCGTGGCGAAAACGGGTCGATCACCGAAGTAGGGGATGGCGACCGACACGTCGTCCGGGACATAATGGACATAGCGGCGGCAACGTACGCCGGCGACGGACCTGTCCGCCCTGCGAGAGTGGTGCTGGGATCGTGGGAGACCCTTGCCAAGGGGGGCGGGGAGGAGTGGCGACAACGCCTGGTGGCGGCAATTCAGGAAGTCGCGGAGGAAGATGCGAAGTCGCCGCTTTCCGACGCTCCCTGGCTCCTGGCTTTCGAGGAGTCGGAACAACCTGACTTCCTGGGTTGGCTACCGGGAGCATGGGACGGGAGTGTCGATCTGCGGCTGTATGACAAGGAGGACCTGAGCGACTGCGGGGGAGGGTTTGCCATACTCGTAAAGGTCGAAGGAAACGCTTGGAAGACCGAGTTGACCGGGGAGGCCATGATAGACTGTATTGATCCAGCCGGCGTCATTCGGGACGTGGTGGCGGGTGAAGCGCCCTTTGGGGGGCTCAGATGATTGAATGTGACCTGAGGCAGTGGGTTTGTTGTTTGTCAATCGTCGCGGCTCTTATTCTAGCTCCGCAGGCCGCAACGGCTCAGAGGTGGGAGAACGACGAGATTGACGATTGGTTCGCGAAGCTCTCTAACGCGGCCTCGTTGGCTGATGCCCAGGACGATTCCGAGTGTACCGCAGCGTTGAACGCGGCGGCAGGCGGGATGGCTGGGCTTGGGAGATGGCCCAGTGGCGGATCCACGATGCCTGGCCGCTGTACAAACGACTACTTGGCGCATTGATGACTCATGCTCGGCTATACCCAACCGGCGAGTCGGTGCGACTCGCATCCGTTGCCCGTCCGCCGCAGCCAGACCTCACAGCCGGCCCGGACCCGTTCGAAACCCCCACCCGCCTCGCCATCCAATCCCCCAACCACGGGAAGCCCGCTGGAATGAATCGCCCGATCCCCAGCTTTGCCGCAGTCCTTCTTCCTCTACTTGCAGCCCCCGCCGCCGCGGGAGCCCAGGAAGCCGACGACAAGGCGGGGATCCCGGTCGCCAACGATCTGGTTGTCGAGAGTTGCGAGCGCTGCCACACCGTGGACGACGATGGGATGATGTCGCGGATCTCCTTCATGCGGAAGACGCCGGAGGGGTGGCAGCAATCGATCCGGCGGATGGTGACGCTGAATGAAGTTGAGCTGGACCCGGCCGTGGCGCGCGAGATCGTCCGCTACCTGTCGGACCGTCATGGAATCGCCCCCGGGGAGCTACGGCCGGCCCGCTTCGAGGTCGAGCGCCGTCTGGTGGAGTGGTCCTACGATGCCGACGAGGATGTGGGGCAGACCTGCAGCAACTGCCATTCGATGGGACGGGTGGTCACGCAGCGCCGCACTCGCGAGGAGTGGGACTTGCTGATGGCGATGCACCGGGGCTACTACCCGCTTTCCGACACGCAGGGCTTCCGCCGGCTCGGCCCGCCTGCCCCCGACGCGACCGACACCCGTCACCCGATGGACAAGGCCGTGGCACACCTTTCGGGGGAATTTCCCCTCACGACCGCCGAATGGTCGTCCTGGTCGGCCACGATGCGCGCGCCGCGACTGGCCGGGAGCTGGGCGCTCCGGGGCCACGAGCCGGGAATGGGCCCGATCTACGGGACGGTCGAGATCGAGGCGGGTGACGACGAGGCGAGCTTTACGACCCGCGCCCGCTACCGCTACGCGCGCACGGGCCGAGAGGTGTATCGCGCCGGTCGCGCAATCGTCTACACCGGCTATCAGTGGCGGGGCCGCTCGGCGGAGTGGGACAACGAAGAGAGCGAGTTGCGCGAGGTGATGATGGTCGAGCGCGGCTGGAACGAGATCAATGGCCGCTGGTTCGCGGGCGCCTACGACGAGTTCGGACCCGATGTGACCCTTGAGCGCGCAGACGGTCCGGTCCTGCTGGGGCTGCATCCGGGTGCGATCCGCGCGGGCGATGCGGCGACGGTCACGCTGTACGGCGTCAACCTTCCCACCGGGCTCGCGGCGAACGATCTGGATCTGGGCCCCGGCGTGGAGATCGTGGAGGTGACGAGCAACGGCGCGGCGGCGGTGACGATCGAGGTGCGGACCGACGAGGATGCGGTGCCGGGTGCGCGCGATGTCTTTGCGGCGGGTCGCCAGCTACCGGGTCCCCTGACCCTCTACGAGAGCGTGGACCGAATCGCGGTCACTCCGCGTGCGGGAATGGCGCGGTTGGGCGGCGGAAACTTCCCCAAGGGCTACGCGCAGTTCGAAGCGACGGCCTTCTCCAACGGCCCCGACGGCAAGCCCGAGACGGACGACGATCTGGATCTGGGGCTGGTTGATGTGGAGTGGTCGATGGAGGAATACGCGGCGGTCTTCGATGACGACGACATCCGCTTCGTCGGCGCCCTGGACCCGAACGGCCGCTTTGAGCCGGCGCTGGACGGACCCAATCCGGACCGGACGGGCATGCGCAACAATGTCGGCGATGTGTGGGTGGTGGCGACCTGGCGCGGCGACGATGGCGCCGAGGTGCGGGGACGCGCGCAGTTGATCGTCACGGTGCCGCTCTACATGCGGTGGGAACCGTGGCGGGTGCAGATCGCTCCGGCGACGAGGAGCACTTCCGGGATGGGGAACGGACGATAGGCGGGACCCGGAGGGAAGCGAGAATCTACCTGCGTCGTTGTAGCCGATCGCGAGCGCTTCTCACCTCGGGCAGTCCCTCCAGCGACCGGCTCGCCAGCGCGTAGTCAAGCGGAGTTCTGCCGGTCGCATCGCGAGCGTTCGGATTTGCCCCCAAACTCAGAAGCAGGGGGAATGCAGCCGGTGTGTACAGGGCGGCCGCGTGCAATGCGGTCTGGCCGGACCCGTCCGTTGCTTCCAAATCCGCCCCGGCACGCACCAGAGCCTCTGCCACCGCCACGTTGTGATCGACAGGCATGGGATGGCCTGCGATGAAGGGTCCGCCGCGGTACAGAGCCACGAGCAGAGGTGTGCGGTGGTTTGCCGTGCGACCGGCGGGATCGTAGCCGTCGGGATCCCGCGCATCGATATCGGCGCCGAAGGCAATCAGTGCGGTTGCGATCTCTGGACGGAGGTTGTACCAGGCGGCGGAGTGAAGGGGCGCAAACCCGTAGTAGTCCACCGCGTTCACCTCTGCCCCGGAAGCGACCAGCAGCTCGATTGCGGCCGGGTCCGATGCGTAGGAGGCCGCAGCGTGCAGGGGACTCCGTCCGGTGTTCGAGAGCGCATGGACGTCGGCGCCGGCATACACCAGAGCGGCCGTGACCTGGGGATTCGGATTCCGAGCGGCGAAGTGAAGTGGCGTGTCGCCCATCCGGTAAGTCTCCCTGCTGGGCGCGCCGAGGTCGGCTCCCCCCTCCACCAGAGCGCGAACGACATCGGGATCCGGGTTGTGGCGGGCGGCCAGGTGCAACGGGGTCCAGCTCCATCCCCAGTCGACGCTGAAGCCCGTGGCCCAGGCGTTGGGGTCGGCCCCGGCCTCCAGGAGTGCCCGCACCACACGGGCGTCGCCGCTGAGGGCGGCGTGGTGCAGCGCGGTGCGCGCGTAGGCACCGTCCCGCGCATGAACGTCCGCCCCGGCTTCCAGCAGGGCGAAGATCACGGCGGGGTCGCGAGTGCTGGCCGCCGCGTAGTGAAGCGGTCCGGCCCCGGGGAACCTGTCCACAACCGTGCGCGGATCCGACCCGTCCGCCAGACAGGCGGCCACGGCATCGGCACTTGCATGCTCGAAGAACGTCTGGGTGCCCCAGCGGTCGCACATGGCGGGAGCGGCCGCGATCCCGGCACTGTCGCCCGTTGACGATTCGGCGCCGAGCTGCACGAGGGTCTCCACAATTGCGGTGGCGTTGCGGCGCAGGGCGAGGTCAAGCGGGGTCTCGCCCTGGTTGTCGCGGGCACCGGGATCGGCTCCGGCGGCCAGTAGCGCCGACGCTACAGTGGCCAGGACATGCGCGCGAAGCCGCCCAGCCATTCCAATCGCGCGATGAAGAGGAGTTCTCCCGGCATCGTCGCGCGCGTCCACATCCGCTCCGGCAGCCACGAACTCGCGCAGCACATTCTCAAAGTCGGCGCAGCAGCCACGTGCGGACACCATCCTTGCCAGGAAGGTCGCGCCCTCTTCGTCGCGTTCGCCAACCGGAATCCCGCTCGCCAGGCATCCCCGGACGCTCTCGGCCGGCGACGCAGCCAGAAAACCCCACGCGTGGAAACCGGACTGCTCCGGACCCCAATGGCAGACGGGATCCGCGATCCGCCCGGCGTTGTCGCGTGCATCCGGATCGGCGCCGAACCCCAGCAGGGCTCGAACCGTCGCGCGATTGGCCCACGCCCGCGCCAGATGCAGCGGGGTCTCGCCCTGGTTGTTGCGTACATTCACCTCTGCGCCGGCCCGCACGAGCGCCGCGACCAGAATCGAGTCCGGGTACCACGACGCCAGATGCAGCGGCGTGTCCCCGGTGGGGGTGCGTGCGCCGGGATCGGCTCCCGCCTCGAGCAACGCCAGAGCGCGCAGGACCATCACCGGTTCGCCCACTTCCTCGGCGGCGAAGCCCAGTCCCATCCGGTCGGAGTCCCAACGGTTTCTTCGCGACTCCATGACCGCCAGATGGAGCGGCCCATGGCCCTCGTCGTTCCGTCGGTCCAGCTCTACTCCGATGGAGGCCAGATGGGCGATGACCTCGGGATCCGGGGACTCGGCTGCGGCGTGAAGCAGCGACGAACCGTTGTTGGTCAATTCGAACGGGTTGGCGCCGGACTCGAGTAGAGCGCGGACGACCGCCAGTTCCCCGGCGGAAGCCGCGAGGTACAGCGGAGTGCGGCCATGGCTGTCGCGCGCGTTCGGATCGGCCCCCAGCGACAACAGGCGAAGAGGAAGGTCCACGGCTCTTTGCGCACGACGAACGGGATTCAGGCTGGCCAGAAGCGGCGTGATCCCGGCCGAGTCGACGGCATTGACATCCGCGCCGGCGGCCAGGAGCTCGGTTACGATCGCCGCCCGATCATGGGCAGCCGCGAGGTGAAGAGGGGTGGCGCCGACGAAATTCCGGTCTTCGATATCGGCTCCCCCTTCCACCAGAAGCAGCGCTGCGGCCGAATTCCCACCGGCGGCGGCAAGATGGAGCGGCGTGTCACCGTCTTCGTTCCGCGCGTGCAAATCCCGGCCCTGGCCCAGACACAGTTCGAAGTCATCGAGGTTGGCCAGCCGGGTGAATGCGGCCGTGTTCCAGTTCATACAACTGGTTGGATCGGCGACGCGGCCCCGGTCGTCGCGTGCCAGCGGATCCGCGCCCACCCTCAGCAGGGCCCGAAAGACGGCGGGATTTGGGTTCTGCCAGGCCAAATGCAGAGGCGTCGCGCTTTGGTCATCACGGGTGTTCGGGTCGGTGCCGGCGGCCACCAATGCCTCCACAATTCCCGGATTGGGGTTCTGGCTTGCTGCGGTATGAAGGGGACTGGAACCGGATCGCCCAATCGTCCAAGAACCCGGACCCAGACGGGCGTTGGGATCCGCGCCGGCCTCCACAAGCAGGCGGATTACCTCCGGATCGGCGGCCAGGAGCGCGGCACGGAACACCGTGGGGACAATCTGACCGGGATCATCCGCATTCGCGCCCCCCCGCAGACATTCCTCAACGAGTTCCACCGAGGCGGATTCGAAGAAGCGCCATCCGGCCCAGTCACTGCAGCCCGGTTCGGCTTGTGGGTCGGCCGACAGGGGCTCCGTCGGGACAACTGCGGGAGCGAACGGCGGGGAGAACGCGGTCGCACCCGGGTTCGGCCCCTGGCCGCCGACACAGGCCGCAAGGACGATTCCGGCCAGAAGGGTCGCCGGGGTTGCCGGGGCAGCGAACGCACTGCGCGGGATGGTGACGGCCATGATGAACCTGCCTGCTTTCTCGAGCAACCTGCCCGGCAGGAATCTCCCGGCCGGGGATCGGCTTCCTTCGGGGACCTGCCCAACCTCTAATCTGAACCTGCCGTCCCCGAAAGACTATCGTCCCTGAAAGACTACCCGGGCCCGGCAACCCTGTTCCGGCAAACCCCGCACGCGCGCGCCGCCCATCCGCGGACCGCACAGGTCTGGCCCCCGACCCTTCAACGCCGTACTGTCATGGAATGAGCGCTTCCACCACACCGCGACCCCTTCCCGGCCCGGAATCGGCCAAATCCCCGGATCCGGTCGCAGCGAAACCCGTTTTCCTCGCCCAGCGCGAATTCCACCCCTTCGAGGCGGGAGGCGAGACCTTCCTCTACCTGGTGCCCTCGGCGGCGGTCTTCCACCTGGACGAGACTTCGCTGGCGGTGCTGCAGGCCCTCGACAATGGTGCGGCGAGCGAAGAGGCGCTGGTCACCGCGCTTTCCCCCGCCTTTGGCATGTCCGCCGTCCGCCGCAGCCTGGCCGAACTGGTGCAGGTTCAGGCGATCGGGCTGACCTCCGAGCCGGCGCCCACCTTCCCGCGGGTGCTCCCCCAGGCCGACTTCCCGCTCACCACGATGGTCCTCAACGTCACCAACAAATGCAATCTGGCGTGCACCTACTGCTATGAGTACGGCGAGGACAAGATCGTCGACACCACCTGCGACCCCGCGCCCAACTACATGAGCGAGGAGACCGCGCGTCAAAGCGTCGATTTCATGTTCGAGCAGTCGGGCGATCTGCCGGTGGCGCACCTCACCTTCTTCGGTGGCGAAACGCTGCTCAACTTCAAGGTCCTAAAGAAAACGGCGGCCTACGCGCGCGAACGGGCGAAGGAGTTGGGGAAAGACGTTGATTTCTCGCTGACCACCAATGGCACGCTGCTCCGCGACGAGGTGATCGACTGGCTGGCGGAAAACCGCGTTGGCGTGACGATCAGCATCGACGGCCCGAAGGAGATGCAGGACAAGTTCCGCGTCTTCAAGAACGGGATGGGCAGCTACGACTACGCGATGCCGAAGATCAAGCGGCTGCTGAAGCGCCACAACACCCGTCCCATCGGCGCCCGCGTAACGCTCACCCGCCAAACGCTGAATGTGAAACGGATCTTCCACCACCTGCGCAACGAGATCGGCTTCTGGGAGATCGGATTTGCCCCGGTAACGACCGCCAACGGGCGCGGCTACGCAATCGAGGACACCGGCTACGACCGCATGCTGGACCAGTTCGGCGAGCTGGCGCAGGAGTTTCTGGAGTTCGCGGTCGAGGATCGCCACCACGGCTTCTCCAACGTCAAGGACACGATCGAGGAGATCCACAAGGGCGTCAGCAAGGCGTTTCCGTGTGGAGCGGGGCTGGGTCTGATGGGCGTGGCCACCGACGGCGAAGTCGCGCTCTGCCACCGCTTTGCGGGATCGGACGACCACAGTATCGGGTCGGTCCACAATGGTCTCGACCGCAAGAAGCAGTTCGAGTTCCTGGGCCATCACCATGTGGCGAACAAGACGGACTGCAACACATGTTGGGCGCGGCCGCTCTGCGCGGGGGGGTGCTATCACGAGGCGCATGTGCGGTATGGCGACACCGGCGTGGCCAACCTGCACTACTGCGACTGGATTCGGAGCTGGACGAATACCTGCCTGGAGGTGTACGGGGAGATCGCGGTGAAGAATCCGGGGTATCTGGAGCAGTTTGGATGAGGGGGGCGGGGGCGGGGAGCCGTGGTGGCGTGACCAGGGTGAGGGTCCGGCGGCCGATGCGGTGTTGGGGGCTGGGTGTGTTGGCTTTGGTGGGGTGGCCGGGGGTGGTGGTTGGGCAGGGGGTGGACTGCAGCAAGTGGAATAGTTGGGGGTTCTTCAATGACTTGACGGCGGACGATGTGCGTGATTGTCTGGAAGCCGGGGCCGATGTGAACGCGCGGGACGAGCGCGGGTATACGCCGTTGCATTCGTTGCATTCCATGATAGGCTCAAGGGACCCGGAAGCGACGACGATGGTAGTGTTAGTGTTGCTGGAGGCCGGTGCCGATGTGATGGCGCAGAGTAGCAACGGCGACACCCCTCTACATGAAGCTGTTCGGCGTTCTGAAATTGAAGTGGTCGAAGCATTGCTGACTGCGGGGGCGGATGTAGCTGCGCGAAACACGTGGGGGGCTACCCCTTTGCACTATGCTGCTATCTACGGCGACTATCCGGAAATGGTCAAGGTATTGCTGACTGCGGGGGCGGACCTGGGGGCACGCGCGGAGTATGGAGATACCCCGTTGCACGAGGCAGCGACACAGGGTCCTCCGCCAATGATAGACGCTCTCCTCAACGCCGGCGCCAACCCCCGCACCCGCAACCAATCCGGCAAGACCCCCTGGGATTTGGCTCGCGAACGGGGCGAAACCGACGACGACTTCAAAACATCAAAGGCTTACTGGCGGCTGTACGAGCTGAACTTCCCCGGTGAAGGAATCGATGGGAAATCTCCAGGAGAGACAGGAGACACCACATGAACCACCTGAAAGCAATCAACCGCAAAGCCCGCCGCATCCGAGCGCAAACCGGCGGACTCCACGACCCGGCCGCAACCGATCCCCAGTCCCCCACCGTGGCCACTGCGACGAGTGCCAACACCGATGCCACCCCCGACGACCTCGATGTCGTCGCGCTCGACAGCCGCTCCGGGCCGCACATTCCGCTGGGGTGCTCGCTGATCTTTGCGCCCGGGTGGGAGGTGGACTCGACCGGGGGGACGGCCGGACTCTGCCAGCCGGTGGAGCGCGATCTCTTCGACTGCCACCTGGCCTGCTTCTGGCCCGCGCATGTGCCCGATCAGCTCAACCACGCGCCGGACTGGACGGGGAAGTGCGCCTCGGCCCAGAAGGATTGGCGCAAGATCGACCTGATCTTCCCGTGAGGGCTGATTTTCCGGTAAGAGCCCGCCGGACCGCCACCGCTGCTCTCGCCGCCACCCGCGGAAGATCTTCCTTCCGGAGCCAGCGTTTTGTGACCGAATCGAACCCGCCCCCCGCGATCCCGGCGCCCGCCGTTGCACCAACCCGTCTCCAGCACACGACCATCACCCGAATCCTGATGGCCGCCGCCACCCTGGCCGCCCTCGCCGGGCCCTATCCGCTACCCGGCCACGCGCAGGACCGGAGCGGCGGAAACGGCCTCATCTACATGGCCGCCTACGACCAGTCGATCAAGGTGATTGACGAGAGCAGCCTGGAGATTGTGGACGAGATTCCGACCTCCATCGGGATTCCCATCGGGCTCACCCTCTCGGCCAACCACGAGCGCATCTATGTGCGCGACGCCGAGTTCGAGGAGATCGAGATCATCGATGTCGCAACCCGCCGGTCGATCGACAGCTTCACCCTCAGCCGGGGCCGCTCGCGCGTACGGATCTGGGGAATGGAGGTCGACCCGGAAGAGGACTTCATCATTCTCAACGCGATGCGGTACACGAAGCGGATGGATCGCTGGGAGATCGACGAGGCGGTCCTGCTCCGCTACGACCTGGGCGCAAAGGAAGTCACCGATACGATTCCCTGGCCCGAGGAGGAAGGCGGACGCCGCGCGCGCATGATGTTTTCGCCCGCCGGGGACCTCCTCTACTTCTTCGGCCGCGACATCCTGATCCTGGAGACCGACGACTTCACCGTCACCGACCGCTGGGAGCTCTCGCGCCCCCTGGAGGAGGGACTGGGCCGCTTCAGCTTCGGCTTCCCCACCAGTCCGCACGACGAGCGCGGCTATCACACCGGTCTCTTCACCACCACCGATCCGCTGCAGAACCGTCGCATGATGGGGATCGCGCGCGTGAACCTGGCCGAGAAATCCTTCGACTTCTTCACCCTGGGACCACGCGAGCCGGTCAGCTTCCGCCTCGCACCCGGCGGCACGAAGGCGTACGGCCTGGTTCAGCAGATCGGCAACTACGAGTTCTGGACCTTCGACGTGGAGGGCAGACGGATCCTCAGCCGCGAGCGCTTTCCCGGGCGGCCCCGCATGGGTCTGGAGGTGAGCTCGAATGGCGAACTGCTGTACATCTACAACGCCGGTTCGACGATCGATGTGTACGACGCCGAGAGCTACGAGTACCTGCGGACGGTCACCTTCGATGCCGACATGACCAGCTTCGTGATGATTCCGGAGGGAACCGGACCCCAGGGGAACTGACGGCGCCGCGCCCCCGCCCATGGCGATCCTCGATGCGGAGATTCGGCGTGGGTTCGGCTATGTCCGCCCGTTTCGCGGTCGCCTGACGGTCATTCTGGGGTTGAACCTGGTGGGGACCGCACTCGCGCTCTACGTCCCCTTCCTCACCCGCGGCCTCGTCGACGACGCTCTTCTGGGACAGGACCGAAACGCGCTGACCCGCATCGTCGGGCTCTTCGCCGGCGTCACCGTGGCCAGCTTCGTGCTCAACTTCGTCAGCGGGATTCGCTACACCGAAGTGTCGGCCGAGATCCTCTTCCGGATGCGGCTCGCGCTCTACCGCCACCTGCAGCGTCTTTCGCCCCGCTTTCACGCCCGCACCCCGCTTGGCGAGATCATGTCGCGGCTCAATAACGACGTGAGCGAAATTCAGCGCGTCCTGGCCGACGTTGCGCTGGCCTGGCTGGGGAACGCCGCGTTCCTGGCTGGCTCGGTGGCGATGCTCCTCTGGCTCGATTGGCGTCTCTTCCTGGCCGCCGCCACCCTTCTTCCCCCCGCGATCTGGGCGCTGGTTCGCTATCGGCGCCGCCTGGAGGGAGAGGTGCGCATCATGCGGGAACGGAGCGCGGGAATCGGCGCCTTCCTCATCGAGACCCTGCGCGGCGTGAGGCTGGTCGTCGCGGCGAATGCGGCCGAGCGCGAGGCGGCACGCTTTCGGACGCACAACGACGCCTTCGTGCGGTCGCTCATGCGGATGCAGCGGCTACGCTATCTCTCGGGCGGCATTCCCGGGCTGCTCCTCTCGGCGAGCACGGCGGTGATCTTCCTCTACGGCGGCGCGCGCGTGATCGACGGCGCCCTCACCCTTGGCACCTTCACCGCCTTCATGGCCTACCAGATGCGGCTGATCGGTCCGGTCCAGGGGTTGATGGGACTCTACACCGGCCTTGGGGTGGCGCGCGTGTCGCTACGGCGCTTCCACGAATTCATGGACGAGCCGGTCGAGGTGGTCGAGACGACGAATCCGGCGCGGCTGCTCCCGGCGCGGGGCGAGATCGTCTTCGAGGATGTGTGGTGCGGGCACGGCCGCGGCGGCGATGTGCTCAGGGGACTGGCGCTTGCGGTGGCGCCCGGCGAGGTGGTGGCGCTGACGGGGCCCTCGGGGAGCGGAAAGTCAACGGTGGCGGATCTTCTGGTGCGGCACCTCGATCCCGACGCCGGACGGATCCTGCTCGACGGAATCGACCTTCGCGAGATGGCGCTGGCCGATCTGCGCGCGCGCGTGGCGGTCGTGGATCAGGCGGCCTTCATCTTCAATGCCTCGATCGCCGAGAATGTGCGCTACGCTCGACCCGGCGCGGGTTCGGAGAAGGTGACGCGGGCGCTGCAACGGGCGGGGCTCGGGGAGTTTGTGGCGGCGCTGCCGGAAGGGGTCGACACGGTGGTGGGCGAGGATGGACGGGCTCTCTCGGCGGGTGAGCGGCAGCGGCTGGCGATTGCGCGCGCGCTCCTGGCCGACCCGGCGGTGCTGGTGCTGGACGAGGCGACGAGTGCGCTCGATGCCGACCGGGAGGCGAAGGTGGTGAGGGCCTACAGCGAAGCAATGGCCGGCCGGACGACGGTGCTGATTACGCACCGCGAGGAGTTGCTGCGATCGGCGGACCGGGTGGTGAGGGTGGACGAGGGATGGACGGTGGCGCGATGACGCCAGGCGCGGGAGGCGGAAGGCGGACGACGGCCGTGCGGCTGGAAGCGGCGGTTGTTCCCCAAGGCGCGTGGCGTGGGCGTTGAGCGGGGGCGCGAGGGGCCGGACGACTCTCGCGGGGGAAGGCTCTGCCTGGACGCGCCCGAGGTGCGGGACCGGACGGGGCGGGGCGTTTCGGTGGCGGTCATCGACAGCGGCGTGAATCCGGCGCATCCGCATGTGGCCGGGGTGGCCGGCGGGGTGCGGGTGACGCTGGCCGGGGAGCTCGCCGACGATCATGTGGACCGGCTGGGACACGGGACCGCCGTCTTCGCTGCCATTCAGGAGAAGGCCCCCGGCGCGGAGATCCATGCCGTGCGGGTCTTCGACGACCGGTTGCGGACGACGGTGCGGGCGCTGGTGGCCGCGATCGACTGGGCGGCCGAACAGAGAATGCGGATCGTGAATCTGAGCCTGGGAACCGTGCGCGAGGAGCACGCCGGACCGTTGGCGGAGGCGGTTGAGAGGTTGGCGGCGGTGGGTGGGGTGGTGGTGGCGGCGGCCGAGGACGACGGACGCAGATGGTGGCCCGGATCGCTGGCGGACGCCGTGGGGGTCGTGGCCGATGGCGCGTGTCCGCGCGGCTGCACCGAGGTGCGGACGGGGCGGCGGGGGGGGTGGGTCGTGGCCGCGGCGCCCTGGCCCAGACCGATTCCAGGCGTTCCCGTGGAGCGCAATATCCACGGGATCAGCTTTGCCGTGGCCAATGTGAGCGGAATGCTGGCGCGCGCGCTGGAGGGGGGCGGGGGGTTGGGGGTGGAGGAGTGCCGGGGCGTGTTGGGGGGGATGTGAACCAAACCAGACATGGCCGACCGAGTTTTCTGGAGATTGCTACGGGCTGGACCGGACTTGATTCCAACGGCGGACAATCGGCCGTTCGCGAATCCGCTTGCGCAACGACGGCGCAGGCGACCGCGTCATCTTGCGGCCATCCCACAGTTGGGGTTGAGAAGCCACCAGCCCTAGACCTCCCCGGAATCTCCGAGACATTGTGACAGCCGCAACCTCCGTCTTCGCACGCCCCATGCCTTCACGCCACCTCCACCTCCGCCCCCTCCCCGCTCCCCATCCGCAACGTGCCCGGACGCTCCACCTCGCGGCGCACATATCCCAGCCCGATCACCTGGCCGAAGCGCGGCGAATCGGCCACCGAGGTCACGCGCCCGCGCACCTTGGCGCCCCCCGCATCGAAGAGCTGCATGCCGGGCCGCGCCGCAATTTCCCCGAAGCGCAATGATCGCAGGTGCCAGTTGACGCGCCCGCGGTGCCGGATCCGCACAATCACCTCCTGGCCGGTATAGCAACCCTTGCCGTGATCGAATGCACACTCGCCGAGGCCCGCCTCGATCGGTATGGTCGCGTTGTCCATGTCGATCCCGAACTCCGGAAAGCCCGCCTCGACGCGCAAGGTCTGCCACGCGCCCGTTCCCACCGCCGTCGCACCCGCGCCGCGCAACCCGTCCCACAACTCCGCCAGCCCCGCCACGCCTGCCCACAAATCCCACGAATCGATCTGGCGCAAGCCCCGCGCGACGAGCACGCCGCCCTCCAGCGGTCCTCCGTTCACCAGCTTGAAGCCGTCCCCGGGCACCGCACCAAGCACCGACGCCACTGCATCGCCCGCCCCGGGACCCACGACCGTCAGGAGTTTCGCGCGCTCGGCCAACTCCTCGACCCTTGCCAGCCTTGGTGGGAGGAAGTGTTTGAAGTGCCCCAACGCGGCTTCCACCCCACGCACCGAGACATTCAGCCCCACCCCCTCCCCGCCGCCAGCCCCCAACCAAAGCGCCACCAGGTCGGTTACCATGCGGCCCTTCGCCGTCAGGATCGTCCCGTAGGTCGCGTCCCCCACCCCCCCAACCGGCGCCTCCGGAATCTGGTTCGTCACGATCCCGTTCAACATCTGCGCCGGGGCGCGCCCGTACACCCGCAACAGCCGCCGGTCGTCCCGCGCCACCACACCGCACCCCTCCACCGCCGCCCGGTATTCTCCCCGCGGATCCCCGTAGTGGCGTCTGCTGTGCGTCGGATTCGTCATTCGTCGCGCTCGCTGCGCTGGCCCAACGACCGGCGCGTCATCGTGCGAGGGCACGCCTGTCTCCCGCTTTCGCCGCGCTGGAGGTCGCCGAATGCGGGCATCGACTCTACGGCCGGCTCTTCAGCTCGCGCACCAGCGCCTCCACCCGCTGCACATCGCGGGCCTCGGGCGCAAAGCTCAGGTAGGTCTCCAGTTGGGTCACCGCTTCCTCGGAGCGTCCCAGCCGGGCCAGCAGGTAACCGCGGTCGCGGATCTGCGAGGGCGCCGTGGGCCGCACGATCAGGATGCGTTCCACCGCGGCCAGCGCACGCTTGTGGTCGCGCAACCGGTGATAGAGCCCCTTCAGATTCAGCAACAGCCGCACAACCATGTCGTGGCGCGTCGCTGTGCGCAGATGGCGCTTCTTGAGCCGCACCACCCCGCCGTGCCGGCGATCGAGAAGATCCTGCGCCTCGGACTCCAGCAGCACCTTGCCGCCGTGGAAGGGATCGATCAGGAAGGACGCCGCCTCGCCCCGGTAGCGCACCATGAAGTGGCCGGGAAAGTCCACCCCTTCCAGCGGCAGATCGAGTCGCCACCCCACATCGAGCAACACGATCCCGAGGGTCAATGGAATCCCCAGCCCGCGGTCCAGCACATCGTTGAGGAAGGAGTTGCGCGGGTCGTTGTACCGTTTGCGATTGCCGCGCAGCTTGCGGCTCCCGAAGAGGTTGGCCAGCGCCTCGCCCAGGACCACCGGCGGCCCCCGCTCCGTTCCGAGACGGTTGCGCGCCTCCTCGGCGAACATATCCAGCCGGACCAGGTAGCGCTCCACCGGCAACTGCGGATACTCCTCCCGCGCCACGAGGAGGGCGGCCCGCGCGAGATTCAGCTTCTCGTCGGGACGCTCGACTTCGCGGGCGAAATCCTGCCGCGTGGACCAGGCTGGTGGGTTCATGGTTTGAAGCATGGGCGACGCGCGCCGCCCTGTAAACCTCGGGGCATTCCTTGGGGGTTGCTTCCTTGGGGCTGCTTTTTCGGGGGACCGGTTCTCCGGGGGCTGGTTCTCTGGGGGGCTGGCTCTCCGGGGGACTGCTTCTCCGGAGAACCGGTTGGCGGGAGCGGCCGGGCCGCCCTCTCCGTGCGGGCTGTTAGATTCGGGGCCATGAAGAGCGAACCCCGCGATCAGCGACCTCGAATCCGTCTGAGCACACTTTCGCACGGCGCCGGGTGAGCCTGCAAGCTCGGCCAGTCCGAGCTGGCGCAGGTTCTGCGTCCCCTGTTGCCCGCGCACGACCCTCGCGTTCTGGTGGATGCCGCCACGAGGGACGACGCCGCCGTGTACCGGATCGGCGATGAGCGCGCTCTGGTCGTCACCCTTGACTTCTTTACCCCGATCGTCGACGACCCGTACGACTTCGGGTGCATCGCCGCCGCCAACGCCCTCTCCGATGTCTATGCGATGGGAGGGTGGCCGCTCTTCGCGCTGAATCTGCTCTCCTTTCCGAGGAAGCTGCTGTCGCACGGAATCGCCGAGGAGATTGTGCGGGGCGGCGCCGAGAAGGCGGCCGAGGCCGGGATTGCGGTGCTGGGCGGCCACTCGATCGACGATGCCGAGCCCAAGTACGGAATGGTCGCGGTGGGCGAGGTGGATCCCGCGGTCATGCTGGCCAACGACCGCGCGCGCCGGGGCGATGACCTGGTGCTCACCAAGCCGCTGGGATCGGGGATCGTGGCCACCGCGGTGAAGGCGGGAGCGTGTCCGGAGGCGGTGCTGGAGGAGGCCGTCGCGACAATGGCGCGGCTGAACCGGGGGGCGGCCGAGGCGGCGGTGGCCGCGGGCGCGCGGGCGGCAACCGACGTGACCGGCTACGGCCTGACCGGGCACCTGGGCAACATGCTGGCTGCGTCGGGGGTGGCGGCGAGGATCGATGCGGCGGCCGTGCCGGTGATGGGCGGGGTGGCGGGGCTGATGCGGGACGGGCACGTACCGGGGGGAACGCGCCGCAATCTGGCCGATTCGGCGTCCCGGGTGAGCCACGACCCGGACGTGCCGGAGGCGACTCGGATTCTGCTGGCCGACGCGCAGACCTCGGGGGGATTGTTGATCGCCATTGCGCCGAAGCGCACACCGGAGCTGCTGCGGGAACTCGCCGCGCGGGGCGAGACGGGGGCCGTGATCGGGGGGGTGGAGGGGGGCTTGCCGGGCCGCATCGAGGTCGCCCCGTAGGGCCGGGGCCCGCAACCGCGCTCCTGTCCGCAACCGCGCTCGTGCCAGCAACCGCCATCCCCGGCCACCCCACGCTCCCTCAGGCCTGAATCGGCGACACCTCCCCGGGGCGCACCGAGGCGCGGGTCTTGGGCGCCTTCTTCTGCCGCCGCCGGATCGCCAGCTCGACCACCCGGTGGAGATCCTCGACCAGGTGGACCGTCAGCGTCTTGCGCACCTCGCCGGGCAGGTCGTCCAGGTGCGCCTCGTTGTCCTGCGGCAGAATGATCTCCTGAATCCCCGCCCGCACCGCGCCCAGCACCTTTTCCTTTACCCCTCCGATCGGCAGAACGCGTCCGGTCAGCGTGAGCTCGCCGGTCATCGCCAGATCGGCCCGCACCCTCTGCCCCGACACCGCCGAGATCAGCGCCGTCGCCATCGTGATTCCCGCCGACGGTCCATCCTTGGGAATCGCCCCCGCCGGCACATGAATGTGGATCTCGCGCTTCTCCAGCAGGCCCTCGTCGATTCCGAGCGCATCGCAGTGGCTCTTTGCGTACGAGAGCGCCGCCCGCGCCGACTCCTTCATCACATCGCCCAACTGCCCGGTGAGCACCAGCCCGCCCTCGCCCGGCATCACGCTGGCCTCGACGAACATGATGTCGCCGCCCATCGGAGTGTAGAACATCCCCGTGGCGACACCGACGACATCCTCCGCCGCCCGCCGCTCCGGGAAGACCCGCGGTCGGCCGAGCAGATCGCGGGCCGAATCGGCGGAAATCACCATTCCCTCGCTCTCGTCCGACGCAATTCGCCGCGCCACCTTGCGCGCCAGCTTGCCCAGCTCGCGTTCAAGCTGACGCACCCCTGCCTCGCGCGTGTAGCTCTGGATGACCCCGAGGATCGCGTCGTCGGCGATGGTCAGCTCCTCCTCGCGGAGGCCCGAATCGCGCAGTTGTCGCGGCAGCAGGTAGCGGCGGGCGATCTCCAGCTTTTCCTGTTCGGTGTACCCGCGAAACTCCACCGATTCCATGCGGTCCAGGAGCGGCACCGGAATCCGGTCCTCGTAGTTGGCGGTCGCGATGAAGAGGACCTCGGAAAGATCGAAGGGAACCCCCATGTAATGGTCGATGAAGGTCGAGTTCTGCGCCGGATCGAGGACCTCGAGGAGCGCCGAGCTCGGATCGCCCTGAAAGGAGACCCCCAGCTTGTCCACTTCGTCCAGGAGGAAGACGGGATTGCGCGTTCCGGCCTCCTTCATTCCCTGGATGATTCGCCCCGGCATGGCCCCCACATAGGTGCGGCGGTGCCCCCGGATGTCGGCCTCGTCGCGCGCGCCGCCCAGCGAGATGCGCACGTACTTGCGTCCCACCGACCGCGCGATCGATTGCGCGATGCTCGTCTTCCCCACCCCCGGCGGTCCGGCGAAGAGCAGGATCGGCCCGCGTCCTCCGTGCTCTGGAAGCTCTCCGGCCTCCTCCTCCGCGCCGTCGCCGTTGGTTGCGGCCGACGTCGCCGCGGGCGCTTCGCCGCCCTCTTCCCCGGCCTCCCCTTCCGCTGCCGCCTCGGCGAGACGTTCCTGCTGAAGCTTGCGCACGGCCAGGAATTCGAGCACGCGATCCTTCACGTCCTCCAGCCCGTAGTGGTCCTCGTCGAGAATCTCCTCGGCGCGGTGAAGGTTGAGCTTGTCGTCGGTGCGTTCGCTCCAGGGCAGCTCGGTGATCCAGTCGAGATACGTGCGAATGACCTGGTATTCGGCCGATTGCGGCGATGTCCGGTTCAGCCGGCGGAGTTCGCGCTTGACCTCGTTGCGGGCAACCTCGGGAAGGTCCATCTCGGCGATCCGCTCGCGTAGCTCGTCCGCGTCTTCTCGCTCGCCCTCTTCGCCCAGCTCCTTGCGAATCTGCTTCATCTGTTCGCGCAGAATCATCTCGCGCTGGCGCTCGCCCAACTCTTCCTGAACCTTGGCCTGAATGTCCTCGTGGGCCTCGATGCGGGCCAGTTCGCGCTCCACCGCCATGAGCGCCGTCCGCATGCGCTCCTCGTCGTCGAGCGTTTCGAGAATCTCCTGCTTTTCGGAGGTCGGGAGGTCCAGGTAGAAGGCCACCAGATCGGCGAAGGCGCCGGGTTCGTCCACCCCCTGGATAAGCTGGTTCAGCGCCTCGGTCGACACCCCGCGACGCGTTCCGAGCTCGGCCGCGCGTTCCCGAAGCTCCTGGTCGAGGGCGCGAAATCCGGGATCCTTGCCGTCCGCGGGGGGCTGCCGCTCGATCGGCACCAGAGTGGCGCGCAGCATCGCCTCGCCGTCTTCGCCGTATTGAAGGGCCCGGGCGCGGGCTTCGCCCTGAACGAGAAGCTGAATTCCTCCACGTACCCGGTGCGTCTGAATGATCCGCACCACCGTGCCCACGGGGTAGAGGATGCCGGGATCGGGCTGGTCCTGGTTCTGGTTTTGCGCGACCGCGAAGAGTCTCCGGTCGTCGTCGAGCGCATCTTGCACCGCCTCCACCGTGCCGGGCCGTCCCGCCGAGATGGGTACGGCCACCCCCGGATAGACGACGGTGTCACGAAGGGGAAGAACGGGCAGGCTGAATCGTCTGCTCATGAAATCGCTGTCCTTGTGGATGGAGTCCTTGTGAACTGGGGCTTCATGGAATGGGCCCGAATGAACCGGGGTTGAAGTGCGGTTGAAGGTGGGTGGCCCGGGGTGCTTGCGTCGATGGCGGTTGCGCCGAGGCGGTCCGGCCGGACGCGGGGCCCGAAACGAAACGGCGGCACGATGCAGGAATCTTGCCATCTGTGCGGCGCGGGGAACAGTGCAGCGGTGGATGGGAGGCGGGGGCGGGTGGGTGCGCGGGGGGAGAATTCCGCCGGATTGGCCTCCCCACGGGGACTCTTCGCGAGAAGCGGACCGGGCCATTTCGGCCAGTCGGCCAGGGTGGCCGGGTGGCCCGCCATGCCGGGCGCCCGCGCGTTTCCATAAGGTTCGCCGTGGCGTGACCGGCGCGCACCGCTGTAACTTTTCTCCCCGAACGTGTTCAATCCTCAAACGGCCCTTCACCCTCAAACGGCCCTTCAAAGGTGCTCGGCCTGCGAATGTCTTCTGCCTTTGTTCGATCCTCGCCTTGATACCTCCCGCCTTGATACCTCCCGGGGACCATGCCATGTCGTTCCGCCCGCTCCGCCTCTTCGCCCTCCTCTTTGCCGGCGCCGCCGCAACGCTTCCTCCCATGAACCTTGATGCCCAGAACCCCGACATGGGACGCCGCTCGACCGTTTACGCGCCCCGCAACGTAGCCGCGACAAGCCAGCCGCTCGCCACCGCCGCCGCCCTCGAAGTCATGCAGCGGGGCGGGAACGCGATCGATGGGGCAGTGGCCGCGGCCGCCGTGCTCAACGTCACCGAACCCCACATGACCGGAATGGGCGGCGACGCCTTCGCCATCGTGTGGTGGAACGAGACGCGCGACCTCTACGGGATCGACGCGAGTGGCCGCAGCGGGAGCGGCATGACCGCCGAGGCCTTGCGGGAACGGGGCCACGAACGGGTGCCGGGGAGCGGGGCGGAGGTGGTGACGGTGCCGGGCGCGGTCTCCGGGTGGAGTGCGCTGATCGAGCGTTTTGGCAAGTTGACTCTGGGCGATGCGCTGCAACCGGCGATTCGCATTGCGCAGGGCGGATTCCCGGTGACGCCGGTGATTGCGCGGCAGTGGGCGGGCGCGAGCGAGAAGCTGGCCCGCGATCCGGGAGCCCGCGAGACCTATCTGGTCGATGGCGAGAGGGCGCCCCGGGCCGGCGAATGGTTCACCAATCCGGGGCTGGCGCGCTCCTTTGCGATGATCGCCGACGAGGGGCCAGGCGTGTTGTACGGGGGCCGTCTGGGGCGCGAGCTGGTGGACGGGCTGGCCGAGCTGGGCGGGTTCGTCACACTGGATGACCTGGCATCGCACGAACCGCGCTGGGTGGCGCCGCTCAGCACCGACTTCCGCGGCTACACCGTCTGGGAGCTGCCCCCGGCAGGGCAGGGAATTGCCGCGCTGGAGATGCTCGAACTGCTCGAACCGCTCGACCTGGAGGGGATGGGCCACAACTCCGCCGACTATCTCCACCACCTGATCGAGGCCAAGAAGCTCGCCTTCGCCGATCTGCACCGCTACGTCTCCGACCCCGAAACCATGGAGATCGACCCCGAGTCGCTCCTCAGTCCCGCCTACATCGATGCGCGCCGGGCGCTGATCGACCCCAATGTGGCCGCCGACCGCGTGGGTCCCGGGCGCGCGATCACCGATTCCGAGACGATCTACCTTACGGTCGCCGACGCCGACGGCAACATGGTGTCCTTCATCAACTCGGTCTATTCGTCCTTCGGTTCGGGGATTGTGGTTCCCGGGCTGGGCTTCGCGCTGCAGAACCGGGGCGCCGGGTTCGTCATTGACGACGGCCATCCCAACCAGGTTGCGCCGCGCAAGCGTCCCTTCCACACGATCATTCCGGGATTCGTTACGCACGACGGCGAGCCTCTGATGGCCTTCGGGCTGATGGGCGGTTCGATGCAGCCGCAGGGTCACGCGCAGCTTCTGCTCAACATGCTCGTCTTCGGCATGGATCCGCAGGAGGCGGTGGATGCGGCGCGTTTTCGGCACCTTTCGGGCAAACGGGTGGCGATCGAGCGGATTGGCGAGGCGGTGGCGGCCGGTCTGGAGGCCCGCGGTCATGAGCTGGCCGACTGGCAACGCACCGATTTCGGGGGGGCGCAGGTGATTCTGCGGTTGGCGAAGGGGTGGGCGGCGGCTTCGGAGCCGAGAAAGGACGGGCATGCCGCGGGGAACTGAGGCGCGCGCGATCCGGGTGACGAGGACCATTTGCCGGGCGCGTGCGACGAGGTCGAAAAGGCAGTGAGCGGGGGATGTGGGGGGGTTGGGGGGCGGGGTGCGGACAGGAACCGCGAGGGCGAGAGCGGGAGCGACTACGCGATCCCCAACGAGCGATTGCCCTGTGGTTTCGTGGAGACGCTGGGGGATCCGCCCAGGCAGCCGGCGGTGGCGGTGGCCGCGGCGACGGTCGTCGTCCTGCGGGAGGGCGACGACGGCCCCGAGGTCCTGCTCCTCAAGCGCAACCGCGCAACCGGGTTCGTGCCGGGGGCCTGGGTCTTTCCGGGTGGACGGGTGGACCGCGCCGATGGGGACGAGAAGCTGGCGCGGCGCTGGGACGGGTTGACCGCGGCGGGGGCAAGCGCGCGGCTGGGACTGGAGCCGGACGCAGACCCTTTGGCGATCGCCTACTACGCCGCCGCGATCCGCGAAGCGGCCGAGGAAACGGGGCTGTGGCCGGGGGTGGGGGTGGATACCCGGATGAGCGCAGAGGACTTGCGCATTGCCCGTGAGGATCTTATGCGCGGCGCATCCTTCGCCCGCGTGCTGGACCGCCTCGGCGCCCGCCTGGACGGCCCCGCCATCGAGTACATCGCGCACTGGGTCACGCCGGTCGTCGAATCCCGCCGATACGACACCCGCTTCTTTGCCGCAAGGGTTCCGCGCCACTCGCACGCCATCCACGACGAACGCGAAATGACCGATTCCCTCTGGCTCACTCCCGCCGCCGCGCTTGAGCGCCACCGCCTGGGCCACCTCCCCATGATCTTCCCCACGATCCGCACCCTGGAAGATCTGAGCGGCTTTGCAACGGTCGCATCCATCCTTGCGCACTACCGCAATCGCACCGTCACCCGGGTCCGCCCCACGATTGTGCGCACGGCCACCGGAGTGGCGCTGCGGGTCAATACGGCCTGATTGCCGCAAATGCTCGACCCGGCCCCTGCGCGGGCCGGCCCACAGGCGCCGCCGGGAGATCGCGGTGCGCGCGCAACCCCCTATCGCATCGCCCCCAGCACCTCATGCACAACATCGGCGAAGGCCCCGCCCTGAATCCAGCGGCAGACGATCACCAGTTCGTTTTCGGGATCGACATAGATCAGGTTCGACCCCGCGCCCGTGTGCGTCCAGGTGTATTCCGGCGCGTTCGCATAACGCCTCTGCCCCGTGTTGAGCGAAAAGTTCATGAAGCCGTAGCTGCGGTTTACCTCGCCTGGCGTTGTGGCCATATCGATCCACTCTTCCGACACAAGCTGCTCGCCGTTCCACTTGCCCTTGTGCATGGTGAAGAGACCAAAGCGCGCCTGGTCGTACGCACTCAGGATCATGCCGCCGCCCCAGTGCGCCCCGCCGCTTACCGCCTGCACCTCGCGCCCGTCCAGGATCACCCACGAGTTGTCGTACCCGTGCCAGCCCCAGGTTGTTGAGGCGCCGATCGGGTCCATTACATGTTCGCGCAGGACCTCGGGCAAGGCCCGCCGCCACACCGCCGTCGCGGCCAGCGCCAGCAGATTCACCCGCGTGTCGTTGTATTCGTAGACCGTGCCGGGCTTGTTGCGCGCGCGCGTCCCCCAGGTTGTCCGGTCCTGGTCCGGCCGGTCGGCCCACTCCGGCTTACCCCAAAGCGTTCCCTCCCAGTCGCTTGTCTGACGCAGTAGGTGGTTCCAGGTGATCCCGCGATTGTGCTCGGATTCGAAGAGGAGCTTGGGCCGCCGTCCACTCTCGTCGCCCGGTTCGCCATCGCCGCTCTCCAGGATCATCGGCGGCATGTAGTCGCGCACCAGGTCGTCCACACCGCCGATCAGCCCGCGGTCCCAGGCCAGCCCCACCGTCGTGGACAGGAAGCTCTTCGAGACGCTGAAGGTGTTGTCCGCCTTTGCCGGATCGCCCCACTCCGCAATGATGTAGCCCTTGTGGACGATCAGTCCCGTCTGCGGTCCGCGCACCGTAAAGGGCCCGACCGCGTCGCCCAGCGGCTCCCGACCAAAGGTGCCCAGGTGATTGAAGGCAAGGTCGCGCGGGGCCTGAGATTCGCCGGCAATGGCAAGCTCGATGGCGCGCTGGATTCCGGCCGGATCGAATCCCGCTGCGTCCGGCGTGCGGCGTTCCCAGTTGGGATGACGGCCGGGAAAGTAGTCCTGGGCGGCGAGGCTGGTCGTTGCAAGACCGGTTTCCGCGAGGCCGGTTCCCACGATGGGAAGGCTGGAGGCCGCGGTCAGGAAAAGCAGGAGGAGGGGAAGGAGGGCGGAAAATCGGGGTGCGGTGCGCGGCATGTTCATCGTTCTCCGGGCGGTTTGGTGCGGTGACAGGGGACGGCGGGGCCGGCTGGCGTGCGCGGAGGTTCCGGGGGACGCCGTCTTCCCGCGACTCGGGGATCCGCCGCGCCAAGTCAGCGACCATCGAGTCAGCGAACCACCGCGTCAGCGCAAGATCGGGTCAGCGCCGGGTTGGATTAGCGAACCGCATCGGGCAGCCTCCGCACCACGACGCTGGCCACGTCATAATCGTCAAGCTCGATGAATGCCGCCAGTCCATCCGGTCCGAAGGCGTTGGGCATCGCGATCTCGTCGGTCGCCCAGGTGCCGATGTAATCGCCCTCCGCGGTCAACACATCGATGGGGCCGTCGCCGCGCAGCTCGTCGCCCCGGCGCATGACCCAGATTCGTCCGTCCCATGTGGTGATGAACTCCTGCAGCACCGGAATCTCGGGGTAGAAGGGCGGATCGGGGATCGTGAAGGACATGTTGCCCGGTGGCGCGCTCGCGCCCGGACTCGCGCCTTCGGCCCGGATCATGATGAATCCTTCGCTCGGTGCGCCCCCGGTGTTGCCCTGCCCCTCCTCCTGTTGCGCCTGGTATTCCTCCTTCACCGCGTCGGTGACCGGCCGCGGATCGATCGGCCGCCCGATCCGGCGCAGTACCTCTCCCGTCTCGGCCGACGCGACCTTGAGCACATAGCCGGAGGAATCGGAATAGACGAGGCTGCCGTCCGGGAGCACCCCCATGAGCAGCTCCGGCTCGAAGGTTGCGGGTATGGAGAACCCGGAGAGGATGCTCGTCACCTGTGCCGACGCGCCCGAGACCGAAATCCCCTCGCCCTCGCGCGGGGGTAGCCATCCCTCAATCACGGTTTCGGTGGCGAGCACATCGCCCTCCAGGCTGTTGCGAGTAATCGGCCGCGAGGTGAGCGCCTCCCGGGAGCCGCCCAGGCTGATTCCCGACGCGGAGGAGTAGAAGGCTCCCCCCGCCGGATCGGGATGAATGGATCCGGCACTGACCGTCGTCCGCGTGTTTCCATCGATCCCGTCGTTGTCGTTCAGCACGGTGCGCACGAACTCACCGTCCGGGTTGAAGAGGTGGTAGCCGCGGGCGCCCACATCGCCGATCACAACGCTTCCGTCGCGCATGACCACCTGGGTGCTCGGCCGGTTCAGCTCACCGGGTCCCTCGCCCTCCTCGCCGAATTGGTGCAGGAAGCCGCCGTTGGAGTCGAAGACGAGGACGCGCAGCCCCGACGACAGGATGCCGCCGGTGGTATCGAAGATGTAGAGGCGGCCGCGCTCGTCGAAGCTGACCGCAGCGACCCGGCCGAGCATCTCCCAGGACTCACCGTCCATGACGCCGACGCGGTACAGCTCTTCGAATTCGGAATCGAGGGGGCGGTCGATGGCCGGATCGGCGCTGTCGGTGGCGGCCGTGCACGAGATGAGGGCGGGGAGGAGGGCGGCGGCGATGGGGAGGGGGTGGGGCTTCATGGGAAAGGTCCTTGTCCTGGGAGCAGACGGGCGTTACCGAGGCGGAAGGCGGGTCTTTGGAGTGAAGGCGGGTCTTGCGAGGAAACGATTTGTCCGGCGGAAACCTGGAGGTGAAGATGTGGGTACACCGCCAGCGCGCAAAGCGGGATCGGATCCGCCATCCGGAAATCGCGGCATTCGGGGAACTGCGGTTGGAGTGCGTGATCACCGCAAAGGGTTGCTCGCCCATCGTCCGCCGACTCGCCCGTGCCGCCACAATCGGATTGCCGAAATAGATTGCCGGGGTCCGTTCAGGTCGCGCGCTGCCCGGGGGAGGCTACATTGGAAGGCGTCGGGCCTTTGCGCCCACGCCGCGTGCTTCAAACATCAATCACTCTCGGCCCCGAGCTACCGATGGTCAACCGCCGCCGCACCCCCCCCCCCCCGCCACCGCCCTTGCGCTCGCCGCATCGTTCACCCTCACCGCCTGCGAGGGCGAACCGAGCCTCAATCCCATGCTTCTCACACCCGACGCACTCACCGCCACAGCCCCCGACGTCTTCCAGGCCCGTTTCGAGACCCCCAAGGGCGACTTCGTCGTCGAGGTCCGCCGCGACTGGTCTCCCAACGGTGCCGACCGCTTCTACAACCTTGTCGCCAACGGCTTCTACGACGACGTTCGCTTCTTCCGCGTGATCGCCGGCTTCATGGCCCAGTTCGGCATCCATGGCGACCCGGACGTTGCCGCCGCCTGGCGCGGTGCGCGCATCACCGACGATTCCGTGACGATGAGCAACACCCGCGGCTTCGTCAGCTACGCCATGTCCTCGCAGCCCAACACCCGCACGACGCAGATCTTCATCAATTTCGGCGACAACAGCCGGCTCGACGAGAGTGGCTTCTCGCCCTTCGGCCAGGTGGTCGAGGGGATGGAGGTGGTTGACCGGATCTACTCCGGGTACGGCGAGGGCGCGCCGGGCGGAAACGGCCCCAGGCAGGGGCAGATTCAGTCTCTCGGCAACGCATACCTGAACGACGAATTCCCCATGCTGGACCATGTGGTGAGGGCGACAATCGTGCAGGAGTGACGGAGTCTGCGACCGCCGCCGGGCTCGGGGACGGATCGCTCGGTCGGACCCGGCCTTTTGGGGGCACGGGCGGTCCCGCCCGCTACGGTTGCCCGCGGTTCAGCGCATCGAGTTCGTCCAGGATTTCCAGGTGAATGTAGTCCTCGTAGTAGTCCCTGGGGACAATGCTTAGCGCCTTCTCCAGCATCGCTCGCGCCCGTTCGACGCCATTCTCCTCGTCGAGCTCGGCCAATCGGCTCCCGTAACTGTGGAGCACGATCTTTGATTCCGGCTCCAGCTCGACCGCCCTCTCGAACAGCCGGATCGCCTCGTCGCGGTCGCCGCCGTACATCCAGCGTGCGACTCTTCCTTCGGCCGCGACGTCGGCGTGCCATCCGCCCAGCGCCACGAGCACTTCCGTGTCGTCGGGACGAATTTCCAGCGAGGCTTCCAGCGGCTCGCGAATCTTCCCCGCCAGCCCTTCGCGCAGCGCGGTGTAGGTGCCCACTCCCTGCGCATACCGGCCGCGGGCGTGGGCCAACTGGAAGTGCGCTTCGGCATTTTCGGGATCAGCCTCCACCGCGGCTTCGGCCAGTCGAATCGCGCGCTCGACGACGTCCCTCCACTCCTCTTCGGTGGACTCATAGAAGGCGTAGACCGCGAGCGACATCGCCGCCACAGCGAGGCCGTCGGAAGTCTCCAGCGCTTCGCCAACTCTTGCCGCCTCGAGCAGGCGGCCCTCGGCGTAGGCGACTCTGGCGTCGGCGAGCGACTGGGTGTGGGCGGCGGGCGCGTTCAGCAAGAGACTGGCGACAAGGGTCAGGCTGGCGGCCCGAAGACGGCTTGCGATGAGCGCGACTCGGGCGAGTGGGCTGACGGTTGCGCGAAGAGGGGTCGGGACTGGTTGACAGGTCATCGCGAGCGTTGGGGGTGTGGATGGGGAAGGCGCAAATGGGTAGAATGCCTAACGTAGCGGAATTCGCACCGCCACCGCACCCATCACCTCGTCCAGGCGGAAGTCGTCGCGCGGACTGTCGCGGTGGTCGTTGTGGCAGGTCACGCAGGCCTCGGCCACGGCCACGTCGGCGTAGACGGCGGTGAAGTAGGTGGTTCCGGCGAGCGTTTCGTTTCCGTAGAAGGGGCGCGACGGATCGGCGTCCAGGCTGTCCAGTCCCTCTGCTTCCATCGGAGTGCGCGGCTCGTTCTGGACGTTGATCGGCCACCTGGAGATCAGGGCGTAGTAGAAGGCGTCGCTCCTTTCGGCGGCCAGCTCGGCGCCCATCCGGAACATCTGCGCGGGCAGCGGCAGCGCCTTGTCGTCGAGCCAGTGTTCGCGGGAACAGCTCGACGAGCTGGGGATCGGTACCCGATGCGACGCGCGACCGTGGCGGCAAGGGAGGAACGCGGGGGACGCCACCCTGGTGCAGCACAACCAGAACGCCAACCTTCGCCCCAACGAAAAGATGATCCGCGAGGTCTGCCTGACCTGCCACTCGCTCGGGCTGACGATCGACGCTCTGGCCGATCCCGAGTCGATCCGCCGCAACTTCGCCGGACCGCCGACGCTGCATGTGGAGAGCCTGGAGATGGTGCGCGCACGAAGGAGATTGCAAGGAGAATGCGATGATGGAGGGTTCGGTCGAGAAGGTTTCGCGGGGGACTGTTTCGGTCGGGATGCCGCGCGCGGGAGTCGGTCCTGCCGTAGCGATTGCCGGCATGGCGGTCGCGGGCGCGCTGGGCGGCTGCGGCGACGGCGCATCCAACGGGGACACGCGGGAAGGCGGGATTTCGCCGCGCCTGATGGCCGACGCGATCCACACCGTGATCGAGGCCGACCGCACGATCTACGCCCAACATGTCGTGGACCGGCTCCAGGACGAGGAAGGCGTGATCGCCGCGAGCGCACCAGCTCCGCGGCTTCGTCGTTCAATTGCCGCGTCATGAGGCGGGGACCCCTCTCCAGGATCGTCACCCGCGGCCCCAGCCGCCGCAGCGCGGCCGCTGCCTCGATCCCCAACAGGCCGCCCCGCCGATGACCACCGCCGCCCTTCCCCCCACCGCCCGCTCCCGGATGCGCCGCAGATCGTCCAGGATCCGATACACGAAGACGCCGTCGCGGTCCACGCCCGGAACGGCAGGCACAAAGGGCGTCGAGCCGGTCGCGATCACCAGCTTGTCGTAGGCAATCCGCCGCCCGGCCGCCGTCTCCACGCGCCGCGCCGCGCGGTCGGTCGAGGTGACCGCATCGCCGGTAATCACCCGGATCCGCTCCTCTTCGCTCCAGTCGCCCACAGGCAGCGCCAGGCGTTCCCGGTCGCGATGCCCGAGTCAACCGGTAAGATGGACGCGATCGTACGCCGCACAGGGCTCTTCGCCGATCACGGTGACCGTGTGCCACTCCAGGCCGCCCAGCGCACGCAACCGTGCCACGAACCGGTGCGCGACCATCCCGAAGCCGACGACGACGATAGGGGTGGGACGCATGGTTTCGGGATCTTCGCGGTAGAGGGTGGTGCGACGGCGAGCTCAACGCGCAACCAAACACGCCGGCGGCGAGATGGCCCGCGGCCCCCTCCAATCATGGCGCAACCGGCCCCGCCCTCCCTACGATAAGCTGTGAAGTCGCACACACTTCAGCCACCCGTCCCCAGGCCCGGTCCACGATCAGGAGTCCAGTCATGCGCCCGCACCCGATTCTTCTTCCCACCCTGCTGACCGCCTTCGCCTTCACCACCTCGCTCCCGGCCCAGGAGCGCCGCAATCCGCACGGCGAGTGGCGATACCAGAGCGCCGACGCCTGGGGGACGCGCTATTCCCCCGTCAACCAGATCAACGCGCAGAACTTCAACGATCTTGAGGTGGCCTGGGTCTGGCGAGCCGACAACTTCGGCCCCGACGTCGACCAGCAGATGAAGTCGACCCCCACCTACATCGATGGAATCCTCTACACGGTTGCGGGACAGCGCCGCACCGTCGCGGCGATCGATCCGGCCACGGGCGAGACGCTGTGGAGCTACCGCGAGCCTCACACCACGCGCTGGGAACGCTCGATGCGCCAGAACTACGGCAAGGGGGTGGCCTACGGGGAAATCGACGGACGGGGCGTTATCTACTATACCTCGCCCGCCTTTTTCCTCCACGCACTCGACGCGAAGACCGGGCGCCACATCGAGGAATTCGGCCAGCCGGTCCCCATCGAGGGCTTTCCGGAAACGGGCGTTGTGGACATGCTGCCTCCCCTGCTGAGCGGCTGGGGTCCCTGGGAGGGCGCCGAGGAGAACTACGATCCCGACTTCGGCATTCCGCGCGATCTGGGCTACATCACCACGTCGTCGCCGCCGATTGTGGTGGATGGCGTGGTCGTGGTGGGCAACTCCGCCGAGCAGGGCTACTACCAGACGCGGATTGAGAATGTACCGGGCGATATTCTGGGATTCGACGCGCGCACGGGGGAGCACCGCTGGAAGTTCCATGTGATTCCGCGGCCGGGCGAGGTTGGGCACGAGAGCTGGGAGAACGATGCCTGGCGGTACACGGGGGACGTTTCGTCGTGGGCGCCGATGTCGGCCGACTACGAGCGGGGCATCGTCTACATCCCCACCAATCCCCCCACAATTGACTACTTCGGAGGCTTCCGTCCCGGCCACAACCTCTTCTCGACCAGTGTGATTGCGCTGGATGCCGCGACCGGCGAACGCGTCTGGCACTACCAGGTTGTGCACAACGACCAATGGAACTACGACCTTCCCAATGTGCCGATCCTGGTGGACCTGACGGTGGAGGGATCGTCTGTTCCGGCGCTGGTGCAGACTACCAAGACCGGGCTGATCTTCGCCTTCAACCGCGAGACCGGCGATCCGGTCTGGCCGATCGAAGAGGTGCCGGTGGTGCAGACCGAGGTTCCTGGCAACTGGACCGCAGCGACGCAACCCGTTCCCACCTGGCCCGAACCGATGGAACCGCTGGGACTGGACGACGACCAGATCATCGACTTCACCCCGGAGCTGTTCAACGAGGCGAAGGAAATTCTGGGGCGCTACCGCGTCGGCGGACCCTTCGTACCCCGTCTGCACACAGGCTACGACGGCCCCTTCACCGAGAACATTCGCTGCTACGGCGGACTCAACATCACCCATCCGGCCACGCTCGATCCCACAACCGGAATCCTCTACGCGTCGCACCGGCGCAACTGTAGCGGCGGCAGGGTCGGTTCGGGCGCGGACGCCGACGACCCCGACGATCCCAAGACCACGGGCATGACCATAGCCGATTGGGTCGCGGGCCCGGGTGGCGGATTGCCGCGGGTGCAGGGACTGCCGATCTGGAAGCCGCCGTATAACCGGCTCTCGGCCTACGACATGAACACCGGCGAGCGCCTCTGGTGGATCCCGGTCGGCGAAGTGGCCGACAACATTCGCGATCACCCGGCCACACAGGGGATCGATCTGTCGCGCGGGGGCGGGGGGGGACTATCGATTCAGATGGTGGCGGGCGATCTGCTCTACACGACCGAGGGCGCCAACGGATCCCCGGTGCTCAATGCGTGGGAAAAGCGAACGGGCGAACGGGTCGGCACGGTCGAGATGCCCGGCGCCGGCCAATACGGCATGATGACCTACAGTCACGAGGGCGTGCAGCACGTGGTAGTGCAGGTGGGGCGGCCGGGAAGGCTGGTGGCGCTGCGGTTACCGGGGTAGGGCGGGGTGTATGAGTGGCACGACTATTCTGCGAGGAGCCCAATTTCAGGTCTGACCCTGGGTTCCTGATCCAACGCCTGATGTGCGCTCGTAGACCATCACCCGCCACAGGAATCCCTGGCGAAGAGTTCGCGGCGGGCCACCGAGTCGCCAAAGACGATTCGATCCCCTGGCACTGGCCGCAGCAACTCATGAGGGGTCGGCCGCGCCGGTCAGGGGCTCCCGCTCAAGGGACCGCAGCAGCACCCCTACCGCGAGCACGGTTACCGCCCCGATTACATTGTGCCAAAGGAACGACACCGAAGGTGCCCAAAGGCTCACCGCCGCGACCGCGCCCATCCCCGCGAGCAGGCCGCAGAAGGCGCCGATTCCGCCTGTGCGCGGCACCATGGCCAAGAGAAAGACGCCCAGGATCGAGCCGTAGAAGAAGGACCCGAAGCGATTGACGACCTCGATGAGCGATCCCAGGCTGACCGCGTACAGCGCCACCACGCAGGCAAAGATGCCCCAGAAGGCGGTTGTGACTCTTGACGCGATCAGATAGTGACGATCGCTCTTGCCGGGCGCGAACCAGCGGCGGTGGAAGTCGATGATGGTTGTGGTCGAGAGCGAGTTGAGTTCGGATGAAATGCTGGACATGGCCGCCGCCAGGATCGCGGCAATGAAGATTCCCGCCAGCCCGATGGGCAGCTCGTTGAGCACAAAGTGGGGGATGATGTAGTTGACGTCGGCCGAGGGCTGGCCCGTGACCTCCTCGGCCATTGCGAGCGCCTCGGAACGGATCTCCTGGACGGCAGCCTCCCGCGCGAGGAAGTCGTCGAGGGCGATGGCCATGGCAGCCTCCTGGCCGGATGGTGGCCGCGCACCCGGCGTTGGCGCCGCCTGCGGCGCCGCAGCCGCATCCTCTCCGTTTGGCGAACCCGGCCCACCCTGACCGATCAACCCGGCCGCGCGGCGAGCGGCGCTCTCCCTCCCCTCCCACGCACTTGCGTACCTGTCTTGAAGCGCCTGATATTCGGCTCCGCGCGTCTCCAGAGCGACCTCTTCGTGCGCGGGATTGTACAGGAGCGGCGGCATCTGGAACTGGTAATAGACAAACACCATGACCCCCACAAGCAGCACCAGCGCCTGCAACGGAATCTTCCAGTATGCGCTCATGAGGAGCGAGGTGCGCGCCGCGTCGACCGATTTGGCGGCGAGGTAGCGTTGAACCTGGCTCTGGTCGGTGCCGAAGTAGGACAACATGAGGAAGGTGCCGCCGATCAGTCCCGACCAGAAGGTGTAGGTTTCGTTGAGATTGAAGCTGAAGTCGAAGACCTGGAGGCGTCCGGTGGCTCCCGCAATGTGCAACGCTTCGCCGGGCGAGATGGGCATCTGTACAAGCAACGCAACCACAATGGCAAGGAGCGCGGCCACAATGAGGACCATCTGCTTGACATCGGCCCAGGTGACCGCCTGAATGCCGCCGATCATGGTGTAGGCGACCGTGGGAATGCCGATCAGCGCAACGCACCAGGCGATCGGCCAGCCGAAGATTGCGGCAAAGACCACGGAGGGGGCCACAACGATGACGCCGCAGGACATTCCGCGCGAGACCAGGAAGAGGGCGGCGGTCATGGCACGCGTGCCGGGACCGAAGCGCCGTTCGAGGTATTGGTAGGCGGTGTATACGCCCGCGCCGCGCAGGAAGGGGACGAGGGTGACTCCCAGGATGACCATCGCGAGAGGCAGCCCGAGGTAGATTTGGACGAAGCGGATGCCGTCGGTGGCGCCAAGTCCGGTGGTGCCGATCATGGTGATGGCGGAGAGTTGCGTGGCCATGACCGAAAGGCCGACCGCCCACCAGGGAAGCGAGCGGCGCGCCAGGAAGTAGCCCTCGATTTCGCGCGTGCCGCGCGACCGGCGGATGCCGTCGATGACGACGTAGCCGAGGTAGGCGACGACGATCAGCCAGTTGATTGGGTGCATGGGAGAATCAAGTCATTCCGTGAAGAGTTGTCATCCGTGAGAGTGAAAGGTCTCCTGCAACAACCACAGCAGCGCCAGCGCCACCGCCTGGACCAGCAGCACCCGCCCCAGCGCAGGGCCGAAGCGGGTGTCCCCGTCCCTGCGCTTCGCCTTCACGAACCCGCTCCCCCGCTCACCCCGCCGCCCGCCCGGCGTCTCGCCTCGTTGGCCCGGATCGCGTCCTGCACGAAGGCCGCCAGTCCCTGGCCGCGCTTCTCGAAGTACGCCTCAAAGCGCGGATCGGCGGTGTACATCCGGGCCAGGTTGCGGTGCATGGCATGGCTGCACCGGTAGAACCGGCGATCGATGTGGCGGCGGTGCGCTTCGGCCAGCTCCATCGCGGCTCGTCCGGTGGCGTGGGCCCCCTCGGCCAGCAGCGCGGCCAACGCGGCCACGATCTCCTCGCCCTCCTTGCGGATCGCGTTCCAGTCCCCCTTCCCGTAGCGGCGCGTCCGGCGCATCGATTCCTCGAAGGCTTCGCTACCGCCCCACCGCTGCCGCGCCTCGTCCTCGTAGCGGCCGGCGTCAAACTCCTCCAGTCCCTCGAACATCGTCATCGTCTCCATCGGTCGTTCCTCCTCGATTGCCGCCAGGGCCTCGTCGACCCCGCGAATGATACGGTCCGTGCGCTCCCCGCCAGGACGATTGGCACACCCGCGGCCAGACCCTTCCCCCACATCCGCTACCCATTCCCCGGCAGATACTTCGCCGGAATCGGGTGGTCCTCGCTCTCGCCCAGCCAGAAGATCGACACCACCCACCAGCGCGAGCCATCGTGGAGGAGCTGGAAGGAGTTGATGCCGCGGGCGAACGGTTCGGGGTCGGACTCCAGGCGGCGCGATTCGTAGGTGCTGAAGGCGTGCGCAATGACGCCGTACTGCTCGGTCACGCGGTGGATTTCGACCTCGTGGAAGCCGGCGGACTCGAGCGACGGTCCAGCGCGTTCGGCGTACTCGTCCGGGGTAATGATCGCGCGCTGATAGCGTTCTCCCTCAAGGCGGGTCGGGTTGAGGGTGGCCTCGGGCGCGAAGAGGGAACGGAAGCGGTCCCAGTCTCGCGGCACGCCCGCGTCGCCCGAGATGACCTCGTAGACGGCCTTCATGATGGCGTCGATCGATTCCACATCGGCGGGGTCTGCGGGCGGGGGGGCGGGGGTTTGGGGGGAAGAGGGCGACGGCATCGCCACGGCCACGATCGCCAGCGCGACCGTCAGGGGGGCAGCGGCGGTGCGCCTGCGGGATACGCGGCGGCGGGAGCGGGACGGAGCGTCGGGTTGCATCGTTCGGGATCCCTTTTTTGTGTGTGGATGCGGGCCAAGAGACCAACGCAGCCGGAGATGGCTGCGGCGGCAACTCAACGCCCAATCTACCACCGCCCCGGCGAAAAGGCCCCCAAATCGACCGCCGGCCGCCCCTCCGCCACCAGTCCGGCCAGCGCCCAGCCGCTACTCGGACCCAGCGTCACACCCAGCATCTGGTGGCCGGTGTTCGCGTAGGCATTGTCGCGCGACGGCAGCGCTCCGATCACCGGCAGCGTGTCCGGCGTCATGGGCCGCATTCCGACCCAGGCGCGCCCGCCCGCCCGCGCTTCCGCGATCTCCACCGCGCGGCTCACCTGTCTGCGCAACGACTCGACGCGACCGCTGTCCAGGCGGCGGTTGATTCCCGAGAGCTCCATCGTTCCCGAAAAGCGGAGTGTCCCCGCGAAGGGCGTCATTCCGATCCTGGCGCCCCCCAGGTAGAGCGGCTGTCGCAACTGCCTGACCGGCTCGTCGATCGTCACCGAGTAGCCCTTGCCGGCGGTCAGCGGAATGGGCGAACCGAGCGCGCGGCTCAGCGTTCCGCTCTGCGCACCCGCCGCCAGCACCACCGCGTCCACCTCCAGGTCGCCCTGCGAGGTCACGATCGCCTTCACCCGCCGTCCCTCGCTGCGAAAGCCGGTGGCCAACGCGCCCTCGTGAATTTCGGCGCCCGCCCGCCGCAACGCCGTCCCCAGCCCCGCGGTCAGGGTGTCGGGCCGCACATGGCGCTCGCCGCCGACGAAGACGCCGTGATGGAACCCGGGGCGAAGCAATGGCTCCATTTCGTACAGCTCGGCCGCGTCCACCTCGCGGCAGGCCGCCCTTCCGGCCACCGCCACCGCCTCGACCTCGGCGCGCGCATCGGCCGCCTTGCCCGCATCGGGAAAGACCATGAGGACCCCGGAGCGGTGCATCTCGAACTCCACGCCGTCGGCCGCCAGCTCGTCGTAGCGCGCCATGGTGCCCGCGTTGAGCGTCGCCAGCGCCGCAACTCCGCGGCTGTAATCGGTGGGGTTGCAGTGCGAACGGAAGCGCATCAGCCACGGGGCCAGCCGGAGGAGCGAGCGCGGCCGGATGTAGAGCGGACTGTCGCGCCGCATCATCCACAGCAGCGACTTCCAGGTGAGGCCGGGAGCGGGCAGCGGCGTCGAGATCGAGGGACAGACCCAGCCCGCGTTCCCGAGCGAACAGCCGCCGCCGAGCTTCCAGGTCTCGATGACGACGGGCTGCGCCCCGAGCTTCCGCAGGTACCAGGCTGTGGAGAGGCCGACGATCCCGCCGCCGACAATTCCAACGCGCATCAGCGCCGAGCCGGGAGGGTGCGGCCGGGCGACCGTTGCGAGGCCGCCGCCGACACGGTTTGCACCGCCATCAAGGCCCGGGCCGGTAGCCGGGACCGCGCACGATCCGCCCCGGTTTCGCGCCGGTGTGTTCGCCCCCGCGCAGCACCTGCACGCCATTCACAAAGACCTCCTCGACGCCTGCCGAGAGTTGGTGCGGATCCTCGAAGGTGGCGCGGTCGCCCACCGTCTCTGGATCGAAGACGACCACATCGGCGAACATTCCGGGCCTGAGCAGGCCGCGGTCGGCGATCGAGAGCCGCGTGGCAACGGCCGAGGTCATCTTGCGAATCGCGTCCTCCAGGGTGAGCACGCCCTCGTCTCGCACGTACTTGCCCAGGATGCGCGGGTAGGTGCCGTACGATCGCGGGTGCGCCATCCCCGTCACGCTGTCCGGGTCGAAGCCGGATGCGTCGGTGCCGATCTTGATCCAGGGCTGCCGCAACTGGAGCGCCACGTTGGCTTCGTCCATCATGAAGACGACCATCCCCGCCTGGCCGCCGGTCATGAGGATGATCTCGATCGCCGCATCGACCCAGTCCACCCCCATCTCGGCCGCGATCTCGGCGAGTCGCATCCCGACAAAGCGGCCCGCGCCCGTGCTCTCGCCATCGGGGCCGGTCTCGGCGGCCGCGGTGACCAGCACCCCCTCCGGCGTGGAAAGGACGCCCAGATTCTCCCAGTCGGCGGTGTCGGCGAGCACCTCGTCGTGGATCCGTTGCCGGACTTCCGCGTCGCGCAGATTGTCGAGGAGCGCGCCATTCTCCGACGCCCAGGGGGGAAGCAGCGCCGAGAGACCGGTCCCGCCCGCCGTGTAGGGGTACATGTTGGCCTGCACATCGAAGCCGCCCGCCCGCGCGGAATCGATCTTCGCGATGGCCAGCGCGGCCTTGTGGTAGTTGCGCACGCCCGCCGCCTTCAGGTGGTAGATCTCGACCGGCACGCCGCCGCGCTCCCCGATCTCGATCGCCTCGTCGATCGCTTCGAGAAAGCGGTCCGCCTCGGAGCGCATGTGCGTAATGTACAGGCCGCCGTAGGGCGCCGAAGCCGCGACGACCTCTCCCAGCTCTTCCGCGCTCGCGAAGTTGCCGGGAGGGTAGATCAGCGCGGTGGCCACCCCGAAGGCGCCGCCCTCCATCGCCCAGCGCGTGACGGTGCGCATCGAATCGAGCTGGGCTGCGCTGGCCGGTCCCGCCGCCTCGCCCATTGCGTAGACGCGAATCGTGGTCGCGCCGACAAACGAGCCGAAGTTGGGCGAAGCGCCGTTGGCGAGCATCGCGTTGAGCCAGGCGTCGAAGCCGCCCGGACCGGAGAAGTCGCGCCGCTCGGCCGCAGCCTCCGGATCGACCAGCCCCGCGCCGCGATCGGTGTTGGCGTTGGCCGGCGCATTCGTCCAGCCCTCGCCCATGATCTCGGTGGTGATCCCCTGCGTGATCTTGCCCAGGAGGCGGCCGTCGCCGCTGAGCAGGGGGCCGCGCGCGTGGCTCTGGATGTCGATGAAGCCGGGGGACACGACCTTGCCGGTGGCGTCGATGCGGGTGGCCGCGTCCGCATCCGCGAGGCCGCCCGCCGGGGTGAGGGCGGCGATCCGGTCGCCGCGAATGCCGACGTCGCCGTGGAACCAGGCCGCCCCCGTGCCGTCCACGACGCGGCCGTTGGCGATGACCACATCCAGCGCGCCGTCATCCGCGCCGGGTGGGGCCGCGCCGGGGGGCCCCGCGTCAGCGCAGGCGCACAGGATGGCCAGGAAGCCGAGTGCGTGGGGACGCAGCCGGGCCGAGGGGGTCGCGCTTGTTCTCGTCAACACTTTGATCTTGCCTTTCCCGGTCTTGCCGTTCATGGTCTTGCCGCTCATGGAACCGGTCTCTCGTGAACCAGGCGTCCGCCCACGTACACGCGGGTCGCCCAGGTGCGAATGCTCAGCGGATCGCCGTCGAAGACGACCACATCCGCGTCTTTGCCAACCTCCAGGCTGCCCATGCGATCGGCGACCCCCAGCACCTCGGCCGGGCTGAGCGTAACCGCCCGCAGGACATCGGTCTGGGTCATGCCGTGGCCCCGCGCGATCGACGCGTCGATGAGCAGCCACTGCCCCGCCACACCCGGCCCGAACGGACCGAAGCCGCGCGAAAAGCTGGCCAGCGAGATGTGCACGCCGGCCTCGTTCAGCCAGACGGCGTTGCGCTCGTCGACCCCGCCGTAATCGGCCGCGTCCGGAATTTCCTCGCCGGAGATGTACGGGTGCGAGATCGGTCCCAGGACGACCGGGATCCCGCGATCCGCGAGCTCGGCGGCCATCCGATACGCCCCGGCGCCGCCGTCGATCACCAGCTTGAAGCCGAACTCCTCGGCCAGCTCGATCGCCACCCGGATGTCGCGCGTGGCATTGGCCTGCACACGAGCGGGGATGTCGCCGTTCAGCAGCCTTGCGAGCGCCTCCATGCCCAGGTTGCGGGGGGTTGCGCCGGTTCCTGCGGCCTCGCCGTCCCCACCCGTGTCGCCCTGGCCGCTCGCGACCCACTCCTGCGCCCGCACCAGCAGATCGCGCAACTGTGCCACCACCGCCATCCGCGTCGAGGGCGACCGCGACTGTTCCCGGTAGGTCGCCGCCGGACGTCCCCCCAGGGTAATGTCGATCGCCGCCGGTTCACGCACGATCAGGTCGGCGAAGCGCGCTCCGGCCGTCTTTACCACCGCGCCCTGTCCGCCAAGCACGGTCGCGTCGCCCGGCCCGACATACGTTGCCGTCACGCCTCCCGAAAGCAGCGCGCGCACCCGGATTTCGCCCGCCTCGCCCGACCCCAGAGCCCCGAACGGAGAAAACGCCTCGATGATCCGCAGCTCCGGCGTCAGCGGGTTCGGCAACTCGTTCATGTCCTCGCCGGCGACCCCGAAGTAGCTCATGGCGTCGATGATCCCGGGCATGACCACGCTCCCGGTCACATCCACGACCTCGGCGCCTGCGGGGATTTCGACATCGGTCCCGACCGCGGCGATCCGGCCATCCACCATGACCACGGTCCCCCCGGCGATGGGTTCGGAGGATATGGGGAAAACGAGCCCCCCGGTGAGAGCGACGGTCTGTGCCCGGACCCCGAAACCGCCGCCGCCGAGAGCGACCATGGCGATTGCGGCGACCGTCATCGCCCTTGTCATGGCACCCTTGCCGCCCGGTCCACCTCCCCTTCTGTCCCCGGCCCACGCCGCCTGGGCTGCGCCCGCAGCTCCCCTGTCATCCCGTCCGGCCATTCGGTTCGTCATCGTTCCACCTCCCGGTCCCAGGCCAGGGCACCGTTGACGTACACCCGCGTCACCAAAGTGCTGACCTCGTACCAGGTTCCGTTCAGCACCACGATATCGGCGTCCTTGCCGACCTCCAGGCTGCCCACGCGGTCCTCGACCCCGGCGATCGCGGCCGGGTTGATCGTGACCGCCTCGAGCGCCTGCTGCTCGGTCATGCCGTAGCGCATCCCGAGCCCCGCGTTGCCCCGCTGCCACTTGGAGCCCACGACCGGGTCGTCGGTGTGGAAGGCGAAGCGGACGCCCCTCTCGTTCATTGCCGCGCCCGTTGCCATCACTTCGTCGGACAGCGCAATGCGGGTGAAGAGCGGCATTCCCACCACATCGATTCCGGCCTCGGCGATCTCGTCGGCCACCTTGTAGGCCTCCGTCGAGTGGTGAATGGTGAGCCCGAAGTCGAACTCCCGGGACAGCCGGATGATCGAGAGGATGTTGTGCGCCTGGTGGACGTGCGAGCGGATGCGGTCCTCGCCGGTCAGCACGCGGACCACGGCTTCCATGGCCAGATCGCGCGGCGGTGCCGGGCCTTCGCGGCCGCCCTCTTCCCATGCGGCCCAACGCGCCTGGTACTCCTGCGCCTCGATGAACTTGGCGCGCAGCAGCGCGGTCACCGCCATGCTGGTGGTGGGCGACTGTCCGGGGCGCTTGCGCCCCATCGCGATCTTGAGCCCGCCGCGCTCGCGCACGATGCGCTCCTCGAGCGACGGCCCCCATGTCTTGACCACGATCGCCTGCCCGCTGGAGACCTCGCCGCTCCCGGGCCCGGTGACGACCGTGGTGACGCCGCCCTGTACGGCGTCGTACCAGAACTTGTCGTCGGGCGAGAGCACGTCGCGGATGCGGTGCTGCGGGCCGAAGCGCGTCGGGAACTCGTTGAGGTCGGCGATGTCGGCGCCGATGTGCGAGTGGTTGTCCAGCATTCCCGGCATGACGACCATGCCGCTCGCGTCCACGACCTCGGCGCCCGTAGGCGGGGACAGGCCCGCGCCGATCGCGGTGATCGCGCCGCCGGAGAAGACGATCGTGCCGTTCTCGATGGCGGGCCCGGCCGCCGTGTGGATGCGGGCGCCGACCAGCGCGACGGGGGTGGATTGGGGGGTGGCGGGGGTGGGGTATGCGGCCATCGCGGCCAGGAGCGCGCCCAAGAGCAGGCGCGTGCCGGGGAGTGAGCCCGTATTCGGGCCGGGGTCCCGGAGTGACGGCGCTGCCTCCGGCCCCTGCGCGGGCCGGCCCGAATGGCGCCCCCGTGGACCGGGTGCGCGCGCACCCCCACTGCTGTTGTGCTTGTCGTCGCTCACGTTGCCGTGCCTTTCACTTTGCGTTGCCTTGTCGCTTGCCCTGGCGGTTGCCGTGCATGCCTGCCCGCCTCCCCCTCACCCCTCCCAGATCTCGCCCAGCACGCGCTGGAAGTTGCCGCCCAGGATCCCGCGGATGTGCTCGTCGGTGTAGCCGCGCCGGATCAGCGCTTCGGTCAGGTCGAACATGCGTTTGGGGTGGTCGACGCCCTCGATGTCGATCTTGTCGCGAAAGGCGTACGAGTCCTTGTAGGCGGCTTTGAGCGCGGCGTATTCGTCGGCCGGCATGTCGTCGTAGCCGTGCAGATCGACGTCGCTGCCCACGCCCAGATGCTCGACGCCAACCAGGTCGCGCACATGGTCGAAGTGGTCGATGTAGTCCTCGATGGTGGTCGGTTCGCTGTCCTTCACGAACATGCGGACGCCCGTAATTCCCATCACGCCGCCGGTTGCCGCCATCGCGCGGATTGCCTCGTCGGTCTTGGTGCGCGGGTGGCCGCCCGAGAGGACGCGGCTGTTGGAGTGGGTGAAGAGGACGGGCCGGGACGAGACTTCGCAGGCGTCCAGGGTGGTGCGGTCGCCGGAGTGCGAGACATCGACCGCCATCCCGACCTCGTTCATGCGCTCGACGATCTGTACGCCGAAATCGGAGATGCCGCCGTCGCTGCGCTCGGTGGCCCCGTTGCCGATCAGGTTGCGCGAGTTGTAGGTGAGCTGCGAGACGCGCTGGCCGAGTCCGTGGAAGAGGTTGACGTCGTCGGGGCTGTGGAAGTGGGACGAGGTCTGGAGGCCGATGAGGATTCCGGCGCGCCCGGAGCCGTGGACGCCGGCCAGATCGGCCGAGGAATCGATGCGGACGAAGAGATCGGGCCGCGCCGCGATGATGGCGTTGTAGCCCGCCACGAAGAGGAGCGAATTGCGGGCCTGGTCGTCGAAGTCGCGGCCGCCCACGCCAACGGCGATGTGAAAGACGTCGATGCGGGAATCGCGAAACTCCTGTTCCTCGGCGGCGGTCATTCCGGCCAGATCGGGGCCCCAGCGCTCGCGGATCGAGCCCGAGATGACCAGCGGCGCGAGCATGTCGATGACGAGCGATTCCGTGACGAGATCGACGCAGCGGGTGGAATACTCCTGTGGGGCCGGGGGGAGCGCGGGATTCCGGGCGGGATTGGGACCGTTGGAGGAACCGTGTGCGTGAAGGCGAACGCGGCCCAGCTTTACGAGGGGCGCGGCGAGGGCGATTCCGGCGGATGCTGCAGCGGTCCTGAGGAGGGTGCGGCGGGGGAGGGCGGGGGGCGAGGCGGGTCTACGTGAGTTCAGGTTGCCTTGTGGCGAAACGGGCGTGTTCACGGCTTGTGTTCCTCTGGGTCCGTGGTAGCTGAATCGGTGGGTTTCTCGTGGAACCGCGGAGCGCATGAACTCCCAGGTGTGACGAACGGTAAACAAATGTGACGAAAACCGTAACAGGTGTGACGGACGGTACAAGTGGGACCAACGATACAAGTGTGACGAACGGTACGCGCCGGTTGTTGAAACAGTCAACAGCAGCCCCCTACACTACACGCGAAAGCCGCTCGGAGGTGGCACCACCGGGCCACCAATGGATCCCTTGCTCCTGTCTCGCGCCTCCCCTCCAGGACCGCGACCGCTTCCGTGGTCAGGGGCGTCTCTGGAGGCCTTCGGCTGGACCGGACGCCGGGCCGAGTGGATCGCCTTGGCTTGCCTCAGCGGCGGCCGTCTTCACGCGGTTGCCGGAGAATCGGCCGGGTGTGCCGGATCAACGCCCACGAGGATTGCCGGGCGCTCGGAGCGGAGGAGCTCTCTCGGCACCGCCGGATCACCTCCCCGAGAGGTGCTGGCCCGTCGGTTGCTGGCACTCGACTACGTACTCGAGCATCCCCGCCTGCCGTGGCTACCGACCGAGTCCGAGAAGGGCCACCGCAGGATCATGGGCTACAACGACCTCTGGATGCTCAAGGTGCACCTGGACGAGCTCGGCACTCCCCCGGTTGACGGAAAGGAGGTTGCCGCGTAGCATGAATCGACCGAGAGCCACCCAACCTCCAAATTCGGTTGGGACAGCCCTGGCAGGCACCGAAGGGACGGAAGAGCACCTCGCGGCGGTGACCTTGCCTGTTGGTGCCGAGCCCTGCGCGCCAATGGAGATCCGTGCGGAGTAGCTAGACGAATGTCGGCAGCCGGAAGGTTCGCGAGCGAGGTCCGGGAGGATGTCCGTTCGGCGAAACTCTTGTCAGCCGCAGTGATGGGGTTTGTCTCGGCGGCCAACCTGATCGCTTCCTCCTTCGCGGTGGGCACCTCGATCTTTGACGGTTCCCTCACGCCATACGCCGTGTCGGGTGTCGGCCTGCTTATCTTCGGCTCCCTGGTCGGATGCGTTTTTGCGGCGTTGTTCAGCGGACATCGGAGTGCCACGGCCAAGCCGCCCCTGCCAGCTCTCCTCGTGTTGGCGGGTATCGGAACTGCTCTGAATCCTGGCGCCCAATCTCTCTTCGTGACCGTGGTAGCGGTCATGGCGATCAGCGGTGCTCTGACTGGCATCTGCTTTCTGCTCATAGGACGACTGGGCGCCAGCAGTCTGCTGCGGTTCATCCCGTATCCCGTGTCCGGAGGTTTTCTGGCCGGAACCGGCGGCGTTGCCTGCTTGCTGGCACTGTCCCTGATGGGGTTGGATTTCGGCGTTCGCCCGATGGCCAGCCTGCTCCATGCCGACAGGGTCACGGTATGGGGATCCGGGCTTGTGTTCGGCACCTGCCTGTTTCTGGCGTCGAGGCGTTGGCGGCGTGTCCCGATCGTCCCATTGGGTTCGCTGGTGGCGGCAGGCCTGGTTCACCTGGGGCTTTGGGCGTTCGGTGTCTCGGTGGATCAGGCCCAGGCGGCGGATTTACTCCTTTCCGGCGCCGGCGCGGGCGGCATGTGGCCCTCGATCGAGTTGGGCGACCTATCTGCGATAGCGTGGGGGTCGGTCGCGGCCCAAAGCCCGGAAATCCTGACCATCGTCTTCCTGAATCTGGTCGCGATGGTGCTGGCATTGGGAGGGCTTGAGCTCGGTTCCAGGCAAGACTTGAATTGGGACGGTGAGTTCGTGGCTGCCGGAGCCACGGCAATTACGGCAGCCGCCGGCGGGGGACCCGCCTCCTGCCTGACGGTAGTACAGTCGTTGCGAAACCGGATGTTCGGGGCAGACACTCGGCTGACGGCCCTGTTCACAGCCGGAGTGCTGGGCCTTGCCCTGGTGTACGGCGGCAGGATTGTCGGCCTGATCCCCACCCCCGTCGTTGGCGGCATTCTGCTTTGCACGGGAATCAGTCTCGTGAACGACTGGGTCGTGCGAAACAGAAAACGGTTGCCCGCAACCGAGTTCGGGATTCTGGCGGCGATCTTCGGGGCCATCCTGATGTTCGGATTCCTGGAAGGAGTGGGAATCGGAATGCTTGTCACGATCGTGCTGCTCATCTTCCGTCTCAGCCGCCTCGACCCGCTAAAGGCACGGCACAGTGTCCGTGAGCAGCGCAGTCACCGTCGCCGGTCGATTCCCGCGCAGGCAATTCTGAAGGAGGAGGGTGGGCGCGGGGTCGTATACCAGTTGCAAGGCTATGTGTTCTTCGGTAGCGCCTACTCATTGTTCAGCCGCCTGGAAGAGGATCTGGCCACCTCGTGCTCGGTTTGCATCGTGCTGGACCTGCGGCGGGTATCCGGTTTCGATTTCTCGGCCGTCCGATCCCTGTGCGCGTTTGTCAGCAAGGCTCACACGGCCCGCTGGCAAGTCATCATCTGCGGTGGTACCGACCGGTTCAACCGCCGCCTGGAAGACAACCTGTCAGCAGTCGAGTACCGCTCGTTGATCCTCGAGGGGGAACTGGATCGCGCATTGGAACGTTGTGAGGATGCGGTGATCAACAGATGTGGGGCGGAGAAGCCGGAGCAGGACTTCCAACGCACGCTAATCGAGCGCGTTGCCGACGACCTGGTTGATCAGCTTGACCGCCAGGCCTTTTTCGAAGAGATGGTCGACGAACTCCGTGACTGGATCGAGCCTTACGGCTACGCCGCCGGCGACACGGTCTCCGAACCCGACCAACCGCTCAGGGGCCTCCAGTTGCTGGTTGGGGGAAAAGTCTCGGTGTTTGATTCGGCTGGGCGCCGGCTCCGCCAGTGCGGTCCGGGCGACGTGTTGGACGCCGGTGCTGCGTTCGGCGATATGAAGACCGACACGCACACGATTGCGGATCGATCATGCTGGGTTGCGATGTTGACGCCCACCGCCCGCCAGTTGCTGGAGGAACGCAACCGGACGCTGGCCTTCAAGGTCTACCGATACGTGATTCTCCGTTCGCGTGCGACATCCCGCTAAGACGCATGTCGCTACCAGTGGACTCGGGCATGGCCATTCGCATCCACGGGCTGGGAGGTCCCGAGGTGCTCCGTTGGGAACGGATCCCTGTGCCCGATCCGGGCCCGGGCGAGGTACGGGTCCGGCACAAGGCCATCGGGCTCAACTTCGCCGACACCTACCGCCGGACCGGGTTCCGTCCTTCGCCGTCACTGCCGGCGGTCATCGGCGTGGAGGCCGCAGGCATGGTCGAGGCGGTGGGGCCAAAGGCTGCCGGCAAGCCGTCCGATGTCCGCTGCCCGAACTTCCAGCCCGGCGAACGAGTCGCCTACGGCCATGTGCTGGGTGCCTATTGCGAGCGCCGGACGATCCCTGCGGACCGTCTGGTCCGAATCCCCGATGCGATCGACTACGAGACCGCTGCGGCAGCGATGCTGAAGGGCATGACCGCGTGGCATCTCTGTCGGCGCACCTACCGTGTGAGGGCGGGCGAACCGGTACTCGTTCACGCGGCAGCGGGCGGCATGGGGATGATCCTTGCTCAATGGTGCAGGGCGCTGGGCGCGACCGTCATCGCCACTGCAGGCAGTTCCCGGAAGGCGCGCGTGGCGCGGGAGCACGGGTCGGACCACGTCATCCTCTACGAGGAAGAAGACTTCGTGGAACGCGTGCACGAGATCACCGGCGGCGAAGGCGTACCGGTGGTCTTCGACGGCGTCGGCGCGACCACCTTCGACGGCTCGCTGGAGTGCCTCTCCCGTTTCGGGATGATGATCGCCCTGGGGAACGCATCGGGCCCGGTGCCCCCGTTCAATCTGCTGCGCCTGAGCGCCAAGTCTCTGACCTTGACTCGCCCTGCCGTCATGCCGCACCAGAAGAGCCGTGAATTCCTGGTCGCGGCCGCCGGACAACTCTTCGGGCACATCGAGGCAGGTCGCATCCGCGTCACCATCGGTCAGCGCTTCCCCCTTGCGGAGGCGGCCCGGGCCCACCGGGCACTGGAGTCGAGGCAGACGTGGGGATGTACGGTGCTGCTGCCATGAGGGACGCGGATCGGGGCCCTCGTTACCAACCGGACGCCGGAGCCCCTGCCGCGTCCGCCCGAGCCATGCCGCCGTTCTCAAGCCAGTCGGCCAGGTCCGGAGCGACGCGCTCGGTCATCGCCCTCCGGTACAGAGCACGCTCGATCGGGCCCAACACGGCCTCGAACTGGCCACTCTTCCCCCTGGCGAAGAAGGCTGCGGGATCGCGGCCTCCTGGGGGCACCAGCTCCGAAGCGCGTCGCTTCATGCTCTCGAAACGCGCGGCGTCGACCAGACGAGGCCAGCGCTCTTCGTTGACGGGAATGCCGAGGATTTCCGAGACCCGGCGCATCTGGCCGGTCAGGTCGGCCTTGAGATCGGCATAGTGAAAGAGATGGATGTTCGGGCAATTGCGGTGGCGCCAGTACGTCGCGGCATGAGATAGGGGGGACGAAGCCGGCCATCCGTCCTGCTCCCCGGGAAAACCGGGTGTGGTGATCCACTTGCGGAAGAACGCTCGCCGGTCGTCCGGAATCTCGTCGAGCGGCCAGGGGGGCATACCGTTCATCAGCCGAGCGTCGGGATGCACGTTGGCAATGTGTCTCGCCAACGACAGGAAGATGTCGCGTGGATCGCGACCGATGAAGAGGTAGGTTGGCGCATCGTGATAGGGGAGCCCGTCCAACGGCAGGTGGGTCTTGATGATCCGCCGGTGGGTCTGCCTCTCCAGGCGGGCCATGAGATCGGCGATCGGGATGTTCAGCGATTCGAGGCATGGCGAGAACTGCGACAGGGGTGCGGGGAACTCCGAACTCTGAAACACCAACAGCGCACAGATGGTTCGCATCCATGTGCTGCCAGCCTTTTGCGGCGAGCACACGATGATGTCGTCATCGCGCGGGGTGTACGCCTTCCACCGCTCGGAATCACGCAGTCTGTGGAGGTAGATCCGTGTCCACCGAGGACAATCACTGACGATTGGTTCTTCCGACGGCATGAAACAGCTCAAGTCGACAGGGTGCTTGGCAGGCCAGGACGGGACCGGGTGATTCTACACCAGGCCGGCCCCGTCTGCCAGGAGTTTCAGGAGGCGCGCGCGAGCAGGTAGGTGCCGTGGCGGTCGCCGCGGAGGAAGGCGCGAATGCGGTAGCGGGGAAGGAAGCGGGTGAAGGCCGTGCGGGTGGAGTGTCGCCAGGCAAGCGCCTCGGCGATGGACCGCGCCTCGACGACCTCGATGTTGCGTGGAATTCTCACCGCGATCGTCTCGGGAGGGTCCTCGGTGGCCGCATGAGAGACGCCCTGATTCGCTGCCGGAGGCCACTCCGCCCCGGGCGTTCCGGGCGCCCACACGAGCGGGGCCGTGTCCGGGTCGGAGCCGGTTGCGTGGGGGGGTGGCCGGGAAGGGGTCGCTTCACCCGCCAGATCCCAGCGTACAATAAAGCGGTCGGTGCCCAACTTGTGCAGCAGACTGTCCGATTCGCCGTACATGTTTTCCACGAACTCGTCCACCGTGGCGCCCAGCAGATTCAGGTTCAGGTGGGCGTTGCGCGCCACCAGCGGGTCGTAGGTCCAGTACATCGTCCGCACCCCTGCCGCGCGCAGCTCTTCCCTCTGGGCCACCTTGAGCCGCCGCCCGATTCCCCGGTCGCGGGCCTCGGGCCGAACCGCCAGCATGTGCGACCAGTGCGCCAGCTCGCCGCGCCTGAGTCCGGTCACCCCATAGACAAAACCGAGCAGGACGCCGTCGGAGCCGAATGCGCCGGTGACCACACCCCTCATCTTGGCGGTGATCTGGAGCATGCTGAGCGGCACGATATCGGAGAAGGAACGGCCCCAGGTGTCGCGCTGAAGCTCTACGCAGGCAATGAATTCGCTGCGCGTGCGGACCGGGCGCACCTCGAATTCGGGACCAGGGCCGGTTACCTGGCGGGACGGCGAGGGAACGGGGGACTGATTCATGGGGCGATTCTAGCCGATGGGGGATCGGCGGAGCAAGCGGGAACTTGTTGCCGGTGGTCCGTGTTATACCGGTGGTCCGTGTTACATTTGCAACCCGACACCCAACACGCAGGCAGTCAGGACGCGGGAAAGTTGCGGCATGACCCTGAGGACACTACCGATCGATCGCGGCACCCAGGCCTACGAACGCCTCCGAGAGCTGATTGTGCGCGGACGGCTCGCACCCGGATCGCGGCTGATCGAGACCGAGATCGCCGGCCGGCTGGGGTTGAGTCGCACCCCGATTCGCGCCGCGCTGCAACGGCTCAGGCAGGAGGGCTACATCGCCAACACCGGAGGCGGACGCCAGACCCGTCCCTTCGTTGCGCCGCTCACCCAACAGGACGCGCGCGAACTGCTGTACATCGTGGGGGAAGTGGAGGGACTCGCGGCCTGGGGCGCGGCACGGCGGGAAGATCGCGCGGATCTGGTCGGCGACCTCAAGCAAACCAATGCCGAAATGCTCTCGGAGGCGTGGAGCTCCAATCCGTCGCGCGAACGAATCTTCCAGCTCGACAATCGCTTCCACCGCCGCTACGTGGAGGGGGGCGCGGGACCGCGTCTGCTGGCGCTGCACGATTCAATCAAGCCGCAGGCGGAGCGCTACACCCGGCTCTACATCGACGCGTTGCTGGACCGAATCTCGCTCTCGGCCGAGGAACACCGCTCCATCCTTCGGTCGATCGAAGCGGGCGACGCGGACGGCGCCCAGGATGCGGCTCGCACCAACTGGCGCAACGCTGCGGATCGGCTTAGTAGTTTCATTGCGCAGGCGGGCGAGCTGGGAAGCTGGTAGGTCCCCCGGAAGGCCCTTTAGGTTCCCCCGGAGAGCCTGTAGTCCCCGGAAGCTGGACTGGTTTCTGCAGGCTGGAGAGTGTCGTCGCCCGGAGGCTGGCAAGGTCCCCGAGGAGGCTTGCGCGCGCTCACGGCGGACGCACAACGCGGGGGTCTGCCCACCCGGCGCCGTCTTCCCCCGTTCGTTGCGCCCGCGACCGGCTTCCCCGACGCTGATTGGCCCCAAGCCATCTACCCCCCAACCCCGGAGCCCCCCACCATGCGAAAAACCCCTCTCCCCGCCCTGGTCCTTCTCCTCTTCCTCGCCCCGGCCCTCGCCGCGCAGCAGGCACTCGACGGACTCGGCAACGAGATCGAGGCCATGCGGAACGACTGGGCCATTCCCGGCGTGGCGGTCGTCGTGGTGCAGGACGACCAGGTCACCTTCGCGGAAGGATTCGGAGTGCGCGAACTCGGCGGCAGCGACCCGGTGGACGCGCACACCATCTTCGCCGTTGGCTCCACGTCGAAGGCCTTTACCGCCGCCGCGATGGCCATCCTGTTGGACGAAGGCAAGGTCGCCTGGGACGATCCGGTCATCGACCACCTCCCCGATTTCCGCCTCAGCGACCCCTACATCACCCGCGATTTGCGCATCCGCGACCTCATGAGCCACAACTCCGGGCTCATGCGCGGCGACCGCATCTGGTACGCGAGCGGACGCAGCCGCGACGATGTCATTCGCCGAATTCGCCACCAGCCGGTCACCTTTCCGCTGCGATCGACCTTCCAGTACAACAACACGACCTGGATCACCGCGGGCGAGGTCATCGAGGTTCTGTCGCAAATGAGCTGGGATGACTTTGTGGCCAGCCGCATCTTCCGTCCCCTGGGAATGGCGCGCAGCACGACGCTCCTGGGACCGCTGGACGCGCTCGACAATGTGGCCACCCCACACATCGCCCGCCTGGACGGCACGGTGGAAGCGATCCCCTACCGGAACATCGACAATGCGGGACCGGCCGGTTCGATCAACTCCAGCGCGCTGCAGATGGCGCAGTGGATTCGGTTGCAGCTCGGCGAGGGGGAGTTCGAGGGCGAACGGCTGGTATCGGAGGAAGCGATCCGCGAGACGCACACCGGCCAGATGATCATGCGCAAGACGGGAGGCTGGGAGCTGATCTTCTCCGAATCGGACTTCCTGACCTACGGGCTCGGGTGGTTCCTGAGCAGCTACCACGACCTGACGCTGGTCAGCCACGGGGGCAACATCGACGGCATGACGGCATTTGTGGGATTCGTTCCCCGGCGCGGCTACGGCATGGTGATTCTGGCCAACATGAACGGCGCCAACGCCTTCAGCTCCGCTCTCGCGCACCGCATCATCGACCTCCTGGAGGGGGGCGACGGTCTGCCCTGGCACGAAAAAATGCTGGCCCGGCAACGCGAGCTGGAGGAGCAGGCCCGGGAGAGCGCGCAGGAGACCGAGGACAGCCGGGTGGCGGGCACGACCCCGACGCTGCCGCTGGCCGAGTACGCGGGCAGCTACCACAACGAAATGTACGGCGAGATTGCGGTGGCGGAGGAAGGCGGAACCCTGAGCGCAACCTTCGGGGCCGGATTCGCGGGCACCCTTGAGCACTGGCACTACGACACCTTCCGCGCCCGCTGGGGAGGCCCCGGCGAGGGCGGCGAGTTCCTGCGCTTCGAGATCGGCACCGATGGCAAGGTGGCGGTGCTGCATGCCGAGATCGAGGGCAGCGTTCCCTTCCGGCGGCAGTAGCGCGCGACGGTATTCAAGCGCCGGCCGGATTGTCCGCCATGACCGTACCCACCGTGTTCCGGGACCGCCCGCCGGCCGGGTTCCCACCGTGAGCGCCCGCAGAGCCGATGTCGTGGTGATCGGGGCCGGGATCGTGGGAGCGTCCTGCGCCTGGCACCTGGCCCGCCGGGGTCTCTCGGTGGCCGTGATTGAGCGGGAAGCTGCGCCGGCGCTGGGTTCGACCGGGAGGAGCGCGGCGGGGGTGCGGGTTCAGTTCACCACCGAGGCCAATGTCGCCTTTTCGATGCACTCGCTGCCCGAGTACCGGAACTTCCACGACCGGCACGGCTTCGAGATCGGATACCGCGACATCGGCTATCTGCTGCTGGTTCCCCCCGCACGCTGGGACGATCACCTGGCCGCGGTCGCGCTGCAACGACGGCTGGGTGCTCCGGTCGAGGTCTTGGCCGCCCACGAAGCGCGCCGCTTTCTTCCCCTGGCCACCGATGGCCTCGCGGGCGCCACCTACGGTCCCTGGGACGGGGTCATCGATCCGCACCTGGCCACGCACGCCTGGGTGGCGATGGCGCGCGCGCACAAGGTCGCCTACCGCTTCGGCTCCGCGGTCACCGCCATTCACCCCGAGCCGGGCGGCTGGCGCGTCACCTGCGGGGACAGCGACTTCTCCTGCGGCCACATCGTCAACGCGGCGGGGACTTGGTCGGGGCTGGTCGCGAAGATGGCCGGGCTGGCGGTGCCGGTGCGTCCCAAGCGCATCCAGATCTTCCTCAGCGCTCCGGTCGCCGACGAACGCATCTATCCCCTCACGATCGACCTGGAAACCGGCGTCTATCTGCGCAGCGAGGGCGAACGCGTCATCTTTGGCCGCGACACGCACGCCGCCGACGGCTTTACCGAGGGGGTGGACTGGAGCTGGCTGGAGGATGTGCTGCTCACCGGGGTCGATCGCTTCCCCTGGTGGATCGATCTCGGGGTGGACCGCGAAGGAAGCTGGTGGGGATACTATGGCGTCACCCCGGATCACAATCCGGTCATCGGACTCAATCCCGGAGCCGAGCGCTGGGTGGACGCCTGCGGTTTTTCGGGACACGGGATCATGCATGCACCGGCTACCGGACTCTGCGTGGCCGAGCTGATCGCCGACGGACGCGCGCATACCCTTGACGCGACCGCCTTCGGTCATGGAAGGTTCGACAGCGCCGGAGTTCCGCGCGAAGCCCACATCTTTTGACGAACTGGAATTTTGACGAACTGGAATCATCCATGCTGCGATTCGCCGAAGAGGTCATGTTGCTCCTGATGGACGACGAGGAAGAGCGGTTTCTGCGCGTACCCGACTGGTCGCTGCGCTATGCGCTGGGCGGGGCCGTGCTGATGGATCTGGCGCTGGTGGACCGGATCGACACCGATCTGGACAAGCTCATGCTGGTCGATGCGACGCCCCTGGGCGACGACATTCTCGACCCGCTGCTAGCCGAGATCGTCGCCGGAACCGGCAAGGAAACGGAACCGCACGACGCGCGCTACTGGGTGGAACGCGCCGCCGCCCGGGCCGGGGAGATCCGGAGCGCGGCGGTGGACCGGCTCGTCGCGCGGGGAATCCTGGAGCGCCGCGAGGACCGCTTCCTCTGGGTCTTCCGCTCGCGCCGCTATCCCGTGGCCGACGAGGGCACCGCCGAGCGCGAGGTCAAGCTGCGCATCATGGAGCTGCTCTTCAGCGAGGCGATTCCGATGCCGCGCGATGTGGTGATCATCTGTCTGGCCGACGCCTGCGGAATCCTGTCGCACATCCTCTCGCGCCGGGAGCTGAACCATGTGGCGCCGCGGATTCGGCACCTGCGCCAACTGGACCTGATCGGCCGCGCGGTGACCGACGCCGTGTGGGAGATCGAGACGTCGCTCGCCCAGGCCATCCGTCCGCACTTCGCGTAGCGGTTGCCGGTGCGCGCGCGGGGGACGGGCAGGACGGGCGCGGGCGCGGTGGCGCCCCGGAGGACTCTCCGCCTCGGTGCGGTTGCCTGGACGACGCCGGTCGGGTTGGTTCTTGCCGCCGGGCTACTGGCCGCGATCCTGGCTGCGGGCGCCTGCGGGTCCACCGAATCCGGGCCGCGGCCGCTGCGCGTCTTCGCCGCCTCTTCGCTCACCGAAGCCTTTGGCGAGATGGCGAGCGCATTCGAACGGCTTCACCCCGAGAGCGAGATCGTGCTGGTCTTTGCGGGCAGCCAGGTGCTCCGGACCCAGATCGAGCGGGGGGCGCCGGCGGATGTCTTCGCTTCGGCGGATCCAGTGCAGATGGAGGCGCTTGAGCGCGCCGGACTGGTGACGGGATCGCGGTTGCTGGCGGGAAACGAGCTCGTGGTGATCGTGCCGCCCTCGAATCCGGCCGGAATCGAGCGTTTCGGGGACCTGGTCCGGGCCGAGCGGCTGGTGCTGGGGTCGCCGGGTGTGCCGGTGGGAAGCTATGCGCGCGAGATTCTGCGCCGCGCCGAGGCGGGGGGGCGGCCGGGGTTTGCCGAAGCCGTGCTGGGACGGGTGGTCTCGCAGGAGAGCAATGTGCGCCAGTTGCGCGCCAAGGTGGAGATGGGCGAGGCCGACGCCGCGATCGTGTACCGGACCGATGCCGCAAACGCCCCGGTGGGAATGGTGGCCGTGCCGGCCGGGGCGAGTGTGCGGGCGCGCTACCTGATTGGAGTGGTGAAGGGCACGGAAAACGGGGGGGCGGCGGGGCGGTGGGTGGATCTTGTCGCTTCGCCCGAGGGTCGGGAACTGCTCTCCCGGCACGGTTTCCTCACCGGCGGCAACGCGGGGATCCGGCACGAGTGACCCCCCCCCGCCCCCCCCCGGCGCGCGCCCCCTTCCTGGCCGCCCTTCCCATGCTCGCCCTCCTCGCGCTGCCCCTCATCGCACTCGCGGGAGCATCATCGCCCGGCGACATCGCGGCCGGCGCGCGCCATCCCCTCTTCCTTCCGGCGCTGTGGCTGAGCGCCCGCACCACCCTCGTCACGATCACGGTCATTGTACTGACCGGCACTCCGGTCGCGTGGTGGCTGGCCACCCGCCCGGGACGCGCGCCGCGCATCGTCGAGGTCCTGGTCGATCTCCCGATTGTGGTTCCCCCCGCGGTCATGGGGATCGCGCTCCTGGAGGCCTTCGGACGCAACGGCCTCCTTGGTCCGGCACTCGCGGCCGCCGGTGTGCGCATTCCCTTCACCACCCCCGCCGTGATCCTCGCCCAGCTCGTGGTTGCCGCGCCCTTCTACATCCAGGGTTCGGCCGCCGCCTTCCGCCGCATCGACCCGGAGCTGATCCTGGTAGCGCGCTCGCTCGGGCAATCGGCCGCAGGGGCCTTCCTCCGCGTTGTTCTTCCCCTTGCGCTGCCGGGCATGATCGCGGGAGCCGCGCTGGCCTGGGCGCGGGCGCTGGGCGAGTTCGGCGCCACACTCTTCTTCGCGGGCAACTTCACCGGCGTCACCCAGACGATGCCTCTGGCGATCTACACGGCGCTGGAGTCCGACACCCGCCTCGCCATTGCGCTGGCGGTCGTGCTGGTCGGCGCGAGCGCGCTGCTCCTCCTTCCCCTGCGTGCCGTTCCCGCTCTGATGTCCCGCCGCCTCGACACCCGCGACCCTCCCCGCCCCCTCTCCCCCCACCGCCGGCCACCCTCGTGAGCACGGCCTCCTGGTCGGTCGAGATCGTGGTGCGGGCGGGCGCCTTTCGCCTCGCGGCCCGGATGCGGGGCGCGGCCGCGCCGGTCGCGGTAATCGGTCCGAATGGCTCCGGCAAGACCACGCTGCTGCGCACCATTGTGGGCGCGCTCGCGCCGGAATCGGGCCGGATCGAGGTGGCAGGCTCGGTTCTCTTCGACGCGGAACGGGAGATCGCGCTGCCCCCGGAGGCGCGCCGAGTGGGATATGTGCCGCAGGGCTACGGCCTCTTTCCGCACCTCGCCGTGGCCGACAATGTGGCCTTCGGCGTCCCGGCCGCGGCCGCGCGATCACGCGCCGAGCGAAGGCGGCTGGCGCTGGACACCCTGGCCGAGATGGGCTGCGACGGCCTCGCGAACCGCTACCCCGCCACGCTCTCCGGCGGCGAGAAGCAGCGAGTCGCCCTGGCCCGCGCCGTCATGGCCCGGCCCGCAATCCTCCTTCTGGACGAGCCGCTGGCCGCCATGGACCCGGCCGCCCGGCGGAAGCTGCGCGCGAGTCTGGCCCGGCGTCTCCTGCACGGGCAACGGCCGGCGATTGTGGTCACGCACGATGCCCGCGATGTGTACGCACTGGGAAGGCCCCGCGTCTACGCCCTCGAAGGGGGAGGGATCGTGCAGCGGGGAACGCCCCAGGAGCTCGCGACCGCGCCCGCCACCGAGTTCATTGCCGAGTTCTTCGCGGCTGGAAACGGAGCGTGAGCGTGAGCGCCCCATTGTACAGCTCGGCGCCCGGAGTGGAGATCTCGAAGGCCCGCACCGCAGCCTCGTAGCGAGCCCCGAGCCCCCAGTTCCGCCATTCCAGCTCCCCGCCCACCACCACCCCCAGATCCGCCCGCCGGAATCTGATCTCATCGATCCGTTCGCAGCTCTCGTCCTCCAATTCGCAGTTGACCAGCAGCCCGGCCGAGACTCCGCCGAAGAGACGCGGACGAAACGCGGCCACGGACCCGGTCCGCAGCTCCAGCAGCAACGGAATTTGTAGGTAATGAAGCGCAAATTCCTTACTGGGTCCGGCCCCGAAATCCCCCAAACGGGTGTTGACGTGCGCACCCTTGCGAACCAGGTACAGCTCCGGCCGCAGCGCCAGCGTTTCTCCCAGGGAGACCGCGCCCGAGAGCCCGAAGAGCGGCCCGGCCCCGGATTTTACATCTACCGCCCCGCTTCCGGTAAAGCTCGAGAGTGACGCGCCGGCAATCAGCCCGACCGCAGCCTGTCCCCCCGCGCCCCCTGGCCACCCCGCCGCGACCACGGTTGCCGCCACCATCCCGATCCGCCGCAAACCGATCTTCTGCAAACCGCCATTTCGCAGTCCGATCCGCCGAAGCCTCGCACACTTCCCGAGCGTCCTCCCCATCGCCCTCATGCGCCGTCCTTCCCGGCAACGGCCCGCCGCCGCTCCACCGCCACCACCCCACCCCGCTCCCCGCCCAGCGCGCGCAAATGCCGCCGCCTCAGCGCCGCCTTCTCCACCTTCTCCGTCGGCGTCCGCGGCAACTCACTCGGGAACCGCAGATGCGCGGGCACCATGTAGCGCGCCATTCGCCCCTCGCAATACTTGCGCAATTCGTCGGCGTCAAGGGTATGGCCGGGCTTTGGCACGACCGACACCGCCACCTCTTCCTCTGTAAGCTCGCTCGGCAGCCCGTAGGCCGCCACCTCGAGCACGGCCGGATGCGCCTCGATTACCTGCTCGATCTCGAAGGCGGAAATGTTCTCGCCCCGCCGCCGGATCGCGTCCTTGCCCCGCCCCTCGAAGTAGAGATTGCCCGCAGCGTCGAGCCGCCCCAGATCGCCGGTGTGGAACCAGCCGCCGCGGAAGACCTCGCGGTTGAGCGCCTCCATGCCGTAGTAGCCGTTCAGCATCAGATGACGGTCCTCGGCGGCCGCCGTGCGCACCACGATCTCGCCGACTTCGCCGGGGGGCAGCGGCTGGTCGTCTTCATCCACAATACGCAGTTGGAAGTTGGGGGAACAGCGGCCGCACGAGCCCGGCGGAGAGGCGGCGCCCGGCTCCTGGCAGACCACGATTCCCACCTCGGTTGAACCGTAGCCCTCGACCAGCGTCACGCCGAAGCGCGCCTCGAAATCCTCCTTGAATGCGGGCATCGGCACACCCCAACCCAGACGCGCGGGATTGTCGGCGTCGCCGGGTCGTGGCGGCTGTTTGTGAATGAAGGTGAGGGTGGCGCCCATGAAATCGAAGATGGTGGCCCCGTAGCGCCGCACGTCATCCCAGAAGCGCGACACGCTGAAGCGTTCGGTGACCACCGCGGTGAGCCCAAGGTGCAGGGCGGGTGCAATCGTCCCGATCGTGGCGTCCCAGTGGAAGAGGGGGTAGGGGCAAAAGAGGACATCGCCGGGGCGCATGCCGATGGCCTTGCCAAGCAGCGCGGCCTGGCCCAGAACGTACCGGTGCGAGAGCTCGCAGGCCTTCGAGACGCCGGTCGTGCCGGAGGTATGGATGAGGAGGGAGGGCGACGATTCCCGCGCGGGAAGGACGGGGGGTGTGCCGTCGTCCTCGAGGAAGAGGGCCTCCAGGGGAAGGGTGGGGAGGGGAAGGCCGGTGGCGTCGGCGCTGGTCCGGTTGTCGCTGGCCAGCCGTTCCGGTCCCGCGCCGGATTCCCGGGCGCCGTCGTTGGCCCCGGCGGCGGCCTGATCCGCCTTGCCGTCCCGCACAATGAGGCGTTCAAGGCGCTCCAGGCGTTCCCGGATCTCAAGGACCGGCGCCAGCAGCGAAGCGTCCACAACCAGGTCGCGCGAACCGGTCAGGTTGATCGCGTGAGCCAGTCCCCGGCCGCGGAATTCCGTGTTCAGAGGCGCCCACACCAACCCGGCGCGGTTGGCCGCAAACCAGAGGAGGGCCGCGTCGGCGCAGTTGGGAAGCAGCGTCGGAACCACGGGACCGCCCACGGAATGGCGCTTCAGCCCCGTGGCCAGCGACCGCGTGCGGGCATCGAATTCGCCGTAGGTCAGGTCGGCGTCGCGAAAGCGCACGAAGTGCCGGCCGGGAAACTCCCGCGCCCGCCGCTCCAGCTCGGTCGCAATCGTCTTCACGGCTTCAGCCAGAGCGAGAGCCAGTCCCCCACCAGCGCGGGCCGCTCTTCCCCTTCGATCTCCACCCGGCACCCGAAAACCGTCAGGAGCTGTCCCGGTTTCCGCTCGCGTACCTCCTTCACGGTGAAGTGCCCGCGAATCCGCGACCCGGACAGCACCGGCGCCACCAGTCGCACCCGCTCGAATCCGTAGCTCGCCGGATAACCGTCGCCGGCCTTCCCCTCCATCGGATAACGGTAGATCTGATAGAGCATCGGCGTCATCAGCGACATCGTCAGGAAGCCGAAGGAAATGGTGCGTCCCCAGGGGCTGTGGCGTGCGGCATAGCCGGGATCGATGTGGTGCGGGTCCGGATCCCCGGTGATTCGTCCGAACTCGCTGATCCGTGCCTGATCCACCCGAATCCAGCCCGACACGAAGGTGCGGCCGATCGCCCGGTGAATGGTCTCGGGGGTGGTGAAGTCGTTGTCCATCATGCGCAAATCGGGCTCTGTTGACGGTGGATTCCCGGCGAGTCCCCGGGGCCTGGAGCTGGGACAGCCCGCCCTGCGCAACCCATGGACGGATCGTCAGCCCCGGCCGCCCGAGCGAGTTGCACCGGCATCGCGGGGCGCAGTATAGTAGTGTGGTGGGCGGACGGTCCATTGAGACGGTCCTTGGGGACGACTTCTCAGACGATCTCCCAGTCAGACGACTCCCCGGTAAGACGATTCCCCAGAAAGACGATGCTCGCTTCTCACTCAAAGGAAAACCATGCGCACGAACAATGCCGGAAGCCGATTTCTCTTCGTCGCCGCCTTTGCGCTCCTGACGGTGCTCGCGGCCTGCGCCAGCGGGGCGGGGGGTGGGGGCGGACCGCGCCGCAACCCGAATATCATCACCCTCGAGGAGCTGGCCGACCACTCCACGCTGACCGCCCTTGACGCGGTGAGGCGTCTGCGGCCGCGCTGGTTGCAGGGGAGGGGTGCGGGGACGGGGGGCACGAACCTGCCGCAGCTCATCGTCGACGGCGCTCGCATGGGGAATGCCCAGGAGGGGCTCCGGACGCTGCCCGTCTCGGATATCCAGGAGCTGCGTTACCTCAGCGCTTCGGACGCCACGATGCGGTTCGGAACCAACTTCCCGGGTGGAGCGATCACGGTGACCAGCCGGGCCAGGTAGCCGGGCAAATCCCTGAGGCCCGCTCCGGCGGTTCGGCCCGCAGTTCGGCGGCGCGGCGCGTCGGTGTCGAATCCGCGGTGGCGCCCGGTTGCGGGCGGGGGAGTGCGCCACGGTCGCATCCCAGAAACTCGGCCGCAAAGTTGGCCAGCACCCGCGCCGCCAACTCGATCTCGGCCACGCTCACCCACTCGTCCACGGTGTGTGCCTGCGCGATCGAGCCGGGACCGAAGCAGACCGCCGGAGTTCCGTGCTCATTGAGGAAACAGGCGTCCACCCACGCCGACATTCCCCCCACCGCCCCCCGCAACCCCCCGCGTTCGCACGCGGCTACCAGTCCGCGCACCAGCGGCGACCCCACCGGCACCTCGGTGGCGGCGCGGTAGAGCCCCGGCGCAATCTCCGCATCCAGCTCCGGGCACCGTTCCCGCGCCCGCCCCAGCACGGCCTCCATCTCGCTCATCACACCGGCCGCCGTCTCGCCCGGCAGCGTCCTGCGCTCCACCACCAGTTCGCACCGGTCCGGATAGACCGAGGGAGCGCTCCCGCCCCGGATCGTTCCGGCGTGCACCGACGCGGGACCGAGCAGGGAATGAGATCGTCCGCGCCCCAGCCGTTCGGCCTCCTCGTCCAGCGCGACCAGAAGGTGGCCCATGTGGGCGATCGCATCCACGCCCAGCTCCGGCCGCGATCCGTGCGCCGCGCGTCCCCGCACCGTTGCGTCGATCCAGAGGAAGCCCTTGTGCGCCGGCATGACCGCCAGCGAGGTCGGCTCGCAGACCACGGCCCCGTCGGCCCGGAAGCCGTCCGCGACCAGCGCCGCCATTCCCACCGAAGCATGTTCCTCGTCGCAGGTCAGCGCCACGGTCAGCTCCCCGGGGATCTCGCAACCGGCCAGCTCCGCCGCGACGGCCAGGGCGCACGCCACGCCCGACTTCATGTCCGCCGCGCCGCGCCCGTACAGCTTCCCATCGCGGATTCGCCCCGGGAAGGGATCGCTCATTCCGGCCACGCCGACCGTATCGAGGTGGCCATTGAGGAGTAGCGACGGTCCCCCGCGCCGCGCGCCCCGTCGTCCCAACACATTGGGGCGTCCTGTCGCCACTTCGGTCACCTCGGTTCGGTACCCCCAGCCGCGCAGCCACCGCGCCGTCGCTTCGGCCACCTCGCGCTCGCCCGCACCGCCCTCCTCCAGCGACGGATTGACCGAGGGCGTCCGCACCAGAATGCGTGTCATCTCCACGGGATCGGCGCGTAGTCCGACGGGTTCAAATCTTGCCATGGCGAGGGAAACTTGTGCGGATGAAGGAACGAAACCGGAGCGTGGACAATGGGTCGGCAAAACGCCGAAATGTAACGGCAGCAACAGGATAGGAGCTCTTAGGAGGTGGTTTGAAGCCACTTCCAGGAAAACGGCATGTGACTTGCGTATCCAAGGGGTCCGATCAAAACGCGGAGGTCGTTCATTGCGGCGCCGCATCACCTGCAAAACGGGAAGGAGAAGTGCGATGCGCAAGTTCCCCGTCAACCTGCTCGGCGCCGCCGCGCTCATTGCCGCCGGCGTGGCTCTTCTCCGTCAGGGGGGTCCTCGTCCCGACGGAAATGCGACCGGCTGGTCCGAGGATGTTCCTCCGGGTGAGAAGAATCCGGGGAGGATCCGGCTCGAGCGCCTGAGGGAGCTCGGAATCTGATCGTCTCCGGGCGTCGCGGTTACCGTGCCGTGGCGTCCGGGGGCGGGACCGGAAACTTCGACCCCCGATCCTGACCCAACCGTATCGGCGGCGGCGGTCATTCGGCAGGCATCACGGCTCTGCCTAAGCGCGCGTCAGCCGGCAGCTCGTCACTCGAAGCGCGTCACGCAAACTCGCGTCACTCGAAGCGCGTCACCAAAACTCGTTTCACTCGAAGTGTATCGCGTTCTTCTCGATGTATTCGCTCCATTCCGGCGGAACGTCGGTGTCCGGAAAGATCGCCTGCACCGGACACTCGGGCTCACAGGCGCCGCAGTCGATGCACTCGTCCGGGTGGATGAGGTATTGATCGCCGGCCTCGTAGATGCAGTCTACGGGACACACTTCCACGCAACTCGCATCCTTGGTGCCGATGCACGGCTCGGTGATGATATAGGTCACGTTTACCTCTGGGGTCGGACCGTGGAGGGGGAGACTACATCATTGCGGAAGTGGGCGCGCGGAGCAACCCCGCACCGTCTTCGCCGCCGCCGGACCCGTAGCCTCCCGGCCTCGCGGACGGACAGCTCCGGCCGGTCCGCCGGTCAGCCGCTCTCGCCCGCCGCAAGATCGCGAAGGTGCCCGATTGTAGCCCGGGTCGCCGCTTGCAGCCCGGGAGTCACCTCTGTCAGAGGGTGCGTCGCCTCGAAGGTGTGACCCGACCCTTCAATCCGCGCCAGCGTTGCCGTGGGTCCGGCCTGCACCAACGCCTCGGCCTCGTGCAGGGGAACGGTCGTGTCGTCGGTTCCATGCACCACCAGCCAGGGCGCGCTCACCCGCGCCGCCGCCGCCACCGGATCGAATCGTCTCCGGTTCGCGACGAAGTCTTTGCGCACTTCGCGGTAGAGCGGCATCTGCTGGCCGGTGCGCGAATTCGCAATCCACACCACGCCATTTCGCCGCCACTCCTCCTTCTGCTCCGCCGTCCAGCGGTTGAAGGTCGAGATTGCGGCCCAGGTGACCACCGCCGAGAGATCGTCGCGCTCCCCGGCCGCGACCACCGCGCATCCCCCTCCCCGGCTGTGTCCCAGCAGAGCGATCGCGCGGGGCGGTTCCTCGCTCCACTCTCCCGCCTTCAGCCGGTCCAGCATCCAGTGCAGATCGCCGAGCTCATGGCTGACCGTGTTGCGCCCGAAGGCCTGTAGATCGGTGAAATCGAGGAGGCCGGGTCCGATTCCGTTGCGCGAACCGTTGAAGGAGACGACAAGGTGACCAGCGCGCGCGAGACGTTCGCAGAGATGGGGAAAGAATCCCCAGTCCTTGAAGCCCTTGAAGCCGTGCGCGGCCAGCACCGCTGTCCGGGGTTCCGGGCCAGGGGGACGACGGGCGTCGAAGCGGATGACTTCGCCATGCGGCGGGACGACTTCGCCGCGCACATGAACGACATCGCCGCGCAGATTTGACCAATTGCGCCGCGCAGATGAACAAACGTCGCCGCGCAGGTGAACGCTTCGGCCGGACATCAGGGGCCTCCCTCCCACTCGGTGTCGGCGCGGCCGTCGCGGTGGTTGGCGAGCCGGGCCGCCGCGAAGAGGTAGTCCGAGAGGCGATTCAGGTAGCGAATGATGCCGGGATCGAGCTCGACCCGGGCCGTGAGGGTGACACACCGCCGCTCCGCCCGTCTGCAAAGTGCGCGGGCATGGTGGAGGTGGCATGCGCCCGCCGTTCCCGTCGGCAGGATGAAGCGCCTGAGGGGCGGGGTCTCGCTCTCGGCGGCGTCGATCCACGATTCCATCTGTGCAATGCGCGCAAGGGGAAGGATGGGGAGGGTGGGATGGGGTCGTCCCGCACGGGGAGGCGGGGTGGCCAGGTGGGCCCCGATTGCGAAGAGGTCTCCCTGGATCGTCGTCAGCGTCTCCTGGATCTGCGCGTCCGCCAGGTGCGCATCGGCCACGCCCAGCGCCGCGCCTAATTCATCCACAGTCCCGTAGGCCTCCACCCGCGGGTCATCCTTCGGCACCCTTCCCCCGCCAAAGAGCCCGGTCTCGCCGCCGTCGCCGCGCCGCGTATAGAGCTTCATGGTCAGCGCGGGCCCAGCCGGGTGAACTTGCGAATCGCCATCGCCTTGTCGATCAAGCTCGAATCGCCCTTTGCGTCCTTCGCCCCCGGAGCCGCCGCCAGCGCATCGCGCAGATCGAGAATCGCTTCGAGCATGACCTGGTCGCGCTGGAACCCGAAGTCCAACGCCTCCTTGCGCGTCTCGTCGCTCGCCTTGTCCGCCCGCTGGTAGGCTTCGCGGTAGACCTTTTCCAGCGTTCGGATGATCTTTGTCCTTGGCCGCATCAGCGCCGCCGATGGTATGTTGAAGGTTCGCGCATCACGGACTCAGGGACGTTGGGGAACGATGACGGATTCGATCGGGCCGGACGCGGGTCAAACACGGCCCGCCACCGATGTCGCCGCCAGGGCGAACGAACTGTATTGGCATTCGGACGAGAGTGTCAACCAGATCGCCCGGTCTCTGGACCTGTCCAAGGGGATGCTCTACGAGATTGTCGTGCCGCTAGGGGCCGAAATTTCATGTCCCCACGACTGCGGCGAGCTGGTCTGGTCGAACCGGACGGCGCGGGATCGCGGCTTCGTCGGCTGCACGGGCTGTGGTTTCGAGGACGAGGAAGATCAGGTGCGGACGCTGCTTGAGCTGCGACAGGATCTGGAGGGGACCGAACTGGGCGCCGTACCGCCCACGGAACCCGAAGAACGACGGGCCATCGTGCTCGATCCGCCCTCGCTGCGCCTCGAAACGCTCCTGGGTATTGCCGCGCTGACGGGATTGGCCGCGGGACTCGTGCTGGGTGGATTCTTCCGCCGCCGCTGACCGAACCGTGTCCGGCGATCCCCGTTCCATCGTCACCCCCGATGCCTTCTCGGTGTCGCCCGATCTTCTCGGCACCCCCCTCGCGCAACCGTGGCGTCGCTTCGCGGCGCTGATGGTGGATCTGGTCCTGGTGGGATTCGTGCAGCTCCTCGGCTGGAGGGTGCTCGGAGGGCTGGTCGCGCTTACCCTCTTCCGGCTCGCCACCCGGCGTCCCGAAGGCGCCAGCTCCGGCCCGGCCCGCAAGGTCGCGCTCGGCTGTGCGGGCACGGTGGTTCTGATTGTCGGGATCGGAGCCACGATCCTGCCGTCGGTGCTCCGGCATGCGAACGATCCCGGCGCACCCTTCAACCTCCAGATGGACGAGGACGGGGCCGTGGTTGGAGATTCCGGCGCGGAAGACGGTGTGGAAATTGATCTTGGCGATCTCGTCGCGGCGGCGCTGGCCAACGCGGATGCGACCGATTCGGCGACGACCGCGGAAGATTCGATCGCGCGGCTGAATGGCGAGCTGGCGGCGGTCCGGCTCGAAAACACGGTCCTGGACAACCGCATCGACGCGGTCTCCGAAGAGCTGGAAGAGACGCGGCAGCAACTGGACGAAGCAGGACCGTCGACCCTCTTTTCGTGGATTCGCGACGCCGCCGACGAAGCCGGGTTGGTCATGGGGTGGGGAACGATTTATCTGACCCTTTTTCTGGCGCTCTGGGGCGGGCGCACTCCGGGCAAGAAGCTCCTGGGGCTGCGCGTGGTTCGGCTGAATGGGCAGCCGCTGGGCCTCTTCATGTCGCTGGAGCGGGCGGGCGGCTATGCTGCGGGGTTGGCGACCGGACTGCTCGGTTTTGCGCAGGTGTGGTGGGATCCGAACCGGCAGGCGATTCATGACAAGATTGCCGAGACGGTGGTTGTTCGCGAAGGGTTGCCGCGCGTGGCCTACGAGCGAGGGGCCTACGAAGACAAGCCGGCCGGCGCGAGGGACAACGGTTCCGCGCGCAGAGGCCGTGACAGAAAGGAGCTGGGGGAATGAAGCGTTGGACGACAGTGCGAATCGGCGGCTGGACGATGGCCGCAATCGGGGTGGTGGCGGTGGGGTGCGGTGGGGACGGGGAGGCGGGGGGGGCGGGGGGCAATCCCTCCGGGGCGATCCTGAGCGCCATGCTGGCCGAAGGGGGCACCACCGCGTTGCCGCCGGCGCTGGAAGTCCCGCTCGCCGAGTTGGGATTCGACCTCGGCGCGGCCACCGCCCCCATCAGCGTCATCGAGTTCAGCGACTACGGCTGCGGGTTCTGCCGCCGCTTTCACACCGAGACCTTCCCCGGGCTGCGGCGCGATTACATCGACGCGGGGCGCGTGCGGTGGAAGTACGTCACCTATGTGAGCGGGATGTTCGCCAACGGTCTCCCGGCCGCCTTCGCCGCCGAGTGCGCCGGCGAACAGGAACTCTTCACACCGGTCAGCAACGACCTCTACGAACGCCAGTCGGAGTGGAAGAGCCTGGGCGACCCGTTTGCATTCTTCCAGACGCTGGCGACGGAGGCCGGAGCCGACGCCGATCGGTTCACATCGTGCCTGACCGAGGCGCGGCCCGAAGACCGGGTGCGGAGCGGAGTCGTCGCCGGGAGAACTCTAGGGGTGCGCGGCACGCCTTCGTTCGTCATCAACGGGGTGCTGCCGGTCATGGGAGCTCAGCCGCGCGAATACTGGGACACGGTCTTCACCTCCATCGAGGCGGAGATCGATAGGATCGAGGCCGGGGTCGGCGCGGGCCGGATCGAGCCGCCGAAGCCGCATCCATGACCACCTCGAAGTCCTCCTCGTAACCCACCCGGGACGCCGGCGGAACGTACCCCGCCACATCGACTTCGGCGCGGGCAAGCTCCCGGTCGAAGGCGTCGGCGTCGCGCTGTGACTCCTCGGCCGCCGTATCGGAGGTGGCGTAGACGATCGGCCCCAGCTTCTGGTCCTCCAAACGAAGCCGCCGCCGCTCCAGTTCGGCCTCGACAAAGGCCTCGCGAATGCGGCCGAAGCGATACCGGTATCCGTCGTCCCCCTTCTCGACATCGGCGTCGAACTCGGCCGCCAGCCGCTCCAGCTCGGCGGTGATCGTCGCGGGATTGACCTGCCATCCCTTCAGCGCGCGCGTCACATGCCGCACCGCATCGGAAACGGCGATCCAGCGCACCGTACCCACGCTGCGCGCATAGACCAGCCCAAGCAGAAGCCGCCGGACATTGCGTCGCATTCGCCTCCGGTTCTCGCCCCGCAGTCCGACCGCACGCAGGGCGGGAATCAGAAAGAAAAGGCTGCTGAAGGTCGCGGGAATCACGCCCAGTCCCCACGCGACCAGCGGATCAAGCACCAATTCGGTGCCCGCCACACTGATCGCCGGCACGACTCCGAGCACGCTCGCAGCCACCAGGTTGAAGCCGTTCATGGCCCCGATCCCCAGATTCGAGCCTGCCGGATTGCCGGTCAGCTTCTTCCTGTACTCCAGCCGCATCCAGGCGGGCTTCGGCTCGCTCGCGCGCACCTTGCCGTGAGCGCTCTTCATCAGATCGGGGAAGGCGTAGACCACCTCGCCGCCGTCCGAGACCCGCGGATCGCCCCCGTAGGCACCGGTCAACCGTCCCATTTCCTCGCCGGCCTGATCGATCGTAAGTCCCGCGTGTTCAATGAGTTCGGGTGCGGCCAAAACGCCCCGGCGCGCGCGGATGAGTTGCAGCACGCTCCGGTCCTTCTGAAGCTGCGTGGGCCGCGGCTCCTCGGGACCGAAGATGAAGGCGAAGACTTTCTTGTAAAAGGGCGGCCGTGCGTTCTTCGGCAGGCGGCGGGCGTGGGAATCGCCGTAGTAGAGGCTCCGCCGGTTCCAGCCGCGTCCTCCCAGGAGCCAGTGCATGAGGAAGAGATCCCCCAGACCCAGTCCCCCACCGCCGATTCCTTCGTCGTCGCGGTTGGCGAAGGCCAGCGCAATCACGATGGCCACGAAGACCACGAAATAGACGACCAGCATCGCCGCGGTCAAGATCTTGAACCCGGTCTTGAAGGCGGCCCACGCGACCCGCCGGAAGCGCACACCGAAAGGCTCGCGGTCGCGCTCGATCAGGCGTGGGTCAAAGCGGTAGAGGAGGTCGCCCGAATCGGACACATCCAGATGGCCGCGATACCGCTCCAGGATGTGCTTCAGCGACTGCTCGGCCTCGTGGTCGGGAAGTCCGGTGGCGGCGATCACGTCGCCCAGGGTGGCGCGGCCACGGAGTCCGCGCAGGGCGGCAACGACGGTTGTGTGTGATTCGACGGTTGCTGATGCGGGAGAAATATCGGGCACGGCTGCACCTGGCTCTTTCCGGTTTCAACGGTGTAGCGGGAGGGGAACGATAGCGCCTTTGGCCTTGCTCGTGCCATGGGGAGAAGGGTGCGGGGATGAGGTCTTCGCTCCGTTTCGCTGATGAGTTCATGATGGCGGATTTGTAGGCTGCCACCGTACGCACAAGTCGTCGTGCGGCCCTGTCCACCCGTCAACCCCCGTGTCCACCCGTCCATCCCCCGGAGAATCCTGACCATGCAGCCCACCCTGAACCACGCCGCAGTCCTGCTCGCCACCCCACCCTACCGTACTCTGGACGCTCTCGAGGCCGGCGATCCCCTCCCGATCGAGACCAGCGGAGGATCGATCCTCGTCTGGCATCTGGGCGCTCCCGAGTGGGAAGAGACCGAACCGATGGTGGCGGGGCGCCCCGGGGGCATGGCGCTGGCGATGATTCTGCCGGACCGCGACGATCGTCCTTCGGTGCTGCGGGTATTGCGCGCAATCGAGATCTGCCGGCCCCAGTCGGTGCTGCCCTTTCACGAGTCGCCCTCCGCGCGCGAGGTCACCAGCGTGGTGCGGCGCGAGCCCTCCTGCCTGGCCAGCGGAGTGGTCGACTACCTGGAGTGGCGAGGCTTCCCGCTGGACGGAATCACGCGGTCCCTCCTCCGCCGCACGGTCCAGTTGAGCGCCCAGGTGCGAACGATCGACGCTCTCTCGCGGAATCTCTACATTTCGCGGCGGGGGCTGGGGCGCAAGTTCGTAGGCAACGACCTGCCGGTGCCATCGCGGTGGCTGAATATCGCGCGAATCCTGCGGGCCACGATCCGGTTGCAGAACTCCGGGGCCAGCCTCTTCAGCGTGGCGATCTCGCTCGGTTACGCCGACGGCTTCTCGCTCAGCAACCAGATGAAACGCCTGTGCGGGATCCGCCCCACCGAGGTGCGCGAAAAGCTGGGGTGGGAGTGGGTGTTCGAGAGCTGGCTCGTTCGCGAGGTGGCGGCCGGAAACATCACTTCGGGGGTCATGACCGACCGCCCCTCCACGGTTTCCTGCGACCCTCCCAACATTCGCGATGAGCGAGTTACCAGCTCCGGCTGAGAGCGCGGACGGGTTCGCCGCAACCGGAAAGGCGAACCCCGCAGCCGTACTCCGGCTTGAACTCTTCGGCGGACCGGTGCTGTGGCGAAACAATGAGTCGGTTCGACTATCGCCGCTTCAGACCGGGCTCTTCGCGCTCGCCTTCAGCGAATTGTCGGAACGGGTGCCGCGCATCCTCCTCCAGCACCTCCTCTGGGAGTCGCGCGATCAGAAGGTCGTTCGGCACCGGCTCAGCCAGCTCATCTATCAGATGAATCAGACGCTGGAGGAGCGCCTCTTCGAACCCCGCGGCGAGCAGATCCGGATTCGTCGCGAGTTGGTCCAGTGTGATCTGGACGAGTTTCAGGCGTTTCTCGACGCGGAAGAATTCCCGCGGGCCGGCGCCATGGCCGAGCGCGGTTTTTTGGCGGCGTGCGGATACCGGAAGACCGACGCCTTTGCCGACTGGATCGAGGAGCAACGCCTACAGAAGCGTCTGCACCTGCGGCGGACCGCGCTGGCGGCGTGGGAGGAAGCCGAGTTGGACAATGACTGGGTGCGGGCGCGGCGGGCGGCGCAGGTCCTGTTGCGCCTCGAGCCCAGGGAGGAGGAGATCCTGCGACGGGTGATGTGGGCCCGGGTGATGTGCGGCCAGGTCCGGGAGGCGGAGGTCGAGTACCGGCGCTTTGCGCGGCGGGCGGCTCCCGGCGGACAGTGGGTTCCGGAACCCGCGACCACCACGCTTCTCGACAATGTCCACGCCCTTGCCCAGGAGAAGTTGGAGCGGCAATCGGGCCCGGTCGGCGGCATCCGGGATGCGCCTGGACAGGCGGACTTCGTGGGTCGGTCGCGGGAGCTCACCGTTCTGAACGGCAAACTCTTCAAGAACCGCGACGCCACGGGATGGCGGACCGTATCGGTCTCCGGCGAGGCGGGAATCGGCAAGACCCGGCTGCTGCAGGAGGTTCTTCGGAGCGCTCGTTTCCGCGGACACCGGGTGCTACAGACGAGTGCCACGCCGCTGGAGCGCGAGATCGCCCTGGGCTCGATTCTGGAACCGCTCACCCGGCCATGGGTACTGCCCGTGCTCCAATCGCTCGCCGAGCCTTGGCGCACGACCGCACAGTTGCTCCTTCCCGGACTTCGCGACCCGGACAGCGCCGAGGTCCGCCCCTCTCCCGCCGCCGCCGTCCGCTTCGATCCCGGCTCCCACGGCGCCGAGGGGCCTTCGCGTCCCATTTGCGAAGCCTTGCTGCATCTCCTGGCCGCCATCGCGCGGCGACAACCCACAATCCTCCTTCTCGACGCGGTTCAGTGGTTCGACAGTGCATCCATCGGAGTCCTGCAGTTTCTGCGGCGACGCTGGAGCGGCGGACCCTTCACCCTCCTCATGACGCATCGACCCGAGGAGCTGCGGCTTGGGTGCGCGGCGACCCGCTTCGTGCAAGACGAGGAATACGCCGCCGACTCCGTTGTCATCCGGATCCGGGAGCTGAACCGGGAGGATGCGGGAGCTTTGATCCGTTCCGTCAGCCCCGGCCTTGCCCGAAGCAGCCTGAAGCGGATCGCGTGGATGGCGGACGGGAATCCGCAGTATATCATCGATCTGGCGCGGGAGTGGAGTGGGCGCGAGCTGAGTCGGTCGCCGGAGGCCCTGCCGGTTCCGGGCTCGGTGCGCCGCGTGGTGGCCCGGCGGGTCGAGAGCATGGATGGCGCGCCGCGAAGGGTGCTCTTCGCCCTTGCCGTGATCGGGGAGAGCGCGCCGCTGAGTCTGCTGCACCGGGTTGCCGGGGTGGGTAGCGAGACCTGCATGGATGCGCTCGACGTGTTGCATCGTCTCCGGCTCGCGATCTGGACACCGCAGGGCGTGAAGTTCCGCCGACCGGTCTTCGGCGCCGCCGCCTACCGCGAGATTCATCCGTCAAGGCGCGGGGTCTTGCATGCGCGCACCGCGCGGATCCTGCAAGCGACTTCGCAGGAGGCGGCTTCGGATGTGGTTCCGGCGCTGGTCGTGGCGCGGCATTACCACCGCGCGGGAAAGCGCAGACACGCCGACGAGTGCGTCCTGGAAGCGGTCCGGGAGGCTGAATCCGAGGCCATTCCAAAGCGCATTGCCGTGCTGGAGGCTGCGCGCGGGTTGACCACCGGGCCGCACAAACGGGCGATTCTGGCGGTCCTGGTCCGGTCGCACTACGACATGCGCAAGTTCGGCACGGTCGTGCGGTGCGGAGAAGCGGCCCTGCGGGATGGGGCCGGGTTGTCTGCCATGGAGGGGTTCCGCACGCGCTGCCTGGTTACCGACGCCCGGCGGCGGTTGGGGGTCGCCGGAGAGGAAGAAACGCTGACCGAGTTCAACCGCCTCGAAGAAGCGGCGATCGCTCTGGATGCGGGTGCGCTGCGGGTCGATGTCCACGACGCCCGGGTGCAGCTCCTGAGGCGGGCGGGGATGCGCGATGGCCTGGAGGCCGAGCTTGCCGGACTGAGAGAGCAGGAGCCGCAGTCCACACCGGAGGTCCGGTGCCGGATCCTGGCCGCGCTCACGGTAGACGCTGCCCACGAGAACCCGGAGGACTGGATCGATTGCGGGCGGCGGGCGGTGGAGCTGGCCGATTCGTTGAAGTTGCACCGGGTTGCCGCCGTCGCGAGGCAGCGCCACTGCACGGCCCTGATGACCGCGGGACATCTCGGCATGGCCCCGGCGTGGGAAGAGTTCTGCGACCACCGCACCGTCATCGAAGACGCGGGACGGATCGGGCTCCTGGCGCTCGTGCTACTTGACCTGGCCGAATGGTACCTGGTATCTGGCGACCTCGATGTGGCGGGGCGAACGCTCGTCGAGGTTTCCAAGATCACCCGCGACATGGACTGCTCCGAGATCCTTGCCCGCAAGATCCTGGTGCGGGGCGGCCTCGCCGTCGCGCGCGGCGACCTGGTGGAGGCCCGTTCGGTTCTCGAGGTCATTGCGGGCATCGGCTCGGAGGAGGAAGAGGCGCCACGCACTCCGATTCCGCCGCCCGCGTACATTGCCTCGCTGGCGGCGCTCAAGGGGCTGCTCCTCCTGGAGCTCGGGAAGCTTCACGGCGTCGACCGCATTGCCGAGGAGTATCCGCTGAACGCCCACATTGCCTCCGCGTCGCTCCCCTCCATCCTGCTGCACATCCGTCTTCGGGCCCGCACCGGCGATCCGGCTGGCGCTCTTGAGCTCCTGGCTCCCGCGCTGGAGGCGAACCGGACGCAACGGCCGCTGGTGTGGTTGAAATTGGCCCTCGAGACAGTGCGACTGGCACGGCGCATGCGGGAACCGCAACCGGACCTGGCCCGCGAGGCCCACGATTGTGCACGCGAACTCGGACTCGCCGGCGTCGCTGACGAACTGCTGTCGTTCTGCCGTCCCGACGATGTGCGGCGGTAGGTTCAAGCAGTTTCAGCCTGAGGGCAACCGGGACCGAAGCCTTGGGAGCCTTCCGCATCGCGCTCGATTCCAGCCGCTGAGCGTAGCTGGTCAACGCCCGCTCCTACCTACCTACGCGCCTCGACCGTGCTGACCTGATCTCGTACGAGCAGAGTCGATTAGCCCATGCCCGCCGGGGCGGAGGTGGCACTCATCACTGCCAGCGCAAAGGGGGAAACAAGCCTTGGGTCTGTGGCGCAAATCGGCTGCGGCGGGTCGGCGCGAGCGGTGGAGATACCAGCGAAGAACGACCGGCGAGACCGGCGCCGCCCCGAGTGGCTGGCATGTCAGAGTCTTGTAGCAATAGGTCTCGTCGCCGCACCCACACCTCCCGCTCGCGGAACTCACCCCATGCCCGTCCCCCCTTCCCCGTCCACCCTCCCCCGCCCCATCCACCTTCTCTTCATAATCGGCCTCCTTCTCCTCGCGGCCTCCTGGTCCCCAACGCTCGCGCAGACTGTCGAAACAAGGCGCGTCGGCGATCTCCGCCCCCTCGTGTGCGATGGCGTCGAGCTCCCCTCCGCTGTCCACATCCCGGCCGCAGGCGACCCGACCCCCAGAGCGCGGGCGCCCCGGTCGGCTCGTGCGCAAGTCCCCACCCTCCAACTCGGCGAGACCCTCTTCGAATCCACCGGTTCCCCCCACGAGGGCGTCTCCACGATCTGGCAGCTCTCCGGCGGCATCTTTCTCGGCCCCGGCCAAATCGTCCTCGGCGACGCCAGGGCCCCGCAGCTCTTCCTGATCGACACCGAGTCGGGCGAGGTGCAACCGGTGGGTCGCAGGGGCGAGGGGCCGGGTGAGTTTCAGCGCATCCGGGGCCCGCGGCGCGCGCCGGCGGGCGGCTTTTTCGTGGATGACTTCATGATCGCCAGGGTAACCCTCTTCGCCGCCGACGGATCGCTCCTCCACACCATCGCCTACAATCCTGCAGCCTTTCGCAGCGGTCCCTTCGTGCTGCGGGCCATCGGCGTCCATTCCGACGGCGCGATCATCTTTCGCGATGGCGAACCGCTCTTCTCCGAACGGCCCAACGGTCCCTACCGCGAGAAGATCGGCTACCGGGCGCTGACGGCCAACGGTGCGAGCGCCACCATTGCCGAGGCGGACGGACTGGAGAAGGAGCGGCGGAACTACGGCGGCGCCTTCTCGGCCTTCGACAAGCCGTTCTCGTACTCGGCGGTCGAAGCGGTGGCGGGCGATCTGGTGCTGGTGGCGGATACGGAAACGGGAATCCTGTCGGCCTACGACCGTTCCGGCAAAGTGACGATGGCCTTCGACTTCGGCCCGGGCGAGGAAGTAACGCGGGAGGCGGACCGGCTCTGGCGCGCAGCGATGACCGAGAGAACGAATGAGCGGAACCAGACTCCGGCGCGGCCCGGGCCCGATGCCCCTCCCGAGGTCGCGGCGCTGATGAGCGGACTGCGCGGCATGGGGGGTGACGACGCGCGCGAATACTACCGCAACGCCGAGGGGAACTCGATCGCGCCGGCGCTGTCGCGGGTTCTGGTCGACGGCGATGGACGGGTATGGGCGGAGCGATTTGCGCTCCCCGGGGCGGAAAAGTCACCTGGCAGCGCTGGAATCCGGGCGAGGAGCGGATCGACGCGATTCTCGAACTCTCCCCGGATCAACACTTCCTCGACGCCATGGGCGACCGGGTGCTGTTGCGCGCGGCGGACGAGTTTGGGGGTGCAGAGCGCAGTCGTCCTGACGCTGCGGGTGGCGGGATGACGCGACGTTCGCGCTTCCGGAAACCCGGGCGGATGCGGATTCCCGGGCCCGGGACGGCGACTACCGACCCTGACGCCGCTTCCGCCGCAGGAGAATGTAGAAGGCTCCGCCGCCGCCGTCCCGTGGCCGTGCCGGTGCGCTCGCCAGCACAAGGTCGCGAGTCCGGGGTCGATTCAGCCACCTCTCAAGCGAATCGCGCAAAACGCCCCGGGGACTGCCATGGGCATCGCGTCCCTGGCCGGTGATCACGAGAACGCAGCGCAACTCCTTCGCCGCCGCGGACTGGAGGAAATGGCCGACCTCGGTGCGCGCCTCGGCGCTTGTGCGTCCGTGGAGGTCGAGGCGTCTCTGGATCGGGTAGTTGCCGCGCCGCAGTTGGTCGGCCTGGCGGCGGTTCAGTCC